>JAHAJA010000012.1 GCA_018372435.1 Clostridiales bacterium | reverse complement strand
GCAGAAAATCGAATACAACAAACAGTGTTATTTTAATAAAAGCTTGTTTCTATGGAATTTACTCTGTCAAAGTGGAATTTACTTTTTCATTTCACCTTAAGAATATTAAGATAATTTAGTGGACAATCTACAATCTTTCTTCTTCAACTATTATTTTCATATGCTTCTCTCTCGTTTGTTCTTTACTACTATCTCCTTTTACACTTGCGACTAATACTAGGCCGAATAGTATCCCAATTATCAAACCAGTTTCATGGGCGATTAACGTGTTAACCCCACTTAGATTTGGAACGATTAGATACGCAACAATAATTAACTTCTTCAATAGCGGCTGTGTTGACCAACTATTCTTTCGATCCTTAATTATTAGGATTAAAAGAGTTCCCCCAACACCATAGATAGCACCACTTGCTCCAACACTTCCATATGTAACTAACATCGTGATCATTGCAGATCCTATACCACTAAGTAAATAAATCATTAATAATTTCATTCCGCCTAATCTCTGCTCAACGATAGATCCAATGCTATATAGTCCGATACAATTCACTACTAGATGTGGAATACCCGCATGTAAGAACATACATGTTAATAAACGCCACCATTCAGGGCTCATGGCAGATACATTAAGCAATCTTCCATACTTCGTTAAATACCCCCACTGATTTCCCCGCCATAGATGATCGGCAGACAATACCTTCGTTCCTTCTTGATTCAATACAAGAAAATCTATAAGAAATACTACTATTAATAAACTTATTATTCTATAGGTGCTTTTACTATTTCTTCTCTTCATCGCAATATACCTCACATTTAGTACTTCTAACTTAATGTCCTACTTTTTATATCGGCATTAATAATTTTTTTCTCCACCATAACTTTGTTTTCTGATTTTTTTGACTGTATTACAATATTACCATATATTTACATATATTCCAATCCCATTTTTAACTTTTATTAAGTAATTATAATAACTATTTTCACTATAACGGTAGATATAAGAAAAGGGAATGTGACTCCCCACATTCCCTCCTCAAGTACAATCACTTAAGCGATATATTCTACTGTTCTTCCTTAATAGTTTTAATCTTTAATAAAAAATAATAGTAATGAAATATAGCCACCACCACTAATATTCCGCGTATCCACCAATTAGAGGCTATAATCATGGCAACCATCAAGACGAGAGTTACCATTCCTAATAGGCATGCTTTAGCCCTAGCTGTCATTGCTTTAGATTCAACCAATGAAGCTACGTGTTTTCGATACAGACTTGTCGTAACAAACCACTGATAAATCCCCTTAGAACCTTTACCAAACATTACTGCTGCAAGCATATAGAAGGGGGTAGTCGGCAGGATTGGTAACACAATTCCAATACTTCCAAGTGCCACACATAATAAACCTATTGTGATAAATATGCCGTCTTTTAACTTCTTCATATCTCTCCCTTGATTATAATTTTAATCTATTATATGTGACCTTATAATAATACGCCAATATAAACTTCGCACATAGCCGTTAGCTACTTCAAGGAATCTTCAAGTGCTAAGTTTGAGTACGACACTCTAACTATTTCGCTACATTTCCAGCATTATTCAATGCATCCCAGGTTCTAGCAAATGGTGGTGCATAGCACAGATCTAACATGCCTAATTCTTTCGTTGTCATTTTTCCATATATAGCAGCTGCCAATACATTAGTTCGTTGTACAGCATCCTGCTTTCCTACTACTTGACCGCCTAGAAGCACTTTCGTATTCGCATCATAGATTAGCTTAATTCCCAATGCTTCTTGACCAGGATAATATGACGTATGGTTTTTATCTGTAATGAAAACAGTTCCGACTTCTATATCCAAAGCCTTTGCTTCCTTTTCTGTTAAACCAGTACGGCCTGCTTCCATCTCAAGTACTTTAATACAACTAGAGCCAAGAGTTCCAGGGAACTTCACATGTTTTCCTGCAAGGTTTTCTCCAACAATTCTTCCTAACTTATTGGCATTGGTCGCTAATGGAAGGTAGGCTGGCTTATCTTTTAATCTATGAGGTACCGTTGCACAGTCTCCGGCTGCGTAAATACTTTCGATAGATGTTCTTCCTTCCTCGTCAATAACAATAGCACCATTGGATATCATATTGATATCCGTATCTTTTAAAAATTCAGTATTAGGCTTTACTCCGGTTGCAAGTATTGCAAGATCGATTTTAACACTTTCCTCTTCCGTAATAATTTCTTCTACATATTCTTTTCCACTAAGTGCTGTTACTTTTGCATTCAGATGAAGATGTACTCCCTTTTCCACTAATTCTTCTTCTAGAACTTTCGTAATCTCTTCATCGAATACGTCTTTCAGAATACGGTCCTCTAACTGGAATACATGTACTTCTTTATCTAACTTTTTCGCCGCTTCTACTACTTCTAATCCAATAAAGCCTGCTCCGATAATCCCAACTGTTTTAATAGAAGAATCCAACATTTTCTCACGAACTCTCTGTCCATCTTCAAGATTACGAAGAAAATACACATTTTCTATATCCAGGTTTTTAATTGGCGGTTTAACCGCTCTTGCTCCAGTTGAAATCATTAATTGATCGTAAGAATCCCAATGCAATGATTCATCCTCTAATTTCTTAACTAGTACTCGTTTTTCTTTTGTATCAACTTGAATAACTTCATGCTTTACCTGCACATTAATTCCAGAAGAGATGGCTTGTTCTGGTGTTCTAACAAGCATGCGCTCATGGTCATTAAAATAATCACCTACATAATAAGGTAACCCACAGGCCCCAAAAGATATATAATTTTCTTTCTCATAAATCGTTATACTTGCTTCCTTATCCATACGGCGGAACTTTGCAGCTGCACTCATACCAGCTGCAATTCCACCAATTATAATAATCTTCATAATTACACTACTCCTATTATTCCTTACTTATCGACTTGTTAACGGTAATTGCACTAACCATTGTACCACTAACATTCAATAAAGTTCTACCCATATCTAATATAGGATCGATAGCAACAATTGCTCCTATTAGTGGGAAATAAGCACCTAATCCCATTCCTGATATAACTACAGATATTGAAATTGTTGCTGCCCCTGGTATTCCTGCAATACCAAAGGAACTGACAGCGATAATGATTGCAAGCATTAGATAAAAGCTAAGGTTCATGTCAACCCCCAACATTTGTGCTAACATAACTGTTGTCATAGCAGGATACAGACCTGCACAACCATTCATACCCATGTTCGAACCTAGGCTACCAACAAAACTTGCAACACCTTCATCAACCATAAACTTTGTACGCAATGTTTCTATTAAAACTGGAAGTGTTCCTAAACTTGAACGGGACGTGAAAGCAAGTATTAGCGGTTCTAACCCATTCTTAATATAAGTTGATGGTTTTACTCCTTGTATAGCTGCTATAATTAGATGCACAATAAACATGCAGATAAGTCCTAGATATAAAACTAATATATAGCGTAATACCGATGTCAATACACTAATTCCTCTTGATGTAATGGTATTAGCTAGTAATGCCACTACTGCATAAGGCATGAATTTGATTACAGTCATTGCTACACTTACAATGATTTTATAAAAAGCTTCCACCCACTTTGTGAATGGTTCAATAACGTCTTGATACTTCTTGCTTAGTCTACGAATCGCTAACCCTATAAATCCTGCGAATATAACAACTGCTACAATATTTCCCTCGGCCATAGCATTCACGACATTAGAAGGTAGCAAACCTCTTAGTGTATCTACAATTGGAACCATCTCACGAATCTGAGCATCCCCTTCTTCAATGACCAAAGCGGAACCTAGATTAAATACGCTTCCAAGCGCGGTACCTATAATAGCCGCGATTAAAGTAGTTCCAATAAGCATCCCAATCGTTCTATACGTAAGCTTTCCAAGATTCTCACCTTGCATATTCATGATGACACGTACAATTGATAAAAAGATCAAAGGTACAACGAGCATCTTTAACAAATCCATGAAGCCATTACCCACCAAGCCATACCAACTTGATACCTCAGATAACCATACTACTTCACTTGGTTCACTTGGAAACCCTGCTATTACTTGAATAATAATTCCCAAAACCAGACCAACTACTGATCCTATAATCATGCGATAAGAAAATTTCATTTTCTTTTTCTCAATTTTACGAATACAATAAAACACGATAAGTAAAACGGCTATGAATAGATATGTTCTAAAATCGCTTAATTGTAAAAATTCTGTTAGAAATGTGCTTTTTTCCATATAAACATCCCTCTCTTTTTGTTCACAAGAACAATTTTTAATTTTATTATCATACTTTTCAACTATGAATTATATGTTATTATATTTTACCATACTTGTTTTGTAAACACAATTTTAAACTTTTCCATAATTTACACGATTATCTTTTAAATTATTCTCTATATAAAAGACTCTTGGTTTTATGATTATTGGATAATAAAACGTATCTCACTAATGCTCAATTGGCCTGCATTTAATCTTTCTTTCGATATATCTTTTCGTTCAAGCAAAAAATAGTCCACTGCTTCCCATAAAGCAAATGATGCTGCGATGGATAATACTTCTGATATTATTTCACCAACTTCAGCCATATTTATAGTAAAATATATAATTAAAAGGATAATTCCCAAAGTAAACAATGATAGTATGGTAATAAAATTATAATGTAAATCAATACGCTTATCATTTAATATTGAAGTATAATGTTCTTTAATCAATCTTATAATTTGATTTTGTTCCTTCTCATTTAAATCTACATTTACAAACTGGATTATAATTGGATAACGTATTGGGATGTAATATGCCTTTCTATCGATAAAATCATAAATGTCTTGGTTTAATGTGACTTGATTTCCAATGGATAACTTATCAAACCATTCAATACCATCATAGGCATTAACAAAAATGATTGCATTATTATCTTCATCTAGATATTCTTTTTCCAAATATCTCTCCATAGATAGCATATTATTTTCAAATCGTCGTATATTTTTTACCATTCTACGTCTTAATTGCTTCCTTTTCATATATTTGCTTCTTCCTTTTCTTTAAATAAACTATATATACGATAGTAAAAATAATATGAATTACTTTTAACATAATATATGGATTTTATTCATTTTCAGTATAAACTCAGCCCTTTGACTAATGTTGTATTCTTACTATTTAATATCCTCCACATCTTAACCTATTCCACATTTTCCCCAAACTATCAAACAAAATACGCTAGTAAAACAAAAAGTGTTTTACTAGCGTATATAACTCTACATTTATTAATTTTCATGTTAACGATAATCACAAAACATTGTACTCTTAGAACTTGATAATTCTTCAACAGCAACATAATATTCCTTTGGTTTATTCGGATTCACATAAACAGGTACTTGTGATCCTATATATTGATCTGGATTATCCCAAACATTATCACTACGATATAGATAGGTAATTCCAGTGAATGCATCAATATATTTGCAATCCAATCGATATGGATACTTACGATTGACTTGAACATGATAATTAATAATTGCATCTGTCACTTCTGCATAATATTTGCGACCAGTTTCAATCAACTTCTTCTTTCTCTTCTTACTAAGCAAAGTAACAATCAGAAAAGATGCACCAATAATGGTTAACACTCCACCAATACTGCAAAATACAATAGTAACTATAAGCACACTTTCATTAGTCATCGATTCAGTAACCCATTCATGATTACGTAAAATACGCGTTATAATCAATTCACTGGCTACACCACAGATTATAAATATTACACCAAGCACAAGAAAAATCCAGCCTAACAAGATAATCGCACTTTTCCCACTCTTTCTCTTACTACTCATAATAAATCCCCCTCACGGAATTAATAGTACTGACATTCACTCTGATCCTTACTTATGATTCCTCATCTTTATCTTTAATAATATCTTGTAATAGTTGGTTTTGTCTACGTACACTTTGAAAAACTCCAATATAATATATGATTGCGCCAATTACATACGGTATGGTAAATGATAAGAAGGCATCTTTGTACCCACCTCTTGCAACTGGCTCAAAGAATCCTCCTATAACCATTGTAAGTAAAACCAACGAAAGAGCAATAACATATTGTATTAAAATCATGGCAAGCGGTGACCATTCATCAAACAGATGATGAATACTTAGTACAAATACTGCGATACTAGTCCACATAAGCATCATTATGTTATTGGTACATAGACTACTCTGCTGATTAACAATAGCCTCAAATACTGACCCTCCAATATTAATAATTGTATAGGAGATACATATGGTAATCAGAATTTCTTTTCCTTTAATTATTCGCATGCATGACACCTCGCATCTTAATTAAATACTTCTCGAAACCAGTTTTATAATGGCGGCTTATCATAATCTCTTCTTTGTTTAGCAACTGTGCTTGCACTCTCATATTAAGTTCTGACCTAATTTTCTTAATCTTGAAGATATTAATAACTACCGATTTATTGATTCGTATAAATCCCTGTTCGCTAAGCCTATCTTCAAGTTCTGTTAGGTTATACTGAATCTGATAAACCTTTGTCCTCATATACGCAAATGTTCGCTTTTCAACCGATTCAAAATAGTAGATATCTTGAATCGGTAGCAATTGCTTTTCTTCGTCTTCAATACCATATAATTCGAATTTTTTCTCCCCAAATATAGAACATATATTACGAATCTCTTCCGACATCTCACTATAATAGATATCCGCATATTCTTCGCACAGTTCCTTTTTCTGAAAAAGATTAATCTTCACCGCGTTATCACCTATCCTTACTTTTCTAAAAACTCCATAACGGCATTCGTATACTCCTCTGGAAAATCAACAAATCCTTCTACATGTTCCGCATCTACACGCCACAATTCCTTATCCCCTGTAGCGATTGCTTCATAGATTGCTTCATTCATCTCTGGTAATGCAACGTTATCTCTCATTGACTCTATAACAAGACTCTTTACATGATTCTTCTTTGATAAATTAACTAAATCGGTATCAGCAAAACTGAATTTATAATTCCATCTTAGATACCAATCTCCACACCAGATTATATAGTCATCAGGAATCCCTTCCGTATCATCCATCTCATGCCATACACCTAAAAACATACTCTCCATGGAATCAAAAGGAGAATCCATAATAATAGCATCTGCATGTTCACTAGCATGTTTTGTTGCCGCATATAATCCTGCTGTAACAGCACCCATAGATTGCCCATGAATTACAATCTTCTTATCAGAAGTTAAATCTTCGACATAGTCAACAATTGCTTCAACATCGTATTTTTCAAAATAACCGAATGTCACCCATTCATTCTTAGATTCTCCACTTGCTCTTTGATCAAATGTTATTACATTCCAACCACGGTCTAGATACATCTTAGCGATTGGTTCCATACAAACACGGTCGCCTCCTAGACCATGAATTAATATAACTGTATTATTATCTACCTTATTATCTGCAATAAAATGTGTACCATAAACTATATTACCATCCTTTGCTGTTACTGTAAATTCTTTCCCATTATTATTCTTCTCGAAATTCGTTCTCTCATATTCTTCTTCGTCATAGTTCCATTCAGCTAATTGTTTAACACTATTTCCTTTCGTATCTAACCCTTCATTCTGATAAAGTAATCCATAAGCAACTTGATACCCGAAGAAATAACTAAAACCTAAAATTGCAATAATTATAATTGCCGCAATACTTCCTAGTGTTATCCTTATGATTTTCTTTTTCTTACTCTTCTTTTTTAAATTAGAACTCCTACTTTCATTTGATTCGTTTTTTAATTCCTTGCTTACTTCCTTACTAGTATCCATATTCATATCCTCCTCATAATTTATTGACATTAGTTTTTATCTCTATTCTCTATCTGATCTGAGATAAATGCTCCTTATGAGGTCTATTATACGGTTATGAAACTTGATTTCTACTAAATTTTCCTATGTTGCAATTTTGATGGAATAAGTTGCAATGGCCCATCACATTGAGGCATTATTAAGTGATATTCCACACAAAAAAGAACTCGGAAACTATTCACGTTCCCGAATTCTTTTTCTATAGAAATATATAACACCTACGACAAATACTATCACCAATACGAATAAAGTAACAAACGCATATTCATTCACAATCGCTACAATCTTTTCCCATGATTCTCCTACAACACTTCCAATAACAACAAGTATTGTATTCCAAATCGCTGATCCAATGGTGGTTAATATTAGAAATCGTCCTAATGGCATACCGCTCATACCTGCTGGTATGGATATCAAACTTCGGATAATAGGAACGCATCTACCAAAGAAAACAACTTTGTCTCCTTTTGTTGCAAACCAACGATCTGCTTTTTCAATATCATCCACTTTAAGAAACAAAATCTTGCCTATTTTACCAGATACAATTCTCATCAAACGCTCTTTATTCAAGATACATCCAATATAATAAAGCACGATAGCTCCTAATATAGCACCCACTGTAGAGAAAATTATTACTCCAATGATTGTTAACTTAGAATAGGTGGTCATAAAACCGCCAAAAGTTAATACTACCTCTGATGGAATTGGTGGAAATATATTCTCTATCGCAATTAATAGCATTATTCCTATGTACCCGAATTTATCCATAAGTTGAATAATCAAATCTTGCATCGTGATTTCCTTACTCCTTTAACTATATAATCTCGTGAATCCTATTAATCTTAACATATTGAATAATTTTATTCTATTAAGAAAGAATTAAGATTTCTAAATTCTATTCTCTAAACGTCCGCAATGCCCCTATAGTACGTTCTATTAGCTCATCTAAGGTCCAACCAAGCATGTCTGCTCCTCGCTCAATAACTTCTCTAGAACAGCCTGCTGCAAACCCCTTACTCTTATATTTTTTCTTAACCGATTTCAACTCTAAATCCTGTACACTCTTCGACGGCCTCATAATTGCAACCGCGCCAATTAGCCCTGTTAGTTCATCAACTGCATATAATACTTTTTCCATCTCATGCTCTGGTTTAATATCTACAGTTAGCTCATATCCATGGCTTGCTGTCGCATGAATGATTCTCTCATCTACACCATACTCACGCATAATCTCTTGCTCTTTGATACAGTGTTCCTCTGGGTACATCTCAAAATCTAAATCATGCAATAGACCAACTATTGCCCAAAAATCTGCTTCCTCTCCATAACCAAGCTCATTAGCAAAGTAGCGCATCGTATTCTCAACAATCTGCGCATGTTCTAAATGAAACTCGTCTTGATTGAACTTCGTAAGTAAATTCCATGCTTCTTCTCTTGTCATAATATTCTTCTCCTCATCTACTATAAAAATAACCGATTTGTTTCCTTCGCCAGATTATAGTATAACCAATCAATTAAACATGTAACATCCGATTTGATTATATGTACATTATATTTTTTCATGCAATGTATATTTTTAGTATATTATACCACATTTCATAGTTTGTCAATAGGATTAAGTCGGAATATAGAAACACCAGTAGGATAGGCTTTACTACTACATAATCCTTCCTACTGGTGTTTCTATAAAATATACTATTTAATAACAAGCATTTCAAATATTAACTTTACTCTACTTCAATCTTAACTTTTTGAATAAACTCATGAATATCAAGGGAACCTAGGTCTCCAGCATCTCGACTACGAACAGATACTTGATTCTCATCTTTTTCTTTCTGACCAACTATTAGCATATAAGGAACTTTATCCATCTGTGCTTCTCTTATCTTATAACCAAGCTTCTCATTACGATCATCAAGCTCTACACGAATTCCTGCGTTTCTCAATTCTTCTAATACTTCCTTCGCATAATCTTTGTATACATCAGATACTAGTAGAATCTTCGCTTGCACTGGTGCAAGCCATACCGGAAACTTACCTGCATAATGTTCGATAAGTATTCCAATGAATCTCTCAATAGAGCCAAATACAACACGGTGAATCATAATTGGTCTATGTTTCTCTCCATCAGCCCCAACATATTCTGCTTCGAAACGTTGTGGTAATTGGAA
Source organism: Clostridiales bacterium (assembly GCA_018372435.1). Lineage (GTDB taxonomy): Bacteria > Bacillota > Clostridia > Lachnospirales > Lachnospiraceae > Anaerosporobacter. The sequence continues at coordinate 86,120 of JAHAJA010000012.1, read as the reverse complement.
ATCTAATTGAATTGTTCCACACTGCCATGTTCTTCCAATTGAATCTTCTAGATGGAAGTCGATCTTAGGTCCATAGAATGCACCATCACCTTCATTTACTACATATTCCATCTGCAAATCATCTAAGGCACTTTGTAATCCATGTGTAGCAACTTCCCAATCATCATCACTTCCCATACTATTCTCAGGACGAGTTGATAATTCTACATGATATTTGAAGCCGAATTTAGAATACACTTCATCAATCAATCTTACAACTCCCTTGATTTCATCAGTTATCTGTTCTCTTGTCATAAAGATATGGGCATCATCTTGAGTAAAGCATCGAACTCTCATTAAACCATGTAGTTGACCTGATTTTTCATGACGATGAACTAATCCCAGCTCTCCCATTCGAATTGGTAATTCACGGTATGAATGTGGTTGCATCTTATATACTAACATACCACCTGGACAGTTCATTGGCTTAATTGCATAATCAGTATCATCAATCACTGTAGTGTACATATTCTCTCGATAATGATCCCAGTGACCAGAAGTTTCCCATAACTCACGGTTTAAAATCATTGGTGAGGATATCTCTACATAATCTTCTCTAGTATGAAGTTTACGCCAATAATCAATTAATAGATTCTTAAGTACCATTCCTTTTGGAAGGAAAAACGGAAATCCTGGTCCTTCATCTAATAGCGCAAACAAACCAAGTTCTTTACCTAGCTTTCTATGGTCACGTAACCTCGCTTCCTCTACTTGTTTTAGATAATCATTCAACTCACTCTGCTTTGGAAAGGAAGTTCCATAGATTCTAGTTAACATCTTATTCTTCTCATTTCCTCTCCAGTATGCACCTGCTACTGAAGTTAATTTGAAGGCTTTAATCAAGCAAGTATTCAATACATGTGGTCCTGCACATAAATCCACATATTCTCCTTGGCTATACATTGTTATCACTGCATCTTCTGGTAGTTCCTTAATTAATTCTATCTTGTATGATTCCTTAAGATTCTCCATTTGTTTCAAGGCTTCCTCACGACTTACTTCTAATCTTTGAAGTGGCAAGGATTCTTTCACAATCTTCTTCATCTCTTCTTCTACTGCTTGTAGATGTTCTGGCATAAATGGAAAAGAGAATTCAAAATCATAATAAAATCCATTCTCAATTGCTGGCCCTATGGCACATTTTGTATCTGGATAGAGTCGCTTAACTGCTTGAGCCAAAACATGTGCTGTTGTATGGCGAAATGCCTCTCTCCCCTCTACTTCTTCGAATTTACGTTCCTGAATAGAACCATCTTTGCTACTTACTTTCATTTTCATGCACTCCTTTCAAATGATTAAATTTTAGGCATTTGCCTAGACTAATTTATTAGGAATAACATAAGAAAACTCAACTGTACCTCAGAAGAATATAAAAAACACCCTTACAATTATGGCTATGTACCACAATTGTAAGGGTGCAAGTATACTACTGCACGGTTCCACCTTAACTTTTCACTTCAGATTCATACAAATCCTATCCCTTAACGCAGGCATACGGTAATGCTTACTACTTTCAGCAATACAGCTCAGGAATGGTTTTCGTCTAACTTCCTTCATAAAGAACTCTCACCGAATGTCCTTCTCTCTGTATGTTTCCATTAGTCTACTCTTTCCGTCTTTGCTTTTCTTATGCTATTGACTTTATTATAATCCTATATTCACATATGTCAAGAAGTTATTTGTAACTTATCACAATACTTTTATTTTTTCTTGGATTTGCGCATACAATATGGCTCATACTTCGTCTCTCTCTCCTTATGATGCGCAATACATTCCACACATTTTCCATGACGCTCACATTTTATTCGCTTACACGGACAGTTGCTTTCTTCATCGGCAGATTGTCTAACCAATTCTGAATTTTGTTTCTCTTCTTCTATTACTTTATTACACGCTAGATTTTCTAACATGTTTATACCTCACTTAATATATTAACAATACTGCGGTTTACAGTTTGTAGAAATCTCAATATCCTACAACCTTAGCATACCTTGGACCACTATTTACTATTCTAAATAAACTAAATTAATTTCAAACTCCTCAATTACCAATATCACCGCTTTGTAATAAGTATATATAAATACTAATTAATAACGGATTTCCTGCCGCATCATCCTTATAGGACTCATTTTCAATCTGCTTTATTCTCTTAAAATCTAACCGTTCAAGAAGTTTCCACGAATTAACGTTTCGTATATCACAATCTCCATAGATTTGATTGATCAGTATTTCTATTCTCTTCACATGGTATGTCAATGTAATATCTATTTTCGTTTTCTCTAATTATTTCTCCCTTGTTAGCTATTGCGACTTTTAATGAATATATATTATTTTTGCGAATTGTTAGTAATACATGATCTATCCCCATCATTGAGGCCTTGATCACTAGCTCTCTTAGTATTATCTTTCCATACCCCTTATCTCGCTGATCCACACGTATACTGTATCCTATATGCCCGCCCTCTTCTTGCAATTGCCTAGTTAGAAAATGGCGTATCTTTCCCATGCCGACTGGTTTATCATCAATATATAACCAATAAATTGTCGTTGGAACTTTCCACCCGTCAATTAATTCTTTCTCGAGTGATAAACGTTTACATTCAGCCAACCATTCTGTAAATTCTTCAAACGTTTTACCATGAACCGTATTTTTAAATCCATTTTCCACTTGAGCAATATCCTGTAGCATATCATAGATATCTAAACCTTCATCGCCATTTAATAGTTTCAATTCAATATGTATACTAAATCCCCCCATATAAATTCATTACTCATTCAACATTTCAAACACATTCACACTTTCCATATTGATTAATCTCTTTCCTTCAAAAGTAAACTTCATAATCCAAGGCATTAAACACCTAATCTTGTCAAAGTCCTCATATCCATATGTAGAATCGTAATAATTAATAATAGTACTTAAAGCTGTTCCGTGGCTTCCAATCACAATATTCTTATTCTCATATTGTTCAAGTACCTTTTTAAGTGCTGATATATTTCTCTTTTGAACTTCTGCTAAAGTTTCACCATCTGTATATTTATAATTAAAATCTGCCCACTGCCTCTTGCAGAATTCAGTAAAATCTTTTATCCACTCACTGTCTACTTTTCTTTCCCTAAAATCATCAATTCTCTCGATCTCTTTATTATAACGATTAACAAAATCCATGACTGTATCTACCGATCTTTTATATGGGCTTGATAAAACAACGTCTATGGATTTATCTGATAAATATTCTGTGACGAGTTTACGATCTTCTAAACCTTTCTCTGTCAGTTCACGTAACTCATCATTATGATTATCAAAATTGGGTTCAGCATGTCTCACAAAATATACTGTTGTCATAATTGAATCACTCCTATATGTAGTTATTATCCTGTAATCTCCTTAATAACACTGGCTGTATACTTGGGTAGGTTAATTCTTGTGGCAAGTCATCAAAGAATCTCACTTCTTCAATTTCATAATCAGGCAACTTTTCGAATCGATAGATATCCGCATAGAAGAGCTTTCCAAAGGATTCTCCACCACTTTCATTTACCCTTGTCTTCCCTTCCACCGAATATACGCAGACAGGCTTGATATCATATTCGACTGCTCCCGTTTCTTCATACAATTCTCTCTTTGCTGCCATCTCGATTGATTCACCTAATTCCCGATGTCCCCCTGGTGCCTCATATGTATCTCTATCTTTATGTCTACAATAAACCCATTTACCTTGGTATCTTGCAAACACCACTGCAAATTTGAGTAGTGAATCCTCAACTTGATTATAAAATTTTACTTCCATAACTTGTCTACCTCTCTATTGTCACAATGCTATAATAGTTCTCTATGTGTACGACTAAAATACCAAATAAAAATTGTTTTTTTCATCCTCATATCCTTTTCCTAATAATATTTAAGCTTCTACAAATTTATCCCTATAAAAATCATCTTGCACATTCATCAATTTCTTAATTTCTTCCATTATAGTCTCATCATAGTCAACTATGGCTATCAACTCGCGCCCACAGCGAAATACTTTTCTTCCATCTGGATAGATGTATGTATACCCTTCTAGTTCTCCCTCACATCTACCGCAACCATAACAGCCCGTATATTTCCCATCGAATTCTTCTATTACAAGTTTAATACCATTCTGAAAGATCTCAGAATAATCTTCACTCGCGAAAAATCGAAGGCGTAAATCAGGGTTGTCTCTTTCTCCACAACCAAATCCATCATGTTTTGGTTCTTTTAAACCAAACTTCATTATGGTTGCTTTATATTTATTCTTTTTAAAATCAATCGTTAAATCTTGTGTTTTATTACGTATAGGATTATATCCTAGGGACACGGCATACTCCGCTAACTCATTGAATAGTTTTCTAAAGCGTTCTGGAATTAATGCAATATATTCTTCAATTAATATTTCTTGCTTATCGTTCATACAGTTCTCCTTTAATTATACTTAGAAGTTGATAACATATTGGTAATCTTCGCATAGGGATAAAAACTATCACTCCATATTATAAAGTATCTTCTTCTTTTCTAGATACATTTTATAACCAAATCGCCTCACTTAACAAACTCTGTACTTTCACATCCTCCACACATACCATCTTCACTAACAGCCATGCTCTTTGTTCTTCTGTTAACTCTTGTAGCCTCAATGCTTCATTAGAAGTACTTAATCTTTCCGTTATCTTATCAATGGCATCGATTTTGTTCATAGCAGAACTAATTGTATCTTCCCAAACCATTCTCTTACGAGTCAATGCCTTTATTAATTTCTCATTGGTAATTCCACCAACCATAATCTCTTTAATTTCATCTAGAGAAAAACCTAATGCTTTCAGTTCTACTAAGGCATTCAACTGTTGCACCTGTTCTACTGTATAATAACGATATCCCGTGTATGTGTCTACTTTCGCAGGTCTTATAATCCCTTTCTTTTCGTAGATTCGAATTGCTTTAACGGAAACATTAAAAAATGCAGCTACCTCACCAATCCTAAGTAACGTTTCTTCCTCGAGTTTTTCATCTACTCCTTTTTCATCTACCCTTTCTTCAGTTATCTTCTCTTCCTCCATATGTCTCCTCCATTCGTCTCAAACCAACTGCGTTCATACGAATCTCCGTCATTGAATTTATGAATAACATTGTCCCCATGAGAATTGCTCCACGATATTGTAGTGCTGCTGTTAATGCTCCAAACGTTAGCAAACTCCTACGAATCATAATTAAACCTAATAGTAAAATTACAATATAGCCGCTCATACCAAACAAAGGGATAACTAAGCTGTTTATTGCCTTCCTACCATGTATACGCATATTAGCTCGAACCATCTCTAAGCTACTCTGTTCATACGCCTCCATTACAAAATCTTTGGCATCATATAAACTTACTATATCTGCGCAAGTAATAAGGGTTGAAAAACAGGTAAGATTCCTCTCTGTGTATTCTTGTGATTGTTCCATTAATGTAGTAACCTTTGTATATACTAACTTTCTGTTTACAACTACATGGGGAATTACAAACAATAAAGTTACTACCATGAGTGTAGAATTAATACGTAACAAGAGTAACGATGATACCGATATATTAACCACAGATACAACCGCATGTGGTATATTAAATGGTGCATTCAACAGATTAATGGTCATCTGCGCATCTGAATTCAACCGAGTCATCCACTCACCCGAGGTTTTCTCATCAAACTTCTTGAATGGCATATGCACAATTGAGAAAAATACCATCTTGCGCAGTTTTCCTGTAAAGTTAGTCACAAATCTTGCATACAGACACCATATACTTCCATTATAGAGAAATAACAGTACACTTGCAATTGCAAAATACATGCAACCATACCTTAATTCAACTTCAGAGCCTTGACTAATCGCTTCAAAGCTATGTTGAAGAAAACAGGCATTCGCGGTAGTTAATGCTGCATCAAATGGGCAACGTAGAAGCAACAATCTAATGTAGTTAGGAAATTTTCCTACTCGTTTAAATACTCGACTTAGACTTCGTATCATATAACTTCCCTCCACGTAATTCATATACACAATCACAATCCCACAGGGTTTCAACTCTGTGTGTCACATGTACAACCGTCTTTCCCTTCGTCAAGTTTTCTAGGGCAAGCATTACTGCTTTCGCTGTCTCATCATCTAATGCCGATGTCGGTTCGTCTAACAAGATAATGGGTGCATCTTTTGCAATCGCTCTGGCTATGGCAATTCTTTGTGCTTGCCCTCCCGATACTTTGCCCCCTCTCTCCCCTACATAGCTATCAATCCCTTCAGGTAGAGAATCAATCCATGACTCTAATTGCGCTGCTTCTATAGCTTTTCTTATTCCCTCCTCACTCATGGAATGTCCACAAGTGATATTATCCCGTATAGACATTGGAAAAAGACTCGTATTCTGCATAACCACCGCAACTTTCTTTCGAATAGAATCTAGATCCTGACATCCTGAAACGATACATGTCCCCTCTGTTATCTCATATAACCCGGCGATTATCTTCAATAAAGTGCTTTTCCCACCACCGCTACTACCAAGAATACCAACATGTTCCTGTTTCCTAACTGATAGATTAATTTCATCCAATATCTTTTTTTCTCCATATGTAAATGTAACCTTATTCAACAAGATTTCCATTCTATATCCCTTCTTCCTCATTCAATATTCGATTAAGATTTCCTATAAACCTACGCAATTTCGCAATATGTCCAGGCATGTTCATCATGACCCCTGATACATTTCCGGATAAATTAATAAAGATATATACAAGACCAATAGACATATCGCCACGTATAACAAGTGTTCCTCCTACTAAAAGAAGTAGTATCAAAGGAATGCAAGATAATACTGCTGATAAAGACATCAATTTGGCCTTGGTCATCTCCTCACGAATGGTAATATGCTGCCATTCTTCAACTTTATTATAATATTTATTCTGTAATAGATCGCATGCTTCGTAAATTCGGATAACTGGGAAAAGAGTGAGGAGGGTGTCTGTGAAGCCATTCAACTCTTGTTGCTTTCTTTGTCCTTGTTTGGTCAAGCTCTCAATAATCTCACTAGAAAAGACCACATAGACAAGGATTAATAGCACTGGAAGATTGCTAAGAATTGCGAGTTTACCATCTAATGTTAACAACCAGATAAAGGTAAATATGAAACGGATTCCGTCATTAATTAACAAGAATAAGTTTCCGGTTAGATACTGTGACACTTCGGTTACTTCATTCTGCAACTGTGATAACTGCTCACCTACATTTAATTGTTCCATTTCATAATATTTCTTTGTAAATAACCGTTGTGCAAGATGCATTCTAAGGTCATGTGTTAGATACTCACTCGCATACCCAGACAGGTACGTAAATCCCCCCTGACTAAGTGCACTTGCAATCATAAGAATAAGTACCAGCACAATCTGCGTACTGGTTATGGATATACCTACTTGAACTTGATTAATCATCTGACTTAATTCATAATTCCAATATAACGTTATAATAATGGATAGGATACTGATTAGCATTGTGAAGATTATATGCGATTTTCTTTTTTTGCATAGATGTAATAGACTGGACATAGTTGCTACCTCTTTTATAGGATTACTTTTATATAAATACATATCTATAACTCAAACATTGTACTTGAAGATTTCGAGGAGTATTTAACTGCTATATTCAAAGTTTGAGTTTATAATTTATATTTTAAACTATGTCCTTGGGGCAGAGTCAAGTAGACGAATAAATATAAAAAGAGAACCTTCCCTATACTTTTTAGTACGGGAAGGTTCTCTTTTTATCCTACCATATATCCTAACAACAATTGATACATATTATTCAATCCATCAATATGCGTTCTTTCATAACCATGACTCCCAATTGTACCTGGCCCAACTGCTGCATGTCTCACATTGTTACCAGCAGTAATTGCGAAATCAGAATCTGTTCCATATCTAGGAGTGAATACATCAACTTCATAAGTGGCTCCAACTTTCTCTGCTGCCTCCACAAGTTCCGTTAACATCTCGTAATGATATGGAAATTTGGAATCTTTCGCGAATAAGCTTACTTTCTTCTCGCTTGATACTTGCGTTGGTGATACCGGTGCAATATCAAGTGATATGATGTCTCTGGTTCCTTCTGGTAACCATGCTCCACCATGTCCTATTTCTTCAAACATTTTAAAGAATGCCTTCACATTTCTCTTACAAGTTAATGAATTGTCCTTAATATGTTTCATAACTCCAAGTAAAACAGCGATACATGCCTTATCATCTAAAAACCGGCTGGTGATATACCCATTGTTCATGTGAAAACTTGGATCTAATGCAATTATATCTCCTACGCGGATGCCAAGGTCTAATACATCTTGTCTACATTCTACATCTTCATCTAATACAAATTCCACATTCGTCGCATAACTTAATGGTGCTGTATTATCAGTATCTGGTCTTACATGGGTACAAGAATGAACTCTTCTTACGCAACCAGTGTACACATCACCTTGTCTTGTGTGTAAGTGACAGTATACTCCGGTAGCATCTTCCTCACGAAGTCCACCCACATTCGTAACAACTAGTGCTCCATTGTCCTTAATATAACGTACCATTAAACCGATATCGTCCCCATGTGCCATAATCACGAGAGAATCTCCCTCTCCACCAAGATCCGCAATTACACCACCCTTATGAACTTCTTCACAAGAAAATTCTAATTCTTTCATCTCATTCACTAGATAATCTTGTATCTCACGGAAATATCCTGTTGTACTATCAATAGCTAATAATTCTTTCAATTTATTAATCACGTAAGTTTCATCAAATTGGTACATCGTATATCCTCCATCATTCGTATAAAATGTATATTCTATATAATCTAGTTTAAACTAACCTTGAAGTCCGTTTGCTTGACGCTCCATGTTTTCAACGACAACATCATAGATATCACCTAATGAAGCACAATACTCTAATAATACCCACGGTGTATTGGTATGAAAATGAATCTTAATTGTCTCTTCATCACCTACTGCAAGTAGACAATCACCTTCAATATTATTTGTTATATAATCATTAATTGCATCTTCAGAAAGATTTTGTCCATCAATCAAAAGTTGTGTGTCGAATCTATATTCAATCATGTTTTTTCCTCCTTTTAATGTATATTATATAGTCAACTGCGAAACTCCTTGTAATGGCGATAAACACATCAATATGTCTTCTTCATGGAGAAGAGTTTTTCAATTATCTAATATATTAATACACATTATAGCAGTTGTTACACGCTCTCGCAAGTGTTCCTAACTAACCCGGTCAAGGGTAAGTCAGTCTTTTTATTAACTTGTACCCTAATTAAATTATCAGTACTATACTATCTCATCTTGATTAGGCTCAAATATTTTGTCGTATGATTATTCAATTACTTCTGTAACAGACTCCTCTACATCGATCGATGTAGCTTTTGCATTTATAGTTTCTATTTCGCTCTCTTTATTCGGATTCAATTGAATGAACACCTCAATAGAGATCACAATAACTGTGATTATTAGAAATGCCACGATCGCTTTTACAACATTATTCTTTTCTTTATTTGCAGCCTTATATTCTAGACCTGAATTCTCCATCTGATTTGCTGAGAATAACAAAACAGTTTCCTCATCCTCATCATTTATAATTTTTTCTACAGGAATGGATTCCTCTGCCTTAATATCAATGTTTTCCTTTTCTACAGACGAGAACCTATTCAAGCATGTTAATGCCTCCATACGGATTACTATGTAATAACCAATCCCATCTTCATTTCGAATAATCATATGGTCATCGAAACTTACTATATTGGTCTTTCCCTTCAGCCCCTCCATAATCTGATTATCTTTATAAATAACTTCTGCAATTTCACGAAAATATTGGGTTGCCGTATCTGGATCTGTGCTTTCATATAAGATTTCTTTGGCTTCCTCTTCTGATTTTGGTAAAGAAATTATCTTTAATGTACTATAATATTTCTGGCCAAACTCTTCTTTATATATCTTGTATACATATCCAAAGTTAGCTTCACCAATTAAACTATCAATATACCAAGCTCCCCAAAATGGTTCAAATATACGTGGGTCAAAATTATTCATACCAATACACCCCTTAATTGATTCTAATTTTATTTTCACTACATTGCTGTTAAATTGCTGCTCTCAATTATTGTATTATACTATATGTTTTTTACAATTTAAACCAGTTTTATAATATATTATATGCTTGTACTGTATTTTAATTCTTTAATCCTATTACACATAGCCTTTTCCTCTTTATCTTTGTTATATACTTAGTTATAATGTAATTATTATATTAATGAGGTGATTGTATGCTTTACTTAGATTCTTTTTCCTTTCCTGATGATGGCAGTGAATTCGACTTTATCCTTTCTATAAAAAGAAACTGCTACAATAGCTTTTATCCATTCAAGATCCTTTCTAAGAGGGAGCTTACTATACTGAATTTTGAGCCAATTACCATTCTATATGGCGGTAATGGTTCAGGGAAAACAACCGCTTTAAACGTCATATCAGAAAAGCTCAATCTAATGCGAGATTCTAGATTTAATCAATCTAATTTCTTTCCTGATTATGTGAACCTTTGTGACTATTCACTTATACGCGAAATTCCTAGTCATAGTAGAACAATTACGAGTGATGATGTATTCGACTATATGTTAAATGTACGAATGATGAATGAAGGGATTGATACCAAACGAGAAAATTTGTTTGAAGATTATCTAGATGCGAAATATTCTTCTTTCAAGTTCACCTCTATGAATGACTATGAACAATTAAAAAAGGTCAATCAAGCTAGAAGTAAAACACAATCAAAGTTTGTAAGTAATAACCTGATGGAGAACATTCGCGAACATTCCAATGGCGAGAACGCCTTTCAATATTTTATGGATAAAATCGAAGAAAATGGGCTCTATCTATTAGACGAGCCCGAAAACAGCCTATCACCAGAACGCCAACTGGAATTAGTAAGATTCATTGAAGATTCCGTTCGTTTCTTTGGCTGTCAATTTATCATCTCCACGCACTCACCATTCTTATTGGCAATGAGAGATGTTAAGATATATGATCTTGATGAAGTGCCAGTAAAGCCAAAACCATGGACTTCTTTAAAGAATGTCCAGATTTATCATGATTTTTTTGAAGCACACCGTAAGGAGTTTAAGTAAAATATATTATCTCCTACGCTTTATTTAACTGCCTTTATTCGTAATCTAACATAGTCAGCATACCAATTTCCTTCTTTGTATAACACTGGTCTTAGTTCATCAACAACACATTGTATAATATGTTCTTGTGTCACTTTTTCTAAGCCCTGAAAAGGTAATTTATTAAACATACGAATCCAATTCGCAAGTCCATCTTCTCCAACTTGCTTTGTAGGACGATCGAATAAGGTTGCGTACTTTACTTGTAATCCGTGTGCCTCTAATCGAGAAGTATATTCACCAATCGTAGGGAAATAGAAATTTCGTACGTATTGTAATCCTCGTCTATGAAATTCTTTCTCAAGTGCGGCATGAATTAATTCCGTGTTTCCATACCCACCAAATTCACATACGAGTTGTCCGCCATCCTTTAGATGTTCCACTATATTCCTAATCAAATCATCTTGATTATCAATCCAGTGGAATACGGCATTAGAAAAGATAGCATCAACCTTCCTATCAATTGTAAAGCTTGTGGCATCAGCGCATATAAACTTTATCTGCGGATAACTCTTTCTAGCCAATACAAGCATTTCCTCAGATTCATCTATCCCTATTACTTCCATACCTTTATCCGATAACTGCTTTGTTAAATGCCCATTCCCACAGCCTAGATCTACAACCGTCATACCAGGCTTACTCTCAAGAAGGTCCATTACCTCCTGTCCATATTCATAAACAAAACTAAAATTACTAGTATAGCTTTTTGAATCCCACTTAATATTAGCCATAATAACTACCCTCCAACTTCCAAAGTCTTGATACTTTGTGTGTATTTAACCTGAGTATATCACTTGCTTTGATATAAGTGAAATTCATATAAATTATACATTCTATATCTAGTAGTTATATATATTTATATATTAATCTAATTGTCTATTCGTTATAATTATAATGCCGTTGTAAATCATCTCTATGTATCACATAGTATCGAAGCATATCATCTTCATGAGTGTAAACAAAACCCTGTTTTTCTAACACATGTTGACTTCTCTTATTGCTAAGCACGGTATCTGCATATACAGTGCTTAAGCCTAATTCGTTAAATGCATAATTAAGTATCCGTTCTTCTGCCTGCGAACCATAACCATATCCCTTTACCGTATTATTGGATAGTGCAATACTTAAAGTACCACTGCTTTTCTCAAAGTCAATGTATTTTAGTTGAATCTCGCCAATCGTTTTCTCCCCTAGGCAAATAGCAAAATATCTCCTAGTTGGATCAAGAACCTTCGTTTCATAGTAATGATTAACCTTATCTTCATGATAGGTGTATGGTGTTATGTCTTCATCTTTAGAAAATATCATTGCATCAGGTACATAATCCTTAAAGAATTCATGCACCCTCTCTTTTGTATAGGGTAATAAACATATCTTATGCCTTTGTGCAACTACATGGAAGTAATGCCAATCTTCTTTATCTGCCATATCCAGTCTCCATGAATCCTCTACAATTTATAAAAAGAGCTAATGTTATCGTATGTATATTGATTTCTTGTATCTCGATTAAGGAATTGCATCTTGCCTGTATTATGTTTTGGCACTGCTCCTACTGTTCCTAAATCAAATGCATCTTGAAGCTCTTTCTTTAATATATTGGCACATTCTGGACAGTATTTGCCATAGCGAATATCTGTACCACAACGTTTACATTCTATGTACGTATCGGAATCTTCTGGTATTTCTAATCGCCCATTTCTTAAAAAGTTATGTATTTTTCCTATTGGTACTCCTGTTGCTCGTGCGATTTCCATTGCTGTTGCATTACCATTTTCATCAAGAAACGTTCTTACTTTTCCATAATCGGTAGGTTCTTGGTGTCCACATTTGGGACACTCATAAGTCTGACTATCCTCTTCATGACACTCCGCATTACACTTTGGACATTTAATTAGCATTGAAAATCGGGAATTATTATTTCCTGTTCCCCCCATCATACTGTCGCCTCTTTTCTCTAATATTGTTCATAATTAGTATATATTTCCTTATATAGGTATATAGATTATACCGTTTCTTTTCACTTTTTTCAACACATATCGACGAAATATCTCAAGAGCTGGAATATACTTTTACTCAGGCGTCGTTCTCATAATGTAAATGTCCCCATTGGCATAATTCCTCTAAGACAGGCATTAAGGATAAACCTAATTCTGATAAACTGTATTCCACCTTCGGTGGCACCTGAGGATACTCATTCCTTATAATAATTCCATCTCTTTCCAGTTCTTTCAATTGATTTGATAACATCTTATGAGTAATTCCTTCTAAGGCTCTTTTCAATTCGCTATATCGCAAAACATCTTTGTGCCACAACCAAAATAGTATATGCATCTTCCATTTTCCTTCTATCAAAGACATAGCATATGCAAATGGTCTTATATCAACATCTTCATTATTTACGCTCTCCTTTAAGATAGTATCTCACTTCAAAGTGTATACTATTCAATTGAATATATTTAGAATATAATTCAATTCGTCAGTTGTCAAATAAATTATCCATCTTACAAGGAGGCAAGTATAATGAAAGTTTTGTTAATTAATGGAAGTCCAAATGAACATGGTTGTACTTACACAGCTCTACTCGAAATTGAAGAAACACTACTCAAGCACAATATAGGCACTGAATAAGAGTTCCAGACCTTATATCATATAAAACAACAGTGGAATATGTCAAAACACGGCATATTCCACTGTTGTTTTATATGATACTAACTTGAAACTTGTAATTATAAGCGTTGTAACAATTATACATATTTATAGATATCTTTCACCCTTAATATATACTGCCTTTATATTGAGATCCTTATCTAAAATCAGAATATTAGCTAACTTATCTGGTTCTAAACTTCCCATCGTATCAAACACATCAATTGATTTGGCAGCATTCTGCGTTGCACATAGTACAGCGTCTTCTAATGGGATACCCATGTCTTTTACGGCAGTCTGCATACATTTTAAAAGGTTTGTAACGGAACCTGCTAAAGTTCCATCTTCAAGCTCTGCTCGGTTTCCACGTACGATAACCTTTTGTCCGCCCAACTCATACTCTCCGTCAGGCATTCCGGTCGCTTCCATACTGTCACTAATTAAGACAATTCGCTCTTTTCCGAATAATTTAAACGTACTTTTCACCGCACTAGGGTGAATATGTACTCCATCACAAATCAATTCCACATAACAGCCTTCATATTCTGCTGCCGCACCTACCACACCAGGTTCTCTATGAGTAAAGCCAGTCATGGCATTATATAGATGGGTAACATGACTTGCTCCCTGTTCAAATGCTTTCATAGCGATGTCATATCCTGCTGTGGTGTGTGCAATGGAGATATTGGTGCTTTTTTTCGCTTCCTGAATAAACTCCATGGCTCCATCGATTTCAGGGGCAATATCTACAAGCTTAATCATATTACCAGAGAATTCTTGTAATTTATTAAATTCTTCCACACTGGCTACTCTTATATACTGTCCGTTCTGAGCACCTTTTTTCTTATAAGAGATATATGGACCTTCCATGTTAACACCACAAAGAATAGCTCCTTTTTCATTGGGATATTCCCTTACCGTTTGGAAGATTGACTCTAATTTCTCTCTTGAGAACGTCATTGTAGCTGGACAGATAGCGGTTACTCCCTGGGAAGCCTGATATTCAGCAATGGTTTCAAATACTTCATTCGTACCATCGCAAAAATCAACTTTCTTACACCCATGAAAATGAATATCAATTAATCCAGGTATTACATAGCAATCGGTTACATCAACTACTTGATCAGCTTCTTTTTCGACAAACTCTTGTACAGATGCAATTTTACTCCCAATTACATATAAATCTTTTTGTTCAAATGTTCCTTCTGGTGTAAATACTTTTCCATTTTTGAATTTCATATCCCATCCTCCTTTTTAAGTTTTTGTTACGATTCAGTCTTACGACTTTTTTGTAACATTGTTGTAAGTTATATAATCTCTTGCTTGCAAAACCAGAGCTCAGCTATATACTAATCTTTGAGAATGCTGCCTCATCTCCAATGACAGTTACATCATTATGCATCTGCAAAATAGAACCCGGTACTTTCGGTGTAACAGGACCAAAGAATACTTCTTTTACAATATCCGCCTTGTCTACCCCAGAAACAATTACGACTATTTTCCTCGCTTGCATAATGTTTTTAATTCCCATTGTGAACGCATATCTAGGTACCTGGGATACTTCTTCAAAAAGTCTGGAGTTTGCCAATATTGTATTCTCACTCAACTTGACAATATGCGTTTCTTTTTCAAACGCATCATCTGGTTCATTAAATCCAATGTGTCCATTGTGTCCTAATCCTAATAGCTGTAGATCAATTCCTTTTGATTTAATTATCTCATTATATCTAGCGCATTCTCGATCATCATCTTCGGCTAATCCATCTGGTACAAAAGTTTTACTTTTCTCAATATTAACATGGTTAAAAAGATTCGTATTCATAAAATAACGATAGCTTTGCTCATGTTCACCAGATAATCCTTTGTATTCATCTAGATTAATGGTACTAACCTCGGAAAAATCTAAGTCACCCTTCTTATACCAATCAATTAACTGATTGTATGCTCCAATAGGAGAGGAGCCCGTTGCTAATCCAAGCACACAATTTGGCTTCATTATAATCTGTGCAGAGATAATATTCGCTGCTTTTCTACTAGCATCTTTATAATCTTTCCCTTTAAGAAACCTCATGACTTTCCTCCTTTGAATCCTTTTCATTATGTTGAATAAAATAATAAATCGCACCAACTAATCCCGCGTGATTGCCTAAAGCGGCACGTTCTACAATCAAAGACTTCTTGAAATTACTCATAACTCGATTACTTAGTTTACTACGCACTTTGTCTATGAATAACTCCTGTTGAACACTTACGCCTCCACCAATTACGATACAATCTGGATTAAATATATGTACAAGACTTACTAGTCCATCTACTACATATTCAATCCACTCATCAAGTACCTTAAGAATCCTAGGTTCGCCTCTTTTGCATAGATCAAAAATTAATTTACCATTAATATCTTCCTTCGTAAACTCCGAATCATTAATAAGAGGTAGTACCTCTTGTACCATGTTTATTAATGCTGTCATAGATGCATATCGTTCATAGCAGCCACGATTACCACATGCACAATTAACTCCTTTATAGTCAATTGAGAAATGGCCGATTTCACCAGCAAACCCTTGATTTCCAAGTAATATTTGATCGTTAACAATAATGCCACCACCAACACCTGTACCAATAGTAATCGCGATTACATTCTTGTGCCCTCTTGCATTGCCCAACCACTTTTCACCAAGCGCAGCACAATTTCCATCATTGACCACTTCTACAGGCAAATGAAATTGATTCGACAACTCTTCCTTTATCTTTGCACCTTTCCAGTTTTTTATACTGTTTCCAACACCATCTACAATGCCAAGAATAGAATCGATTTGACCAGTTGCTGACACTCCGATTCCTTTTAATTCTACAGCTTCTACACCTATAGAATCAAGAAATTCTTGACTAGTTTTTAAAACAGTATCTAAAATAGGTGTTTCATATTGATCAAAATTAACCGAATACTCTGCAGCAGAAAGGATTTCTCCTTGTTCCGTTACAATTCCATACTTCACTGCGGTTCCGCCGATATCGATTCCCAAATAACGCATATTTCACCTCCACTTACTACTTGCGCTTACTTAATGGCATTCATAAATCTTGTAGCAATTTCAAATGGACGTGTAATCGCTCCTCCCACAACAACCGCATAAGCACCGGTTTCAAGCATCGCTTTTGCTAGTTCTGGAGTATGAACCC
The DNA here is from genome assembly GCA_018372435.1 of Clostridiales bacterium. Taxonomy (GTDB): domain Bacteria; phylum Bacillota; class Clostridia; order Lachnospirales; family Lachnospiraceae; genus Anaerosporobacter. The sequence continues at coordinate 68,995 of JAHAJA010000012.1, read as the reverse complement.
TTCCCTCTGCAATTACTGGAATATCCACGATTTCAACTAACTTTTTAACTAGTTCAAAGTCAGGGCCTTCCAGTTGTGAAGAGTAAGATGTATATCCGCTCATTGTTGTGCTCACCAAATCCACTCCACATTTCCATGCGTTCACACCTTCCTCATAGGTGGAGATATCAGCCATCAACACTATATCTGGATATAATTCTTTAATCTTAGCTATATACTCATTAATGGTTGCTCCATCTCCTCTTCTTCTCATAGTACAATCAAGTGCAATTACATCCGCCTCTGCTTCTACTAATTCAGCTACCTCCTTTAATGTTGGAGTGATATAGGATTCATATCCTTCATATTGTTTCTTGATTAAGCCGATTACTGGGAGTTTTGTTTCCTCCTTAATTGCGATTACGTCCCGTACACTATTCGTTCGTATACAGGTAGCGCCTGCCTGTTTCGCTGCCCTAGCCATAAGATACATAATTGATTTTTCTTCTACATATAATGGCTCTCCTGGTAGTGCCTGACAGGAGACAATGATAGAGTGTTTCATAGCGTTTAGAATCTCCTCTTTTGAAAATCTCATTTATGTTCTCTCCTTTTCTTACCTATAATTGAGTAACTCAAACTTCGCACATATTAAACTTCATTAGCGGGTTTTTCGCCTAATATCGCAGTTACCTACTAAAAAGAACCTCCATGTGCGAAGTTTCACAATTACCTACAAACTTTTAATTACATTTCTTATCATCTGGGCACAGTTATTAATTTGATCCCTGTCTCCTTCTTCAATCTGCGCTAGTGGCGCACGAACACCGCCTAATTCTAAGCCTTCATTAATTTTAAGAATTTCTTTCATAACTGCATATAGATTCCCTTTGCATTCACACATAGCATAGATAATACGATCCGCTTCATATTGAACTTTTGCTGCTTCTTCGATCTTACCTTCTTCAACTAATCTTCTAATAGCAAGATAAACTTCTGGCATTACCGCATACGTTCCACCAATTCCACCAGTCGCTCCCATAGCAAGACCACTAACGAGCTGTTCATCTGGGCCGTTGAAAACTACACAGTCTTCTCCACCAGCATCTTTAAACATCTGGATATCTTGAACAGGCATAGAAGAGTTCTTCACGCCTTTCACACGTGGATTTTTTAACATTTCTTTAAACAAAGATATGGTAAGTGTTACACCTGCAAGCTGTGGGATATTATATATAATGAAATCGGTATTTGGTGCTGCTGCTGATATATCATTCCAATACTTTGCAATTGCATGTTCTGGCAAATGAAAATAAATTGGAGGAATTGCTGCAATGGCATCTACGCCTAAGCTTTCTGCATGTGCTGCTAATTCACAACTATCTTTTGTATTATTACAAGCCACATGAGCAATAACTGTCATCTTCCCTTTTAGTACTTCCATTACATGTTCTAATATAAGTTTTCTCTCTTCTACACTTTGATAGATGCATTCCCCAGAAGAACCATTTACATAGACTCCTTGAACACCTTTATCTAACAAATGTTTTGCAAGTTTTTTTACTCCTTCTGCACTAACATTACCATTTTCATCATAACACGCATAGAATGCTGGGATAATTCCTTGATATTTTTTCATATTATTCACCTTGCCCTTTCAAAAGCCTGGCGACTTTGTGCAAGTCCACTTTTTGACTTTGGGCACCAAATCGCCGTGTGAAAGATTTATCCTTCACACTAGTTACCTCAAATTATTTTATTTTTACTTTTACTACAACTTTTTCGACTTGTTTTTGTACTTCATCTTTCACTTTAACCATGTGAGCATCACTAGGATAAAGAATTAGCACTTTGTTTTGCTTCATGTTGCAAACTGCTTCTCTTTTTCCTTGATACTCTATAAAATCATTCTCTAACTCTCTTTTAACTTCTGTCATATTGCGAATATCAGAGACTAGTATATTCTCACTGCCCTCTAATACTAGATGTATGTCAATATAATTCATATGAGCTTCATAGAAAGAGTCTTGTTCCTCAACCGTCTGATAACTCATTCGATTTACATATATTTCTTCTCCATCCACTTCATTCTTACCTAAGGAAAGCTCCAAAAGATCTTTTGTTGCAATGTACTCTAATGCCTTATCAAGATTCTTATGTATCCCTAGATATGTCTTCACGTCACTAAGTTCTGTATAAATCAAGTCGTCACCTTCTTACTTTTCTTCGAATTCTGTAATAACACAATTGTCTTGTAACTTTATCTCTATTCTTTTTGCATATTGAGAATCTATACTAGGATAATCTGCTCTATAATGAGAACCTCTACTTTCTTTTCTCAGTCTTTCTGCCTGCAAAATTCCTGTTGCTAACTGTAACTGTGCCCAAAGCTTTCTTGAATCCACATAGGCTTTAACGTCGGTTGTAGATTCAACAATCATATTATCTTTCCACGTTATTATTGTCTCTAGTGCCTGGTGTAAACCTTTCTCACTTCGTATTACCATGGAACCTTCCATCATAGATCGTTGTAAATCAGTTTTGATCTGCTCCCTGTTAGCTATCTCCCATAAGGAAAGTTCTTTTTCCCTATGTTTATTCCTTATTCCCGTGTGCTTCAAACACGCTTTCGCATATTCAGCCGCTGCCTTTCCTGCCCTTCTCCCAAACACAAAGCCATTGGCAGAGGACAAGCCTCCAATACGGTCGGCACCATGCATTCCTCCTGTAACTTCGCCACAAGCAAATAATCCTTGCAGATCTGTCGCTCCCTCTTCGTTGATTTTTATACCACCATTTGCTGCATGAGCAAACATAGAAATTCTTATATCACTGTCAGGAGTTAGATTTCTCTTCTTTTTTAACCAATCAAAGTACGTACGAATAAACTCAGGCATATCTTCTAGTAATTCCTTATTATATCTTACCTGTAAACCTTCTTTGTCATGGCTAGCTATCAAAAAGTCAATTTCCCTAGATGGCATTCTTGAAGTAAATGGTCCATAGGTAGCACGCTGTTCTAATATCTTCTTATCGCATTGAATTACTGTTTGATCTGTCTCAGAACCTTGTTGCAGTGTTGCATACCGAAATGTCTTCTCATTAAAGATAATAGGTACTTCACTTGCCTTGCCTTCTTTATTCACTAACGCAGGCATCATCTGCATAAATTCCATATTAACCAACGTACAACCGTGTTCTAGTGCAATGTATTGTCCGGTACCTGTGATATCTGAAGTGGTTAACTTTTTCTCGAATAATCCACCATATCCACCGGTAGCCAATATTACTGCTTTCGTCTCTATAAATCTTAGTTCATGATGCCTTTCGCATACGAGTGCACCTGCAATACGGCGATTTTCCTCTATCACATCCACCAGTTCGCAATATGGCAAAAGAGTAACCTCAAATTCCTGTAGCAATTCTTTAAATCGTTCTCTAGCCTTATCTGCCACTACTCCATGCCAACTTCTCGTTTTATGATCAAAACAAGGAATAAATTCCTTTTGATTCTTCTCTTTTGCATCTTTTAGCTGCAATCCCATTTCCTGTAGATATACAATCGTAGGACGCATCTCTTTTACAAAGCTTCGTACCATAGCCTCATCTGCCATACCACAACCAACCGTTTGAATCGTTTCAATTAAGTCTTCTTCGTCCTCTTCATCTTCTGGGGTGATTAATCCTAACCCCCAGGTTCCAGGGTAGAAGCTTGAACCAGAGAATATATGAGAACCACTCATCAAAACTACCTTTTGTTTTTCTCTTGCTGCCTCTATAGCTGCCATAATTCCTGCAATTCCTGCTCCCACCACAAGGACATCACAGGTCATTGCCAATTCTTTATTATCCATCGAATCAATCCTTTTCCTTATCATATTTATGACAAGCTACTATATGTCCATTTTCCCCATGTAGATGCATTGCTGGATCTTCTTCTTTACATCGATCGGTACACAATGGACATCGATTGTGAAATGCACAACCAGATGGTTTATTAATTGGACTTGGAACTTCACCGTCTAATATCTGACGTTTCTTCTTAGTATGAATATCTGGAACTGGAATTGCCGATAACAGTGCTTTCGTATATGGGTGCAAAGGTTCTTCATAAAGTGTTTTAGAATCTGCAATTTCAACTATTTTTCCAAGGTACATAACTACAATTCGATCCGCCATATATTGAACTACAGACAAATCATGAGCTATAAACATATAGGTAAGATTCAGTTCCTTTTGAATGTCTTTCATCAGATTTAATACCTGTGCCTGAATAGATACATCAAGGGCAGAAACTGGTTCATCGCATATAAGCACTTCTGGCATTACCTCTAATGCTCTCGCAATACAAAGACGTTGTCTTTGACCACCGGAAAATTCATGAGGATATCTTTGCAAGTAATCTGGTTGGATATTAACCATTTTTAATACCCGTTCCATAATCTTTTCCCGTTCTTCCTTTGATTTAATTCCATGTACAATCAATGGCTCTTCGAAAGAGGTGTAGATTTTCTTCTGAGGGTTTAATGCAGAATATGGATCTTGAAACACCATTTGCACTTTTTTACGAAAATCAAACATTTCTGCTTTACTGAATTTTGTAATATCTTTAAACTCTCCGTTATAGTTAAATTCCACCTGACCATCAACTGGTTTCTCTAACATCATAACCGTTTTACCAAACGTTGATTTTCCGCAACCTGACTCTCCTACAATACCAAGAGTCTCTCCTTTATATACTTCTAGACTAACTCCATCAACTGCCTTAACATTACCTACTACCTTCTTTAAAGCACCTTTCTTAATAGGAAACCAGGTCTTCAAATTGTTTACTTTGAATATTACTTCTCTATTTTTCTCAGTCATCTTAATCCACCTCCGGGAAGTTACTATATTGTAAGCAACGAACACGATGGCCTTTTGATATTTCAAATGCAGGAATTTTGCCGACACGACATTTCTCACTGCAATCAGGACAACGATTTGCGAATTCACATCCTTCTTTCAAATCCGCTGGATTTGGGGTTATTCCAGGAATCGTCTCTAGCTGTTGATCATCTGCAAGGCCTAATACTGGCACGCTTCGAAGTAATGCTTTCGTATAAGGATGGGCAGTCCTATCAAATAAATCTTCTAAAGAACCAAACTCAACTACACGCCCCATATACATAACGCAGATTTCATCTGCCATCTCTGCTACTAATCCCATGTTATGTGTAATTAGAATGATTGACTTTCCATCATTAACCTGCAATCCTTTAAGTAATTCCATAATCTGCGCTTGTATGGTAACATCAAGAGCAGTAGTTGGCTCATCACAGATTATTAATTCTGGATTGCAAATCATTGCAATCGCAATTACAACACGCTGCTTCATACCACCAGAAAACTGATGCGGATAACAATCAATACGACTTTCTGGATCAGGAATTCCTAACTTACGAAACAATTCAAGTACCTTTTGTCTCGCTTCTTTTTTTGATAATTTTGTATGTTGCAATAATCCTTCAGCTACCTGATCTCCTACTTTATATACCGGATTCAGACTAGACATTGGATCTTGAAAAATCATAGAAAGTTCTGGTCCTCTCAATGCTCTCATCTCCGGTCCATTCGCTTTCTTTATAGAGCCAATCTGATATTCTACTACTTTCCCCTCTTGCAATGCATTATACTGAATCTTATCTGAAGTGATCTGCGCGTTGTTGCCTAGGAACCTCATAATAGAATTCATAGTAACACTCTTGCCGCATCCGGATTCACCTACCACTGCAAGGGTTGTTCCCCTTTTCAACTGAAAAGAGACTGATTTTACAATATCAACTTTCTTTTGATCTGAGATGAAACTGGTATTTAGATTTTTAACATCTAAGATAATGTCTTTATTCTCCATCCCTTTGCCTCCTTATTGTTGTTTTGCATCAAGTACATCACGTAAACCATCACCTAGGAAATTGATTGCTAATACGAATAATGTAATAGCAAGACCTGGGAACACCCAAATCCACCACTGATTTGTCACTACTGAAACTGATTTTGCTGCATTTAAGATATTTCCCCAAGTCGGCGTACTATCTGCAACTCCTAATCCAATAAAGGAAAGCGCTGCTTCTTGTAGAATAAAGAAGGCAACATTAGTTGTAGTAGACACAATGATCGGACTCATTACATTCGGTAGAATTTGTCCAAACATAATTCTAGATTTACTCATGCCAAAGGCCTCACTAACCTTAACATACGTTTCGCCTTTCACACTTAAAAACTCATTACGAACCATTCGATACGTTGTCATCCAGCCTGTAATCACAAAGATAACCAAGAGATTCTTTAATCCTCTTTCACCTACGATAGCTACAATCATCATAACAAGAACTAGTTGTGGGAATGCCTGAAAAATCTCAGATATACGAATTATACATTTATCAATCTTACCTCCAAAATATCCTGAGATTGCACCCAAAACGGTACCAATAATCGAACTCATTACAGAACAGAACACACCAATTAAGATGGAAAAACATCCGCCGTAAATCACTCTACTAAACAAATCTCTACCAATCGTATCTGTTCCAAAAATATGCAAAGATGATGGCGCGCTTTTTAAATTCTTAATATCGGGAGTCTTAAAATCAACTCCTGCAATTGCCCCAATAACACAACCAAGCGTCATAATAACAACTACTACCAAACCAAATAACGCCAGTTTATTATTTAGGAATTTACGTAGTTTCTTTTTTAATAATGAAGTGGAACCGTTTTTATTTCCTGCTTGTAATCTACTTTCTAGAGCGTTACTACTCATAAGCGATATTCCTCCTTTTCTTATTCTGATAAACGCACTCGTGGATCCAATAAAGCATTGAACACATCAATCATAAAGGAACATACTAGCATTACTGCCGCCACAATCAATGTTGTAACCAATACTACTGGATAATCGCCTGATACGATTGCATTTGTCATGGTTAATCCTATACCTGGATAAGAGAACACACTCTCAATTACTACGGATCCTCCAATCAGCATAGGAATACGGAATACTACTATTACAAGCACTGGTTTCATCGCATTTCTAAACCCATGTTTTAAGTAAACTTTCCACTCTGGAATTCCTTTACTTCGCGCGGTTTTAATATAATCACTGTTTAATATATCTAGCATTGTATTTCTTGTATAACGCATCAAAACTGCAACCATACCAATTGTTAATGTCAATACTGGTAAGAATAGATGTTGCACTGCATCTATGAATGGACTAGCCGCATCCGGGCTTACTCTATTACCTGAGGGGAACCAACCGAGTTTTATTGCAAAAATCTTTATAAGTACGATACCTAATAAAAATTGTGGCACTGCTTGACCAAGTACTGCAAGTACACGACCAACATAATCTATAATTCCATTCTGTCTAATTGCAGATAAGATACCAATTCCAATTCCTAAAATTGCTGATAGCACTAATGAATACCCTGCTAATTCCAGTGTATACGGCATACGAACCGCTAATATTGATGATATGGCGGCACCATCAAAAGAATAACCAAAGTCACCCTTAAGACAATTTCCAAGCCATCTAAAATATTGTACAATTACAGGATCATTCAATCCTAATGATTCACGAAGAGCATCTACATTATCTTTATTGGCTGACAATACTTCCGGACTTACCATAAAATTAATTGGGTCTATTCCTGTAAGCTGCAATCCAAAAAAAACTATCATACTAATAAGTACCAGCATTGGAATCATCATAAGTATTTTTTTTACTATGTACTTAAACATTCCAGTCCTCCAATCTAAATTCAATCGGATTGATCGTAATCAATCAAGGATTATTAATCGTTTCAATCAATCCGATTTCAATTAATCTAATATTCTTTGAAACTCCACAAACTACTTAACTTCCCAGTTAGCAAAGTTGATATCACAACTATATAGTGGGTTACAGAATGTAACGCCTTCTGGAATGGTTACTCTAGAGTTTGTAAACACATACGTACCAACTGTAAATAGTGGTACTTTATAAGCTTTTTCTTGTTCTAACTCTTGTAATTTCTTTAATGCTTCGTTTGTTGCATTTTGATCTGTTGCAGAAGTTAATTCATCAATTAATGAATCGAATGCAGTATCTCCACCAAAGATATTCGCAAATAATGCATCGCTACTAATATATTCTGTATACCATTCGTTTAAAGAGAACGCTGCTTTTCCTTTAAAACCGATATCATAATCACGAGTTGTGAATAAATCTGTTGTACCATCGTTAGACAATGTAGCTTCTACTGTAAGACCAGTTTGTTCTAGATAATAAACGATCATGTTAATTAAATCGATAGATGTTTGATCGTTGTTGTAGTAACAAATCTTTATTTTTCTACTCATATCATAACCTGATGCTATAATTTCTGTCTTTGCTTCTTCCGCATCAAATGTATATTCAAAACCATTATAAGCTTCATATTCATTTGGTACGCCTGAGTTTAACACAGTAGCATTGGGATATAACGCAGAAAGAGATACACGGTCAATTGCTTTCATGATTGCCTTTCTTACTGCAACATTTTGCATTGCTTCATTCTCTTTACCATCTACACCTTTCATATTAAAGATGAAGTATTTATAGAATAATACACCAACTTCATGAGATTTGTAGTTATCTAAAACTTTCATAAGTTCAACTTGATCTGCTGCATTGGCATACATGTAATCGGTATTACCAGCTTGTGCTGCAGTTATATAGTCAGACACAAAATAGTTGATTACTTTTGTAATTTTAGGAGCAGTTCCTTCATAGTACTCATTCAATTTAAGAGTAAAGTAATTGCCTACTTTCAATTCATCTAAAGCATACATACCAGAAGTAACGGGATTTTGCCAAAATACATCGGAATCAAGTTTTAGAGGATCCACGTTTTCTAGTGAATGTTTTGGTAAAATTGCAAACTGTGTAAGAACCTTCATTATGTCTGAATATGGAGTAGCTAATTTTACAGTAATAACATTACCATCTGCAGTTACTTCACTAATTTTACTAAATGCAGCTGTATATATAGAATTAATTGTTGCTGTTTTAAGTGCTGTATTTATTGAAAAGATAACATCATCAGCAGTTAGTGCTTCCCCATCACTCCATTTCAAGCCTTCTTTTAATGTAATTGTATATGTAAGCGCATCACTAGATACTTCATAGCCTTCTGTTAAATCTGGATTCACTTCCGTTAGGGTACTATCTGTTGTAAACAAACTACGAAACATTAAATTTGTTGAAAATATTCTGTTGTACCAAGGAGTTGGAATCTTATCATCTGTGGTTGAACCATCTCCTGTTGTAACTGCAAGTTTTAATGTGCCACTATCTGCGGAACTTTGTTGTGTATCATCTGATGAAGAAGTATCCGACGAACCACTTTCTGTACTAGCCTTCTCATTGCTTCCTTCTTTTTTAGTGGTATTGCCACCATTTCCCCCAGAACAGCCTGCAAGTACACCTACTGACATTACCAAACACAATCCTAATGCCAAGAGTTTCTTAATTGTTTTTTTCATAACCTTACCTCCGTTTAAGCATTCCTATTTTAAATTGTTTATGTGTTATCTTCTATCACATCATAACACTTTTCGAAATTATTTTCAATATGTAATTTGTGTATTTTTTATATTATTTTCATTTTTAAATTAAGTATTTTGGATTATTTTATTATTTTTATAAGCTAACCCTTATATTTTATGGTTATTTAGTAATATTTTTTCTGATTTATCAATAGTATTTTTATCATCCATTTAAGTAGATGTTATTTTTTTCTTCATTTTGTTAAGTATATATTGAAAATTTTTTTCTTTTCCAACTAAGTATTACATCTTATATTAAAAACATATGTTTTAAACTCAAAAACCAAATCTTTTTTATCAAATATCAAGTTATTGGTTTCAATTATTACCATTATTTATTTTGAAAAATCTTGAAATTTTTTTACATTTTCATTTGTGACATTATGTGTTAGAATAAGATTAAAGAAGATTCTATAAGACAGGGAGGATCCTTATGAAAGAGGCGAACGTAATTCAATACATAAAAGATATCTATTCTAATCTAACGAAATCCGAAAAAAAGATTGCTGATTTTATCTTGAGCAACTATATAGATGCTCAGTATATGTCCATCACTTCTCTTGCCGATGAATGCTCTGTGGCAGATGCTACCATTTCTAGATTTTGCAAAACTCTAGGATATCAAAGTTACAGCTCCTTCAAACTAGCACTTGCAAAGAATACAGATCCCGCGGCTTCATCAGCAAACCAAACAAGCGATAATACTGTTACAATAGAAGACAGTATAATCGAGATGGCAAATAAACTGTATAGTACAGACATAAGTGCTATGAAACAGTCATTAGATTTAATTAATCCAGAAACAATCACTCAAACTGTGAAATACTTTCACAATGCCCACAATGTCTACTGTTTCGGACAAGGTGGTGGCGGGATAATCGCCAAAGAAGCATGGTCAAGATTCATCACTGCTACTCCACATTTTCGCTACATTGAAGATAGCCATATGCAAGTAATTGCTTCTAGTTTATGTACGCCAAATGATGTCATCTTATTTTTCTCTTACTCAGGAGCAACAACTGATGTAATTGATATCTTGTCAAAGGCCAAAGAACGAGGTGCTATCATTATCTTAGTTACCCACTATCCAAAATGCCCCGCTGCCTCCTACTCCAATATCGTTCTTCTTTGTGGCAGCCAGGAAAACCCATTAAATTCTGGTAGCATCGCAGTACGTATGGCACAACTTTTCATAATTGACGTATTGTTTAACGAATTCTGCCGTATGGATCTCATTCACACGAGCCAGAATCGAGAAACAACCTCAGAAGCCTTAGCTAGAAAACAATTATAGACGATCCTCAAAACAAAATAATCCATAAGACAGGAAACTCTCCCTATCTTATGGATTATTTTATTTATAAATTTATATTTTTTATAATTGATATTTAATCAAATCATCTTTAAAGTTAACAATCATATTCTCAAATACTTCAATAAGGTTTGTAAGATCTTTGATTTGTTCTACATAGATTGAAACATTACTATTTGCTTCCTGTGTGGATGCGGAATTTTCTTCTGCAATTGCAGCCAAATTCTCAATATTCGCAAATAAAGAAGAAATATTTTGAGCTTCGTTCTTCAATCGTTTTGATGTTTGTACCATCTCTTCGGATACTACCTTAAGATGTTGATTAGACTTATTGGTTGTAACAACTGCTTCGGAAAGTTTTGAATTTTCTCCTTCCAGAACACCATATTGAACATCAATATTCTTAACAATCTCATCAATACTTACTAATAATCCAGTTAAACTTCCATTGATTTGACTAACTGCTGTATTCGTTTCTTCTGAAAGTTTTCTAACTTCCTCAGCAACAACTGCAAAACCTTTTCCTGCATCTCCAGCTCTTGCTGCTTCGATAGAAGCGTTTAATGCTAATAGATTCGTCTGATTTGCAATACTAGATACGATTGTAACGATACTAGTAATGTCTTTCGCATTCTCCTGTAAAGTAAATCCACTATTCTTAATACTATTAAATTTGTCTAGTACGTGATTGATTTCCGTCGCAGTACGTTCTACCTTAGTGAAACTTGTCTCTATATCCACTACTGCATTCTCGATATGTCCTTTGTTATCCTCACTCTTATCTGAGATCTGACTTATACTCGAGATACTATCATTTAATATCGTAACTGCATTTTCTGTATCACTTGCCTGATTGATAGCCGCTGTAGCAACTTGTTCTAAAACTTCTGCAATATCATTAGATGTATCTTGCATAGTCTTCGATATATCTGATACAGACTGATTGAACGTATACATCTCATCTACAATCGAATTGAATCCGATGAAATCTTTTTGTATGTTTTGCTTTAACTTATTAATTTCTACCATGTAAGACTCATATTCATCACTTGATTTAATTATAGTTGATTCAATAAAGTTCCTATCACTTAATTTCTCAAGTTCCTTAAATATTAGTTTTCTAGGTCTGTTAAAGATAGAAGCTGATATTATAGTAGAAACGAAAGCGAATGCACCAGTTAATAATGCTTTGACAGGACTTTGAAATAACGCAAATCCTGCAAGTCCAACCAATATCAAATTCATAATTGCCGATTTAATTGTTGTTGATTTAAATATACCAAAGGAAAATAAATTATTTAAGAAATATTTCTTAACATTCTGAATTTCAGACTCGAACTGAAGTTTAAGTTTTATCTCCTCATTAGATCTAGATACTTCTTCAACTTCAATCTTTTCCTTGAAATAATGTGATACACCACTTATTAAACCTTTTAAGTAACTTCCCATTCCTCTTTTAGAGCGATAAGTAAAATAGATTTCATTTGACGATAACGGTGTAACATCAAGTATTGGTGGTTTGGCTCCTCTAAAACGCTTCATAACAATGACATGCACATCATTCATAGACTTTAAAAACTGATAAGCGGAATCATGACGGAAAAATCCTGGATAAAGTTTACTAAATGTTTTGACATTCTCTTCTCCCATTATAAACCACATTTCATCCTTGCTCTTACCAACGGAATTACCGATATGCTCAACGATTCCTATTGCTAGCTTGTCTTCTACATCTTCCAGCGGTGAAAAGATATATGTACTAGAAAACCCGAAAGTCTTCAAGGCATCATTCACTACTTCATTTCCAAACAGTATTCGACTTGATTCAACCCACGATGAAACTACTGTCCCTTTCATATTAACATCTCCTTTGCAATTTTATAAAATTTCTTTTTATCATTTAATCATTACTTACATATAGTATTTATTATAACGCATATCTAGTATAATATAAATTTGGAAATCTCACAATCTTTATTTATGTTCTATGCCCACTCCACTACTTTCTTTATCTTAGTTACTTTTTCTTCTAATTCGATGATAGTTTCAAATATCCTCTCTAGTGCTATTTTAAGCTGTTCTATTGTACAATTAGAAACACATATTCGAATTGCCGAAACATTAAACTTCTCCGGATAAAACTTTTCCCCATTCAATACTAATATTCCTTGTTTTTTCAGATCATCTACTAGCCAAGTGACTTGATGCTTATTAATAGATTTCCAAACTGTTATCCATAGATAATATCCCGATTCAGGCACTTTAAGCCTTGCATGCATTCTATCCCTATATCGTTCATAATACAATCTACATATTTGCATCTTCTCGCTATATATTTCCCTAATCTTATTACAATGTCTTTCATACATTCCGTTAATTAGAAACATCTCAAGTGTGCCTTGTAAATATGTTGAAGTTCCTAGATCACTTGGGTATTTGTAAGACATAAATTGTTCTAGTATAGCCCCTGGCAAACACACCGCCCCTATTCGAAGGCCCGGCATAAAGCTCTTTGAAAAACCAGCTAGATAGATTACTCGTTCATTGATATCATAATAATGCAGCGGTAGTCGTTCCTGTACGATATCGAGTTCTGCCAGATAATCATCTTCAATTATGAAAACTTCATACTTTACTGCTAACTCTATAATCTGCTTTTTCTGCCTGTCTACTAGACAGCAACCCGTAGGATTTTGAAATCTAGGCATAAGGTAGAAGTAACTTACATTCCCCTCCTTAAAATATGATTCCAAGCATTCCAAATCAATTCCTTCATCATCTCTACGAACATATCGAATCTTCCAAGCATTCCTACTTGCAACTTTTGTTGCCAATGGATACCCTGGCATCTCTAATACAATCGTATCTTTCTTACTAACTAATCTTATCCCAAACAATATGTCAATTGCTTGTTGCACGCCATTGGTTATACAGATTTGTTCTTTCTTAACATAAACTTGTCGGTCTCTCAACACAGTAACTAAAGTATTGCAAAAAGAAGGAAATCCTTGAGGATTCGGATATCGAAACAACTCTTCCTTGTACTTTTCTACCGCGCGATTCATACAGTGTGCAAATTCTCGATAAGGCAAAGCTCTTTTATCAGGATTTGAACTTATCAAATCAATACATTCTTCTTCTCTAACTTTACACATTCCTTCCTGCATAATATAATATCCACTTTGTGGAATCGAGTAAATCTTATGTTGTTTCTCTAACTCCATATAGGCACGAATCACACTGTTTCTACTACATTGTAATTCGAGAGCCAACTGACGAATCGAGGGTAATTTTCTTTCCACATACTTTTCTTGCGACAGATAATTTTCACATATATACGTTATTATTTCTTCATATTTCTTCAGCCAAATCCCCTCCTTAATACATAGTGTTCTTGTTGTATGGGTACAGTTTGTAATTATTCTTATTGTAACCTTATCGTAATAATTTTACAATGGACAATACCAAAACTAATAAACTTCCTAGAGAAGTTATAACATGATCACAAAAAGGAGGTGCGGAGTTATAATACTCCCTTACTATGAAAGAAATTAATCTATCAGGACTAAAAGACTGTAATTTATGTGATACATTCAAAAAAAGTCCGATTTATCAACAATTAGTATATTTGTCTTCAGAAATCACTTGCGAAACTTCCTATCCAGCCTCAATTCTTGATGGTATTCAAACTGGTCGTATCTTTGTAGACGATACTATCGTTCCACAAGCCGCAATCTTTTGGCATTATTGTGGTATTGCTTATGTTACTGGAAAAACAAAAGATTCAGAGTTTATTCAAGCTTTATATACCCTCCTTGACCGTACATACGAACCAAACCAAAGAAGTTTTTATTTGATTATTGCTAAGGAGACATGTAACTGGATTACCGTATTAGATTCCTTCCATGAAAGAAATCCTGATATTCAAAAACGGGAACGTTTTTCCTTTATTTTCAACCATAATTTCTATCAAAAGAGTATTCTTGAGAATAACATAACCGTTCTACCTGAGGGATTTTCTTACTTCGAAATCCAATCCGAACATCTCTTAGGCTTATCTGGAAGAGTAATCCCTAGTTATTCTTGGGATAATAATAATGATTTTTTTAACTTCGGTAAAGGTTTTGGTATATATGATGTAACAAAAAATCGTATAGCTAGCACTTCTTTTAGTTCAGGTATCGGTGATGGAAAAATAGATATTGGTATTGAAACACAACCCGATTATCGCCGCATGGGCTTTGCTACATTATGCGCTGCAAGAATGGTTAGATATGTATTGGAAATCGGTATGCTTCCCGATTGGGGTTGTGATACAATGAATCAAGGTTCTGCCTCAACTGCTATAAAAATCGGGTTTGAGAAGAGTACCACCTACTCTGTATATACGAAACTTTAATCTAAACGTTAGTTACTCTCCATAATATCTACTAAAACATTAAAAAGCGGTTCATAGAATATATCATTATTACTAATTAATCTATCAGTAATTGATACTCCTATAAACCGCATCTTTTGCTATGCACTCTATCAAATATACTTGTTTAATTCAATTTGGCCTTCTCATACCTTTCGAAATCACAACTTTTACAACTTAGCTCCGTGTTCTTATCTCCACATAATGGACAGAACCACGTTCCATCTTCATGAGGTATAATAGTGATTTGAGGCATTATTCTTCCAGAAGTATTTACATGTCTTTTAGCTAAAGGTGTAACTACCACCCCATGTGCTCTAACTCCTTCTATCGTTCTGGTTTCGTTAACGTGCTCTCTACCTATCTTACCTCTACTCACAAATAATCTAGTACCACAATGTTGACAGTACCTTGACCCTTCTGAATTTACAAAACTGCATTTTCCACATTTCATGTCTGATCCCCCCAAGTCATTATTATGTACTTCTACATTTTATTCTATATTAGCATTAACGTCAATGGGTTTTTGTTAAATTGTATTATAATTTTATTAATTTTTTATTTTTTATTAAGCAATTTGAATATATTAGATACATTTTTATACTTTACACTATACCAACTCTACTAAATTATTTATTTTTTTCTTATTTTCTTAATCAATTCGATTAGATACCACTAATATATGTTACTTATTCGCACCTTTCCTAGATTGTTTAATATGGGCAATTGACTAATTATTGATATACTCTACCCATTCTTGATATATTTCTTTTTCTGATTTTCCTAATACCTTAGGATAATTCTCAGTTCTTATTATTTCTAATACTTTTTCCCAGCCATATGTTACCTCTAGATAATCAATATACGTATGTGCAAATGTATATCCGCTCATTTTAGAGAATCTAACTGGATTTTTTGTATGAATATCCGAATAAGAAGGAATCTTCATGGAGGCAAGATACGACCTCTGAAAAGGTTCTCCGTTGCCTAGATATAACGCCATTCCTTCTGTTAACCATAATTGTACTTTCTTATTCAATATGCTAACATACCCATGAACCATCTCATGTAATACTGCATATTTATTATTATCATAATTGTGTACTTTCCCTGGATTGGCTGGCGAGGTTAATATAACATTGGTACCAATATTATCTCCGATGTACCAGTCAAGACCTAATATCGGTGCAATAAACCCATATTTCTTCCTTTGCATAGTCTTTTGGTTATCATATATGTATATATTGACATCTTGTTTATCCGTGAAGCCTAATTTTTTTGTAAGTTCTTCTGCTTTGTTTTCTGCTAATTCAAAAACGTCTTTTGCTGCTGCTTCTTCTGTTTCATAATATACAGTAATCCAATCTCCCTCTAATTTATGCATATCCTTTGTTTTGAGATTCCAGGTTGGTATGAAATTAATTACTACTACTACCATTAAAATAAAAACAATGCAAATAAAAACCTTTAATACTCTTTTCCCTCTTTTTCCCATTTTCACTTTGTTCACTCCTATCAGATTTTTTGTTATCATTATCCTCTAAGAGCTTAGTTTTTACCAGTTACTAGGGTAATAAGTTATGTATGACTCTGGTCATTACCACGATAGAACAGGCTATATTTAAGCACTAACGCAGTACGATCCCTTATTCCAACCTTATCATAGATAACAGATACATAATTCTTAATGGTGCCATTTGATAAGTAAAGCTTGTTTGCTATTTGTGTATTCGTAAACCCTTGTACCAGTAATTCAAAGACTTCTCGTTCACGTTCTGTTAATTTTTCTAATATATAGTCAAGTTCCGTAGAATTTTTGATATCACAAACGCCAGATACTTTCTTCTCCTCTTGAATCACTTGATAAAAACCATTAAAGAATTCTAAAATTCTTTTGCACAGCAGATACAATAGGGTAATACAAACTAAATATTGCAGTATTCTTGGTAATGCACCATACAACATAATTGGTTTCATGCCACCAAATGGCTCTATCCAAGGCTGGAACAAGTGAAAGCACGTAACCAAATGTGCCAAGGCAATATTGATTACACTGATTATTCCTGTATAGCGCATTACTTTTAAATCCAAATAGAACGTAGCTATAATCGACGGTATAACGAAGATAATAACAGATTGAAACGTGAATACTACATATGCTACACCAGTAACTAGCACAACACATGTAATAAGTACATATTTTACCCAAGGTTTATCCACATGAAGTAACTTAACTACTATTGTTGGCAAAAGTAAAGGTATAGCCGCTGTTATAACAAACCCATTAATCATATAATCATAAACATCAAACACGCCTATCCAACAAAAAACTCCAATAAGCAATACAAATCCAAATAAAACTAATATGGACTTTGAAACAACTTCATTTGTTTCAGACTCATTCTTCTTATAAATCTCAATCATGATTAAACCCCATCATTATCTCTCTAATATCAAACCACACTCTATCTTGTAAAGTCACACCCTCTACAACCGTTGCCAGTATTCTTCTCACCACACAATGGACAAAACCAAGTTCCATCTTCTAATGGAGTAATAGTAATTCGCGGAGCAACTTTACTATCTTCTTTAACATTCTTATAAGCAAGCGGTGCTACGGATACCCCTTTTGCCCCAGCTCCAGCTATCGTTCCTGTAGAACTAATATTGTCTCTGCTGAACATACTTTCCTTTTTCCTTAATTTAGTTCCACAATGTTGACAATATTTTGAACCTTCTTGATTTACAAACCCACAATTACATTTCATAGTTGTCTTCCTTTCTCACTGCATTTTACAGTTAAGTCATATAATATATATTGCTACTTACATGCAAACAATGTTACGTTCACATTCTCCTTACACCATTCATAAAACTTAAGGTTACAAGCATTACGTTCACTTTCTTCCATGCTATCAAGTGTTAATTCAAGCATTTTTAATATATATGTATTAGCCTGTTGAAAACCATCTTTATTAAGATTTGCATATGCAGCTTCGACTAATACATATTCATCCTCTGGCAAAATCTCATTAATCTTCTTAAGGCCTAAGAAAGCATACTCTTTATCATATCGGTTTCTCAGAAGAATCGTGCAACCAGCGATGGCACTTGCAAGTATGCGTGCGGTCCATGGATAATTCTTTCTCGCATAAGCCGAACTCGCCTCTACGAAATAGTATAACGAATCATCAAAGATGCTTATAAGATCTTCCTTTGTATACATATTATAAACAACTTGATAATTATCAAACAAATTCTTCGGATCATAAAACACCTTAACTGGGTTGCCATGATCCAGATGTTCCATTGTTGTAGTGTAGAGATCAACATGCAAAGCATCATCATAGATTGCTAATATCTGTTTTACTCCAAAATCATTTTCTGTCAAATAGACAATATCTCGATACGATTTGAGATATGTTTCTCTTCGTGCCATAAATAGTTGATAGTTTTCCTCCGTTACAATTGCGTACATATCAACATCAGAATACTCATCATCGTCTCCCCTTCCGATTGACCCTTTTAAGACAATGGCTTCACATAAACCATCAGCGATGATGGCTTGTCCTATTTTATCGATTGCATTATATGTTTTCATATTATATCTCCCCCTATTCAAAACAAATGCATTAAACTTTTGATTTAATATCTCTATCCTTAATAAACTTAACCATATGTATCATATTTCAAACCAATAAAAAGGTCTTACTTTAAACTGCTTGAAACCACATCTAGATGCTATGGCTTTTGATGCAATATTGGAATCAACACAATCCCACTGAACTGTCGTGCCTTTTTTAATACAACTGTTTACAAAGTCGCTCGCCATATAAGTCGCAATCCCTTTACTCTGGTGCTCTATATGAGTTTCAATATCAACTACTATGTAATTTTCAAATCGTGAACTCCCAAAGCATATACCAACAATCTCCTCATTATGCAGTACAAGATTAGCATAACTGTAATTAAGAAAATCTTTATCACTCCCCCATGAATTTTCTAGTCGATTTAAAAGCATATCTGAGTTCTTATACAACTGTTTTCTCGCATTATCTATAATGCACTGATCAACACTAAGTATATGATAACTTTCTGCTAAGTGACTTTCTTCGATAACCTTTTTATTCGTACGATATGAATATTCCAATTCGCTAAATAGATTTTTATCTCCTACTAACTCCATCATTAGTTTGTTAATAATCTCATCTTCAGCGGAAAATTCAAATTCACAAAAGTTCTTTCTCTTAATATCCGGTAACACGTTCTCATATATTAACTTCTTTAATTCTTCTTTAATCATCTTCTCATCAGATAACATTTCTTTGTTTACTAATATGCAATAGCCACCGACACAATATGAATAAGTTACTGCTAAGATCGCATTTTCGTCATTATTAACCCAACACTCCCCCTTAGAAATTCCTGCAAGAATACCTGTAAAACTAGGGCAGCGCTCATCAAACAAACTATCATACATCTCTTATCATTTCCCCCTCTTAATGTAACTGTTTAATCTCCCCTAAGTATATCCAAATTTTTCAAAACAATCAACTTTATAATGTGCAAAAATTCCTATTGAAAAGAAAACTTCATTTAGAGTAGGTAATTGCTATATTCATAAGAAAAACTATCTGAACACGTCAGCACTTGATTGAGCAAAGCGAAATCTTAGTACTGCTACGTGTGTAGTTAAGCGAGACCGGGGTTTTGGTTGAATATATCAGTTACCTACTCCTCGGAATCTTCAAGTTCGAAGTTTGAGCTATTAAGATCCAGAGGATTTATAATGCCTTACACCAAATCTCCAAAGTGCATAACTTGGAATCAGGAATAAAAATGCTAATAACGGCATGAACACGTAGATCCCATTCATTCTTCTATCCAATAGATACAGCAAAGGATAATACTGCACCAAAGCATACGGTACAACGAATGTGCAAAATTGTAACATTCTTTTACCATAGATTCCGACTGGGTATTTACCATACTCTCTTGCTCCATCAGTAAATACATTCATAAATTCCAACCCGTCCAAAGTGAAGAAACACAATGCAGCATATATAAGAAATATCCCTGTGAATAAAGCGGTTCCTCCAAGCAACATGAAGACAACTGTAATAACCTTACTAAATGTCCATTGAATATCACTGTTCATTATTCCATATACAAACATAACAACTGCTTGCAACATTCTACCGATTCTCGTCAATTCGAATTTACTACCAAGTACTTGTAGAATCTCATTCCTTGGTCTGACCATAACACGGTCAAATTCTCCTCTTTTCACCATGCCTGCAAACGCATCGAATCCACGAGCATAACATTCTGCCAGAGAAAATTCCATTAACATAATTGAGAAACACAATAATACTTCACTATAAGAAAATCCCTTTACACTAGAAAATCTCTGAAACATAAAATATATTCCTAAGAATACATTAAACGATACTAAAAATTGTCCAATCATAGTTAGTATAAACGATGATTTGTATTGCATCATACCTCTTACATTGATTGAAACATAATGACCATATAATTTTAAAGATTTTTGCATCATATTCTTCATCTGTCAACCTCCCTGCAATCTTACGCGCTTCTCTGCATATCGACATAAGTTGTAACCAACCGCTGTAAGAATGATAAGCCAGAACACTTGCAACGCAATAGGTTTCACAATTGCTACTCCTGATAAATCACCACTATAGATTCTAAGTGGTACATTCTGCATCGCTGCGAACGGTAATAATTCCAAGAATGTTCGAATCTTGTCCGGGAAAAATGGTAACGGGATTACTGCCCCTGCAAAGAATTCCACCATGGATACAAAGCATATTCGAAGACCTTGCGGTGACACGGTAAAGAACGTTAATACATAAACTAACATACAAAAAGATACCGTAACCAATAATCCAAGGATCATGGTCACTAGAAAAAGCATAAAATTAAGCGGGCTTGATGGTGTAGACATTCCATATGGTTTTGGTAAAAACGTTGCAATTATTAATATAGGAAAGCAACGCAACACCGCCCTTGATAGACGATTCGCTACACTTCTAGCAAACCACATATTATAGATGCGAATTGGCCTACACAGTTCATATACAATATTCCCACTAATAATCGAATCAAAAATCTCTTCTTCCATAAACCATGCCATGAAGAAAGCTAGGAAAGCTTGTTGTAACCATATATATGATGATGTAGCTTGGAATGACATAGGAAAAGCCGCTGCATTTGCATCATAGAATGCATTATAGATTAAAATCTCCATGGCACCCCATACAAATTGGGTGATTACACCTGCGAAAGCTGCCATACGATATTGCATACCCATAGCAAAACGCAACCGAAAGAAAGATAAATATTTATTCATATCAACACACCTATTCCTTTCCACTGCTATATATCATAGGAACGGTATAACTGTGCAACCGTTTCATCAATATTGGCATTGCCTTCTTTGATATCTGCTAGAGATCCATCAAGAAGGATTCTTCCTTTTCCAACAAGGATGATACGTTTTGTTAATGCTTCAATATCTTGCATGTCATGGGTCGTTAGAATAACTGTTGTCTTATGCGTCTCATTCAGACGCAAGATGAATTCTCTAACAGCAAGTTTTGATACCGCATCGAGGCCAATTGTTGGTTCATCAAGGAATATGATATCTGGACTGTGAAGAAGTGAGGCTGCGATTTCGCAACGCATACGTTGTCCCAAGGATAACTGTCTTGTCGGTGTTCGTAAGAGTTTTTCTAGATCTAATAACTTTTGTAACTCTTCTAGATTATCTTGATATATTTCTTCTGGTATAGAATAGATGTCCTTTAATAATTCAAAGGAATCGATGACGGGAACATCCCACCATAGTTGTGATTTCTGACCAAATACAACGCCAATATTCTTAACATGTTGTATTCGGTTCTCCCACGGTACCCGCCCATTAACGGTACAGGTTCCACTGTCTGGTGTTAGTATCCCACTAAGAATTTTAATGGTAGAACTTTTTCCTGCTCCATTCGGCCCAATATATCCGACCATTTCACCCTCATTAATGGTGAAACTGACATCATTCAATGCCTGAATGGTCTCATATTCCCTATGGAACAGCGACTTACATGCTTCTTTAAAGCCTGCATTTCTTCTTGCTACTTTGTACGACTTACATACATTTTTCATCGTAATCATTGTGCTTCCTCCTGGTAGTTATATTTTCATATCTTGCCAAGTCGGTTGGTTTGTCTTGGATTTTGCCAAAACAAAACCGACAAAATGAGCTGCTCATAACTGAACAGTTCTAGTTATTCAATTTTTGACCTAAAAGAGAGTCAAGAGCTAAATCATACAACTTTTACCATTGTATGTCAACTACTTATTCATAAATAATTAGATCATAAAGATTTATAGCATAAAAAACTGTCACACGAGAGGACTACTTATCGTTCTCACATGTGACAGTACATTACTTCTTGCCTTCTTTAGATTTTAATCGTCTTAGAAACTCATCACGCAAAGCTATTTGTTCTTTCAATTCATCATTCTTTTTATGGAGATAATCAACATATTCTAATGTAAGCTTTGCACCGTGTTTATTCACCACATCTTCTCCATCAAGTAATTGCTCAAGCCATTGCAGAGTAGAGTTTTTTCTCATATCATTAAACGTATTATCTTCTTTTATAAACATTAATATAATCTCCAATCATGTTCCTTTTTTTGTCTATGTATTATTATAATGTTTATTTTTAGATACGTCTATTCTTGTTTTGTAATCAATAATTTATTGCTTTACACTTCAAACTACTAGTCCATTCCAGTAGATTGGCTACTTATTGAAATTCAATAGGTAGTCCTTCTGAACAGGTTAGAAATATCATTGTAAGTGGATTATTTCTTTGATGTTGTATATGTAGATGTGGTTCCGATGTGGTTCCCGAATTTCCAACCTTTCCAATATATTGACCTGCCTCCACATAATCGTCTATAGATACAGGAATACTGTCTTTTTCAAGATGTGCGAGGATAAGATATGTCCCTGTTTGTTCAATTTTAAGAAATAAATAATTTCCCAACGAGCTTTTAAATTCTTCCGTATTTGGCATAATATCTTCTTCGGTGTTTTCCATTCCTATAACTGTTCCCGATACTGGGGCAATTACATCTGCCATATATATTCCGTAATCCTCTAAACGACCTGAATTTGTATCATAAGGCTCTACTACAATATCATAAGCATAACATTCAGATGGCCAAATGGCATGTGACTTAAATTCCTTTCCTCCAAACAATACGGCATTTTCAACCGGCATCTTCATACTAACACAGTCAGCCTGATCCGCATTTCTTGGATACGTAAGTGCAGAAACACCAAACAAAATGGTTATTGGATATGCCAACACTAAAATAAGAACCAAGATTATCAAGTCAGTACATATACGAATATCTTGTTTTTTGTCACTATCTTTCCTTTTAGCAGTATACCGTACAATCTTTTTCATTATTCGATATAATTGTATTACCGTAACCACACAAGTAATTGGTGCAACGATAAAAACTCCAATTGTCCATGCATAAGCACCTACCATACCGCCAATTCCATATACACATAACACTATAATCAATACGATACTACCAAGTACCCCTATAATCAACCTACTTATTATAGTTCTTCTTTTTTTCATAATCCTATTCATGTCCTTTTTATCCCCCATAACTTCTGGTCGTAAGCATACTAAAATCCCTGTTCCTTCAAGAAATCTACTAGCACATCTTCCCGTTGTCTAACTGACTGTGTATTATTATTATTTTTTCCTAATTGGTACTCTGCTCTTACCTTTCCATCGGCTAGGGATATAACTTTGTCAGCTCTAGCCGCCACCCTTGCATCATGCGTAATAAGCATAACTGCCGTACCTTCTTGATTAATGCCATTCATGATATCCATCACTGCAAGTGCTGAACTGGAATGCTATTACAACCAGGTCTCCTTCTTTTCTCCTTTTTTATACCTCAATTGTAACAAGACAAAATAAAATAAGTTGTAAGATAAACTTACAACTTATTAACGATTTCATATTATTTTCTTTTAATTCATAGGTAGTTCCACCGTAAAGGTTACTTTATTCAAGTCCTGGTTATTCTTCACTTTGATGTGTCCATGATGAATTGCTGTAATCTTCTTTGCTATTGCTAAACCAAGTCCTTTACTTTCTGTCTTGTAATTCTTAGCCGATTTTCCCTGATAAAATGCATCAAAAAGATGTGCTTCCTCTTCTGGCGATACTAGTTCTCCATAATTGGAAAAGTCAATTGCAATACACTTTGTTTTTTCATGGATTTTGATCTCAATTTTCTTCTCTTGCTTACCATAACGAATACTATTTGATATTAGATTTTCAAACAATCTTACAAATAACATCTGATTACAAACAAAGAGATACGATTTCGTGTTTCCTTCAAGGATATATGTGAAGCCTTCTTGTTCTAACACTGGTATAAAATCGATAAGAACTTGTTCTAGCAAACTACTTAGAGATATTTCTTCCAACTCATAATCCCTTTCTTTAAACTCAAGAATAGAATACTCTAATAATGCATTCACTTGAGAAGCAAGGTCTTCTGTCTTCCGCCTTAGAATACCAATATAGTGCTTTCCTTCCTCCGACAATTCTTTCTCTTTTTCCAATAATTCTATATATCCACTAATCGATGTAATAGGTGTTCGTAAATCATGTGCCAAATTACATACCATATCCTGCTCTTTTTGAATGGACTGCGCAATATGAAGTGCCATTGTATTAATATTGTTTGATAGATCTCCTAGTTCATCTTTGTGACGATCTCCTTCAAGTTCTTTCATCTGTCCGCTTGCTATTTTACTAACATTCTTGTTCATTCTTTCAATTCTCTTTATTGTTTTTCTTGACAATAAGAAAAAAATAAAAACAGCGACTATAGCAAACAGTAGATTAAACAGGTACGAATATTTTGCAAACTCTATCTCTGCTTTCTCCGCACTCATATGGAAGATTCCTTGAAAGATTGAAACTTCACAGAGTACCATAACAAAGACGGCTGCTAGCATACTTACAAACATAATACATATCATTTTCCATTGTAATCTATGCTTCAATTCGATACCCCACGCCCCATACATTCTTAATAATCTTTGCATTTCTTGGGTTATCTTCGATCTTCTCACGGAGTCTTGCAAGATGTACCATTACTGTATTGTTTCCTTCATAGTATTTTTCTTTCCAGACACTTTTGAATATCTCTTCTGTACTGAACACCCTACCTTTATTCGTAGCAAGCAACACAAGTATCTCATATTCCGTTCTTGTAAGATTGACTTCTTCTCCCAAACGAGTAATTCTATGTGCATCAAGATCAATCCCAATCGTGTCGACTTCTATATATCGCTTTGCTTGTCTTATATCAGTTTTCTGATCTTTTTCTTCTAGAGCAGCTCGAAGAAAGGAGTATCTTCGTGTTAAAGCCTTCACCCTTGCAACCAATTCAATTGCACTAAAAGGCTTAACCATATAATCGTCTCCTCCTGCAGACAAACCAATTACTTTATCAATATCCGTACCTTTTGCACTTAGATATAATACCGGTACATTACTCTTCTTACGAATTTCCCTACACACCTCACACCCATCAAGTTCTGGCATCATAACATCTAAGATAACAAGAAAATGCTCCTCGGTCAACAAATTAAGTGCTTCTATCCCAGAAAATGCTTTTGTAACCTCATATCCTTCTCTTGTCAGTAATTCACCAATCAATTCTGTAATTTCTCTGTTATCATCTACTACTAATATACGTTCCATTCTCTACCTTCTAACATCAGCCTTAATCACTTAACTAACATTTACTTCAACTTACAAATCTCCTTACTTCGATACCATAACAAACTTGTCAAGCACCCTAGAATCCCCGTCATTACAAACATTAGTGCCATTCCACTACCTTCTGTGTTACCAACCAATCCTTGCACCCATTTTGCACCTTGACTACCACTTACCATAAACGGTTCAAAGACATAATCGGCTAAGAAACCACCTAACAAGATACCTATTGGTATGGTACAAAACTGGATTGCATTCTTAACCGCGAATATTCTTCCTTGTACTTCCCGTGGAATCACTTCATACATAATCACATTCTGGGCAGCTGTTATGAAAGGTATTGGTACACTTGCTGCTAAGGCCGCTATACTCCATAGAACTACATTCCTACCTACACCCATTAATAAATCACCACATAAGAATGAGAAAGCTGCTGTTAAGAATATCTCTGCAATCTTGTTATCACTCTTTTTTCTAAGAGACACTAACAATCCCCCAAGAATACCACCAAATCCAATCATCCCCGTTACTATACCAAGCACCTGCGTATTACCACCACTTCGAGCTAAGATCATTGGAGATAATATATTCTCATAGGTAAGTCTGGAAAAAAAGTTCATACAAGCCATACTTAACACGATGTACAAAATCCCCTTGTGATTACACAAAAACTGGACCCCTTCCTTACACCCTGCAAATATACTCTGATTCTTATTCGCATGCTTGTTAATAACTTCAGGAATTTTTATATAGAATAATAAAACCCCCTCTGCGAATAAAAAAGTCACTACATCAATTAACAATATTCCCTTCAAATCAACCACTGAAATCAAACTCGCTGCAAGCATTGGTGTTGCAACAGTAAGTAAATTGTTTGAGAAGGAATTCATACCACTTGCTCTTGCATATTCTTCCTTCGGAACCATAATTCCCACGGCCACTGATTGTGCTGGCGATTGAAACGAATTCGCAAATCCGATTACCATATTCACAATATAGATATGCCAGATTTGAAACTGATTTGTAACTATTAATAGAAAAATCACAAAAGTACATATAGCTGCCATAAAATCCGTAATCAACATAATCTTCTTCTTGGAATGCCTGTCAATGAACGCTCCTGCAAATATGCTAATGCATATATACGGTAAATACATAGAGAACGACATCAAAGAAACCGTCATAGCTGACTTTGTTTGTTGATATGCCCATATGATTAGCGCATAACTGGTCATTGCACTTCCTAATTGCGAAACCGACCCACTAAGCCAAAATAACGTGAAGTTTCTCATATTGCTAATTGCATTGTTTCTTGTTTTATTACTTCTTAATTTATTATTTCTTAATTTATTAATCCTTAATTTTTTATTATTAGAACTATCTCTATTTATTCTTTTTTTAGTATGTAACATATTCATTGGTTTCTCCTTCATTATCAAAATTAATCTCGATAATGTGTAGGCCCCGATGAAGGACGATTAATATACTCTGTGTAAGTTTCGTCCAAAGTAGATGCTTACGCCTCCATATTAGAACCTACACAGAGAAAAACATTTAATAGAATTACCATCTTACATATCAATACTCTCACCTCTTATTCTTCTATCATATTCTTTAATGTATCTCCCGTAATTCGGTATACAGTCCATTCATCCATAGACTGTGCTCCTTGTGAACGGTAGAAATCAATACTTGGTTGATTCCAATTAAGACAACTCCATTCAAAGCGGCCACAACCACGTTCGGCTGCAATCTTGCCTACTTGTCTAAAGAGTTTCTTACCATATCCAAATCCACGATATTCTGGTAGTACGAATAAATCTTCTAGATACATACCGGAACGTCCCATAAATGTTGAGAAATTATGAAAGAATAAAGCGAAACCGACTTCCTTTTCATCAACCATTAAAAAGATTACTTCTGCCCTATTATCCACAAACAATTCTTGTCGCAGCAGATCTTCCGTTGCAATTACTTCATCTAACATTTTCTCATATTTTGCAATTTCTTTTATAAACTTCAAAATTAAACTTGTATCCTCTTCACGTGCATAACGAATCACACTTTTATCCATGGTAATCCCCCTATCTGTCAACACTCAAATGTATTCTATTTGTTCTATTTTAAAAACAAAGGCCGAAAGAATACTTCCGACCTAGTTTTATATCATTATAATCTATTTACAAGTAATTGGCAAATAATAATAGCTACAAGTTATTACTTATATTCTCTTTGAATTTTTTCAATTCCTTTGCCAATTCATATGTGGATTCTATGACATCAACCAAATCAACCATCTTTTCAGAGGACTCATCAGAGATTCTTACGCCATCTTCCGAAGAAGCTGCAATTTCTTCACTAGTTGCCGATAGATGTGATACATGATCCGTAATTGTATTAGTTGATGATATAATTCCTTTGATTACGCCTTCTATATCATTAATGATTGCTGTCAATGAATTAATTTCTTGATCAATTGCCTTAAACTTATCCTGTGCAATATCAATTAATTCTGATTGTTGTTTTATTGATACAACTGATTTCTCCATACTATCAACGGTTCGATCTGCTTCGTTATTCAAATCATTAATAATATCTGTAATTTGAGTAGTAGCCTCTTGCGTCTGTACCGATAATTTTCGGATTTCCTCAGCTACTACTGCAAAACCCCTTCCGGCTTCACCAGCACGTGCTGCTTCAATAGAAGCATTCAAAGCTAATAGATTTGTTTGTCCCGAGATATTTAGAATCGTATTGATAATACCTTTCACTTCGTCAACACGCTTGCTTAACTCTTTGGTATAACCCGCAGCATCATTACTTGCTGCTTCCACGTTGTAGGCTTGCTCCTTTAACCCAACAATTACTTTGGCACCTTCTGCTACGTTATCCAATGTCCTTTCAGAACTACTAATCATATCTTGGGCCTTCTCATTAGCGACACTTGTGTTCTGAGTGATTTCGGTACACATTAGTGCTTGCTCTTGAATCGCCTCTGCAGTACTACTTGTACTTTCAGCAATTTCATTCATGGATAATTTACTTGTCTCAATACTCTTTTTGACATTCGTAAGCATATCTTTTGCAGTATCAAAGTGTTCAATTAACTGATCTGCGACAAGAAACATTGTATCATATGATTTAACTTGTGCTTCAATATTCTCATCATGAAACTTTGCTAACAGTTTACATACTATGTATGCACCAGAGATTATTAATATAGCAATTATTAGTGCAATAACGAATGACTCTCCCGTAAACGCACCAACTATACCCAATTTAATTCCATGTATAATTATTCCGAGGATTGTAACACAACCACCATACTTAATATAATTAATATTCAAATAAATTATACTAACACATAAAATTGGGAATGCATAACTATATACATAATTACTCCCATTCACAACCATTATGAGCAGGTATAGTAATGCACCTACCGTCATAAGAAGAGTAGCACCTTCTTTGGTCGATCCTTTTCTTTCATACACATTCATACTAATTATAATACCCAATAAACTTCCTATTAGTTGCACAACCCCTGAGATTTTAACCCCTGACTCAAAAATAATGGCCACTGAAAGTAATAGAAAAACTCCATACAGTATTATTAATACTGGTAATAAACACTTATTTGCTCTTTCGTATTGCTTTTCTGTCATAAATTCCACATCCTTAGTAATAATTGATTCCATTTTTGCTATAAATTTGCTCATTTGCATGATATCACACTCATCTTAGTATTTCAATATTTCTATACAAAATAGTACTAATTTTTTAAAACATTAAATATATCATCAATATTTTTTATGATTATAGCTTCATTAGCTTCAATTTTTATTAACTTTATTCGTTAGTAAATATCCCTGTTTTTGTATATGCAGGACCATCCTTTAGATAACAGTTAAAGAATTCAAGTATTGCTTCTCTCTCCATCTTCATACAATATTCAATATCAATGGTTGTTTTTTCACCATTAAGCATATCAGTCAGAAACGGCGAGACCAAGGTCAAGTCAGTTAAAGTAAGGTGTTTTGATCCTTCTAGATACATATCAAAGCTTTCGTGGCAGATTTCCTTAGAAATTTTATTAGCTGCATATACACCAGTTTCATTTCCCTCCTTTAGTTGTCTCCAAACCTGGTCAGAATAAATATTAAGAATTGGTTTGTCATACTCTCTTTCTAGTGCGCGTATCTCATCAGCAGAAGAATCATAATAAATTTCTGAGAAATATGGCCCATCAATATTGATTACAGCATCAATATCGCTTCGTTCTCTTCCTACCCAAACACTTGTTGCAGACCCCATAGAATGTCCAAACAAGCCAATCTTTTCTGTATTAATAAGACTATATGGAAGTCCTACATTTTCTTTATTCACATTACTTAAAATTGAATCAATCGTAAGATTCATATCTGCCGTACGAACCTTCATCCACTTTTGTATAAGATCATATGCTTCTACCGCTGTACAAGATTCACTATTTCCATAGTTAACCTCTTTCAAGAAATTCTTGTTAACATATGTGACTACTCCTGACTTCGACTTTGTGTAAAAAGATTGTCCGGGATGGTCAATCGAACATACCACGTAACCATTACTGGCAAGCTCAAGATATATCGAATGGTTACTTTCTCTCACTCCAAACGCCCCGTGATCAAACACTACCAAGGGAAATGTATCATTAACATTCTCAGGATACCAAAAAGATACATTGACATATGAATTGGCCCCATTCTCATCTATTCTGCTTTTATCTATATACGTGTAATCCGCAGTTGCAACTGCGTAATCTCCTGTAGGTTTTGGTGTCGTATACTGTGGAAATAGTAGCGCAGGAACAAGTACCAAAAAGAAAATAATACAACTCAAGACAGCACCTAATATAATCTGTCTCTTTTTGAAAGGCTTTTCAATTTTTTTCCCATTACAAATCTGATATAATCCTTTCAACGCTATTATTAGTAGTAAAGCACCTAAGGCGTACCATCTAAAACTTAGGTCAATAATGGGTGTTGCACATAATATAGCAAAAAGCATAAAAGCCACAATTCGCGCTATATTCTTCACCCTATCATGGCTCGACCTTTTTATTATACAAGCCACTGCAAAAGTAACTTCAAATAATATCATAATGAACAATAGTAATTTTCCCATATTAATTCCTCCACAATCAATTTTGATTGGTACATTGTAACACCTTGGAAATTACCAGTAAATACGTATAAGATAAGCTGCATTTATATTCAAATAAGTTGTAAAAAAAAGAAGGTAAGCTGCTAACAGCCACCTTCAATCACCATTTATCTTTAATTATTTTTCTCCTTTGATTTCATCTTTTTTAACTTATCATTAATATCATTTGCTGTTTTGTTGTCAATAAGCCAATCAATCCAGCACACAATGGAATAAATTCCTAATATCTCAATTGCGAATATAATATTCTGAGTTATTCCAGAAGCAAATCCAAGTATATTACCAAAGAAAAGAACGATCATTTCAATTAATACAAGATGTAAGACTCTGCGTAACATTCTACTTTTATCAGATAGCTCTTTCTTTGACCAAAACACCAGAACGGTTAAATCACTTACTAGCGCAAATAAGGCTATTATCATAATAATCTTAGATGATAATTCATATACTGGATTTAGTATTGCTGTTATAAGGACTATTACTCCAAAAATAACAAAAAAGTTTCTTATCATATTGGCTACTATATTGTTCATTCTCATTATACTTTCCTCCTACAAACCAAGCTTGCTTTTTAGAAGCGGGACGTACTGTCTTGAAACTACTATCGTTTCTCCGTTGTCAAGCGTTGCATTGAATCTTCCACTTAAAGATGGTTTTATATAATCTATCTTGGAGATATTTATAATAAATGATTTTGATGCACGAAAAAACTTCTTAACACCGCATAGTTCTTCTAGTTCATAGAGTTTTTGTTTTGACTCATAAAACTTATCTTTACAGTATATAAAAACCTTACTATCAATTGCTTCAAAATAATATACATCAGCAAACTTAAGACGGTGAATCGTATCACCCTCATATCCAATAAGATCCTCTTCTTGTTGTTCAATATTCTTGACATAGGAAAGTATTTTATCATCTACTTCGTGGCACCTAATGAGTATTTCTTCTTCCTGGTCACGATTGATTTTTTCAATTGAAATCTTCATTATTCTCTCCGTTTATGTATCAATATTAATCTTACCTTTGTTCTGTACTTAGATTAGAAGTTTTGCCATATAGTACTCATTAATATAAGTACCATCAATAATCATGGCATTCTTTCTAATTCCCTCAATTTTAAATCCAATATTTTCATATAATGCTACAGCGCATCATTATTTATAACACTTTCTCATATAACTTAAACCAATCAAGTCCATATTCTCCATATCCCAAATCTACAGTATCTATATATCTATAACCATGCTTTTCATATAATTTAATTGCTGGGACATTTTTTTCAAAAACATCTAATCGAATTGCTTTTGCCTTAATCTCTTTACTATGACTTGTAGCAAACTCCATTAACTTTTGACCAATTCCATTCTTCATAAACTTTGGATGTACTGCAAATGTATGTATAACAACTATGTCTGAATAATCAGCTTCAATTTCCCAATTGGCCTGATTATAGGCATCTTCAGGTTCATGGTTTAGAATAATCGAGCCAACTATCTCATCATTATACCTTGCCACATATAGATATCCTTCTTCGATTCCCTTAACCGCATCTTCTCGTATAGGATATACTCCTTTAAGCCAACCTGGATAATTTATTCCTGCTGCCAAATAGTCATTTAAATCATCGTATAATTTCTCTAGTTCATCAATGTCTTTTTCATTTCCTAATTCAATAATAATGTTCATATATTCTTAATAGTAAACTGTATAACATCATAAAATAAGATTTTGTTCCTTTCATTACATATAATACGGTCTACTACGTTCCCCCTTCTTATCTAGTTTATAAATTGGCATTTGATTCTAACATCTGCTTATACAGCATTTCACCTCTATGTTTTCATACAATAATTTAATCTATATACTGTAAAAGCTCCTGAAATCTATCTATTCTTATATCTGCGCTTTGAAGAATTCTTTTTCTTTGATCCTCTTCTTTTCTTTCTAGATATTCTGTTAATACCGTTCTCATCTTTGCTTGTTTTGCACCAAACAATTCATTCGAGCCACCATCACCTACGAATAAACTTTCACTAGCAGTTACACCCATTCGTTCCATTGCTAATGTATATATTCTTACATCTGGTTTTAATAAACCCACTTTACACGAGAAGATTACTTCATCAAAATATGTACTTAGTATTGATTGCTGCCAATACTTGCAATCAATCACATCTGCATTACTGATTAGACATAATTTAATCTTATGTTTCTTTAATTCTTCTAAGGTATAAACTATCTCCTCATCTACATAGTCTAATGCCCTTTTCATTCTGTTTAATCTACTAACCAATACTTTTTCTCGTTGTCCTTTATCGATTTTATGCGGAAACAAGTTAAGCATCTTATCTATAATTTCGTCTTCTGTGTCCACTCTCCCCAAAGCACGTTCCTCATATAACACAGAGTTCTCTGCACAAAGTTCCCACTCCTCCTCGGTAACATTTAGTATGTCATATTCATTATCTTCTAGCGAATAGTGAGGATAAATAAGTGTAAAAAACAAGTCAAAAAATATTGCTTTTATCATAATTGTTTCTCCCTTTTAATTGATTAAATTAATCCAATACCTTTTTATAGTATCTCCGTCTACGCAAACATTTTTTTCAAAAACTCCGCCGTTTGCAATAATCGTTTTCTCACTTGCTAGATTATCAAGATCACAACTAATCATTACTTTTGCAATATTACGATCTTTACATTCTATAGTTTTGTGCATATACGCAATGATAGATTTACTAGTTCTTCACGAATTTGTGTACGATCTACACATTGACGTCCATCCCATATAACATTACTCAGATCATCCCCACCGTAAATTAATTGTACTAATTCAACGTTCCGAAACTGTGATACAGCCAATAATGCTGAAGATTCCATCTCTACAGTTAAACAGCCTTCTGATACTCTTAAAGCAATTTTGTCTCGGGTTTCACGGAAAATAGCATCCGTAGTCCATGTTTTACCCTTAATATAAGGGATATTTTCTTGCTGTAATAGCAATTCTATTTTCTTTACCGTTTCTTCTCTGCATGATATCTCTCTTGACGGCTTTATGTAATGATATGATAATCCTTCATCCCGTACAGCTGTACAAGGTAAAATAATATGTCCTACAGAAATATCTTTTTGCAATACACCCGCTCCACCACAGACAACGAATTTTTTACACCCCAGGGCGATAAGTTGCTCAAGTTCATAAGCAGCTCCAGCAGCTCCTAGGCATCCTAAAACAAGGCATATTTGTTTGTCTTTATATTTCGTTTCATATATAGGAATATCTAAGGATTCTGACGCTAAACAGGAAACTTGAATCAGTTCTTTGTGCTCCTTCTTCATTTCAATAACACTTTTGAAGTAAGTTATAACACAATATTCAGGTAGCGATATTTTATCATGATTATTGTTATTGTTTATTTTTTGCATAGGTTCAAGTTTTGCTTCTTTATCTATATCAAATTCTAATATTGGATATTTCTCTTTATTTATCATAATTACTCCTTTTCTGGTAGAAATTATAAACTTAGCTACTGACAATTGAGATAATATTATCATATGTGTTTATGAATTAACATACGATATTTTTACTTTATATACTGATTAACTAACTCCATAAAAATCTATTAACACATTTCAAGAATCGACATATTTATCTCATAATTACAATAATTGTACTATCCGTATTCAGTCACAAATTAACTAACTATGTCTCTATTCATACCAACTGTGCTTGCTTACTTGTATTACACTCCAAATAACTCTATATTGTTAAATGAGAGTACCACAAAACAGAAAATCATAACAATAAATCAAATTCCATACATAAAGTATTGTATCTGGAGGTTACGATGAAAAAATTAAAATTAGCCACAATATTATTACTTCTCTTTTCAATCATTCTTCTTACAGCCTGTGCAAGTAAAACAAAAGAGAAATCAACGTCCTATGGTATCTCTTCTCCAATCAAATCACTATCCTTCGGAATGAATGTTGATGAGTGTAAACAAAAACTTACTGATTATACCTTAGAATCTATAAGTAGCGATTATAGTTTGATGTATAGTCTATCACCTATGGTAAGTATTTTTGGTTA
Organism: Clostridiales bacterium; assembly: GCA_018372435.1. GTDB lineage: Bacteria > Bacillota > Clostridia > Lachnospirales > Lachnospiraceae > Anaerosporobacter. The sequence continues at coordinate 33,524 of JAHAJA010000012.1, read as the reverse complement.
CACAGACGAAATAGCTCAAATTACATTAAAGTTTGACCCTGCAAGTACCGCTTCCTATTATCCTTATCCTACCGAAGCTCTAAGTTCAATCCAATTCGTATTTACTGGAATTAATATTGATAAAATCAAGGAGAAAATTACTGACTTAGTAGTGCTTATGGAAAATACTGGCTAGATATAAAAAAGAATAATTTCGTAATTTAAATTAAAAAAAGCTGAGAATTAATATTAGTACTCTCCTAGAGACTATCCTTAAGATTATGTAAACCACCACTTTGATGAACGATAATTAAAATAACTTAATACCGTTAAGAAATAACTACGATTAGTCTTCCAAAGGACAACATATTTCTATCTGATTTCCTTCTGGGTCTGCCACATAAGCAATTCTCATTCCATAAGGTGCATCTATAGGAGGTATTACGGCCTGGGCACCAGCCTGGATCATACGGTTATATTCCTTATCAACATCATCAGGGGTAAAATCTTCTCCATTCACAGTAGTACAAGTAACCTGAAATGTTTTATTAATACCATCTAGCTTTGTTATATGCTCTCCATGATATAAATTAAAGAAAACACCATTTGACATTCGAACTCCAGCAAATGGCCCTCCATCCCATTCAATATCAAGACCGATAACATTCCTGTAGAATTCAACCATTGTCTTAATATTATTAACACATATTCCTATAGCTCCAAATTCCAATTTCATATTATACCCACCTCCACTAAACTCATAATGAAAACACTTTTAATCAACCATTAAGAACCACTTAAAGCCAAATTTGTCTTTTAGTTCGCTCATGTAGGTTGCAAAATCTGGATTATGAGGTGCTTGTATAACAGTTCCTCCTTCTTTTAAAATATCAAATACTCTCTCGACATCTGAAACTGTATCAAATATCACAGTAAGGAATAAAGAATCTACTTGAATTTGCTCTCGTTCTGTGCCACCATCAGACAACCTAATCCTTTGTTTACCTATTCGCGCTTCGGTATGGTATATAAGGTTTGTCTCTTCATCTTTTCCCTGCCAATCTACTTCTAAATTAAAAGCTTTTTTATATAACTCAATCGCTTCCTCACAACGACCTCCACAGTGTAATGTTGGTATAAAAGTCATAATCCTCACCTCCAAAATACAAATTATATTCAATTTATAAACGTTAATTTACCCCATCTTTTTTTATGTAGAAAATCTAACCAAACTTGGTTTCTTTATCAATACAGTAGTTGGATAATCTGTGTTGTTTACATATATTTCACCAGGCATAGCACCTTTTATAACCGAAAGCACAGATAATTCATTTCGAGATTTGATTAAATGTATTACCTTATCAAAGTCACAATTGTCTAATTTGTTCATAGTTCACTCTTTTCCTCCAATTTTGAGTATAAAAAAACTTGCCTATTGGCAAGTCAGATTATACAGTAGTTACAATAGGGTTCCTTGTACACAAGAAGTAAAATTCTGCATACTACAATATTAAATTATTGATTAATCACCTTTTCAATGTTATTCATAATTTAGTCAGCCCCTTTCGTAAGCAAATTGAAGTTTTTTGCACTATCTTAATTATTATAAATTATATGACATCTTATTTCAAGCATATATTTCCAATTTTACGTTTGTCTTTTTCATCTTACTCCATGTATTAACTTTCATATATGGTAGCTATATCATGTATTCTACGCTTCATTTCTGTGCGGATATGTAACGGCTCTAAACACTCGCACTTATCCCCAAAACTGAAAAGAATATTGTAGTAGTAATCGTTCTCTATGAAAGGAAAACTAACAGTGTAATGCTCATTACCGTCAGGCGAAAAATGTTCATAAGTGCAAAAATCAAGTACCCTGTCTACTATAGATTTATGAATACGGATTTTGATTTTTATTTGCATAGTTGTCAAAATATCCGTAAAGTCTAAAGTCGGCTTTTGATAATCTCGTGGTGTAAAAGCTTCCTCTTGTATTTCTATCGCATGATACTGTAAACCCTCTTAGCATAACTTATAGTTGTTGAATAAGAAATGGCACCACATAAAAGGATGTTGCACACATCCTGTACACATAATTTCTTGACACAAAAAAACAGGAAAGCTTGAATTTACTAGCTTTCCTGCAATTTTCAATTAAGCGCGAGACGGGATTCGAACCCGCGACCCTCGCCTTGGCAAGGCGATACTCCACCACTGAGCCACTCGCGCATATTCTGTTGTTGTCAAAGACAAGATATATATTACCGTAAACCTTATCTTTTGTCAACAACAAATTATTCAATAACGTACAATGTTACTTTCCTGCACTAGCATCTAACCATAGCCCATGCTTATTACAACCAAAATAAAATTTGCCTCCACGTAATCTTGGCATACGTACTTCCCCACCCTGTTCTGGGTATAACTTCACTAATAGCACTTTGTCGTAGGTAACGTAAGCAATGAAAATAAGATAATGCTCTTTCGTCATCTCATGATCGAACGTAATATAAAACTCATCATCTATAATTTCCACGTTAATATTATGTTTATCATCACTTGGCTTTGCTACTAATGCACTTAATTTACGACCACAACAAGATATCTCTGCCTCTCCTGTGGCAGTTAAGATATTACCACAACTTGGGCATACATAAAATTTAATTTTCTTCATATTTCCTCCATCCACTTCATTCGTCTCTAATTCACCTAGTAAAATCTGCTCAATATTCACGCCTAAAACTTCGGATAACCCATGAAGTAAGGAAACATCCGGACAACCAAGCCCTCTCTCCCACTTCGATATAGTCTTATCACTTATATTCATAGCATTCGCTAATTGTTTTTGCGTATAACCTTTTTCGTTACGCAGGCGAAGTATTAACTTTCCTACTTTTAAACAATCCATACTAATAACCTTGCCTTTCCGTAACCTGCAAACATTAGGGCGCAGGCTCAAATTTTCGTGTAAAAAATATATTTTTCACACAACCTCCTTATTTCAATATCATACTTAATAATTAAGAATTAATCAATCAACGCTCCGTAGAGTTTCTTAATTTCCATAAATATCTTTTTTTCATAAAATTAAGAAAATCGTAAGAATTATTCATAAGAATCTTAATACATTATTCTCAAATATATGGTTTAATAGAATAGAAATATATATAATCATGTAATATTATATCAAATAACAGGGGATAATTTACTTTATGAAAGAAAAAAACAACAATGCGTCCTATGATATGAAAGACCTAAAAATTCAAACTGATTTTAGTTTTGATGATGAGCTCTATAATATCAAAGAATCTTTGAAACAGCAAGTCAACGATCAGATAGAAGACGAACAAAATATAAGCAGAGAGGATGACGGTTTTAATACAAACAATATGCCAAACTTAGATGATTATCCAAAGAAAAAGAAGAAACACACAGGTCTTAAGATATTTATTGGGATATTAACATTTATTATCCTTTTTGCTTCATTCCTTATCTTCACCAAACCAGGTAATCGTCTTATAACGAAACTATTAGCGAATTATATATCTAGTTCCGTGAACAAAGATGATCCTACTACACCAGATATCAATGAACAAGAAAAAGTAAGTGAATATGATTGGAATACCAGAGAAATTGTTGGTCGTAAGGAAGATTACGTTACTAATATCTTATTAGTAGGTATTGAAGAAATATTTGGCGGTAGGAATACAGACACTATGATTATTGCCTCCATTAATACAAGAGACAACACCGTTCAACTTTCCTCTCTCATGAGAGATTCTTATGTAAGTGTTCCAGGGTGGAAAAGTACGAAACTTAATGCAGCATACGCTCACGGAGGAATAGAACTTTTAAGAGATACCATTGAATCAAATTACAAGATTCATCTTGATGGCTATGTATCTGTTAATTTTGATTCTTTCGAAAAGATTATTGATCTTTTAGGTGGAGTAGAGATTCAATTAGGCGCTAAAGAAGCTAATTACCTAAATACTACTAACTATATCTCAAACAAGGCGTATCGAAATGTAAAAGAAGGCATAAACTTATTGAACGGTAACCAAGCGCTGGGTTATTGCCGTGTACGTAAAGTACCGACCTATGATGGCGTTAATAACGATTTTGGACGTACTTTACGTCAGAGACGTTTATTGAATGCAATTTTTGAAAAATATAAAAACCAAGGCATTATACAATTAGTTAATACTACGAATACTTGCTTAGGATATGTGACAACGAATCTTTCAACAGGACAGATTGAAAAGTTACTAAATGCTATGTTAGAGATTAACGTTTCTACCGTTGGAATGAAATCCATTCCTATTGAAGGTGCCTATGAAGCTCCTAAAAGATATGAAAATACTACATGGCCAATTCTACTTGATTGGGATGCCAATATAATTGATTTGTACAAATCTATATATGGTGATACTGATGAAGAAGCTCTAAATCATCTCACTACAATTAAAACTACTCTACAATAGAATAACAAAAAACAATCTTAATGTAGTTTTGTCAGGATACCAACTATGAATCCTGACAATCCTCATTAAGATTGTTTTTTATTCAAACACTACACTCAATATATATACATAATTCTTAACCGGTTTCTCTACCAGATTATCAACGTAATCAATTGTCGTTGTTAACCATAGATTCTCCGCTTCCATTAATAGATTTGATAACATAAATCCCATATCTACCATCTGTTCCGAATGGAACCATTTCTTAATCATACGATCTTTCTTCAAGAATATATGAACACGATTATGATATACAACAAATCGCCATGGTTGACTATTCATGCAAGATGGAGACGCACTTGCCGCCTTCATAACCTTCTTAATATCTTGACTCACTTCTTCTTTATAAACGCACAAATAATCTATAGGAATACGTTTCGGTTTATGTCCTTCTAGCCTAGAACTCGTTTTGGGTTTACCAAATGCTAGCGCAGCAATAATCCTCTTATCACCTTTTCCCCGCTTTCCAAAAGACATATTAACCAAACAACTCCCAAGTCCTTTCGATGTAATATATAAGGATAATTGCCCAAGGAGATAACCTGCATTCAGATAATACCGTTCAACCTCATGTTCATAGATAACCATGAAGTATGGTGCTTCTACACCAAGTTCGTTCATGATGGGTTTCTTCTGTTCTAGCTGGCACAAGATTGCATAATCGACTTTGCAATCCTCCTTTATGAGAATCTGACGATCCAAAAATGCACGGATATTTCGAAGCATTTGTTCATCCAATGCTTCCATATTGTAATGATAAATTGACTTTCTCTTCCATATCGCTTCGTACATATCCATCGTGATTCTAAAACCCCTTCCTAATTATGCATTCATCTTCTCTCTTATATTCTTCTTATAATAGAGCGGAGATATACCATAATATTTTTTGAATAATTTACTAAAATGATATACATCATCATATCCTACTTGTTTGGCTATACTCTTTATACTTCTACTGCTACTTGTTTGTAGAAGTTCTTTCGCTCTCTCGAGTCTGATCTTAATAAGATAATTAATTGGAGACTCTCCCGTCTCTTCCTTGAATATCTTTGATATGTATACTGGACTAAGATACATATTATGAGCAATTTGTTCAAGGGATATGCGCTGTTCATAGTTCTCACTCAAAAAATTAATGATTCTTCTAACAGCATAACTTCTGTTGTATGTCTCGAATTGCTCGACTTCAATTTTCTGTACATTACTAGTTAATCCACGTACTACTTGTACCAGTAACTGAGTCATATATGCCTTAATCATAAACTCTTTTCCAGGTTGTCCAGATTGATATTCATCAATCATTTCATAACAGATTTTATTCACTTCTTGTTTCATGTTTGGTTTCATATGCATGATTTTAGGATACACACCAAAGTCTATTGAATTCTCAGGCGTATTATGAAATTGTATATCAGAAAAACCTACAAAAAACTCTAACATTGGATCTTTTACACTCGTTACTACATTATGATGTTTTACCCCCGAATCAAAGAACAATACATCTCCCGTTTCTACTTCACATAATTCATCATCAATTAAATATTTCCCTTTTCCCGATAAAATGACACTAATTTGTGGAAAATCATGATCGTGATAGATGCACTCCTTCACTCGCTTTTGTTTACACACAAAATAAACAGTCGGATTTAAATCATCGCAGGAAAAAAAAGTTTCTGTCTGCACACATACACCCCCATCCATTTCGATTTTATGATACTTAATCGTTAATCTTCAGTAATATATAACAAAAAAAGAATCTCTTGCCGACTCTTTTTGCACTATTATAACCGATTTCTTTGATAAAGTTCTTAAACTTTTTAATCTTTATTGCAGCTTGGCTACTTTATATTAATTATATTATAACATGCTTCTGTTAATTAAGCATGTAAATAATTTTACCTATTTTTAATATTTTTGTAACAATATAGACGAAACTAAATTAAATTCTCCCTTTCATTAACTTACTTATCAACTAAATTAAACGTTTCAATTGGATTTGTCGACGATACTTTTATCTATTTTGTACAAGCAAAGTATATCCTTTATTCTATAGAAAATTCTCCAAGTTAGAGCCACACTAACTTGGAGATTTGATTTTAACAATAGTAAGTTACATAACGCACTTTCTATTGTTCCTATATATTAAATGTAACTATACAGTCTGTTATTAGTCTTCTTACTTGGTAAAATACTCAACACCAGCTTCAAAGATCAATTGATTTTGATTTCCGAAGATGTTCATCGCTACTCCATCACCAATACGTTCAGAGTGAGCCATCTTACCAAGTACACGTCCATCTGGACTTGTGATACCTTCAATGGCACCGTAAGAGCCGTTTGGATTGTAATCTTCGTTCATGCTTGGATTACCATTCACATCAACGTATTGTGTTGCAACTTGACCATTAGCAAACAACTTCTGTAACCATTCATCATTAGCAACAAAGCGTCCTTCACCATGTGATGCAGGAATAGAATATACTCCACCAAGTTCAGCCTTAGATAACCAAGGTGATTTGTTGGTAACAACTTTTGTATAAACTGACTTACTGATATGACGACCAATGCGGTTTGTTGTAAGTGTTGGTGTATCTGCTGTAATATCTGTTATTTCACCATAAGGTACTAGACCTAATTTAATTAATGCTTGGAAACCATTACAGATACCAAGTACAAGGCCATCTCTTTGCTTTAACAAGTTGTTAGTTGCTTCTTTGATTGCTTCATTACGGAATACAGAAGCAATGAATTTGGCTGAACCGTCTGGTTCATCACCTGCACTGAATCCACCTGGGAACATAATTATTTGTGCTTTATTGATTTCTTCCGCGAAAGCTTTAACTGACAATGTAATATCACTTTCACTTAAGTTACGAAATACAACTGTAGATACATCTGCACCAGCTCTTTCGAATGCTTTCGTAACATCATATTCACAATTTGTACCTGGGAATACAGGAACAAATACTTTAGGTCTTGCAATCTTAGCTTTTGCTGTGTAGATTGTCTTAGCATCGAATAATTTCGTTTCTAATGTGCTATTGTCACCTTCAGACTTAGTAGGGAATACTTTCTCTAATGTTTCAGTCCAAGATGATAATGCTTCTTCCATAGTAATAATTGTATCACCATATACGAAAGCTGCACTATCTGTCACTTCACCAATTACTTCATAAACTGCTGTGATCTTACTAAGATCTGCTTCAGCGACTTCAGCAACGATACAACCGTATTCTGCTCTGAAATAGTCACTGGCTTTTACATTGTCACATAATGTAACACCTAATTTATTACCAAATGCCATCTTACTAACTGCTTCAATTACACCACCACAGCCAAGTGCATATGCGGATAATAGTACTTTCTCGTTCGCTAGTTTTGTGATTTGTGCATATAATTCCATTACTTGTTCGAAAACAGGAACATCATATTCATCTTTTGCAATATTGAATTTAACAATCTTGCTTCCAGCTTTCTTGAATTCTGGAGTAATGATGTCTTGCCCCTTTGCAATATCTACTGCAAAAGAAACTAAGGTTGGAGGTACATCAATCTCATTGAAGGTACCAGACATACTATCTTTACCACCGATAGATGGTAAACCAAGTTTCATCTGTGCTTCATATGCTCCTAATAATGCAGCCATTGGTTCACCCCAACGTTTTGCATCTGTTCCAAGTCTTCTAAAATATTCTTGGAAAGTGAAACGTATCTTAGAGAAATCTCCACCGCAAGCGACAATCTTAGCTACTGATGAGATAACTGCATAGATTGCTCCATGATATGGACTCCAGCTTGATAAATATGGGTCAAAACCGTAACTCATCATCGTCACTGTATCGCATGTTCCCTTTAATACAGGAAGCTTTGCTATCATAGTTTGAATTGGAGTTAATTGATATTTCCCACCGAATGGCATAGCAACTGTCGCAGCTCCTATGGAACTATCGAACATCTCCACAAGACCTTTCTTAGAACATACATTAAGATCATGAAGTACTTCTAACCATTTTTCCTTCATATTCGTTACAACTACTTCTTGTTTAAGGTAGTTATCTTTTTCTGAAGGCATAGTAACGATTGCTTTTGCTTCTTGATGAGCACCATTTGTATCAAGGAATGCTCTGCTGATATTAACGATTTCTTTATCTCTCCAGATCATAACTAATCTTGGTTCTTCTGTAACAACTGCGACTTCAACAGCTTCTAAGTTTTCTTCTGCTGCAAATGCCAACATCTTGTCTACATCTTTTTTATCTACTACAACTGCCATTCTTTCTTGTGATTCAGAGATCGATAATTCTGTTCCATCAAGACCAGCATATTTCTTCGGTACTTTATCCATAAAGATGTGTAAACCATCCGCTAATTCACCGATTGCTACTGAAACACCGCCTGCTCCGAAGTCATTACATTTCTTAATGATGGAACTTACTTCTTCACGACGGAATAATCTTTGAATCTTTCTTTCTGTAGGTGCATTACCTTTTTGCACTTCTGCTCCACAGGTATCAATTGAACTTGTTGTATGTGCTTTTGAAGATCCTGTTGCACCGCCACAACCATCACGTCCTGTTCTTCCACCTAGTAAGATGATGATATCACCTGGATCAGAGTTTTCACGGATAACATTTCTTCTTGGAGCAGCACCCATAACAGCACCGATTTCCATTCTCTTCGCTACATAGTTTGGATGATAGATTTCATCTACTAAACCAGTTGCAAGACCGATCTGATTTCCGTATGAGCTATAGCCCTTTGCTGCGCCAGTTACAATCTTTCTCTGTGCTAACTTACCCTCTAATGTTTCCTTCAAAGATACCGTAGGGTCTGCTGCACCTGTTACACGCATTGCCTGGTATACATAACCTCTACCTGATAATGGATCACGAATTGCTCCACCAAGACAAGTTGCAGCTCCACCGAAAGGTTCGATTTCTGTTGGGTGATTATGGGTTTCATTCTTGAAGAATACTAGCCACTCTTCTTCTTTCCCATCAATCTCTACTGGTACGATAATAGAACATGCATTTATTTCATCTGAAACTTCCATATCTTCTAATTTTCCATCAGCACGTAATTTCTTCATTGCCATTAATGCGATGTCCATTAATGAGATATATTTGTCATCTCTATCTTTGTAGATTACTGCTCTATCTTTTGTATATTGATTATACGTAGCCATGATTGGTGCTTTGTAGTAACCATCTTCGAACTCTACATCTTTTAACTCAGTAAGGAATGTAGTATGACGACAGTGATCAGACCAGTATGTATCAAGTACACGAATTTCAGTCATAGAAGGATCACGTTTTTCCTCATTCTTGAAGTAGTTTTGAATGTGAAGGAAATCTTTGAAAGTCATCGCAAGGTTAAGTGACCCATATAATTCATTCAATTCGGCTTCTTCCATAGTAACAAATCCATCAAACGTAATAACATCAGCCGGTTCATTAAACTTGACTACTAATGTTTCTGGTTTTGCAGTATTACTTTCTCTTGAATCAACAGGGTTAATACAATATGCTTTAATGCGGTCGAATTCTTCCTCTGAGATTTCTCCTGTTAATACATACGTTGTAGCAGAACGAATAATTGGTTCTTCTTTCTCGTTTAATAGTTTCACACATTGTTCTGCCGAATCTGCTCTTTGATCAAATTGTCCTGGAAGATATTCAACAGAGAATACTTTATCATCACTATTCTTCTCAAATTCTTCTTCATATAGCACATCTACAGGAGGCTCTGAAAATACAATTCCGAGTGCCTTCTTATAAGTTGTTTCAGTTAAATTCTCAATATCGTAACGGATTAATTCACGAACAGTATCTAATCCTTTCATTCCAAGATAACTCTTAATTTCTTCTTTTAGTTCATTTGCTCTGACAGCGTATGGTGCTTTCTTCTCAACATAGATTCTCTTTACGTTACTCATCGCTTACCTTACCTTTCTGACATACATGTATTTCAAGAATACTATTGCATTCTTGCTGCGCCTGCGCGTCAGCTATGCTGACTTACGGTTACTATCTTATCATTGGTTTTATTATACCATACTAAGCTTTATAAATAAAATTAATATAATTCAATTTACTAATTAGGTTTCCTTATATAAGCGATTTGCTTTATTTCTATTATACTTGTAACCACAATGGATTTTCTCCTTATAGTTCATGTTATAAAAATAGCCTTCTATCCAGAATTGGAGCAGATTCATAATGAATCCACTCCAATACTTGACAAAAGGCTATATACTAGTTGTTATTAGAAGAATCTTCTGTAGTAGTTTTTTCATCTGATGTACTTGAACCATTAGTTGTTGTTTTATCATCAGTTGTTGTTTTATCATCTGTAACTGTTGTATCACCAGTTGTTGCTTTATCTTCTGCTGTTACAGGAACGATTGTGTTACTACCCATAACTACCTTGTCCCAAACTTCATTATTAATTTCTATTTTGTAGTTTTCTTTAATCTTCTCGAATTCTTGATCAAAACGAGCACCTTCTGCTTCTTGAATCGCTGTATCTACCGCTTCATCATAGCTAGTAGTTGCATTGTTATCAACCATTTTGATAATGTAGTAACCTTCTTCTGTTTCTACAATACCACTAATTTCTCCATTTTCAAGCTTCATAGCTTCTTTCATGAAGGTTTTGTTCGCTGTTTCGTTCTCATCGTTTGGTAAGAAAGATAAATCTGTATAATTCACATCTGAATCACCATCAGTGATACCATCTTGTAAATTCTTGCTTTCTTTTACTTTATCATAGATAGCTTCTATTTTTTCTTTCGCAGCTTTTTTCTCATCGTCTGAAAAAGGTGTTACTTTTCCTTCTTCATCTGTTGTTCCAGTTGGTACTAGAATATATTCTGTACTGTATTCTTTGTATTGTTTTTTATCAATACCTTCTTTGATTGCTTTATCATCGATATCGAAAGAATCAATTAAATCTTGATAATATTTATCTGTAACTGCCCATTTTTGTTGAATAGCTGTAACTGTTTCTTCAGTAAATCCTGTTAATGCAAGTTGTTCTTCTGACATCTGTTCAATAACAGCTGCAGAATTCTCTTTGATTTTTGCAATCTCTTCATCTGTTAAAGAATAGTCTTTTTTGATTGCTTCTTTATATAGCACTTCATAACGGATTGCTGTATCCATAGCTTGCTCTTTTGCATCTTGACGGATTGTTTTTCCTTCTTCGATTTCCATATCCCAATATCCAGTATTAAAATAATATTGGTACATTTGATCCATATAATCAATTTGTGATTCGTAAGAATAGATATAATAAAGCATCTCTTCCATTGTTAACTTTTCACCATCAACTGTCAACGCTACATCGTCTTTTTTATATTTGATACCTGTATCAACTGTTCCATCTTCTGTTTTACTAGATTCTTCTTTAGAATCTTTTTTACTACATCCAGCAACTAATGCCATACTACAAACTAGTACAAGCATAAGCACTAGAAATTTTAGCTTCTTAAACTTATTCACTTTATTTCCTCCATATTATCTTAAATTATAGCACACGATTCATTCTATAGAACTTTGTCCCATTCGTCAAGTTGATTACTATAATTCACAAAATCTTCACTTTTATTGGTCATGGATTTTTATTCATGTTCAATCACAATTTACTTCTATTGTGAAGCCAAATTATCTAAAAAATACTGAGATGCTGCTGTTAACGGTATTTGATTACTGTAAGCTGCCACAAGCTTTCTTTGTGGGAGTTCTTCCTTCATATTAAGAATAATCATATCCTCATCTTTTGCATTCACAAGATCTTTCACACAATAATCCGGAACAAAGGCAACTCCTAGTCCAATATGAGCCATATCGATAAGCAAATCATTACTATTCAGTTCAATCGCAGGGGCTAAATCGATTGACTGCTGCAAGAACAAGCTGTGAAGGAACTCACTTGTTGTGGATTGTTTATTTAACATAAGAATTGGATAATTTCTCAAATCTATTAATGTCATCTCACGTTCAACAGTTGGAAAATAATTCTTATTCGCAATGAAAACATCACGGAATGTTCCTACTTCAATAACGTTATTAATACTATTCAAACGACTATTGGGTGAATTCACTATTATTAAATCCACCTGATTGGATTCCAGTAATTCTACACATTGCAAGGAGGTACCATTGGTAACTTTTATATGCACTTTAGGGAATTTTTGATGAAAGTCTTTCAAAAACGGAACAAGGTAATAACGGCATATTGTATCACTAGCACCGATACGAAGCTGTCCGCCATTAAGTGTTCCTGCCTCCATAATCTGGCTTTCTCCACGATTAATAAGATTAATAGCTGGTTCTATGTGTTTGAATAACATCTCACCCTCTTTTGTGAGTTTTACTCGTTTTGTACTACGTATAAACAACGTTTGATTCAGTCTCTTCTCAAGTACTTTAATGGACTGGCTAACTGCTGATTGCGAGATAAATAGTTCTTTTGATGCTTCCGAAAAGCTCAATGTTTTCCCCACATAATAAAACACTTTATATAATTCGTAATTAATATCCATTCCACATTTACCTTTCTGAATATGCTCTAAGCCAAAACTCGGGAATTACTTTATAATTTCTCTCACTAACTTATGACTCCCTCGGAGTATGTAGCTCCACTTTGTTCGACCACTAGAAGTAACTATGCTACTTCTCATAGGTTATACTTCAGGAACTTCGTTCCTTCGTATAACTAGCTCTAGAACTTCGTTCTATCGCTAACTTATCGGGTGAAATCAAATGCCGCTTCGCGTCGCTTGATTTCCTTCTGATAAGTTACATTATATCCTCTAATCAGAAGAAAGACAATGTAATTTGAGTAATAGATTTATTTTATCCGAAAATTTGACACCTATGGGATAGTATTGTATCATAATATGGAAAAATAAAAGAAAGGAAGTATCACATGATAAAAGACGTTATATCAGTCGGTCTGCCTGTTGCAGAATCAATGGACATCAAGAAAAATCGCTTACTTCCGCTAACTCTTACTGGTAAGGAGAAACGTATCTGTATCGTCACTGGAATACATGGAGATGAATTAGAAGGCCAGTTCGTTTGTTACGAACTGATTCGTAAAATAAATGCTAACATTCAGTGTTTAAATGGTATTGTAGATGTTTATCCTTATGTTAATCCTCTTGGAATGGAATCCATAACTAGACGTATTCCAACCTTTGATCTTGATATGAACCGTAACTTTCCTGGCAATGAAGAAGGTGACATGGCAGAATGTGTAGCTGCTACCATTATTGATGATATTCTTGGCTGTGATTTATGTATCGATTTACATGCAAGTAACATATTTATTCGAGAAATTCCTCAAGTACGTATTAGTCAAGATAATCTAAATACCTTATTACCATATTCTAAACTATTAAATGTGGACTTTGTATGGGTTAATGATTCCGTTACCATTCTTAAATCTTCCTTAGTACATAGTCTGAATTCATTAGGTGTTCCCTCCCTGGCTGTAGAGATGGGAGTTGGAATGCGATTAACCAAAGAATATGGAATGCAATTAGTAGATGGCTTGTTTAATGTTATGAAGGAACTGGGAATATGGACTGGTGAAGTACCTCCAATACGAAAACCAATTGTTTCTACGGATGGGCAAGTTGAGATGATTCACGCGGAAGCCTCCGGAATATTCGTTCCTGCTATTTCTCACTGGAAGGGTATCTGCAAAGGGGATTGTGTTGGTGATATTATAGATCCTCTAACAGGAACAGTGAAAGAACATATTATCGCACCATGTAGTGGCACCGTATTTACTCTTAGAGAATATCCTGTTGTTTACACTGGGTCTTTAATTGCGCGAATACTAGGAGGTACTGGCTTATGTTAAAAGAAACAATCTATACCTTAGATGCTCCATTTCGAGCCAATATGAATATATATGGATACACCTTCGGTAGTGGTGACAAGTCAGCATGTATCGTTGGCCCAACAAGAGGTAATGAAGTACAACAGCTCTATGTTTGTTCTCAATTAATAAAGACCTTAGCCCAGATTGAGAAAAATGGGCACATCCTAAATAATCATGAAATCTTAGTTATTCCATGTGTTAATAACTTCTCTGTCAATGTTGAAAAACGTTTCTGGGCTCTTGATAAAACCGATATTAATCGTATGTTCCCTGGCAACCCTTTGGGTGAAACCACTGAACGAATTGCAAACGCTGTATTCGAGAAGACAAAAGGGTATAATTATGGTATTCAATTTGCCAGTTTCCATACTCCAGGAGATTTCACTCCACATGTACGCATGATGGAAACGGGTCATCAAAACACCAGTTTAGCTAACCTATTCGGACTCCCTTACGTCTTAACTAGAAAACCAGAACCATTTGATACAACTACTCTTAATTATAACTGGCAGATGAATGAAACAAATGCTTTTTCTGTCTATACGAGTGCAACCGATCAGATAGACGAACCCTCAGCAAGACAGGCCGTATCCTCTATACTTCGTTTTCTCACTCGTATGGGAATTATTAAGTATAATTGTCATAATGGTTTCATCGCAAGTGTCATTGAAGAAGAAACACTTTTACCAATTCGAGCAGATGTATCTGGTATCTATCGTAGACTCAAAAATCCCGGCGATGAAGTGCAATTTGGCGATACCCTAGCTGAAGTAATTGACCCATTGGAGGGGGAAGTCATATCTCAGATTCTTGCTCCAAGTGATGGTATCATCTTCTTTGCACATACCAAGCCACTAGTAATACAAAACTGTGTGGTATATCAATTGATCAGGCGATTACATGAATAGAACCCTTAAATTAAAAAACCAAATGCATTTGTTCTCCTTGCATTTGGTTTTATTAACATCGTATTAAATTATTAGGTACTTTGCAACAACTCTGTTTCAAAACTATCTAATGGCATTGGTTTAGCAAAAAAATAACCTTGTGCCATATCACACATGATACCTTTCAAGAATTCAGACTGTGCGCGTGTTTCAACACCTTCCGAAATAACCTTCATATTCAACTTCTTTGCCATATTGACAATGCTAGTAATTATTATTTGTTCTTCTTTATGCATCTCACCTTCACGGAAAAACTGACGATCTAGCTTAATGATATCAGTTTCCATATCTTTCAATAAATTCAATGAGGAAAAGCCAGAACCGAAATCGTCTATCGATACCAAGAAGCCATTTTCTCTAAACTGTTTCACCATATCAATCGCTACCTTGGAATTCTCAATACATACGGATTCCGTTAGCTCAAGCTCAATTAAATGAGTAGGTATTTCATATCTCTTCACCAACGATATAACATTCTGAACAAAGTATGGATTTGTAAGATGCGAACCCGACACATTAACAGATATCGGTACTACCTTCTGCTTCTTTTCTAAACGTTCTTTCAAAAATCGGCAAACCTCTTCATATACAAAAAAGTCTACTCGCTCAATAAATCCATTCATTTCAAAAATGGGTATAAACCGAATTGGTGGTATAACCTCTCCATCTGCTACAATCCATCGCACTAGCGCCTCTGCTCCTACGATACATTCCGTTTTAAGTGAAATCTTTGGTTGATAGTACACACAGAATTCCTTGTTATTCAACGCAGCTTGCATATGTTGATTTACATACGTCTCCCATTGGATTTTCTGTTGCATCTCATTCGTAAATAAACCACAGCTAGTTATTAATGGATTACCCTTAACACTTTTTCTAGCAGTATTTGCATTATCAATTGCACTTCTTATTGAAGTATCTTCTTCAAGAAGTGCAACACCACTACTTAGTATAAGTTTAACCCCTATACGTTCTTGATAGCACTGATTTGAAAACTCTTCATTAAGTGTACAAATCTGCTCTATTACTGCATCTTCTGTATCATAAGTAATAAGAAAAACAAAATTATCTGCTGACAATCTTGTAGCTTCCTTAACTACATTACGTTCTCTCTTCATCATCGCTGCAAAATACGCAAGCAGTCGATTACCTTCTAGATAACCATACATCTTATTCACAAATCCAAAATAATTGATGTCTGTGTATACTATTGCATATTTCTTTTCAGGCTCTCTTTTCATAATTTTCTTAGCTATTTCAAAGAAAAGAAGTTCATTAGGTAAACCTGTAATCCTATCACATTTATAATTCTTCTCTTTCGTAGGTAGATTGTTTTCAATCTCTTGAATCATAATCTCTTCAAAAATCTCTTCATCAATCGCTTCTCTATCACCGATTTTCTCTCTTTGCGATAAACAGTGATTTATTAATCTCTCAGATTTAAGGTTAAGCAACGTGGCGTATACCGACTCTTCTTGCTTTAATCCCTCGCATGGATACCCTATTAGAAGTAACCAATCTGTTTTTTCATTATTCATCAAACAATTACATTCAAACAGTGCACGTCTATTCGTTTGTAAGGCTTTGCAAAAAGCTTCCTTTTGATCTTCTTTTATAAAATGTATTAAATTGCTTTGAAAATCCGTTTCAAATTGTTCTTTCTTAAATCCTATCAAATCGTATAATTCAATGTCGGCTTGTAGAACTACGCCTCCTCTGGTTGCTGACAAAATCAAATTAACATAGGTTGGTGGCGTCTTCCTTATGCTTTGAACTTTTGCCTTTATCATGTTTATGTACCTCACAATCTATGAATTGCATTACAGTACTTTTTCTTCTAGTTCTGTAATCTTATAGCTATCGCAAAACCGTTTTCCGCACATCTTTACTCTGGCTATTTATTCTGGCTATATTTTATTACAATTAGCAATAGTATACCATATAATGGTACCTTTAACAACTTCAATCTAACAAGATACAACATTATATGATAAAAGCAGACATCACCCTGCAATGCCTGCTCTATTCTTAACTATTCTATTTATTAAGTAATAATTTTTCTAATTCTAGCACTGTCTTTACAATGTAATCAGCCCCTGCACTTACTAATTCTTCTTCTCCACCATATCCGTAAGTAACTCCTATTACTTCAATTCCACGCTCATGTGCACCAATTACATCGAACTTGCGATCTCCTACCATTATAATATCAGTTTTATCAACTTGCCCAAAGCCCGAAATAGAAACATCAACAACTTCCGCTTTATCAGAACGTGTGCCATCTAGGTTACTACCTATAATGTGATGAAAATACTCTTTGATTTCAAAATGCTCTAGTATCTTCTCTACAAAAATAGTTGGTTTCGAACTTGCTATTGCTAACATCTTACCTTCATCTCTTAATTTCTGTAACATCGAGGAAATCCCTTCATAGATAAAATTCTCATACATACCAACCGTCTGGAATCTCTCTCTGTACTTAGCTTCCGCTTCATGTGCTTTTTCTTTCGTAAAACCATAGAATTCAACGAAAGAGTCTCTTAGTGGTGGCCCTATAACTACCTCTAATTTATCCAAATCTGGTTCATCAATCCCACAATGTGCGAGTGCATATTGAAAACACTTAGTTATTCCTTCTTTGGGATCTGTTAACGTTCCGTCTAAATCAAACAAGATATATTTCTTATCCTTCATTAAATCTTTCCTCACTTTTCTCAAATCATATATGAAAATGCGTACTCTTTTTAATAGTAACTTGACGATGAATTACGCATCTTGTTACTCATATCATACTTAAGTACTCTTAATTGTTTTATTATTCCAAACATTTCAATAGATTGTATATATATTATTTCAGTTATTTCAATAGATTGTACCACAGTATCAAGATCGATTGCAAGAGTCTTACTCTTTTTATCCCCCTATTACATTGACATATCCTAATTAACTTGCTATAGTATACTCGTAAAACATAGCATAATGCTAGGGGAGCTCTTTTGGCTGAGATGTATTGATACAACCCTCATAACTTGAACTGGTTAGAACCAGCGTAAGGAAGCACATGTTTGTACATAATTCGGATTGTTTCTTATATAAGCAATCTCACTCGAGTTGTTTTGTATACTACCATAACATAACAGTTAGCTAGCTATATTCTGGTTTAGTTATGATAGTAACAAAAAGTCCTTAACTTGAATTATATACAACAAAAGACAAGCTCCTCCTACGCAAGAAAAGGGAGGATTTTTTTATGTATTTAGGAATTATGAATTTTTTTGCAACTGGTAATGCTGATGATGGCTACGCACTAAAAGCTCCAAGTTACATTCTTTTTGTTGCTTTGGTACTTGCACTTTTAGCAATAGTTTTTTTAAGCAAAAAGGAATCAAAGAAGATTCAAACGAAACAATTAGTATTTGCTTCTGTTGCAATGGCACTTGCAGTAGTAACCTCATTTATCAAATTCGTTAACTTACCATATGGTGGCTCTGCTACACTATTCAGTATGTTCTTCATCTGTTTCATAGGTTATCTATATGGAACAAAAATCGGTTTACTTACTGGTGTTGCTTATGGATTTTTACAATTGATAATTGATCCAAGTGTATATCACCCTGTTCAATTATTACTTGATTATCCAGTTGCCTTCGGATGTTTAGGTCTTGCTGGTGTATTCAGCAAATCTAGAAATGGCCTTATAAAAGGATATATTTTAGGTGTTATCGGAAGATATATTGTACACGCAATCTCTGGTTACATCTTCTTCATTCAATGGTTTCCAGCAGAAACAGATCCAATCGTATACACAATAACATACAATGCCTCTTATATCGTACCAGAAGCTCTTGTTACAATCATAATCTTACTAATTCCAGCTTTTACTAATGGCTTAAAAGAAGTAAAGCGTATGGCTAACGAATAAAGTTAACATAACACACACGGCCCATTCACTGTATAGTTACGTCGGATATACATATCCTCGTAGTTTATACAGCCTATGGGCCGTGTTTTATTCTACTCTTCTAGCTTTTCAAATACACGAATTGCACTCATTAAATCATCATGCAATGACTAGATCTTAGCTACATCTATTAATGTTAGGTTCTTCTTATCATCTTCTGCTGTTTCTAAACTTGTAAGAAGTGCGTTTGCAGTATCAAGTGATGTAAGACATGTTACACCTGTTTCGATTGATACACGACGGATTAAGAAGCCATCTTTTGATTTTTCTGCACCTTGTGTAGGGATATCTATTACAAGGTCAATTTCATGTTCAAGGATTAAGTCCATTAGGTTTGGTGATTCTTGCTCAATCTTGTTGATTGCAATTGCAGATACACCATTTTCATTTAATAATTTAGCAGTACCTCTTGTTGCATAGATTGTATATCCTAAATCTATGAATCTCTTACCAACACTAACTGCTTCAAGCTTATCCGCATCTTTAACCGTCATAATCATCTTCTTATGTTTAGTAGGATTTACGCCAGCACCAAGGAACGCTTTGTATAGTGCTTCATTGAATGTCTTTGCGATACCTAAACATTCGCCAGTTGATTTCATTTCAGGTCCAAGGCTAATATCAGCTCCACGAAGTTTCTCGAATGAGAATACTGGCATCTTAACAGCGATATAATCTGCTTCTTTTTGAAGTCCCGGAGTGTAACCAAGGTCGCGAATCTTCGCTCCTAATATTACTTTTGAAGCTAAATCAACGATTGGAATACCTGTAACCTTACTAATATATGGAACAGTACGGCTAGAACGAGGATTTACTTCAATTACGTAAACTTCATCTTGGTAAACGATGAACTGAATGTTAATTAAACCGATAACGTTCAAGCTCTTAGCAAGTTTTCTTGTATATTCTTCAATTACTTTCTTAATCTTATCTGATACATTTTGTGTTGGGTATACAGAAATACTATCACCTGAATGGATACCTGCACGTTCCACATGTTCCATAATTCCAGGGATTAAGATATCTGTTCCATCACAAACCGCATCCACTTCCACTTCTTTACCCATTAAGTATTTATCTACTAAGATAGGGTGTTCTTGAACTATACGATTGATAATTCCCATGAATTCTCTTACGTCTTGATCATTGATTGCGATTTGCATACCTTGACCACCAAGTACATAGGAAGGACGAACAAGTACTGGGTATCCAAGTTCATTGGCAGCTGCTAGTGCTTCTTCTACCGTATATACCGTTTTTCCTGCTGGTCTTGGAATATTACAACTTTCGAGAATCTCATCAAATAACTCTCTATCTTCTGCTGCATCAACATTCTCTGCGCTTGTTCCAAGGATAGGAACTCCCATCTTAAGAAGTGCTTCTGTTAATTTGATAGCAGTTTGACCACCAAATTGTACTACTGCACCATCTGGTTTTTCTAGATCCACAATGTTCTCAACATCTTCTGGTGTTAGTGGTTCAAAATATAATTTATCTGCAATATCAAAGTCTGTACTTACAGTTTCAGGGTTATTGTTTACAATAATCGTTTCATAACCACTTCTTCTAAGCGACCACACACTGTGTACAGAACAGTAGTCGAATTCGATTCCTTGACCGATACGTATTGGTCCAGAACCAAGCACCATGACTTTCTTCTTAGTCTTAGTAGCATCAACTTCATTCTCATTATCGAAACAAGAGTAATAATATGGTGTGGAAGCTAAGAACTCAGCTGCGCAAGTATCAACCATTTTGAAAGAAGCTGTAATTCCATATTGCTTACGAAGTTCTTTCACTTCTTTTTCTGATTTACCTGTCCATTTACCAATTAACTTATCTGGGAATTCTAATTTCTTTGCTTCTAATAATAATTCTTTTGTTAATTCAGACTTCTTAAGAGTATCTTCCATCTCTACTAAGATCGCAATCTTATCGATGAACCATTCATCAATCTTAGTAATTTCATGTATTTCTTCATAAGTGATGCCAAGGCGTAATGCCTCTGCGATTGCATAGATTCTTCTATCATCAATTTTATGAAGTTCTTCTAGCATTCTGTCACGATCAAAGCCATCATATAATCCTGTATTTTCAAGACTATCAACGTGTTGTTCTAAGGAACGAATAGCTTTCATTAGAGCACCCTCGAAGTTAGTACAGATACTCATAACTTCACCAGTAGCTTTCATTTGAGTCGTTAACGTTCTCTTTGCAGAGATGAATTTATCAAATGGAAGTCTTGGAATCTTAACAACTACATAGTCAAGTGCTGGCTCAAAACTTGCATATGTCTTTTTCGTAATTGCATTTGGGATTTCATCTAAGGTATAACCAAGTGCTATCTTAGCTGCTACTTTAGCAATTGGATATCCAGTTGCTTTAGAAGCAAGTGCTGATGAACGGCTTACACGAGGGTTAACTTCGATTACACAATATTCAAATGATGTTGGGTGAAGTGCGTATTGTACATTACAACCACCAGTAATTTTAAGCTCATCAATAATGTTAAGTGCTGAACTACGTAACATCTGATATTCTTTATCCGATAGTGTTTGAGAAGGTGCTACTACGATACTATCGCCTGTATGAACACCAACAGGATCTAAGTTTTCCATATTACAAACGGTAATGCAGTTTCCATTAGCGTCACGCATTACTTCATATTCGATTTCTTTCCAACCTGATATACAACGTTCTATTAAACATTGTCCTACACGACTAAGTCTAAGGCCGTTAGTACAGATGTCGATTAATTGTTCCTCATCTTCCGCGATACCACCACCGCTTCCGCCAAGGGTGTAAGCAGGTCGAACAACTACTGGATAACCAATTGTTTTTGTGAACTCAATTGCAGCTTCAACTGTTGTAACAACTTCACTTGCTGCACATGGTTCTCCAATCTTCTCCATAGTATTCTTGAATTCGAGACGATCTTCTGCTTTCTTAATCGTAAGAGATGTTGTACCGATTAAGCGGACATTGTTTTCACTAAGGAATCCACATTCTTCTAATTCCATAGCGATATTAAGAGCTGCTTGACCTCCAAGTGTAGGCAAAACACTATCCGGTCTTTCTTTTATAATAAGTTGTTTTACAATCTCTGGATTTAATGGTTCGATATATACACGATCTGCTATATATTTGTCGGTCATGATTGTAGCTGGATTAGAGTTAACTAATACAACTTCAACTCCTTCTTCTTTCAGAGAACGGCAAGCCTGTGTGCCAGCGTAATCAAACTCTGCTGCTTGACCAATAACAATTGGTCCAGAACCAATAACTAATACTTTTTTAATATCTTCAATCTTTGGCATTATTTGCAATCCTCCATCATAGTAATAAATTTATTGAATAAAAGTTCGGAATCCCTTGGACCTGCACAAGCTTCTGGGTGGAATTGCACTGTGAAGATATTCTTACCAGTATATTCTAGTCCCTCTACTGTACCGTCATTAACATTCACAAAACTTACTTTCGCAATATTTTCGTCTAAGCTACTGTCATCTACTACATACCCATGATTCTGTGAAGATATGTATACCCGATTTGTTGATAAATCCTTCACTGGGTGGTTTGCGCCTCTATGACCGTATTTCATCTTGTGAGTATCCCCTCCATTAGCGAGTGCCATCAATTGATGACCAAGACATATTGCGAAGATCGGAACATCACTATTATATAATTTCTTTATCTCTTCAATGATACTGGTACATTCTTTTGGATCACCAGGGCCATTTGACAACATAATTCCATCTGGATTCGCAGCAAGAATCTCTTCTGCTGATGTTAGTGCAGGATATACTGTTACGTGGCATCCTCTCTTAGTAAGGCATCTTGTAATATTATTCTTAGAACCAAAGTCCATCAATGCAACCTTTAATCCCTTATCTGTTCCTTCATCAGCTGGGTGCTCCGTCTTTTTAAGACGACTTACTTTCTCTACAACACCTGCTGGCGTATACTCTTTTAATTTTGCCTTTACTTCGTCAATATCATAATCCTCATTTGTTGTAATCATACCATTCATGGTACCCTTTTCTCTTAGAATCTTTGTAAGAGCTCTTGTATCGATTCCACAGATACCCGGAATATCATGTTCTAAAAGAAAGGTTTCAATTCCATCTTGAGAACGGAAATTGCTTGGTCTTCTTGCAATCTCACGTACAATGTAACCATCTGGCCATGCTCTAAGAGATTCCATATCCTCATAACACACACCGTAATTACCAATCAAAGGATATGTCATAACAACTGCTTGACCAGCATAAGAAGGGTCTGTTAGTACTTCTAGATACCCTGTCATAGAAGTATTAAATACGATCTCACTCACAACTTCTTTTGTTGAACCAATACTGGTTCCTGTAAACACATTGCCATCTTCAAGTATTAAAAAAGCTTTCATATATTAATACCTATTCCTTTCTTTAATAACATTGTTATATATAAACTCTATGAGCTTATTATAGTTTCCTATTTCTATTTGATTTTTGATAAATTTTTATTATTCTACCACAGAGATAACCAATACACAAGTATAATATGCATCTTTTTCTTGATTTAGTGAATTTTTATACAATTGTATTAATATTTTAATTTATTGATACATTTTAGACAATTTATTACTCGTTAGAAATGGGCAAAAAAAATTAAAACTTAAATTCTTTTCTTTCTTCCAAATTGTTACATAGATTTTATTATGAGAAAAATTTCACTAATATTTTTATCATAGTCTTTTAGAATATTTTCTACGAATTCTTTTCGTGAAAAAGGATATTTCAAAATCTATGATTTCAAAATACCCTTCCTATATATACCATCCATCAGGAATGATTCCCTAATAAAATGGAAATGCCTCTAGTTGCTTGCCCTGTCTTTGCTGACTGAACAAACATTCTATACTCATCCAATATTCTATTTTTGTTTAAATCTGAAACATATCTAGGTACATCTAAATCTTCTATACGACTTCTTGCATCCGTAAGATTTTGACTTGTATATTGATTATTAGAATATACATAATCAAGAGCGTTTGATGAAGCACCAATAGAACTTCTCGACGCCGATACATTCTTAATCGCATCGTCAATCTTTTGAATGTCAAATTCACCGGTTACATCGTAATCGGCTATCCCCAGTGCATCTAAAGTCGAATTAGGTAGTTTTGTATTCATACCAGAACCATTAGCAGATAAAGCAGTATTAACACTTGTAACACTACCATCTAATAATTTCTTTGTATTATACTCTGTATTCCCAGCAACAGAACTAATATGCTGTTTTAATTGGTCTATTTCACTTTGTATACCTGCTTTATCGTCATCAGAGTAAATTGAGTTGCTTGCTTGCAGACTAAGTTCTCTAATTCTTTGTAGACTATAAGATATAGAACCAAGTGCACCGTCAGCAACATTAAGCATATTCTTTGAATTCGCTGCATTATTACTTGCCATGTCGTATCCATTCGACTGACTCTTAAGACTTTCAGCAATGGATAAACCTGCCGCATCATCTGCCGCAGAATTAATTCTCTTCATTGTTGATAGATGTTCATAGTTGGTATTTAATTGTTTATTAATACTTGATACTGCCATACTATCACCTTCCGATCGAATTCCAAATTCTACACATAAGTTACCACTGTATTACTTAGTTAGACACATTATACTAGAAACCTCATTTGTTGACAAGACCTTATTTTCACTTTATTTATTAATCATAATTATAGACTATATCACTTCTCTCTATAAGCTTAACATTTTCCAAAAAGTAACATATCTTAATACTATATCTTATTATGAATTGAGGTATCTCATGAGAAACTATGTTTACCCTGCGCAAATGCAGACACAATCTATGGGTAAGTTATCAGTTCGTGTTAACTCGCAAGCAAACTTAAGGCCAATAGAGAATGCAACTGTTAAAATCACTCGTACTGGTGACCCTTCTAGTGTACTCGAAGAAATACAAACTAATTCTGTAGGTAGAACGGAAACAATTGAGCTACCAGCTCCTCCTTTAGACTACAGTTTAGAACCAGAATCCATGCAACCATACTCGGAATATACTTTAGAAATTTCTGCACCTGGTTTCGAAGATATGACTGTTTCAGGTGCACAGATACTCCCTACCGTTACCGCTTTACAAAGTTCTCAACTATTACCTATCGTTCAACCTGAAACAAGCGAATTGTTTGTTATCGCACCTCATACTTTATATTATGAATATCCTCCAAAGATTGCGGAAGATGAAATCAAAGATGTTTCTAATTTTAATATCGTACTTGACCGAGTTGTTGTACCTGAATACGTTGTTGTTCATGATGGTCCACCTTCTGATAACTCCGCTAAAAATTATTATGTACTCTACCGTGATTACATTAAAAACGTAGCCTCCAGCGAAATCTATGCGACTTGGCCAGAGGCTACTATACAAGCAAACGTTTTAGCAATTATGTCCTTCACGCTGAATCGTGTATATACGGAATGGTATCGTAATAAAGGTTATAGCTTTACGATCACTTCCTCCACCGCTTTCGACCATAAGTGGATTCCAGAGAGAAATGTTTTTGAAAATATCTCCGTAGTAGTTGATAGTATTTTTAATAACTACTTATCAAGACCAAATGTAAAACAACCAATACTCACGCAGTACTGTGACGGTGTTCGTGTTCAGTGTCCGAATTGGATGACCTAATTGCAATAAGGGAGGCATTACCCTTCCGTCTTCATTGCTTCAATTGCACTAATCTTTGTCGCTCTCTTAGCTGGATAATATCCAGAGATTACACCTACTGCAATAGCAAAACCTGCTGCTAAGAATGGTAACCAGATTGGAATAATCGAGAAGCTTGTTGATACTGAATTATCATACATAACAGATGTAGATTTCATTAATGCTTCGAATAGAGGTCCGCCGTATTTGTTAATACAAAATGACGCAATATAGCTAAGTACAATACCAATTATTCCACCAATTAACCCAATCATTCCAGCCTCAAACAAGAACAATTTCTTGATGTCCGTGATACAACATCCTAACACCTTCATTACACCAATCTCCTTTGTTCTTTCATAGATTGACATAATCATAGTGTTAGCAATACTGATTGCAGATACTAACATAGCAACTGCACCAACACCGCCTAGAACCATTTGCATCATATTCGAAGTTTGCTCTAATGGAGCTAGATAAGAATTCAAACTTTCTGTTTGATATCCCATCTCCTTAATCTTTTGTTCTACTTTGCTAACGTTCTTAACATTATCTACATTCAATTGAATGGTTTCATATTCTTTCAGCGCTTTGATGGCCTTCTTCTTATCTGATGGTTTCAGATAATCAATGGCTTCCATATACCATTTCTTAAAGGTATCTAATGACATAAAACATTGATAGTCATACTGTGAATTCTGTTGTAAGATCGCAATATTAGTACCTAAATAAAATTCAGCTTTTTTTGTAGGGTCCTTTAACTCATACTGATACATCTCCATATAAGCTAATATCTTATCCTTACCAGCTTCAAACTGATAAGGTTCATATCGATTCCCTCTCGTTGAATAGAAATAATTCTTAGGTACCTCACTTCCCATAATCAGTACGTCAGGATTTTCTTCTGTTGGCATTTCACCATACTCTACATCTGGCATACCAAATTCTTTCATTGCCTCAACATCCATAACAGAACAATACGCATACCCTTCTACTGAGTTACCAATTTTAAGAGTTAGTTGCGCATTTAGAACTGGACTGGCTGTTTTAACATGCTCAATTTGCTTTACGGTATTCAACAGATCTTCATTAATGATCTGCTCTTTAGTATCAATATAATTACCTTTATCATCTTTAATCGCTGCATACTTACTAATTGTTATCGTGGACAAACTGCCGAGTTCCATAACCTGAGACTTG
The DNA here is from genome assembly GCA_018372435.1 of Clostridiales bacterium. Taxonomy (GTDB): domain Bacteria; phylum Bacillota; class Clostridia; order Lachnospirales; family Lachnospiraceae; genus Anaerosporobacter. Next base: position 6,301 of record JAHAJA010000012.1, on the reverse strand, counting down.
AATCCTGTATTCATACCAATACCGATGGAGATCATTACTACAATCGAAATAGTACCAATAACAACACCAACAACAGTTAATGCAGTTCTGGCTTTTCTTCTACTAAGATTTCGAAGTCCCATCTTAATAAGATCACTAATCTTCATACAGATCAATTCCTTTTTTTATTTTCTTCTTAGCTAGTAGAATTCCAATAATAACTCCTACAACCAAAGTAGCTGCTGATATTCCTGCAATAGGTACATAACTAGATAAGAACGGGTCCTTAGCTGTCGAACCAGTAGTTTCACCATACGTACCGTCCACGCCAGGCATATCGCCTCCAATAGACGTATCTCCTCCTATCGCCATATCTCCTGTATCTCCAGTGGCATCAATTACTTCACCTTCATCGACACCTGTTTCCATATTGGTTGAGTCTGTATCTCCTTCTACTGTAACATCTGTAGTATCTGTATTCGTTGTTTCACCTTCCACATTGGTTGCATCGGTATTGGCTGAATCACCTTCCACATTGGATACTTCTGTATCTGCCGTATCTCCTTCTACATTGGTTGCATCGGTATTGGTTGTTTCACCTTCTACATTCGTTGTATCAGCAGGAGCTTCATTAGTTGCAGAATCTGTATTCCCTTCTGAACTTTCTAATAAGTTCCCACCACTGCCTGAACTAGAAGTATCTGAACCTCCAATTTTTACTTCTGTAGTCACTGTTGTATATAATAACTCATTACCTATCATGGTACTATACATCTATCTTCATCTCCTTTCTTATAAGTCTGCTTCCTCTTCTTTACGTAATTTCTTCTTGTACAAGCTGATTACAACCTTTCTAGCAATAACAACAGCTACAACGAACACTACTACTTGAATTACAATAAATAACCAAGTAGGTAGAATTGCTTTCTTCGCTTCTGGTACAACTGGAATCTCTTCTGGAAATTGACCATTAGAATTAGGATCCATAGTAGGTTGTGCATTAATGAATTGAGTAAAGTCCGCAAACAATTCTACCGTCTCTCCATTACTGTCTTCATAAGTAATCTTTAGCTGACCTGGACAATCTCCTTCCATCAATGGAATTACATCAATCTCATATGTATTTCCTTGTCCTGCTTCAACATTACCAATGAACTTAGTTGATGTATCTGATGCTTGATAGAAATCACTTACTACAGTTGCTGTTACATTATTAAGAGTTGATTTACCCATATTATAGAAGTTGAATGTTAATGTAGTTGCTTCGTTTACACGTGGTTCATCATAGGAACTAATATAGATATCTTGCACTACTGGTCTTGCATTCTCAGCAACTTGAATATTCAATACTTCATCTACTGTTTTAGAAGCAGTTCCAACTTCTTCCGTCTTACCATCTGGACTTGCTGTTTTACCATCGTATTCATAATCAAAACTTATCTTTAATGGAAACGCATTAGAAGCAGCATCTGCTTTTACCTTTAATTCAATTGATTGTGTTATCGTCTTACCAGCTGGTATTTGTTCTATATAGAAACTATTACTTCCTTCCGTTTGTGAAAATATATTGTTTTCAGAAGAAATTGTTACTTTGATGTTTTTTGCAGCAATTGACGCATGTGTATTCTTAACATCAAACGTAAATTTGAATACTGATCCAGCTTTTAACTTTTCATCACCTGTATTAAAATTACTTATAATTAATTTTGGTACACTTGTATTTACCGTAACTTTAGGATTCGTAATATCCCGTACGAATAAACTAACATTCTCCGTACCATCTTCAAAATCAGTACCGTCTTTGTTTAAGTACTTATATGTGAACGCATATGTTAATTCATGAAGACCTTCCGTAATATCCTCGGATAGTTCATATTGCATCTTAACTGTCTTCTTCTTACCAGCTTTTAATTCATCGATATAAACATAAGGTTTCGCCGATACCGGACTTAGTCCTGATGCTGCAATATTAGATGGTGTAAATTTAAGTTGCTTAACTGTTGTCTTTCCTTTATTCTCCACTGTAAACGTCATAGTTACTCTACCATTTGCAATTGGTGTTTCTGGAGATTGTATTACATTGGTAATAACAATGTTTGGTTTCCCATTATTCTGTACTTGATCTTCAGGGACAACTACGTTAATAAAGATATCCGCTGTTTCTGTATACCCTTCACCTTTTTTATCATCATACCATGAAACTGTAACCTTTAAGGATTTCGTACCTGATGTAGCTTTCGAAGTAACCTTTACAGGGAATTTAACACTCTTTGTAGCTCCGTTTGATAAATCACCTAAAGACATCTCGGATGTTGAATAATTTGGTACTATATCCGTTTGAGTTCCAAAGTCCCCCAAAGATATACTTACATCCTTGGCAGTTAAGTCACCTGTATTCCCAACTTTCAATGAAATATCAAATTCATCTCCACGATTCACTTCTTTATCATAATCAATACTACTGATTTTAATCTTTGATGCAGCTTTCTGTCCTGTTACTTTAACACTTAATTTTTTAGAAAAATTTAAGGCACATGTAGAATACTCACCTGTATCATAGTCAATATAATCTCCAGTACCTACAATTGATAACTTGTATGTCCCATTACTTGCTAACTCTGCAGTTTCAATATCAAACTCTAATACATATTGCGTATTTTTTGTAAGCGTTGTTACTTCTGCTGAAGTGCTTGCAAACTTTACAGTGACATCAGACGTAATATTAATCGGTGCATCCGTATCAACATCTACGCTAAAACTAATATTTTCTACGGAATTAAAATATGTATTGCTATTTAAGCTAAACGGAATCTTTACATGTTGTGTTTCTCCCGCTTTAATTTCAACAGTATCTAACGTACCCTTTAACTTAAATGTTTTTGTAACCTCAGATGCTTTACTCACCATTCCATTGCCAACAATATTTACGACAACCATTGCAAGTAGCGCAATATATGAAAGCAGTTTTTTCATCTTCTTTCCTTTCATTTTAACTTTCCTCCTCTTTACCTACTTTTCTTCCATTTTCAATTATACCAATCTTTTTATGATATCATTTCTTCTGATAATCATTGTTTTCGTAACTCACAATCCTATTCAATAGTTGCAGCTGATGTTTCTTCCAGTTCATTTTCACCTGTAACCTCACTTCCGTTTGTAATCTCCGATTGTGTCACGACTAAACTTTGGATATGATCTTCTTTATCTTCTTTCTTTTCTTCTTTCTTTTCTTCTATCGCTTCTTCATCTTCTTGAATTGATTCAGGCTTTTGTGTATCTTCTACACTTTCCATGTCCATCTTCTCGTCAGAATTCAACAAATCAACACTCTCTATCTTGCCATCTAAGATACGAATAATCTTATCTGCAAATTCTGCTAATCGCCTGTCATGCGTAACCATAACAATTGTCTGATTATTAGCTCTCGCAACCTCTTTAATTAAATCCATAACTTCCATCGTTGTCTTCGTATCAAGATTACCAGTAGGCTCATCTGCAAACACAATTTCTGGTTTTGCAACGAATGCTCTTGCTATACCAACTCTTTGTTGCTGACCACCACTCATTTGCTTTGGCTTATGTTCAAGCCTTGTTTTAAGACCAACCTTAACTAACATATCTCTTGCCATCTTTTTTCTTCTCTTGGGTGGTATTCGTTTGAATACTAATGGGAACTCAACATTCTCTAATGCAGTCATTGAATTCATTAGATTATAAGACTGAAACACAAATCCTAGATACTTTTGACGGAATTTCGCAAGATTTTTCTCACTCATCTTATGAATATTCTTACCCTTTATAATAATCTGTCCACTTGTTAACTTCTCAATACCTGCCATTAAGTTTAGTAAGGTTGATTTTCCAGAACCAGATGTTCCTAACAAGCAACAGAACTCACCTTTATAGATATCAAAGCTCACATCTTCTACCGCAGTAATTCGTTCGCTACCCATTCGGTATACCTTTTTTACATTACGAACCTCAATTACTTTTTCTTTTTCCTCTGCCACTATCTCACCCCCCTTTCAAATATAGTAAAACTAGTCAAACGGATTTCTAACCGATTACCCGTTATTCGGTTAAATAGCATACAGTCTTACATCTACAATCGTACTCTATATTTGTCCAATATAGAAGTATTTTTTTCTTAAGAATTCCTTACAATAAATTGTAAAAAATACGAAATCCAAACAAAAACCGTAGTACAGTAGTTAGAACTTGTCTATTTACCATAATACGGTTTGTAATGTCTCTTATTTTGATCTTTTTACAGAAGAAGCAGCTTTTAAAACTTCCTGCGCTTCCCGCTCTTCTTGATCTTTCAACTCTAATCTGTAATCAATAAAACGAACAAATAAAACCTTAATCAAAGCACCTACTGGTACCGCTAAAATCATGCCTAAGAATCCACCAACAGCACTACCAAAAATCAAGAAAATAATAACTAGTAATGGGTGAATCTCAATACTATGACTAAGTAGTTTTGGTCCTATAATATTACCATCTATTGTTTGAATGATGAATAATGCTATAACCCCCATAATCATTCTCTTATAATCAGTATTAATTAAACATACTATTATAGTTCCTGCATATGCTACAAATGGTCCAAAATACGGTATCAAATTACAAAGTCCAGCCAATACGCCAATTACAATACTAAACTTAACACCTATAATAGATAATGCAACACTAATTAATACCATCATAACAAGAACGTCTGTTAATTGCCCTTTCAAATAACCAGAGAAAACGGTATCTGCATCACTAATAAATTGTCTAGCGTGTTTATTGAATTTCGTACTTAATAATGCTCTTGATACTTTACTAATATAGTTCTTAATCATAGCACCATCAATTAAGAAATAGATTCCTATAATAAGTGCAAAGATAAACGTTGTTAGATACCCTGAAATATTTGTTACAGATCCTAATATTGAATTACCAAATCCTTTTAAACCATTCATTAAAAATGTGGTTGCTTCTTTGATATATGAATTCAGTTCAGCTGATTGAATATTCAAGCTCTCTAATTTTCCCATAATCTGATTAACAAATTCATTAACAGTATTGATAAAATTAGTAACAATTACTACAATATCATCAAAACTAGCGAATCGAACCTGATCTGTTACACTGTATACAAGCATTGAAATCAATGCAGTTACTGCCAATAATATGATAACCAACGTTGTTACTACAGCGTATGTTCTACACGAATTTTGCTTCTTTTTAAAGATACGCCAATTTTTAAAATGGTTCTCAAAGAAATTCACGATTGGTTCTGTCAAATAAGCAAACACAAATGCTAAAAGTATTGGCTTCATCACGCGTAATATCCAGTTTAGTATCTCTAACAAGTTAGCTACAATAGCTGGTGCACTTTTTGCTACCAAGCTCAAACAGTAGATAATGATACAAGTCACGATAACATAGATGGACACTAAGGTGTAATGTTTGTTCATCTTATCTTTTACTTTCATTCTGTTTAAACACCTTTTTCTACAAATAATTTTATTACTTCCACAGCATTATCAATACCAACGAAATCACTCTTGATTGACAAATGATAGTTTTCTGCTTTACCCCACTTCTCATTGGCATGATAATTGTAATAGTTCGCCCTTCGCTTGTCAATCTTTAAGATATTTTCTTGTGCCTTTGCTATTGGCATATTGTACTTCGTAGTGGCACGTTCAATACGATTTTTTATGTCTGCCCATACAAACACATGAACAACATTGGGATTATCTTTCAATATGTAATCTGCACATCTTCCAACAATTACACATGGTCCTTCTGCAGCAACCTTTCTTATAACATCAGATTGCGCCAAATAGATTCTGTCATCTAAAGATAAATTAGCAAAACCCATATCTTGATTTCCATAAGCGCTCATCCCCATTGCAATTGAATATAACAAACTATTGGTTGCCTTATCTTCAGCTCTTTCGAATACAGATTCTGCAAATCCACTTTCTTTAGCTGCTCTGGTAATTAACTCATTGTCATAGAATGGAATGCCTAATATCTTAGCTAGTTTCTCTCCGATTTCTCGTCCACCACTTCCATACTGTCTACTAATTGTAATGATCTTATTCATAACAATCCCTCCATTCGTCAAAATAATCTGTACAAACTTATAACTCCTTCAAGTCAAGCTTCTTGACTTTAGTACGGTCTTATACTACGTGTAATCCTAGCTCTAGAACTTCGTTCTATCGCTAACTGATCGGGTAAATACGTTAGACTCGAGAAATCACTTCGTAATTTCCCTCGTTAACTTATAACTCCTGCAAGTCAAGCTTCTTGACTTTAGTAC
>JAHAJA010000011.1 GCA_018372435.1 Clostridiales bacterium | reverse complement strand
TTGGTGTAGAATTAATATTAGATTTTTTAGTTAATCGCATAACTAATTATATCAGAAAAACGCTGTACGTTCTATGAACGTCAGCGTTTTTTCTTTAGGAGAGTTTTTTTACACCCCCTCTTTCCATTTCTATTACCAAACACTTATCTGGATTATTTCTAAGGTGAGGTTTATTAGAGATATTGATTAAATAATCTCTACCTTGTTTCCATAATATATTGATTTAAGATACTTTCTAATAGTTCCTGACGACCTGATACATTAGGTGTAATTCCATTTTCTAAAGCATAGGCCTCTAATTCTTTAAATCCTACTTTATGTTCTACAATATCTTTTCCAATTCCTTCTTTATAGCTTGCATAGCGTTTTTCTTTAAAGTCTTCGAATACTCTATCTTCGATTAATCTAGCCGCTACTTTTAAGCCTCTTGCAAACGCATCCATACCCGCGATATAAGCATAGAACAGATCGTCTTCTTCGAAGGAAGCTCTTCTTACTTTAGAGTCAAAATTTAATCCACCTTTTGTAAATCCACCATCTAGTAAGATTTCATACATAGCAAGAGTAGTGTCATAAACATTAGTAGGGAATTGGTCTGTATCCCAGCCAAGTAACATATCTCCCTGGTTTGCATCTACACTTCCAAGTGCACCATTAATACGGCATTGATTTAATTCATGTTGGAATGTATGTTGTGCAAGTGTTGCGTGGTTTGCTTCAATATTAAGTTTGAAGTAGTCTTGTAAATTGTATTTTCTTAAGAAGGAAAGCACCGTTGCTGCATCAAAATCATATTGATGTTTGGTTGGTTCCTTTGGCTTTGGCTCGATTAATAATTGTCCTGTAAAACCGATTTCTTTAGCATATTCAACAGCCATCTTAAGTAATCTTGCAAGGTTGTCAAGTTCTAATTCAGTATCTGTATTGAGTAAAGTTTCATAGCCTTCACGTCCACCCCAGAATACGTAGTTTTCTCCACCTAAGTCTTTCGTGATTTCCATAGCTTTTTTAATTTGAGCAGCTGCGTAAGCAAATACCGTTGCATTGCAAGAAGTTCCAGCTCCATGAACGAATCTTTCATGACCAAATGCATTGGTAGTTCCCCACAAGCATTTGATTCCTGTTCTAGCCATTTCTTCTTTGATTACTGCTACAATTATATCTAATCTTTCATTTGTTTCTTTTAAATCTTTTCCCATTGGAGCGATGTCTCTGTCATGGAAGCAAAAGAAAGGAATCTGCGTTTTTTCCATAAATTCGAATGCCGCGTGAACACGTTCAATAGCTTTTTCCATAGTATCTTCTGTATTATCCCAAGGGCGAAACATACTCTGCCCACCAAATGGGTCATTTCCCATGTAAGTGAAGGTATGCCAATAAGACATAGCAAATCTAAGCTGGTCTTTCATGGTTTTTCCCATTACTACCTCATCTGGGTTATAGTATTTAAATGCCAATGGGTTCTTGCTTTCAGGTCCTTCATAGTTGATTTTTCCAATACCGTTAAAATAGCTCATACTTATTTCCTCCTTATATAGTTTAGTGACAAAACTAATTGTTATATCTTTAATCTACTATAGTTTGTTAATATTGTCAATCTAATAATTTACCCCATTTTTCCATGGCTATTTCGATGTGAAGTTACCACAATTGTATAACAAATTCAATCAGAATAAAAACTAAAAAGGGACTTCACTTTTGCGAAATCCCCTCCCTCTATATATTTATTATTATACCAAAATTATTCTATAAAAACTGTTCTCCAAGTCCATAATGTTCAACTACATAATCAATATCCTTGTCACCACGACCACTTAGACAAACAAGTATGGAACCTTGCCTCATCTCTTGTGCCTTGCGAATTGCATATGCTACAGCATGTGAACTTTCAATTGCCGGAATGATACCTTCTAATCGTGATAATTGAAAGAATGCTGACATAGCTTCTTCATCTGTTGCAGTTGTATATTCAATTCTACCAAGGTCATGTAAGAATGCATGCTCTGGTCCAACAGATGGATAATCAAGGCCACTGGCAATGGAATACACTGGAGCTGGTTCTCCCTTATCGTCTTTTAGCATAATACTTTCAAATCCATGCATGACACCTTTCTCGCCATATGTCATAGAAGCTGCATGATCCCCTAGCTTAGTGCCTCTACCAAGTGGCTCTACACCAACTATATCCACTGGTTCCTCTAAGAATGGAATAAACATACCTGCTGAATTACTGCCTCCGCCGACACAAGCCGTAACAACATCTGGTAATAATCCTGTCATCTCTTTGAACTGATCCTTTGCTTCATATCCAATAACTGATTGGAAATCACGTACCATTAATGGGAATGGATGTGGTCCAAGTGCAGAACCAATACAGTAGATAGAATCTTTATAGTTTTTAGCATATGATTCAAATGCAGAATCTACCGCTTCTTTCAATGTCTTAAGTCCAGATGAAACTGGAACAACCTTCGCACCAAGAATCTTCATTCTAGTTACGTTTGGTGCTTGCTTTGCAATATCCACTTCGCCCATATGTATCTCACATTCTAGTCCAAAGAACGCTGCTGCCGTTGCAAGTGCAACACCATGTTGCCCTGCTCCAGTCTCTGCTATCAATCGTTTCTTACCCATGTATTTGGCAAGTAACCCTTCACCCATACAATGATTTAATTTATGCGCACCTGTATGATTTAAATCTTCTCTCTTAAGATAGATTTGACAATTACCATACTTTCTAGATAATCTTTCACAATGATATACCGGTGTTGGTCTTCCTTGGAATTCCTTACGAATTCTTCTTAATTCACTGATGAACTGCGAAGAATGACAAATAGTTTGATACGCATCATTAATCTCTTCGAATGCTGGTGTCAATTCATCTGATAGATAAGCTCCACCATAAGGTCCAAATCTTCCTTCTTTATCAGGGTAGTTTCTTAGGTATGTTCTATAATCCATATTTCTCCTCTTTTCTGCGCTTCTATCGCCCAAATCTTCAACCTTTGTACAGGTCAATATACTGATACATTTAGTATTAAAGAAAGCACTTCATCGTTTTAAAGCACTTCATCGTTTTAAATCACTAAACTAATTGTATCATGTTTCCATTCAAAACGTCAACTAAATCTATCATAGTTACCATAGAGCGTCGTCTGAATAGACTTACATATGAAATTACAAACATACCTAATAGATATTACCTTTACTCTTGTATTGTCAATTACACCGTCAATTCTTCCATTACCTGCTTAACTGTAGTAATCTCCTTTAACCGATCTGCATTGTCACCACAGAATATTAATCCTTCCTCTAACTTACCTTCCACTGCATTAGTAAGTGCCTTTGTTATACAATACGGTACCTCCTTAGGATTACAGTGCTCCAAACAGCCAAAGCAATGTTTAATCTCACTCCTACCCTTCGTAAGCTTCTCAAGAAACGGATTCCATATTGCCCTACCAGGCATTCCTACTGGACTCTTTATAATACGAATATCTTCTTTCTTACAATTAATATACGCTTGTTTATAGGCATCTGATGCATCGCATTCTTTGGTCGTAACAAATCTTGTGCCCACTTGAATTCCATCTGCTCCATTAAGCAATGCTCGCTTTACATCCTCTTTATCGAAAATACCACCTGCTACAATAACAGGGATTTCTTGATTATACTTTTCTTCATACTCTTTCTTAAGACTAATAATCTTCTTAATCTCTTCCTGATAAGCCTCCATGTCAATATCAATCAACTCTTCTTCATGGAAACCCAAATGTCCACCTGCTAAGGGACCTTCAATAACAAGAAAATCTGCTGTTGTGTTATATTTTCTATCCCACATTTTAAGTATGATGGATGTTGCTTTCAAACTAGAAACAATCGGTGCAATTTTACTGACACTGCCTTTTACTAACTCTGGTAAATTAATAGGCAAACCAGCCCCGCTAATAATAACATCTGCTTTCGCCTCAACAGCTGCCTTTACATACTCTGCGTATTGTTTCGTTGCTACCATGATATTAACACCTACAATACCGCCTTTTGCAATTTCTTTTGCTCGGTGCAGATGTTTCTTAATTGCGCGAAGGTTCGCCTCAATTGGATTCCTACTGAATTCTTCCTCATCATATCCAATCTGAGCAGTTGAAATAACACCAATTCCACCTTCTAGTGCCACTGCACCAGCAAGATTGGAACGACTAATTCCAACTCCCATACCTCCTTGGATAATTGGTAAACGGGCTTTTAATTGTCCTATTATAAGTGGCTTCATTAACATAAACGTATACCCTCCTATACTCTACTTGTATAGCATCTTCAAAATTAGTTTGACATTCAAACTAATCACAGTATACACTTCTTTAGTATTATAGTCAATAAATAATAGTATCAATTTCTTAATTATATAGTTTCAATAACTACATGATTATTTTTGTCGAATCCATACTGACATCTCCGATTCACCACGGTTTGCCCAAGTATAATATGGTATTAAAGTAAATACTTCTTTCTTATATTCCAATGGCTTTGTACGATACAATGCCACATCTTCCTCATTAACGACTGCTTTTTCTCCTGACACGGTAAGTTTGATAATGGATTCCTCTTCTATTTTTCCAGGAATCTCTTCTATAATACAATTCTTTTCCTCAATCTGAATAAGATGCAGGTCTTCACCATTATCAATTCCCTCTAAACAATATACGATTGGACCTCTTACTATTGCCACTTTGCCTGAAGTTTCACGCACATTTGGATTCGCATGAACAATCTTTGATTCCATTAAGAAATCGAGCTGCAATTCTTCCTTGCCCTCCCAAGTCTTTGTGATATAGAGATATCCATCTTTTATAGTTCTTTCATCGTCTTGTAACTTACTAATTGTATAGGTATCACACCAATCTGGTATACGAAGGGCAATTGTACTTTCTATTGGTGTACTAGCCTCTATTTCCAGAGTTACATTTCCATTCCAAGGAAATCCAGATTCTATTTTAACATTCAATGAATGATCTCCAACTGGCTTTTGAATGTTAGCACCCATATAAAGATGGACATAAAGGGTATTCTCTGATTCCGTATACGCATACGAACCAATGGAACTTAATAATCTAGCAATATTCGGTGGACAGCACGCACAACCAAACCATTTTTGTCTACTGGCTTTTACGTGTTGCTTTCTTTCATCCTTCTTACAGGCAAGCGGATTTACTTCTAATGGATTTACATAAAAGAAGCTCTTTCCATCTAAGGCCATACCACTGAGAACACCATTATATAATGTTCTCTCCATCACATCGGCAAATCTGGAATCTGCTTTCATCTCAAGCATTCTTCTTGCAAAGAATACTAATCCGATGGATGCACAGGTTTCTGCATACGCTGTATCATTAGGCAAGTCATAATCAAACGAAAATGCTTCACCCATGTGTGTTCCACCAATCCCACCTGTTATATACATCTTACGATCCACAATACTATCCCATAGATTAACACAAGCATCATACAACGACTCATCCTTGGTAACTCTAGCCAAGTCAGCCATACCCGAATACAGGTACGTAGCACGAACTGCATGCCCTACTGCCTCCTTTTGCTCACGAACAGGAAGATGTGCCTGATTGTATAGATAACGAAGTTCATCCCTATCCTTTGGTTCTACCTTGAATTCCAAATCAAAATAATATGGCTTCTGTCCTCTTTGGTTTATGAAGTATTCACTTAACTTAAGATACTTCGTATCCCCTGTTACATCATATAGACGTACAAGAGCCATCTCAGCAATTTCATGTCCTGGATACCCCTTACATTTTCCTTCCTCGGTACCAAATACAGAATCTATATAATCTGCATAACGTCTTGCCGCATCTAGTAATTTATCTTTACCTGTGGCCTGATAATACGCTACCGCACCTTCTGTAAGATGTCCAAAGCAATATAATTCATGATGATCTCTTAAATTGGTGAACACTTTATTCATATCATTGATTATGTAGAAGGTATCAAGATATCCATTTGGCTGTTGCGCCTCACATACAAGATCAATTGCTTCATCTGCAATCTTTTCTAATTGTTCATCTGGGTGTTGCGTTAGTGAATATGCAACAGCTTCAATCCACTTTGAAAAATCACTATCTTGGAATACATACCCGTAAAAACGATTATCCAATTTGTTTTCTTCCTCCGGTAGAAATTCAAACCCACTCAAATTGATATCAATTAACTTTGGTAGATCTTTATGTAAACTTCTTTCCTTTGTAAGCTTGCTTGCAATCTTAAAATTACGCATACAATAACTAGGCGCAGCACCCTCTACACGGTCATTCAAAGCCTCCCATTGATAAGGGATAACTTCTTTACGTATTAATTCCATCTCCTTCTTCCAAAAGGTATCTGTTACATCAATCCTTCTCAAACTAAGTGGTTTACTATACTCTTTCTGATTCATTGCTATTTCCTCCTATCATGATTCTCACTTAAGTAAATCTACACCATTCATCCAATCGTGATATGGTGTGATTTTTCAATATCTCTAAGATTATACTTGTGTATACAAAGTAATCTAGATATACTTAATTCATATTCATTATATATGTTGTTAACACAAACTTCGCACATCAGTTAGCTACTCCAAGAAATCTTTAAGTGCGAAGTTTGTGTATATTTTACGATTAATCCATGTATTAAGTAAATACTATTAGGTTATGAAAGGTGTGATTTTGTAAGATGTTATACAATAAGAATTGGAGTTTACTTCTAACGCAACTAATGAATACAGAAGAGTTTAATTACATTTGGACCGGAATCTTTACCGCTACTTCAGCCGAATGGACACATATGAGCCGGGCATTACAGGAATATGAAGTATTCTTTATGATTGACGGTACGTTACACATCGCTGACGAGAATAGGCATTACACTATCTCTCGTGGAGAATATCTTATTATGCACCCGACTAAGAAGCAATATGGCTTTAAACCTTCGTATGCTTCCTTTTATTGGTTACATTTTACTGCTCCTATATCTAGTGTCCTTATGGATCTGCAATCACAAAAAAACAACTCCATAGTCCTTCCAAACCATGGAGTTGTTCCTAATATGGAACGTATTACTATATTATTAAGTCAACTTCAAGAAACCGATCGTAGATATCATCACGGATACACGTCTAATACCTTAGCCCTTGGTGTTCTCTTAGAATTATACAATCAACAGACGCATATTATAGATAATAAATCCTCTGGTAAAGAACAATTGTATCAAGATATTCTTGATTACATTACCTGGAATAAGTTCGGTGTTATTCGTGTATCTGACTTGGCCGCTTACTTTGGATATCACGAAAAATACATCTCAACCTTCTTCAAACAAATGTCAGGCATCTCCTTAAAACAGTATCTTATTAAAGAGATGATGGAACATGCAAAAGCCGAACTCACTACAACTAATAAAACGATTGCACAGATTGCATATAGTCTTGGATACAGCGATAGTCACAATTTTACTCATGCGTTCAAAAAGGTAACTGGGCTGTCACCTTCAGAATATCGTTTCCATTCCCTTAGCAATCCTCCATTCAAAGATAGCTCATATGACAATTAGAATGTAATCTCGTCTGGATGACACGCTTTAATTAAGCCATATACCTGCTGCATCCGATTTCGATAATCCTTGAATCTCAAGTGTATTCTGATCTGTTATATAATACGACTTGCCTTTTGTTGAATAATCCCCTTGCACAGTCCATCTTTTATAATTAGGTAGCGGTATTGATATTGGTTCTTCTTCCTCTCCAAAACGATGTACCACAATCAGTACTTGCTGTTCTTCTCTATCCTCTCTTACTACCGCCTGCCAACCTTGTGGGTGATTATAAGATTGTATCTTAGTTGCGGATTGTTTGCTTTCATCATGACGTAAAATTTGTTTTATGTCTTCATAAAATTCCATACCTTCAGTCACTCGCTCCTATTGTTCCTAATCTGTCTAAAGGGGCTGAATCAGCCCCTTGTCGTTATCCCAGTTCTCTATCCTATCTCATTGATAAGAATTAGTTTTGTCTCATCTGCAAATACCGATTCCTTTTTAGACGGTTGGATTTCTTTAGCAAGGCGAGCGCAAATCATCTCAACCTCGCCGGCCACAACACTAATACTTGTTTCTGGCGTGCCAAAGCTCTCTCCATTTCGTAACGTTTTAGTCCAGTTGGTTTTATTACTCCCCCCTAATACTCCTACAACAGCACGACGATTGTCGTAACTATACACATCGGTTTGATAAGCTCCATCATAATTAACCATAGCTCCAAAGCAAACTCCATACTTTTGTTCCTCTACTACTCCTCCTTTGAAATACTCTTTATCTTGCGAAGCTCCTACTTGTCCGAAGCGAATACTTTGAACACCGTATTGACTCCGTGATGGCTCTACCTGTGCATCTATGATTATTTCTTTTTTTAGTTTACCCTTTGCACTTTGCTTCCTCCTCATACGATATAATTTCATATCGTCAGAGCGAATTCCTGTTCCAATCATTGGCCACCCACAGATTGAAAAGCTTGAAACCATCTCAAGCGTAATCGGATTTATAAAACGATTCTTGATCTCTGTGCTTACCGTTACCGTCTTGGCATCATCTTGATACCTAACCTTATGAGAAGCAAGTAATTTCTTACTCTCTAAAACTGTTACTATTGTCTTAGCACCCATACTGTATTCTACGTATTGCTCACAAAACGTTAACTCTTTGAAAGGTTCACTATAACGCATGGATTCCCTACTAGAAAAGCCCCCAGTATAGGGATCTCCAACAAGTTTTAAATGGATCAAAGATTCTATATTCCAATCTCCATCTAATGTAATCTTATCTTCTAAACTCTCTGGTACCATACTTAAGCCAATTCTATCGTTATTCGTATCATACAGATATAATAACAACATATCTCCTACTTTTTGTTTCGTCAGTATTTGTTTCACCCTAGACCTCCTATGTTTATACGAGATTTCCTAACATGTATTCCTCATATATCTCCATGTGTTGACAATGTTATGCATTACTAATTAGTGAATTTCTTACCTTCCATCTTAGCACGCATAATACAAGTATATGCTGCTTTCGTTACAATAATTACTAGTAATGTAATTTTTATACAATCTTTGTTTCATGAATTATAGAATCTTGAATCTTGTTTTCTATGTCACTTAGCTAAATAAAAAAAGCCTTTGTAAACGAAATCATATACTTACGTATATTAATTATCCGCTACAAAGACTTGTAATTACATATTCTCTTTTAATCCCTTATATACTATTGTGGCTATTAGCTTGGCACCTTCCGCGTTCGGATGCAATCCATCTGATTGATACAACATTTCTAATGGTTTTTCCTGATATGACATAAACGCATCATACGCAGAAAGTAAAACCATATTATCATTTGCTTGAACTAACTCTTCATAATGAGGAAACAATCGATCAAGATATCTTTGTTGGTGCTTTCTCCAAATACAGTTTAAGATTGGAACCGGTTTTATAATATAGATTTGCGCTTTATCATTACTTTCCCTAATATCATCAACAATGCTTTGTAGTGTGTTTGTAAACTGTGGTTCGTAATCAATTAGAATGCTACAAGGATCTTGTCCTTCTTCCACATCATATCGCCCATCTTGCGCATCATTCGTCCCAAGCATAACAATATAGATATCACCTTTAATAGCAAGTCCTTCGTGATATCTTGGTTGTCTTTTATAGGGATACCCTACAACTCTTCCATCACTTAAGGTCGTATTCGTCGCACAGCTTCCAGAAACGCCCTTGTTGAATACCTCGTAAGAATCTCCAAGTAACTCCTGCAACACACTTGGATAATACACGCTCTGATCATTACCAAGTCCAAAACCTTCTGTTATACTATCCCCCATACAAACAACTTTAATCTTCTTTCTGTCCATCTTCTTACTGTCCATCTTAGTTACCTTCCTTTATATTATTCTATCCCTAACGCTTTTTTTGCTAGTTGATCTACTCTTTCGTTTAACTCTACACCAGTATGTGCAGCGACCTTATGGAAATTCACCTGTAATGCTGCTTTCATGGAATTGTAGGCATCACGATATGCTTGTGTTCCTTCTTTCCTTGCTTGCCAAGCACCTGTACACCATTTTTCAATTCCTTCATAATCATAATAAAGGTCCAATTCTTTGATATTATTCTTCACGCATAATTCCATCATCTTGCGCGCCCCTAGAATCTCCCCAGCTACATTTCGCATATCTGCCAAGGATGAGTCCGTACCCTTTTGACTATATTCATATTCTTTACCCATATGGCGTAAAACTGCACCATAACTATATTCGTTTGTGTGCACATTATAACTACCATCTACATAAGCAACTGCTTTTTCATGGTCCTCAACTGGCTCTCTTTCTACCTTCTTTTCTCCCATTACATAATCCATTGCTTCCCCGTTGGTCTTAAAACTCTTATATTCTGCACCACTGAATCCATTGATTTGTGCTTGACATTCTGCCCATGAATGAAAGACACCTGTCTTTCTTCCTTTACGTACAGCATAAAATTTACTTGGCATATACTAACTATGCTCCTTCCTTATATCTGTCTACTTATTAGGTAATTGTGAAACTCTTTGTAATGACGATAAACATATCAATGTGTTTTATGTCTACCGTTACAATTGCCTGAATTGTGTTAGCGACACATACAATGATTTGGATTGTATGTGTAAGCAACATAATTTTAAGGAAATTGTAGTAGGTAGCCTTAAAACACAGATATGTTATCGACATGGAGAAGAGTTTCGCAATTACCTATCTGTCTACTTCTTTTAGGACATCCTATCATTATCTGAAAAACAAGTCAACAAAGGAAAGCTGTAATGTCCCAATTCTTTCGTGATACTTCACAAGATATTCCTTCCTTTGTTCCCCTTGTGATTGTCTACAAACTACGTTACAATATATACTTAGAGAAATTCCAAGAGCTTTACATCTAGAAAGGACATACCCATGATTAAATTAATAGCAACTGATATAGATGGTACTCTTCTTCACAGCGATCATACGCTTCCTGTAGATTTACCTGAATTAATTCATACACTACGCGCTCATAAAATCTTATTCTCTGTAGCAAGTGGACGACCATATCTGACTTTAAAACAAAGTTTTGAACCATTAAGTCCAGATATTTTGTATATTGCAGACAACGGTTCTCATGTTGTGTACCAAGGAAAAGAGATTGCAGTTCATGCAATTAATAATTCCATTATTAAAGAACTTATAATAATTACTAGAAAGCTTCGTCGTGCATATTCTGTTGTTTGTACAACGAATGGAGCCTTTGTAGAGTCGACTGAACCAGCATTCCTTATGGAACTAGAGAAATATTATGTAAAATACACGGTAGTTGAAGATTTAACCAAACTTAATGAACAGGTTATAAAATATACCGTATGTGATCTCAATGGGGCAGAAGACCATAGTTATCCCCACTTCTTATCGTATCAAGAAAAAATACAGCTAAGTGTAGCTGGTTTTGTGTGGCTTGATTGTATGCAAAAGGGTATTAACAAAGGTACTGCCATCAAAGAAATTCAAAACTTATATCACATTACGCCAGAAGAATCCTTGGCTTTTGGTGATTACCTCAATGACCTTGAAATGATGCAAAGTGTCTATTATAGTTTTGCAATGGCAAATGCTCATGATGATTTAAAGAAAGTTTCTCGCTTTGAAACAACTAGCAACGATGAAGATGGGGTTACCACTAAGATAAAAGAACTGTGTAATCTAACATAAAAAACGAAAGGACATACTCATGATTTATAATAATATTCACGAAGGGCGTTTCAAAAGCCGCCCTAATCGTTTTATTGCTCATATAGAAGTCGATAATAAGATTGAGATTTGTCATGTTAAGAATACAGGAAGATGTAAGGAATTATTACTCCCTGACGCAACTGTTTATGTTCAACATTTTGACAATCCTAACCGCAAAACAAATTGGGATCTCATTGCTGTTAAAAAAGGAGATACTCTAATTAATATGGATAGCCAAGCCCCTAATAAAGCAGTAGGTGAATGGCTACAAGCTGGAGGACTTGGCTTTTTGCCAGATAAGATAAAGGCGGAATATCAATACGAAGATAGCCGATTTGACTTCTACCTAGAACATGAGATGGAACGATGGCTTATTGAAGTGAAAGGTGTTACCTTGGAAGAAGACGGGATTGCATTATTCCCTGATGCACCAACATTACGTGGTATAAAACATGTAGATGGGTTAGCAAGGCACGTAAAAGAAGGATTTCATACTGCTATCCTATTCGTAATTCAGATGGATGGCATCCGCTACTTTACTCCAAACACTAAAACGCAGCCTGAATTTGCTCAGGCATTAAAGAATGCGGAACTTGCAGGTGTTAATATTCTAGCTTATGACTGCTCGATAACGCCTGAAAGTATGTCCATTCGTAATGAGATTGAGGTAAGACTATAATCACTAAACACAATAAAGCACCATAGCTAGAGTAGTACAAAAGATTCTCCACCTCAATAAAGATGGAGAATCTTTTTATATGGTACGATATTAATCTAAAAGTGCCCACTGTAAACCTGGTTCTAAGTATTGATTCCAAAATCTCCAATCATGAACTCCTTCCCCTTCTACATATGTGTGCTCTATATCATGTGAATGTACGAACTTATGAAAGCTACGATTCTGTTCTATTAAGAAATCACTGGTACCACAAGCCATATACAACGCTGGCATCACATTGCCTTCCATGATGCTCTTCTCTAATATAATTTCTGGATTTTTATCTGATTTAACTACTCTCTCTAAATCTCCAAAGGTGTGGTGGTAATATGAATAACTAGCAACACCATTATGGAAGGTTTCATCCTTATCTTTTATGTCATGTATAATAAGAGCTGACGACAAAGCAATAATTTTTCCAAAATGATTAGGAAAGCGAAATCCATTGTAGATTGCTCCAAACCCACCCATAGATAACCCTGCTATTATAGTGTCCTCATTCTTCATTGATAATCCAAACATCACTCTCGTATAGGCTACTAATTCCTCCCCTATGAAATCACTATAGTATGCTTCCGTAGATTCATTATTCAGATAGAAACTATTTTCTCCTGATGGCATGAATACTGCTATATTGTACTTAATTGACAATTCTGCGATATTAGAATACAATAACCATTCATTACAATTTCCCATATATCCATGAAGCAGATACAACGCCTTCATGGGTCTTTTATATACTGGTTGCGTTTTTCTTTCTTCAAATCCCATAACATCATTTGGGATAATAGCTTTTACTTGCACCGTTCTCTTAAGTGCCTTTGATGCATACTCAATTTGAATTAGTGACACAGCCAACTCAACTCCTTCCATGCTACTATTATTATAAGTCATAATACGCAATTGCTAAACTCTTTGTAATGTTGACAAACATATCAATGTGTTTTATGTCTGCCGTTACTATTTCTTAAAATTATGTTAACGTCACATACAATGCTTTTTATTGTATGGGTAAGTAACACAATTTTAAGAAATTGTAGTAGGCAGCCTTAAAACTCAGATATGTTGTCGACATGGAAAAGAGTTTCGCAATTGACTACCAACAACCTATTCCTTTACACCACCGATTGTAAGACCTGCAACAAAGTAACGTTGTAACCATGGATATAGACATATAATTGGTATTGATGTAACAATAGTTGTGGCCGCTCTTACAGACATTGGAGTTACCATAGAACCCGTATTCTTTAATGCGTCAATATTACCACTTTGACTACTTACTGAGGATAATAATTTCATTAACTCATACTGTAGAGTTGTCAAATTCTCATTAAATGAGTTGTATAACATGGCATCAAACCATGAATTCCATTGTCCAACTGCAATAAATAGTGCTACGGTTGCAAGTACTGGTTTACATAACGGCAAGATAATTTGGATAAAGATTCTCATATGACCAGCTCCGTCAACTTCTGCTGATTCTGCAAGACTATCAGGTATACCATTCATGAAAGTTCGAATAACAATCATGTTGAATGCACTAACCATACCTGGAATTATGTAAACCCAGAAGGAATTAAGAAGGCCAAGATTCTTAATTAATAGATATCCAGGAATTAAACCTGCATTTACATACATAGTTAAAACATATAAAATTGTCAAAAACTTTTTAAACACAAAATCTTTACGACTTACGATATAAGCCAACATAGCTGTAACAAATAACTGTACTACAGTACCAATTACCGTTCTTGAAACAGTAACTATCGTAGCGATTTTTAGAGAATCTTTTCTTAATACAGTCAAATAATTTTGCCATGTAAATTTACGTGGTATCAGATAGATTCCTCCTCTGATGGTATCCATTCCATCGTTTAAGGAAACTGCCAATGTATTTAATACAGGATATAATGTAACAATCACAAATAAAATCAGTATAATCCACTTGATAACATCAAACATCACTCCACCAAAACTAGCTTTATAACGTGGGGCATGCCCTTTTTCTTGTTTTTTCATATGGCACCTTTCCTTTCTTAAAATAATCGTTCTTCACCGGCTGCCTTTGCTGCTTTATTCGCTAATACAATCAGTGCTATACTAATTACACTCTTGAATATACCCGCAGCGGTTGCTAATGAGAAATTATTCATACTAATACCATATTTTAAAACATAGATATCAATAGTTTGAGAAACTTTCTGTATCATACCATTACCTAATAAGTACTGCACCTCAAATCCTGCATTTAATATATTTCCAATGTTCATAATTAGTAGTATAAAGATAGTCGGCTTTAGACCAGGCATTACAATATGTTTTATTTTATGCCAACGATTTGCACCATCGATTGACGCTGCTTCATATAATTCTGGGCTAATCGAAGTGATTGCTGCCAAATAAATAATACTATTCCAACCTGTTTCTTTCCATATATTAGACGCTCCAACAATTCCCCAGAAATATTTTGCTTCAGCAAAGAAGTTAATCGGAGAATCGATAATATTTAATTTTAATAATAACTGATTAATAATACCGGTTTCAGGTGATAACACATCTACTATGATACCACATACAATAATCCACGATAGAAAATGAGGTAGATAAGATACCGTTTGAACAAATTTTTTGCCACGCATACTTTTTACTTCATTTAATAAGATAGCTAAACCAATTGCTGTTATAAATCCTAAAATAAGATTAATTAAACTCATACATATTGTATTTCTCAATACTCTAAGGAATGTTTCGTCTTGAAATAGAAGTTTGAACTGAAACAATCCACTCCATTCTTGGTCAAGTAACCCTTTACCTGGTCGATACTTTTGAAAAGCCATTAACCAACCCGTAAGAGGTAAATAATTAAATACTAATACATACAAAATGAATGGTATAGACATGAATACCAATGTTTTTTGTTTGCGTAAATCCTTAATAAATTGATTTTTTTTCTTGTTTGCAGATATTACCGAAGTTTCTGTTTTCATATGCATAAATCCTTTCTCTTAGTTTGTAAAAGGTGCCTGCATCTTGCCTTGCAAACACCTTTTTCACTATCTGCTAATTTAGTAACTGAGATGTAATTTTTCAAGAGTAACCATACAGCTACCTAGCTTTTTTTCTGAGTTTCTGAATAGTTACCCGTAAGATTGCTATCTTAATTAGTTATTTCCTTCTGCTATAGCAATACGTTCAACTACCGCTTCAGACAATGCATCTTCAAAAACTTTGTAATTTGTATCATTATGGTATTTATCCATATATTTATTCCATGTATCTTCTACCTTATCAGTTGATGCCATAATAACTTTTGGTAACCATTCTCTCTTAACTTCTTCCATCTTCTGGAATGCAATTGCTGCATCAGAGCTAGATTCCCAAGTATTTTTTGCTGAATAGATAGGGAACCAAGGACCAACATCATCAGTATAAGTAAGGAAATCTGTCCACTTGGTATATCCATAAGCATCTAATACTTTTTTATCATATTCTGACAAACCTTCTCTAAATTCACTTGGTTGTTCCGCTGGATTCACTGCATTCTTACCGTCAAAAAGTAATCCTGATGAATAGTTTGGTAAGTAGCTATAGATTGTAGAAGCAAGATTTTCATTAACCCAATCTGAATCCTTAGCATTTTCTCTTTGTTCTTCTGTACGATAGTACATGCCTTCTTCGTCAACCATATAGTCTACGCCTTCTTCACCCCAACCACGCATAGTAATTACTTCTGGGTCAAGTAAGTCATTAAGAAATTGAAGTGCGCCATCTACATCTTTACAGCTAGTCGTAATAGCAATACCATCGCCAACATTTAAAGCTGCTGGTGTGAAGTACTTTGTTGCTACTCCTTCTTCTATTGTTAAATCTAATGGAACATATGTACAATCATCTTTACCTTGACTAACTAGTGATGTTACTGCATCATTAAACTGCCATCCTTGATCCACCATACCAAGAACACGTCCTGATGATAATTTTGCGATATATTGATCATATGACATTGTAAATGTTTCAGGATCGATAACACCTGCATTATACATCTCATTAAGTTTTGTAAAATATGCCTTAGCTTCAGGGATATCATCATAGTTATGAGCCGTCTTTGTATCAGCATCTACAATAGCAGCACCATCGTTTGCATAACCTGCTAAGAATTGTGATGGATTCTCAAGACAGAACCATCTCCAGTCATCGCATAAGATTTCATATCCGATATTTTCTTGTCCTTCTGCATCTTTAGGATTTGCAGCAAGATAGCCTTGAATTAAATCAAAATATTGATCTAATGTATTAATTTCTGGCCAATTTGCCCATTCTAAAACTCTTTTTTGAATCCAGAAGGCTTCATCATTATGTTTAACGTACATGGAATCACCATTGGATTTTCCAAATATAGGTATGTAATAGATACTTCCATCATTAGCGCCTTTTATCATATTCCACTCTTCATCTGTTCTAAATTTCTTTAGATTCGGATAGTTATCTAATTTGTCCGTTAGATCTACTAATGCTCCTGCTGCAACTAAATCTGGAGTTGCATTAGAACCAACAATCATGTCTGGATATTCGCCACCAGCGATCATAACGCCAACTCTTTCCTTATCGGTTTGCCCTGTTAACCATGTTACCTTTGCTTTTGCCCCTATTTTTTCTGTAATCTGTTGATACATTCTGTTGTCATCTGGTACTTCTTTTCCTGCAGTTGCAACAAACAAAGAATACTCTCTAATTGTTTTTTCAGCTGTAGCATCTCCATCTGTAGCGTTACCTTCTGCAGCGTTACCTTCTGTTGCAATTGTAGTGTTATCATTCTTGTCTTTTCCACACCCAGCCATACCTACTGTTAACATAGTTGCTGCCATTACTACTGATAATAATTTTCCCCATTTTCTCACTAAAATTACCTCCTTAATAGTATTATTGAATACAACAATATCTTAGCATTGATTCAAAAAGTATACATCCACATAAAACTTATACATTCTTTACTTTTTAACATCTTGTATTTAATTTGTGGGTATAAGTTTATAGATGCTTGATGCTTATTGGTTATTTCTAACACTTAGATTTAAGGCGGTATTGGTGGGGGGTTGTCCCCTTAATACTTACAAACTTACTAATAAAATAATCAACCTTTTGGTATCCTACCATTTCTGCAATCGCATAGACTCTTTCATCCGTTTTCACCAATAAGTTTGCTGCTTTTTCAATACGAATTATATTTAGATACTCTTTAAAGGACTTCCCTATTTCCTTCTTAAATATTTGTCCAAGATATACACTATTAATGAAATACTTCCTTCCAAGATCTTTTAAGGTTATATTCTCTGCATATCTTTCATCGATTTCTTTCACTATCTTATTCAAAACCATAGTAGATGAATAATTCTTTAACTGATATAAGTATTCCGATAACTCAAGGACAAAATTAATAAATCCTTCCATATCACCACAATAAGAGAGGTCTGCAAGCATCGTATCATTTAAGTATTCTAATAGCTCTTCTTGTTCTGCTTTAGCCAATATATTTTGTGTTGCATCAACCAAGTTGTACAAAATATAACGTATATTAATCAAAATTAGTTCTGGTTCAACTAACCCCTCTTTTAGTTCTTCATAGATATCTTCTATCACTGGCACTATCTTTTCTGCATTATGCTCTTTCACATAACGGGATAAACGCTCTATCTTCTCATACGATACCGAATATTTTGTGGATTCCTTTGCTTTCAGCTCATCATAATATGTAATTTGATCCTTGGTATTAATCATACACTGATTAACCGTGGCTCGCATTGCGGTCTTATAACTTTCATTTAACTCTTCAACGTTCTCAACTTGTATTCCCACATACAAACTATACTGATAATTTAAATCCTTTATACACTGATCAAAAATCATATTAGTAACCTGTTTATCCATAATTTTCCTACTTCTGTTATAAATAATTACACCTACGTCATATGTATTGGTATTTAACCTTTTTGTTTCTGTAAGATAATATAAGTTAGAGTTTATAGAATCCTTAAGTAATGTTTGAAGATGTGTGCGTACATCTTCAGTACATTTTTCAATAACCTTCTTCTCAATACGAATCAATACATAACGTAAGGAATTAGGCTTGCCAAAGTATTCTCTAATTAAACAAAGACTAGCGTCACTATATAACCCACCAACTAGACCTTCGATTGAATTTCTCAATTGATTATTCTTAAGTTGCCTAATTGCCTCCTCATCTAGCTGTTCCTTTAAAATTTCTTCTTTAACTTTTTTAAGAGTATTTATTAGCTCATCTTTTAGTATAGGCTTTAAGATATAATCGGATACATTTTGATTTAATGCTTTCCTTACATATTCAAAATCATTATAACCGCTTAAAATAACGTATTTTGTTCTTCTACCTTTTTTCTTTTTTGCTAGTTCTATTAATTCTAATCCATCATATATTGGCATACGTATATCTGCTATTACTAAATCAATCTCCTTTTCATCTAGTATATCCAGTGCCTCCTTACCATTAGAAGCTTCCGCAGCGATTTGAAATCCATGTTCCTCCCAATTAATAACTACTTTTAAGCCTTCCCTTATAAAAGGTTCATCATCTACTATCATTATTGAAATCATTCCATTCCCTCCAATGCATCCATATCACAAGGAAGTACCATATATACTTCCGTGCCTTCGCTATATTTACTCTCAATTTGGAATTCTACCACTCCATGATAATACATCTTTAAACGAAGATAGGAATTAATGATTCCTATACTATTTCCTTCTTTTACCTTCTCTATCGAAGCTGTCTTAATTAAAAGATTAATTCTATTAAGTGCTTCCTCTTTTATCCCAACTCCATTATCCATAATTTCAATAAAAAGGTGACCTGCCTCTTCCATAATGATAACATCAATTCTTCCACCATCACTTTTCTTCTCAATTCCATGTATGCAAGCATTCTCAACGAAAGTAAGGATACCAAACTTAGGAATCCTATACTGTTCACACACCTGTTGTACATGTATGGAATAATCAAGTCGATCTCCAAATCGATACTTCTGTATCTCCAGATACCCCTTAAGAAATTCTATTTCCTCACCAATAGTAGTAAAATCATCTCCCCAACCTATCGTTCGTCTCATATGTAATGCCAACGTTCCAATAATATTAGCAGTTCCTTCTTCCCCATTCAGTAAGCTTTTCATCCGAATACTCTCAAGTGTATTAAACATAAAATGCGGATTCACCTGGCTCTGTAATGCTTGTAACTCCGCTTCCTTTTTAGATATAATTAATTTTTGCCGTTCTGCATTACCCTTTAATACAACTTCAACCAATTCTTGTACCCGCAATACCATCAAGTTGTAACTACTAATTAGACTACCAATTTCATCTTTGCCTTCATAACAATCAATTCGCTTATACTTTCCATCTTTTAATTCCTTTATGTAACTTTCCGTAACCCGAACTCGGTCTTTTATTGAATTACCAATTAACATAATCGCAGTACTTGGGATTATGAGATTTATCAAGATCGTCAGACATAATAAGACTTGATTATCAATAAAATTATCAAAAAAATGCTTTTTCTCTGAGATAACTATAATCTTCCATTCATCACCTAACACTTTCATAGTCTCTTCTTCTTTAAGTAAATGTTCTTCTACCGGTTCAAATTGCTCGAAAGGCTTACCTTCAAGTCTACCGTGCCTTGTATCAAACAGAATCTTACCATCTTCAACAATTAAAATATCTTGTACAGACTTTTCATTAAAAACTAGTTGCTCCAAATCCGTATAACTAATATCTACTTTAAGGAATTTCTTAATCTCTCCAAAGGTATCCAGCTGAGTAAAGATCGATATTTTCCTATTCGTCCACGCTTCATACGGATTTTTAATAATTGGATTACTATAATAGATTTGTAATGTACTATCATTAATTTTCTTAGCTACTGCATTCAGATACCACTCTTCATTCACAATATCGCTAAGTGGATAGAATGCACTACTTCTTGTTACAGTTTTGTTATTAGTAAATAGCGATATCTTATACACTGATTCAGATTGATAGTAATAGCTGAATGCATTATCTCTCATAAGAGCGCTATAACTCTCATAATACTCCATATTATCTGCATACTTGGTGTTTAGAAAATCATTGAGAACCTTGTCCTTTTTAAACTGATTAGCAACACTTTCTGCCGCTTCTATAACGGTAGAAATATTATACTCTAAACGCTGCTGTACATTCTTCATCTCCGTAATTCGTTCTAATTCTGCCTTCTTACTTACAATATAGTACAAAGCACAATTGGTAGTAACAATTGGAATCATAACGCAACAAATGAATAGAATAATCAGTTTATTATGGATTTTCACATTGTCCATCGCCTGACTTACACGATGTATGCTATTCTTTAGCATGAGCCGTACCTCCCTTAGAATACTTTTTTTGTAAATCCCATTTATATAAATTTTAGTAATTATATTGTACCACATATAATTTATTTGTTAAATGAGTAAACTAATTATAAGATTTCTATATAACTTTAGTAATATATGCACAAAAAAAGAACAGGGTATGTATTTCTACACACTCTGTTCCCTTCGTTGTTATATTATCCTTTTGAGATTTCAAAAGTATATTCGATATCTTTTTCTGCACTAATATGATACTCTTCCTCTACATCAGCACCCCAACTGTTAATTCCTCCAACACCTCTAACAGCACCTAAAATCGATACAACCGTTCTTCGTGGCAATGGAAGTTCTTCGTGGTGTGTGGCATTCTCTAGTTCTTCTGCTGTATAGGGAATGCAGGAGAATGCAAACTCTTTATCCACTGCTAAAAAACGTAGTGTGAAAGTATCGTTACTCTTATCTGCATTATTTTGTGTTGTATTTCTATTAACTTCTAACCATTTGGTTTTCATATGAACATTACAATCTTGTGGAACCATATATCTGGTAACTGGTAATCCTTCCACTGTATAGACGCCTGGTACACCTCCTGCCATACGATCTGGATACGTCTCCCCGGATAAGCCTTCATAAGTAAACCCTGTGGCTTTCGTCGGCATCACGAAACGCATTCCGAATACAGGCAACTCTGGAAGTCCAAGCTTACCATAATAGTGTACCTTTACTTGTATTCTTCCTGTACCATTGACTTCATACGACACATCAATTTCTGTTGTTGGAACTGTAATGGTTTTATACGTAAACGTTACTCTGACAGTGCTTGCAACTTCTGTCTCGGAAAATGTATTATTAAGAGGTGCAATAGGCTTCTCTATATCCTTACCGTCGATATTTACTAAAACATTACTACAGAAAAGAAACATGTCTGTACCAAACCACATTCCTGACTTTTGAGAAAATCTATTTCCTCTATCATTATCTGTAGTAGCTCTCCAACAGGTAGGTTTTGGTGTACGATACAACCATTCTTTTCCCCCAATTACAAGAGACTCTAATCCTCCTGTCTGATAAGAAAAGATATAATGAAAATCTTGCCCATGTACTCCTAAGGTTACATCTCCATATATAATTTGTAATTGATTTGTCTTATTATTTGTACAATCCATAACAATATTTTACCTCCTGCATAGCTGGTTTTTCACTTCTATCTGCAAACACAATACCATTTCCTGAGAACTCATAATCAGAAGGCCGGTCGTCAAAATCTCCACCATAACGTAAGACCTTCTCACCAGTAACTTCATCGGTTACCCACAATGCCTGATCGATATAATCCCATATAAATCCCCCATGATAGTTCTCATATTTATCTAGAAGTTTAACATACGAAGTCATTCCTCCTAATGAATTCCCCATACAATGCATATATTCACACAAAAGCATCGGTTTTTTAGGATTATTACCCAGATATGCTTCTACATCCCAAGGTGTTGTGTACATCTGACTCTCCATATCTGATATGCGATCTTCAAATATACGATTGGATACTACACCTTCATAATGTACCAATCGATCCGGATCAACCTCTTTATAAAACTGATTCATTACAGCTAGATTCTCTTCTGCATATGATTCATTCCCAAGTGACCACATTAAGATAGACGTATGATTTTTGAAGAACTCAAAATTAGATTTTGCTCTGTCAAGCACTACCTCTCTCCACTTTACATGACTACCTGGAAGATTCCAAGAAGGTTCTATTGCACCTGATTTTTGCCATGATCCATGGGATTCTAGATTCGTCTCTGCCATCATATATACACCATTCTCATCACACATATAATACCAAGGTATTTGATTTGGATAATGACATGTTCTTACTGCATTAATATTGTTCTCTAGCATGCACTTCATATCCCATTCCATGTCTTGCATGGTAATGCTTCTTCCTCTTTTAGCACTCCACTCATGTCGGTTAACACCATTTATAATTAGTCGCTTTCCGTTTAATAGAATGATGTTATCCTTTATCTCGATTCTTCTAAAACCAATCTTATATGGTACAACCTCAATAAGTTTTTGTTCTAAATTATATACTTGAACAAGTACGGTATACAAATACGGATTGTGATTATCCCAAGGATTTACCTTCTCAACTTCCACTGGTTTCAAAGATACGGTTTCTTTAATTGCATCTTCCGCTTGATACACCACATTTTCTTCATTGTCCAATAGTATGACCTTCACCGTACCAATCTCTCTACCAGATTCTATTCCATTCTCTATTCCAGGCTCCATCTCGGTTGAGATTTTCAAATCCATCTGGAACTTTCCTGTGGTATTGTCTTCTTTTAATGCTGGTCTTACCCATAAATCTTCCACATGGATTGAAGGCTTTGCATATAACGTAACATTTCGGTAAATTCCAAAGAAGCGGAAGAAATCTTGATCTTCTAGGTATGCTGCGGAACATCTTTTATGAACTTCTACTGCTAAAACATTCCCTTTTTCTTTGATATACGGCGTCAAATCAAATTCTGATGGAGTAAAACTATCCTCTGCATATCCAACGAATTCTCCGTTAAGCCACACAAAAATTGCTTGTTCAGCACCTTCAAAACAGATGCAAACTCTCTTTCCTATCAACTCTTCATTCAAATCAAATACTTTACGATAAGAACCTACTGGATTATAATCAGCTTCACTAAATAAACCTGCACCCTCTGGATGATTTTCAAGTAGATATTTCGGACGTCTATATACATGTCCCTCCCATGGATACATCGTGTTAATATAGTGTATTTTATCGTACCCGTTAAGTTCAATGTGTCCAGGGACTTGTATTTCATCAAATGTTTGATCATCAAAATCCACATTGTAAAAATCCATCGGTCTTTCTTTTGCATTCATCGAATAAGAAAAGCTCCAATTTCCATTCAGACTTTGCATTAAGGAATTTGATTCGTTCTTCATGTCTTCCATATCCTTGTAAAACCTATGATCACTATGTGCATCTAACCGATTTACTCGAAATACCTCTGGATCATCTAACCAATTCATTTCTGCTTTCATTTCTCTCACCATGTTTCCTTTCCTTGTTCAACTGTTCCACTCCATTTTAACTAAAACAGAGCCTATAGTCATGACCCCTTATCTATAAAATCATATTAATAAATTATTCTTAATCATACAATTGATGAAAAGGTATTCTTGATGTCAAAAATGGTATTACACTCTTGCATTACTAGTAACTTCGAATATTCTCTTCTTAGCACTCCTTACGAAACTCACTCGGTGACAAACCTACGCATTTTCTAAATTGCTTTGAAAAAGCATAGGCATCTGCAAAACCGAGCTCGAAAGCAATTTCTTTGATGCTTTTGTTTTTGTCTATTAAATATGTCTTTGCAATATCCATACGTTTTTGTATTACGTAACTATGAGGGGATACCCCCATTATATCCTTAAAAATCTTTCGGAATTTCTCATAACCAATATTCAAATCTTCTGCAATGTTAGCAATTGGTACCTTATATGAAGAAGGCTTTGCTAGAAGCATGCTAGCCTTATGTACAATCTCTCGATCCTTTGAATTACTACTGTTTTCTTTATGTAATCGGTGGAACATTAGAATAATTTTTAATGCCTCTGGTACCAACATATTGATTTCTGCTGGATGGGAGAATTTCATTAATTGATGAAATTCTGTGCAATGTTCGAATATTGCACGATTTATCCCTGGTACTAAAACAGTTTGTTTCCCATCAAGTAAATCCATTGATACTAAGGACTCGTACATCCCCTTTCCGATACATATAAAAAACTCTAGCCAGCTACCATCAGGATTAATATGTAAGGATTGTTTCTTATCCGGAATCCTTTGAATCAAACATCCTGGATATACCGTAGTCTCATTCCCATCTTCATCAATATGTACTCCGTTACCGCTTAAGATAAGGACGATGCCATAATGCTTAAAGATGTTATTCTCTTCCACACACTTTTTATCCTTTTTATTTAAAAAACCACAACCAAAGAGATTGGTATAATCCGAACCAAATTGGTGATACATGGTATCATTTCGAAAGTTTTCATTTGATAATTCAAATGGCATTATGGTATCCTCCCATTGATACTGTATTTATATCTAAAATCTATATTACAAGGTTCTATGGAACCTTTCAAGTCCCGTAATAGAATACTATCTTGTTAAATTCTTCCAACTAAAAATCGTAGCGTGGGAATATTCTGAAAGAATGCTTCCAGAACAGTCCTCTAGCTACGACTACTTAATTAAATTACTTATTTATATTACTTATTTATATTACTTATTTATATTACTTATTTATATTACTTATTTATATTGCAATTCGACTTATATTGCATTCGAAATCCCAATGAAGACCCACGAAATAATTAATACAAGGTTTCCATATAGCAAGATCTTCTTGCCCTTTTTTGCACCCTTCCATTCTCCACATTGTATTCCCCAAAGATTACTGATAATTAACGCCAATGCATTGAATAGAATCCAGCCGGTAACGGCTCCCATATCTCCCAACATTAAAGTAGCAATACCATAGCTTGCTAGTGCAGCAAACCAAACAATACTTGTTACGAATAATATTACAATACGTTTTTTACTACCTTTGTATGTAAAGCTTACCCATGTCTTATTCTTCGAAAGTTCAATGATACAATATATAATACCTGCAAGTGCTCCCCCTAGTAAAACAAGTAACCATTGAATTGCACTGGCTCCTGTTTCACCATAGCCATCCTGCATAATTGCATTACCAATTGGGCTAGCAAAATCAAATCCTATATTCATAGCACCCGATCCAAAACCAGACAGCATAGCTAATAACAAACCAATCTTAGCTTTACCTGCTTTATCATCTTTGTTTGCAGAGTCTTTTTCTACTGTTTGTTGTTCTGCTATCTTAACAATTCCTGCCTTAGTTATAACAGCAATACCAGCTAATGTAACAATCATACCAACAATAAGTAATACGATACTTGTTATACTTGGTTTGTTTTCCATCGAAAGTAATGGAATTATAGAACCAATTACCGCAGATATTCCCATGGATAAACCATACACTAGAGATATACCGATATAAGTAACTGCCTTACTAAAACCTACTGCAGAAATCCCCCATATCGCACCACACAAAACTGGTACTACAATATGTTTTAGGTCTGCACTTGTAAGATAATTAACGAAACTAGGAACTTGAATCCAAGCCCAGCTCAGCGGAACTATAACGCAAAACAAGGAATAAACACCCCAGAATGCCTCCCACTTTAATGGTTGATAATTCTTATATCCTAATCCAAAACTACCTTGACACAATCCTGCAAACAACAGGATTGCAAATCCAATCATAATACTACTCGTTCCTACACTCATTTCTTCTATGCCTTTCTAAAATGTCTAGTTGATGTAAATATACTTAAACTACAATATTTTAGCATCAATACTGAATTTGATATAGTGTATTAATTAGAGTAGTTTCTATACAATATTAGTGTTTATTCCTTTATTTAATTTCCCGCACTCTCGTACACCGTCAACCCCTTACGAAATACTGCATATGCGATTATCCAGACTATTCCTGCAATTAACACCTCTGCTCCAATTGTCATTATCACATTCTCTCCTGTTAAAAAGTAACTTGCTGGGAAGAATGCTACGAAGGCAAACGGAATTAGATAGGTTAATATGAATCTTATTCCTTTTGGATATATTGATAAAGGATACTTTGCAAAGTCTGCTGTCTCATAAGCTAATTGAAGAATTGCTATACTATCCTTAATCCAAAATGCTAAGGATGCAAAGAATAATTTAATCGATGTATAAATCAAAGCTCCCGCAAGCACGGATATAATAAACAATAAAACATTCACTGGTGTCACCGTCACAGTATGATTAACAACAGAAAAAACAACTAATGCAAAACCAACTATTAATTCTCCCACCGCATCTGCTTGGAATTTATCACAGATTAACTGAAAGAAAGGATTAATGGGACGCAATAAGAACCTGTCAAACTCCCCTCGTATGACGTATCTCATTGCAAGCATCCATATGTTATCCGTAAGGAAATGATCAATTCCCCTTGGTATCTGCGCAAATCCATAAATAAAAACTAATTGTTCAAATGTCCATCCGTTCAAGCTAGGAATCTGTTTAAAGACCAACGATAAAAAAACAATTCCAAACATCTGCGAAAGGAAGAATCCTAGGAGGCCAATGATAAAATCTACCTTTGACTGTACTAACGATTTCATAAACTGCGTTGCAAACACTCTATAAAGATGCAAATATCTCCTCATCTGCTCAACCTCCTAATACCGTAATTCTCTTGGTTACTCGTTTCCAAAAATAATTTGCTACTAGATATAGTATTATAATCCATATCACTTGAATCCCCATTGAGATCATTACTCGCTCAAGTGGCATCTTATTCAGATAAATCATAACCGGAATATAATTCATCGATGCAAACGGAAGGAAATCAAATATTCGTTGTATAGCATCCGGAAAGAATGACAGCGGTATTAGTTGACCTGTCAAAAAACCTAGAATTGCTTGTTTAGCAAGATTAAGTCCCCATACATATGTAGTGTAGAAGGATAGTAAACCAAAACAAAAATCAAACAAGAACATAATTCCAAAGCTCAAACAAACACTCACTAGATACGAAACTATTACAACTGGAGAAGGCGGTAACTCCCTAAGGTTCACATAACGTACAATACTCATCACTAACCAGATTGGTAATCCAGGCATAAGAAAACGAAACAAAACATTTCCCAAGGAAGAGAAAAACAAACGGACCTGATAATTAATCGGCTTAACCAGATTCATTGCAATTGTTCCCTCAACTACATCATTACCAATATCTCTAGTTACACTTACCCTTACCAAATTACTTGTAATGAAACTCATAAAAATATAGACAATCATATCGTTCTGTGTGAAACCATTTAGCGCTTCACTACTGCTACTATGGTAAATAGCCCTCCACAGATAGTAGCCTACTAACAAACTAAACATACTTGAGAAGATAAAAAGGTAGAATGACCATTTATATGCTAGTTGTTCTTGTATCCTTCCAATGGTAAATGGTTTATATATCCGCAGGCTTTGACGTAACGAACGTTTCTTCACACTAACCACCTCACATCCCATGTTGGTATATCTCTTTGACAATATCCGTTATCTGTGTATCTTGGATCTTAATATCTCTAACCGCGGTATCTTCCATAACTTTTGAGATAATATGTGATATATTTAATACATTCTTATCAAAATCAAAGGAAATACTAGATTGTTCTTTGGCAACGGCAAGCTGTTCCCCGCTTAAATTAAAAGCGTCGTGGAAATCGATATCCTCTAATGCTTGTATATCCATAACATCTACTGTAACACTTCTTCGCTTACCATATAGTTCTTTAATATTGGCAATTGTACCATCATAAATCACCTTACCTTCATCAATTATAATGATTCTCTCACAAAGTTGTTCAATATCAGACAAATCATGTGTCGTTAAGATGACCGTAGTCTGATACTCGTCATTAATTTCCTTTATGGCCTGTCGCATGCTATCCTTAACAACCAAGTCAAGTCCTATGGTTGGTTCATCTAGATACAAAACCTTTGGATTATGTAATAATGCTGCTGCAAGGTCTGCACGCATTCTTTGCCCAAGAGATAAGGTTCTCACCGTACTATGTATGAAACTATTAAATCCAAGAACCTCCTGTAAGAATTCCATTCGATTCTTAAAATCTTCATCACTAACATTATACACTTCTTTGAGAATCGAAAATGTTTCACTAAGTGGTAAGTCCCACCATAGCTGCGTACGTTGTCCAAACACAACACCAATATTCGCAGCATTCATTTGCCTGTTTTCATAAGGTACAATACCATTAACTGTACATCTACCTGATGTTGGTGTAAGAATACCTGTCATCATCTTTATCGATGTAGACTTTCCAGCACCATTACTGCCAATGTAACCAACCATTTCGCCCTTGGCAATATCAAAAGATATATTATCTACTGCTAATTTTCGTACCTTCTCATTAGAAAACAATCCCTTAAGAGCTCCTTTGAATCCAGGATACTTCTTTGGTGATATGAATTCCTTCGACATGTTTTCAACATGGATCATTGGTACTTCCTCCCTTTAATTAATTTATATTTGACTATTCAATTACTATCCCCTACTCTTATCAATCAATCCTCATTCATATATTAGCAAGATTATACATATAATACCATTCCAACAGCCGGAACACAAGTTCTTTTTTCGTATTTTTTCGTAAAAAGAAACATCGAGGTTATCTACCTTGATGCTTCTCTTTTCTTTTATTCTGTTTCATCTGATATAGAAGTTCTGCTTTTGCTTCCTTCTTCTCTTAACGCTTCTTAATAACCAACACCTTAGAATAATTACATGATACCTTATCGAGTACTTGTAAACCATATTGTTCAAAATATTCCTGCATATCTCTATGAAGAAATTCATGAAACCCTTGTGGCTCACATAACCTAATTGGTAAAAAACATATTCTTTGAAAAAGTGACTTTGGTTGTTCCCACTCTACTACAATCAACATACCACTATCTTTCAGTACACGTTTCGCTTCTTTAATAATCTTACTTGCTAATTCTGTCTGTGTTTCATGGAGTACTAAAGATAATAATGCCACATCAAAGGTTCCATCCTTAAACTCTATATTAGTAGCATCCATTTCTTTGAACTCGACGTTATGTAATTTTTCTATACTTCTTTTTTCATTTGCCATAAGCAACATATTCCTAGACCTATCAATACCGTATACCTGTGTAATTTCTCTACATCTGGCTATCTCCAATGCATTAGCGCCTGTACCGGTACAGATATCCAGTACTGTTTGATCAGAATCTTTAATGAACTTCAGTACTGCAGTTCTTGGGCTACGCACTTTGTTACGAAAATAGGTATGATCAAGTACATCATAAAACCTTGCTATTCCCCTATACACCAATTGATTATTCATACAAACTCTCCTTAATAACGATAATAATATATTTGTTAAGTTTGTTTACTGTGATGATAAACCTACGACTCACCATAAAAGGTATCTGGCTACTCTATTCTTATATGCTAAATACTCTCCTCCAAACGTAGTTTCCATATATCTCTCTTCTTCAAGAATCTGCAGATGCATCATTGTAATTGCCACCATACTAAAGAGTAATAAAACTACATTACCAAAAGCTATCGTTGCACCTATATAAGTTAGGTCAAATCCAAGAAAAGCTGGATTTCTACTAACACGATACATGCCTTTAGTAACAATCTGTAGCTTCTCTCCTTGAGGAATTCCTGCTCTCCAACTATCTCGCATGGTAATCATTGCTGCTATAAACACTACTGTACCGATCCCAATCAATAAAATTCCTAGGTATCGAACTATCCCATTGCTAATAAGCGTAGTATTCAAGTATATACTGATTATAATTACGAATACAATTAAAGTTGTTATTGTTCTTAATATTATCTCGGTGTACATTGTACGTTTTTTCTTTTTCCCCACACCTAATTGATTGGTCTGTATCCCTTTTTTTCTTTGTCCTAGCATCTTACCAAAATACGCAAGATAGAATATCCCTAGGATGAAGATTCCTAAGATTTGTATCATATTCATAAACACGCTCCTCCCCAGATATAGAGATTAGTAGATATCACAAATCTCTTATTGAAAACCATTTTCCAACTTATCTTTACTTTTATTTTATATGAATAGTTGTTCATATGTTCATTATATCCATATATTGAGAGTGTGTCAATATAAAATCCAAATCCAAATAAAAATTTAACTCTTTCTACAAGGCATCTCCCAATCAAGTATCACCTGATTATCACCACGCTCTACTGCATCACAATATCTACTTACTGTGTAGTTTTCTATCCAATAGAAATCCGAATCAATTATATATCCATTTTTCTCAACCATACTAGAAATCAGAATATAAGAATTATTAATTATTTCATCTAGATTTTTACCACGTACCTGTGCCCTAACAATCATACCGCCTTTAATAATCTTACCTGTCATTCCCTCAGGAATAGTCGTACCAACTTTGAAATACTTTCCAATTATATACGTATCACCAAGCCCTGTATCACTAATAAAATCAGTCATATACCCAAGTCCAATACAATCCTCCATTGCTATCTGTTCTTCTTCTAGTTCTGCTAATTTCTTATCAAACTGTTGTCCAAAGAACACATTCCATAATTCATTCGTAGTTACCCCATAATCCTTATTACAGACCCCAATTAATAGTTTATCTTCTGTAACCTCATACACTAATTTCACAATATCCGCCATAATCTTCCTTCCTTTCAATACATAATACGTATCATTATCAGTTAATGAAATAGGCTGATATGCTTGCTCCCTATAAATCTCTTCTGTAATCATTGCTGGAGGAACCAAAAACAATTCTTTGAATGCTCTCGTAAAAGATGAACTGTTTTCATATCCACAATCAAAAGCAACATCTGTTATATTCCTTTTGTCGAGAAGAATCATCTTTGCCGCTATCGTTAGCTTTCTTTTTCGTATATATGCAGCTAGTGATATATCACATATGTAAGTAAAGATTCGTTGATAGAGCCCGATTGGAATTCCCGTCACCTTAGCTATCATCTCATAATTTACTTCTAACATATTCGCTTCAATCAAATCAATTACTATTTGAGTTTTATTAAGTATATCCATATCATCGCCTCCTTCGATCTAATTATGGCATAGTAGATAATTAATTGCTTTACATTTCATGAACAACAATTGTTAAATGAATATTACTACATAAAAAAGCCACACCTAATGCTATTCCTAATCATAGCATTAAGTGTGACCTTTGTATATAAATCTACTTATATCAATTACTTTCTCATAATTGTTCCACCACCAACAATATAGTCGTCTTTATAGAAAACTACTGCTTGTCCTGGTGTAATTGCACGTTGTGGTTCTTCAAAGATGCATTCTACCTCATCTGTATCCACTTTTCTAATTGTACATTTTGCGCCTTTGTGGCTGTACCTAATCTTTGCTTCCACTTCCATACTGCCCTCAAGGTCTTCAATTGACATAAAATTAAGATTGTTTGCGTATAATTTGTCCGCGAAAACTTCATCATTTGTACCTATGACAACTTCGTTCGTTTCTGGGCGTATCTCAAGTACAAAGGCAGGATGACCAAGACTTAAATTAAGTCCTTTTCTTTGTCCAACTGTATAATGCGTAATACCCTTGTGTTTTCCAATTACTTCACCTGCAGAGTTAACGAAATTACCTGGAAGAATCTTTTCACCAGAATTTTCTTCTATAAACTTGGCATAATCATTATCTGGAATAAAACAAATCTCTTGACTATCCGGTTTATTAGCAACACGAAGATTAATATCTAGTGCCATCTTACGAATCTCGTCCTTTGTAAACTCACCTACTGGCATCAGGGTGTGAGATAATTGGTATTGTGTTAGATTGTAAAGGGCATACGTCTGGTCCTTTGCTGCAGTAGCTGACTTACGTAATGTATATCTTCCATTCTCTAACTTAAGAACTCTAGCATAATGTCCTGTAGCGATGTAATCTGCTCCGATATCAAGAGAACGCTTAAGTAACGACTCCCATTTAACATATCGATTACAAGCAATACATGGATTTGGTGTACGGCCTTGTAGATACTCGTTCACGAAATAATCCATAACATTTGCTTTGAATTCCTTCTTAAAATTCATTACATAGTAAGGGATTTCAAGAGCTTGTGCAACTCTTCTCGCATCGTCAACAGCACTTAGACCACAGCAACCACCTTCTGTTTCTTGGGTGAAGCGATCTTCATCTTGCCAAATCTGCATGGTTACACCAATAACATCATATCCTGCTTTTTTTAACAACTGAGCTGCCACCGAGGAGTCAACTCCTCCAGACATTCCTACTACTACCTTTTCCTTCATTAGTACTCCTCAACCACTTCTTCATCTTCATGAATATCTGATTTTGGTTTTTGTAATCCTTCAATCTGAATTCCATTCTTCTCAGCATAATCCCATAATGCTGCATGAATTGCTTCTTCTGCAAGAAGGGAGCAGTGTACCTTTACTGCTGGAAGGCCATCAAGAGCATTCATTACAGCTTTATTAGTAACTTGTAGCGCTTCTTGAACTG
Source organism: Clostridiales bacterium (assembly GCA_018372435.1). GTDB lineage: Bacteria > Bacillota > Clostridia > Lachnospirales > Lachnospiraceae > Anaerosporobacter. Next base: position 63,069 of record JAHAJA010000011.1, on the reverse strand, counting down.
TCTTTCCTTTCACTAATTCTGTAGCCATACTGCTTGTAGCAACCGCTGCTCCGCAACCAAATGTTTTGAATTTACAGTCCTGGATAATTCCATTGTCGTCGATATCAAGATACATTCTCATGATATCTCCACATTTTGCATTACCAACAGTTCCAACTCCACTTGCGTTTTCTATTTCACCGACATTTCTAGGGTTACTGAAATGATCCATAACTTTTTCACTGTACATTTTAATTCCTCCAAACTATCTATTATTGTAGTTGCTTCAATGATATTCAAAACATATCCAAAAATATTCACTACTACTATTTATCTATATAATTTTTTATACATTATTTCTATTTTGGTTGTTTTTAAGATAATCCTCATATAGTGGTGACATAGAACGAAGACGTTCAACAATTTCTTTCACTCTATCAACTACATAGTTAATATCCTCTTCTGTAATATCTTCGCTCAAGGTAAGACGTAATGAACCGTGTGCAATCTCATGAGGAAGACCAATGGATAATAATACATGAGATGGATCAAGTGATCCTGATGTACAAGCTGAACCGCTTGAACCGCAGATTCCTTGCATATCTAACATAATTAATAACGATTCGCCTTCAATAAATTGGAAACTAAAGTTCGCATTATTAGGTAATCTCTTGGTACGATGACCATTCAATCTTGTATATGGAATTTCCTTAACTACACGATTAATTAATAAATCTCTTAATTCCACCTCTTTTTCTGTTCTTTCTTTCATTGTTTCCATCGCGATCTCAACTGCTTTTCCGAAACCAACGATGCCTGGTACATTCTCAGTTCCTGCACGTCTATGTCTCTCCTGTGCTCCACCATGAATAAATGAACCTATTTTAACACCTTTACGAATATATAAGAATCCAATACCTTTTGGACCATTTAATTTATGACCACTTGCACTTAACATATCAATATGATATTCGTCTACATTAATTGGTAGCTGTCCATAAGCCTGAACTGCATCTGTATGGAATAAGATATCATGTTTTTTTGCTATCTCACCAATCTCTTTAATAGGTTGAATTGTTCCTATTTCATTATTGGCAAACATAACTGAGATAAGGATTGTTGTTGGGCGAATTGCTGCTTCTAATTCACCTAATTTAATAAGACCATTTTCATCTACATCTACGTAAGTTACTTCAAATCCGTTTTTCTCAAGATATTCACATGTATGAAGAATTGCATGATGCTCAATCTTTGATGTAATGATGTGATTTCCTTTTGCTTTATAAGCTTCACATGTAGATATTAAAGCCCAGTTATCAGCCTCGGAACCACCTGCTGTAAAATAAATCTCTGCAGCATCTGCACCTAAAGATTTCGCAATTGTCTCTCTTGAATTTACTATGGCCTTCTTACAGACATTAGATAACTCGTAAACACTAGAAGGATTTCCATAAAACTCCGTAAAGTATGGCAACATTGCTTCTACCACCGCTGGTCTGGTTGGTGTTGTTGCTGCATTGTCTAAATAAATTTTTTTATCCATTTGCGTCATCTCCTAAATATTTTCTATTTGTCACACATTGATTCTATTTTTAAGTCCACTTTATTACCATGTTCATTTCTGAGTTGTAAACTCTCATCTACTAATTCAGACAACATAATTTCATCTACTGCACTATTTATACTATCACTAATACGCTTCCATACGTATTTTGTTACACATAAATCGGCTCCACTACAGGTTGACTCACCACCCATAACTTCTGCACAATCTACTGGACTTAAGTCCCCTTCTAAGGCACGTAAGATATCCCCTACAGAAATCTCGTTCGCAGGTTTTGCAAGTACATAACCACCTTGTGCACCACGAATACTGTTTACTAATCCAGCTTTTTTTAACTTAGCAATTAGCTGTTCTAGATAACTAATTGAGATACTCTGTCTCTCTGCAACTCCACTAAGCGCAACTGCATCTTCCGTACTGCTTAATGCTAAATCTAACATCGCACGTAGACCATATCTTCCCTTAGTTGATAACTTCATGTGCTTCACCTCTTACTCTTTTTTTAATTCCGAGTAAATCAATTCCGAGTATTTTAATTCCGACTTTTTTACTTGGTTTTGATACATTCCTAATGATAACATTCTCAATTTTACTTGTCAAGCAAATTATAGTGGTGGGGCTAATCAATACTTTTAGAACTTAGCATGAATCTTTCTCTGCACTAATATACTTAATTATGTCAAAATGTAAAAAGGTCAACGTTATCAATTAATCTTCTTAATTCGGAATCGTTGTTCTAAGAGAAAGGCTGATTTCAATGAGTAAAAATTCAATCATCAAAGGTACCTTAATCCTTACAATAGCTGGTTTTGCAACTCGTATTATCGGCTTTTTCTATCGAATCTATCTATCGAATCTCCTGAGACCTGAAGATATGGGTGTTTATCAATTAATCTTCCCTGTCTATGGAATCTGTTTCACCTTATATGCTTCTGGTATTCAAACATCAATATCCCGTTTAGTGGCCGCTGAAATAGGTAAGCACGATACCAGTAATCTAAAGCGAATTCTACGAACCGGTATGACATTTTCATTACTAATTGCAATAACCTTATCTATATTATTAAATCGGAATGCTTCCTTTATAGCCACTAACATCCTATTAGAAAGTAGATGCACCACTCCCCTTAAGATTCTCTCCTATGTGTTTCCTTTCTGTGGTATAACTGCATGTATTAACGGATATTATTATGGTATTAAACGTGCTGGCGTACCTGCTATGACACAGCTATTCGAACAAGTCATCCGTGTTGCCAGCGTCTATGTGTTAGCTCCAATGTTTGCTTTAGGCAATTCTGAAAGAGCCTGCGAACTTGCTGTTTGGGGTATTGTATTCGGTGAAATTGCTTCTAATTCTTACAACATAATTTCAATGTTTATTGTAAAACCCTCTAAATTACACGAAGCTTACAAATTGAAAATACAAGCATTTCGTAGCCGCAAATCCCATAAAAAAGAACGTGTTACTTATGCTAGTAGCCTTTTTAAATTAGCCCTACCTTTAACAAGTAATCGGTTATTAATTAGTATTTTAAGTAGTATTGAGGCAGTTATGATTCCGTCAATGTTAAAGCAATATGGGCTTAGTGGAACAGAAGCCTTGAGTGTGTATGGCGTCTTAACCGGTATGTCCATTCCATTCATTATGTTTCCTTCTACTATTACCAACTCATTTGCCGTTTTGCTGCTGCCAACGGTCTCAGAAGCCCAGGCTGCGAATAACAATAATATGATTAATAAAACTACTGCTTTGTCTATCAAATACAGTCTGATTATCGGTATTCTTAGTACTGGCATCTTTATTACCTTTGGTAACTCGTTAGGAACACTGGTCTTTAATAATGAATCTTCTGGAGTGTTCCTAACGATTCTAGCATGGCTTTGCCCATTCTTATATTTGACAACTACTCTTGGAAGTATACTTAACGGATTAGGAAAACCTCATGTTACCTTCCTTAATACAGTTGTTGGTTTAAGTGTAAGAATCATATTTGTTATATTCTTAGTACCACAAAAAGGAATATATGGTTATCTAATTGGCATGCTTGTAAGCCAGGTTATTATATCAACCTTAGATACGATTGCAATCTTTAAGAATGTAAAAGTAACCTTCAACGCTATTGATTGGATTGTTAAACCTGGCTTAATTACTGCATTCGTTGGTTTCTTAACAAACCGCTCTTATCTCTACATCAAGGAACATGCTTCTATGAGTGCATTGGCATTATTATTGTGTTTTTGTCTGTTCCTTATTATATGTTACATAATTATGTTGTTCATAACTAAGGCTATTCGCATGGAGGAATTCAAACGTAAGAATTAGTGTGTATAACACAAAAAGCCATAACAGTACTGGTTAGGACGACGGCACCATTGCCCCGTCGTCCTACTTTTAACTCTCCAATACTATCATAGCTTGTTTGCTAAGTAATCAAATTTTATTTTTCAACTCAATAAAGATTCAAAGCTTTAATTCAATATTGCCATATAAGCTTCATATGGTCGTAGGTAACCAGCTTTTTCTTCCTTATAGTTATGAATCAGATACTCTTTTACTTCAAATCCTTCTTCTTTCAAGGAAAATGGGATTTCTTTATCATGGAAATTCGCTACTACTACCATTCTTTGTCCATCTAGATTCCTACAATAAGCAAATATATCAGGATTTGTTTCAAATAACAATTGATAATCTCCATGCACAAGAACTGGATTTTCTTTTCTTAACCGAATAAGTTTTTTATAATAGTAGAAAATAGAATTCTTATTCTCTAACGCATTCAAGACGTTAATATCTTTACTATTATCATTTACCTTAATCCATGGTTCAACCGTTGAAAATCCAGCATACTGACTAGAATCCCACTGAATTGGAGTTCTTGCATTATCTCTTCCCTTAGCATAGATTGAACGCATAACATCTTCTGGTTTATATCCCTTTTCTATACGTTCCTTATACATGTTAACGGTCTCGATATCCTTATACTCTTCAATCTGGTACCTCACATTCGTCATACCAATCTCTTCGCCTTGATATATATATGGAGTTCCTTGCATACCATGTAAGATGGTAGCTAGCATCTTAGCAGATTCTTCTCGGTATCTTTCATCATTGCCCCATCTAGATACAATTCTAGGTAAATCATGATTATTCCAAAACAAACTGTTCCAACCTTTTTCATGTAATTCAACTTGCCACTTTGATAAAATTTGTTTTAACTGAATAAAATCTAGTTCTTTAATATCCCACTTCTCGCCTCCAGGCTGTTGGTCTAGATTTATATGCTCAAATTGAAATACCATGGAAAACTCACTACCGTCTGGCGCGCTATATAGTTTCGCCAATTCTGTATTAGCTCCCCACGCTTCACCTACTGTAATTAGATTTCCTTTTTGGAAGGTTTCTTTTGACAATTCTTTAATATATTCATGAAGTCTTGGCCCATTATTCGTAATCTTTAAATCTGGTTCCTTGGCAATCTGATCAATAACATCAAGACGGAATCCTCCAACGCCCTTATCCATCCACCAGAGTATCATATCATAGATTTCTCTTCTTAACTTCGGATTCTCCCAATTTAAATCTGGCTGCTTTACTGAGAACTGATGAAAATAGTACTGCCCTAGTTCAGGTACCCATTCCCATGCTGGACCACCAAAACACGCCTTCATATCATTTGGATATACTCCTTCAACTCCATCACGCCATACATAATAATCATGGTATGGATTGTCCTTACTCTTTTTGGCCTCTATAAACCAAGCATGTTCATCGGAAGAATGGTTTAATACTAGATCAAGAAGAATTCGAATTCCTCTCTTCTTTGCTTCCTGTATCAATTCCTCCATGTCATTTAATGACCCAAACATTGGATCAATGTCCTGATAATCTGAGATATCATAACCATTATCATCTTGTGGAGATTTACACACAGGGGATAACCAAATCGCATCAATTCCAAGATTTTGTAGATAATCCAGTCTCTTAATAATTCCTTGTAAGTCTCCTATTCCATCACCATTGCTATCTTGAAAACTTCTTGGGTAAATCTGATATACAACGGAATTTTTCCACCAGTTTGATGTGTTTTCTTTTTCATTATTCATATAAATCACCATGTCCCTTTTTCCTATTTTTCCATATACACCATATCCCAGTATTCAAGAGATGGGATCTCAAATGTATATTTCATTCCTTTTTCATCCTTTACACTCACAAACTTTAATTCCGTACTTGCTCCATACTCTGTATCTGGTGATGCAAGAAAGATCTTTTTAATTTCAATGTCCGAATAATAGGTAACCTTTAAGTTACTCACTTTTTCAGGAGTTTTTTTCTTACCAATTTCATCACGCCATAAATTATCTGTTCCTAAAAGATTTATGAAATGAACAATTTCATAATCCTCATCAGCTCTAGAATATACCCATATGGTATCACTTTCACCTGTGTTACTATAGGAATGCTCCTCAACCTCTACAGTCTTTTCCACTGTTTCTTGACCGTCTCGTAATAGATTCTCATATGCCACGACAAAATCAGACATACGCTTCATCCTCTCAGTAAGCTCCTCAGACATTAAGACATTGTCATCGGGATAATATTCTTTATGTAACATTCTATCCCCATTACCAAGTTCAAGTCTACTTCCTCCAGCGGCATATACAGCGGCATCACATAGTAATACACTAGGTGTATTCATCTCTCCATTTGTCTTCTCATAATTAATATATGCCTTCACAACTAGAGATTTTCCCTTACCATCGAGTGACTGATCCTTACTATCCTCCATCGTACGTTCCACTTCTTTTACAAGTGAGTAATACGTATCGTAAGTCCCATCTTCCCTATCCTTATCCCATGGCCAAAACTCCGTATATAATACATCTGCATTACTTACATTCGCATTTTGAATTCCCTTTGCACCAACTGGATTGAAGGACAAATAATAATTCCCTAGAGCGTCCTTCGCAGCATTCAAAAAATCGGTATAGGTATCTGTAACAAGATATATTGGGTTGCCATACTTATTAATTCCCAATGGTTTACCCGCACTCGTTGTCATCTTACCCCAATCTCCAACCGTATCTCCATGCCATCCATCAAATCCAAAGGTTCTAAGTGCCTTTAATTCTTGATCAAAAATATACTCCTGCCATTCATTATTCAAGGGATTTAGAAAGTATAGATTTCCATTTCCATTTGGAGATGTTCCCATATGGAATGAAAACTCGCCACTTCCTCTGTCATTATCTTCTGCAAAATATAACTTCCAATCATTTGCTTTGGTTGGTTTCCCATCACTACTCGTAAAAAAGGTATCAGTACCAGCATAAATCATATTGTAAGCCATGTTAACCATGTTTTTCTCTTTTGCTTCTTTAATATATGATAAAATAGCGTCACCGTCAATACTTCTACCTGCCCAATCTTGCCACATTCCTGCTCCAGCCTCAGAAACAGTATCCGCTACCGGCATATGATGAAGATACTGCCAATCATAATACTCGATTCCATTGATGTGATATCGATTCATTCGATCAATTTTATCAGTAGCATCTACACCTTCCTCAAAATCACATAGATAACCGTATCTAGGGAATTTCACCCATGAGGATGATACATCAACACCTATTGTATCCTGACTTAACATCTTTCCCTTTTTATCTTCTAAACGAACCTTTAATAAGTATCCTTTATAGTCCTCTTCAGGTGTTTGCCAATTAAATGTTACAGTTTGTACTCCCGGTTTGTCTACCGTAACCTTTAGGCTTTCCTCTACTCCAACAGGTTCAGACAAATAGTTTGCAGACAAAACTACCGTTATGTCTCTTTCTCTTTCAATTAGATTTTCAATCTCTACAGTAACGATAGCCTTATCTCCTGGATTATATCTAACCTTATCCGTATCAACAATCTTACATGTTATAGAATTCATACCTTCCTCCTCACTATCAATCTTACAGCTAGTCATTGCCAAAATTACAACCAAAAGGAAACTTATGAGTCGTATTCTTTTTTTCATACAAAGCCCTTGCCTTTCCATTATTCTTTTACTGATCCCATAACAATACCTGTGATTAGATACTTTTGAAGAATTGGATAAATCAGTAATAGAGGTATAACTGCTACTACAATTTTGGCTGCATTTAAATTCTTATTGGATAATTCTGATAAATTTCCTAACGAACTGCTGCTCATACCAGATTTTAATAGTTCTTGAATATCCACATTCAAAGATTGAATATATGTCATAATTGGATAATTTCTTGGCTTTTGAATATAGATTAATCCGCTAAAGAAATCGTTCCAACTACCTACTATACTAAAGAGAACAATTGTTGCAATACAAGGTTTTGCACAAGGAACCAAAATCTTTACTAATACTTGTAATGGATTGGCTCCGTCTATTATAGCAGCTTCTTCTAAAGACTTTGGAATTCCTAAGAAAAAATTCATAACTAGAATAACGTTAAATATAGGCAATGCTCCTGGTAAAACAAGTGCCCATATACTATTAAGAAGTCCAAGCTCTTTAACTAAGATAAAACTAGGAATCATCCCTCCATTAAATAACATGGCAAAGATCAATAAGTTCATATATAAGTTTCTACCGCGAAACTCTCTTGTGCTCTTTGTTAGCGGATACGCCATCAATACCACGAGAACGGTATTAAGGATTACTGCTAATATAACTCTTACTACCGAAATCATAAACGAACGCCAAAATTGGCTATCTTCGATTATCTTTTTATAAGCAACCGTAGTAAAATCTACTGGTGCTAACCCTACTTTATTCGCTGTTACTGCTGCACTGCTACTAAATGATATTGCTACAATATTCCACAATGGCAGAAGACATACTAATCCTAAAAGGATTACAATACAATAAATGAAACTCACTCTAGCTCTAGATGAAAAACTTCTATTCTCTATCATACTACTCCTCCTAAAATATCTTCTGATCTGTTAATTTCTTCGTCAGCTTATTCGCAGAAACCAACAATACCATACCGACTATAGAACGTAATAATCCAACTGCTGAGCCAAAACTATACTGTCTGCCAATCAAACCAATACGATATACATAGGTATCTAGTACATCACCCGTATCATATACAATTGGTGTATATAGATTGTAGATTTGATCAAAGCCCGCACTTAATATGCTTGTCAAACTCATGGCTGCCATTAATAATATAATTGGCATCATTCCAGGTAAGGTAACATTCCAGATACGTTTCCACCAAGAAGCGCCATCAATGGATGCTGCTTCATGTAATCCGGGGTCAATCGCGGTGATAGCAGCTAGGTAAATAACTGAGCTATAACCGAATTCTTTCCATACATCTGTACCGATAATTAGCCCCGGAAAAATCTTGCTATTACCTAAAAAGTTGATTTTCTCAAATCCTAATTGTGTTACTATTTGATTAACAGAGCCATCTAAATTAAACATATTGACTACGACACTAGCTAATACAACCCACGATAAGAAATGTGGTAAATATACAATGGTTTGTACTGTTTTTTTCAAGAACTTTTTACGTATTTCATTCAATAAAATAGAGAAGGCAATTGCCATAAAGGTACCAAGCAATATCTTACCAATAGAAATAACTAGTGTATTTCTTATTATCTTAAAAATATCAGGTAGTTGAAACATATATTTAAAATGTTTTAAACCAACAAACTCTGAACCCATAATTCCCTTGGCTGGTATAAAATCTTGAAATGCCATTACGATACCAACCATTGGTATATAACTAAAAAGTAATAAAAAGAACATTCCCGGCATCATCATAAGATGATGTGTTAGCTGCTTTCGATTCCGTCTATGTGCTGTTTTATTCGTCATCTTCATACCTCTCAATCACTGATTTAAAACAATATAGAGCAGCCATATTACTGCTATATGTCTGCTCTATTACTGCTTAACCTTTTACTTTAACTGTTCCTCAATTTCTGCAATAATTTGCTTACCACCAAGCTTATTCCACTCTTTTACGAACTCATTAAAGCCTTCTTCTGCATCAATCTGTCCTATTGCAATCTTGATGAAGGTCTCTTCTTCAAGCTTATCTAAGTTAGCCTGATTCGTTTCCATTGTAGTAGTTGTTTGAGGGAAGATTGGAGTAATCCAATTAAATGTATCATTCTCTGTGAATGTCTGAATTAATTCTATCCCTCTCATTCTTGAATGATATTTAGACCAGTCAACAACTTCCGCTCCAATAGGATTTTCAAGATACTTTTGTATACTACTGCTTACATTCTTTGATTCAGTCGTTCTAACCTCATCAATGGTAATATCACCTTTTACGAACTTTTCAATATCAGAATAATCATCAAGTAATGAAGTATACAGATTCACTTCAATGTTAAATGGCCTTGTTGATCCATCAACACCATTCGCTATATATGTAGCAACTTCTGGATAATCCTTTTCAATCGTGCTAGAGGTTACAAGCGTATCATAGAATAAATTTGCTATCTTAATAGCTGCTTCGGGATTTTTACACTCTTTACTTACCACTATGTATCCAGCTACCGCATCATTATGCTTACAACTTACTTTCCCTTGTGCATTTTCAATTCCATATGCTTCAAAGGTAGCATTTGGATCCATTACCCTTACGTTATTTAATAGCCAATCAGGAATATGCCATGTACCAAAAGTTATACCTGTTTGTCCATTTGATAATAATGCAGAGATATCATCCCACGTTCTTGTACCTAATTGTGGATCTACAAGTCCTTCTTTAAACCAGTTAGAAATTACAGATAGTGCTTCCTTCATTTCTGATGTTGTGGAACCATAAACTACTTTCCCATCGGATTCCATCCATGTCTTAGGAAATGCTCCTAAAGCATACGCGATGGAATTCATACTGTAAGTGCCATCTGGGTCACCCGAAGTTAACCAAGGCGCAAAGGCCATTCCCACTACATTATCAACTTGATTCAAATTAGCTTCTTTAAATTTACTAGCAACCATCTCTAATTCTTCGATTGTAATTGCATGATTTCCATCTTGATCAACTTGAATACCTAACTTCTCCATCCAGTCACTTCTAATCCATACTTCACTCGGACCAGCATCAACGTTCGTTCCTGGTAAAGCCATCATCTTTCCATCAAAGGTTACTTTATCTAGAGCACGTCCTTCATAGGAATCATAGATTGATTTTAAGTAATCACTTGCATAGCCTTCATAAACTCCACTTAAATCAGCAATCATATCATTCTCATACAATTCTTTTAATTCATCGTAGGTAGCGACTTTCATCACATCTGGTATTTCACCTGCTGATAACGCTAACGAAACTTGTCTACCATAATCATCACCAGATGCCTCGAATTCATCAACAAGCTTAATATTATAAACGTTTTTAACTAACCTAGTATACGCATTGTCTTCATAAGTATCGCCATCAGGTAATTTCGCATTTTGTAATGTTTGACGTCCCAATGTAATAGTAACTTCCTCTTCATAAGCACCATCTTTTTGTTGTCCAGCTTCATTGTTTACTTGGCTAGACTCTTTTGTAGTTTCCTTTTTTTCCCCCGAGCCACAACCTACCAAGGATATTGTCATTAATGAAGTAATAAGAGTCACAACCAATCCCTTAACTATAACTTTCTTTCTCATAAATTCCTCCTATACACATCTCTTATTTCACCAACGGCCATTGATTACTTTAGTTCAAGTATACGTTCCTGTTGCACAAAGGTAAATATCATAAAATCCATATTTATTGTATGATTTCCCGTTTATGTCATTGAGACGTTGCCCTCCTATTATGAAAAATGTTATACTTTCAATACAAAGGAGGATACTTTCATGTATAAAATACTTATTGCAGATGATGAACAAGATGAACGTAATGTAATTTCATATTTAATTAAAAAAAACAAATTTTCCTTAGATGTTAGAAACGCTTCCAATGGTAAAGAAGCCCTAACTATATTAGAACATGAGCATATCGATATCCTTTTCACAGATATACAGATGCCCTTTATAAACGGGTTAGAATTAGCTGCCCGCGCGAAAGAGCTAAATCCTACCATAGAGATTATATTCTTCAGTGGATATGATGACTTTGAATATGTAAAACAAGCCTTGTCTTTACATGCTGTTAATTATATTCTAAAACCAGTCAATCCAGAGGAATTTTATAAGTCAATTAACGAGGTATGCCAAACTATTTCCAAACAAAAGCAAGACTATTTCCTTAATTATGAATTTACTAATGCGGATAATTCAAGTACTATAAGTTCTACTAATTTAACAGAAAAAACGTCTTCTGATGTGGAAGACAGTATGATTTTGACTACCATTGAACAAGCAACCCGTTTGAAAGATCCTGATTTATTAAGTAAGAATGTATCTTTTTTATTAAAGAAATATGAGGGGACACAGAACATCTCGCATATATATATCCGATATCTTTGCACTACACTGCTTCGATATCTACTTACTTCACTCCCCGATCATGAAACCGTACACTTCCAAGCATGCGTAGATAAGATTTATACCTTTAATCAATTTAAAGAAATAAAAGAATTTATAGAATCCTTCCTAGAGAAATCTTTAGCTTATATGAGACAGGAGATGCAAGCTCCGAAATATTCCATTCATGTAATTAAACAATATATTAACGGTCATTATAGAGAAGATTTGAGTTTAAACCAATTAGCCGACCTTGTATATCTAAGTCCCAAGTATCTTAGTAGTATCTTTTCCCAGACTACTGGTATTAATATTAATAAGTATATTAAGAATATCCGTATGGAAAAAGCTAGAGAGTTATTGTTAAACACGAATATGAAAATAAGAGATATCGGCGCCGCTGTCGGTTATCCGAATATCTCATATTTTTGCAAACTTTTTCAGGAAGAATTCGGAATAAGTCCTGAGAAATACCGTAATAAGGGCCAATTGGAGGAATGAATATATGAGATTAATAAAACGCTTAAAGAATATAGGATTTCAACATAAAGTTACCTTAATATGTCTCTTTATTGGATTAGCTCCCGTACTTTTACTTGGTACCTTTTCTTATCTTCAGATGAAACGATTACTGATCGAACGGGAAACAATTGCTTTACAAGAAACTCTAAAACAAGAAGTACAGACTTTAGACTATAAATTAAATACTTACCTAGACGCGATTAACCTTATCGTTTGGAATGAAAGTATGCGAACCGCTTTATCACAAAACTATACCAATAACTATGATATGTACATAGCCTACCGAGATGTGATTGATCCTATGTTTTTTACCATTCGGAATATGAATAATGAGATAAACTCCATTACCATCTACTCCGATGGCACCTTACATCCCCACGGTAAGGTGTTACGTCCATTAACAGAAGCAAACGAGACAGAATGGTATAACGAAGATAAACTAAAAAATTCCCCTACCTTCATTCCCTCGAAGGATGGTAAAACTCTATACTTAGTATGCCCTGTCTACTATTACCACTCCTCGTGTATTAATATTATCTGTATAACAATTGATGCCAACTCTATCTTTGCACCGATTAAAGCACTATATGACACTCCCTATGGTTCCGCCATCGTTAGTGACCTTAATTCAGTAATATTTAACTATACCTCCTTTTCGAAAGCAGATAATTACTCACTTCCTTCGAAAGCTTTTACATTCAACGGAGTATCCAGTCAACTAACCAAAGATTACGTGATTGAATATCAATTACTTTCTTCTGTTCCATGGAATCTGTTCCTATATCGCCCAATTAAAACGGTTTCACTGGCTGCAAATCAAATCACCATTCTAGTAATGATTATGATTCTTGTAAGTATTGTAATTGTACTGTGTTCAAGCTTATTATTATCAAAAATCACTGTAAAACCATTAAAGGCTCTTTCTGAAAATATGGCTTTAATTGAACAGGATAATTTAACAATAACCGTGAAATCTACCTCCAAAGATGAAATCGGCCAACTAATCGACTCCTTCACTCATATGGTAAACCGTTTGAAATATCTTATTAATGAGGTATTACGAAGCCGTATTGCAAGGCAGGAATACGAAATGAAGGCCCTACAGGCACAAATCAATCCACATTTTTTATACAATAGCCTTTCTATGATCAACAGCAAAGCCTTATTAAACAATCAAGAAGATATAAGTAAAATGGCTAGGCTCCTATCAGCCTTTTACCGGACGACCTTAAACAAAGGAAATTCTATTATTACTGTAAGGGGAGAGTTAGATAACATTTGCTCTTATATTGATATTCAACGTATGATGCACTCTAATTCTTTTGATGTTATCTATGATATTGATGAAGATATCTATCCCTATTCAATGCCTAATCTGTTAATTCAGCCACTTGTAGAGAATGCCATTCTCCATGGACTTGATCATAAAACAACTCCTGGTAAGGGTATCCTAACCGTGAATGGGTACAAAGAAGGTAATGTTTTGATTTTTAGAATCTTAGACAACGGAAATGGTATGTCAAAGGAGATGTGTAAAAATATTATCACCATCCACACACAGGGCTATGGAATTCACAATGTACATCAAAGAGTCCAGTTGTATTGTGGCGATTCCTTTGGCTTACAATTCACCAGTACCATAGGACTTGGTACAAAAGCTACTTTACGTATATTAATTAAAACTTAACTACTATTTATACTAAAAACTGAGAACAGAAAACAACTACAATAACATTCTATATTCAGAATATATGACCCTAATATGGGCAAGAGTTATAAAAAGTTCGGGGAATAAATAATCCCCGAACTTTATGCTTGCAATTAGTATGCCATGATTACGATTGGTTACATCATGTTTTTTCATATCTTTGCTGCTGCCAATTTAATATAATATATTCTATCTTATAGACTTAACCTTCCTTCTAACCCCTCAAAATTAATCCTTCTTACAGTACCATCTTTAAGTGTAATCGTTGTTGTGCCATACGCACCAGTTTGTGTACTGTCTTCGCAGTTAATCTCCTTAATCGGGAATAATTCTTCCTCTGTAAAATCTTCATGGCTTTCTTTTGTAATAACTTGTGAAATCAGTACATATGGCTCATAGCTTCCATACTGCTTCTTTCTCTCTGTCGCTGCATAGACTATAATTGATTTTTCCGAATCTGGATTAGTACCAATACTTCTCATATAATCAATACTATTCCATCCCCAGAATATTGTCATGGCAAGCTGTTTTTCTCTTCCAGTAAAATCTGTTCCCTTTAATATAATAGCCTTAGCAGATCCATTTGTACGTTCCGTAATCTCTGTTTCATTATCCGGGAAACCATATGCACCCAGTGTCAGAGCTACTGGATGACGGTGAAACCTCATTTTATCAACACGCATAATTCCATATGGCACTGTAAAGTCTGCCAGATTCATAGCCTGTATCCAATGTGTCTCCCTCTTTAAATCATAGGAAAAGAACTGTCTTCGGTATAAAACCTTCTCTCTTTCACCGCTCCAGAAGGTTACATTACATTTGTCAAGCTCACCTGTTGTAATATCTTTTAGCACATACTGCTGAGACTCTACCTCTTTACTTATTACTTGATTTCCAGCTTTATCAAGAATAGGAGTTGCTTCCCATGGGTATTTGGTATTAAAGGATAGCTTAGAATAATTCCACATACCATGTTCGTCACCTCGGTCCTTAACAATCTTTCCACTTCGTAAAATCGTCTCACCATTTGCTTCATGATTGGAAAAGCAAAGAGCAGGTCCATCTAGGACAGTACAACGTACTTCACCCTTCTGCAACTTCTCCCATGTACCATTGTTTTCTTTGGCTGTCCAAAACGGATGGTCTTCTGGCAAGTGTAGACATAAAAATGCCTTTCCAAGCCAGAAAGGAGATTCCGCGCAGGAATATCCCTGTACCAGTGGATTAAACTGCCCATAAAATCCCAAAGTCGGAATTCCCTTATATAAAAAATCTTCTCTGGATAAAAATTGCATCAGCGAACCAGATGAAATTCTTCTTGCTAATCCTGGGTCTACTGTAGGATTATTCAGAAACAGATTACCATCAAAAGCACTTGTTGCGGCATTGCGGTATATATTACTTCTACCCCACATATTCGTGAAACCATCTCTATCAAAGAAATCTGCATAGGTCTCCATTAATTTATTGGAATGCTCCTCAAATCTTCTTGCCAGCTCTGGTTCGTTCTCATATCCATACCATTGATTCCACAAAGGAGCATATAGATTAAATGCCCAACAGGAATAGTAATCAAAGGATTGTCCATCTCGATACCAGCCATCACCTACATAATAATTTAGAATTGCCTGTGCATGATCTAGCATTATTTCCTTATCAATTGGATATCCCTCCATATGTAAGAATGCCAGATCCAACATGTTAAATAATCGCCAGTTCTGTGGAACCGTGTTCGCGTGTGCAAAACTGGATAAGAAGGTTGCTACCTTGTCCTTTTCTTCTTTTGTATAGGTATCCCAGATTACATTCTTGCTTAACCAAAGGCCAATGACAAGTGCACAGGTTTCAACCGTCTGTTGAAATGCCCTAAATGGATCCGCATAATTTGTGATCTCTTGCAACTGCTCGTAACTTCCCACACAGATTGGATCCCCTTTCGTACAGGAACGAAGTATCTGTTGCTTATAATATTCAGCTATCGAATAATTGCATATACGCAGTTCTGGTTTAATGTGAACTAAGGGCGCTGCAATAAAAAAGGATCTCGTTAGTCCTTCAAACATCTCAGCCTTGCGCTCTGCTTCCTGCGTAGCCTCTGGTGCATGAAGATGTGGATAAGTAATCTCTGTTTCTTTTCTTGGCATTACAATTGGTGCTTCAAATTCCTTAATATGCTGAAATATTCCCTGTAATAGAAATTCCCCTGCCTCTATCCAGCTTTCTCTAGTCATCCCTGTATATGGACTACGTTCATAATCCACTGTTTTAGGTTCAAATATCATGATTTTTCTGCCTCCTTCAACTACCAGATAAACAATTCCTGTCCAGTTAATTTCCAAATCGCTTCAATAAAATAATAATCGCCATAGATAATTGCAAATTCATGCTTATCATCATGAAAAGCGGCTGTACATTTTTCTACAATATTATCGCACTCCATGCTCCAGTTACAACGACTTTCAGTCAATGCTCTCAGCATATGAATAGCGGCTTCACGGTAAACACTCTTCTTTTCCTCTTTAACTACTTTCTCCAGTTCTAACAGTCCGCAGGCAGCTATAGCTGCTGCTGTAGAATCTTCTAACCTACAATCCTCAGGTTGTCTGAAGTCTACTGGAATCAATCCTGTCTCTGGAATATTGGATAGAAAATAATCTGCCACTTTACAAGCACAATCCAGATATTTTTCTTCTTTTGTATGAAGATAGCTTAAGGCAAATCCATAAAGTGCCCAGCTCTGTCCTCTGGTCCATGAAGACCCTTGTCCATAACCCTGTCCACCAAAATCCCCTACATATTCACCTGAACTTGGATTAAATTCCACTATATGCTTTACAGATCCATCCTCACGAATAAAATGCTCCATTACAGTATCTGCATGTGCATGTGCAATATGTAAGTATCTTGGATCCTGTGTCTCTTGATAAGCCCAATACAAGAGTGGCAGATTCATCATACAGTCTATAATTGCCCATCCTGATCTATTACCTTCATCATTATCATTCCATGCACGTATAAAATTTCCTGCTAGATTGAATCTCCCAGCAAGATTATCTGCCGCTAAAATCCCACGATTATAGGACTGTTTATTCCCAGTTAACTGATAATTTGCAACTGCAGTTGGAAGCCACTTAAAACCACTATCATGATCCATACCTCGTGAAGTTAATAGATTCTCATCTAACTTTAATTCAGATCTTTCGGCAATCTCCTTATACAGCTCGTCTTTTGTTGCGTTGTAAAGCTGCCACATCATTCCTCCCCAGAATCCATTGGTCCACCAGCAGATATCCTTTTCTGTCCAGTCATCATACAGTCCATCTACTGTAGTATACGGAATATTATTCTGGTTCCTCTCTGCTACCTTACGCATTTTTTCCTTAATCTTTTCTGATGTTTCCTGCAACCAAATTTTTTCATTCATTATATTCTTTCTCCTTTATACAAATATATTATATACTGTACAATTGTTCTATACAGTGGGTTAACTATCCTAAGTGCCAAATAAATAATTGCCATGAAGTTGCACAAAGGAAGCCATATCATTACAATTATATTTTACATAATTGACATTATAAAAATAATATCGTATACTACACAAAAACTAACATATCCTGCTATTTTGAAAGAGGTGAATACAATGATTCAAATTCTAAAAGGTGGTTGTAGAACCAGACACCCCAGTACTTTTTTTATGTCACGACCTGAAGGTCTTATGCACTATGTAATCCTAATCATTAAATCGGAAGGAATCTTTCATATTGGCGATAAAGAGTATACTGTAGCACCTAATCATGCTATACTTGTAAAACCACAGACACCATACTCTTATAGTAATCCAGAAGGAAGTTACTCAGATGATTGGCTACATTTTTCTATCTCAGACAATATATATTTAAAGGAAATCGAGTCAATTGCAAACACCCCTTTTCCCATTGATAATCCAGAAACCTTGACCTTTTTTATCCAGCAGCTTCTCTGGGAAAATTCTTATACTCAGCCTGAATACAGGACTCAGAATATAGATGCTCTTTTTTCTGTTTTGTTGCATCATCTGCTATCTGCATATAAAAACCGTGAACAACAAAAGAAGTCCCTTCCTTTTCAGAATGAATTACAATCTCTTCGCTTAGAATTGCAGAATTCTGTCACCAGTAAGCATCTTATCAGAGAGGAAGCAAAGAAACTCGGCATAAGCGAGTCTTACTTTCAACATCTATATACAGCTATGTTCGGTATTTCCTTCCAGAAGGATTTTATCCGTATGCGTGTTGAGTATGCCAAACACATGATCCGTACAAGTAACCTGACCCTTGAACAGATTTCAGAAATCTGCGGCTACGCAAGCGAAGTACACTTTTATCGGCAATTCAAACAGATTGCAGGTATAACACCAGCAAATTACCGTAATAAGCATTGAAAACAACTATAAGAAAAAGGATACGTAGTGCTATAAAATTAGTACTACGTATCCTTTTTCTTATAATGACCTGGTGTTACGCCATAAGCTTTTTTACAAGTTGTAATAAATGATTTTACATTCGTAAATCCATTGTCGTATGCAGCATCTGTCACAGATAGATTTTTATTCATCATATCCTTTAACGCATGCTCTAATCGCACTTTTAAAAGATACTGTATAAAGCTATAACCTGTAATATTCTTAAAATATTTAGAAAGGTATTGGGAAGAAAAACCGACCTCCTGCGCCACATCGTCTAATGTTATCTTTTCACGATAATTTTGATTAATATATTCAATAATCTGTTTTGCATGAGCAATTTTAACAGTCGTCTTAATATATCCTCTTGCACCTTTTGATGTTCTACACTCTGATAATAAAGTATGATAGATTGTACGAAGATAACAATCTTGTACAAGAAAAATATACGGATCTGTTGATTTCAAAGTACCTAATAGATTCAATATCTGCCTTTTTATCTGTTGATACGATGAATCGGAATGTGTAACTTGAAAAATAAAATCGTCAATGTCGGGAGCAAATCTCTTTATCTCCGTATAAGATAATAGAATTACTAGATAGGTATAGTTTGCCTTCATATCATCAACACGTGTAATATGAACCTCTTCACTATTACATAGATAGAATTCACCGTCTCTAATCTCACTTTCGTGTCCATTGATTTTAACATGCAAGCACCCATGTATCATATATACAATTTCGATTTCCTTATGCCAATGAAGGGTTGTATTACACCTTCCTCCTGGCTTATCTTGCATTAATATTTTAGCTGGAATATTCTTATTATATGTAACTTTTTCATATACATAGCCCATATGTTCACCTCCACAATTATGGTAACACCCACCATATTGTCTGTCAAATTAGAAAAACCTATCCGTTAGAAGAACATAGCTTTTTAAGCGGGTGCACGCTATAGTGACCCTTTTACATAAAAATTCATCACGCAATCTCAATTGGGGGAGAGTTGCGTGATGAATCAAAATGTGATTATTATAGGATAATTGCAAATTAAATATCTATATAGTTATCGGGGAACTACTTTGATAATTGCTTGTAAACTCTTAATATAAGAAGTAATCATACTATATACCATCTTGCGATTACTTGCAGTCATCTCTTTTGTATTACTATCTTTGTAATCATAATAACATTTCTTAAGAGTTTGGTATTGATCATAAGAACTATACCTATATTCAATACCTAACATTGTTTTAACATTAGCTAGTACAGAATTTAACATAGCTGGTGTCACATCAGTATCAACCCAAGTAAATTCTGCAGTTGCACCTGTAGATACTTGTTTTGTATTGCCACTTATAATATAGCTATATGCCGGATAGATCTTTTGATCACATACATTAGCTCCATTGAAAATAATTGCATTTTCAAAAGTTTCAACATAATAACCTTGTGATAGGTCTTCATTAAATGCATAATCTAGTGCATGACCTGTTGAACTAATATGAGTTGGATTTCCAACTGAACTATTATGTATCATATTACAAGAAGTTCCAGCGTTATTTGAATAGTTATATCCTAATTGATAAGCTTCATGTGTATGTCCTGAAATCCAAACAATATCAGGATGTTTCTCGATTATAGATACAAAACGTTTTGCTGATGGTAAATCTGGATTAATTGATCCACTATAATATGGATTATCTGCGTCATCACCTGCTCCATATCTTGAAATCAAAGCATGTTGTATAAGATAGATATTCTTCCCTTTACCATAATTCTCAGCAAGCACCTCTTCTAACCAATCTAATTGTTTATCCGTAAATTCATCATATTGGGCAGGTCTGTAACCGCCTTCTAAAGACATGAATATGAAAACGTCACCTGTCGTTGGCTCTGTCATAGTGTAATAAGATTTCCCACTATTCAGTGTATCTGCAGTACTATCAAGTCCAGTATTTGCAACATATGATTTTAATTCTTCAGCTACTGCACCATCGATTCTCACTTCATGATTCCCACCTGATTCCCAAATAGGATTTACATAATCAGAATCTGATAAGATATATTGATATGCTTTCCATTCAGTCTCAAGGTTTGCTAATTTAGCATTCGTTACTTGATCGCCAGAAGAAACAATAAAATCAACCTTCTTATCAACTGAATATTGAAGTGCTTGAGCCCAGTGTTGTTCTGAGTGCATCCACCAATATGCTGGTGTTTCACCATACTTTTCTTCATCAATATGAATATCAGAATAGGAACTAAATGAATACAACGCTTGTGTTGACTTGAATCCAATTAATTTATTCTTTGGTAATGTATACACTGCTACTGCATCTTTTACTTTTACATTATCTTTCGCTTTTGAAGCTTCTACAGCAATTACTTTTGTTGCATCTGCTGGGATTGCTGTATGATTTTCAAATGTAAATATACCCGTTTTACCTTTTTTTATTGACAACTTTGAAATCTCGTAATAACCGCTTAAGGCTTTTATATCGTTTGCCCAATACAGATAGTAATCTCCATCTGTAGTTGATTTCAGACGAATAGCACCTTCAGCATATCCAGGAGTAGAGGCATCTTCACCTGTGAATTCATATGTTAATGTAGCTTTTGCAGACTTTGCACTTATTGTGGCAGTAGGTAATTGTAATACTGCCACAATCATACAAAGCACAAGTAGATAAGCTAAAAAGTATCTTATACTTCTTCTCATAAACCCTCCAATCTTCTGAATCCGGATTCAGTGTCGATAGCTTTTCATTTGTACTATCAATCTTTATTATAAAGATTTTATTAGAAATTGATATGCTTAAATAGGATAAAAATTTGTCGTTTTTTAACCTATTTACACGGCTGCTAGTTTTTTATCAACTACTTTTAAAATCATACTATCTTCGTTAACAGCCAATTCGATCTTGTCTTGTTGAGGGAACTCAACATCGGCTACTGTTATCTTATCTCCAATTTGTATTCCTTCCATTTCAATAGTTATAGAATCCACTATATCAACTGGAAACGCTTTGTATGGTATTTCATACATTACTTGTTCTATTATTCCACTAACCTTATCCTTGTTATTTAATATTATATTGGCACTGCAAAGTACTTTTTGTTCTAAATCTAGCGCATGGAAGCTAATATGTTCTACTTCATGCTTTAGTGTATTCATTGATACTTCATCTAATAAAGCAACCATTTTTTCTCCATTTATATCAATCATAAGCGTATTTCCTTTACTCTTTCTCTTAAGTAACTGAATGATATCACTTTTATTGAATTGAAGAGATAAGGACTCTACAAGTTTTGGACCATATATACAACCTGGAACGAATCCTTTCTTTCTTACACCTTTTGCCTTTAGGTTTGGACTTCTGATTTCTGCATTTAAAATATTCATAATTGACCTCCTGTTTTTATGGATTACACCATCTTGTTTTTTATTTAAGCTTCTACAACATAATTCACGTATATTTTTCCGATCACCTCCTTAATTGGCATCGTCTAGCCAGTCTATCGACATCACTCTATACCTACCTTAAATTAGTGTTGTCGTCCTAAGCAATTTCTCTAATATAACTAACACCAGATAATTGCTTTATTTGATTTGTAATTAATGAATGGTTTACCTTCTGTCTAAAATCTATTACAAAACTCATCGTTCCGTACTCACCATTAATCGTTTTTAGCCTACCAACTTCTATATCAAAAATCTCATACCCATTATTGTCTGAATAATTGGTCAAACTTTGCATTGAGAATGCTTCATCATATTCAATATAAATCTCCATGGTTTTGGCATGCGTCTTAATATACACGTCGATTTTCTTAAGAAACATGAGAGAACCTATAATAAAAATACCTCCTATTATAGCCCCCGAATAAAAACCTATTCCAACTGCCAAACCAACAGCTGCTGTTGCCCAGATTCCTGCTGCTGTTGTCAATCCTCGAATTTCATTTTTTGAAGTCGTTATTATCGTTCCTGCACCTAAAAATCCAATTCCACTTACAACCTGGGCAGCCATTCTTGTTGGATCAATATCACTATATAAGGTAACTATATATTGGTTTGTAATCATAATTAGCGTCGACCCCAAACCTACTAAAAGATATGTCATAAAGCCCGCTGGGCGATTTCTTAATCCTCTTTCCATTCCAATAATTCCACATAAAATTACAGATAACAATAACCGAAATATTATAGATACGGTATTGACCTGTAATAATAGTTCTTGTAAATCTAAAAAACTAATAATGAATCCCTCCAAATCTTATGCAATGTACCTTTAGCTACTCTTCGCTCCCATAGCCGATTCCTCCGTACTGGATTCCGTATTAAGTTCTGTATTCTCTGTTTCTTTCAATCTATTAACATAACAAAAATACTGGTAGAATTCGTTAACTTCCTGCAAACGCTTCTCATCAAGTATCTTCTTTTGTATATCTTTCAAGATACACTGCATGATTTCATTAGAAAAATACTTATACTCTGTGTTTCCCCAATTGTATACTTTGGAATTTGTCTCAAAATATCTGTAATATGGTAACTTCTCAGATTCATTAAGTCTGAATCTATACGTTTTATGACTTTCAATTTGTCCATCGTTACATGTTCTACCATCGAAATCATCTCTAACCATAAATGCTCCTATGATGCGTCTCTCTTTTTCCTGTTCTCCCTTAGCACATTCCGTTAGTAAACAAGCAGAATTCAGCTTCATTCTTATCGGCTGTTTTGGTTCACCTTTCGAATCTCCGCTTAAATATTCACCACTAAATACGGACCAAGACTCGAATACATCCTTTTTATTGTTTTGAATTAATCCGAAAGCTGCTTGTGAACTTGGATGAACTTTAAGTTTCTGAATTCTAATGATTCGCTCCTGCTCATTTATTTCTTCTTTTATTTCATTTTTCTCTTTGGTAATAACATCATCAATGATGGACTCAACTGCTAATTGTGCTTCGTGGTCTATTAGCGAAAGAAAACCAGCAAACACATTGGGGAACAGAAATTTTCTCTCTCCATGCACAAAATCTACAATCAAATACTTATCTCTCAACTCTCTAATTACTCCATTACCAAACTTAACATGATTAATAGCTTTTCCCTGTAACTGCATTAAACGCTCTCCTTTCATAATCCCAAAAAGTTCCAAATAGTATAAAAAAGAAGGGCTTTTCATATCTGTGCTATTAAGCGCAGTACCAAAAGCCCTTCTTTAAAAAGACGGTTCTTTTTTTATTTAATTAACTTCATTATAACACATTAAAAAAAATAAGCAAGTCTTAGTAAATTTTTAAGATATTGTTAATCACCAATTTAAACCAGTAATTCATACGGAGATATATCTTTTGCTTTGCTTAACATCTCTGCTATTTGTTCTGGTGATTCCAATGCACCTTTTTTGATCCAAAGTAAAACAATTGCCGTAGCGCTACTTAGCAAGATTTCACGGGCATAATCTTCAGGAAGTCCTTTCATAGAAAAATTAAGTTTATCCGTTTTTTCAATTTGGATTTGTATTAGTTTCTCAAGGATTCTTTTAAACCTCTCAACGAACATCGGATCCCCTCCGGTTCCAGTTAACGCTTCGATAAATTCGAAATCACTTTTTACATAATATAGTGCATTAAGAATAGCGTTATACGGTATTATTTCAATTGGATCGTCAATCTCATTGGGATTATCGCTAAGAAGAATTTTGGTTAGTTCTTCAATAACATCATTTTCTAGTTTCTCCATTAAATCATATTTATCAAGATAATGTAGATAGAAAGTTCCCCGGTTAATATTAGCATCTCTTGCAATATCGCTAATTGTCAGCGAATCCATTCCTTTTTCTTTGAGTAATTTGGTAAATGATGTCTTGATTTGCTGCTTCGTTTCCGTATTTCTTTTCTTAACCATAAATTTTCTCCTTAAATCAACACATTTAAAAATTCTGATTATTGATTGCTTCCTATACATATTTTATAATAAACCCAACGTTAAATCAACATGATGTTTAATTAAGGGAGGCAAAAACATGAGCTATATTGAAATGATTGATAGTTATAAAAGATACAAAACTGGTGAAACCGAAATTATTGCTAACAATAAGGTCACCTTTTCCATTGAAAAAGGTGAATTAGTTATTATATTAGGTTCTTCAGGGGCAGGTAAATCTACCGTTTTGAATATTCTAGGAGGAATGGATACCAATGATGAAGGAAAAGTCATTATTGATGGGAAAGACATTTCAAATTATAATGCGAAACAATTAACAACCTATCGCCGCGAAGATGTTGGATTTGTATTCCAATTTTACAACTTAGTGTCAAACTTAACTGCGAAGGAAAATGTTGAACTCGCTTCCGAGATTGTGAAAGATGCAGAGGATCCCGTTCAGGTATTAAAGGATGTGGGCTTAGAGAAAAGAATCAATAATTTCCCTGCTCAGCTTTCTGGTGGTGAACAACAACGTGTTGCAATTGCTAGGGCTGTAGCGAAAAACCCTAAGATTCTATTATGTGATGAGCCTACAGGGGCACTTGACTACAATACTGGTAAGCAAGTTCTTCAGATATTGCAAGATATGAGTCGTAAAAAGAATGCAACTGTAATTATCGTTACTCATAACGCAGCGATTTCTCAAATTGCAGACCGCGTTATTCATATGCATGATGCTAAAGTAAAGGATATTATAGTCAATCCATATCCGAAAGAAATTGCGGACATAGAATGGTAGGTGATGAAATTGAAAAAAAAGACATTGCATAAAGATATACGTAAATCGTTTACTAGTTCGTGGGGTAGATTCTTCTCTATCCTCTGCTTAATGATTCTAGGTTCATTTGCATTAGTAGGTTTGAAGGTAGCTGGCCCAGATATGAGAGCAACAGGGAAACATTACTTTACTAAGCTTAACCTAGCAGATATTACGGTTATTAGTGATTATGGAATTGATGAGGATGACCAAGCAGTAATTAATACGACAAGTAATCTTGATAAGATAGAATACGGCTACTTAAAAGATGTTGTTATAAAAGATTCCAAAACTAGTATTCGTATCTTTTCCAAACCTGAAAACATCTCAACTTATGAACTAGTAGATGGAAAATTACCTGAAACAGATGATGAGATTGCAATTAGTAATTCCTATCGCGGTGAATATAACATTGGTGACACAATCCAATTTACTGAAAAAGAAGATATTGCAGGTAATACGGTTCTAACGAACCATGTATACAAAGTGATAGGTTATGTGCTTTCTAGTGAAATTATATCCAACGTTAATTTAGGTCAAACCACTGCTGGTACAGGGGATTTGAAGGGTTATGCCATAGTAATTCCCGATGTTTTTGATTCCGATGTCTATATGATGGCCCGTTTGACTTTCAAAGATACCATTGGTGTTGATCCTTATTCTGATAAATATATCGACTTAATACAAGAACATAAGAATGAATTATCAACCTTACTTAAAGATCGACCTGAAAAACGTTTGGCTACTATCAAATCTGAGTATCAAGCAGATATTGATGAAGGGCAACAAAAAATTGATGATGCCAAAGAAAAGCTTCACGATGCTAAAACTGAATTAGACGATGCGAAAAGCAAAATAGATGCTGCAAAAAAAGAAGTTTCAGAAAATGAACAAAAGATAAATGATGCAGAAACAGAAATAAGTACAAAAGAGCAAGAATTAGAAAAACAAAAAGTACTCCTTTCGCAAAAACAAAAAGAATATAATACTGGTGTTTCTACTCTTAATGAAAAGAAAGCTGAAATGAAGGCTGCTAAGGAGAAATTAGATCAAAGTCAAAAAGAGATTGATACCAATATAGCCGAGTTGAAAGCTGGGAAAAAACAATATACTGACGGTATTAGTCTTTTGGAACAACAAATGGCGGGGATCAATCAGAGTTTAGAAAATCCAAACCTTACGGCTCAAGAGCAAGAAACGCTAAAAACACAATTAGCAGTTGCTAATGAGAAATTAAAACAAACAAAAGCTGCCTATAAGCAATATAAGACAGAAACTTATGAACCAAGCATGGCTAAACTTCAAGCTGCACAAGAGACGCTAGATCAAAAAAAGGAAGAATTACAAGTAGCTCAAACAACTATTACAACAAACGAGAAAAAACTAGCAACCGCAAAACAGAATTTAACAGCAGGTGATCAAAAAATATATAAAGCTACAAGGCAGTTAAATACTGCTAAGGCTACCTTCACCGAGAATAAGCAAAAACTAGCAGATGCCAAAGTTGAAATCTCAGATAATGAAAAAACATACAAAGAAAAATTGAAGGAATATCAAGATAGTAAAGTGGAGGCAGATCAGGAAATAGCCGAAAATGAGAAAAAACTTGCTGATGCACAGGAAACTCTAAATGAATTAAAAGCTCCTGTATATTCATTAAATAGTCGACGAGAAACTCCTGGTTCAGAAGGTTATAGAATCTATGATAGTATTTCAAGTATTATTGATTCTCTTGCGAATGTGTTCCCTATCTTCCTATACTTTGTTGCAGCGTTAGTAACTTTCACTACCATGACAAGATTTGTTGATGAAGAAAGAACCAACTCTGGTACACTGAAAGCTATCGGATATAGTAATCATGATATTATTAAAAAATTCACTATTTATGGTTTACTGTCAAGTATATTAGGATCGGTTATCGGAATCATTCTCGGCCACACTGTATTACCAGCGATTGTATATAGTGCTTATAAAACTGGATTTACCTTACCAAAGATAGAACTTCATATTAATTGGGGTGTATCCATTCTGGCATTGATTCTAGCACTGATTAGTGCTGTAGTCCCTGCATATGTTGTAGCTAAAAAAGAATTACAAGACAGACCAGCTAATTTATTATTACCAAAACCACCTACGAGTGGATCAAAAATCTTCTTAGAATACATTACACCGATTTGGAATCGTATGAGTTTTACACATAAAGTAACTGCCCGTAATATATTTCGCTATAAAAAGAGAATGTTCATGACCATCTTCGGTGTTTGTGGTTCTGTTGCTCTTCTGTTCACAGGATTTGGAGTACAGCATTCTATATCTGGTATTGGTGAAAGACAATTTGGTGAAATTATTCATTATGATTTGATTGTAGCTAAGAATGACAATTTAACAGAAAATCAGGAAAAGGATATTGATGAATTATTAAATTCAGATACTGTAAAACAACAGTCTCCTATTCACTATGAAGAGTTATCCAAGGTCGCAGGAAGTACAAAGGATAAGCAAACAATTAAGTTAATTGTTCCAGAAGATAGTGATACTTTTAATGAATATATAGAATTAGTAAATCGCAAAACAAATGATGAATTAGCCTTGAAAGATGATGGAGCTATCATTTCCGAACGTTTAGCCAAATTACTAGGAGCTGCTAAAGGTGATAAGATAACAATAAATGATTCTAATAATAATGAAATAACTATAAAAGTAACTGATATTACTGAAATGTACATGGGGCATTTTATCTTTATGAATGCAAATGCCTATCAAGAAGTATTTAATCAAAATTATTCTGCAAATGCAAATCTTGTTATGTTAACGACCAGTAACAAAGAAAACACAGAAATACAAGCTACAGAATTCATGAATTTAAGCGGTGTAAAAGGCGTTGTACAAAATACAACATTGACTACACAAATTGATACAATCGTTCATTCATTAGATAAAATCATGAAAGTGTTAATTCTTGTAGCTACACTGCTTGCAATCGTTATCTTATATAATTTAACTAACATTAATGTATCGGAACGAATTCGAGAACTCTCTACCATTAAGGTTTTAGGTTTCTACAATGGCGAGGTAACTATGTATATCTACAGAGAAACTCTGATTCTATCTTTGTTTGGTATTATAGTGGGATATGGATTCGGATTCTTACTCCATCGTTACATTATCACTGCTGTTCCACCAGATGATGTCATGTTTAATCCAGAACTTTGGATCACTACCTTTATCATTCCAGCTATCATTATCGCAGTTACAACCGTGGTATTAGGATTCTTTATTAACAAGAAATTGAAACATGTAGATATGTTGGAAGCGTTAAAATCAGTAGAATAAAACGAATTATAAATACGCTTTAAATAGTTAAATGCCTATGACATAGATTTATGTTCGTCATAGGCATTTTGTTTAGTGTACTAATTATTCTTTACTTGTACTAATTACTTAAGAAAGATATTTATATGAATAAATTACTTTAGTCTTAAATTTCACATAATGACAAAAGCTTCACTCCCAAAAATCTCTTATCTCTTTCTTTATCTCATTATAAGGCATTAATGTCGCTTCAACAATTGATTTTCCAGACTTTTGTAAAAAATATTTAATCATATAATATCCACAGGCATATCCAGCACAGAAGGGTAAACCTTCTTGATAATACCCTTGCTCTTTTGCTATTTCATCTCCATATAAATATGCTGATATACCTTCTAATCCTTGAACACTTAGCCCCTCTTTGATTATTGGCTTAATATAATCATTCAATGTTTCCATATCAGTAGAAGTTACCCATGGTCCTATCATTTCTTCACCATACAGCCAGGTCGCAAAATTTTCTGCCAATCCTTCATTTATCATCATCTCTTCCAATGTAATATTATTACTCCAATCGATATATTGAAATCGTACATTATGATTACATTCATGTGCTAACACAGAAGGAATCTTTTTAATAGTTTCTTTACTAGGCAATAAAGATAAAAAAATACTACCTGGAATTCCACCATCTCCACAACAACCTTCGCTAAGTTTCGTATACACACTATCTGGATTCGGTAATAATATTGTATACTTATAATTTTCAACCTTTAAATCAATGCCTGCAGCAATAAATACAGAAACAGCCTTTTCTATAGCTTCTGTGCAGCTATTCCATATTTGATCATCATTAATTCCTTCAATTTCTTGAACTTTACTCTGATCAATCTTCGTTGGTTCTAAATATCCAAGCATAGAATTTGCCATTATGACATCATATCCACCTTTTTGTTTCGCTTTGATTGGTACATTATAGCAAGACCACTTATGTGTGAACTCATTCATTAATTCATATCTATAAATATCATCTTTTTTATCAATATCCGCTTCAAGAATTTTTTTGTATACTGCATCAGAACGTATTGCATTCACTTTCATGCTTTTCTCACTCCTTCCATTACCTATAATAGGGTATTACGTGACGTTAGAGTCAAGATTTTTCTTATCTAAAATTGGAAATAAGTGAGGATGTAGATAATATAGTCGCTCTGGTACAGAATATAACATTAATTGCATGACCTTGTTATTTAAGTCCAAAAACGCCGTATAGGGTAAATTCCCTTATACAGCGTCTAACTTTAATACAAAAGTTTTTGTGTTGTAAACCAATCAAAATTCTCTCCATATCTCTTCTGTAATTCATCTAAATTCATATATCTTCCCTCTTTATAGGATTTACGATAATGTCATATAGATTTTCAAACGATATTTTAGTGTTCACTATCTTAAGAATTCTAGCAGTTTCATCAATTCTTGATACCATTCCCGTCATTCTAAGGTATTCGTTCTTATAGAAATAAACAACAGTTACGATATCATTCTTATGCACCTGTCTAAGTTTCCAATCCAATTCTTCCTTGTACTCCTCCGAAAGTTCTATTCTTTGTACAACAATTTTTTCTTTCTTACGCAAGGCTTCTGAATAGCCTTTTAAGGCAGCAAAAGGCATAAACTGTTTTGCACGATCTTCTCTACACATCTTAGACACCACTTTTATGTCCTCCTATCTGCCGATTTCTCTTCATCGTTGTTGCTCCTTCTTGCAAATTCATTCCTTTTAATATAGCATTCTTGCCGAACTTATCTTTAATATCTAACATGGCTTTTTGAATCTTGTTTTCCTTTTCTAACTCTGTCGGATTCGTAAACAAATCATACTGTTTATATATCTCATCTACCACGTTATTGAATGTCAATGTCACTCTATGAATGGGCTCAAATCTGTCCACAATCCGTTCGTATAATTTTACTGTATAATTTATAATTTGCTTTGCAGAACTGGTTGTAACGGTCATGGTTGTTGTTCCGTGTGCAGCCTTCTTGTTTGTTTGATTGGAATACCCAATATGAAGTGTAATAGAATCGGTTACCAATCCCTTATCCACCAATTCAAGACAAAGAAGATCTGCCATTTCCTTTACAATCAGTTTGCACTCTTCAAAATTATGACCACACTCTAATACCTGCCCGCTGGATATGGAATTCGTCTTCGATTTATATGCTTTTATATCTGCCATGGTCGTAGTCTCTCTGCCCCAAGCATGATCTATTAACAGTTCCGCATCAATTCCAAAGACCTTATAAAGCATATCCTCATCTGCCTCTGCGATCTGCTTCATTGTGAAAATCCCCATATGTCCCAGTCTATTAGAAATACCAGCCCCTATACGCCAGAAATCCGTGAGTGGCCTATGATTCCATAATGTTCTCCGATAGGACTCTTCATCCAGAATGCCAATATGGTCATCCACATGCTTTGCTGTAATATCCAGTGCAATCTTTGCCAGATATAGATTCGTACCAATTCCGGCAGTTGCCGTAATCCCTGTTGTATCAAAAACATCTTGCATAATCTTCATACTCAGTTCTTTTGCAGACATCTGATACATAGGCAGATAATCGGTTACATCCATGAACACCTCATCGATAGAATAGACATGGATATCTTCTTTGGAGATATATTTCAGATAAACTGCATAGATTTCTGCAGAATATTCAATATAAAGCTGCATCCTTGGCGGTGCCATGATGTATTCGATATTCTTTGGAATCTGGAATACTCTGCATCTCCCTGGAATGCCTAATACCTTCATCGCTGGTGAAACAGCAAGACAGATTGTTTTTTCTGAACGTTCAGGATCCGCAACCACAAGATTTGTTGTCATAGGATTTAATCCACGCTCCATGCATTCTACTGAAGCATAAAAAGACTTCAGATCAATACAGACATAAGTTCTATTTCTCATCACTGTTGTCACCTCTCTTTACTTATATTATTATATAATAATACAAAGTTACCCTATCATTCTATTCTTTAGCATATCCCATTCATACTGTGTTTATTTTACCAGAACTTATGTTTGTTTTCAATAGAATGTCTAACTAAAGGTTGAAAGAACAGGTTAAAATAAGTTATGCTGATATATATAAACAAATATAGAGTTCAATACAACAAGTAAATATTTATTAGATTACTAAAATGTTATATAGTATGATTTAATAAGGTGTTTTAGAGAGGAAATTATCATGAAGAATATAGATATTATAAAGAATGTTACAGATCAAGACATGACTGATATATTACAGGTATGGGAGTCATCCGTAAAGGCAACACACCTTTTTTTAACAGAAGCAAATATAGTTTCTCTAAGGTCTTTTGTTAAAGAAGGTGTAAAGTTTATTAGTAACTTAGCAGTCATAAGAGATGAAGAAGATACTATTCAAGCATTTATAGGAGTACACGATAATAAAATTGAAATGTTATTTGTGAAAGATACTTGTAGGGGTAGAGGACTTGGAAAACATCTTGTTAATTGGGCAATTAATACTTTAAATATAAAATTTGTGGACGTAAATGAGCAAAACGAGCAAGGTTTAGGATTTTATAAGTATATGGGATTTGAAGTCTTTGATAGGTCTGAATTAGATGAACAAGGCAATCCTTTTCCTATACTTCATATGAAGCTATAAATATATGGAATACCAACCAATTTATTGATAATCGCGATATCAAGATATCCCGCTGCAAAACCAAGTCCTGCATATACCATCTCTGCAATACCAACCTTTAAATATCCCTGTTCTGCAACCGCTGGAATCCCCATCATTCCAAATTAATGAAACTACTTAATACTACTGGATTATTAATTCATTCTAAAGAAAAAAGGAATACCATATCATCACACTCTGACAATATGGTACTCCTTTTTCTAATAGAATCGGTCTTAACTCCATACTTCATCAGCAATTTCTTTTACTAATCTTAACTTATTCCACTGATCTTCTTCTGTAAGCTTATTTCCTTCTTCTGTTGATGCGAATCCACACTGTGGACTTAAACATAATCGCTCTAATGGAATATATTTTGTTGCTTCTTCAATTCGTTTGATTATGTATTCCTTGTTTTCAAGTACCTCAGATTTTGTAGTAATTAGTCCTAACACAACTTGCTTATTCTCATTTACGTATTGTAGTGATTCAAAACCACCAGAACGTTCATCATCAAACTCTAGATAGAATGCATCTACCTTTTCATTTGCGAAAAGTTCTTCTGCTACGCTATCGTAACTCCCCTCACACGCCCATGTAGAATGAAAATTACCTCTACAAATATGTGTATTAATTACTAAATCCTCAGGCTTTCCTTCTATAGCAAGATTGTTGATTCGGATTAGTTTATCAATAACCTTTCTTAGACCTTTTTCATCGGTACCTAATATAAAGCAAGCATTGGGATCAACACACACTCCCCATGTACAATCATCAAATTGAATATTTCTACAGCCTACTGCATATAAATCCTGAATCACTTTTTTGTATCCCTCTGCAATATCCGTGATTAATTCTTCCTCATTGGGATATATTGCTTTGGTGCTTTCCAAATTCCCTGGTGTAATCATTTGAAACAAAAATTGTGCTGGCGCAGGTATTGTCTGACGTGCAACTGTATTTTCATCTTCAAACTGCTTCACAAAGCGGAAATGTTCTACAAAGGAATGATGATCCACTGTTACCTTACCTGTTAGGTATGTATCATCTATTAAAGCTGGCTCTCCATGAAAAGGAATTCCTTCTTTTGTCTTTTGGTGTCCAACACCATTAAATGCCCACATAAAGTCAAGGTGCCATGAACTTCGTCTGAACTCACCATCTGTGATTGCTTGAAGACCCACTTCTTTTTGCTTCTTAATTAAATCAGTAATGGCTGTATCCTCAATGTTTTTTAATTCTTCACTTGTGATCTTCTTATCTGCAAACTCTGCTCTTGCTTTCTTTAGGTATTCTGGTCTTAAAAAACTTCCTACTATATCAAATTTAAAAGGCGCATTCTTACTCATAATCATTCTCTCCTATCTTTATCTATCTTCTCTGTTAATAGCTACTAAAAATATATTTGGCTCTTTATTTACTACTTACTTCCTGTTGCATATCAGTATAAATCATTTGAATCCACTTGAAAAATACAAAAAAATGCGTGTTTGCTATAGATTAAAGCTATAGCAAACACGCATTTTAATACTAAATTCGATTTTTTCTAACGTTTCATTGATAAATTAATCATATCTCCATATACAGGAGTAGGCATACCAAAACCACCTGAAACATCCACAATTTGTCCTGTGGTATAAGCAGAATCATCGCTGGCGAAATAAGCCACTGTTCCAGCTATTTCTTCTGGTGTTCCCATACGTTTAATTGGCGTATGTTTTAGGAAAAATTCTTTAAAACCTTCTGTTAGATTTTCATTAACAGCATCCGTTGCTGTCATACCAGGAAGAACAGCGTTGCATCTTATATTATCTCTTGCACATTGAGTTGCAATTAATTTCGTCAAATAGTTAATAGAGGCTTTACTTGTTCCATAAGCAATTTGTGATACATCTGGACGAAGACCACCAATTGATGAAATATTGATGATACTGCCTCCACCATTGGCGGCCATATGTGGAACCACTGCTTGCGTTGTTAAGAATACACTTGCTAAGTTCAAATCAATAGTACGAATGAATTCTTCATAATCTGTTGATTTAATATCTAAATCAACTTTTGGACTAGAAGTTCCGAAATTATTAACTAAAACATCTATACGTCCTTCTGCTTTCACAACTTCTTCGACCATAGTTTTATAGCTTTCTTTAACTGTGGCATCGTTGTAAACCACTTTAACCTTAGCACCATTGCTATTAAGCTCTATAGCAATTTCTTTGGCACGCTCCACATTTCTTGCTCCCATATAAACGATTGCTCCTTCGTTCGCACATCTTTTAACACAAGCAAGACCAATTCCTCTTGTGGAGGCAGTTACTAATACAACTTTATTTTCTAATCTCATATAAATTCCTCCTTTATACATATTAAACAAAACAACTTATTTCATTGAAACATAATATAATTATTTCTACAAAAAGTCAAACGTAATAAATACGTATTATATCCATATATCCTCCAATTAAGTTATCTTACAATTTGACTTTACTACTGTATACAGGTTACTGTTTTCTTCAATATTTTGAATTCTCTCGAAAGCATCCATGGTTAGAGAAAAATCACCAATTTTACACTTCATTACCTCTCCAATTGCGACAGTACAAGTACCATAAATCGATTTTTTTCATCTTGATTCCATATTATCTACATTATACGATAATCGAATTTACATATTTTGGTTATTGTGCTAAGTTAGTTGCATAGAATGATTGTTTGTTCTGTGTATTTTTCTATTGTTGTACATTTTAAACTAGGCAACTGCCTAACATTTTTAACATCTGAAAGGAGAATGTAAATGAAGAAAATCAAAAAAAAAGCTAGTATTATTATCTTTACCTGTATACTATTGATTAATTCAATGGTAGCACCAGTTAAGGCAAGTTCTAATATCGGTGCAAGCTCTGCGCTTATGGTTATTGAAAGTGAAGACACACTGCTGTCATCGGATCTTCAAGTAGCCACCGAAATATACGGACAACCAAAACCTGGATATTCAGGTATTGGATTTGTTTGGATGCAAAATTCCGGAACATTAACCTTTGATGTCACTGTTCCAGAAACAGGAATGTATACCATATCTACAAGATACATGCAAGAACTAAGTGCTGATGGAAGACTTCAATATTTATACATTAATGGTAAAAGCACAGGCTCCTATATGTTACCTTATACGAAAGAATGGTCAGATTTTAGTTTTGGAATGCATAAGTTACAAAAAGGTAGTAATACCATACAAATTAAAGCAGGTTGGGGGTTTGCTTATTTTGATACCTTCACTGTAGATTACGCTAAGTTTCACGACCTAGATGTATCACCTATACTTACTGATAGACAGGCAACTGAGGAATCACAGATCTTAATGAACTATTTAACTGAAGTTTATGGTAACAATATCATTTCCGGACAGCAAGAAATCTATGGTGGAGGCAATGACGGCAATGCAGAACTGGAGTTTGATTGGATCTATAACTTAACTGGAAAATATCCAGCAATCCGCGGTTTTGATTTTATGAATTATAATCCACTCTATGGTTGGGAAGATGGAACAACATATCGTATCATTAATTGGGTTAATAACAGAGATGGTATTGCCACAGGTTGTTGGCACATTAATGTTCCGAAAGATTTTACTTCCTATAAACTTGGAGATTTCGTAGATTGGAAATCTGCTACTTATAAACCGTCAGACACTAATTTCAAGACTGCCAATGCAGTTATTCCTGGAACAAAAGAATATCAATATGTTAAATTGGCTACTGCGGATTTAGCTGAACAATTGCTCATATTACAAGAACATAATGTTCCAATCATTTTCAGACCATACCATGAAGCAGAAGGTAATGGTGGTTTAAATGGAGAAGGCGCATGGTTTTGGTGGGCATCTGCAGGAGCAGAAGTTTATAAACAATTGTGGGAAATGCTATATACCGATTTAACAGAAACTTATGGTCTTCACAATTTAATATGGACATATAACAGTTATGTTTATAGCACCTCTCCAGCATGGTATCCTGGTGATGATTTGGTAGATATTGTAGGGTATGATAAGTACAATACTATATACAATCGATATGATGGCTTATCAGGAGTACCTAACGAAGATGCTATCACCTCTATCTTCTATCAACTCGTTGATTTAACAGATGGTACGAAAATGGTTGCAATGACAGAAAATGATACAATACCAAGTGTAAAGAATTTGACAGAAGAAAAATCTGCATGGCTATATTTCTGTCCTTGGTATGGAGAACATCTAATGAGCTCAGCATTTAATTATCCAGAAACATTAATTGAGCTTTATCAAAGTGATTACGTAATTACCCTAGATGAACTTCCAGATCTTAAGAGTAATAATCAAACACCAAACGCTTCTATCTCACCTACTTCCGCTGAATTTGATAAATATATACAATTACCAGCTAATGTGGAAGTTACTATTGATTACAATAGCAATACTTTAAACGCAATCAAATTAGGAAGCTCTGTGTTAAAGGAAAACAAAGACTATACCTTAAATGGGACTAAACTATTGATATCAAATACTTTCCTCTCCACATTGTCAACTGGTGAGTATAGCATTATCCTTGATTTTGACAAAGGTAAAGATCTTATTTTTAAAATTAAGATTAAAGACACCACACCAATTGCTTCGATTACCCCATTTACTGTATTGTTTGATAAATCCACGGATAAACAAGAAGATATCGAAATATCTCTTACCCTTAATGTTCATCAATTTTTGAATATCTTGAATAAGAATACTACACTTGTACTAGGAACAGACTATACTATATCAAATAATACTATCACCCTTTTAAGCTCTTACCTCTCTACTCTAGCTATTGGCGATACTAGTTTAACCTTTCAATTCAGTGGTGGAAATGATTCTGTATTAACTGTGAATGTAATCAATACAGATATTCCTGTTTCAACTGGAGACCTAGTTATTCAATCTTTTAACGGCAATATAAGTACCTCAACCAATGGATTATCACCTAAATTCAAACTAATTAACAATGGAGAGTCAGATATTAACTTAAGCGAAGTTACTTTACGCTATTACTACACAATTGATGGTGACATCTCACAATCCTTCTGGTGTGATTGGGCAAGTATTGGAAGTTCTAATGTTAAGTATCAATTTGTGAAGATTGAAAAACCTGTTACAGGAGCTGATTATTATCTAGAGTTATCATTTTCAACTACAGCAGGAACTTTAAAACCTGGCCAAAGCGCTGAAATTCAGGCAAGATTCTCAAAATCAAATTGGAGCAATTATACTCAAACTAATGATTACTCTTTTAATGCAACTAGTAATCAATATGTTAATACCGAAAAAGTTACTGGATATATTAATAATACACTTGTTTGGGGAGTTGAACCCTAAATTGGTAAAATGATAATAGAAGAGGCTCACTTATTGGAGCCTCTTTTTTGTAATTTCTAATAATCTTTTTAATTGAGCAAACTTCATATATCAATAATTCATTATAATCCTACCCTTGACTTTTTATTTCATAAGACTATAATTAGTTTCACACGCAACTGTTACGTGTGTAACTATTATAATTATTTGTAAAATTCTATGTAATGACAACGTACAAATCTATGTGTTTTTTATATCTGCCGTTACAATTTCCTTAAAACACAGATATGTTGTTAATATGGGGTTTGTAAATTGATTTACAAAAGGATAAGGAGCATTAAAATGAAAAACTTTTTGTCTTATACCAGAAAATATAAGAAAGAATTTATTCTGGCAATTATCTGCATTGAGATTGAGACCATATTTGAATTGATCATACCAATGATTATGTCAGACATCATTGATATTGGAGTAGCAAATAACGATAGAAACTATATTCTTCTAAAGGGCTTTCAAATGGTCCTCTGCGCTGTAATATCATTGGTACTCGGCCATGCCTGTGCCAAATACACCGCTGCCTGTGGAAATGGAATTGGTGCTGAGATTCGTATGGCAGAATTTCAGAAGATGCAAACTTATTCATTCGAAAACACGGATCGTTTCAGTACTCCATCTTTGGTAACAAGGCTCACCAGTGATGTTACCACAATACAGAACTCTGTCACCAACGGTATGCGCCCTGCTTTTCGTTCCCCTGTCATGATGATTACGGCTATTGTTGTTTCCTTTATGATCAATGCAAAACTGGCAACCGTTTTCTTAATTGCCGCCCCAATACTAGCTATCATATTATTCTTCATTATAAAGAATGTCCAACCATTGTATTCTAGAATGCAATCAGCCATTGATCTAGTAAATCGTATCGTTCAGGAAAACCTAACCGCAATCCGTGTAGTAAAAGCCTATGTTCGTAGTGATTATGAAACTAGTAAATTTGAAGAAGTAAACACAAATCTTCAAACTTCCTCTGAAAAGGCATTCAGTCTATCAGCTCTTAATATGCCCGCCTTTCAATTTGTTATGTATGGCACAATCTTAAGTATCTTATGGTTTGGTGGAGATCTTGTTATGATTGGTAACATGAAAGTTGGTGCCTTAACTAGTTTTCTAAGTTATGTGCTACAAGTACTGAACTCACTTATGATGTTCTCAAGTGTTTTCCTTTTGTTCACAAGG
Source organism: Clostridiales bacterium (assembly GCA_018372435.1). Lineage (GTDB taxonomy): Bacteria > Bacillota > Clostridia > Lachnospirales > Lachnospiraceae > Anaerosporobacter. The sequence goes on along the minus strand of JAHAJA010000011.1, from coordinate 24,019 downwards.
TCCCTTACATCTTGGAAAAGAATATCAGAGGTTCTAGACGAAGAACCTACCATTAATGATGACCGTGCAAAAGATACTAAGGTTACAAAGGGAAGTATCCGTTTTGAAAATGTTTATTTCAAATACAAAGAAACAGCTAAAGAGTATGTACTTTCTGATATCTCCTTTGATATCAAACCGGGTCAAACCATTGGTATTATTGGTCAGACTGGTGCTGCCAAAAGTACTTTGGTACAACTTATCCCGAGGCTTTATGATGTAACTTCAGGAAATATCTACATAGATGATCATCCTATATATGAATATACACAGAAACATCTAAGAGATTCCATTGCTGTGGTTCTTCAAAAAAACACTCTCTTTTCCGGCACAGTAAAAGAAAATCTCTACTGGGGAAAAGAAGATGCAACCGACGAAGAAATCCAACGAGCCTGCAACATTGCCTGCGTTAATGAATTTATTGATAGACTGGATAACGGTTATGATACGGACCTTGGACAAGGTGGTGTCAATGTTTCAGGAGGTCAAAAACAGCGTCTGTGCATTGCAAGAGCCATATTAAAAGCACCAAAGGTACTTATATTAGACGATTCAACAAGTGCTGTTGATACGGCTACGGAAGCAAAGATACGAGAAGGTTTAGAAAAAACACTTCCAGATATGACAAAGATTATTATTGCCCAAAGGATTTCATCTATCATGCATGCCGACCAGATTATTATCCTTGATGATGGAAAAATTAATGCCATAGGAACTCACGATAAACTGCTGACTGATAACGAAATATATCAGGATATTTATTATTCACAGCAAAAAGGAGGGAATTTGTCATGATGAAAAATACCAAAAACGTAAAACCTAAAGATACAAAAAAAACGTTACTACACCTTCTTAACTATTTGGGGCATCATAAAATTTCTCTGCTACTGATTGCAGTTTTAGTATGTATTAGTGCATTATCAGGAATCCTCGGTACTTATCTATTAAAACCGGTGATAAATAGATACATATTACCTGGAGATATTCCTGGTCTTATCAAGATGATCTTTTATATGGGACTCATGTATCTAGCGGGAGCTTTATCTTGCCTTTTTTACAATAGAATCATGGTTCATATTTCCCAACAAGTAGTTAGTGAAATCCGTATGGATTTATTCAAGCACACACAAAAACTTCCTCTCAATTTTTTTGATACCCATACCCACGGAGATTTGATGAGTCACTTTACCAATGATGTAGATACGATTTCCGAAGCACTTAACAATAGTTTTACTTTATTAATCCAAAGTTTTATTACCGCCGTCGGCACCATTATCATGTTAGTCGTACTTGATTGGCAACTCTCCTTAATTGTTATATTCTTTCTTGCAATTATGTTATTATATATACGACGCAATGGTAAATTGAGTAAAAAGTATTTTAAAGAGCAACAAAAGAATCTCGGTAATATCAACGGCTTTGTTGAAGAAATGGTTGCTGGCCAGAAGGTAGAGAAAGTCTTTAATCATGAAAAACAGGATTTTGAAAGATTTTGTGAACTAAATGAAAACTTGCGGATTTCTTCTACCAAGGCCACAACATATACTGGCAAGACTGTACCAACAATTGTTTCTCTTTCTTATATTAATTACGCTTTCTCTGCCTGCATTGGTGGGCTATTTGCAATATCTGGGCTGACCGATCTTGGTACCTTGGCATCTTATCTAATCTATGTACGACAAAGTGCCATGCCAATGAATCAGTTCACGACGCAGATTAACTTTTTAATGGTTGCCCTTGCCAGCGCAGAGAAGATTTTCGATATGATGGCAGAAAAACCCGAAGTTGATGAGGGAACTGTTACACTAATCAAAGTCTCACGACATAAGGATGGTAGCTTAACAGAAAGAGATACGTATACTGGACATTTTGCATGGAAAGTTCCTGATTCATATACTCCTCCTACATGTTCCACAGATACTAAATCTACTGGTTATCATCTGATTCCACTCAAAGGAGATGTTCGTTTTCATGATGTAGCCTTTGGTTACTCGAAAGAGCATCTGATATTAAACGGGATTAACTTGTTCGCAAAACCAGGTCAAAAAATTGCCTTTGTAGGTTCTACTGGGGCAGGTAAAACAACCATTATTAATTTAATTAACAGATTCTATGAAATAAATGAGGGAACCATCACCTATGATGGTATTGATATCAAGGATATTAAAAAGGCCGATTTAAGACGTTCCATCTCCTTAATTATTCAGGACACGCATTTATTTACTGGTAGTATTGCAGATAATATCCGATACGGTAGACTAAGCGCCTCAGACGAGGACGTTAAAGCTGCTGCAAAAATTGCAAATGCTGATTCCTTTATCAAACGTCTACCTAATGGATACGATACGCTACTAGAGAGTGATGGGGGTAACTTATCACAAGGACAACGACAGCTAATAGCCATAGCAAGGGCTGCTATATCGGAGCCTCCAGTGCTTGTCATGGATGAGGCAACTAGTTCCATTGACACACGTACGGAAAAACTCATTGAAAAAGGAATGGATGCCCTTATGCAAGACCGAACTGTTTTTGTTATTGCTCACAGGCTATCCACTATCAGAAATTCCAAAGCGATTATGGTCCTTGAAAAAGGTGAGATCATTGAGCGTGGTAGTCACGAAGAATTACTCGAAGAAAAAGGGAGGTACTATCAGTTACACACAGGTCAATTTGAACTGGAATAATACTACGCAAACCATCATGAATAGAAAGCAAATGAGGTGGATATGATGAAGCAAACTGTTAGAGAACTATTGCTACGTGAAGAACGGGCCAGAAAACAAATACTTTCACCCTTCCTATCAAGTCTTGGATTAACCCCTGGTCAGGGTCAGGCAGGAATATTATTTCACTTATTACAAAAGGATCATATTACACAAAGAGAGCTAGCAGATATATGCAAACTAAATGCTGCCACCATGTCAAGAAATCTTGACAAGCTGGAAAGTATAGGATTTTTAACCCGTGAAACAAATCCCGATTGTAGGCGATCCTTTCTAATCTGCCTTACAGAAAAAGGTAAGATGGAAGCAATTAAGATAGATACCGTATTTAACCAGTTTGATACAATAATCTGTAATGACATTTCAGAAGATGATATGGAAACATTTTGTCGTATCTTACTAAAGATATGTGACAACTTGGAAGCGCATAAGAATGTACAGAATTAATCACCTATACATTCCTACAAAACAAAGCATCATAACGAAAGACCTTCATTCTGATATCATTCCTATCAGTATGAAGGTCTTTCATTAAATTCAATATTCTCTATCCATTTACAATAGTACCACCGTTTATGTGTATCGTTTGTCCAGTCATATAGGTAGAACCATCGGAGGCTAAGAATACATATGCCTCTGCAAGTTCAACTGGCTGACCAGGTCTTTTCAGTGGTGTGTTATTACCAAAATTCTCTACCTTTGATTTCTCAAAAGTAGAAGGTATTAAAGGTGTCCATATTGGCCCAGGTGCAACCTGATTTACTCGAATCTTCTTACCAGCTAGATTAGCAGATAACGATCTAGTAAATGCCGTAATCGCTCCCTTTGTAGCAGAATAATCAAGAAGATCTGCATGACCAGCGAATGCAGTTACTGAACTGGTATTAATGATTGTACTATCTTCCTTAAGATGAGGGAGCGCTGCTCTTGTAAGATAAAACATGGAGAATATATTCGTTTGGAACGTTTTTTGCAATTGTTGATCTGTGATATCTTCTAGATTCTTTTGAACATGTTGCTCTGCTGCATTATTAACTAGGATATCCAAGGCTCCAAATTTCTTAACGGTTTGTTCTATTACCTGATTACAGAACTTACTATCACCGATATCGCCTTTAATAAGCAAAGCTTTTCCATTATATGATTCAATTGCTTTTTTAGTCGTGTTCGCATCATCATCCGCGACGTTGTATACAATAACAACATTGCATCCTTCTTTTGCATATGCAACAGATACAGCTCTTCCAATTCCACTGTCCCCACCAGTAATAATCGCCGTTTTACCCTTTAATCTTCCATAGCCTTTACAATCTACATTATCATAAATGGGTTCAGGATTCATTTTACTTTCTTTTCCTGGAATTTGCTCTGTTTGTCCTTTAATATCCTCAGCGGTATACATATCTTTATCTTTCATCAATTCGTATCTCCTTTGTTTTTGTTGCAAAACTTATACATTATCACAGCTTCTCTATGACCTTTTAGTATTATTATCATTAGTATTACCGCTAGAATATAAATAATTCTAATCTTTTTAATTAATATTTGAAATAGCTAATTGCAATAATGGGTCATGATAGAAATCTGATTTCTATCATGACCCATTCCTTTAATCTACAATCTCATCTTTTGTCAAAGCTCGATATACATTCAATCTGTAATCATTCCTATCACCAGAAGGTGCTGTTACTGTAATGGTAAATACATTATCTCCTTTTGCTAGAGTTAACTCTTTATCTATGGTAATCACACTTTCTTCCGACTCAGGAATGGCACTTAGAATTAACTCTTCTACATCGTAGGCTACTTTCATAGAATATTCAAAAACATCTGGCCTAAATTCTTTATCAAGAGTTCCTGGCATAACAAGTAACTCTGATAGAGTTGCATTTGATACTTCTGTTTCATTTTTTGTTATATCAATACTTGCGCTTGTTTGTTTAATCTTCATGTAGGAAGAATTCTCTGCGTCTATACTATACGCATCATGTACTTTGAAATCTGCGTAACCAACTTCTAAAGCCTTCATTCTAATTACATATACTGCTCCTGTAGCGCCTTCTGCAAACTGATCAGTTATGTGAAGAGTTCCAGATGCTCCTAAAACTCCTTCATTTTCAGATGAAACAAACTCTAACAGTTCATCGTCATAAGTTATATAAGCATCTACTACACTCATCTCATAATCACTGGATACAGTGACTTTTAGATTCAATTCATCGCCCTTTTTTACAGTTTTATCTTCTACTTCAATGGAAAAGTGAACTTCCTTTGCACTATTTTTTTGATTTCTAAGTAAGATACTTCCTATTAGTATTAATGCAAAGATAACTGGAATTATTAATTTCTTTTTCATCGTATCTCTCCTCTCTGGCACAAGCTATTTAGCTAATCTTGTAATTTTTACTTGATACGTCGTACTTGTTCCATTACCTGCCGTACATTTGATACTTATTGTTCTTGTTTTGCCTGATTCCAATGTATAATTACCGTTACCAGTTATACTAGCATGACTGCTAATTGCTGAAGCATCTATCGTAACAGAACTTATCGTATTCGGAACGACCATGGTGTATGAAGTAGTTTTATAGTTAAACGAAGGTGTTAAAGCTAATTTGCTACTATCATTTTGTACCGCCAGAGTTTTTAGATAACTATTTGGATTACCTTTGCTAGCTGGTAATTCCGGGATTTTAGATGGCATATTCTTATAAACTGGTATATAAAATACCATTGCTTCCTTTAACATTCCCATAGAGTTATAGGAATTATATGTGCTTCTCGCTTCGCTAGCAGCAGCTTGAACATTCGTCATGTATTGGTGTAGATAATAAGGACTATACACTACATTAAATTTTTGAAAATAGTTTGTATTCTGTCCCTTTTTAATATAAGAAGAAGCAATATACTCTGCACCACCTAAGATTGATTTGTAAGGATTGGTCCAAGGTCTATTGTATGAGGTTCCAGTCTTTGCATAATTAAGTCCATTTGCAATGGCTCCACCCCCAGCAGTATCATAAGCCCCTATATTATAATAATTATAAATTCCTTCATATCCAGGATAAGTTCCTGTTACCGAATCACTTCCATTAATTCCAAGCTCCTGTTTTGCTCTTGCGGCTAGGAAGTAAGGACTTGCTCCTGATTGTTTTCCTGCCTCCATAAATGCATCTGTATATGCACCCTTTATTGTCGCTCCTGTTGCGGAATCTACTACACTATAACTTCCTTTCATAAAGGTGCTAGATAGTATACTAGTAACTACACTACTTTTTTGAGTAGAATCATAGGCTTGAGCCTCAAACTGGAATATTTTATCACTTGTTAAGAAATTACGCGGATCCATATAATATTCAATTACCTTTGTATCAGCTGTAAACCAATTAGTTCCATCCATTAACGTATATTTATCTTTGGACCAATCATAAGCACCGGACTCCGTTGAAAGGTATGAAAATGGTACTCCATAGGTTCCTCCATTAGGAAGTTCACTTTGTATCGTATTTCTACCAACTCGACTCTCTTCTTGTATGACTGTATTCCAGTCTAGCCCTGTATTAACAGCGACAAATTTCCAATTTGGATATTCTTCATGGATCTTTCTTAAGGATGATTGATAACTGGTAGGAAATTCAGATAGCATTTCTAAAAACTCTGCATCGCTCGGAAAACTTACTTTAGACGCAAGAATATAGCCTGTCGTTGTGGTACCATCTAACTTATAGGTACATTTATACCACTTACTACCATTAACAGTTAATGTTGCTTTCACAGTTAATGAAGTATTCTTTGCCAACGTACCTTTACTTGATGCCAACGTGCTTGCGATCCTTCTAGCCGTTACTTTACTACTAGTAACTCCCTTTTTATTCGTTGTAGAAGATGCCGTGGAAGTCAACTTTGTAATCTTACTAGATTTTACATATCCAGTAGTTGCTGTACCATCAATTTTAACTTTCACTTTCGTCCATTTTACATTGTTTACGGTAAGAGTTCCTAGAAGTATAACCTCTTGATTTTTACTTAATGTTCCCTTTTTCGTATCATACGTATTGGCTGTTTTATAAACCGGTACACTTTTTTCATTGATTTTACCAAGGGTATACGTAGTACTAGATACCGTGGTCGCTTCTATGGTAATATATTTCTTATAAGCATAACCTGTAATTGTCTTTCCATTTACTTTAAAACTAACCTTATACCATTCTTTACCACCAACATTCTTTTTATCTAATACATTCACTAAAGTCGATTTCTTAATAGTAGCCAGTTTTGTAGAGGAGGTTGACGCAGTTTTTCGAATATTAAGACTTGTTGCGTTAACTTTACCAGTTCTTCTTAAGAATCTTGAAGAAGTAGACGCAGCCTTTGTAGTTATTGTATAGGATTTTATACCTCTACTTTCAGATATAATGACCGCTACCATAACCATTGTAATGAGCATTATTAGCTTAATTTCCCAGTTCTTTAGTTTTCTCATTAATGTTCACCTTTTGTCATTTCTAATTATCGTTTCAAAGTATCTTTTTAATTATCTTATCTAATCGTAATTATCCAATTTGTTCATCTTCTTCGGTATCACTGTTTACTCTTGCCTCATTGTAACTGTCGTATCTCGAATCCCTCCCCCCTAAATATGCAACTATTGCTTACACTTGCAACAAGATATAGAAAACCATACTTTAGAAGAATGGTTTTACATACCCCCATTATACAAAGGCCGGGCTTACAGTGTCAATTATTACTAAATATTGCATATTTCTATATAATAATTTATTGAATATTTTTTACATAAAAGATTACAAAAAAAAGACTGTAGCAAAATTTATATCTTTGCATATTTTGCAAACGGAATGCTTTCTGTCTGAAAATATGTTATAGATATAAGTTTTGCAACAGCCTCTTTTTCATAACGTTTCTACTCAAATTTATCATATACCTGCGTACAATAACAATCCTCACACCATTTTAAACGTTTGCATTGGCGCAATTCTCTGTAATACTGTTCTACTTGTGATATGTCTTCAAGTGATTTAATATTTTTCGTATCATACTTATATTCATACGATGTATAACTGCAAGGGCTTATGTATCCATTCTCATTAATAAACCAGAACCAAGAACAAGGATTGCATTCTATAATTGGATTTTTTCTATCCTCTGTTGTTAACTGTATTCTTTCTAAGTAACTTGGACTACCGTGAATTATAAAGTCATATTTGCTCAGTCTTTCTCTTATGTGAGGTAATCTTTCTATCAGCTGTGCCACTTGCATTGGCTCAAGTCTATTGTCCTCATAAAATTCAGGTCTATCATATCCTCCAAGTTGATTAAAGGTAATTTCATTAACACCCAAGTTTGCTAAATATTCGCAAAACTCCTCAAACTGTCCTATATTTCTTCTCATAAGAATAGTATTCACCTTAATAACGAGCTTGCTACCAGCCTCTTTCTTCTCCTGAACTAACTTCGCAATATTCTCAGTTACTGCTTTAAAATGACCTACACATTGTCTGACAACATCATTACATTCTTCAAAGCCATCTACACTAATTACGATTTCTGAAAAGTAATCTATTATAGTTTTTCTAACCTCCCTCGAAGCTAATAGGATTCCATTCGTGGTAGTACTAATCTCTACTCCATATTCCGTTGCCATCTTTTTTGATAGGTTAAAAATTGGCTCCCATAAGAAAGGTTCTCCCCCAATGAAACTAATTAGCAATTCCTCTCCTGTCTTTTGTTTATACTTACCCAAGATATCTGATACTCTTTCAACTTCTTCTAGGTCTGCATCATTTCGTTGCCTTTTAACCTCTTTACTATAGGAACAGAATTTACAAGTCATATTACATGTCTGTGTAATTCTCCATACGATAACCCTCTTTTTCCCCATTAAGTCACACCTTTCTGATTAAGATCAAATCCATGTTTATCTTTTACCAAACCGTATCAATATCTAGCTGCTCTTTTATAAGTTCCTTAGATTTATTGAATCGGTCTAGATAATCACCTGTTATACAATTATATCTTAATCCAATTTCATCAAATAGTTGCTTAATCTGATTGCTGTACATTTCTCTATCTGCGGCTATTATCTCATTTCTAGTTCCATCTTGAACAAATGCAACGGTAGGCTCCAAAAACAAAATTCTTAACTTTGCCATAATTATTCCCCTCCCACATCGTCCTAATTGCTATTAATCAAATTCTATGAGTCATTTATAGATTATTAATTCTCAATATTATCATTATTATTCTTCTTTACGTACAATTTACTTGGTCTGTGTGCCCCACCCGATGTAAACTCTTTGGTTTCTACTACCATATCTTTTATCTTTTTACGAAAATTCGCTTTGTACAATTCTTTACCTAACAATATTTCATTTATCTTTTGCAACTGTGGTAACGTGAATTTTTCTGGAAGAAACTCAAAAGCGAGTTGCGTGTATTCCACTTTGTTTTTGATACGCTCTCTGCCGTAAGCAATCATTTCCATATGATCAAATGCAATATTTTCTTTACTTTGAAGTAGCGTATCAACACAGTACAAATGGCTACTAATCTCACTCGAACCTGCTGCCCGGTATAATTCCTCTATGGATACTAGTGCCATATACGATACCGATATTATTCTCATTCTAGGATCACGATTTACCTCGCCCCATGTATAGAGTTGCTCAAAGTAGATATCTTTAAGTCCTGTCTTTTCTCTAATTCCCCTACTAGCTGCCTCATCTAACGTCTCCTCCATTCCTACAAAGGCACCAGGTAATGATAACATGCCTCTATATGGTGAATTCTTACGTCTAATCATGACTATCTTTAATTCTTCCTCCTCAATGGTAAATACAAGCAAATCTACCGTTATAGACGGTTTGTCATAAGTACTACTATCATAATTATCCAAAAACTCCTTATCTAGCTTCGTAAACTTTTCTGGCATCCCTATCACCTTCCATTTCATGTTAGTATTATTTAGCTACTATCTACATCGATATGTTAGTATCTTTTTGCTACTTTGTCAAGAAGTATTTAACTATAATTGGTAACTATTTTATTACTATCAGAAATTAAGATATATTAACACAGTATATATTAGAAAGACCTGCATACTGATATATCTTGTATCAGTATGTAGGTCTTTCTTGAACTCACTATCCTCTATGCATTTGTCTTTAATATCTCAATACAACTATCTTCTCCTACTATTAATCACATTCACTAACTTTACTAATTTTTTTCCGTCCAAAAGTTTCAGTAAGAATCATCGCCAAAATCAATAATGCACAACCAATTCTCTTGATAGGGGAAATCATTTCGATTGTACCATCTAAGTTAGGTATTATTAAAGCAAACACGGCTCCAAATACGGGCTCTAATATAAAAATAATTGCCACATGCGCTGGTGATGTATACTTTTGTACATAAGTTTGTCCTACGAATGCCAAGGCAGTTCCCGCGATTCCCGTAAATACTATTGTAATTACTACTATTTCTTTAACATCAAAGGAAAATCCAACACCGCTAATAAAACAAGTAATGAAATAAATAACGGTAGCGACATTAACTTGTAAACACCCTAATATAATTGAATCCTCAGATCTAGCAAAAATATCCGTCAATATAATTTGGGCAGAAATGCATAATGCGCATAAAAATGCTAATAAATCACCTTGATTAAATTGTAGTTGTAAGCCTCCTGATATAAAAACAAGACCGATTACTGCAATAATAATACTAATTTTTTTTATTAAATCAATTTTTTTCTTTAAAATTAAATTATAAAAAAACGGTACAATAACAATATTTAGACCTGTAATAAAAGCAACATTGGAAGCAGTGGTGTATTGTAATGCAAATACTGTAAAACTTAAGGCTCCAAATAATGAAATACCTAATATTGTCCCTTTTATCAATACAGAAGAATTAATTAATTTATATTTTTTCCAAAAAATCAATACTAATATTATACTGGCTAACATAAATCTATAAAACAAATATGTAATTTCTGAAATATATGGCAAAGAGTTTCGAATGAGTGGGAAAGACAATCCCCATATAGCCGTAATCAAGATCAATAACATATCTGCATGCTTACTTTTCATATCTATACCTTTTCCTTTCGCTATCCTAACGTTACATATTAATATTACCTCAATAGTTTATTTAATAGATCAGAAAACGCTTTCACATTTGGGTATCTTAATATCGAAAAATTATCACCTTTAATATTGTATATATTTAACGGCCTATGGCAGTATTCATTCCATAATTCAATATTAGCAGCAGTTTCATCAGTTGCAGCAAAAAAATGGCATTTTGCTTTTAATTTTCTCTCTGGGACATATAACGCTCTAATATTATCAAACATTCTTAGAACATTAATATAATATATTATTTCATTAACATTTATATCTGCAGCATTATAATTAGGAATCGCTCTATCCATATCGTCATATACAAATTGCTTTAATACTTCAACAGATAAGTCTATTTCATCATAATAACCTATGAGATTGCTCCAGATATCTTGTATATCTTTTAATCCAGCATATCTATCCGTAAATGTCTTATATTCTGGCAACTCGCTAATCATCTTTTCTTCCGTACTTACAGTAAACTCATGGATTTCCCCCCAGAATTTTCGATCTGGTGCAAAACTATTAATCATTCCAAAAAAGCCGAGTTCTTTTCCTTTTTTCTCTAGTTGTAAGGCTATTTCAAAAGCTATACTTCCTCCGATACACCACCCTATAACATTATATTTACCACCTTGTTGTATTGTTTCAATTTTATTAATATATTTAGATGCAATTTCTTCTAGCTTACTATTTTTAGGAGAATACTTATTCAATCGATCCGCTCTTATTCCCCACATAGTATAGTCTACGTCTAAGTTATCACATAAATCAACAAATACTTCAGCTTCTCCATTACCCGGATGAATCAAAAAAAGATTTTTCTCAGAATCTGTACTCTCTTTTAAAAGTATTAGATTTTCATCGTTTACTATAGTTTTTTCTATATTATTTTCATTTACTAACTCTGCTATCTCTTTGATTGTGTAGGTTAACATTTTGTTAAGTGGTACTTGGATTTTGAATTTTTCAAGCATAAGAGTAGAAAAAATTGTTGCCTTCAATGAATCCCCGCCAGCATTTATAAATTCTTCGCATATACTAATTTGACTTTTTCCTAGTATCTTTTTCCATATATGTGAAATTTCTTTCTCAGCTTTAGTTCGAGGTGCAACATACTTCTTCTTTTCATCATTATTATTCCACATACAAAGTGCCTTTTTATCAATTTTCCCATTAGGTGTCGTAGGCCATTTTGAAATCTTTATCAAATGACTAGGTATCATATATTGAGGTAAATAATTGATTAAATACGCCCTTAACTTATCATATAAAACAGTAGCATCAGCGCGATAATACGCACAGAGTGCTTTTCCACCATAAGTATTATCTATTACGACAACAACAGCTTCATTAATTCCCTGAAATTGATTTATGTAATGTTCTATTTCTTCTAATTCGATACGAAGCCCATTTATCTTAACCTGATCATCTTTTCTTCCTATAAACTTTACGATGCCATTTGGCATTATAATTGCCAAATCTCCAGTTTTATATAGTCTTTTATTCAAGACCTTATTCCAAACAAATTTTTCTTCTGTCAAATCTCTTTTATTATAATAGCCGATTGATATTCCTGCCCCTGCTAAACATAATTCTCCTTGGGCGCCTAATACCTGCAATTTATCTTTCTCAGTCATAATATAGGCTTCTGTATTAGCAATTGGATATCCCAGATCATTATGGCTTAATTCACATTTACATGCTATTGCATCAACAGTAAATTCAGTAGGTCCATAATTATTATAAAGATTATATCCTTTTTGTAGAATTTTATTTTTTAAATCATTATCTAACTTATCCCCTCCACAAATTACTATATTTAAGCAATCTATTTTATCCGAATCCGCCAATAATTCCTGTAAAGTTACTGGAACAAATTGAGCTATACTTATCTCGTTTTGTTTTATGTATTTTGCAAATTTATCTCTATTTAGTTTAATCTCTTGTGGAATAATAAAAATAGTAGCGTAATTTAATAATGAAACTATTGTTTCTTCAACGGAAACATCGAACGATATATTGGTCATATGTAGAATGTTTCTATTTATTAATAGATTGTATGTCAATCCAAACCAATTACTAAGATTTATAACACTAGAATCTCGAACCATTACCCCTTTTGGCTTACCAGTCGTGCCAGAAGTGTATAAAATATATGCGCAGTGATCATCGCTAACATCATTGTAAATGTACTGCTCTGAATAATTTTCAATATTGTCTAACGTTAATATTGGGAAGTTGTTCTCAACTTCGATTTCTTCTAGCATTATTACTTTCTTTATTCTAGCATCCTGCAAGATATAATTAATTCTAAGCAACGGAAGTTCCATATCTATGGGTATGTAGGTAGCTCCCCTTTTAAGAATCCCTAATATAGAAATTATCATTTCACGACATCGTGAACCAATAATCGCCACATTATCTCCACTATTAACATCATTTTCTTTTAATAAATTGGCAACTTTATTAGAAGCAATATGCAGTTGCTTATACGTCATATTTCCTTTACAATCACTTATAGCAACTCTATCCCAATATTTATGTATATCCCTATTAAGCCTCCCAATTATTGAATAATTATATTCATAATTATACTGATTATCAAAACAACTAATTTGCTTCCAACTTAACAGATTTTCTTCTTCAGAATCCAAATCTAGGTCACATATTTTTTTGTGTTCAGATGAAATTATTCTCTTCAATGCACCTATCCAATGTCTTCCTATTTGTTTCACAAACGTTTCGTCGTAAACTTTTACTTTATACTTAGCAGAAAATACTATCTTTTTATTTTGTACATCAATATCCAATATCATATTATACTGATCCATTGTACAAGTCTGTAGTTTTTCACCTGAAATATTGACCATTATATCAGATAAACTATTATCTATCGGTTGTATTTTACCTAATTCAAGATTGATTTCATCCAAAAATGTATTCTCTCCAACATTACAAAACGCACATCTTTCTGATTCATCAAAATACATAATCGAAAACTTTTCACGATTTGTATATTTGAAAACAATAAAGGTCAACGCAGAAATAGCTTTTGTAATATACATATTTTCACACGTAATATCCCCCAACACAATTTCTCTCTTTACACCATCATTAACAATACTATTCACTCCATAAACAAGCGAAAAATATTTTGTTGCTATCGGTTTTTTCTCTTCTTCATGTAATATAAAGGTATCTTTAACACTTCTCATAAATACTCCCTTCTGCACGCATTTTAAGTCCTGTATAAAAATTGAAAATACTCCAATTGATATGATTATGTTAATGATTTCAAATGCTATGAGATAAATACTTTTTTAGAGTAAGTTAGAATTATTTAACTCTCCTTATTATAGCTTTATATTTTATAATCAGACAATAATAGGTAATATTTTATTGTATTTTACACATTATTCCTATATTAATTATTGTCTTGTCATTTGTCAAGTCTATTTTTCCTTATAATGTTAATTCTTCCAAATTAAAGGCAATCAAATATCACCTATATGGAGTTAAACGATTATACAACAAAGGGCATACAATACTCTCATATTGTACACCCTTTGTTGTTCCAAGTTTATATCCTATCTATATGTCACGCCATCTTCTACACTCATCTTCTCAATAATTGCAAGAGACTCTAGATGAATTCCCTGCTTACGAATTAATTCTCCACCTACTTGAAAACCTTTCTCTATTACAATACCTGCACCTACTACTGTAGCGCCAGCATCTTCTACTAGTTTGGAAAGCCCTAATAGTGCTTGTCCATTTGCTAAGAAGTCATCTAGGATTAATACTTTATCCTCTTTTAATAAGAATTCTTTGGACACCATGATATCGTACACTTTACCATGTGTAAATGACTCCACTTTGCTGGTATACACTTCACCTGCAATATTTTTCGTCTTCGATTTCTTGGCAAATACAACTGGTACGTTAAAGTATTTTGCTGCAATACAAGCGATAGCAATCCCAGAAGCTTCAATTGTTAATATCTTCGTTATCTCTTCGCCTTCAAAACGTCGTTTGAATTCTTTACCAATTTCTTCAAGTAACTCGATTTCAATCTGATGATTTAAGAACGAATCTACTTTTAGCACATTTCCTTCTTTAATCTTACCATCTTTGTTAATGCGATCTTTTAAAAGTTGCATATCTACTCTATCTCCTTCACTAATTGTGCTTTTTTTGTTGTTCCACTTCCATATTCTTCGGTAGAATAAGATTTAAAATAACTGCTGTTAAGAATACCACTGCTACGCAGTTTTCTGCAAATACATTACGAATGATCGTTGGGAATACACGAAATATATCTGGCACTTGTGTAAATCCAATTCCTATGCTTAATGATAACGCTACAATCAATAGGTTTCTTTGGTTGAAACCACATTTTGCAATCATCTGTAAACCACTAACTACAATGGTTCCAAACATGATTAATGTACAGCCTCCTAAAACGGGTTCTGGTAATGTAGCTAAGATTGCTCCTATTGGTGGGAATAATCCTGACAGAATCATAATAATTCCTCCCATTAAGAGGGTAAAACGATTGACTACTTTGGTCATAGCTACAAGCCCAACATTCTGGCTGAAAGAAGTAATTGGCATACAGCCAAATACTCCTGATAACGAACTAATGAAACCATCACAGGCAAGTGCCCCTGAAATCTCTTTTTCTGTAGCATCTCGATTTAATCCAGCTTCCGCAAGTGCTGATGTATCACCAATTGTTTCTGTTGCTGAAACTAGATAAATCAATACAACCGAAACAATCGCACTGATATTGAATTCTGGCTTAAATGGTAAGATTTCTGGAAGTGAGAAGAGATTAGACACTGCAACTTCTCGAAAATCAACTTTCCCCATAAAGATTGCAACCACATAGCCAACAACTAGTCCAAATAAAACCGATAACTGTTTGTATTGTCCTTTTGCAAGTATTGTAAAAGCCAAGCAACATACAAGTGTAATACCGCCAAGTGCTAAATTAGAAAGGGAACCAAAATCTGTACTTCCATTTCCTCCTCCGAAGGAGTATGCACCAACATTTAATAAAGAAAAACCAATTGCTGTTACAACGCTTGCTGCAACAATAGGAGTAATAATTCTTCTCCAATAACGGGCAAATAATCCTAAAACGCCCTCAATAATCCCACCTACTATAATGGCACCTATAGCCGTAGGATAACCATATTGACTGCCTATAAAACATAGAATAGATACAAAAGTAAAACTGATTCCCATTACAATTGGCAACCTTGATCCTACTTTCCAGACCGGATATAACTGGATTATTGTACCGATTCCTGCAATAATCATTGCAGCTTGGATTAATTTTGCTGTCTGTGAACTGGATAAACCAGATGCAGCCGCTACGATAATAATTGGGGTAATGTTTGCTACAAACATAGCAAGGATGTGCTGTAAACCAAATGGAATTGCCTTAGCAACCGGAACCCTTCCATCAAGTTCATAAATACTAGAATAATTCTTCATTACAATGCCTCCACGCTTAATTGGATACACGTATAATGGAGTCTCTTAAGATATGTGTTGTTAATTTTCATATCGTAGTCAAACTATTTAAGGTAGTTTGGTAGAAACTGTTGAACCATATTTTCAACTTTATACGATGTACTTATTTTGAGTTATGTTTTTTATCATAATATAGAAATCGCAAAATGTCTAGTATTAAATGATTATGTCGAATAAGAAATTTTATTTTATCTGTATAATACATAATCCTGCATTTCCCGTGAAAATCCAGCACCTATCAAAGAAGCAACAGCTTCCTCCTGATACTCTTTTACTGTAATACGTTTTGACTTAGGTAAGATACGATATGCTTTAAAATCCTGGCTAAAAATACGTAAAACTTCTTGTAAATTGCTGCTATCAAATATACGAAGCACTTTACCTTGTCTTTCAAAAACAGCAATCGGTACACCCGACCTAAGTGCCACGGTAGTTCCAGACACATTATGAAACGATCGATCTTTCATATGTGGTAGACTTTTCCCCCATGGCTGTGCAGTATCTACTGCACTTATCCATATCACTTGATCAAGAGGATGAACAAGCTCTGTCATTACCCCTTCAAAATCTTTCGTTCTGATAAATTGAATTCCTGACAGTCCTTCAATAAAGTACCCTCTACGTACCCTTCCTGTATATTCCCACACACGTAATATCTCTAATGCCATGTTCCATGAGACCCCTTGAATTGTTGTTGTTTCACGGCAGACAATGATAACTTTGTCAAACAAGCGTTCTAACTGTTCTTCTACTGAGAGTTCTTTTAGAGGCCGTAATACCTCCCACCTTCCAGCTGACATCGCTTTAACACGTGCAGTCACCTTTTGCCTTACTGTAATTTTCTTTTGCTTTTCCCTAGCCATCCATTGCCTTGCCGGTACGAAACTATCTGCAGACACCAAGCCTTTTTCCGCTAGATTTAATAATATATCATATGGGGAAATACCATTTAATAGAGGCGAAAGCCTCTGTGCAAAACTAGCACCACGTTTTAATAATGCTTCGTAAATAACCTTTTCATTTTCTTCCAATTCCTCTACTACACTCGAAAGCTCCTCATCCCAATTGATATCGTTATATAAATGAAAACTAATACCCTTATTAGAAGTAATCCGCCAAAAAAGATCTCCCCTTGCTAGTAATTCATCCAATAACTCAGGTCGATAACTAGATACCCGTACTGGTAACAGAACGTCCTCCCACACCTCTGGTGGATATGCTTGGTCACATAATACTTTCATCGCCTTTTCCAGTTGCTCTTTTGCTGGCGTCATACTACGTATACGGCTTGTTATCAATGCAGCATAACGTTCTGCAGGTAATGTTCTAATCTGGCTTCTAAGGTTTTTTACTGTCTCTTTTCTGGCTCTATCATATAATTCTGCATGATAATATAGACCATTGCTTTCTACTATACTACCTTGGCTGCATAATGTTTCTAAAACCTCAAGTGCCTCTCTCTCAGAAAATAAGTAGCGCTCTGCGATTAATTCTAGAGACTGCGCTTGTCGATATCGCAAAACGCGACGAACTATATTCATTCTAGCTGTTATATCTTTATCATCTAACGCTGCCTGATACGCATCAGAATGTTCCGCTGCAATCCATAAACCAGGCTCAATATATTTTACCCGTTCCTTCCGCGCCAATGATTCAAACCAATCAATTGGAACATCAACTTCACCAGCTATCAGATCCCCCTCTATCATAAGAAGAGAGTGTAATTGGTTTTCATCCTGTGGTAAACGTCCCCGTTCCATCTGTTGCTTAAGTTGTTCTTTAGCAGGTGCAATTAATGCTCCAGCCTGTGCTAATTCCACTTGTTGTAATGCATCTTCTGTTGCTCGGTGAATGCTATGAGGAGTAGGGGCATAATCATACATCATAGAGGCTTCTGTTTGTCTTCGTAATGGCAGCGACATAGGGGAAGGCGTATCCAGATACATCTCATGTACTTGAATCGTTCCCGAACGAATTCCATTCAATAC
Organism: Clostridiales bacterium; assembly: GCA_018372435.1. GTDB lineage: Bacteria > Bacillota > Clostridia > Lachnospirales > Lachnospiraceae > Anaerosporobacter. The sequence continues at coordinate 5,581 of JAHAJA010000011.1, read as the reverse complement.
AAACTCCACTCCCTCTAGATCCCAATGGTCTTCTAGACATTCTCTTTTTGTTTCCCTGATAAGAGGATGTTTCTCATCTTTCAGCACGGAATCAAGCATTTGTGAACTACGTAATCGTTGAACCCAGAGTGGCTGACGCCTTGCATTTTTAACTCCCATCATTAGTGCACGTGCAGCATTATAACGAAATGTAATATTAAACAACGAAGTAGAAGGCAGCAATGCTGTCAAAATAGGCCTTGCCGTATCCGGATTAATTCTTTGTAAGAGTCCTTCTGGTAAAGAACAACCGTCATATGGAAACAATAAAAAGCCATCATCATCATCGACATAATTGATATTGGAATTAACAAGGCCTTTCGCAATTACACTTATTAATAGCGAAAGGGGCGCATTCACCTGTTTACCAAATACAGAATGCACCATTACTTGATGGTTACCTGTTTCATCAGAAAAATGTTCTAATAATATCGTTTTATCATCTGGCAGCACTTTCGTAGCATCTATTTGGCGCCTCAAAAATTCCTCAGCACCTTTTGTTGCTACTTCATCAAGTCCTAACCCCTGTAATTCCTCATATAGTTCTCCAGCCTCATACGCTTTAAATAGTTTGTTAAATATCCTTCCAAAGGCTATTCCTGTCTGTAAGCTTCGCCCTCTCACCTCGCCTTTCCAGAAAGGCAAACGAGCACCACTTACAGTTGACCCAGTTACAATTACCACATCTTTTTGAATTCGGCTTATCTTCCACGCAAAGGTACCAAGCAAAAATCTATCGCCAATCCTAGCTTCAAATACAAACTCCTCATCTAGTTCCCCAACTTTCACACCATCTTCGGTTCGTAAGGTATACATCCCTTTATCAGGAATGGTACCTCCGGCTGAAACCGCCAACATGCGGCTATACGTATCACCTTCTACATAATCGTGAATTCGATCATATAGAATTCTAGGTCTTACCGGTATCTCCTGCTCATGTTCATAATCTCCCGCAAGCATACATAAGACATCTTTTACATCCTGCTTTGTAACCTCGTAAAACGGATATGCTCGTGATAGTATTTCCATTACTTCATCCAAGTCGTAGCCACTAATTGTAGCCATCGAAACTAGGTGTTGTGCTAATACATCAAGACACAGTCTTGGAGGTTTGGAATACTCAATTCCACCGTTTCTTACAACCTCGGCAGTTAATCCACAATAAAGACCTTCCGAAGCCTCACGTGGAAAGATATGCATGATACTAACTCGACCTGGATTATGCCCTGCACGTCCTAGTCTTTGCAAGGTACTTGATATGGATCTTGGTGTACCAATCTGGAATACTTGATCAATATCACCAACATCAATACCAAGTTCCATAGATGAAGTAGCACATAGAAGTCGTAAACTTCCTTCTCTCAATGACTGCTCTACTATAAAACGTTGTTCTTTTGATAGACTTCCATGATGAGTCCTAGCAAATCCTTCACCAGCAATTTGGTTCACATAATAAGCAAGCTTCTCTGCATATGCACGACCTTCAACAAAAGCAATAACACTACGGGTACCAGTACAATGCTCATAGACTGTTCTTGCTACCTCTTCCCATACGGTGTTTCGTAAATATTCATGGGAATTTAACATAGGGCTTGTAATAATTAGTTTGACCTGTTTGTGCATCTTCGGTGAAACGATCGTCACTGGATCAGGAGAGAGATACTCTGCAGCTTTACTTAAAGGTTCAATCGTAGCAGAAAGGCCAATCCGTTGTAATGGTTTATTACATAACTTGTCCAATCTGGCTAAGGAAAGCATCAGATGAGCACCTCGTTTTGTATCGATTATTGCATGTAATTCATCAATTATTATTGCTTTGGCAGTGTGGAGAATGGATTGGCCTGATTTGCTTGTAAGCATTAAATATAATGATTCCGGCGTTGTGATTAGAATATGAGGTGGCGTCTTAATCATACTACGTCTATCGCTGGCTGATGTATCCCCTGTACGAATTGCAACCGTTATATCATATGGCATACTCCTGGTGCCAGGATTTAAGTTTCTCTCCTCTTCAAAGATACCATTAAGTGGACGACGGAGATTTTCACGAATATCACCTGCAAGTGATTTAAGTGGTGATATATATATCAATTGAAGTTCTTGTTTTAATATCCCCTTACGAGATTGTTCTTTTAACTGATCAATAAACACTAAAAATGCAGATAAGGTTTTACCCGTACCAGTTGGTGCTGAAACTAATGTATGTTTGCCTAGAGCAATAGCAGGCCAAGCTTCTTGCTGTACTGCTGTAGGTGAACCTAAGTTTTTTGAAAACCATTGTTTTGTTACTATATCGAATAGATCAAGCGAATTTGCAGACAAGATGCTTCCTCCTATTATATAAAACCTCTTTTTAGATATACTTATAGCTAACGTTACTACTCATATTATATCCCATTTTCTGCCTATAGTAAAAGAGAAACCGATTATTATAAAAATAAAAGGTTTCTCCTATTATTGTTTTCATTCTAAATCTCAAATTTTGCACTTGGAGATTTGGAAGAGTTTTTATGTGAGAAGTTCGTATAATTATAAAATAGTTTTCTCCCATACATGTAATACTTCATTCTGGGTTTCTTAATTAAGTACAAATAAAAATAGCTGGTATGGTGTGATAACTATAATACCACTCTATACCAGCTAAGTTTTTCTAACTATTTTTTTAAAGATTTTTATGACTTCTTCATAATTTCTTTTTCCTATGTCGTCTTACTTGTTACAGCATTCCATCTCTAATTATATCATGGTCTCTAAGAACCTTCTCAATCACAGTTCCTTTAAGTTTCTTAAGCAATGGTTTTTTCAAAGCATTAAGTGGACCAGGAAGTTCGATTTCAAGTGGAGATTTACCATCCATCAACTTCACACTACTGTCTAGTAATTCTCTGATATCATATACACTTCCCCATACTTCAGGTACTCCTCGGTCTACACCAAGCAATCCATATACTGCTTCCATTGCAGTACGAACAGAATACTCAGTTGTAAAGATCGTATCTCTTGGTGTTTCAGCAAACTGACCTAAGAATGCAAAGTTTACGCAGCCGTCTGGGATAACATCTGGTCTGTCACCTTTAGCTCTTGGCATAAAGAATGCTGTAATATATGGCATCATTGTTGGAACACAGAGTGCATGGTTTTCAGCAAGATCATCAATCTCATCAACTGGAACCCCCATATGGTATAACCATTCAGCTGTGATTTCCTTACCAGTACATTCTTTCATTGGTTTCTTAATGTAGTCACCAGGTACATCGGTAAATAAGCTGTATACCCATACACATACTTCATCTTTTCTCTGTTCTTTGAACTGTCCTTGTCTGTTGATGGTCCAGCTAAGAAGCCAGCTAGAATCCTGACAGCTTACGATACCACCAGTAACTACTCTACCACTTCTTGGATCTCTCTTACAGATTTGTTGAATATAAGAGATAATCTTGTCATCAGAAGTTGTAACAGTAGCGGATTCCCAATTGGTCTTTTCTATATCAGAACAGAACTTCTCTGGGTGTCCGAATGCTTCATCTTGCGCAGCAATCTTTTTCCATAAACTCCAACAACCACTAGTACGAACCTCTGCATTACCAACTGGTGCGTGATCTTGGTCACCATAGATTGTTCCTTCTGTACAACTGCCGTTTGTTACAAATACAAGATCATTTTCTGTAAGAACGATTTCCTCTTCAACTCCATTTACTTTACATTGAATAGATTTTGCAATCTTCTTATCTCCAACAAAATCAAATAATACATTCGTAACTTCTGTATTGAATTGGAATTCTACCCCTGCTGCCTCTAAATACTTCTGCATTGGAAGAATCAAGGATTCATATTGATTGTATTTTGTGAATTTCAAAGCAGAGAAATCTGGTAATCCACCAATGTGATGGATAAATCTCTGGAAGTATAGCTTCATTTCTAAAGCACTGTGCCAGTTTTCAAATGCGAACATAGTTCTCCAGTATAACCAGAATGTAGAATCAAATACTTCCTCATCAAACACATCTTCGATTGTCTTATCATAAAGGTCTTCGTCCTTTGTGAAGAACAATTTCATAATCTCCATGCATCCCTTTTGGCTCAAATTGAACTTACCATCGGTATGTGCATCTTCACCTCTGTTCTTAGTTGCACGGCAAAGAGAATAGTTTGGATCATGCTTATTCAACCAATAAAACTCATCAAGAACGGAAGCTCCTGGTTTTTCAAGTGATGGAATGCTGTGGAACAAATCCCATAGACATTCAAAATGGTTTTCCATCTCACGTCCGCCACGCATTACGTAACCTCTCATTGGATCATTAATACCATCACATGCACCACCGGCAATATCCATTGCTTCTAAGATATGGATATTCTCACCTTTCATCTGTCCATCTCTTACAAGAAAACAAGCCGCAGCCAACGCACCGAGACCACTACCTACGATATAAGCGGATTTTTCATCTACTCCTGCTGGTTTTTCTGGACGAGCAAATGCTTCATAATTACCATTAGAATAATAGATTCCTTTGCTGTTCTTACCATTCTTTCCTCTTTCTGTGTTGCGATACGATTCAAGCTCTTTTGCTCTTTTTTCTTTTAATTTCTTTTTTTGTTCCTTTAATTCGTTTTTTTGTTCGTTATTTTTGTTTTTTGCTATAATTGCTGCTCCTGCTCCAGCTGCTAATAAAGAAGCTGCACCTATTTTCACTAATTTCTTACCCATATTACATTCCTCCTTATAATTTCACTGTATTTTGTACCATCTATTGATTTAGGAATCCCATCACCTTTATCATTCCACATACCAAAAGAATGATACCAAAAATATTACAATTTCCAGTGTTATCTTTGACCAGAACAATAGCATAAGACTTAGAATTACAAGACTCACTGCTAGAATGCGGTATGCATTCTTAACAATCGTAATCTGTTACATCTTGTCTAGTTTCTTTCTGCTTGCTATTATCATACTAAAATTCTTCTTTATTTCATATAATCAAAAAAAGCGCCGTGTATAAAAACTAGACATTAATCAAAAAATGTCTAAATTTTGAGCAATGTCTACGTGGAATCTTTGTTTGAAAATAGCTTATGTTGAGATTTTAATACTACAAATATTAAATCTAGTATTACTACTATAATTATAGTCTTAATAGTTTAGCCGATTGTTTTCTCCTATCTTTTGTATTATTTCTACATTATTATTAGTATAACAATTTATCCATTATTTAACAATACTAAGTATTCTAAATTCGTAATTTGACACTAAATGAGCTGGTAATATGTATATATTATGACAAAATCAAAATTACTTATTAATATTAAATCTCCAAAGGTTTCATTTTTCTCAGTATTGATGAATTATACGGTCTACAGGCTTCCTTATAACGTCGTTTAGGTATTAGATTTGTCAGTGTGTTGGTGCAGGTACAACGCCCTGTGCCCAGCAGTAGAGCAAAAAAGGGGCTGTAAAAAAACTCCCCTAAAGAAAAAACGCTGACGTTCATAGAACGTACAGCGTTTTTCTGATATAATTAGTTATGCGATTAACTAAAAA
>JAHAJA010000047.1 GCA_018372435.1 Clostridiales bacterium | reverse complement strand
GATAGACACCCTTGCTGTTCAGCTATGTGTTTCCCATTGCCTAGGTACACTCGGGACATTCACCCGTTAGAGTTTGCCCATGTCGGGCAAACCGTAAAAGAGTATCTCATAAGCCAACACTTACGAGATACTCTATACCTGCCATTACGGCACGCTCTCACGCACTGTGATATCTATTCCATCATCTATAGATAATACTCTTATTGAACATCCTTGATACTAAAGCTGATTCTTCCCATCTTATCTTTTCCAAGACAAACAACTTTAACAACATCACCAAGTGAAAGAACATCTTCAACATGATTGATTCTATCTTTGGAAATCTTTGAGATGTGAACCATACCTTCTTTACCTGGAGCGAATTCAAGGAATGCACCAAATTCCTTAATGCTAATTACTTTACCTTCGAAGATTTGTCCTTCTTCAAAATCTGTAACGATAGTTTCGATGATACGAACTGCTTCACTCATCTTATTAGCATCTGTACCGCATACAGAAACCGCACCTTCATCATTAATATCGATTTTAACTCCAGTTTGTTCAATGATTGCATTGATTGTTTTACCTCTTTGACCAACTACATCACCAATCTTAGCTGGGTCAATTTTGATCTGAACGATCTTAGGAGCAAATTCTCCAACTTCTGTTCTTGGCTCTGCGATACATGGAATCATAACATCGTTTAAGATATGCATTCTTGCTTCTTTTGTTGTCTTAATAGCTTCTTCAATAATTGCTCTTGTAAGACCATGAATCTTAATATCCATTTGGATTGCAGTGATACCATCAGGTGTACCAGCTACTTTAAAGTCCATATCTCCGAAGAAGTCTTCAAGTCCTTGAATATCTGTTAATACGATATAATCATCATCTGAATCCCCTGTTACTAATCCACAAGAGATACCTGCAACTGGTTTAGTAATTGGAACACCTGCGGCCATCAATGACATTGTAGATGCACAGATAGATGCTTGTGAAGTAGAACCATTTGATTCAAATGTCTCAGAAACAGTTCTAATTGCATAAGGGAATTCTGCTGTACTTGGTAGTACTGGAATTAACGCACGTTCTGCTAATGCACCATGTCCTATTTCACGACGACCTGGACCTCTTGAAGGTTTTGTTTCTCCAACAGAGTATGATGGGAAGTTGTAGTGATGCATATATCTCTTAGAAGTTTCTGCTTCATCTAAACCATCAATTCTTTGAGCCTCTGAAAGAGGTGCTAATGTTGTAATTGTACAGATTTGAGTTTGTCCTCTTGTGAACATAGCTGAACCATGAACTCTAGGTATAATGTCAACTTCTGCTGCTAATCTACGAATCTGTGTAATATCTCTACCGTCTGGACGTTTGTGATCTTTTAAGATCATCTTACGTACTGTTTTCTTTTGATATTGATAGATAGCTTCGCCAAGAACAGCTAACCATTCTTCATTATCTGCAAATGCTTCTTCTAATTTTGCAGTAATCTTTTTGATGTTTTCTTCTCTGTCTTGTTTAACATCTGTGAAAACTGCTTCTTCCATCTCTGCTGGTGGAACTACTTCTTTGATTGCTTCGAATAATTCTGCAGGAACTGCACAACTTTCGTAACTATGTTTCGCTTTTCCACATTCTGCAACGATTGTATCGATAAATTCGATTACTTTTTGGTTAACTTCATGTGCAGCAAAGATAGCTTCAATCATCTTGTCCTCTGAAACTTCGTTAGCACCAGCTTCAATCATGATAACTTTCTCTTTTGTTGATGCTACTGTTAATTGAAGATCAGAATTTGCTTTTTGATCTGCATTTGGATTGAATACGAATTCACCATCCACTAATCCAACTTGCGTTGTAGAACAAGGGCCATCAAAAGGAATATCAGAAATCGCTACGGCAATTGCTGAACCTATCATAGCTGTAAGTTCTGGACTACAATCAGGGTCTACTGACATAACTAAATTGTTAAGAGTTACATCATTTCTATAGTCTTTAGGGAATAGTGGACGCATTGGTCTATCGATAACACGAGATGTTAAGATTGCATTTTCAGATGCTTTTCCTTCTCTTTTATTAAAACCACCTGGGATTTTCCCAACGGCATATAATTTCTCTTCATATTCTACACTAAGTGGGAAGAAATCAATTCCTTCTCTTGGCTTGTCTGATGCAGTAGCTGTAGATAATACAACTGTATCCCCATAATGCATTAATGCAGCTCCATTTGCTTGTGCTGCTACTCTGCCAACATCAACTGTTAAAGTTCTGCCAGCTAGTTCCATAGAAAAACTTTTGAACATATTTTATCTCCTTTTATTTTCAGATTCTTTATTCGTAATCTGATTTCTGATTTAATTTTATTGGAGATGCCGAAACAACTGAAAAATACACTAAAACTATGATAATGTACTTTTCAGAAGTCTCGGGATACATCTCCATATTCATTTCTATTATACCACCTTTGGAAGATTTATGCTACTTATTTTTATTTATAATAATTCTAAGTATAAATTATTGTAATAATAGTTCTTATGCTGCCAAACCTTGCAAGAAAATAGGAAATACTAAGTAAAAAACTATGTATATAAAGCAAGCAAAAAGCCATACTATGACTACATTATCTGCAATCACAATATGGCTTTCTACTGTTTGTTTGTTTGTCGTGTATAATTAAAAAATATTTACGTTGTTATTACTTTCTTAAACCTAAACGTTCGATAAGGTTACGGTAAGCTTCGATATCGTTTTTCTTTAGGTATTCAAGAAGACCTCTTCTTTGACCTACCATTTTTAATAGACCTCTTCTTGAGTGGTGATCTTTTTTGTTAGCTTTTAAATGCTCAGTTAACTCGTTAATTCTAACTGTTAATAAAGCGATTTGCACTTCAGGTGATCCAGTATCTTGTGGATTTCTTCCGTAAGCTGCGATAACTTCTTGCTTCTTTTCTTTGTTAATCATCTTAAATTCCTCCTATTATTAAATCGCCTAATACTAAGCCATAGGTCGGAGTGTCCTATATCCTGGTATCGGCTGAAATCATACTTGTCTAGTCTATCATAAGTATATCCATATGTCAATTGATTTATACTTGCGTTTATTGCTTTTTCTCAACATCTATTAAATTCTATTATTATGATTCCTATTTTACCAATAAGAATATAAATCCTAGCAGGTATTATTGATAATATATACTTTATACCGCTTCTTCTTTCTTATTCTCATTCACGATTGTCGCCTGTACCTCCGATGGCGCCTGTTCATAACGAGCGAATTCATAACTATAATCTCCTATTCCACCTGTCATTGAACGTAAATCAGTAGAATAACCTACCAATTCCGCCATAGGAATATCTGCTATGATTTCTTGCTTTCCGTATTCGCATGGATTCATCCCCATAACCCTTCCACGTCTCTTATTCAAGTCTCCCATAATATCACCAGTAAATCGATCAGGTACTACTACTCTCAAAGAAACAATTGGCTCAAGTAAAACTGGATTAGTTAGTTCAAAGGCTTTCTTAAAAGCTTGAATAGCCGCCATCTTAAATGCCATTTCAGAAGAATCCACGGGGTGATAAGACCCATCTACCAAAGTTGCTTTGACCCCAACGACTGGATAACCCGCCAAAGGTCCCTTCACAACACTTTCTGCGATTCCCTTTTCAACTGCTGGGAAGAAATTCTTAGGTACTGCACCTCCAAAAACTTTCTCTTCAAATATATAAGGAGTACCAAGATCACCTGATGGTTCGAACTCAATATGAACATCACCATATTGACCATGTCCACCTGATTGTTTCTTATATTTTCCTTGTACCTTAGCAGGTTTACGTATTGTCTCTTGATAAGAAACTTTTGGTTTCGATAACTCGATTTCCACCTTGTATCTACTTAATAACTTACTTACTAAAATCTCTAATTGTTGCTCTCCGATACCAAAGAGTAGAGTCTGTCTATTCTTAGTATCATTCTTTACCAAAAGAGTTAAATCCTCTTCTAACATCTTAGCAAGAGCCTGCGATACTTTATCTTCATCTCCTTTATTCTTGGTAGAATAACGCATGAATGTATAAGGTTTTGGTACTTCTGGTTTCTTATAGACAATAGGTGTTTCTTTTGTTGTTAAGGTATCTCCAGTTGCTGTGATAGTCAATTTACTGATTGCTCCAATATCACCTGCATGAAGTTCTCTTACTTCGAATTGTTCCTTACCTCTTAGAATATATAATTTAGCAACCTTTTCTTCGCTTTCTTTCATCGGATTCCATACCATGGTATCTGACTTTAAGATACCACTATGTACTTTAACTACTGAGAATCTGCCTACGAATGGGTCAACAATTGTTTTAAACACATTAGCTGTCATAGGTTTGTTTTTTTCAAATTTTACTTCTATTTCTTCATTTGTTATCGTGTTCACCCCAATGGTTGTCGTCTTATCTGGTGATGGAAAATATTTTTCAATCGCCTGTAGTAACATAGTCGTTCCTTGACAATTAAGCCCAGAACCGATCAAAACAGGAACTACGGTACCGTCCATGACATTCTCTCTAAGAGCAATCGAAATCTCTTCCTGTGAAAACTCCTCTCCTGCAAAATATCTCTCCATCCTATCTTCACTAGTTTCCGCTACTGCTTCTAATAAAGCTTCACGGCAAGAAGTAAGATTCGCCATAGAATACTCTGGGATATCACATTCTTCATAATCACTTAATGTAGTGAATTTTCTGCCTTGCATCTTAACAATATTAACAAAGCCAATAAACTTCTCATCTTGTCTAATTGGAAGATGGAAAGGTGCAATCTTCTTACCATATAGGTCTGTTAACTTTTCTACCACTTGACGATAACTTGCATTGTCATCATCCATATCCGTAACAAAAAACATACGAGGAAGTTTATATCGTTCACACATCTCCCAAGCGCGTACTGTTCCAACTTCAACACCAGCCTTTGCAGATATAACAATAACCGCTGCATCAGCTGCTGTCATTGCTTCCTGTGTTTCACCAACAAAATCAAAATATCCTGGTGTATCAAGGAAATTGATTTTGGTATCTTCCCAAATAATCGGTACAACTGCGGTACTAATTGAAAAACGCCGCTTAATCTCTTCTTTATCAAAATCGCTTATCGTATTACCATCTTCTACTTTCCCTTGGCGATTCGTAACTTTCATAGTATACGCTATCGCTTCAATTAAAGTAGTCTTACCACAACCACCATGCCCTAATATCACAACATTTCTAATCTTGTCTGAAGTATAAATGTCCATACATGATACCTCCTATACACGAATATTCCTGTTTAGAGTAACAAAATTTGATGATGAAAGGTTCTTTGTCCTATGTAAATATTGTACTAAATATTTCTGTGTATTACAACCATTATATCCATATTAAACAAACAACTTCCTTAGAATTTCTAAGTTTTTTATCTCAACGAGACATTTCTATATGATATGGACAGGTTTTAGGATTTATTACACAAATAATTATAATTTTATATCTCTCACTTCTTATTCAACGCGTTGAAGTTTAACGCTTTAAAGTATTGACATCTATAACTTTATGTTGTAGAATGACGAATACCAAGTTATACTAATACCAGTATACGTAATACTGTTAGAGAATGGAGAATATATTATGATTATCGTTATGAAACCAAATGCTTCTGAAGCATCTATTAAAAACATCGTGGATATGATTACAGCAAAAGGATTAGAAGCACATCTATCCGCTGGAAAAGAGGTCACTATTATTGGCGTTGTAGGTGATAAGTCAAAAATCGTGGAACAGAATCTAGAAATAGCACCAGGCGTAGAAAGGATTGTTCCCGTAACAGAAACATATAAATTAGCAAACAAAAAATTCCACCCAGAACCATCTATCGTTACTGTAGGTAACGTTGAGATTGGCGGTAAAGATCTTGTTATCATGTCAGGTCCATGTGCTGTTGAGAGTCATGATCAAGTATTAGAAACTGCTATTGCAATCAAGAAAGCTGGTGCTAAGATTCTTCGTGGTGGTGCATACAAACCAAGAACCTCACCTTACTCTTTCCAAGGTCTTGAAGAAGAAGGTCTTCGTTATATGAAAGAAGCACGTGAAGCAACGGGTCTTCCTGTTATCTGCGAAGTAACAAGTCTTGAGGCAATAGAAAGCGCTGTTAAGTATGTAGATATGCTACAAATTGGTGCAAGAAACATGCAAAACTTCTATTTATTAAAGGAAGTTGGTAAAACTGGTCTTCCAGTCTTACTAAAACGTGGTCTATCTGCTACCATTGAAGAATGGTTGAATGCCTCTGAATACATTATGGCGGAAGGTAATAGAAACGTAGTATTATGCGAACGTGGTATTCGTACATTCGAAACTGCAACTCGTAACACATTAGATATTAGTGCAGTTCCAGTCATCAAAGAAAAGAGTCACCTTCCTATTATCGTTGACCCAAGCCATGCAACAGGTGTACGTAACTATGTAAAACCACTTGCAAAATCTGCTGTTGCTGTTGGTGCTGACGGTCTAATGATTGAGACACATCCAAACCCAGCTACTGCTTTATCAGATGGCCCTCAGTCATTAACCTTCCCTCAATTCGAGGAATTATGCGAGGAGTTAAGACCTTTTGCAGCACTTATGGGTAAATCATTATAAATCATCGGAGGATTACGTATGGAAGACGTTACTGCTGGCTTTATAGGTTTTGGTTTAATTGGTGGATCAATTGCCAGGGCTATGAAGCTTCGACTTGAAAACACAAATATCATAGCCTTTAATTATTATAAAGATCGAGCAAATACGAACCTTGATATGGCACTTGAGGATGGAACAATTGATCTCATCTCAACCGACTTAGCTAAAGATTTCCGCCAATGCGATATAATCTTTCTATGCTGCCCCGTATTAACTAATATACAATACTTACAAGAATTAAAGAATATCATTAAACCTACCTGCATCATAACAGATGTAGGTAGTGTGAAAGGTAATATACACAAAGCGGTTCAAGATCTTAATATGAACCCTTACTTTATCGGCGGACATCCTATGGCAGGATCTGAAAAAACAGGATATGCTAACTCAAATGCTATAATACTTGAGAATGCCTATTACATCCTAACACCTTCCAATCAGATAGAACAAAATAAGATTGATTTCCTATACAATCTAGTAAAGAAAATTGGTTCTATCCCATTAATTATCGATGCGAACGAGCACGATGATGTAGTGGCCGCAATTAGTCATGTACCGCATCTAATAGCTTCCAGTTTAGTTACCATGGTCAAAGAAAGTGACGATCCAGATGAAAAGATGCGTCTGCTTGCGGCAGGAGGATTCAAAGACATTACAAGAATCGCGTCCTCCTCTCCTATTATGTGGCAAAATATCTGCTTAACTAATACAGAAAGTATTCAGAAGTTTCTTGAATGCTACATAGCAACTCTTACTCGTATTAACAGAGCACTTTCTGATTGCGATGAAACTTATCTCCTAGATTTCTTTGTATCTGCTAGAGAATACCGCGATAACATTCCTACCAAGAAAGTTGGTATGTTAAAACATGTATATGAAGTTTATCTTGATATATTTGATGAAACAGGTGCTATCGCCACTATCGCAACCATCTTAGCTAGTAATAATATTAGCATTAAAAACATCGGTATTATTCACAATCGTGAGTTTGAAGAAGGTGTGTTACGCATTGAGTTATATGATGAAGAATCTTCCATGAAAGCAGTTACTTTGCTGGAAAAATATCGTTATACAGTATATGCACGTAAATAAACATTAAGTAACAACAAAAAGCTTTTGCAAACTTTAGGATTATTCCCCTGCCATTTTGCAAAAGCTTTTTTTCTCTTCCTATTGCTCTTCAATAATTACCTGCTTATCGGTAATAGTCGTAGTTAAGTAAGACAATGCTTGTTGATGATTCTGAAGATGCATATGCGTATATGAACCACCAAACTCGCCATCAATTGTCCATGAAACTTCCTCCTCACATGTAATATCTAAGTTAGAAGCATGGAAAGAGTATATGAACTTATCACCAAGATCTCTTGCTAACAGCGCATTAACGATGTGTTGCAATTCTACTATGTTCTTAGGGCGTTTAATTAATGTAACTTCAAATTCGCCATCATCTAATCCAACATCTTTACCGGTAATTCCTTTAAATCCACCTACGGAATTCGCATTCGTTACCATACCATAGATCAATTCATCTTCGATAACTGTATCATCATATTCAACTTTAACACGATAGGATTTAACAGTAGCCAAGCTCATAATTCCCCCTAATATATAAGCTGCTCTACCAAATAGATTCTTTGTTGTTTGTGGTGTTTCATAAGATACGTTCGTAAACACTCCAAAACCTGCAACATACGTAAAATATCGCTCATTTAAAGAACCAATATCATATGCAAATGGTTCCCCTTTCACAACTGCTTCTGCCGCTTTCACCATATTCTTCGGTATTCCCATACTAGATGCAAAATCATTCGTCGTTCCAGCAGGTAGATATCCAATTACGGGTGCATGTGGACATTTCATCAATCCAGAAGTCACCTCATTTAAAGTTCCATCTCCTCCTGAACAAACAACTAAATCATATTCTTGACCCTTCTCAAATGCTATTCTTCTCGCATCATCTCGTTCCTTGGTGGAATAGATTGTCACTTCATAATCAGCTTGAACAAAAGTCTCTATGATATCTGATAATGAACTTTTAATTTTCCCCTTCCCAGCCTGTGGATTGTAGATAAATAACATTTTTTTCAAACTTGCTCTCCCCTTTCCATTCTACATACATTCTACTAATCATTCGTATTAATAAACATAGCATCTCCAAAACTAAAGAAACGATATTTTTCTTTCACAGCAATATCGTATGCATGCATGATATGTTCTTTTCCTGCTAATGCACTAACAAGCATTAGTAATGTGGATTCTGGTAAATGGAAATTAGTAATCAAAGCATCTAATACTTTGAACTTATATCCTGGATAGATAAAGATCTCTGTATCACCGCTACCTGCTTTCACCATTCCATTCTCATCTGATGCGGATTCAACAGTACGGCAACTTGTTGTACCAACGCAAATCACACGATTTCCGTGTTTTTTTGTATCATTAATCTTCTTTGCCTCTTCTTCCTCAACAAGATAGAATTCAGAATGCATATGATGACTTTGAACATCATCCACTTTAACAGGACGGAATGTACCTAAGCCAACATGTAGTGTTACATTAGCAATAACAACTCCCATATCCTCTATTTGCTTTAATAATTCTTTCGTAAAATGTAAACCTGCTGTAGGCGCTGCTGCTGAGCCCTCATATTTGGCATATACTGTCTGATAACGATTCTTATCTTCTAATTGATGAGTAATATATGGAGGTAATGGCATTTGACCTAACCTATCAAGAATTTCCTCAAAGATTCCATTATAATGAAATTGAATCAAACGATTTCCTTCATCTAATACATCTACGATTTCACCAATTAATAGCCCATTACCAAAGACAACTCGAGTACCCACTCTGGCTTTTTTCCCAGGTTTAACAAGTGTTTCCCATATATCGTTTTCTTTACGTTTTAGCAATAATATCTCTATCTTAGCACCCGTACCTTCTTTTTCGCCAATTAAACGAGCTGGTATTACTTTCGTGTTATTAATTACTAAGCAATCACCTTTTCTTAGATACTGAGTGATGTTATGAAATATTTGATGTTCGATATCACCTGTTTCTTTATTCAATACTAGAAGCCTTGAACTTGAACGATCTTCTAACGGATCTTGTGCTATCAATTCTTCTGGTAAATAAAAATCAAAATCTTTTGTTTTCATACTACTATCTCCATTCTCATTGACCCTTACAACTCTTATATGCTTACGTATATATTTAGAAAATACGTAAGCATAACAAAATGTAAAGCAAACTTGCTTTTCTAGTTTGCTTTACATTATAAGCGTTCTATCTAAAAAAATCCAGTATCTATTAAATAACTTTAGAATTAATTAATAGTGATATATTGTTGAAATACTTATAAGCTTACTCTCTTATCTAACATCCATGCAGTAACTACATATGCCAATAACGACATCACAGCATACCACAATAACGATAAGATTATAGTCGTTTGATCACTTAATAGTACATTACCTAGTACAGCTGACACAATTTTTTCTTGTACAAATACAATTAATACAAAAATCACAAAACTAACAAAACCTTTGTACCGTTTATTAGCTAGGAATGTTGAACTTAAAGTAATTGAAACATATGCCAGTGATAATATAAAAATTCCCATTATTATTATACTTAATACACTTAAAAATACATAAGTTACATCCACATCAATCTGAACAGATTGATTCAAGAACTTCTTAACCATCTCTATAACTTCTGAAACACCGCTAAAACGTATTGCCATGATTCCAATATCAAGCGCTCCAATTCCAAAGAAGCAAAGTCCGTATAGAATGATCTGAATTCCACTTGCTACTATCTTAGCACCTACTATCTTGTAACTACTATTAGGGGTCATAAACAACATATAACTATTCTTAGTCTTTAAATCATTAGAAAATGTTACTATGCTTTCAAAATAAAGATATATCATTGATATATTTGCTACCAAGAACAAGACGCCTGATGTACCACCCAACATACTATTCTTCACTAAAAGTCCAAAAAACCAAACAAGTTCTAATAAAGCCACGATGCCAAATATAATTGCTTTTGATTGCATCTGTTTTCTTAATTCATACTTAACTAATTTCCACATATTATCATTCTTCCTCCCCTATGCATATATGCTCTTATACAATTCAACAATGGAAGCATTCTTTTCTTCACGTAGTCGTTCTGCTTCCCCTTGCAAAGCAACTTTTCCATTCTTAATAAAGATCGCAAAATCGATTACTTTCTCTAATTCATCCACCAAGTGACTGGATATGATGATACTTGCATCTTCACTTGCACCTTCAAGAATTGTTGTTATAATTTTTTCTCTAGCTATAATATCTATTCCATTCAAAGGTTCATCTAACATGTATAGCTCTGCTTTTCTTGCTAATGTTGCGGCAATTTTTAGTTTTGCTGCCAAACCAGATGACAAGTTTCTTGCCTTATCTTTCTGATTCAATTCCATACGCTCAATCAGGCTATTATATCGTTGTATATCAAAATCCGCGAAGAAATCTTGATAGTATTTTCCTACATCTTGAACAGTCATATAATTATAATAGAAAGGTTCTGTTGGCATATATGCAACTTTTGACTTAGAATTTACTCCAATCGGCTCTCCCTGGAATAGAATATAGCCACTCGTTGGTTTACTTAATCCCGCTACCATCTTCATCCATGTGGTTTTTCCACTACCATTTGGACCTAATAATGCATATATCTTACCTTTTTCAATTTCAATACTAATGTCTTCAACTGCTGTTTTAGATAAATATTTTTTCTGAACATTCTTACAATCAATTAACATAATTCAATCCTACTCCTTTCATTTTTCAAAACTTAATAATGTTGCTCTAATAGTCGAACTACATCTTCTTTTGTAAAGCCAATACTTTTCATACTCTCTACAAATTGTGTAATGGCAGTCTCAGCCATCTCTTCTTTAATCGTTATTAATACATTCTCATCCTCAGTCACGTATGTTCCAAGTCCTCTCTTTGTAAAACATATTCCCTCTAACTCTAACTCCTTATAGATGCGACTTGCCGTATTCGGATTTATCTGATACATAATAGCAAGTTCTCTCGTTGAGAGCATCTTCTCTCCTAACTGTAAGTTCCCTTGTATCAAATCACTTTTTATCTGACGAATTACTTGCAGATAAATGGGTACTGTATTGTCGAAATCCATACCTCTCCTCCTTTCGAGGATTAAATCTTTATTGCTCTTTTGTGTAACAGCATATTAGTGCTATAGTTACATAGTACACTAAGCTCATAGGAATGTCAACAAAAATTTACACATTATACCTAGCAATTTTTTTATATTAATAGTAAAATGGGTGTATTATTAAAATATATAGAGGAGGGTTCGTATGCCAAACACCTTTGCAGCTATAGATGTTGGATCAAACGAAGTATCTATGAAGATATTCGAAGTATCTAAAAAATACGGAATCAAAGAACTTGATCATGTACGTCATACAATCGAACTTGGTTCAGATACCTATACAAACGGCAAGATAAGCCATGCGCTGGTAAATGAACTCTGCCAAGTTTTACAGAGCTTCACAAAGAAAATGAGGGAATACCAGGTAGAGGATTATACTGCGTGCGCGACAAGTGCACTCAGAGAAGCAGTTAATAATCTCCATATTATTGATCAGATTAAACTTACCTCAAAGTTAAAAGTATCTATATTAAGTAACTCAGAACAAAGATTTCTTCTTTACAAGGCAGTTGCTTTAAAAGAGCAACGTTTTAATCAAATTATTGAACATGGCACTGCGATTGTCGATGTGGGAGCAGGAAGTATCCAGATTTCATTATTCAACAAAGGCTCTTTAATAACCACACAGAATATTAAGCTTGGTTCTCTTCGTATTCGTGAAATTCTGTCTACTATGGAGAACCAGACAACAAACTTTAATAACCTTTTAGAAGAATATATTACCAATGACTTACAGACTTTCAAAGATTTTTTCTTATCAGATATTAACTTGCGTAATATTATTGCAGTTGGAGATAATCTTAATGATTTACTCCGATTTAAAAAACATTTAGAAAAAATAGAAAATCAAAAATTTCATTCAGAATCAAAGGAATCTCTAGACCGTAGTGGATTCTATTCTTTGTATGCGAAATTATTATCTAAGAATTCGAGTCAGATTAGTAATTGCCTTCAGATGTCGAAAGAACAAGCTTACTTACTTGTTCCGACTGCTATGATTTACTACAAGATGTTTGAAGAAACCAAAGCTACTACTATGTGGATTCCCGGTGTAACACTCACGGATGGCTTAGTAGTCGACTATGCTCAAAAGAAACAAAAAGTAAATCCCACTCATGACTTTACATTAGATATTCTCAATGCCGCTAGAAATATAGCCAGAAGATATCATTGTAATCAATCACATATAAATAATGTTGAATACATTGCATTAACACTGTTTGATAGTCTAACTAAACTGCACGGTCTTAACAATCGAGACCGTCTACTATTACAAATCTCAGTTATTCTTCATAATTGTGGAGAATATATTAACTTAAATGCAGGTGCAATGAATTCTTACCATATTATTCTATCAACTGAGATCATAGGATTATCTCATACAGAAAGGGAATTAATTGCATATCTAGTTCGTTTTAATATTGGTAGCTATCCGAAATACGAAGACATAAATAATAATTTTGATAAGGATACGTATATTAAGATATCCAAGTTATCAGCAATCTTTAGAATTGCAAACTCAATGGATAAGAGCCATAAACAGAAATTTTCCAACATCTCTGTTAATTATAGAGATGGACAACTAACGATAACTGGTACTACTTTAGAAGATACCACACTAGAGCGTGGCTTGTTCGAAAAAAAAGCAGAATTCTTTGAAGAAGTATATGGTATTCGACCACAATTAAAACAACGTAGAAGTTAACTAAGATGCACTGAATAGATACGTTAACTGCAAGGAAAGGACAGATGAATATGAGCACTACGAAAATCAATTATCATAAATCGGCTTACTATTCCAACCGCGAATTAAGCTGGATTGAATTTAATTATCGTGTTCTTAGCGAAGCAAGGGATAAATCCCTCCCATTATTAGAGCGCTTAAAATTCCTTAGTATTACCGCCTCAAACTTAGATGAATTCTTTATGATTCGTGTGGCTTCACTTAAGGATATGGTAAATGCTAATTATACAAAACCTGACATTGCTGGTTTATCACCCAAGGAACAGCTTGATCAGATTACAATAAAAACTCACGAATTGGTAACTACCCAATACAATACCTTTAATCGTTCATTTATTCCTCAACTTAAGCAAAACAACATTCAAATTATTACGCAATATGAAGATTTGGACAGCTCACAAAGTAATTACGTAGATCAATATTTTCAAACTGACGTGTACCCTGTATTGACTCCGATGGCTGTGGATTCTTCCAGACCATTTCCATTAATCCGTAATAAATCGTTGAATATTGGTGCTTTGATTTGTGATAAGAAATCATCAGTTGCTTACGACTTTGCGACTGTTCAAGTCCCAGCTGTGCTTCCTCGTGTCGTACAGATTCCTTCATCTAACCCTGAAGTAACAACGTTAATTCTTCTTGAGCAAATAATTGAAAAGAATATCAATAAATTATTCTTAAATTATGATGTTGTCTGCGCTTATCCTTATCGTGTTATGCGTAATGCTGACTTAACAATTGATGAAGATGAGGCAGCAGACCTTCTAATTGAAATCCAGAAACAGCTTAAGAAACGTCAATGGGGTGAGGCAATCAAGTTAGAAGTTGAAGATAAAATTGATAAGCGTCTTCTAAAGATTCTTCGTAAAGAACTTCATATCAAAGAAGAAGACATCTATTCTGTGAATGGCCCACTAGATTTAACATTTTTAATGAAAATCTATGGACTAGATGGATCTGACCATCTCAAAAAACCGAAATATATTCCTCAGCCAGTTAAGTCACTTAATCACGAAGAGGGTCTATTTACTCAAATTAGAAGAAATGATATCCTACTCTTCCATCCATTTCAGTCCTTCGACCCGGTTGTTGATTTTGTACGTCAAGCTGCAAAAGACCCTAATGTATTAGCAATTAAGCAAACCTTATATCGCGTAAGTAGTCATTCCCCTATCATCGCTTCGTTAGCAGAAGCTGCTGAAAACGGAAAGCAAGTGTCCGTACTAGTAGAATTAAAGGCACGATTTGATGAAGAAAATAATATCATCTGGGCAAAGAAACTCGAAAAAGCCGGTTGCCACGTAATATATGGTCTTGTAGGCCTAAAAACACATAGCAAAATTACTCTAGTTGTAAGAAAAGAAGAAGACGGAATTCGTCGTTATGTTCATCTTGGTACGGGTAACTACAACGATTCTACGGCTAAACTGTATACTGACATGGGATTATTAACATGCTCCGCTCCAATTGGCGAAGATGCTACTGCAGTATTCAACATGTTATCTGGTTATTCGGAACCACTTAGTTGGAATAAATTAACCTTGGCACCATTATGGTTACGTGATAAATTCCTTGAATTAATAAAACGTGAAACACTCCATGCCAAAAACGGAGAGAAGGCCCACATTATTGCCAAGATGAATTCCCTTTGTGATGCTGATATTATTGCCGCTCTTTACGAAGCAAGTAACGCGGGGGTAAAAATCGAATTAATCATACGTGGTATCTGTTGTTTGAAAGTAGGTTTAGAAGGCGTTTCAGAGAATATTACCGTTCGTTCAATCGTAGGTAATTTCCTTGAACATGCTAGAATCTTCTACTTCTATAATAGTGGTTATGAAGAGGTATATATGGGAAGTGCTGACTGGATGCCTCGTAACTTAGATAAACGTGTAGAAATCCTCTTCCCAGTTGAAGATGAGAATCTACAAACCGAAATTAAGAATATCTTAGATATACAACTTCACGATACTGTTAAAGCGCACATATTAAAGCCAGATGGTAGCTATGAAAAAGTTGATAAGCGCGGAAAAGCTAGGTTAAACTCGCAAGAATTCTTCTGTGAACAAGCGATGAAAGAGGCTCATGATACTCCTACTACACATGATCGCAGAACCTTCGAGCCGATAGAAAGTGATTCGTAAACCAAACTATCCGAAAAACTTAAAATGTGCCACAAAAGGTTTCATATTTCAGCTCACCTTTTGTGGCACTTTATTTTGTTATGTTATATGATGTATATTATATGTTTATCATTGTTATAAACATTCGATTAAATGTCTTCTAGTATTTTCTTACGCTTCTGCTGATATTCTTCTCCAGTCACTAGTCCTTTGTCATATAAATTTTGTAATTCTTTCATTCTTTCTTCAGGACTCTTTCTTTGTTTTGTTGTATCCATCTGCATATCATCATCAATCGTAATCTCATGTGTAGCAATTCCCTTATCTGTGAAAGCATTAATTCCTTGCGTAATAGTTATAATGATAGCAAACAATGTCCAGATTAATCCGAAAGCTCCGAAAATCGGAATAATTCCAAAGAATCCTATAAAGCAAAAAATTAGCCCACAAAAGAACCCCGCCATCGATTGTCCTTTACTAGGTTTAACTCTTACTCTTTTACTCATAACCTTCCTCCTAATATCAAACAAAGCGCAATCCCTTGAAAACACTAGATTTTCTTGGTTTTGCGCTTTTGCTATTTCGATAGTGAATTACACTCTCTTTAAATATTCTCCAGTACGTGTATCGATGCTGATTTTATCTCCTTGATTTACGAATAAAGGAACGTAAATTGTAGCACCTGTTTCAACTGTTGCAGGCTTTGTAGCACCTGTAGCTGTATCACCTTTAACACCTGGTTCTGTTTCAGTGATTTCAAGTTCAACAAATAGAGGTGGTTCAATAGCGTACACATCTCCATTATGTGAACACATTTTAACCATATCGTTTTCTTTAACGAATTTTAATGAATCTCCTACTTGATCTTCACTCATACCAATTTGATCATAAGATTCTACATCCATGAAGTGGAATAAGTCACCATCTGAATATAAGTATTGCATATCTTTTCTTTCGATGTGAGCTTGAGGACACTTTTCAGTTGGTCTGAAAGTTTTTTCAACTACACCACCATTTTTAATATTTCTTAATTTTGTTCTAACAAACGCAGCACCTTTACCAGGTTTAACATGTTGGAATTCGATTACTTGGTAAATTCCATTATCTAATTCGATAGTCAAGCCGTTTCTAAAATCGCCTGCTGATACCATTATGATATTCCTCCTTAATGCTTTTGCATATCTAACGTTCTGTTGCGTATAGCAACAGATAAACCGTGATAACCCATATTATCAACTTTATTAAGTTTATAATATTATTCGCTATTTTTCAACTGTTTTTTTTCAGTATTACAAAATTTTAACTATAATTCAATTAATTGTTTCTCAGAATGTGTAAAGTTAATATGTCCATCTTCTGTAACTACTACTAAATCTTCTATACGTACGCCACCGAAGTTTTCAATATAGATACCTGGCTCAACTGTTTCTGTTACATTAGCTAAGATAACACTTTCTTCTGAAGCAGAGAATCTAGGATCTTCGTGAATGTATAAACCAACACTATGTCCAAGACCATGTCCAAAGCAACCTTTGTATTTAGTAGAGTCAATAATATCTCTAGCAATTTTATCGATATCTTTTCCTACAACGCCTGCATGAATTGCATCAAGAGCTTCTAATTGTGCTTTTAATACGGTATTGTAGACATTTTTTTGCTCTTCTGATGCCTTACCAACAACAATTGTTCTTGTCATATCAGAACAGTATCCATTGTAAATACAACCAAAATCCATTGTTACAAAATCGCCAAGTTCTATCTTCTTTGCAGATGGTGTAGCATGACACATAGAAGAATTCACGCCAGAAGCAACGATTGAATCAAAGCTTAGCCCCTGTGCACCATTGGTTTTCATGAAGAATTCAAGATATGCTGCGACTTCTAATTCTGTCATACCTGGCTTGATAACTTCAAGAATCTTAGTGAAAGCAATATCCCCAATGTGTTCAGCCATCTTTATATTCTCAAGTTCTTCCGCTGTTTTAACAACTCTTAAATTGGTTAAGGCATTCTTAACAGGAACCATTTCTTTTTTGTGAAGTTTTTCATTCAAATTACTGTAACTTGCATATAAAAGATTGTCATCTTCAAATCCAAGTCTTTCAATCTTGTCCGCATCTAGTAGGTCATTGATTGCTGCTGCGTAACCACCTTTACCAATTTCAATAACTTCAAACCCATTACTTTCGCTATTTGCTTGGATTGTATAACGGAAATCAGTTAAGATAACAAAACGATTTCTTGATACATAAAGATATCCTGTAGCTCCTGTAAAGCCACTTATATAGCGCATATTATATCCATCAGATACTAAAACTGCATCTATATTTAATTCATTTAAAACATTGATAACTCTTTCTTTAATATTCATTAGTATTTCCTCCATCGTAAAAAATTATGTTAGTTACTTTTGACTTGATATCATAGATTTAATTGCTTCCACTGCATATAAGTAACCATTTAATCCCAAGCCTACTATCTGTCCTGTACAAGCTGGTGCAGTCACTGATACATGACGAAACTCTTCTCTTTTGTGTACATTCGAGATATGTACTTCTATCTTAGGCATTTCAACAGATGCTAATGCATCACAAATTGCATAACTATAATGCGTATAGGCTCCTGGATTGATGATTATACCATCCATCTCTTCAAAGTATGCTTTTTGAATACGATCAATTATCTCGCCTTCTCCATTACTTTGAAAGGTTTCTATCTCAATTCCTTCTTCTTTAGCCTTTTGCTCTAACATCTTTAATAATTTAGCAAATCCCTCTTGCCCATAGATTTCCTTTTCGCGTATACCAATAAAGTTAATATTAGGCCCATTAATGATTAGAATTCTCATAATTACTACCATCCTTATGTTTGTTTGATAAGTGTTTTCTATAGTAATGTAACACAATACGCTCAAGATATCTCTTAAGCACAATTTGTATTTCTTCTTTCGAGTCAATTGGTTTCGCCAAATACGAAGTCATTCCTGCTCGTTTTGCACCATATACATCTGTAAACAACTGATCTCCAACAAAGATCGAATTCTTTGGTGTTGTTCCCATTAACTCCATTGCTTTGAAGTAATTCTTAGTACTCGGTTTATGTGCATTGTAAATATAGTTAGCTTGAATATCTTTATTAAATCTTTCTACTCGCTCTTTTTGATTATTTGAAATTAAACATACAGAGAAGCCAATTTCTCTCAATTTAACAAATAGATTTTTAGCACGTTCTGTAGCATCTGCACCATGCTCAACAAGTGTGTTATCGATGTCGAACAAGATTCCCCTATATCCCATATCAAATAATGTTTTAAAGTCAATTGAATATGCACTGTCCACATATTCATCTGGATAAAATTTCTCTAGCATTGAAAACTCCTATCTTTTAGTAGAAATTAAGTTACAACTAAGGTAACCTTAACCTTGTTTTAAAGGCTTTGTGCAAGCTAACTTATATTATAACAATTAATCCGCATTAACTCAAGGTAGCAAATTATATTTTGCAATAAATTTGGACATGTTCTCAGTTAATTGATTAAGATAATACATTGCTTTGTCTTCATTTGATAGATTTTCTAGTAGCTTTGAAATATCATCAATGTTGCTTGGCAAAATCGTACAAAGGTCAAGCGCAATGGTAAGCATACGTTTTTCCCCTGGATGTAACATCTCATTCGCAGCAAATACCAAATCAAAATACGTTGCAATATATTCTGTAATTCTATGGTTGACACTTACCATGTCTTTTCTCTTGTATGCTTTTATTATTTGCTCATCATATGATGGAATATGTCCCGTTAGTAGTTGATAATTCTTATTAATGATATTTTTCTTTAGAACTTTAGGATAAGCAATATTAAATCTTTCTTTTAATTTTGAATACACTTCATCTTTTTCATACAAGACAATACTATTCATAAGGTTGCTCCACATACATGTAGTATATCCATTATTCGCATTTCCATTAATTACAGTAGCTTCTAATTGTTCTTCAAACAAACTACGATCACGATAAATAAGTTCAATAATAGTACCCGAGTTCAAAATACAATCGTCTTCTTCTTCCCAATATGTATTCGATAATTCTATGTATTTACAATATTTTTTCAAAATAGCTTCTCTCGTTACAGCCGGAACTGGATTCTCACAATATACATATACATCATAATCCGAGTCCTCATCCTTATAGCCAGAAGCTCTTGATCCTCCTAGCGTAATTGCTGTAATTTCTGGTAACTGCGATAATTCATATACCAAATCTTTGATTTTTTCCATATTATTATACCCCTTCCATATTTTTTAATTTTTCTCGGAATTATTGAATTTTCTCCTGTTAAGTCAAGTTAAATTAATCAGAAAACCAACTTAGTAGTTTGTAATGTACTACTATAATGACTATACTACTTTTTGGTGAAACTGTCAATTTTCCACTATCACAATTCCTACTAAATATCCACTTCTTTCGCACCTCAAAAACTTAATGAATAGAATTTCCTATAACCACAATATACTTAATTATATTGAATAGGAAAGAAGGAATCCTTTTGTCTTCACCTCCGATTATAGGCATACTTGCTAACATAACATTCGCTGATTACCTTGGTACCGATCACATGTATGTTAACGACGAATATGTTCTAGCTCTTGAAAAAGTCAACGCAGTACCAATTATTATCCCTCCAGTTATGAGATACGAAATGCTTAACACCTATGTAAACCTCTGTGATGGTTTCATATTAAGTGGTGGCGTAGATATTAATCCAATTTATTTCAACGAAGAACCTTCAAAAAACCTTGGAACAGTAAACAATAAACTTGATGCATTCCAAATCGCATTAACCAAGAATATCCTACGTAGCAGGAAGCCAATACTTGCCATATGTCGGGGTATACAGTTACTAAATATATGTCTAGGCGGAACAATTTATCAAGATATGGACGATATACCAAACAATACAATCCTGCATATGCAAAAATCCGAACGGTATCGTGGCATTCACAAAGTTGATCTAGAACCTAATTCTAAATTATATGAATTGTTTGGGGATAGTATCTTTGTTAACAGCTATCATCATCAAGCAGTTGCTGTTCCTGGTGCTAATCTTCAAGTAGTAGGACGTAGTACTGACAAAGTAATTGAAGCAATGGAAATCAAAGATTACCCCTATGGCATCGCTGTTCAGTGGCATCCTGAGATGATGTTTGCTCGTACCGAAGAGATGCGGGAGTTGTTTCAGTCGTTTGCTGAAGCCTGTATATAAGGACACTGCCAATAATTAATTATTGAAAAAACCTCTAAACTGATGGTAGCTATCCTACATCATTTTAGAGGTAAATTTAGATTATTTATTCGTTTTCCATCATTACAAGATGTGCAATTGCAATATCCCCGCTGTCTTCTGTATTATATCCAAGTGTAATGGCAATTGTATGAATATAATTTGCATCAGCATGTAAAGCTTCTGCGATTTCTACGACTGACTTTCCAGAACTTAATTGCTCCCTAACGTCTTTCACATCCTGGATTGTCTTTAACAATTTCTCGTTGCTTTTATTGACTTCCTCAATACTTTCACTTAAAGGTTCCTCATCACCTAGTGCATATTCTTCTAGGGATTTTACTTCTTTTCTTGGACCTTCTTCATAGAAGTCTTGCATATATTCCCAATCAAGGGTATCATCTAGATTATTTATCTTTTTATCGTTATCCATAGTTACCTTCCTCCATACTACACGTTATTATTAACAGAAATTCCATATGTATACGTATTTCTAGTTTGACATTTTAACGATTAACAAAGCTAAAATGTTATACAGTATTAAGATATAGTATTCTTACTAAAAAAGCAAGAAAGAAATTATTACGAAACACAAAAATAGGAAGTACTGCTATCAGTTCGACTTGAAAATGAAAAAGAGAAAATCCACATGTGATTTTCTCCCTTTCTTTTAGGACTCTACTAAGCTGTTAATTTTGTTTTAATTACTTCTTCAAAGAACGTGTTAACTGTTTTCTTGGTTACACTGTATACATTCTCTTCTTCGTCAATCTTTACAGACACTCCATTCTGACAATTCCCGAGACAGAATACAGCTTTCAGTTCGACTTGGTCTCCAAGATCATTATCTTCCACCAACTCTTGTAACTTATCAATTACATCATACGAACCTTTTAAATGACATGCACTCCCAATACAAACACTAATTAACATAAGCAACAGCCTCCTCAACAGCTTATTCGTTATCTCTACGATATTCCACATGTAACAATTCATGCGTACGATGTTTTAACATACCATCATACAAAGCCATCATAAGTGGATTTTCTTCGCTTCTCTTGATTTGTGAGACTTTATCAGCCTTGTATATTCCCTTTGCACGTTGTTGTTTTTCTGGTTGATGTGAGAATGGTTGGCCTGCACCGCTAATACATCCTCCTGGACATGCCATTACCTCTACAAAGTCGAAATGTTCTTCTCCACTTTCAATCTTCTCAATTAATCTTTCTGCATTACCAAGTCCACTTACAATACCAATCTTAAGTACATTCTCACCCATTGGTAATTCACAGACTTTGACACCTTCTAAACCACGTACTCCTAGGAATTCTATATCCTTTAGAACTTGTTGACTCTTATCTTCCACAACTCGACGAATTACAGCTTCTGTAACACCACCAGTAACACCGAAGATAACACCAGCTCCTGAATATAAGGAGAATGGCATATCT
The DNA here is from genome assembly GCA_018372435.1 of Clostridiales bacterium. Taxonomy (GTDB): domain Bacteria; phylum Bacillota; class Clostridia; order Lachnospirales; family Lachnospiraceae; genus Anaerosporobacter. Next base: position 3,960 of record JAHAJA010000047.1, on the reverse strand, counting down.
GTAGCCTCTGATTCTAATTCGTTGAATTGGATACCGATTTCTTTAATCATCTTAACAAGTTCAGTTGTAGTAATCACATAATCTACATCTGGTATATCATTACGAGTAAATTCCTCTCTTGCAGCTTCTGCTTTCTTAGCTGTACATGGCATTACTGCAACAGAAATTGTTGTTTTATTGTCCATTGCATCTCTTGACTTAAAATGTTCTTTAATTACAGTACCAAACATCTCCATTGGTGACTTACAAGATGAAACATACTTTGTAAGTTCAGGATGCTTCGTCTGTGCATAGCTAACCCAAGCAGGACAACAAGATGTAAATAATGGGTATGTAGTATCACCTGATTCTAGCTTTTTAACAAATTCTTTTGATTCTTCCATAACTGTTAAGTCAGCGCTTACAGACGTATCATAGATTTCATCGAAGCCGAGTCTACGCAGTGCAGCAACAATCTTACCCATTACGTTCTCACCAGCAGATAGACCGAATTCTTCGCCGAGTGCAACTCGAACTGCTGGAGCTACTTGTACAACAACTCGCTTTGAATCATCATATAAGGCTTTCCATACATCCTTAAGATTACTCTTTACAATGATAGCCCCCGTTGGACAGACAGCGGCGCACTGTCCACAATTTACACAGTTTGTATCTGCCAAATCTCTTCCGAATGCCGGCGTTACTACCATCTTAGCACCACGGTGAGCAAAATCAATTGCACCTACATTCTGAATCTCATTACACATTCTCACACAGTCACCACATAAGATACATTTACTTGGCTCTCTTACAATTGCTTTTGAAGAAGTATCAAGTGGAGCTTCTTCCGACGTGTTCTTGAAGCGAATATCTTTTAGTCCAAATCGGTGTGCTAACTCTTGTAGTCTACATTTACCATTCTTCTCACAAACCGTACAATCTCTACAATGGGCAGCCAATAATAACTCTAGAATCATCTTTCTATGTTGATGTAATTTTGGTGTGTTTGTTTTAACAATCATCTTATCTCTTGGAGGTGTTGAACAAGAGGCAAGGATACCACCCCATTCATCCTCCACCACGCACATTCTACATGCCCCATAAATGGATAAATCTGAATAGTAACAGAAGGTAGGTAAGTCTATTCCAGCCTTTCGAACTAATGTTAAGATATTCTTCTCATCGTCAAATTCCACTCTGTTGCCATCTATAATCATATACTTTGACATTGTATTCTCTCCTTTCGCTCCCTACACTTCTATGACCGCATGGAAATTACAGCAGTCCTTACAAGCACCACATTTGATACATTTGCTTTGGTCAATCTTGTATGGGCTCTTTATTTCACCAGATATTGCACCAACTGGGCATATTCTAGAACATTTACTACAACCCTTACAAAGTTCTGGATCAATTTGAAGAGAAACTAATGCCTTACATTGTCCTGCAGGACATTTCTTATCCACTACATGGGCAATATACTCGTCTCTAAAGTATTTCAAAGTACTGACAACTGGAAATGCTGCTGTCTTTCCAAGTCCACAAAGTGCAGTCGCAGAGATCGTCTGTGCCAATTCTTCTAACAAGTCAATATGTTCTAGCGTACCCCTACCTTCAACAATATCAGTCAGTAATTCTAACATACGTTTTGTACCTTCTCTACAAGGTACACATTTACCACAAGATTCATTCTGTGTGAAATTCATGAAGAATTTTGCTACTTCAACCATACAGCTCTTGTCGTTCATTACAACTAGACCACCGCTACCAATCATGGCCCCAACTTTCTTTAAAGAGTCAAAATCTAGTTGTAAATCAAGGTGATTTTCCGTTGCGCTAATACATAGACAGCCTCCTGACGGACCACCGATTTGTACAGCTTTGAAGTCGCCTCCTTTAACACCACCACCGATGTCGAAGATTACCTCACGAAGTGTAGTACCCATCGGCACTTCAATTAGGCCTGTGTTCTGAACGTTGCCTGTCAATGCAAATGCTTTCGTACCATGATTCTTCTCAGGCCCCATAGTTTGATACCATTTAGCACCTTTGTTAATGATTGGTGGTACATTACAGAAGGTTTCAACGTTATTTAATACCGTTGGTTTTTCAAACAAACCTTTCTCTACAGTACGTGGAGGCTTAACTCTTGGCATACCACGGTTACCTTCAATAGAGGCCGTTAATGCACTACCTTCACCACATACGAAGGCACCGGCACCTTGGCTAATCTTAAGATCAAAACCAAAACCTGAATTTAATATATTCTCACCAAGGAGACCATATGCCTCAGCTTGTTCAATTGCTGTTTGCAAACGGGAAACTGCTAAAGGATATTCTGCACGTACATAGATATAACCATGTGTCGCTTTCGTTGCGATACCTGCAATAATCATACCTTCAATTACACGATGAGGATCTCCCTCCATCATACTACGATCCATAAATGCACCTGGATCTCCTTCATCTCCATTACATACAACGTATTTTGTTTCTTCTTCCTGGCGTAATACTTGTGCCCACTTTCTACCCGTTGGAAAACCACCGCCCCCACGGCCACGTAAACAAGACTCTGTGATTTCATTAACAATATCCTCAGAAGTCATATCATACAATGCTTTCGCTACCGCAGAGTATCCACCTTCTGCTATGTATTCTGCTATAGATTCTGCATTAATTTGTCCACAATGCTCTAGTGCAACTCGCGTTTGTTGACGATAGAATGGAATCTCCTCTTGTTCTTTATATACATTACCTTCTTGGTCTTTATAGACAAGGCGTTCAACAACTTCATCACCTAGAATGCTCTTCTCTATGATATCTTCGCAATCCTCTACAGTTACCTTAATGTAAAGCCACCCCATTGGCTCTATACGAAGAAGGGGTCCCATCTCACAAAAACCATGACAGCCACTCTTCTTAAGGCCAATAGAAGGATCATGTGGTTCCTCTTCTAAAGTTACAGAACAGTTTAATCCATTTGCCTCAATTAATTCTTGCAGTCTTGCATATATATCAAGAGAACCACCAGCTACACAACCGGTTCCAGCACAGATTAGAATCTGTTTGTATTGCGTAGAAAAAGCTTGTTTGAGCACCTTACGTTTTGCTTCTAATTCTTCTCTCGTATTAATTCTCATCTGCAGCTTCCTCCTTTAACATAGCAATTAAATCTGCTGCCTTCTTTGGTGTCATTGCTGCATGTACTGCTTCATTAACGGTAATAACTGGAGCTAATCCACAAGCTCCAAGACAAGATACTGTCTCTACTGTGAATAGCATATCTTCTGTTGTTGGGTTTTTCTCTGTTACACCGAGTTGTTTTCGAAACTCCTCTAGAATTGGAATCGAGCCACGTACATGACATGCAGTTCCATCACAACATTTTATTACATACTTACCTTTTGGCTCTAAAGAGAAATTCTCATAGAATGTAGCCACTCCATAAACCTTAGCCTCACTTAAGCTTAATCCCTTTGCTATGTAACATAAAGCATCTTCAGGTAAGTAACGATATTCTTTTTGTACTTCCTGTAATATTGCAATCACTGCTGCTTGGTTGTAATCATGTGACAACATGATTGCATCAATCCTTCTCATTTCGTCTTGCGTTAACATGGTAAGCCCCTTTCTCATGTCTTTGATATTTTTTTATCAATTATATGTTATCACTATACATTTCATTAAGCAAGACATTTTATTTGTTTTTATGCACAATTTATGTCGTTTTATTTTATATTTATATTACACATTACTTTATTAATATCCATAAATTGTATACTCTTTTGTATACTTTTCATTCAATTGCTACATTTGCTCATTAAATAGCCCTTCTAGAATACTATTTAATTACAATTGAAATTTTACCTTTTCGTATAACAAAAAAGGGGCTGTAAAAAAACTCCCCTAATAAACAAGGTCACTCACATCAGCTGATGCGAGTGACCTTGTTTTATCTATTATTGTCTTTCTCTTGAAAAA
>JAHAJA010000046.1 GCA_018372435.1 Clostridiales bacterium | reverse complement strand
GGATATACTTGCCATATGAACACGGATTTGATGGGTACGACCTGTTTCTAATGTACATACCACATGCGCATATTGAGTTCCTAGATTTTCAAGAACTTTATAATGGGTTGTTGCATCTTTGCCGTTTTTGTGATTAATACACATCTTCTTACGATCAATTGGATGTCTTCCTATCGGTCCTTCTACTTTTCCTTCCATCGTAGAGAATGAGTTATATACGATAGCTTCGTATTTTCTTGTGATAGAATGTACCTTTAATTGTTCAGCAATGGAAGTATGGGCTTTATCATTCTTACATACTACGATGACACCTGTAGTATTCATATCAATTCGATGAACGATACCCGGTCTTAATACGCCATTGATTCCAGATAGATTGTCTTTGCAGTGATGCATAAGAGCATTCACGATAGTACCAGAATAATGCCCGGCAGCAGGATGAACAACCATTCCTTTCCCTTTGTTAATTACGATAATATCGTCATCTTCATATAGAATATCAAGAGGGATATCCTCTGGCTCAATTTGCAGCGTTTTTGGCTGCGGAATGGCAATTGTAATCTCATCACCTTTCACAACTTTATAGTTTGATTTCACTGTTTTGCTGTTAGCGCAGACAGCGCCCTCTTTTACTAATGATTGTATATATGAACGTGATAGAGTAAAGTCCTCTAAGTTTTGACAAACATCTGTAAGGTATTTATCTATTCTAATATTTTGATTATCCTCTGTTACGTTAAAGGTAACAAGAGTATGATTCTCATTATTCTTTATAACAGAACCATTTATCGAGGAATCTTCAAACAAATCGTCATCTAGTAATTCATTAGAATCTTCTAATTCATTTATATCTTTATTCAATTCATTAAATCCTTTCTATATTGGAATTTAATTAGGCATGTGCGTGTTTAATTCGCTTGTTTTTTCTTCTTAGATAGAAAGTCAAGGTCTTCATCTTTGTAGTAGAATAAGAACAGTAAAACGAGTATAAAACAAGATACGGTAACATAACTATCCGCAACATTAAATATTGGGAAATCGATTAATTCAAAATATAGAAAATCTACTACATAATTTCTAAATACACGGTCAATACAATTTCCAAGTGCACCAGCGCCTAAGAAAATCAATATCCAGTGAATTGGTTGATACTTCTTGGTTTCTGGTAGTTTTATATATACAAATACGATACCAATTAAAATAACTATAGTAAACAATACAAATAGCCAGATTTTATCTTGTAGCATGCCAAAAGCCATACCACGATTTTCATGATAGTGAAATTGGAATACTCCTTTAATAACATCAAATCCTTCGGTGCCTTCAAGTTTTGTCTTAGCTAAGATTTTAGTAATCTGATCAAATGCTATTAATAGTATTAACCAGAATAACCCCGTTATTTTCTTTTTCATTATGTTTGTTTCCTCCTAGGAGTATATTTTAGGAATAGCTTCGTATAAAAAATCCCAATCTAATTATTTTGCATTATATATTCAAGGGCTGCCGCCATCTCTTCATCTGTCACATCCGATTCTATATATCCAGACCCGATTTTTTCGAGTAAGATAAACTTGATTTTACCAGCTTCCATCTTTTTATCATTCTTCGTAGCAGCTATAACTTCCGTTATATCAATACTACTTATTCCGACTGGTAATCCAAAAGACTGAATCAAAGTAACAGAATCTTCTACCTCTTCCCAGGTAAGCATACCTCTTTTAGCAGACATATAGATTGCTGCAACCATACCTAAAGCAACACATTGCCCATGATATAATTTAAAGCTCATCAACTTCTCGATTGCATGCCCAAGCGTATGCCCAAAGTTAAGTAAGGCTCTCTCGCCCTTTTCAAGTGGATCTCTCTCAACGACTTCCTTCTTGTAAAGACAACTGTGATATACCATTTCACGAAGAACTTCATAATCTTGATTTAGAATACGATCATGATTATCCTGTAGCCATTTATAAAAAGAAATGTCTTTGATATAACCATATTTAATTACTTCAGCCATACCAGATGAGAATTGTTCTTTCGGTAATGATATTAGTGTTGACAGATTCATATAGACACATTTGGGCTGGTGAAATGCACCCACCATGTTCTTATATGCATCCATGTCAACTCCAGTTTTACCACCCACACTGCTATCAACCATTGATAATAGAGTTGTTGGTAACTGTATAAAACGAATCCCTCTAAGATATGTAGCCGCAGTATAACCAACCAAATCACCAACTACTCCACCGCCAAGGGCAATTAAAACATCATTACGATCAAATTTTTCTTTAATGAGGTGTTCATATAGATTCTTTACCGTATCTAGTGTTTTATTCTCCTCGCCAGCTTGAAATACATACGAATCGACGAAGGCCACATGTTCCTTCGTATTATTAATAACTTCTTGTAAATACGTGCTTGTGTTAGAATCACATACTATACACACCTTGTGATTAGATAAACTAAGTTTTTCTAGTTCTTCACCTAACTTTTCGTATGAATTATGGAAAATGATATCGTAACACCATGAATTATTATAATTAACTTGTAGTATTTCTTGCATAGTAAGAACCTGCCCCTTTCATTTACACATAATAATGAGGCTGTCATGCTTAGTAATTACTATAGCGACAGCCTAATTATCCCTATTAATCAAGATTAACTTCAAAATCTATAAATTCAAATTCGGATTCCAGGGAAGAGTCTTTCTTCTCCTTACGATTATTCGGAGTGTCCTCTAAGGTTAAAGCTGCTTCCTCAACCATAGTGAAATCAGAATCTTCTATATTCGATATATTGTTTGTGTTTGTATTGCTTTCATTATTAACGTAGTTAGCAATTTTTTCAAATGCTTCTAATTCCTCTTTTGTAAATAATTCTTCAACTAAAGGTTTTTTAACAACTTGTTCATCAGATTGCTCGTCAATAAATTCTTCAACAAGCTTCTTTACAAGTTCTTTATTCGCATCCTCTTTCTGATATTCAATAACGCTCTCTTTATCAGATTCATCATTCATTGCATGGTCAGTGTCTTGAGTCTCTTTAACACTTTCTGCTGAATCTTGTGAAGTAGAAGCCATAAGACTGTTCGAATCAACTGGGTTTGTATAACTTGTTTTCAATTGTTCACCATTCATAAGTGTTAATTCGAATGTAGGTGATTTTAATAAATCAATCTGCGCTGCAGCTAATTGTCTGTATTGAACTTTATAACATTCATATTGTTGTGTCAGAGCTGTAATCATTTGGTTTACGTGATTTAATTCATTCTTAGCATCAGCAATAATTAAATCTGCTTTACCACGCGCTTCCTTTTCAATGGCTTTGGCACTCTTAATTGCAGCTTGTTTCGTTTCTTCTGCTGTTTGCTCCGCAAGAACTAATGCCTTTTGTAATGTTTTTTCAATTGTTTTATAATATTGAATTCCATCATTTAATACACTAAGTTTATCTTTTAATTCTACATTTTCTTTATATAATTTTTCATAACCTGCTAAAATCTCACGCATAAACCCATCTACGTCTTTACGATCATAGCCAATTCCTGCTTTAAAACTCTTACTCTGTATCTCAATCGGTGTTAACATTAGTATGCCTCCTAAATGTATTTCATTAATACGACAAAATATCGTCCCTTTTTTGTCTGATTTTGTTGTTCTTGATAGATGAATTTTCCGTATCCTCTAACGGATACAACATCCCCTTCTTTAAGAGTGTAACTATTTGATTCAATTAAACGGCTATTAACAAACACTTTTCCAGCTGTAATTAAGTTACTAAGACTACTTCTCGAACCATTAAAGGCTAAGGACAACACAGCATCTAGCCTTACAGAAGCAACAGTACCACGAATCTCCTGAAACTGGTGTGCTACATTCATCATTAAATCATCATCTTGTGTGCATCTTACATCTGTATGTTTTATACGGGTTAGATTCTGAATAATATAATTGCACATCTTATCGTTACAGAATACGTACCCTTCTTTGTTCTTTATAATGATATCACCAATTGTATAACGCTCTATTCCAAGGTTTAGTAATGCACCTAAATAATCTCTATGTGTTAAGTCATCACAAAACTTTACATTACGCGGGGTTATTCTTACACAGTGAATAGGAAATTTTCTATCATAATCATTGGTGAACTGATAGAAACAAACCATCTTACGCTCTGCACCCTCATAACCACCATATAAATCCATCTCTACTGGTGGTAATTCTTTCTTAATCGATAATAATAGGTTTAACTCATTTAAATTCAAGAAATCTGAATACGTAGTAAACTCCTTATTAAATGTGTTAAAAGCAAGCTCTTTTAGTCGCTTACAAAGTAATTCATCGTCTTTTGTCATCTCTGTTCTTACCTCTTACGACTGATCTTATATTATTGCGGTATATCTCTACTGCATTAAACTTATCTTCTACCGCATTAAGTGATAAAAGATCGTTTGAAAAAATAATATAACAATTAATGCAATCATAGGAGCTAAATCAATCACTTTTGTATTAAATATTGAATGTTTTAATAAGAACCGAATTGGTGTTAATAGAGGTTCTAAAAGAGTGATTAGAAATTCCTTTATTTTTGTACTGAACGGAAACCAACTCATCATGAAATACGCAAATAATATAATCTCTAATACGATAAAAAAAACATAAAGTGAATTTACGATTAAGTTACTCATACGACTCCTTAAAATTCTTTGTTAATGGTTGGAACCCCAAATCCTTCATCAGGAACTAAATCAAGATAATCACCCGAAATATCTACAGAATCCGGCGAGAAGATAAATATGTATCTTGAAATCTGATGAAGTTTACCATTAATTGCATAAACACATCCGGATATAAAGTCCATGATTCTTTGAGCCTCCATTGGATCAAAGCCTTCAAGATTAACTACAGCAGCTCGTCCAGTTAATAACATATCGCAGATATCTTGTGAATCTTCAAATGAAGCTGGTTTCATAATACAAACTTCAAGTCCTTTTGGAGTTGTTCTAATTGGGACTACTTTATTAGAACTTCCACGCTCTCGTTCTAATCTTTGAGTACGTTCTTTTCTTGTCTCTGAAACAGGTATTTGAAGTTCCTCATCATCTCGATCTTTATTAATGTAAGAACGTGTTGGAGTTCTCTCTGGTCGTGGTGCTTTCTCAGTTCTAGACATACTAAAATCATCTACATCATCACGTCTTGAACGTCTCTTCTCTTCTCGTGCTTCTTCTTTTTCTTCGTAATCATTTACGTAATCATCATAATCATCATCTTCTCCTAGCTTTAGGTAGCCAAGAAAATTTTTCAATATATTAGCCATAACATATCTCCTATCTTAATTTCTATCATTATGGTTACTATTCAGTCAACAGCCTTCCACAAAGGTGGTACATTCTTGTTGCTTTGAGGGGGAAAAATTGTATAGTAACTAATTACGTTGACCAAAGATTCCAGTACCTACACGAACCATGGTAGCACCTTCTTCAATTGCAACTTCATAATCATTTGTCATTCCCATAGACAAAATCTTCATATCAACATTATCAATGTTTTTCGTTTTTATGTCAACATATAAATTTCGCAAATTTCTAAAATGAACCCTATTTTTCTCACTATATTCCACAAAAGGAGCAATTGTCATAAGACCTTTAATTCTAATATTGGTAAGTTTAGAAATCTGTTCAATCAATGGAATTACTTCATCTTCCATTACTCCATATTTGGTATCCTCTTTTGCAATATTTACTTCTATTAGAATATCACACCTAACACCTTTCTTTGCAGCTTCCTGATCAATCATCTCAGCTAATCGATAGGAATCCACGGAGTGGATTAAGCATACCTTATCTACAATGTATTTTACCTTATTCCTCTGTAAATGACCAATCATATGCCAATTAACAGGTGTTTTAACCGTTTCATACTTGTCCATGATCTCTTGTACTTTGTTTTCACCAAATTCTCTAATGCCATTGTCGATTGCTTCATCAACTAGAGAAACTGGTTTGGTTTTACTTACGGCAATTAAAGTAACCTCATCACGATTTCTTCCTGCCCTATCGCAAGCTTTTGTTATTTGTTCCTCCACATATGCTAAGTTTTCTTTAACCATCGTATTCTTCCTTTCCTGTGGCTGAACGTCACACTGAATTAATTTATAATATCCTGCTCAACTGCCATTGAAGCGTCCAACACAATATGATCATATTCCGATAATCCGAATGTTGTATTCGACTTTACAATACAATATTCTTGGTTCTCGTATACTTTTTCGATTCTTCTGAATACACAATACCCTTTATTAACGTTATAAACACCTTCTAGTTTGTCCGTTTCTGATATTGTATATGTTTTTTGGGTATCGACATTACTAATGACATCACCCGCACTCAGAACCGATTTATCAACATATCCAAAGTCATCATCTTGGTAATATACCTCAGTTTGAACAAATGTATATGTTTTTTCACCTTTTTCTGTGTATGTTTCTTTTACTACACCAATTGCACTTGTATCTCCACCATTCGTGAAATACGAACGTGGTACTTTGTAAAATTCCTTTTCTGTAATTGCTGAAACCGGAATCTTCAACCCTTTTGCTGAATTAAGATTTAATTCAACTGTTACAAAACGATCTTCAACATAACGTAACATATAGGAATTAAGCTCTAATTTTGCAAAGTATCCTTCCCCTTTTTGATAAACAGTAACCGGTGCTGTTACCGTTAAGTTATCTTTTTTAAAAGTTAACTTAACAGAGGTTTTCTCCAATAACTTATCATATTGCTCTTTAGAAACATTAAGAATAAGCGTCCATTTTTCATTGGTTATTAGCTTATAAACTGGACTATCTTGTTCTATAAGATTATTCGTACGTAACATGATCTTGTTGTAAGAATCCATATTAAAGGTATCTAAAGATACCTCTTCTTCTGTGAGATTCTCTAATCCATCTGAATAATAGGATACAATTCCACTTTTCTTCGATTTCACTACATCAAAAGTTCCTGTTGTAGTAGAAGAAGTTAAGTTTTCAATATTTTTCATGTTGGAGTTGTTAAGACTATCTAATATAGCGTTCTCTAAGTCATATTTGAAATCATAAACTTTATTATAACTACTAGGCTCGTAATAATTCTTGAAGTTGCTAATATCTGAACGTATGCTTGCAATATCTTTAGAAGTTAATACTATAGCACCATCGGATTTTGCCAAAGTTTCAGCAATATTACCATTCTGATCAAGCGAATATATCACCGAGTTCTTAGCTACTTTTTCACCATCTTTTATGTAATAATTTACATAACCAGCTTGTGAAGTTTTGACCACTTCCTCCTCACGCAAAATAACACCTTCGCAAGTATTGTCATCCGAAATCGTCTTTTCAACCACTTCATAGATTGCTAGATGTTCTTTCTTCATATATAAAATCACATTTATTCCGATATACAAAAATAATACAAAAAAGATGATTCCGCCGATATTAATATTAATTGGTCTTCTATATTTGGCCACTTTTCTATTTCTACTGCTCATGTAAGTAACCTCCTCTGCATAGTGCAGATCCATTGCTATAATTTACTGTTTGTAAACCTAACTCGTTTTCATCTGATAATTGTTTTAAAAATTGTAAATACTCATCCTGAATACATTCTCGACGAGTATCTTTAGCTTCAAAACCTATTCCAATATCTGTACAAAACTTACAGCCTGTCCCATGAACATGGTTAGGACAAGTAATCGGTAAATTAACTGATAATTTATAAATTTTAGTTTCAAATCTATCTTTTAAATAATCTGAATATTTATAATACATATTTACTCCAATGTATAGCACTCTATAATTACATCTATTGTACCATATATTCATAAAATTGTATAGATACATGAGAAAACTAGTACTAAATTATTATTACTAATTGGTGAATATTTTCTGTAAGATGAAACATACTATCTTTAGAATGACAAGAAGGAGGTATGTTATGAAAACCATAGACTATATTGCACTCATTCTAGTAATTATTGGAGCTATTAACTGGGGATTAATTGGATTTTTAGGTTTTGACCTTGTAAGAGTAATTTTCGGTGATATGACCTTAGTTTCAAGAATCATATATGCCGTCATCGGTATTTGTGGTCTTTATGCACTTAGTTTCTTCGGAAGATTACGAAACGATTAGTTTGCAGGTAGCAACTCACTCCCATTGTATCATAATTGAAAAGAGCAGTTTCATTTCATTCAAGAAATTAATCTGCTCTTTTTTAATCCGTCTATAATGACACTAATATGTCGTTTTCTAAACTTTCTGGTGTGTTCTTACTAGCAATAGATATACTGAGAACAAAATCAATCTGGTATTGATCAGAAATTCTCTTTAGTTTGTTAACTACTACTTCAATCTCATCTTCAGATATATGTGCTACTTTCAAGAAGCTGTCAACAAAAACACATTCCAAGTCATGATCTTGCGAAATAATCCCGCTTATAAATCCTAAGAATTCATTGTAATTTTCTATTAGGTAATCTTTTAAGCTTATCAACCTGAGTTTATTGTTAAGTTCATACATATGCTTGTTACTTTTGTCTATGTACACTACTGTACCTTCAGAGTGTATCATTTTTTCATTCGCCTGATTGATAATTACCTTAGTTTTACCCTTGCCTTTTTCACCGACAATAATCTGAACCATAGAATTTCCTCCTTATGTGATGCTCTTGATATTCAAGTAGCTATTCAGATACCCATCTCTTTCAGTGATGGATGCACACTAATTGAACACAAACATCCAATTTAGCACAACTAACTCGTAAAAATAAGCTTTTTATAGAGGGTTTTGAATAGTTACAAATTCAATAACTGTAGCTACTGTTATTTGTATTATATGCTAAAGAACCATAAGTCTATGATTTAATTATAGTATAGGTTGTATGAATTCACAACCATTATTTGTAGATAAACTTTAGTAAATAAGACATTTGTGAATAAAGACTTATCTTTGAATCCGACTTAAGAATAACCGAGATATATTCTTTATCAGACTTATCTTTTGAATAAAGTACAAGACAAGATCCTGCTTTAATAGTCGTTCCTGTCTTCCCTCCGATTACAGTAATACCATCAGGCATTACTTCATTGCCTTTTAGATAAAGATTTGTAGTTGCAAATTCTTTGTCAACTTTATCACCATTACTGTTACTATAGGTAACCTTATATGATTTAGTAGCGATAATATCTACAAAAGTTGGTTCCTTCAATGCTTCTCGGAAAATCAGATAGATATCGTAGGCAGTTGTATAATGATTTTCATCATGAAGCCCATGGGAGTTAGCAAAATTAGAATGTGTTGCTCCTATAGCTTTGGCCTCTTCATTCATCATCTTTGTAAAAGCTTCTTCACTTCCAGCCACATGTTCAGCAATTGCAATACCGGCGTCGTTACCTGAGCTTATTAGGAAGATATTCAAAAGGTCTTTAAGATTAATCTTATCTCCTTCTTTTAATCCACATAAACTTGCTCCAACTTCGGTTATGTGAGAAGCTTCGTAACTAACGGTTACCGTGTCAGATAAGTCAGCATTCTTTAAGGTTACTAATGCAGTCATAACCTTAGTTATACTTGCTGGATATAATTTCTCATATACATTTTCTGCATATAGCATTTCATTATCTGTATTGTTTACTAACAAAGTAGCTTCAGCTGCTAAATTACCATCTCCACCTTTATCTGATTTTAATGGTATAACACAGAGATCTTCTCCAAGAAGATTGGCATATTCATCTTCTGTTTCATTAGTGGTAATATACTGAACCACACCTGTATCGGAATCAGAATATTTCATAAGCGCATTGGTAGACGACGAACACCCTGTTAGTGATATTAACACTAACAGGGAGCTTATTAATTTTATTTTCTTATTCAATCTCATTTTAACGCTTCTCTCCATTCTAGATCGCCACGATCTAACGCTTTTATTAACAGTTCAGCTGTTGCAAGATTCGTAGCTAATGGAATGTTATGCGTATCGCATAATTGAACAACATTATTTACATCTGGTTCATGTGATTTAGGCGTTAATGGGTCTCTTAAGAAGATAACTATATCAATCTGGTTATGCTCAATTTGTGCACCTAATTGCTGTTCGCCACCTAGATGACCAGCTAGATATTTATGAACATTAAGATTCGTTACTTCTTCAATTAATCTACCTGTAGTTCCTGTCGCAAATAACTCATTCTTACTTAAAATACCACGATAGGCTATACAGAAATTCTGCATTAATTTTTTCTTCGCATCATGTGCAATCATTCCAATATTCATATGCATTTACCCCCTTATATTTTTTCTTTGTAAACTAATATTCAATATAAACCCTATACCTATCATATAGCTGACTAAGGAACTTAGTCCGTAACTAACGAAAGGTAAAGGTAATCCCGTATTTGGCAACATGAAAGTAGAAACCCCTATATTGGCAAACACTTGGAACATAAACATTGCAGATATACCAGTTGCTATGAGCATACCCATATGATCTCTTGCTGATTTTGCAACAGCAAGACATTTGAATATAAGAATAGCAAGTAGGCCAATAATGACACAACTTCCAATGAAGCCAAGATGTTCCCCTACAACCGAAAAGATAAAATCACTTTCCGATACAGGTAAACTTTTACTCTTTAATTCAAAGGATTGCCCAGAAAACAACTTTCCATACAAACGTCCAGAACCGATATACTCAACGGATATCTTTTGTTGCCATACCAAATCTGGATACTTTTCTGGGAATTTAAAAGATAAGATTCTACCTAGCTGATATGGTTTTAACAACTTCTGGTATGGTTGTTGTATATACCAAAACAAACCCAATATGGTAGGTAATCCTATCGCGAGGAACGGAACAATTATCTTATAACTAAGACCAGCCGCATATATCATTATGATATAGATAAATACCATAACCATACTTGATGATAAAGCTGGTTGTTTCAATATCAACAATATTGGTATAATTACCATTACAGCCGATATGAAAACAGTAGATAATCGATCCATCTTCTCTTTCCTATCAGTAAAAAACTGAGCAAAAACAATAATCATCATGATTTTACTCACTTCTGAAGGTTGCAAATCAAATACTCTTAGATTAATCCAACGTTGTGTATCAAATTGTGTCTTTCCTATACCAGGTACAAAAACCAGTAATAGCAACACAATATTAACGATATAGATTAACCACATAAAACGACAAACATAATGGTAATCAACTAGTGCTACAATACACATAGCCACAAATCCAAGTACAAGACCAAGAATCTGTTTCTTACCATCTGATGGTTCTACTAATTGAATTAGATACGTTCCTATACCAACAAGTATAAGAACAAGTACAACTAACGAATAATTCATTCGTTTAAAGTCATATTGTTTAAAATCAAACATGAATAATCATCCTTATTTTCGTGGAGACTTCAGGTCTTTGATAGGAATATTGGCAATAAGTGCTGGAACTTTGCCATTATTTCCTTCGGAGTCAGTTTGTGCAATTTCAATATCTAACTTCTCTTCATCAATTTCCACATATTTTGAAATAACTTTAATAATGTCATTTTTCATCTGTTCCATAATCTCAGGAGAACAATTCGCACGATCGGATACAAGAACAAGTTTTAAACGATCCTTTGCAACGGTACCTGATGCTTTTTTCTTAAATAAGTCTGCAATACCCATTGGTTTACATTCCCTCCCTTTATTTTTTGAATATGCTCGTTAAACGTTGCATTAATGAAGCTCGTCCATTTAAGTCCAAAAAAGGAACGCTTTCTCCGGTGATTCTTTTACATATATTCATAAAAGCTTGTCCAGCTAATGTGTCACTACCTACTAATGGTTCACCTTGGTTAGTTGAGATTACGATACCTTCATCATCAGGAACAACTCCAATCAAATCGACCGCTAAGATTTCAACTACATCTTCACTAGACATCATATCTCCACGTTTTACCATATCCATACGAAGTCTGTTTACAACTAGATGTGTTTGTTTAATTTCATTTGCTTCAAGTAAACCGATAATTCTATCTGCATCACGAACAGCTGAAACTTCAGGAGTTGTAACTACTAAAGCGCGATCTGCTCCTGCAATAGCATTTTTGAAACCTTGTTCTATACCTGCTGGACAATCCATTAGTATGTAATCAAATTCTTCTCTTAACTCATCAGCTAATTTTTTCATTTGTTCTGGAGAAACTGCGGATTTATCTCTAGTTTGTGCAGATGGTAATAAGTATAGATTTGGATATCTCTTATCTTTGATTAATGCTTGTTTAATTCTACAATTTCCTTCTACAACATCAACAAGATTATAAACAATACGATTTTCAAGCCCAAGTACAACATCAAGATTTCTTAATCCTATATCTGTATCAATTAATACAACTTTTTTATCTAATTTTGCTAATCCTGTACCTACGTTAGCTGTGGTAGTTGTTTTACCAACGCCACCTTTTCCTGACGTTATAACTATTACTTCTCCCATTAAATATTCCTCCAAACTTATTGTTAATTCGTAATGTCACATGTTGTCTAGCAGTAACACCGATAATTTAATTACAAAAATTCGGTGTTACTGACAACATACTTATAAACTTATTCTATAGACTAATGTCATTAAGAACATCTTTACTAATGGACTCAATATAGATGTTTCCATCTTCTACATAGGCAATCTTTGCCTCCTTAGAAACATCTTTTGATTTATCATCTGGAGATCTTGCAATGATATCTCCAATTCTGATTTGAACAGGATCCATAGAAAGTGCAACAACGAAGCTATTCTGATTGCCAGAAGCCCCTGCAAAAACATTACCTTTTAACGCACCTAGTATTACAACATTTCCTTTGGATACTACCTTTGCTCCTGCATTCACATCACCAATTATAATGATGCTAGTCTCAAACTCAAGCACTTG
The DNA here is from genome assembly GCA_018372435.1 of Clostridiales bacterium. Classification (GTDB taxonomy): domain Bacteria; phylum Bacillota; class Clostridia; order Lachnospirales; family Lachnospiraceae; genus Anaerosporobacter. Next base: position 15,669 of record JAHAJA010000046.1, on the reverse strand, counting down.
TCCAGAACGTAAGTTTCCTTTATAAAATTGTCCAGTATTATTGGACAGTTCCATCAATCTGTCATTTAAACATCGTTTGAATATCTTTTCTTTCTCTGCATCTAAATCAACCACGCATATTACATTAAGATCAGAGTTTTCTGAAATAATATCTAAAATTTCTCTCTCATCTTCTGTGGTTAATTCTCTACCCTCAAAGGTTACGGCAACATTAGCATTTCCAAGAAATTTGGCTGATGCTTTGAATTTCTCAGCTATATTCGATTTTAATTCTTCGAAATCAAGATTTGCATCAAGTACAACAATAATGCCAGATTGATTTCCCTTAATCATAACTGAATTATCCATCTATCAACTTTCTCCTTTCAAAAGTGTTTCTATTCTCTGTCTAATCAGAAATGCCACTGCTTAGTTCAGGAAGTGTAACTTTACTCTTTAACATATCTTTATATCCATCTTGTTTATAATAATACTTATAGATATCTCTTGTAAGCTCTGCAGCATTACTTGAAGTATAACCATTTGGGATTACAGTTGTAACTGAAATTTCTGGGTCTTCATATGGAGCATACGAAACAAACAAAGCATGGTTTGGTTTTTCTTTATTCTGTTGCGCTGTACCGGTTTTACCCGCTACTTCTATATCCATACCAGCGAACAATCTCTTTATTGAACTATCTTCACCATTAACTACTTTATACATACCTTCTTGAATTAAATTCCAAGTTGTATCACTAATCTCAACATCATTAAAGATTGTAGCTTTGTTTTTCTCAACTACCTTCTTGTTAAGATCTTGAACCTTATTAAATATAGTAAGATTAAAAGCAGTTCCTTTATTGGCAATTGCTGTAACATAACGAGCTATCTGTGCTGGGGTATAGTCATTAGTACCTTGCCCAATAGCAGAACGAACTGCATCAAAATCAGATATCCGTGGATTATATTCAGGTAGTTCAATGCCACTTGTTGCACCAAAACCAAACATTTCAGCATACTTTTTAAGTCTTTTTAAACCTAAATTACTATTGTAATTACCAGATGATTCTGTACCAAGTCGATACCCTACTTCATAAAAGAAATAGTTACATGAAACTTCTAATGCATTTGGTACATCAACTTTTCCATGAGAATGTCTGGTGTGATCCTTTGGTCCTTGACTAATTTTTTTAAACTGATATTCATCAAGTATAGTTTCAGTCGGTCCAATTACCCCTTCTTCTAAACCAGCTACTGAGGATACCATTTTATAAGTTGAACCAGGTGCAGTTTTTTGTTGTAATGGTCTATTTATTAATGGATAAGCCAAATCATTATTAATTTTATTAAAGTACTCTGAATCCACTCGATTTGCAAACATATTATTATCATAGCTTGGATATGAAACTAGAGCTAGTACTTCTCCAGTTTTTACATCTGTCACCACAACTGAACCAGAACATGGTTCAAGTGCTAATTGCGCAGGTGTAATTTCTAAATTCCTTATCTTTGTCTGAATAAAGGATGCAGGTGACAACGTACCCGTTTCTAGTCCATTAATAGCCTTCTCATCATATTCTAACACACTCTGGTCAAATAATAAAAGACAAATTTCTTTTCCTGATAATTTGTACGAATATACCAAATCACGGTAAATGATTTTGTTAAATTTGCTATCTTCTGCCAAAGTATCAACAATCAAATCTAGTAGCTTTTCATATAACTCTTCTGTACTATAGTACTCATTACCTACGTTCAATTTGGTTAAGTCAACATAATTATTTGAAACAGCATATTTCAAAAAGCTACTTAAACTAATTGTACCATTTTGATAAGAAAGAAGTGTTGCGTCATCCGCAGGTATTTCTGAAACCAAAAGTATTTTTTCATCCTTTAACATTTTATAGATGTAATCAATATACTCTTGCATATCTTCTGATAGGGATTTCTTGGGAGTTGTATTCGAAATCGTTAGTTCATTTTTAAGATTTCGAAGAACTACTTTTTGTTGTGTCTCAAATTTACTATACACCTGTTTTTCTAACTCTGTACTATCCTCATTGTTTAGAGACTTAATGTCAATAACACTATTATTGATTAATGCATAATACACATCATATATGTTAAGCTTATCGTTATTCTTAAGGGCATTTAACAAAATACTTGCTAATCGTTTTTCTAGCAATTGATAAGTAGTCTTTTGTAAATCAGCATCAATAGTAAGATAAACATCATTACCTGCTTCTGGTTCATTTGTTTTAAGGATTTCAAGCACTCTTGTTTGATCGTTAACTACTACAGTCTCGCTACCGTTCTTTCCATGTAGATATTCCTCATATGTTTTTTCTACTCCTGTAATACCAATTTGATCAGTCGCACTATAATTATCATATCCTTGTTCTTTTAGATCCTCTAACTTTTCTTGAGTAATCAAACCCGTGTACCCCATGATATGGGCAAAGTATTCACTTTCATTGTATACACGACTTGTTTGTTCTAGAATTGTTACACCAGGTAACTCTTCACTACTTTCTCTAATTGCTGCAACAGTTTCTGCTTTCACATCTGAAGCGATTGTTATCGGTAGATATCTAGAATATTTATTCATAAGAATGTTAAACCGAATCATCATTATCTTTAATGCATCTTCTAAACTATACTCTTCAGAGATATCATACATCTTCGTTGCCTCTGCTTCTGAACCATATCTCATATAATTAAAAATCTCACTGGCAGTTGCTTCTTTTTGTTCTTTTGTTAATTGATCGACAGAGCTTTTTGAATATACGTCTCTTTTGAATCGAAGCTCCGCACTACCATCTGTCTGAAAAACCAAATCACCTTTATTATCTAATTGAATGAAAAAATCATCTGCTAAAACTCCACCATTATCTTCCACAGTCTTAATTAGCTTATATATCATAGCATTCTTTTCTTCATTCGTGGTTAATTCACCTGTATCTTCATACGTTACAGAATAAGACAATTCATTATATGCAAGTAGTTTTCCATTTCTATCAAGTATATTACCACGAGTACCCTTTAACTCACGCTCTTTCGTTGTCTTTTGTTGTACTTCTTGTTCGTATGCTTCGCCTTCCACAATCTGAATTGTGAATATACGATTTACTAGTGAAAAACATAGTACCAAATATATAATTACAATAGGAAGTAAACGGGATTGAAGCATATTCTTTAGTTTTTCAATTAAAATATCAAACATACCTAAACCTCCTTATACGTAGAACGTTCTAATTTCACGTTCAATATATATAGTATCTTATAAAGCACGATGGATACTACCACTGTATAGATCAGTTCTGGTAAGATAATTCTCTTCAAATAAAAGAAAAAATTCAAACGATTTCTTAATAAGAATAAAAACACATAGTAGAAAAATCCGTATAAGAAATCACTTACTGATACTAAGATAATAGGCATAGTGTAGTCATCACGAAAATAAACTTTATGTGCATATCCATTCAGATATCCAATACACATATACATCAAACCAAATAATCCAATAATATCACCATAGCATATATCCACCAAAAGACCACAGGCAAGTCCGACATAGATTCCATTTGTTCTGCCGTGCATATAGCCTGCAGCCACTGTAACAATAAGTAGTAGATTAGGAACTACACCAGCTATGGAAAGTGCCTGAAAAACAGTACTTTGTAATAAGAAACATACTATAATAACGATTACAGACATAATAAATTGCTTCATATATCAAAATCCTTTCTAGTATAAAGTTTCTTTTAATTCTGTTATAACTAATACCGTAGTTAAATTAGAAAAATCAACTGCTGGTGTTAAATATCCAGATTTCGTCATGTTGTTTGCATCAACAGTTACATCTGAGATATAACCAATTAAAATTCCTTGTAAGTATTTCGGACTTATAGTAGATGTTACTATTTCATAGCCCTCTTTAATTTTTGCATCTTTATCAATTCCTTGAACTTCAATTAGTCCTTTATCGATTAATTCAAGATTACCTTTTACATTACATTGGTCATTGGTTTTTAAAAACATACCACTAACATTACTAGCATCATCAATAATCGAACGAACAGTTGCATTATTGTGCCCTACTTCGGTAATAATACCAACAAGACCATTCCCCGCCAAAACATTCATCCCAACTTTCAAACCATCATCAGAACCTTTGTCAATTACAAAGCGGTTATACCAGTTGTTTGTATCCCTACTTATAATAGTAGCAGCAACTTTAGGATAACTCGGATAACGTTTATCTAATTCATACAAATCACGAAGGGTATCTAATTCATATCCTTCTTGTTGAAGAATTCGATTTTGGTATGTTGTTTCAGAAAGTTTCTCTTTTAGTTCTTTATTCTCTTGTTGTAAATCTTTGATACTAGATAATAGTTCGATTTTATCTGTTATCCATTTTCCAACTGTATTAATCCCCTTTTGCATTGGAGTAAAAACACCAGTTACCGCATCTTTAGCAGGCTGTACTTTATCCTCGTACCGAACCGATATAAAAATCAATATGATACATAGGACAGAACATATAGCCAAAATATATTTTGGCTCAAGTGAAAACCTAGTTCTACGCCTCATAACGTCCCCCTCGAATTCTCTCTCTATCGCCTAGTTGTTATCTGTTTAATGTTATATGCAAGTTCTTTTAATTCAGGTTCTTCGATAATTCTTCCTAATCCCTCAACTACTGTGCTATCTGCTTTATCACAAATATTAACTTTAAGATCTGTATTGGAGGCAATTAATGTGTCTAAGCCTTTAATAGCTGATGATCCTCCAGTTACATAGATACCTGATTCAATAATATCAGAAGATATTTCTGGCGGTGTTCTTTCAAGAATAACCTTAATAGCATCAACAATTGTGTGAAGATACTCTTTAATAGAGTCATAAACCATCTCCGAATTAATATCCATCTGAGCCGGTAATCCATTAACGATATTACGTCCAAAGACAGCAATCGTCTCATCTGATCCTGGCAATGCAGATGCAAGATTTATCTTGATTGTTTCTGCAGTTTTACTACCAATAGCCAGGTTATATTTTTTCTTAACATATAATTTGATGGATTCATCTAGTTTGTTACCACCAACATTAATTAATTTACTAAGAACAATTCCACCTAAGGATATAATAGAAATCTCTGTTGTGTCTGCACCGATGTTAACAACCATAACACCTCTAGCGTTTGTTATATCTAGTCCTACCCCAAGGGCATCCGCAATGCTTTTTTCTACTATACTAATGTCCTTTACTTTGGAATTAGAAGCTAGTACAGTGTCGTAGAAGGATTTCTTCTCTACACTCGTGATATCAGTGGGTACTGATATATAAAAAGTACTAGTACTTTTTTTACCACCATTTACCTTGCTAATAATATTAGTTAATAGACGTTGCATATTACTAATATCTGCAATCACACCACTTCTTACTGGTGAAACTACTTTAATTGTTGCAGGTGCTTTTTCATTCATCTCATAAGCTTCATCACCAACTGCTATAACGTTTTTCTTATTCTCAATTGCTATAATATTTCTCTCATGAAGGATAACTCCTTCGCCTTTTTTATATACTTTAATTGTATTCGTTCCTAAGTCTATTCCATAAGTCTTTGCTGCCACTTATATTTACTCCTTCCAAACTACGAACCGGGTCTTTAATTAAAAAAGCCTTGTTCTTTTAAACTTATATACATATTATCACCAATAATTATATGATCCATAAGTTGTATTCCGATTAATAGTCCTGCCTCTCGTATTCGTTTGGTCGTGATGATATCTTCTTTGCTTGGCATAGGGTCGCCACTTGGATGATTATGCAGCAAAACAACATAGACCGCTCCATACTTGAGTGCATTCAAATATATCTCCCGTGGTGCCGTAATCGATGCATTAACTGAACCTTTTGATAACTCCATATCACGAATCAACTTACACTTAGTATCTAAGAGCAGAAGGACAGCTTGTTCAACTGGAAGATGTCTCATCTGTTCCATATAGTAATTCGCTATTACTTCAGGAGAAGAAAAACGCATTTTCATTCCATATGAGGCTTTTGCCATCCGCTTGCTAATCTCGGCAAGGCATAGTAATTGAATTGCTTTAACCTTCCCAATACCATGAATCTTCATTAACTCGCTCATAGTATACTGATATAGTGATACGATTCCTTGCTCTCTTTTTTGATTCATCAAAACACGATTTGCAACATCAATTGCTCGATCATTAGCTGTACCTGAACGAATAATAACTGCTAGTAATTCAGCATCTGATAAACTAGCAGTGCCATAACGTTCACATTTTTCATAAGGTTGTTCAGTTACTGGTAATTCTTTAACTGTTAAATGCTCTTTTTGCTTCATAGTCTTCCTCACTCTCTGTAAGGAACGCTATTCAAACTTGTCCAATCTTAACTACTTCGAATTATGTCCAATCCTACCATTTATAATTTCTTATAAACGATAATTGCTAAAACTACACCTATAATACTTGACATTGTAATCTTAATCGTTAATCCGAACGTTATCTTTAGGATTCCAAGATTCAAATGAAAAGGTTCGCTAAATCCAAATTGTTGACCGTAATTAAGCCAACTTAAATACGCAACATCCTTAGCTAACCAGCCAATGAATCCCCCGAGCACTATGCCTGTTAATAATAACAAGAATAATGACCACCCATTTTTGGCCGAATTTCGCATCGTAATCCATCCTCATTTATTCATATAATCAATATGTCTTATTCAATTCTTCACGCAACATTTTAACACAAATTCATGTGTTTGTATACACAATTTCATCGACAACTTATTAAAGATGTAACTTTTTAGATACCTAATTTGGTAAATGTTAACTACAATCACAATAAATACGCTAAACTTTTATAATTTACATAGATTGTTTTCGTATAACTTCTGAAGTGACATCATAATACCTAATTTTGAGTGATACCAAGTTAACCCACCTTGAAAATATACAGCATATGGTGGCTTAATTGGTGCATCTGCACTTAGTTCAATTGATGAACCTTGTATGAAAGCGCCAGCAGCCATTATAACATCACAAGTATACCCTGGCATTGCCCATGGTTCTGGTGTTACGTAGCTGTCTACTGGGGCAGCTGCTTGTATTCCTTTACAGAATGCGATAATCGCCTCTGCAGACCCTAATGTGACAGCTTGAATAATATCATGCCTTGATTCAGTTCCATTAGGAACAACTGGGTAACCTAACTTCTCATAGATATTCGCTGCAAAAATTGCTCCCTTTACGGCCCCTGATACTACTTGTGGTGCCATAAAGAAACCTTGAATCAACTGTTGGTTAATTCCAAGTGTTGCTCCTACTTCCTTTCCTAAACCTGGTGCAGTAAGACGGAAAGCTGCATTATCCACATACTCTTCTTTACCTACAATGTAACCACCAATCGGAGCAAGTCCACCCCCTGGATTCTTAATTAATGAACCGACACATAAATCAGCTCCTACATCCGTTGGCTCGATTGTCTCTACAAATTCCCCATAACAATTATCTACCATACAAATCACATCTGGTTTGATTTTTTTAATAAAGGAAATTAATTCACCAATACGAGCAACTGATAACGTTGGCCTCGTTTGGTATCCCTTTGAACGCTGGATCGTAACTAATTTGGTCTTTTCATTCAATGCATTCTTGATACCTTCATAATCAAAGGCACCATCTTCAAGCAAATCAACTTGGCGGTATGTTATGCCATATTCCGCCAAAGATCCTCTGCTTGGCTGTATACCAATAACACCTTCTAAGGTATCATATGGCTTTCCAACTGGCGATAAGATTTCATCACCTGGTCTAAGATTTCCCGATAATGCGATAGTAAGGGCATGTGTACCACAAGTCAACTGAGGACGAACTAAAGCTGATTCCGCATGGAATACAGAAGCATAGATGCTTTCTAAAGTTTCTCTTCCTAGATCGTTATAACCATAACCCGTTGTCGCACTAAAGTGTACATCTGATAAACGATTTTCTTGCATTGCTTTAATCACTTTCATCTGATTATACTCAGCCACTTTATCGATTGCATCAAATCTATCCTTTAACGACGCCTCAATCGTCTTACAATATTCTAATACTTTATTATCTATACCTAAGCTTTGGTACATATCTTTTAATTCTTCCATTTGTTTTCTCCTAACTGGAATCTACATAATCTTCTTCTCATGTAAAGTATCACACATTTTTTCAAGTATTGCATCTTCATTATCATCAAACTCACTTTTGTCTAACCAAATAACTTCTCTTTCTCGCTTAAACCAAGTTAATTGACGTTTTGCAAAATGTCTTGTATCTCTCTTTAATACATAAACTGCTTCCTCTAAAGTACACTCACCTTCTAGGTAGGCTAGTAGCTCCTTATATCCTAATCCTTGCATAGAAACAAGTTCTTTACTATACCCCTTTTCAAATAGAGAAGTAACTTCATCAAGTAAACCCTGTTCCATCATATTATCAATACGTTTATCAATTCGATCATACAGTATACTACGATCGTGATTTAAAACAAAATATGCAAAGTTATAAGGCGATTCTTTTTGTTTTTGTTCTTCATTATGTTCTGAGATTTTTTTACCTGTTTGATGATAATATTCAAGTGCACGAATTACTCGTTTTACATTGTTTTGATGAATTGTTTTGGTAGCCTCTTCATCTACTTCTCTTAACTGTTCATAGAGATATTCAACTCCTCTTTCATCGGCTACTTGTTGAAGGTAATCACGGTAAGAAGTATCTTCAACTGTTTGTGTAAAATCGATGTCATTGAGGATTGCTTGTATATAGAATCCCGTACCACCTACAAGGATAGGTATCTTTCCTTTTGCATAGATCTCGTTCATATAAGTTAATGCTAGTTGTTTGAACTTAACCACATTGAAATCTTCGTCTGGCATGAATTCATCTATTAAATAATGTTTGACTCCTTGCATATCAGCTGGCATAATCTTTGCAGTACCAATATCCATCATTTTATATACCTGCATAGAATCAGCTGATATGATTTCACCGTTAACAGCCTTTGCAAGACGTATGGAAAGTGCAGTTTTACCTACTGCAGTTGGTCCTGTAAGAATGATAAGTGGTCTATTTCCCTTGTTCATATGCACCTCCAGTAATATTTCTATCCTTATTTATGGTAGTGTATCATACAATTCGCTAATTTTCAAACACAATAGGTACAATTTCATGCATGTTACTCCCCTACATTAGTTTGTTACATTTCAGTTAACTATTAGTCAATTTCTTGACTTACCTAATAAAACATGCTATATTTGACGAAGATTGCAACTTTTCGCGAGTTGGATAATTCGAGAGATTTAGCAATTGTACTTATATTCTGTGTTGCAACTATGCTACTACTTTCATATACTAATAGTATAGATTGTTTAATTAGAATAATTAGAGGGGGGATCCATAGACACATAATTCTATATAATAATTGCCCAAATATGAATGTAATATCTGACAGAAATGTCTTCAATTAGTGTTATAGATTCTATTCTATCCTATTTTGATAAAATTAGCGCCATGTACCTTTGTCTGGGCGGAAAAAGCAAAGGGTAACGAGGTAAAAGGTGTTCGAAACTTCGGCGGGGACCTTTTCGTATTCTTGGATGCGTAATATATCTTTAAATACCTGAGTAATCAGGGAACAAAGAGGTATAACCAAGCTGTTATTTTTGTTGTCTTTTTTAGACTATTTCTTAGATTCCTATATAAAATTCCAAGATTCAAGAATTGAATCTTGTTTTATGACTTTTATGTACTGAATCAAAGCAATCGTCTTACTTAAATTCTGCAAAAATACCTATTTTGATTATTATTGTTTAGGCAATTGGAATCTTTTTGTAATGACGACAAACATATCCATGTGTATGAATGAGTTGCAATATGCTGCCCTAAAACACAGATATGTTGTAGACATGGAAAAGAATTTCGCAATTGACCCATATTATTTGTAATATAAAGGAGAATGAATTATGTGCGGAATTATTGGTTTTACTGGAAATCTTGATGCTACTGAAGTAATGTTAAATGGTCTTAGTGAATTAGAATATAGAGGATATGATAGCGCTGGTATCGCTTTCTTTCAAAATGATACCATTCGCACGATTAAAACTACTGGTAAAGTTTCTAATCTTATTGAAAAAGTTGCTTCTTCAGTAGATAAAGATACGACTTGTGGAATTGGTCATACTAGATGGGCAACACATGGTGGAGTGTCAGATACTAACTGCCATCCACATACCTTCGGTAAGGTTACTTTAATCCATAATGGTATCATTGAAAATTATCATGAATTAGAGAAAGAATTTGCAAAAGAAGGAAAGTTCCCTGTATCTCAAACTGATTCTGAAATTGCTGCTATGGTAATTGACAGTCTATATACTGGAGATGCCTACGAAGCCCTCCGTAAAGCTTCTGATATTCTCGATGGAGCATATGGTTTTTGTATACTTTTCCATGATCAACCAGGTGTTATCTATGCAATTCGTAATGGTAGTCCTCTTGTAGCTTGCCAATCTGAGCAAGGTTCTATCATTGCTTCTGACATGGTAGCATTAATCAAATACTCAAAAGATTACTTCGTATTACCAGAACATCATATTGCTAAATTAGATGGTTCTCAAATTGAAGTTACTGCTCTAGATAGCACTGTAGTTGAGCCTAAAATCTTGCATGTAGACTGGGATATTACTTCTGCTAAAAAAGGTGGATATCCTCACTATATGTTAAAAGAGATTCACGAACAACCAGATGCTTTACACAATACAATTACTCCTCGTGTAAAGAACGGAATGTTAGATTTTAAAGAAGATGGAATCGCTGACGATGTATTCACAGATATTAATCGTGTCATTATTATTGGATGCGGTACTGCTATGCATGCTGGTCTTATTGGTAAAGTAATGTTTGAAAAATTATTACGTATACCAGTAACAGTTGAAATTGCATCTGAATTCCGTTATAACGATCCAATTCTTGATAAGAATACATTAGTAATTACCATTTCTCAATCTGGAGAAACTGCTGATACTCTTGCTGCTCTTCGACTATCAAAAGAAGCTGGTTGTAAAACATTATCAATTGTTAATGTAAAAGGTTCTTCTATTGCTCGCGAAAGTGATTATGTTTTCTATACACACGCAGGTCCAGAAATAGCCGTTGCTAGCACGAAAGCTTATATGGTTCAATTATCTAGTATCTATATGATTGCTTTCAAATTTGCTACGATTCGAGGAACAATTAGCAAAGAAGCTTGTGAAGATTACTTAAAACAACTACAAGATACTATTAAAGCGGTTGCCACTACTATCGACTTAGATAAACAAATCGAAAAAATCAGTGAATGCCTTACAAGTGTTGAAGATCTATTCTTCATTGGAAGAGGCCTTGATTATCCTTTATCATGTGAAGGTTCTATCAAATTAAAAGAAATTAGTTATATCCATTCCGAAGCATATGCAGCTGGTGAGTTAAAGCACGGTACGCTATCACTTGTAACAGATGATGTACCAGTTATTGCACTAGCAACACAAGAAAAAGTATATGCTAAGATGATTTCGAACATTCGTGAAGTACGTGCAAGAGGTGCTATGGTTATACTGATTACCAATGGTGAAATGCCAGTTGATGATGATCTATGTGCTCACCATATCGTTCTGCCTAAGACAGACGATCAATTTGCTCCTTTCACCGCAGCTGTAGTATTACAACTAATTGCTTATTACACGTCTGTTCATCGTGGACTTAATGTTGACCAACCAAGAAATCTTGCAAAATCTGTAACTGTAGAATAACAAATAATTAAATATAGATGTTTTTTAAGAGTAGAGGAAAATAGAATTTGATTTTCCTCTACTCTTTTTCTAATTTAAGTACAGTGTATGAAATTAAAACACATAATTGAAGTCTTACAAGAAAATAGCATTATATAAGTAAGGCTAATATATTTTATGATTTATTAGTATATTCTTATATAAGCATTGTTTTTAGCGGCTATATTTAATAGAATAGGATTGTAAACGAAAAACATTATATTATTAAGACTATTAATTACTAACAAAATTATATACTCAAACTTCGCACATAAAAAACTTATAGCAGTTAGCTACACCTTGAAATCTTCAAGTGCGAAGTTTAAGTCATATATTAATAATCGGAGGTTATTATGGGCGGATTTTTTGGCGTTGCATCAAAATCAGATTGTGTGTTTGATCTATTCTTCGGAACAGATTATCACTCTCATCTTGGAACAAGAAGAGGCGGTATGGCGGTATACGGCGAGAAAGGATTTGACCGTGCAATTCATAATATCGAGAATTCACCTTTTCGAACTAAGTTTGAGAAAGATGTGAATTCGATGAAAGGTAACCTTGGTATCGGTTGTATATCTGATTATGAACCACAACCGTTAATTGTACGTTCCCATCACGGTACATATGCAATTTCTACGATAGGAAAAATTAATAATACAGAAGAAATCATAAAGCGTGTCTTTGCTACAGGACATTCACATTTCTTAGAAATGAGTGGTGGTGATATTAATCCTACTGAACTAGTAGCCGCTCTAATTAATCAAAAAGAACATCTTGTTGACGGTATTCAATATGCGCAAGAATTAATAGAAGGATCTATGACACTAATGATAATGACTCCAAAAGGAATCTTTGCAGCAAGAGATCGATACGGTAGAACTCCAATATCGATTGGTAAGAAGTCTGATTCCTTCTGTGCTTCTTTTGAAAGTTTTGCATATCTTAACCTAGGTTATACGGAATATAAGGAATTAGGACCTGGTGAAATTGTAGTGCTTACCCCTGAAGGCGTACAGACATTACGTCAGCCTGGTAAAGATATGAAAATCTGTACATTCTTATGGATATATTATGGATATCCTTCTTCCTCCTATGAAGGAATCAGTGTTGAGAAGATGCGTTACAATTGTGGAGAAAAACTTGCTAGTCGCGATAATGTTAAACCAGATATCGTTGCTGGTGTACCTGATTCTGGTACTGCTCATGCAATTGGTTATGCCAATGCATCGGGTATTCCATTCTCAAGACCTTTTATTAAATACACTCCAACTTGGCCACGTTCTTTCATGCCTACCATTCAAAGCAAACGTAATTTAATTGCTAAGATGAAACTAATACCTGTGCATGATTTAATTCAAAACCAAAGCTTACTTTTGATAGATGATTCCATTGTTCGTGGAACGCAACTAAGAGAAACTACTGAATTCTTATATCAAAGTGGTGCCAAGGAGGTTCATATTCGACCAGCCTGTCCTCCTCTTCTATACGGCTGTAAATATCTTAACTTCTCTCGTTCCACTTCAGAGATGGATTTAATTACACGTAGAATTATAGCTAAGAACGAAGGAGATACTGTAGAGAAGAAGACACTTGAAGAATATGCGAACCCAGAATCGGATCGTTACCAAGCTATGCTTGAAGAAATCCGTAATCAGCTTAACTTTACTTCTCTAAGGTATCATCGCCTTGACGATATGATTGAGTCCGTTGGTATTGAACCATGTAAGTTATGTACGTATTGTTGGAACGGACAAGAATAAAACAAAGCATTTGTCAACCATTGTTAATATAGGTTGACAAATGCTTTATTTAATTAGCCAAATTCATTAGATTTTTCTTGATAATTTATATCCCATAATAATAATTTTACGTTCTGATTTGCTCGGTAATTTCATTGATTTTGCAATTAATAAGGAATTTACTTCTTTATATAAATCCTTATCATAATTTTTCAAATAATCCCATAGCTCTTGTTTTTTCTCTAAATTCTCTTCTGTACCTGATTTAATTAGGAATACAAAACTAATGATCATCATCATAGCTAAATATTTAACCATATAATTTCTTAATTTTCTATCTCTAATTTTTAGTATTATTTTTTCATTATATCTAATTTCATCATTGGGTAATTGATTACAACCTGTATTACTATATTTATAACATTGGCAAGTGTAGCTGCAAAACCATCAACGTATGGTTTAATTAACCTAAGGATACAGCCTCGATACCAAGGTGCTCACCTAGTTCTTAACTTAAGAAAACTAATGTCAACCAAATATATATAATGGTTGACATATGCATGACAAGCTATTATACTAATGTTAACTCATATGTGTATTAAGTTAACAATAAGAATTGTAGAGAGGATATATATTATGAATATGAAAACAAAAGTTTTAACTACTAGTGCAATGTTTGTTGCTCTTACTGCGATTTGCTCACAGATACAGATTCCACTACCGATGGTTCCTATTAATCTTGCTTTGTTTGCTATCTATCTTGCAGGCGCTATACTTGGTCCTAAGTATGGTACTTTATCCGTTCTTACTTACGTGTTATTAGGTGGAATTGGTGCTCCGATCTTTGCTGGATTTTCCGGTGGTTTTGGAAAAATAGCAGGACCTACGGGTGGTTATATTATAGGCTATATAGTAGCCACATTAATTGTAGGACTTATAACTAAGAAGTGTGGTTATAGTTGGTGCACCCTAGTAATCGCTATGGTAGTTGGCTTAACTGCTTGTTATATTGTAGGAACAACATGGTTTATGTACATAACAGGTAATTCACTAGCAGCATCTATGACATATTGCGTTATTCCTTTCTTACCAGGTGATGTAGTTAAGATTATTCTCGCGACAGCATTAACTATTCGATTACGACTATCATTGCCTGATTTAATGCGTTCGGAGGCAATATAATGAAAACACTTCTACGCCCACACCACGGGCTTTGCATTCAATTCTATGAAGGAAAAGGATATAATGAAGAATTTAAGAAAAAGATGGATGCATTGATTAATCAAATACAACGAAACCCCAGGATGGTAATTCAATTGCATACAGCTGTGGATGTATTATGTAGTTCCTGTCCTAACAATATAGATTCTGAATGTATTTCCTATAAGAAAGTAAATCGATTTGATGAGAAAGTACTGTCCTATTGTGATATAAACTCTGGACAGGTACTAAGCATACAAGAGTTTTTACAGTTAGTGAAAGATATGATAATAGCGAAGGATCTTCAACCCTCCATATGTAGTGATTGTGAATGGTATTCGATTTGTAACAAATAAGTTGCTGATCAGGGTGTATATATCGAAGCTTAATAGCTATAAAACTACAACACAAAATTCAGAATAATTATAAACTATCTTGTATTTTCTGGTTTTTAAGGATAGAATATCTATATATTCATAAACATAAACAGAACATAGTGGAGGTAGCAATATGAAACAATGTATTACTGAATTCTTAAATCGTTCTTGGACAAAAGAAGAAAAATTCCTCGTTATTCTCTCTGCAACATTAGTAGGGATCGTTGCTGGATTTATCTTCTCTCCATTCCAAAAAGGAATTAGTGTATTTAGTCACAATGGTTCAAATAATTCTAACAATGGATAGGCAATAATGACTATTAATTTGTAAATTTTGTAGCATTTTTACGAGGATTTTATGGTTTTGAGGCTTATTTTTTTAGCTGAAGTATGATATCATAGTGTCCATAGATTTTAAACATATGATGAAGGGGTATCAAATGGAAGTCACTCAAATTACGCAAATCAGACGGAAAGTCCTGACCATGCTCTCGAAGATG
>JAHAJA010000004.1 GCA_018372435.1 Clostridiales bacterium | reverse complement strand
AGATTTTTTAGTTAATCGCATAACTAATTATATCAGAAAAACGCTGTACGTTCTATGAACGTCAGCGTTTTTTCTTTAGGGGAGTTTTTTTACAGCCCCAAATCTCTATTGATTCAAATATGCTTGATACTTAATCGTCTCAAGTTTTTCTGCCTTTTCAAGAACCATGTCATTCAATCCATTCGCATATGTTTTCAAACGTTCTCTTAAATCTATATCTGTTATAGCAAGGATCTTCGCTGCTAATAATCCCGCATTCAAGGCTCCATTAATTGCAACGGTTGCAACTGGGATACCTGGTGGCATCTGGCAGATTGAATATAAACTATCTACTCCACCAAGAGCTTTTGTCTGAACAGGAACACCAATAACAGGAAGAACTGTCATAGCAGCAGTCATACCTGGTAGATGCGCTGCTCCACCCGCACCCGCTATAATCACTTCAATTCCTCTTCCTTCCGCATTCTTTGCATAATCATACAGACGATCTGGAGTACGATGTGCAGATACAATTGTTAATTCATACTCTACCTTTAACTCATCTAAAATCTCTGCTGCCTTGCTCATTACTGGGAGGTCAGAATCACTTCCCATGATAATACCTATCTTAGCCATGCCATCATCCTCATTTCGTTATTATTTATTAGTAGATGGTTAGAGTATCAAAAGCCCCTTTTATGTTTTGAATCGTCAATCTACACAATTTATATATCAGTATGTGATGCAAAACACAATCAGGTATGTGAATGTGCAAATTGACGAAGTCAAGTTTTGTGGAGGACTTTTGACATCTTAACCATTAATTATTAAAAACTAATCTTCTTATGCGCAAAACGAACAGCTTCTAATGCTTCCTCTATTGTTGTTGCTGTTGCTGTTATATGCCCCATCTTACGACCAACGGCAACCTTTTCCTTACCATATAGATGAATCTTCACACCTGGTTTCTGATATGCCTCTTCAAGACCTTGAACGTTAGCGTCTCCATTTGTCTGTCCAATTATGTTCTTCATAGCAGTCGGACGAATAAGAGAAGTGTCCCCAAGTGGTTGAGAAAGAATCGCACGAATATGATTTTCATATTGCGACGTATAACAACCTTCAATTGTATAATGACCAGAGTTATGTGGTCTTGGTGCTAATTCATTAACAAGGATATGTCCATCTTTCTTGACAAACAATTCAATACAAAGCATGCCACAACAACCAAATACTTCAATTGTCTTCTTAGCAATCTCCATTGCCTCGTCTGTGCTCTCCTTAGAGATCACAGCTGGAACTGTTGTTTCATCAAGAATACTATTTACATGCACATTCTCGGCAACAGGGAATACCTTAATATCTCCATTCGTACTTCTACATACAAGAATCGACACTTCTTTCTCAAATGGTACGAATTCTTCTACCATTAATGGAAATTTTCCTGCTCCTAGGCAGTCAAATGCAGTTTCTACTTCTTCCCGTGTCTTGATGATTGCATTACCTTTACCATCATAGCCACCGGTACATGTCTTTAAGATTATTGGATATCCATATTTTTCTCCAGCTTGTAGGATTTCATCTATTCCATTAACACCCAAATAATCTGGTACAGGTATCTCATGCTTACATAACCAATCTTTTTGATTCAATTTATTCTGAATATGAAGTAACGTTTCACTTGATGGATAGACTTTGTGTCCTTGCTCTTCTAGCAATTGCAAAGCCTTCGCATTAATATGTTCAAATTCATAGGTTACTACATCTACACATTCTGCCAATTTCTTTATTGCCTCAACATCATCAAAGCTAGCAACGATATGTTCATCTGCAATGCTATCCGCAGGACAACTCTTCGTTGGATCTAGAATCACGAAATAGTAATCCAATCTCTTCGCGTCAAGAATCATCATCTTACCTAGTTGTCCGCCACCAATTATACCTATTCTATGCATACTTATCCCTGTGCCTTTCATTATCGTATCTATTCTATATTCCGACTTATTAATTCTTAAGACGTTATAAAAGTCCACGTAATCAACTTCTTTATTCTAACGATAATTGTACTATTGCAAGAAAGCGCAGTCAAGGATTTAAGGGGTAATGATACTTTAGAATTACTTATGTTATTTATAACTAAATAAAAGAAGTACAAACAAGTTGTTAGGTTATGACTTTTCTATAATTATCTACAGAATAACATCTGTTTCTACACGAATATCTTCACAAGAACTACCAACACGTATCGTATATTTTCCTGGTTCTACAACGAACGCTTTTTCTTCTACGTCATAGTAGGAAAACGCACTACTATCAAGTGAAAATGTTACAATCTTAGATTCACCTGGTTCAAGAGAAACTTTTTCAAATCCTTTTAGTTCTTCTTCAGGACGATTAATCTTACTATCTACAGGTGATACATAGATTTGAACAACCTCTGCACCTCTTTGATTTCCAATATTGGTAATACGTACTTTTCCTGTTATTTTCACTCTATCTTTCATTGTATTATCATCTACCCTACCAACAAAAGAATTGTCAATTACTAAGTCCTCATAATCAAATGCAGTGTATGATAGCCCATGACCAAAGCAGAACTGAGTAGGTACCTTCTTGGTAATATAATATCGATATCCTATGTTAATACCTTCTGTATGGTGTACCTCTAAATCTCCTGGGAATTCACCGATGCAATGTGCTGGCGAATCAGTAACCGTAATAGGGAAAGACTCCGGTAATTTACCAGAAGGGTTCACGTCACCAAACAATACCTTAGCAAGCGCAGTTCCCCCTTCCATACCAGCATAAGACGTCCAAACAATTGCCTTTGCATTCTTCTCCCACTGTTTCATCTCAACAGGTGAACCAGATATGATAACAATTACTGCTTCCGGTTTCACCTCTAACACTGCTTTGATTAAGTCATCTTGCCCATACGGAAGAATTAAATCATTACGATCAGCTCCCTCCGTATCGTAATCGTGGTTTAATCCCCCAATTATAATAACTTCGTCTGCTTCTTTTGCCACTTTGACTGCTTCTTCTAGTAATTGCTTACGTTTCTTCTGCTCTACAATAACATGTTCATCGACTTGATTATCCTTCGTATTCTCAGGTGTAACTCCTTCTGAACTACCACTACGATTTACGATATCCTCAAGACTACTTTCCTGCCAATTCACATCACTTTCTTCCTTCTTAGGCTCAATATAGTATCCAGGTGCGTACTGAATTTTTGTATTACCACCAAGTAACATATTGATTCCTAATAATGGTGAGATTTCATAAAGCGCTTTTATCTCCGCACTTCCACCACCATTACTATGGATCATATCTCCGTTCTGCCCAATGACTGCAAGCTTCTTAACCTTCTTACTAAGCGGAAGTCGATTCTCCTCATTCTTAAGTAATACAATTCCCTCTTCCGAAGCTTTACGAATCACCGCCCTATGTTCAGGAGTATTATAAGCACCCGATTTCCTCTCTTCACTAAACATGTGTAGACGTTCCATCATAGTAAGAATTCTACGTACCTTTTTATCTATCTGCTCTTCTGAGACCTTACCACTCTTCACTGCCTCTATTAAAGGGTTTGCCATAAAATAGTCATCAAAATTGTCCGTTACCGACATCTCAATATCAAGACTTGTATTGGCAGCTTGTTCCGTGTCATGTACACCGCCCCAATCAGAGATGACCACACCATCATAATCCCACTCTTCTCTAAGAATATCATCGAGCAAACATTTGCTATGGCAACAGTGCTCACCCTTATAGCGGTTATATGCTCCCATAATAGAATAGGACTCACCTTCTTCTACCGCTGCTTTGAAGGCAGGAAGATATAACTCACGAAAAGCACGGTCATCAATGATAGCTTCTACTTCAAGACGCTTTGTTTCCTGACTATTTGCCGCGAAATGTTTCACACAGGCAGCTACATCAGCTTCTTGCACCCCTTTAATTAATGGAACCGCTAATTCCTTGATTAGATACGGATCTTCACTCATATATTCAAAATTCCTACCACATAACGGACTACGTTTCACATTAATCCCTGGTGCTAAAATCATATCCTTACCGCGTCCTCTTGCTTCCTCCCCTAACACTTGTCCTACTTGATAAGCTACCTCTTTATTCCACGAAGATGCTATTGATGTATTACTAGGTAGATAGGATACAAAGTCATATGATAGTCCAATTGTCTTCCATTTGGCGTTCTCAAAATCATTACGGACCCCCATAGGCCCATCAGCAAATTTAAGTTCTGGTATCCCAAGACGCTCTACCCCAGCTGTTTTGAATAAACCATTTCCATGAATCATTCCGATTTTTTCTTCTAGTGTTAATCGTTCCAACAGTACTTCTACGCGATGTTCTTGTTCTATTGATAATTTTTTCATAGTATACATTCCTTTTCTTTATATAATTCAATCAGGTTATTTTTTATGTAGCCATATTTATAGAGGCTATCACAAAATAATTACGAAACTTTTACTTAAGTATCATACAGGATATCCGTATATAAAAATACTATCATTATTCCATATAATTGTCTTTTTTTTTAGAGAATGAGCACTAAAATTGACAAAATATTATGTTGAATGTATAATAATTATGTATAATTAAGATAACATATACTTAAAAAAACTCTATTAATATGGTATGATTTTTACAAGCCATTTTTTTTGGTATATTTTACGAATACGATTAACCTACAGAAGTCTATAAGGAGATCAATACGTGCTATCATTTCATATTAATTTCAAAAAAAAGATAACCCTAAAAATTAAAAATCAGCTGTACACTGTATATCTACTAGGAATTCTAATTCCTGTTACCATAGTAGGCTGCTATTTAATATTGAATACACGCTCCTTATTAATTAAGCATCATACTGCTCAGATTAATTCTGACAATATACGTGTCCGTAGTATTATTCTTGATGTCACTACTTCCGTTAAGAACATAGCAGATGAAGTTTTCTCAGATAATCAATTGCAGGAGATTCTATCAACGACCTATGAATCCAAACAGGAAGCAAATGCAGCTATAGGTAATTATGATAAATTCAAAAAATATTTATCTAGATATGCTGAAATAGCAAGTATTACTATATATACCATGAATGACACCATACAAGATTATACTAACTTCAAAAAAATCACTCCTGAAATACAGCGAACTGAATGGTATAAAGAAGCTTCTAATACAGCCAGATATCTCTGGCACACAAGAACTGTAACCGATTCCAAAGGAATTAATCCAGCCAATGAATTGACTTTTTCCTATCGAATCCCAGTAACGCAACGGGGCGATTATGCTTTACTTGTTATGAGCATTAGTAATAATTATTTGAAATCTCGCATTAATAATAATACATTCAAGACTATAATTACGGTAAACAAAGATTTCATCTTCTATGGTAACGAAAAGAGATTAACCGAAACACTTGCTCTTCCTATTGATTATGATCAAAAATATTTTACGTACTCAGGAAGTGCTTTTTATAATGAGGAAGAAGCTCTTGTAGAGTTATCGACACTAGTACCTATACAAAGTCAAGACAAACTATATATAGTGACAATTGATACAGAAGCTTTAAAAGATACAAAACAGATCATATTAATATGCGTAGGAACACTATTATTTAGTGTCTTTGTGCCATTACTAATTGTTATCTTCTACGCGAACCACTTTTCTAATCGTATCAATACCCTTCGTTCAGAGATGCATAAGGTTAGTAAGGGAGATTACAACATTATACACGGATTCACTGGTAACGATGAATTAAGTGAAGTATACTCAGATTTAACTACGATGATTACCAGTATTAAAGAGATGGATAAGGAGATTTATGAAGGCAAAATCAATCAACAAAGATTAAAAAACCATCAACAAAAGATAGAATTTGAGATGCTCTCAAGTCAGATTAATCCTCATTTCTTATATAATACGTTAGAAACTATTCGTATGAAAGCATTATCGAATCAAGATAAAGACGTTGCTACTGCTGTTAAATTACTGGGCAAATACATGCGTCACAACTTAGAAAGTACAGGTATTACTATCAGCCTACGTACAGAATTAGAATATATTGAAATCTATCTAACCATTCAGAAATTACGATTTGGAGATAAGATTAACTTTGCAATCTCTATTGAACCAGGATTTAGTACAAGCAATTATTATATCTTATCATTACTGATTCAACCTATTGTTGAAAATTCCATTATACATGGGCTTGAAGAAATCGAATCCAATGGAATGATTCATATTAATGTCTCAACTGATTCCAGCAACGACACTGTTATTATTGCGGTATCTGATAATGGCGTTGGACTTACTGAAGAAGAACTCGATAAATTATTAAATAAAATACACTCACGAGAAAAAAGGCCAAATTCAAGTATTGGACTATTTAACATCTATCAACGTATACAACTTTGTTACGGAACAGAGTACGGTCTGACTATAACAAGTGCTCCAGATAAAGGCACTACCGTGAGTATTATATTACCTTTACATTACAAGTGGGAGGACTTATAACATGCTTAAACTTTTTATAGCTGATGATGAAATTACCGTTAGAGAGGGCCTTAAGAATATTCTTGATTGGGAAAACCTCGGTTTTTATCTATGTGGCGAAGGTACTAATGGTATCAATACCTTAGAAGGCATTCTAGCGCACAATCCCGATTTAGTTCTACTAGACATACGAATGCCTAAGATGCATGGTACAGAAGTGGCACGTCGTGCAAGAGAAGAAGGATTTCAAGGTAGATTTATCATTCTTAGTGGATACTCTGATTTTAAATACGCACAAGAAGCCATCCGTTGTGGTGTTGACTTCTACTTAACCAAACCCGTTGACGAAGACGAACTTCTTGATGCTGTTAAATCTATACAGGCAACTATAATGAAAGAAAGACAACGTACCTCTAATATGGAAACATATCGTGAAAAAGCAAAAACCACCATATTACGTGATATGATTCGAGATGGCAAGACTCCTACTTCCTCAAATACCTCTGGTCCTGATTCTAATGACTTAAATCTGGCTGACCTAAATCTAGTAGCAGACAGTTATCGTGCTGTTATTCTTGATGGTTACTATCCTAGCGATACGGATTTTTATACTACCTTCTGTAAGTTATTGCGTGTATCTCCAGTAAAGAGCCGTAACGTTGAACGGGTAAGCATAACAGGACAAGATGTAGTTATAATTAAAGGCGAAATGCTTCTTAAACAATTTGAAACTGTACTAACGAATATGGAGATAAATCCAAAAGCTCCTGAATTCTCCAATCTGTTCATTGCAGCAGGACGAATCACAGCGAATATTAATGATATCTACTTCTCCTATCATGATGCTTTAACTTTACTAAACAGAAGATTCTTCTGTGATAAGCATCAACATATGCTATTACCTACACAACTGCCTAATGCTGAACAATTAACCTATGCAATCACGGAAGATGACTCCAAACATTATTGTAATATCTTCTACCAATATATTCAGACATATAATCGTAAAGGTATTGAGATGTCACTTGAAGAATTGAAGAACAATCTCTTCTACTCAAAAGAATCCATTGATTCCATTCGGTCCTTTTTAACAGGTATCTTTCTTCACCTGAAACACCTTATCGAACAAAACTATAATGATAAGGACATTGAATTACAAAGTAATTCCGAGATTATTGAATTCATTCATCATGCTCGCTATCTATATGAGATTATTAATTACTTTAACGAACAGTTTGACCAAGTAATTAAATTAATAGGTAATTCGTCAAGCGATAGTGTAATTGATGATATCTTGTATTATATTCGCTATAATTATAAGAGCAATTTAAAATTAGATACCTTAGCACCTATGTTTGGCTATAATAGCTCTTATCTTGGTAAAGTATTCAGCAAGAAAGTAGGTTCTAACTTCAACTCCTATGTTGACCAGATTCGAATTGCACAAGCTAAAGAAATGTTATTGCAAGATAATCTAAAAGTATACGAGATTAGTAAGAATGTTGGATATAAGAATGTTGATTATTTCCACAAGAAATTCAAGAAATATGTTGGAATTAGCCCTGCTGAATATAGAAATCACCATAACATTAAAGGGGAAGATTAATTAATCTAGAACCAAGGGTCAAAAGGTTAAAATAGACCTTTTGACCCTTGGGACCTAATCTAATATAATTTTAACTACAACTGGATATTCACTATGAACATCTGTAGTCTTAATTGATAAACCATTTTCATCAACTGACCATTCTGGTTTTTCATTAAATCCCAAAACTTCTACATTACGAATAATGCCATGAAATTCTGGTTTGTTTTGATCTTTTGCTTCTGCTAAAGAATGAATGATAACTTCACCATCATCTGGATAGTTTAGAAAAGTTGCATAGAGAGCACCACCCTTTACAGTGAAGCGAATATCTTCTTTCGTAAATTCCGTTACATTCGCATCTTGGAATTGGCCTTCCTCTTCTCTTGTAGGACCTTCTCCCGCTTTTCTCCATACTTTACTATCGTAGATGGCTTCACCATTAACTTTCAGCCATGAACCTACTTCCCTAAGGATCTTAGCATCTCCTTCAGGAATTGTTCCGTCTGCTTTTGGTCCGATGTTGAGTAGCATATTACCATTCTTACTAACTACATCAACTAGGTCCGTAATGATTTCTCTAGAGCTCTTATAATCATTCTCTTCTGTGTAGCACCAAGTGTTTCTAGCAACAGCAGTATCTGTTTGCCAATAGTATGGTTTCTGATCTGCAAATTTTCCTCTTTCTATCTCTACAATTCCACTTCCAAACATGAAAGCATCGTGCTTGTAAGTAATAGCAACTTCTTCATTCCATTCCTCACCACGGTTATAATAATATGCTGCTAATTTTCTAAGATATGGCTTGAAGGATTCATGTTGAATCCACCAGTCAAAGTACAATACTTTTGGTTTATAGTTATCAATAATCTCGCAAGTACGAATTAACCAATCATCAAGGAATTCCTTTGTTGGATAAGGCGTACTGAATAAATCTTGATTATCTGGTTCTGGCATTGCTGGCCAATAAAAATCCCCGCGAACCATTGGATCTTTAATATCGCTATCAAACTCTTTCCCATGTCCCATGAAGAACCAATGCTCCGCGCGGTGGGAAGAAGTACAGAACGTAAGTCCCTCTTTTTCAAAGGATTCCTTTAATTCTCCTAATATATCTCTCTTCGGTCCCATCTCGTATGAATTATAGTGTGAAATCTCACTCTTATACATCTGGAAACCATCATGATGTTCTGCCACAGGAAATATATATTTAGCTCCTGCATCTTTAAAGATCTTTGCCCATTCATCTGGATCAAACTTTTCTGCTTTAAACATAGGAATGAAATCTTTATAACCGAATTCATTCTGTGGCCCATATGTCTTTACGTGATGTTCATATGCTGGCATCCCTTTGATATACATGTTTCTTGAATACCATTCATTGGAATTCGCTGGAACACTATATAAACCCCAGTGAATGAATATACCAAACTTGGCCTTCTTAAACCACGTAGGTACTTCAAAGTCCATTAACGTATCCCAATTTTCTTTAAATCTTCCTTTTGCTATAACTTCATCAATTTTCTTTAATTGTTCTTCCATATTTGTAACTAACTCCTTTCATACTTCAAAACTTTTTATAGCCTAACACTTTTAAATCTACTTAGTGTTAGATAAAGCTGCCACAAGAAGCCTTCTTCATGCGGCAGCTCTAATTCACTCATCAACTTATACTAGTTTACCCTAAATTGTTGTACGGCATCCACTAACTCTTTGGCATTGCTGTCAAGAGCTTTGGCTGCTTGATCAAGCATATCTACTTGTTTTAACTGTTCCTTAGAGGTTTCATTAACTGCAGTTGATGCCGCTGCATTCTCTTCGGAAACAGCTGAGATGCTCTCAATAGCAAGTAATGTATTAATTCTTGCTCCTTCAATCTCTGCTATACTCATTGTAATTGTCTTAATATTATTAACAAGTTGTTCTACACGATGATTGATATCCTCGAATGTATTCTCTGTGTCATCTACTGCAACCTTCTGTTGTTTCATATTTTCACCAGCAGCATGTACATGTTGTACTGTTGTCTTAACACTGTTTTGAATCTCACTTATAATATTATGAATCTGAGCTACAGAATTAGCAGATTGATCCGCTAACTTACGAATCTCGTCAGCTACCACCGCAAATCCTCGTCCTGCATCACCTGCTCTAGCTGCTTCTATGGAAGCATTTAATGACAATAGATTTGTCTGCTCTGCAATATCATTAATAACAGATACGATATTGCCGATTGCTATTGATTTTTTCTCTAATGTAGTAATCTCTTCTACAACCTGATTAATAACAGTATTCGTTGAATCTGTCTTAATTTCAAGTTCTTTCATCTTATCAGCGCCTGATACAACTGCAACTTTTGTATCCTGTGCGATTGTTTCCATCTCAAGTGTATTCTGACTAACATTCTCAATCTTCTGCGATAATTTATCCATCTGTTGAAGACAGTTCTCTGAATCATTCGCTTGTTGGTTAACACCTTGTTCGATTTCATCAATAGCAGCAGATATTTCTCTTGTTGCTTCCGTGAATGTATTTGCTGAAGTTGTTACTTGCATAGAGGACTCTGAAACTGTAGTACTTAGGTCTTTCGTTTTGTTTATTAAACCTTTCATACTATCTGTCATCTCTTGAATATTCTTTGCAAGAATCAAGAATTCATCTTTACGCCTTGTACGGAATTTAACAGTAAGATCACCCGACGCTACTAATTTAAGATTCTTAATGATATTAGCAATTTCTTTACTAATCCCTAATGTTATAAGTAAACCAAGGCTCAATGCAACAATACAAGAGATAACTACAATAACAACTGTAATATCCTTAATTCCCTCAGCTTGTGCCGTAATAACACGCTTTGGCATTAATGCACAGATGGTTGCACCAGTTTCCCCTATCTTAGAATACATATACATATACTCTTCATCATTTAATGTAACATATTCATTGCCTGATACCTCACCTGATTCCAAGTTATCAATAAAGAATTGTTCATTTAAGAATACAGGCTCCGTTATGGAATCATCAAGATGAATCTCTCTTCCATCTTCTGTTACCAACGCTACATAGGAACCCTTACCAAAATCAAGATTTCCTAATATACTATCGATTGTATCTGCCTTTACATCAATTACAATCGCGGCATTCGCTGTTGAGAATTTACGTATATATCGCATCGCATAATTATCTTTATTTATCTTAAACGTAGTATCAATTCCATCACAGTATCCAAACCAACCACTCTTTTGAGTTGATTCCATCATCTGTTTTCCTTCTTCAGAGTTCATTAGATTCGAATAACTGTCTGTAGCCTTTATACCTGATGATGATATAGGTGTTACAACATCAGATACCATATGTATATCTTGAATAAACTCATCAGATACCTTCTTTGAATGCATTTGATTAAATAATGTAGTGTAGATGCTTTGAATTTCAGCCTTCTCTGCTCCAACATAATTTAAGAAATACTTTGTAGTAGTATCTTCAAATTCGAATTGAATTGCAGCCGACTCAATAGAATTCAAACCAAATTCTATATATTGTGTTGTTAAATCTAACGTCTGCTTACTGGCATTTTCATAATTAGTAATAATGCCATCTGATGCTTTCCTATACGAAATAACACCTAAGGCAATTACAAATAATACTGGAACTAAAAAACCAACTATTAATTTAAAACCGATACTTGATTTTTTCTTCATATCTTTTGTCTCATTTTTATAAGCTTTTGCTTCTCGCTTTAACCGTTCTGCTTCTTTTTTTGCGTCTTTCTTTGCTTGTTTTGTATCGCTAATTGCTTTTTTTGTTACATTTTGTAAGTCAATCATTTGTAATTCTTTACTATTCTTTGCTTTTTTCTTTGTTAGTTTTCCCATTTCGGTTGTTTTTTTAATTTTCATACTTTCGACCTCCTTGAAAGTACCTCATTTTTTTTCGTACCATCAGATCCCTCTTTATTCATGTTAGACTCGATTGTATCTCTACATTACCGTTACTGTTAACAAGCATTCAATCTATATATATTTTATTATATTTTCCCAGTATTTACAACCAAATCGGACAAAAAATAGCAATTATTCACAAATCAAATATCTTAATGTAACCTTCTGTACTAACTCTAACACAGTAAAAATCCCAGATGATTTATTCAACACTAACAAAAATAACATATGCTATCTCAAAGTGTGAATCAATCATCTAGGACTCTAAGTTAAAAGATCTAATTATCTAACAACTTTATCTTCTTATTATTGTCTAGCAGCGTCACGCATTTCGTTAAGTTGCTTAGCACAATCAAGGTCAAAAGCTAATACATCATCATAACCAAGACCTTTTACAGTATCTTGCATATTCTTTAATATGCTATAGAATTCTGCTTCATCTTTAGCGAATACCATCTTCCAAGAGTTTTCAATGATGATTGCTTTACATTGGCTACGTAAAGTAGTGATTTCTGAAGATTCTTGTGGACTAACAAAGTCAGTACCTGGAGCAACAAGAATTTGATTGTTCTTCTGTAGGTATTCAACAGTTGATAACGCATCATTAGTTTCTTGCCAATCTTTATCAAGTGGAGTTGAATTTAATTCAATTACTGATTCCCATAATGTATAGTTGAAAGGGAATCCTGTTTCTGGATTTTCATCAGATGCAAGTACAGTTTGGAAGTTAAGTTGTGAAACACCATCTTTCCAAGATCCACCGCCCCATTCTTCTGGTACTGTTCCATCACCATTTAATAAAGCTTCTTTACCGAACTCAGTTAATTCTGGTCTACCATCTACCATTTCCCAAGTTAAACCTTCTGGACCACAAGTACTTGCTGTTTGTGCACATGAATACATAACACCTTCTGGTGAATATAACCAATCAATGAAATCCATCATTCTTTGTGGATCTTGTGCTTTAGAGCCAATACCAACAACATATTTAGCTAAACCATTTGGTGTAGCACCATATGAGAATACTGATTCATCTTCTACTGGTACGAACATAAATCCATTACCTGCTTCTTTATGTTCTACTGTGTTATAAGCTGCTTGACCTAACCATGGCCATGGAGAATATAATACAGCACCGTCTTGATATTTTGCATACATTGTATCATAGTTTTGAGTTGTAGATTCTGGATCAACTAATCCCATTTGATTTGCATCGAAGTACCATTTTAATACTCTGATATATTCTGAATTATCATCAATAATACTTTGATTTTCTGAACCATCTGCTTTAGAGAAAACGAAACCAAGTTCATCGAATCCGTAGATTGTCGCTGGTTGTTTACCCATACACATCATGTTACCATCCCAATCCTTAAATAAGGAAATTGCATATGTTTGCTTTCCTGAATCTGAAGTTGGGTGAGCATCTTGCATTTGTTTTAAGATTGGTAATAAATCTTCAAGTGTACCAACTTTTGGGTATCCTAATTCTTTGTAATAATCCCAACGAAGATATGTTCCGAAAGTTAAATCAAGACCTTCTGATGGATTCGTTGCTGGCTGAGAAGATACTGATGAAGGAATTCCATATAATTTACCATCGTTTGAAAGTCCTTTAGCTACATCAATAGCACCAGTGAATTGTGATACATATTTTGTATTAGCTACCATATCTGTCATATCTACTAACAGACCTGCCTCAGCAGTATCAGCTAATCTACCATTTTCAGATCCCATTAATATAAGATCTCCTAAGTTACCAGCTGCAGAACGTGTTTGGAATAAAGTATCTCCACCACCAGCTACGTTTGGAGCAATGATATTAAGTTCCATGTTGAATTTTTCTTTAACTACTTTTGCAAACCAACCAGATTGAATACCTTGATAGTTTGCTTGTGTTGCGAATACGTCAACTGTTAAGAATTTATCATATTTCTTATCTGCGTCTGCAGTAGAATCTGTACCAGCAGTATCCCCTGTGCTGTCAGTTGTTTCTGTTGCATTGCCTGTTGTCGTATCATTTTTTTTGTTGTCTTTCTTACCACATCCAACCATTGTTGTACCAAGCATTGCTACAACTAATGCAAGCGATAAGACTCTTGCTACCTTTTTCTTCATACCTATATCCTCCTTTTTTTGTGACTGTCTGTGTTGCCAGACAATATATACTCAAGGTTAGTGCAGGATTGTTTGCTCTAATTTAAATCGCTTTAATAACAAGAGAAAACAATCTTTGCTACTATCCATGAATGCTGTTGTAACCCCTTACCCTTTTACTGAACCAATCATAATACCTTTTACGAAGTATTTTTGGAACATAGGATAAATACATAAGATTGGTAAAACTACAATTACTGAAACTGTCATACGTACAGATGTTGATGTTTGTTGTGTTGCAAGAGCCATCATATTCTGTGCTGAACCCAAACTATTCTTAATTAACATTGCAAGAGAACTTGCTTGATTTATATAAGAATATAGTAGATATTGTAATGTCCATAGGCTTTGGTCAGTAATATACATTAATGTATCTTGGAATGAATTCCAGTGACCAACCGCTGAGAAAATTGCTACGGTTGCTAAAATTGGTGTTGAAGTAGGTAAGATTACTCTTCTAAATATCTTTAATACACCAGCTCCATCAATTTCTGCTGCCTCTTGTAATGATTTTGGTATGGATTCAACATATGTTTTAACAAGAATAATATTAAAGGGTTGAACAATACCTGGAATAACATAAACCCAGAACGAATTAGTTAAATGTAAGTTCTGCATTGTCAAATACATTGGGATCAAACCTGCATTAAAATACATTGTGATAACAATAAATCTATACCAGAATTTTCTCGCCCACATCTTTTCTTGAGTAAACATAAACCCTAAGAATGCTGACGCTAAAACTGTTGCTGCTGTACCGATTACCACTCTACCGATTGACACGAATACTGCTGTTGAAAGACCTCTTAATTTGATTACTTGTACATAGTTCTCAAAATGGATTTGCTTTGGTAAAAAGTTTATAAATCCATTTGCGGATAAGTCATTCGAACTAATTGTATTAATGATTAGATAATAGAAAGGATACGCGCAAATTATAGTTAATATAAGGAATACTGCATAGTTTAAAACATGAAACGTTACATCTCCCTTAGTTAATCTCTTCTTTTTCTTCATTTCTTTCTTTGTTGACATAATTGCTCTCTCCTTTCACTACATAATTGACTCGCCACGAGTTTTCTTAGATACAAAGTTTACTACACAGAATAGTATTACACTAATTAAACTCTTAAGCATGCCAACTGCTGTTGCTAATGGAATGGAGTTAGAACTCATACCTAACTTGTATACATATAAATCTAGCACTTGAATATGTTCCATATTGAATGAGTTACTGAATACGAAGTATTGATCCAAACCGTTTGTTAAGAAGTTTGCCAATGACATCATTAATAATACAAAGAATGTTGGCATTAACGCTGGCAATGTAATATGTCTCATTAATTTAAATCTTCCCGCACCATCTACTCTTGCGGCTTCATATAATTCTTGGTCCGTACCAGCGATTCCCGCAAGATACATGATTGAACCCCAACCTAAGCCTTTCCATGTTGACCATGCAAGCATCCATAACCAAGTGTGTGCGTCACTATCAAGGAATTTTACAACATCTGTTGTGATTCCAATGTTTTGAAGTACTGTATTAACCATACCTGTATCTGAGAATAAAGCAAATGCTACTGAGTAAACTAAAACCCAGCTGATGAAGTTAGGTAAGGTTGTTAATGTTTGTACTAAAGTTTTGAACCATTTGCATTTAATTTCATTCAAGAAAATCGCAAATATAACTGGTAAGAATGAAGTTACTATTGTAAGTGCACTCATCGCGAATGTATTTCTTAATACTTTAAGCAATTGAGAGACCTGTGTTGGATTTTGGAATAAGAATTTGAACCATTTAAATCCAACAAATTCACATTGTGATAAATCTAGTGGCGCTCTGTAATCATAAAATGCATATCTCCAACCATTAAGTGGATAATACGAAAACAAAAATACTAGTACTAAGAATGGTAATACTAAAAGGAATAGTTTTACACCCATTGGTATTGCTGCTTTTTTCTTTTGCCCTACTGCTACTGCTGTACTGGACTTCCCTGAATTTCCCATGTCCATGCCTCCCTGTAAATGTCTTAATCACATCAGTAATTATGATTAACTTGTGATTAGATTCTATCATTTAGTTGTGCAACTTGATACCATCACAATTCAAGATGCACTATATTAAAAATTAGACTTCTAAATTTTACATCACAATTACTAATAGAAACAAGATGTGTTAGGTGGTTATTCGTATATTATTGCTATAAACATAGGCTTTCTCAGCATTGGCGGAATTCTCTTGTGCATAATATACAAGACTAATTAGTTGTATTCTAATTCAATCCTCTAATTTCTACTGTATAATTTAGCTGTATATGCTAGTTGTATTATTGCACTTTTTCGATTATTATATAGATATTACAAATGAAGATTTCATACTTAATTGTATAATATTAACATTTCATTTTCAGGAGGTACTTTAGTGAAACTAAACATAAACAGTCCTTTTTTTCAATTCATGAATACTTTAGCAGAATATATCTTGCTTAACTTCTTATGGTTAATCTGCTGTATACCAATTGTTACTATTGGAGCCTCTACAACTGCTCTATACTACGTAACCATGCAAACGGCTAGAGAAGAACACGGCTATATAGCTAGGAGCTTCTTTCGGTCCTTCAAGGAGAACTTCAAACAATCTACAATTATTTGGTTGATTATGTTCTTCCTCGGCGCTGTACTAACTTTTAATGTTTCCTTTTGGTTTACTATGAAATCAACAATAGGAAATGTACTTGGTACTTTGGTATCTGTAGCATTGCTCCTATATTTATTTACCCTATTTTACGTATTCCCGCTCTTATCCAGATTCGATAATACGGTAAAACAAACCATAAAGAATGCATTCTTCATCTCCTTACAGAATCTAAAACAAACACTAATTATTACTGCAACAAATATATTAATCGTACTTGTGGCTTACTTATTACCAATCTCCGCTATTTTCTTTGTATTGTTTGGCATTGCGTTCTTTGCTTACTTAAACTCTTTTCAATTTGTTAAGGTATTCAAATGTTATGAAGCAGATTTTGGTGAAGATTCTTCAGATGAAGACGCTAACTTAACACAAATTGATCTTCCAGATGATGAGATTGTACGTTAAATGTAAATATGATTACTTTCATTTTACTATTATATTGTCATATTATCTAGTATTTAGTCGAAATAATAGATAAAACATATTACTAAACTAATTTTTTCGTAAAAATCGCATAAGGAAAGGCCAATTTCACATCAAGTGAAATTGGCCTTTCCTCTTATACATATATAATTACTACTAAACGTTCATTTCATCAAGAGGTTTATTAAGCTCTTCCGTACCAGCTAAAACAAATCTACCATTCTCGATAATAACTATCTTCTCACCATCTTTTTTATATACTGCAATCTCTCCTAATTCATCATAAGGAATTGTAATATCAGTGTGGCAATTAAAATAAGCCTTCGTAATATCGTCCTTACGTAAAATCGAGCATTCATTATCCTTGGCAATCATCTCTTTCCCATCCGGATTACGGGTGATTACTTCTTCACTCATACTAAAGCAAGTATCACCCATAGCAAAGTGAGGACCTGTCTTTTCAGCAATAAGAATCGGTAATTTATCTTGAATATTATACTTTCTTCCCATTACATAAGCCGTTGTATTCGTTCCAATTGCGAACTCGCCCATTGGTAAGGTATCATGGTTGAATAAAAGGTTTTCTTTGATGAATTTCTTATTCTCTTCTTCCTCTTCAAAGTTCTTACAAGTATATTCTACAATCTTACCATCCTTTAAAGTTAATGCTAAATCAATGTATTTGTAGTCATTCAAGTACACTTCACTTACATGTAAAATACCATCTGTTCCAGTAAGTTTTGGTGATGTGAACACTTCGCCGACAGGAATATTAACATCAGCTAGACAGTTCTCAAAACCTGTTTGCTTCGTTGGGTCTACAATTTCTTGTAAACTTACTTTAAGATCAGTTTTGTTTACCCCTGTACCTAGGATGTGAACATACTCTCCCTGATCTAACGTATCAATTAATTTTTGTTGTATCTCTTTGTATAGATTATAATCAAGTGTATTCACTTTCACCGTTTCATCAAAGATTTCTTCGAATATCTCCCCGATTTCAGGCACTGGATATGCAATTATTGTAAAACTTCTTTCATCACCCTTGATATACTCATTCATAAGTAAACGAGAATCACGGCTGAATTCAACATCAAGTTTTTGTTGTTTTTCACTTAATTTGTTGCTAGCTGATTTACTTACTGGCGTGAATGGCTTCTCACCAAATGTTTCGATTACTGCTGGCCCTGCAAACAAGGAAGCTTGTTTTTTGAATGCTTCATATGCTTTTCTAAGATGAGCTAGTCTCTTCTCTACATAAGCTTTATCGAAGAATAATGCATAATCAAATCGATGATCATAATCATATTGTTTATTAAACTTGTTGGCACCACTTCTTCTGATGGTAGGTTTCAATCCTAACTTTTCAAATTGTTTGATTGCAGCGCGTACCATACGCTCAAAACCTATTTCATAACGAATATTAACAATACCCTTTTTCGTAAGGTCAATGTTTGCATAGATAAATCCAATCCGATACCCTTCTGTATAAGTGAATGCCATGGCATCAATCTTCTCTTGACTTAAACTATTCATATACTCTGCTGTTTTGATTTCGTTCTCCGTAATGCGGTCCCCATATTGATATAGATAACGTAAATCTGTCAAATCAGAGTCCATAATTATATCAGTTAAGAATGACAATTCTGGATCTAATAACTCTCTCGTACGATAATAGCATACTTCCTCACTATAATCGGTTGCTGTATAGTATAATGCTGACTTCACTTCTTTGTATGTTGTTTCATCTTCATCTTCAAAAAGATTGTAGATTTCAATGAATAACTCCATATTAATTGTCAAATCGAATAAGCGATATTCAAAAGCACCTGCTAAACATGAACGCAATCTAGCATACAGACAAGTTAATACCTTACCATAATCCTCACCTAACATCTTACATGCATACTCTGGATTTGCGTAACTTGTCTCATAATTCTCTTCAAGAATATCTTCATATAGATCTTGATTCATGGTTTGTAGCTCTTCAAGCGATTTATTCGCATAACTACCATCTTCTATCGACAAGAACGTAACTTTCATCTCCATAATATACATAGCTACTTTATGAAAATAATCAAGATATGGCTCCCTTACTGTACTCTCAGATGGGATTTGACTAATTCTTTCAGCTGCTAAATCAAATCTTTCTCTCATTAATTCGTTTTCATCTTTTAATTTTACTCTATAATCCATAATCTACTCTCCTTTAACTAACTTCTATTTGCTTATAATATTACCATTCGCAACGTTTTTATCAATGATATCTTGCGCAAACTCCCACAGAGCTTGTGATCCATCTGCTGTGTGCTCATTTCTCTTCATCACTTTGTCTATATGAACCTCATGTTCTCTCCATGCTCTACCTTTTGTATGATCATTCAAAGTCAATGGTTGAATCTTATCAACTGTTAATGCGAACTTTGCCTCTGGTGTCTGTCCTTGCTCAAACTCTTCCCATAATGAACGTATATATACGGCCTGATCCTCTGGTAGTAGATTGAATATTCTATCTGCTGCCAAGGCTTCACGTTCCCTCTTTGTTTGATTTAAAACATCATCATATGCATATGTATCTCCAGCATCAATTTCTACAATATCATGAATTAATACCATTACCATTGTCTTCGCTACATCAATCTTCTCTTTAGCATGTTCACTCAACAAGGCAACCATAAGCGCTAAACTATACGAATGCTCTGCATCATTTTCAAGTCGTTCTCCACTAGATATATATGTCTGTCTTGTTATCTCCTTTAACTTGTCCACTTCCATAATGAAGTTCATCTGTTGGTCTAACCTACTCACTTTCATACTCCTCTTCTAATTGATCAAAAATATACGAAAACACAGGTGCTATACCAACAAACTCGCAACCATAGATAGTAGAATTTCCACCAGCGAACTCAGACCTTAAAATCTTGACAACACAGTATAACTTGGAATCTTCACTATTAAACTGTAAACATGCATTAAAATAAAATCCTGTTGGTAACATACTCTCTGTGATAAAACCAATCCCTGTTCTCGATATGTTAATCACTTCAATTGGCGTATTTGCAATTGTTACTAAACCATTATCCTGATTAAACAAAGATGATATCTCTAAATGTAGATGAACCGGTATTCTTTTACTTCTTCTTTTTTCCAACGTTACAATACCCCTTTCACGTAGTAATACGTACGTATTTAACAAATAATATCTCGTTTCCTAAAAGTAATATAACTAATAATAAATAAAATCAGGTTGACACTGACTAATACAGTCACCCCTTGTAACATTGTTCTATTATACAACCCTTGCATACAATTCACAACATTTGCATAGGAGAATGGTAGCAATTTTCCTAATTTTCCATCAATATTCGATAAAAGAATACTTCCGCCACCTCCAATCAAGATACATAAAACAAAAGATATCAAGCTATGTTGCGTAGTTGTTGATATACACAGTCCAAGTAACGCACCGAACATTAGGTATAACAACACTCCGGGCAACATCTGTAGTAAGAAGCTGTTGATATTGATATAAGAAAAATATGGGTTCATGATTGTATTAGCTACTTTATCCGGTATTCCATAATAATCTGGATTATAGACAGCTATTTTGTTCGCCTCAAAATAATCCCCATTTGGTACTGCAAAATAGCTGAAATTATAGGTTGCCGCGTACTCACTAATACCCATATATAAGCCGCCATTACGATATTCATACAATCGGTATCCATTATCTATATTACCACTAAATTCACTAAAGAAGTCACCAACATAAGCCGTACCTCTTGTATATTCAATATCTGTTACTAATGGCTCTGTTGTTGTATACGTTTCTACACTTTTTATTACTGGATAACTAGGCGCCCCAAAACCATTGATCACTCCGACTGCTAAGAAACAGATAAATATCGGTATAAGAATAACTACCCAAGCACTAGTAATTGCCGCTATTCCCTTAGCTAATACTATCTTGCCTCTAGAAACTGGTTGTAATAACAAGAATTTATAAGTACCATAGTCTCTTTCCGTTGACATAATATCAGCCAATATTAGAAGTACCACTAGCAAAGCTACATAAGGAAAGATTTCTTTGAATGTAAGAAAGAGAAAATTATATCCTTTCATTTCATTTACACGTAATATTTCAGCATTTTCTTCTAATAATTTGTTTGTGAAAACTAGCTTTTCACGGTAATATGTCAATGTCTCTGCGATTTGATTACTTGTTCCAAATAACATACTCGGCATCATCAAATAATCACCATATAACTCTGAGATATTTCCCTTTTGTTGATACTGATAATTCAACATATCAAGAAATACCTCCTTGTTTGAATAGACGGTATTCCGTATTGCCGTTTCTTCCATTGACGCACCTATATATAATGCACCTTCTACATAATAACGCAGTTGAGTTTCATAATAGCTTCTATCAGCTTGTAACTCTGATTCCTTGTCATTGGCACGAATTGTTCTAGCCTTTTCCGTAAAATACTCGCTTCGTTTCTTTGCCACATCACTATATAATTTGCATATGTACATGTTTGTTTTGCTATAACTTTTTTCATAGGAGACATTCTCTTTATTATACCAATCTGCAAGAAAATCTGCTTGTTTTGCACTATCTTCTCTATCCTGCTTATCCCTCTCTATATTCGCTGCTAGGAACACAAGTAGAACTAGGAAAACGATAGCGATAACAGCAAGATTTCTTTTGCTTCCAAAAATCTTTTTCCATTCAAAATATATTAATTTTCTCATAATAGATCCCTCTTCTTAAATATCAATACATTCACTAGGTAGACTACAATACTTAAAAAAACAAGAACTAGGATAGCCATTAATGCAGTTCCATATGTCCCACCAGACAGCACTTCTACCGGATTACAGTAACTAACCGGATAAACCAAAGACAATGTCTTGTAACTAACTACATAAGGTTGTAACATGATAGCCGCTAGCATTATTCCCACTGACATGGATAAGGAAGCTATGCTATTAGCAGCCAATGTGGAGATGATTAGTGCAAAAACCGCAGTAAATAATAGATACAAGATAGCAATCGGTATTACATATAGAAGAAATTTACCGATTCCAATGTATTCTACAGCATTCGTCTTATACGTATCCGATATAAGTCTGCTAAATCGGCTCACATCGATTGCTACTGGATAATTAGGATTTCCAAAACCATTAATACACCCATTTACCAAGAATACCCCTGCAATCATACCAAGCACCGAAATCATTGCATAGCAGATTGTTGCAATTGATTTGATGTGTATAATCTTTCCTCTCTTATACGGTTGTAGCATTAAGAATTTGTAACTACCAGTATCAAACTCACTTGACACGGCATCTGCACAAACTATTAGGACTACCACTACAACTAGATAAGGGAATAATTGATTTAATAAGCGATATAAGAAATGTAATGATGTCATCTGATATTCGCTGTCTAGTGGCTTAATATCTTCCGCTAAGAACATTTGATTCTTTTTGATTTCATTGCGTAATTCCTGATCCGATATACGATTATAGGTAGTGATTCCTTCTTCCTTTCCCTTTAGTAAGTACTCATTCTTTTCAATGGTTTCTCTTACAACATCTCTCCATTTGTCCTCTCCTCGCCAATGCTTATAGACATCTTGAGATACTGCATATTGATATACTTGTCTCCAAAAATCTATCTCTGTCTTCATATCCTTAGACATATCTTTCTCGTCAGATAGAGCCAGAAGCTCATTCATCTTCATAACACTATACCACTTATCACTTGTATAATTAACACGCTCGTCAATCTTATATTTCTGTGCTAATACTCCATTTAGAATAATATATCCTACAAGAATGATTAGGAATAAACTTAGCATAACAATATTCTTGATATTCTTACGGCTTTTCAGCCATTCAAATCGGAATAATTTACTCATAGTATTAGTCCTCCGTAAATATAGAGCGATAGATATCTTCTAAGCTCTGTTTTTCTTTCTCAATATCTATAATTGTAATAGCATTCTCTCCTAACGTCTTCAGTATCAAATTCAAATGATTAACATCTGCTTCAATATGTAAGATTCCATCTACCTGTAACTCAACTTGTTTGCAACAAGAAAGTTTTCTAAGGATCTGGGCAGCCTTCTCTTCTTGATCTTCCACATGTATATTATAGATATTACTATCCTCTTTTTGCTGGATTCGCTCTGTTATTATGCTTCCATCCTTAATATATACGATTCGATTGGCTAATTTTTCAACTTCACCCAACATATGAGAGGAAAATAAAACGGATACATTCTCTTCTTTGACCATCTTTTCAATTAATTGACGAAGCTCAATTACGCCTGTAGGATCAAGACCATTGGTCGGCTCGTCCAATATAAGAAATTTGGGTTTCGTAAGTAAACACATTCCTAGTGCTAATCTTTGTTTCATACCAAGAGAATATCTTCTTACCTTACGATGTAACTTCTCCTTATCATTAAGACCAATTAATTCAATGACTTCTTGTAATCTTGCTTTTGATACACCTCTTAACTTCTGTATAAACTGTAAGTTTTCTAATCCAGTTAGATTCGTATACAAGCCTGGGTTCTCAATGATACCTGCCATATTAGCAAGTGCCATCTCCCTTTGTTTGAATAAATCATACCCTGCAATTGTTATACTACCACTATCTGGCCATATCAAATTCGTAATCATCTTCAAGGTTGTTGTCTTACCTGCACCGTTAGGTCCTACAAAAGCCACAATTTCGCCTTCTGAAACGTGGAGGGATACATCTTTTATTATACGAGTTTTTCCAAAACTCTTTGATAGATTCTTAATTTCTAACGTGTTCATTCAACTCTCTCCTTCTCGTTCTAATTCTTTAACTAAAAACGGGGTGCAGTTCTTGATGCGACCCTGCGTCTGCTTTAGTCTTCTTACCTGAAAGGTAATTCACCCCTTCTAAGATATATATTACTTCTTCAACAATATCAACTTCTAATCATGTTGTTATCAAATTGTAAACGTTTATCCGTTGCTATTCGGCTTACGGATTCATACAACAACAAGAAATTTTGGCAATCTATTAAATTATAAATGCTTTTATATCTGAAAACAATGTATTTTCTCCTTATTTTTCCCTAAATATGTATTTTCTTGCTTTCATTATTATTTTGCTTTAAGACTTCGATTATTATATAAAATATATATAATTAATATTGAAGATTCCTTGCAAAATGCAAAAGGGAGTATACTTAGCTTTTAAGTATTCTCCCTTTTGCATTTTGCAAGGAATCCTATTTATTTACTTATTTACTTATTTATTGTTTCTGTAATAATTCTAGTACAATAGTATTGATCATTCCTGGATCAGCTTTACCCTTCATGGCTTTCATAGTTTGACCAACTAAGTATCCCATAGCTTTCGTCTTACCATTATGATAATCTTCAACCGACTGAGGATTACTTGCTATAATTTCTTGAATTGTCTTACGAAGTTCCCCTTCATCATTAACGATAAGTAAACCCTTTTCCTTAACATAGCTTTCAGGATCTACATTCTCAGCAAATACAACTTCGAATACCTCTTTTGCCACTGTACGGTTTATAGATCCTGCATCAATTAATCCAATTAATTTCGCAAGGTTTTCTGGAGTAAACACAATATTCTCTGGCTCCATCTCGTGCTCTTTCAACAGACGCATTGTCTCAACCATTAACCAGTTTGACACCTCTTTGGGTTTGTTACAGATAGCGACCGTCGCTTCGAAGATATCCGCAAGTTTCTTAGAGCTTGTAATTAATGAGGCATCGTATTCTGGAATATCATATTCCGTTTCATAACGAGCCATCTTCTCATCTCTAAGTTCTGGTTGACGTTTCTTAACCGTATCTAACCATTCATCACTGATTTCAATCGGTACTAGGTCAGGTTCTGGAAAATAACGATAATCTTGTGCATCTTCTTTGGAACGCATAGCAAAACTTGTATCTTTGTTATCATCCCACCTTCTTGTTTCTTGGTTTACTTTCTTACCATATTCAAGTACTTCGATTTGACGTTTTCTCTCTCCCTCAATTGCTCTAGCAATTGCCTTGAAAGAGTTCATGTTCTTCATCTCTGTTCTCGTTCCGAATTCAGGTGCACCCACCTCGCGAATAGATAAGTTAATATCTGCGCGGAGTGAACCTTCTTGCATCTTACAGTCTGATACCCCAAGGTATTGTAAGATTAATTTTAGCTTCTCAAGATAAGCAATTACTTCATCAGCAGAACGCATATCTGGATCACTTACGATTTCTATTAACGGTACACCACAGCGGTTGTAATCAACTAATGTACAGTCATCCCATTCATCATGCACTAACTTTCCTGCATCTTCTTCCATATGAATCTCATGGATTCCAATCGTTTTCTTCACACCACCAACTTCAATCTCAATTCCACCATCTCTACAGATTGGTAGATATAATTGAGATACTTGGTATGCTTTTGGTAAATCTGGATAGAAATAATTCTTACGGTCAAACTTACAATTCTGTGTAATTGTACAATTCGTTGCAAGACCTGCTGCTATCGCGAATTCTACTACTTGTTTATTCAAAACTGGGAGTGTTCCAGGCATTCCTGTACAGACTGGACAACAGTGTGTATTTGGTGATCCACCAAACTCTGTTGTACACCCACAGAAGATTTTTGTCTTTGTCGCCAACTCTACATGGACTTCTAGCCCTATGACAGTTTCATATGATTTCATGTGGTTCCTTCCTTTCTATGTTGTTTTGAGAGAGGGACGCGAAACTCGTGGGTTGCTGTGAACTTGCTCAAAAGCACATACACTATTTGACGAAACACGCTTCACTGCTTAGTACTTCTAGGTGTATGCGAATATATGTTTCACTATACGGACACGCCTTCGATTCGGCTTCCTGCCTCAGCTCAGGCTGGCTCGGCATCCTTGCCTCGCCTTCCTAGGTTGTACAGCACACACCAAGAAGTACTACAGCCGTTACGCTATCGTTTCTTACAAATTGTGTATGTGCCTTTGAGCATATGTCACGGTATCGTTGAGTTTCGCTGTTCTCTCAAATAGGTAGGTAGATATACAAAATAACTCAATCTACTTGATTTATATCAACGTACACGATTATTCATCTCTCTCTTATTTGTCTATCATTTAATATCAATTTATTTAATACGTGCTTGCTCATAACTATATGCAACTTGTATGATATCTGCTTCTCCGAATGGTTTGCCGATTAATTGTAAACCGATTGGCATTCCTTTTGAATCTTCTCCGCATGGTAAACTGATGGCTGGTAGGCCTGCTAGGTTTACGGATACGGTGTAGATATCACCTAGATACATCTTAAGCGGATCAGATAAGTTCTCTCCGATTTTTAATGCCGTCGTTGGAGCTGTTGGTCCTAGGATTACATCGTACTTTTCGAAGGCTTTATCAAAACCTTCTTTGATTAATGCTTTCACACGCAATGCCTTGTTGTAGTAGGCATCATAATATCCCGAACTTAGAACAAATGCACCGATCATCATTCTACGTTTTACTTCTTGCCCAAAACCTTCGCTTCTCGTCTTCTTATATAAATCGCCAAGGCCCTCGAAATCTGGAGTACGATATCCGTACTTCACACCATCGTAACGAGATAAGTTCGAACTTGCTTCCGCAGATGCCAAAACGTAGTAAACGGGAATTGCTAAATCCACGATATCAAGGTCAAATTCTTCAACAATTGCACCTTTTTCTTCTAGTACTTTCGCCGCTGCCAAGATAGAAGCTTTCACTTCTTCATCTAGGCCTTTGCCAATATAGCCTCTTGGAATACCAATTTTCTTACCTTTCACATCATCTACTAGTGCTTTCGTATATTGGTAACTCTGTGTAGGAACGGAAGTTGAATCTTTGGCATCATGTCCTGCAATTACTTCAAGTACACTAGCACAATCTGCTACGCTATTTGCAATTGGTCCAATTTGATCTAGAGAGGAAGCGTATGCAATCAAACCATAACGTGATACTGTGCCGTATGTTGGTTTAATGCCAGTCACACCACTGAAAGAACAGGGTTGACGAACGGAACCACCCGTATCGGAACCAAGCGCTATCACTGCTTCTCTAGCTGCAACGGCAGCCGCCGCTCCACCGCTAGAACCACCTGGTACATATTCTAGACCTCTAGGGTTCTTCGTTGGTCCGTAGTAAGAAGTCTCTGTTGTACTTCCCATTGCGAACTCATCCATATTTGCCTTGCCTATTATAACAGCTCCTGCTGCCTCTAATCGTTCAATTACTTCTGCATTGTATGGTGGCTTGAAGTTTGATAACATCTTAGATGCACAAGTTGTCAACTCACCTTTCGTACAGATATTATCTTTGATTGCAATTGGCACACCTGCAAGTGATGAATCTGCTAATTTTCCTTCATCAATTAGCTTCTGTACTTCCTTCGCACGAGCAATTGCAGCTTCTTCCCATACCGTAATGTAACAATTGTATTTCTCATCTTCGCTCTTAATAATCTCTAATTGTTTCTTAACAACTTCTTCAACAGAAACCTCGCCAGCTTTAATCTTAGTGCTTAATTCAAGGGCTGTCATAGGAGTTGTATCTTGTAATTTAATCTCTGCCATAGCCATGTCCTCCCTTCCTATTCCACTGTCTTAGGAACGATAAAACAACCGTCCTTCTTAACTGGTGCGTTGTTTAATAAATTATCACGATCATCACCGTTAGTTACAACATCTTCTCTGAATACATTCTTCATTGGGAATGCATGCGACATAGGTTCCACATTACTTGTGTCAATCTCATTCATCGTATCCATGTAACTAATAATATTCTCTAAGTCTGTCTTGGCACGATCTTTCTCATCATCAGAAAGCTCCAACTTCGCTAAGGCCGCAACATACGTAATTGTTTCGTCTGTAATCTTCATTATCCATCCATGCATATCACAAGCTAGCTTGCGACACTGCCTATATAAATTAGTTGAAAGAAAGCAACGCATGGCTCCTTTCATAATATTTTTTAATTCTTTCAACTTTTCTTCAATGCTTGTCATATCTTCTATGCATACAAAAGCTTAAGCAAAATACCAACTTTAATGAATTAATAAAAAAACATTTTATTACGTATCCTCTCAAGTCCACTAAATGCAATGCATAGTGTTTTTAATTGAGTTTCAAATCAAATGTAATTCTTTGTCTAATTGAGTAATTTTTAACACCTAATCGAATATCCTTGAATATTAAATGATAATTATGAAATTACTCACCTAATACACTTTCTTATATTTATTCAACCACATATAAATCACTTATATACTAAAATACTCACTACCAGCTTTCACTAACTTACTCCCTTTGTACAACCAGCAAAACTCTAACTACCTAACCAAGCTTCTTAGCAACCGTACCATAACTAAGAAACAATAGCGTAACACCTCTAGTACTTCTTGGTGTGTACATAACAACCTAGGAAGGCGAGGCAAGGAAGCCGAGTCAGCCTGAGCTAAGGCAGGACGCCGAATCGAAGGCGTTTCCGTATCCTTTACTGAAACTCACCGTACACACCGTAGAAGTACTAAGGTGTGAAGCGTGTTTCGTGTTATGGTACGGTGACTAAGAAGCTTTATATAAACTTCGAGCGTATTGCGTCCTTTTACAACGGAAGTAGTGAAACCCTTATGGCTCTAAACGGGATACATCTCTTGGGAATAATGTAGTCTCCCTTACGTTTTGCTCATCAAGAAGACGCATCGTCAAACGCTCTAAACCAATACCAAGTCCCCCGTGAGGTGGCATACCATATTTGTGAATCATTAGATAGTCTGTGAAATCTTCTGGGTCCATACCACGTTCTTCCATCTTCGCCACTTGCTCATCATAGTTATGAATTCTTTGACCACCTGTGGTAATTTCCATACCTTTAAATAACAAGTCAAAGCTCAAAGTGAATTTGGAAT
This sequence comes from Clostridiales bacterium, assembly GCA_018372435.1. Classification (GTDB taxonomy): domain Bacteria; phylum Bacillota; class Clostridia; order Lachnospirales; family Lachnospiraceae; genus Anaerosporobacter. Next base: position 233,211 of record JAHAJA010000004.1, on the reverse strand, counting down.
CCGTAGGATCATCCATTGCATAGAATGGTCTCTTCTTCGATGGATAATGTGTAACGAAAACAAAATCACTACCACATTCTTCACTGAAGTATTTACCAATTAAGATTTCTTCTTCTGGCTCTAAATCATATGGATTTTTTATTTTACGATCATATTTTTCTGATACCAATTGTTTTGCCTCATCAAAACGTACTGTTGGGATCTTTGAAACATCTGGCAATTTAACGTCTAATATCTGTAACTCTTTGCCGTACTCCTTCTCAAGAAACTTAAATGTATGGTCAAGCATAGATTGTTCCATCTCCATGATATCTTCGAATCCATCGATATATCCCATTTCAAAATCCATACTTGTATATTCATTCAGATGTCTTGTAGTATTGTGCTTCTCCGCACGAAATACTGGAGCCACTTCGAATACTCTATCATAAACACCAACCATTGTTTGTTTGTAGAACTGTGGGCTTTGTGCTAAGAATGCTTTCTTACCGAAATACTCTAGCTTGAATACGTTAGCACCACCTTCTGCATTACCTGCAACGATTTTTGGTGTACGAACTTCTGTAAACTTTTGTTCAAACATAAAATCACGAAAACCACGAACGATACCTTCTTGTATCTTAAAGATTGCTCTTTCCCTAATGTTACGAAGAGAAATTGGTCGCAGCGATAATTTGGTTTCAAGCGAAGTCTTTAACTTCCATTTACTAATTGGGATTGGTAACATCGTATCATAAGATGGTATTGACAACACTTTAATGTCTGTCAAGCGAATCTCGAATCCATTAGGTGCTCTATCCTCTTTCGCTACCACACCTTGAACTTCAACCGTTGCACCTTCTTTCAAAGATTTTAGGTCAAAGGATACGCCTTCTTCGGTGAATACACACTGTACTACACCTTCTTGCTTTCGTAAGACAATGAATGCAAACTCACTCATATCTCGAATGGTATGAACAGCTCCGTTCAAACGGACCGTTTCGCCTTCCATTGCAATACCTGCTTCCCTGTTACCAACTGCATCACCACCTAAGATGATGTCATAAATGCTTACTGTTTCCTTTTCTTTGATTCCTGAAATAAATTCCATTGAAATCCCTCCTTAAATATTAAATATTGATGTAATATCTAAGCTTTTTGACTGGAATCTAATGTATAACATGAATATCTGCATTAGAGCGACTCCAGCATATTCGATTCAACTTTGGACTTTTACCACATCTATTATCTCCTACCAATAAAAAAGGTTATGGATTGTATAGGCATGCTTAAGTTATAAAGCAGCCCTAAAAATGGGTATAAAAAAAGCCCCTGGAATCGAATATATTCCGGGACGGGATAAGCTATTTTCCCGCGGTACCACCCGCATTGAGAAATGTGTAATTTCTCCGCTTAAACACTTAACGCGTGCAACGTGTGAACCTACTTTTCTATGTCTGGGATTTCTCTAAGCTAACCATACGTACTAAAATGTACGAAAGTCCTACATGAATGCTTTTTGAAATCTATGGCACATACTTGTTCAATCCACCAGCTCCAGAGTGTTCCATGGCTTACTTATCATCAAAATAGTGCTCTCAGTCGGTGACACTATATTCCTGTCTATAGATGCTCTCGGTAAGTCAAAGTCTCTTTCAACGCTTTTACAATTTCTAAAAGTAACTATATTGTTAGCAAACTTTTATATCGTTACTTTTGTTGTGTTTCATCTTAGCACAGTGTTTTTATAAACGCAAGCAAAATTTAAAAATCTTTAAATTATAAAGTTTATTGGTATATTTCAGATAGTAATCTAATGTTTCTCTTACATATATAAACACAACCTGTGCATATTCATACATTGTCTTACATACAAAAGTATCTTGATATTATGTTCAATTTGACAAAGATTAATTCATAAACCTAATATTATAAAAACGGTGGAAAGGGCTCCACCATTCGCATTGAACAAAATAATTCTCTTCATAATTACAGTGTGTTACATCTATAAACCTCTGGATCACGCGTCCTTTTTAACCTCTTCAGTCAACTTGGCAGCTATCAACTCCACTGGTGTTCCCTCACATTCACGTAATTCTTTCTCGTAGTATTTCAGATTACACCACTTGCTTAATTTGTATGCCGTATTTGGTAGACAGCCGATCTCCTTAAAGCCGCGTTTTATATGAAAATTCTCGCTCTTTTCATTGGGAGAATCAATTAATGCATAGACCTTATAAACACCTTGTTTATATAGAATATCAATAATTTGATCATATAATCTAGCTGCGATACCGTTTCCATGATAACTTTCTTTGATATAGATTGAAATCTCTGCCCCCCACTGAAAAGCAGCACGTTCCAAATGCTGTGACGCATATGCATACCCAACGATTTCCCCTTCATCTTCACATACAAGATAAGGATAGAATTTGGTTACCTTACGAATCCTCTCTCGGAAATCTTCAACAGTAGGTATCTCATATTCATAGGTTATTGTTGTGTTAAGAATATAAGGAATGTATACGGCTAGTATCCCTTCAGCATCTTTGGTAGTAGCAGCTCTCAACGCAATTTTATTACTTATTATATCACTGTTTTTATCACTTATTCTATTACTCATGGTCTCACCCTTCTTAGTCTTGTATTTACTTAATTATTCACTACCAGTACCTTACTAACATTATATCACACGTTTTACGATTAACTCAAAAACAGATACGAATTGTAGTACATTCGTATCTGTTCTATCGTTATCTTATAATCTCTTAATTCTTTCGATTGCTTCCACTGTGTTCTCATAAGAACCGAATGCAGTAAGTCTGAAGTATCCTTCTCCACTTGGCCCAAATCCTGAACCTGGAGTACCAACAACGTTTGCATCTTGTAATAAATAATCGAAGAAATCCCATGAAGTCATCTTCTCTGGAGTCTTTAACCAGATGTAAGGTGCATTCACTCCACCAGATACCGTGTATCCAGCACTTGCAAGACCATCGCGGATTACTTTTGCATTATTCATGTAATAAGCAATTTGTTCCTGTGTTTGCTTCTTTCCTTCTTCTGTATATACCGCAGCACCTGCAGCTTGGATGATATAAGGAGCACCATTGAATTTGGTACCATGGCGTCTTGCCCATAAGCTGTTAAGTGTTACATCACCACATTTTAATTCTTTTGGAATAACAGTGAAACCAAGTCTTGTACCTGTAAAACCAGCGTTCTTAGAGAAACTTCTAAGTTCGATCGCACAAGCTTTTGCGCCTTCACATTCATAGATTGTATGAGGAACATCATCTTCAGAGATGTACGCTTCATAAGCGGCATCATAGATTATTACTGCTCCAACTTTGAGCGCGTAATCAACCCATTTTTGTAATTCATCTTTGTTAATTGTAGAACCAGTAGGATTGTTTGGAAAACAAAGATAGATAATGTCCGGTCTTTCTTTTGGTAATTCTGGGGCAAAATTCGTCTCTGCTGTACAAGGCATGTAGATAACATTACTCCATTTACCAAGTTCAGGTAAGTACTCACCAGTTCTTCCTGACATTGCATTCGTATCTACATATACTGGGTATACAGGATCACAAACTGCAATCTTGTTATCAATATCGAAGATATCACCGATATTACCAGAGTCACTCTTCGCTCCGTCACTAATAAAGATTTCATCTAATGCGATATCAACTCCACGAGTTTTAAAATCATTGACTGCAATAGCTTCTCTTAAGAATTCATAACCAAGGTCAGGTGCATAACCTTTGAAAGTTTCTGGACTTGACATCTCGTCAACTGCTTTATGCATTCTATCAATAACAGCTGGTGCTAAAGGTAATGTAACATCACCAATACCAAGACGAATAATCTTCTTCTCTGGATTTGCAGCTGTGAATTCATTTACTTTTTTACCAATTGTTGAAAACAAATAACTACCAGGTAATTTTAGATAATTCTCGTTAATCTTGTACATTATGAAGCCTCCTTATTTTTATCGATTCATATTTTAAACTTTGTGTTATTTTACCCCATAACGTACTTTTACGCAACATTATTTATGAAATTGAATAGTTACTATTCGCAAATCGCATTGTTCTTAATCCTCTAATCGGAATTTACCAATCTCCTCATGCAAATGTATACTACTTTCTTTTGATACACTTACTTGATTCGCTACATACATGGATTTATTCGTAACTTCCATAACCTTTTCCGCTATATCACTTGTTCCAATTGCTCCTTGTTCGGAAGCCTGAGACACTTCATTAATGGCCGTCATAACACTACCTATCGACTTCTTTAATCCTTCTGCTGTCTCACTGAAATCTTGTATTAAATCATTAATGTAATTTGCATCTTTATGATATTCTTCTGCTACGTCACCGAATCGATCATAGTCTTGATTTACCTTAGTTGAAACAAAATCTAATAACTTAGTTGCACTATCTGATAGATTGATAACCGATTCTGTTACTTGTTCTGTTACTTCTTGAATCTTCACAACTGTATTCTTTGATTGTTCTGCCAAATCTCGAATCTCATCTGCTACAACAGAGAATCCTCTTCCAGCTTCTCCAGCTCTTGCCGCTTCAATAGCCGCATTCAAAGCTAGCAGATTCGTCTGCCCTGTTATACTCATAATGGATTCCGATAAAACGTGAATCTGTTCAACTATTTTAACATTCTCTAATGCTTCTTGTAATTTTCCTTCTATCTCTTGTCTCATTGCTCCAGCTACTTGCTGTGCCATGTCCACCTCGGATTTCGTAACATCAGCTCTCTTATAAATCTCGCTTGCTAATTCAGCTCCTTGAGAAGATTTCTCTGCAATTACTTTAGTAGCCATATCAATTTCTTGAGATGCCGTCAACATCTCTTGTGATGCCGCGGAGGTCTCCTCCATACCAGCTGCTAGTTCTTCCGTCGTTGCGGATACATCTTCTAAATTACTATTCAGCTCATTCACCCCAAGAGTTACTTGATTTACCACATCAAGAATCTTATCCGCTTCTATATTGGTCTGTTTAATCAAACCGCTTACGGAAGACTTCATATTCTCCAGTTCCGTAATTAGAGTTCCAAAATCATCCTTACGATTTGCAATATTCTTCGGTAGTTTAGCAGTAAAATCACCACTAGCTACTTGTCGTAAGTAACTACAGATACTATTGAATGCAGATCCTAATTGTCTTGAGAATAAGCCCGTAATGAACATACTAATACATAAAACAACAATTAGTATTATTGCCATCTCCATAATAACCTTATTAACTTCTGCTACTTTTTCTGCTCGTAATGATTCAATTTCATGATCTATGTAATCTGTATAATTTCCAGTTCCTACTACCCATTGATATGGTTCGAATGCTTTACTATAAGAACGTTTTGGAGAGGCCTCTGTTTCACCTTCTTTAGGAAACCAATATTCCGTAAATCCACCATCTGGTTGTTTTCCAACATTAATAATATTCTCAACCATTCTAAACCCATTCACATCAACAGTGTCTAGGCGATTTGTTCCCTCTGTTTCACTACCAAGCAATACCACATTATCCCCTTCATATGTATCAACCCAAAAATAACCGCTTTCACCATAACGTAGACTTCGTACAATTTCTGCTGCTAACTGCTTTGATTCTTCTAAGGAATAGACACCTTGTTGTGATTTCTGATAGATTGACTCAATCATCTTAATGGTCGTATCAACCTGTTCCTTAATATTCGTATCATAGTCTGCATTCAATGTAGCTTCCAGAGTATCAAGAGATTGATTCATCTCATCTGTCAGTTTCGTTATTGATAACATACACATAAAAATTGCTATACAGATTAATCCAACTGCCAGCATGACAACTTTTGTTCTCACCTTTAAATTTTTCATTATACTTCCTCCTCTTTATCATTATGTAGTGATAAAATTACATTTTTAATGTTGTATAGTATTAATACTTACCATTTAATTCTACCATTTAACTTTATTTATGGCAATAATTCTAATTTACCATAAGAAAACTCTAGGTATAAATATTGCTTTTATAAGCTACTATTTATACCTAGAGTTCTATTAAATTCTTTACTCAAACTTCGCACATGAAAGCGTCATTAGTGTAGGTAATTGCTATATTCATAGTTACATCAAACACAGAATCATCTGTGCTGTTTCTACTATATTGGTTCCACTGTCCATACTCGTCTTTTGTATATACCGATGTGCTTCTTCCTCAGTCATATTATTTCTATCCATGAGTATACGTTTTGCTTTCACAATAACTTCCTTTTCTTCTTCTGTCCTTTGCTTCGGTTTCTCTCTTAGTTTTCTTCTTCGTCTCGTATAATTATACGTCATCATCTCAAGGGTATTTAACAAATCCTGTGTCTTAATCGGTTTTCCAAGACAAACAATATCATTATTGATGCAATCTTCAAACTTAGTAGGGGAAGCAACTAATAACATCTCAAAACCTTTAGGCAGATAATTATGTAAATCGCTATAAAACATATCTGTAAAGCGATACGCACTAATCACAATACCGCCGTCTAAATTGTTGGCGGTTGCGATTACTTGTGCGCCTGTTGTACATGTTGCGTCTACCTCATATCCATTACGTACTAAAACATTCTTTATTACCTTCGCATCATCTATTTTAGGAAATGCAATTATTATATTAAGCATCTGTTTGTCTCACCTCCACCCTATACAACCGGTATATATAGCCACTATAGAACCCGGTTGCATGATTAGAAGCGGTATAAATACTGCTCTACCTCCCATGCTGTTACTTGGGAACAATAATCGCTCCATTCTTTCTTCTTAGCACTAATGAAATTCTTAGCAAACTGATTCCCTAATACACTCTTAATGAATTCATCCTTCTCTAATTCTTCAATACTATCAATTAAGGTCTTAGGAAGACGCTTAATCTCATGGTTATACTCTTCTTGTTTTATCGTATCATTAGGTAGTGCTTCTGGTAGCTCTTCTTGGTTACGGATACCTTCTAATCCAGCAGCAAGATAAAGTGCTATTGTTAGATATGGATTTGCTGACGAGTCCGGCGAACGAAGCTCAATCTTACTATCGGCATCGATATCATTCGGCACACGTATGCTTGCATTTCTATTATGAACAGACCAACCGTTATAAGCAGGCACATTGTAGCTTGGTACCAAACGTTTGTAAGAATTAATGATTGGATTTGCAATTGCTGTAATTGCGGCATTGTGCTTTAATACACCTGCAATAAACCATTTTGCCTCCTCACATAATTTTTTATTATCTTCCGCATTGCTAAATATATTCTTACCATCCTTTAAAATTGATAATAAGATATTCATCCCGGAACCCATTGAACCATTCACTGGTTTTGGCATAAACGTGGCATGTAAACCATGACGTTTGGCAATAATTCTTACAACCATACGAAATGTCATGATATTATCTGCGGCATTAAGAGCCTCATCATATTGAAAATCGATTTGGTGTTGTGATGCACCAGCTTCATGATACGAGGCTTCTACCTCAAATCCCATATCTTCTAAGGTTAAAACAATCTCTCTACGTACATTCTCACCTAAATCAATTGGTCCAATATCGAAAAAACCACCTTTTTCTTCAGTCTGTGTTGACGGAATTCCGTTATCGTCTGCTTGGAATAGATAAAATTCACATTCTGAACCAATCTCAAAGGAATACCCCATCTCTGCCGCCTGGTTAATTGTTTCTTTAAGAATATAACGGCTATCTCCCTCAAACGGAGTGCCATCTTTATGATATACATCGCATAAGAATCTAGCTACTTTACCTTGTTGTGGTCTCCAAGGGAAAATCTCGAATGTATCAAGTACTGGATGAAGATACAAATCTGATTTATCATTGCTTGTAAATCCTTCGATTGCAGCTCCATCAAACTTACATTGATTGTTTAAGACCTTCTCTAACTGGCTAGTGGTAACCGCCATGTTCTTTAACGTTCCATAGATGTCTGTAAATTGGAGACGTATAAACTCTACATCTTCTTCTTCCACTAATTCAATAATATCATGTTTTGTATATTTGCTCATTCTAACACCCTCTCTTCCTTTCTATGTACCTATCCTAATCAACAACGCTGTTACCTGTACACCCTATATAGTTGGTTATCCATTCTTTTCTTACAAAAATAGGGCATAGGAATTCATATAAGAACACCTTTGCCCTGATTAAATTAATAATAACAAGCGATAAAATATTTGTCAATGGGTTAATAGGTAGTAGTACCCAATTATTGAATTCTTATTCTATTAGGTACAAACCTCTAGCATTTTGTCTAACAAATAAACCGTTTCCTCATATGAAGTAAATACGATGCCATGCATTCCGTTTCTTCTAGCTGCTTCTATATTGATCATCTTATCATCAATAAACACACAATCATCTGGCACCAAACCATATCTGTGTATCAAAAGTTGATAGATTCGATCATCTGGTTTAATAAGCTTATCTTGGTATGATAATATGTATCCCTCTATGTCGTTCAAGAAGTCAACCTTGTCCCCACATTCATTATGAAGCTTCTCACTAAAGTTCGAAAGCACATAGACGTTATATCCCCTCTTCTTCAAATCTTTAATCCAAGACAGAGTATATGGATAAATCTCCACTGTCCCGTTAATATTCGCATACATCTGACGAATCTCATTCTCTACAGATGGATCATTCTTAATAAATGCTTCAAGTAACTGCTCTGGAGTCAACACTCCTTGATCAAAGGCATCCCATGTTGGGCTTAACACGGTAGCTTTCGCTACTCTATTAAACACTTCATCAGTAAATCCAAAACTTGCAAAATGTTTCTCCCAACAAAAAGATAACAACACGTTTCCGATGTCAAATATGATGTTATGAATCATTGTTTTTGTCCTTTCTTTTGGTTTTGATTATGTCTTTGTAAATCATAGCAGTACTGCTATTACCGTCTCTCGAAGATAGGGGTATTACTATATCCTTACGTCACTCTGCAAGCTCCCCTATATATGTACTAATATACTTCATTTCTCTTTCTAATTACATTTTGTTCTGGTACTATTCTTATTATACAACAAAACTCAATCATATTCGAGTACTTATATTTATTCTGGTGTTATACTTATCAAAATTGCACGACACTAGCAAAACTTCAATCCACTCTCCCGACAAGGGGAGAGACAGTGCATGGGAAGATAACTCAGCACTTACAAACATTTCAATCCACTCTCCCGACAAGGGGAGAGATTACTAAATTCCAAGGATTTGACCTACAAGGGGAGAGACTTCTGGCGTTCCTTGGGCTCCTCCATCCAGATATAATTTCAATCCACTCTCCCGACAAGGGGAGAGACGATGATTGACCATGCTAACTTTAAGCAAAGAGAATTTCAATCCACTCTCCCGACAAGGGGAGAGACCAACCTCTGTCTGAGAAGTTAAATCTGTATTAATTATTTCAATCCACTCTCCCGACAAGGGGAGAGACTCGCTTGATTGTTAGTTCATCTAACTTGTCCATGGATTTCAATCCACTCTCCCGACAAGAGGAGAGACATACTAGGTATTATGCTAATATCCATTACTTCAAAATTTCAATCCACTCTCCCGACAAGGGGAGAGACGAACAGTATATCAAGATGTTTGCAATGAAATAATAATTTCAATCCACTCTCCCGACAAGGGGAGAGACAATCTCTGTAATGATCTATTATATAATCTTTCGGATTTCAATCCACTCTCCCGACAAGGGGAGAGACGAATACTCTATACGGTCAATACTCACCTTCTCTATTTCAATCCACTCTCCCGACAAGGGGAGAGACTTTTCACTTCTTATCATTTCTGTTACTATTTTAATTTCAATCCACTCTCCCGACAAGGGGAGAGACCAATGCAAACATGCAATTGGGGGTAAAGTTAATATTTCAATCCACTCTCCCGACAAGGGGAGAGACTGCATACTTTTTTTTCACTCATGCGGTTTAATATATTTCAATCCACTCTCCCGACAAGGGGAGAGACGAAAACATGCCTGGAAGTTTTGCCGAAAGTGTAAAATTTCAATCCACTCTCCCGACAAGGGGAGAGACTGCCACTTCTCACTGAATATGGTAATATTTTGTAATTTCAATCCACTCTCCCGACAAGGGGAGAGACTTCTAAATATTTTTTTATTGATACCAATATGTTGATTTCAATCCACTCTCCCGACAAGGGGAGAGACAATAAATATTCTAGAAGGTTTTGCATTAATTAAGATTTCAATCCACTCTCCCGACAAGGGGAGAGACCTGAGCTTTGACGTTAAAAGACAGATAGTAAAGGCATTTCAATCCACTCTCCCGACAAGGGGAGAGACTATAACCATATCTATAATTGCACATGCTGCAACCAATTTCAATCCACTCTCCCGACAAGGGGAGAGACACTAAACTCCTCTTCAGCTATGCTACACCTTGAGAATTTCAATCCACTCTCCCGACAAGGGGAGAGACTTATCTATTCTTTGTATATCAGTTAGCTCCGGGAAATTTCAATCCACTCTCCCGACAAGGGGAGAGACTTGGAACATGTTAATTGTTTCACCGTAATCCATCATTTCAATCCACTCTCCCGACAAGGGGAGAGACTTAAAACGTACTACTGCAGTCGTACTCTTCGCTATTTCAATCCACTCTCCCGACAAGGGGAGAGACTTTACTGAACTGCCTTTATCTGTACGTCTGAAAGATTTCAATCCACTCTCCCGACAAGGGGAGAGACCAAAATACAAGAGTACTTTGATAGCCAAATTGGAATTTCAATCCACTCTCCCGACAAGGGGAGAGACATATTTAAGACAAACATACTAGTTACATTAGAGATTTCAATCCACTCTCCCGACAAGGGGAGAGACTTATTGTAATTACTATAATTACAATTCCAATAATAATTTCAATCCACTCTCCCGACAAGGGGAGAGACAGCTGGTTTGTTGGGATGGTAAATTGATATTTAGTATTTCAATCCACTCTCCCGACAAGGGGAGAGACGTTTTATGTTAGTTGGATTTAATACTTCATTCGATATTTCAATCCACTCTCCCGACAAGGGGAGAGACTTTACACTTGATGATTTCAATTATGTGGTTATTGAATTTCAATCCACTCTCCCGACAAGGGGAGAGACGTCATATGAGTTCCTTGTTGCCCATCTTCATCATTATTTCAATCCACTCTCCCGACAAGGGGAGAGACATTGCAAAATCTCTACTTACAGTCTCTATTCAGATTTCAATCCACTCTCCCGACAAGGGGAGAGACAGAGTAAACAGTTAATTGATAAGGCATTAAAAGATTTCAATCCACTCTCCCGACAAGGGGAGAGACGCTATGCAGTTGAGGATTAACAGTAGTTGATAACATTTCAATCCACTCTCCCGACAAGGGGAGAGACCATATGAATCACAATGCGACTTCGAGTGCTTCAACATTTCAATCCACTCTCCCGACAAGGGGAGAGACGGGGAAAATTATGAATTTTACAGAGTGGAGAGATAATTTCAATCCACTCTCCCGACAAGGGGAGAGACTCAAACTATGATAATAACGGTATTACGTTATGGAGCATTTCAATCCACTCTCCCGACAAGGGGAGAGACTTGTTAATAAGGTCAAGATTTACAACGATCAAGGATTTCAATCCACTCTCCCGACAAGGGGAGAGACATTGTAGACGTTGAAATGGGTGACGGATACATATTTATTTCAATCCACTCTCCCGACAAGGGGAGAGACGACATGTAGGGACCAAAAAGGATACTATCTAAGTAAATTTCAATCCACTCTCCCGACAAGGGGAGAGACTGATTATTTCTTAGTTGGTTCAGATTCTTTAGCAGATTTCAATCCACTCTCCCGACAAGGGGAGAGACCTTGCCTAGATAAAGTATCCCCAGCATAGATAATCATTTCAATCCACTCTCCCGACAAGGGGAGAGACAATAATTGTTTTTCGTATACTTCAAGATAAAACAAATTTCAATCCACTCTCCCGACAAGGGGAGAGACAAACTCCTTGTAAACAAACACCTGCAAAGTTACAATTTCAATCCACTCTCCCGACAAGGGGAGAGACTTCAAGATGCAGACATGTAAAGAATTTTTGGGTGAAATTTCAATCCACTCTCCCGACAAGGGGAGAGACATCCATCCTTTCCCCTACATGACACAGTGAGGGATTTCAATCCACTCTCCCGACAAGGGGAGAGACTAGGATTGTGTAGTAATGCCCCTAGTAAAAAATTTATTTCAATCCACTCTCCCGACAAGGGGAGAGACCGATGATGAAGTTACTAACAAATATTTTATTTCTATTTCAATCCACTCTCCCGACAAGGGGAGAGACTTCTCAATGCCACCTAATCCTACTAGTATATTTGATTTCAATCCACTCTCCCGACAAGGGGAGAGACTTTGTTACAAGAGCATTCAGCAAACGTTCTGGTAATTTCAATCCACTCTCCCGACAAGGGGAGAGACGTCAGCCAGTCTACTGTTGCGACTATCTGAGATAATTTCAATCCACTCTCCCGACAAGGGGAGAGACAAGATTCTACCGCTACCTATAAGTCTTCAGATAAATTTCAATCCACTCTCCCGACAAGGGGAGAGACAAAGGAGGAATAGAGAATGTATCAACATGGAGTAAATTTCAATCCACTCTCCCGACAAGGGGAGAGACATGATAATATGATAAAGTGATGAAAACCTCATAATTTCAATCCACTCTCCCGACAAGGGGAGAGACGAAAAAACCATTAAACAGTATGTGTCTGCTACAAAATTTCAATCCACTCTCCCGACAAGGGGAGAGACCGAGATGAGTTTGGATTTGGTAAAGATAGATTAAATTTCAATCCACTCTCCCGACAAGGGGAGAGACAGCAAAAATAGCTAAAATTATGCTATGAATTTTTTCTATTATGTAGAACTTGAACAATTTTTTCTATGCTAAAGAGTTATTTATGTTTCTACAAAATCAAAAAGTAATGATTAGTACCTAAAAAATGGTGCGAACACCCCTATATATTTATGTTTACTTACATTTCGCACCAAAATCGATGATAACTTCTTTAACTAATTCTTTACTATTTTATATTAAAATATTAGAACATCTTCCACACTGAAGGTTTCTTTAGCACCAATATGTTCGACTTTATTTTTATAATTGTCTCCAAGATAATAAAACCGCAAACTATCCTTTTCTTCATCAATAATATTTAACAAAATTTCTTTTACCTCTCTACATTTTGCTGCATCAAGAACACATTCAAATACAGAATTTTGCACACGCTTTCCATAATTCACACATTGTTTTGCAACCTTACGTAATCGAGTTTTTCCTGACTTTGATTCTGTATTTACATCATACGTTATTAGTACTAAAATAACAATCACCTACTTCCATAAAAATGGAGGGTACTCTTCCAAATCTCCTCTTATATATCGTGCTAACAACATTGCTTGAACATAAGGAACTAATCCCCACTCAATTTTTTCTTCTAAAAATGGATGTTTAATTATATCTTGCTTCTTCTCTTGCCATAATTTTAAGATAATCTTTCTTGTATCATCATCCATTATTACGGCACCATCTTCCTTCTTAACGAATCCAGAGGCTCTTACCATCTTTTTATTTATTAGGGTTAATACAAACCTATCTGCAAAGACACTACGCAGTTCCTCCATCATATCTAGTGCTAAAGATTTTCTTCCCGGTCGATCTGTGTGTAGAAAACCAACATATGGATCTAAACCAACTGTTTCCAGTGCAGCAGCAATCATATTAGACAGTAAGGTATAAACAAATGATAACATAGCATTTACATTATCTAAAGGAGGTCGTTTGTTTCTTTGATTAAAATAAAATTCATCTTTCTGTTGTAAAATTAATTCATCAAATACCGAAAAATATAGTGACGCTGCTTCTCCTTCATAACCCCTTAATTGATCATTTCCTGTACAAGATCTTATTTCTTTCATTGAAGTGTTTAGCATCGTGGAGACTCTCTTTATCTTCTCAACATCAACTCTCATTGCGTAGTCTCTGGTTGCTCTTTCTAAAACCCACTTTGCATTATATACCTTACCAAATATAATGTTTTTTGATATTTTATTTGCTTCCTCTTGATTATCAGATAACCTATATTGTTGTTTCCTTAGGATTACATTTCCCCTTACCTCTCCCGATACCCTTGCAAGAAATCTGCCATTGCCCGACATAAAGCACAATGAAATATCTCTTTGCGCACAGGCTCCCATAAGTGCGGGACTAGCTCCTTGATATCCGAAAGTTATGACTGCTTCAATATTATGTAAAGGTACTCTAGCTAATTCTTCTCCTTTTATTTGCAATACAATATTCTCGCCATCTAGAGATAGGTACGACTCCTTGGTTGTCACATATAATGTATTCAATAACTTCTTCACGTATCTACCTCCTGCATAGCTCCTTGAATATATTCTTCAACCGATCTTTTCTTCATTAACATAGGTAAACAAAGATTCTTTAGCGAACATGCATTACAAGCCTTTGTAGGCTTAACTTTTGGAGTATAATTTCTTTCATATAATTTATGCATCTCCTCAAAATTATTTTTTACATTCTCCTTGCGTTCCTCTGTAATCTCTACTTCAAGCCTTCTCCTTGTCTCTCCATAATATAGATATCCTTTTGAAACCTCACAACAAAGCATTTCTTCCAGACAGATAGCTTGCGCTACCAATTGCATAATATCTTCGTCTTTTTCTTTCTCTTTTCCCTTTTTATACTCCACAGGAACAGGAATGTATTTAGCCTCTCTGCCTTTTAGTGGAATCCCATCTTCGGATTGATGGAACTCCACGATATCACAAGTACCACTGACACCAAGAGATGTAGAAAAGATATTCATTCCCCTTGAGATGATAAGATTACCACGTTTTTCAGAACTAAAGCCATCGTGCGCTCTTTCATGCATGATGTTTCCTTCCACAGTTCTCAGATTTTCTTCCCACTGTTGTTCAACATGAATCAATGCCCATTGTCTTCTACAAAAAGTGAAATGTTGTATTCCAGACAACATAAGGAAATCTTCTTCCTTATACTCCCTCATACACATTAACTTCCAATCCATCTAGTTTATGTAATACCATTTGATAATTGACGCTACTATTAGACACATCAAGTTTTGAAATAATAGTATTTTCAGAATTATCAACACGTTCAGTACCTTCTTCTGTCTTATCATACACATTAACCTGTAAAGAACGATGTACTTTTGCAGATGAATATTGCCCTGTAAAGCAATTATGTTTCCACCAAATTACTTTACATACTTCCATACTTCCTTCTGGTCTTGCAGAAGATGCATCATTCTCAAACAATGTGATCAATGCTTGTTTTATTGCCTCAGAATCTTCATCCGAAAAACCTGTTTTTTCTGCTAATTGATGATTAATACTACCATACGTAACATATACACCTTGATCCACACGATGCTTCATTCCCATTGTATCTGAGCTTTTCTTATCTTTCGGTTCACTATTGACACTCTTTGTAATTTGCATGCTTACAATATCAATAGAGCACACACTTACAGCTGTCTGTATAGACACTGGTCCTCTTACACCAACAGAGACACCATCGCCTTTTTTATCTGTTTTAAATGCAAATACTTGTCCAAAACTTCGTACATCAATCCATTCATCACAAGCAGCTTTTGCATACTGATCTTTATCCTTACCAGCATCTTTTAATGCCTGTGTACCTATGGCACGTTCACTTAAGCTTTTAAATTCATCCCTCTTATTATCATCAGATTGGACAAATATTTTATAACCATTATCTTGTAAACGATTTCTGATTTTTCGTTTTAAACATACATCTGATACTTCCCCATACCCTTCATAATTATCTCTTGGTCTGTTTCCATTCAATGGATCACCATTTGGATTTGCCTTATTCACACTAAAAATAACTGCAAAATCAATTTTATTTGTAAAATTACTCATAATATAAATCCTCCTATTAATTAAATAATATATTTTATTAACTATTTTTATCTTTAAACTTTTCCTTACCTAATAACAACTTACTTATTAAGCATAATTTATTATAATAAGAACCAATACTAAATATCTTTTATTACTCGATTACTCTTCCATATGTTTCATTCGATAACTATTTAATTGACAGTTATATCCTAGTAAATATACTTCTGATAAGGGTTCCTTCTTTTCAAAATCCCCTGGTTTGAACAAATCGTAGATTTCTCTCAATCGAGTTAATTTACTGTATGCAATACGCCCTCTTTTTACAATTTCTTCATCTTCCCCTTTAAGTACTACCATAGATTCCAATCTAGCTACATAAGGACAAATTGCATCATTAATCCTTCCCCAGGTATCTAATGGATTTCTTTGAAAACGTTGCATATACCTTTCTGCTGCACTAACTCTTCTTCCACCTTCTCCATCACCATTTACTACATAAAGTGCATAGGTTTCAATTTCTTGTGCTGCACCAAGAAGCCTTCCAAACAAATAACTCCTATCTTGATTTGTCTGATCAACTGCCATACCATACTCCTCCTCTTTTTTATATTCCTTTATTTGATTACGTTTCTGTATTTGTTCAAAGTGATGTTTTCGCACCATCGCACAGGTTACCGCCAAAATCTTATTATGTTCCCATATAGTGTCAAATGTATTTGGATTAGAAGCGCGTATCACCGCTGCTTTAACTATGTCATTTGGTATATCCTTCTTATCAATAACACAGGAAATTAACCTTTCCATTGTAGATTTCACTAATGAGTCGTTTCGTTCACCAAAAGCGGCTATAGCTATATCCTTTAAGGATGGAGCACCTACCATTACATTACCTTTTGAATTTTTTAAATATGGTAGTCTCCAAAAACAAGTTGTATGCCAATATAGCACTCTATCTACGTAATCATTACCAGTATATTTATGATAAAATCGTATCGATAGCCGACCTGTTGTTGCTGCCTCCACACCCATAACAGATACTTGTGCCTTTGTATCCAAATTCTGTTGGTATCCTCTCGAAGCTTTCTTTACTTTTCTAGCATAACTTTCATTGGTATAATCAATCAATTCAAAACTTCCTTCATTTTTAAAACTTTCAAAAGAATCATCAAATACTTCTGGCGTTGATTTTTCTATTGGAATAACTTCTTTTCCTGATACCTCCCATACTGCAACAGATAAATTATCAAGAGCAAATCCTTGCTTACTAATAATCCATCGCAAAGCATTATGTGCTTTCTGTGATGTTTCATAACCAACACTGGCGACTTGTACACTATCATAGAATCGTCCTCGATAAGTAAATCCGCTTCCATCATTGGCAGATATTAATTTTGACTTATCTCCTGAATATCGGATCTTTGCTGGATGCTTTGTGGAGCAAGCAACTTTCTTACCAGTTACATAGCAGGTATCTAGATCATTCAGCTGACTAAGATAATAAGCAATATACCGATCAAATAACTCCTTATTCTGATATACACATTCTGACTCTCCACCTATATCTTCAGAACTAGAATGCACAACAAATCGTACAAAAGCCTCCTCTTGATTAATGCCTTCAATCTTTTTATCAATTAATATACCATCATGCCATGCTATAAGTTTTGATTCAATCAAATCTCTTAATACCGTCTTTTTATTCAAATATCTATAGATCGCCTCTACCTGCCAAGTGGAATATTCAGATTCATACCATCTTTGTAATCCCTGCATAAACGTCTGATATTTATCATGATTATCTTTCCCTATATAATTCAAATAATCTCCAGCTATGTATTCTAATTTATCTTCCAATGGGTGTGGATTATTTCCATTGCCTCGTGATCCTGAATCTTCTGTTACAGGAATAATCGTTACCGCTTTATATTTTGGAACCTCAACCGCTTTACAGTAATTTCCCTTTTCGTCAATAGTAATCTCAATCTGAGCATTCTGTGTAGAATGAGCAATTGGCAACAAGGTAGCTTTCTCAGTATCGAGATTTTCAGCAATCATCTGCTTATTTTCTTCATAGGTAAGATAAAGATCATTCAACCACCCCAATCTCATCACCTCCAAAATCTTCTTCGTAGTTAAAATCACTAACATTCGACAATGTTTTGTTATCCATCATGAATTCTTTCGTATTTCCTATAAACAGTTCTCTTGTAATCATACATTCTTCCGGACGAAGAAATTGAATAACTCCTTTCTTCATGGTTGTATAGGCAAATCTTGCTATCATCTTTTTCTCTGCATTCTCATCTGGATACGTAAAACCATGAAATACACAACCTATTGGTATCTCTGTTACTTCATCATAGTTTCCTATCCCTTCATCAAACTCACACTCTTCCACATAACCTTGACATTCTCTTGTTCCTAAAAAGATATCCCTTCTTCCCCCTCGTTCTACACACCGTTTTGCAATATTATGATGCTTATTCTCATTTCTATCCGCTATTAATTCTGGTCGGTTTTCATTCCATTCAAAATGTGCTCGTACATGATATCTTACTTCTGTAAGATATGTATAAATTGATAGAGTGTTCGCTACACTACCTCCATAAACCAACGGACGAATTCCCTTCGATTCTGATCGGATCGGATTCATAATTCGAACTTCATCAATTACCCAATTAAATGTAGGTTTCCAATAAATTGATTCTGCAATCCCCTTTAATGCTTGATAAGTAGGAACTTGATAACTGAATTTCTCACCACCCATTCGGTTAATTGGATCACTAAACAATGCATAACGACCCGATACACAAAACTCAATACGATTTGGCTTCAATTTTTTTCCCCTTTCTAATACATATAATTCTCAACCTCATTAACAACTTCAGTTGAAACACCATACAGTGAATGATAATATCCTTCATGCAATATATAAACACCTGGGTTTTCGTAATAGGTGACTGCATTTTTATTACACAACTCATAAAACTTTTGCATTGATATATTTACCATATACATTTGTGCGCTTTTAAGTATGCTAACTACACCAAAATTATATTTAATATCATCTGACAACAAACTAGTAATAATGTTCTTTCCTTGTTCATACGGAACCATTAAAGGTTGTCCGTATTCATCAATTATATGAAAGTTTTTCGCTGCTGTCTTAAAACTCTGTGCTATTACTAGGCGCTTATCCTTCTCTTTTCTATTTTGTTGATAATCACCTAATAACTGTCTATTTATATTCAAAATAGAATACATGTCTATTTCTTTGTCCGAATCCGTTTTTATTGGATAAAACATCTGCTCTTTTTGTCGCTCATAATACTTTCTGTAATAATATGAAATCGCCTTTTCAGAAGATAACTCTTGATCAAAACGTTGTGAATCTTCCTCAAAATCCTGAATTAAATTCTCCATAGTGTCTTTCCCACGAGCAATGTCTTGTAAATTACTAAGATTCTCAAAATTCGGCTTTATTATGTATACTTTCTTACAATTATCGTGTCCATGTCGATTGCATCGCCCAGCACTCTGAATTAGGCTATCTAAACCAGCTATGGCACGAAATACTGCTTGAAAAGAGATATCCACACCTGCCTCAATTAATTGACTACTTATCACAATTAGCTTCTGCGCCCCTAATTCTGATTTTATCTTCCTAATAGTATCTTTCCTATGAGCTGCACATAGATTCGTTGTTAGAACATAAATTACAATTCCTTCATCACGAATTTGCTCTTGATATGTCATCTTTATCTCTTCATACAAAATATGTACGGATGCTATTGTATTAAGTATAACTAAGGCATCCCCCTCATCTTCCATGACTGACCATACTTTTTTTGCTACTTCTTCTTTTGTATTTGTTTGACCGCAAGTTAGATCCACTAATTCTGTTCTCTTAAACTCTTTTCTCATCTTATCTGTACATTCTGAAATATCCATACCTACATGTAATAATGCTGGAACTCGATCTGGTGTTTTATCTAATGCTGGTTGTGTAGCTGTTGAAAGAATAATGGTACAATTACAGATTTCCGACAAGAAGTTAAGCGTATCATTCAGCATAGCGATAGTTCTTATGGGTACTGCCTGGATTTCATCGATAATAATAACACTATTAGCAAAATTATGGAAAGCTCGTATATTTTTCGTACCACTTCCATAAATGGTATTAAAAAATCTAACCAATGTAATGAACACAATAGGTGTATACATATTCTCTGCCAACAATTCTTCTTGATTCAATGTAGTTTCGACTGTATTTCTCTCCACGTTCTTCTCAAGCATATCTTCTTTCTGAACCTCTTTGGCTGAATGCAACTCCAAAATTGCATTCTCTACTAAGTCATCGTTTTCTTTTTCACTAAGAATGTTTCGAATGGCGCCACTGTTTTGTTCTAATATACTGATATACGGCGCCACATAGATAATTCTTCTTTTATTATGAATTTTTGCAGTATTCAAAGCAAACCGCATTGCCGCATAATTTTTTCCCGATCCAGTTGGACAATTTAATTTATAGATTCCACTTGGCAAGGTAGCATTCTTATAACAGGCATCTGATATCTTCCCTCTGAGTTGATTTAAAAGAGTATCTTTCGGGAAATTATTAACTTTTACGTTTATTCTCCTTGTTAGTTCCTCCCACAACTCACTATGCTTCTGGGGAGGTCTCATCTTCTCATTTGCCGCAAAAGTAGCACTATCATAGCGATCCGCATCTATAATACAAGAATATATATACTTAGTAAGCAAACCAAAGGTAAAATATAAACTAAGCTTTTTATTATTGACTTTTCTGTAGATTACTTCTATCTCTCCTACTGCCTTAAAAAACAATTGCTCTATGTCTTGCTTATCATATATTCCAAAAAAGTGATTAATTGAATCATCGTATTGCTTTCTCCATTCAGTATCTTCATTATATTTATTCAACCTATTAAGAAATGGAGATTCCGCATCCATATCCAGTAAATCTCCCAATCCTCCATGATGGTACAGGCAAGCTATTGCAATCACCTGGGCTGTTAATGATGTTGTTACACTATCTTTCTCTTTTGTTTTTTCTTCTGCAAATCTAGTTATATACACTCCACCGGCGGAAGAGTGATCAGGGCCTTGTAAGTATTTTTCAGGTTCTCGACTAGCGTTTTGTATGTACAGTTGAAAATCAAGAGATAATTTCCCCATATCATGTAATTTTCCAGCTAAACTTGTACATGCTTGAACTCCAATTTCCTCACCATATTTACTTGCCATATTCGATACATTATCCAGATGTTCTTTAACAGATTGTGTTTTTCCGTCCTTACGTGTATGAGCAATCATAGTAATATTCCCTTCTAACTGAATTGTAAAACAAGATTATTTATATTAGTAAAGAAATTGTCAAAACTCTTGTTTTACTGGGTTATAGTTAAATTTAGTTCATAGATTGTTTCATCAAATACCAACTTCACTTATTAACACTAAAACACTTCTAATTTTCACTATATGAATCAAGTTGAATTTATTCTACTACACTACACCATCGTTGTCAATATATTCCTTTACATAAATACTCATTTTTTTACATACTTTACTGTTGTTATATTAGAATTGATATGATAAACTATATTTGTCATTTTTTCAATTAGATTGAATGTGGATTGAAATACTATTTGAATTAAGAAAAACTGTTGCAGAAATGTAACAGTTTTTTATTTTTCACAAATTAAACATAATTGTTGTTTACAATATTAAGTAACTTATTTAAAATAGAAGTAGAAAACTATTCAGTCCTAGGATTACATATTGTTGATATCACTCAACTATGATTAATATCGACATTGTATCAAAGTACCAAGTTGGACAAGTTCATTTAGTTCAATCATTAGAATAGTAAACAAATAAGTTCATCATGAACAGAAAGAGGTTAACATGAAACAAGAGAAACAAACAAATGATTCTTCTATGAGCTTAAGTAAACAAAGGAAATTGCAAAGACAAAAGGAGATCCAACAGAAAAAACGTCAAGACAAAATCAATAAAATTATTGGTATATTGGTAATTGCAGCGATTATTGTTGGTATTGGTTCTTATGTTGGTTACAAAGTGTATAGAAAGGCAACGAAAATCGTCGCAAGTGATGATTATAGCAAATATATCGCAGATAATGGTTTTATCGATGGCGTTACTGCTACATCAGCAATTAAATTAGCTGATTACAAAAATATCACAGTTCCACTAAGTGAAATAGAATACTCAGACGAATCTGTAGAAGCTGATATTCAAAAAAAATTAGAAGAAAACAAAACACTTGATAAAAAAGCTACAGCTGCTATTGCTGATGGTGACAAAGTAAACATTGATTATGTTGGCTCTGTTGATGGCGTTGAGTTCGAAGGTGGTAACTCTAACGGAAAAGGTTCCGACTTAGAGATTGGTAGTGGTAGTTTTATAGACGACTTTGAACAACAATTAATTGGACACAAAGTTGGTGATAATGTTACAGTTGAAGTTACTTTCCCTGCAGATTACTCACAAAATCCAGACTTAGCCGGTAAAGATGCGGTATTCCAAGTAACTGTTAACGGAATCTATGTAACTCCTGAATTCACTGATGAATTCGTAAAAGAGAAATTATCTGAATTCGCTAGTACAACAGATGAATATAGAACTTACTTAAAAGATACAAACTACAACACAAATCTTGAAAAATGGATTTCTGATTATTTAGCAAAAGAAACTACAGTAAATTCTTATCCTAAAGAATATACTTCACATCTAGCTGCTACTATGAAGAATTCAGATTATAGCTACTATGAATCAATGAAAGCATATTTTGCTAACTACAGTGCAGAGTATGCTAACAGTTCTTTCGAAGATTATATGGGTATGTCAGAAACAGCATACGATAAAAAGTTAAAGACTACTGCAAAAGAAAATGCTAAAGCAAACCTTATCTACCAAGCAATTCTTGAGAATGAAGATGTTACTGTTACACTTGATGAATGTAAAGCTTATCTATTAGATAATGGTTCTACTGAAGATCAAATCAAAACCCAGTTAGAACAATATGGTACAGGATACTTAGTACAAAGAATGGTACAAATCAAAGCTCTTGAAATCGTTAAGGGACTTGTAACTGTACAATAATAAAATATAGCACAAAAAAGTGAGGTTGATGCAACATATATTTTGCATCAACCTCATTTTTCTTATGTGATACTATTTACCAGCCTTCTTAACCGTTACTTTAGTTTTGAATACATATACTTTACCGTTTTGAACGTATCTTGTTGTAATTGTGGCTGTACCAGACTTTTTAGCAGTAAGTTTTCCTGTTTTACTAACGGATACCACAGATTTCTTACTTGTGTAATAGGTAGCTGCATCACCTGGTAGAGAATTCTTTACTTTCGTTCCTAATGTATACATACTGCCAGTATAAAGAGTCTTGCTCGTTACTAATGTTGGTACTACTGGATTCTCAAGTGTGACAACATACTTTGATGCATGAGGCATAGTAAGTGTTACTTCACCATTATCCATTACCCTAACATAGCATTGTGGTTCCACTTGTTTATCTTGTTCATTCACATAACTTAAGAAAATTGATTTACCTGCATACTCTTTGCCAGCAAGGAATGTTAACTTCGCCTCGAATGGAAATACACCGTTATGTGCTAACTCAAAGTAAGTAATTCCTGTGATGGTACGTGTATCTTTGTTATTATCTAAGGTATTCTGAATCCATGTATCAATCTCTTGCTTTTCTTTACTCTCTGCAATAACTTCGAAATCAAAATCAATAAGACTGCCTAATTTCATAAGCTCTTCCAAGGTATCTTGATTTACCGTCTTACCATCTATGACCCACCTGTAACCCTCCATCATAAGAACTAATTTCACCTGCGTACCTGCAATAACTTCAAACACATTATATGGTACTGTAGTAATGTCATTCAACTTAATCTCTACTATTTTTGCCTCTGTGCTTTCTTTATCTATATCTGACACAATCGCCTTAAGCGTATCTACAATTGCGGTCCAACCTGTTGCCCCATTATCACTTACTAATATAGGATCTTGTGAAGAATTGCCTGCACTACTTCCACTTCCAGAAGATCCACTTCCATTGCTTCCATTGTTACCACTGCCCGAGTTATTATCCGTATCGACATCCTTTATCTTTCTTAGATACAATTCATCAATGGTACCCCAACAGCCTGCACCACCTTTTACAGTCATGCCAACCGTTACCTTGGTATTATTCTTTTCTACTTTGATATCTGATACCGTCGTTTCTTTCCATTCCCTCCAACCACTTAGGGCCTCAGAAACTGTTGAATATTTCTTGTCGTTTGTTTTTACATATAGCGTAATATTCTCCTCTGCTCCCATATTACCACCTTGGGCAAAAGCAGAGAATGCATATATGCCTGCATCCAGTGTAACTTCTTTTTCTACTGCGAATGCTACACCATTTGCATTATAGAAGTGCAAACAGTATTTTCCTTCCTTAACATCAGAGCTTCCATGGTCATAGCCACTTCCTGTGAAAGTCCAATCCGCTAAACCGTCTTCAAACCCACCATTCTGGATTAAGGATTTTGCTTTTATCTCTACTTTACATTTTACTGTTAAGACAGTATCTCCTTCTGTTACAGTACCGTGTACTGTATAATTTCCAACCTCTGTTAATGCTAGGATATCTTGTTCGTTCCATATAACAGTAACGTCTTTAATAGAACCATCGTTGTATACCCCAGACACTACACTTGGAAGTTCTATGGTGCCTCCAAGAATGAACGAAGCATTAATATCCGATACAGCTTCAATCTTAATCTCTCCTGCTGTTGCACCCGTATCCACATATTTGAACACATTTAACGAAGACAATGGATTTCCATAGAAATCAAACATGGCTTGATTATCCCAAGAACTTCCACCATACCATACACCTGCATCCTGTGGATCATATTCACCTGCATAACTTGAAGCCCAGCCGGAGCCATTGGTTTCCCACACTTGTTTATTGGAATCTAACACCGATTGTGCATTCTCTGCCGTTTTATCATATACACTAACTGGAATCCATGCGGGTTCCCAGTAGAATACGCCAATTCCTGCAGTTCCGATATCTGCTACCGCCTGTATGACATCACGGACCTCTGTTGCCTGTCCCTGTACACTAATTGGATATGTAATTGAAAGACTTTCTTTCCCTTCTTCTAATGTATTGCCATGTCCATCTCCATCTTCATAGGTATATCCATAAGAAGTTTCTGCTACCATTACTTCTTTCCCATAAGTAGAGGCTACATTAGAAAGCACACTTGTTAAATTAGATGTTGTCCCATGCCAGAATGGATAGTAAGAACTTGCGAATACATCATAATCTACTCCATTCTCATTCAAGGTCTTAGCAATATTAGCATAGTTACCTGCTTTTTGAATATCTGTAAAATGTAGTGCTACTTTAATACTTTCATTAGATCCATATCTTATATTACTAACCTCACGTACTGCCTTGCTACCAGCATTGAAGATTTTACACATATTTGGCCAGGAGGTTTCCCCAGCTACACCATTGTTGGTCTCATTACCTACTTGTACCATACCAACATCTGCACCTGCAGCAATTATGGTATTCAAGCTAGCAGTTGTAAATTCTTCAACCGCTTGTTTTTTCTCTTCTAACGTATAACTAGTCCATGCCTTTGGTGCTTTTTGTTTTGCAGGGTCTGCCCAAAAATCAGAATAATGGAAGTCTACTAAAGTCTGTAGCCCTGCCTCTGCTGCAAGTCTTCCTATCTCTGCAGCCTTTGTAACATCGTTATTACCACCACCATAACCATACATCTGACCGTCTATTGTTTGATATGGATCATTCCATACACGCACACGCACATAATTAACGCCGGATTCCTTTAGTAGTTTAAAGAAACCCGATTTATCTAATATATTCCCCTCAAAATCTTTGTACTGCACTCCACTGTCGAATTCACTCAAGTAAGAAGAAACATCTACACCTTTGATAAAATCTTCATTCATTCCTGTTACTCTAGTTACAAAGATGTCTGCATCTACAGGGTCTACCGCACTAGAAGGATTACCATCTAGTTTATAGAGTATGAAATCATCAAGATCACACCAGTATCCTCCACCCGCAAAGTCTCCCTGTAATTCTAGAGTTACCTTGTCCTCTGTATTCAATGTGAAACTTTCTGTTTCATATGTTATCCACTGATTCCAACCAGTAGTTGATACATTCGTAATACTTGTAGGTTGTCCATTGACGAGCAGTGATAAACCAGACTCATAACCATTAGTATCTGTACCTTCTTTACCATCTGCTCTGAAACTTATCTTATATTCTCCTACTTCTAAGCCTGTAATTTCCTTCTTAAGATCAAAGGAAACTACATCTGCTCCATTATTCCAGAGGTTAAGGAATTTGGTTGTATTACTGCTCCATGCATCTGATTTAACTATGTATCCAGCTTGATCTGTGGTCGCCATACTAAGAGTCCACCCTGTCATATCTCCTGTTTCAAAGCTTCCGTTTTGCAGCGTTATCTCATATGGTTGATTCGTGTAATCGGATACACTATCACTTGTAACTTCTGCGTTGGCTTGTAATCCAGAGGTGTCAAATCCTAAAATCTGTCCCATCATCAGAATTACTACCAATACCAAACTTAGCTTTTTCCATACTCTTTGTTTTCCCATGTAATACCCTCTTTCTTGCTAATTTTACCCCATATTAGCATTATATTTTTCTATATTGCACGATACTATATAATTATCTGACTTAGGGATATGATCCCCTATTCAGAAAAAACTAGGAGTCATAATGTAACTCCTAGTTCTTTATCATTCGTCTAGTCCCTAACTTAGCCAGCATTCTACAAACTAAATATTACCTCAATCTTCGCACATAAAAACTTTATTTAAGAAAAACTATCTGAATACGTCAGCACTGTACTGCTACGTGTGAAGCTAAGCGGGATAGCAGTTAGCTACTCCAAGGAATCTTCAAGTGCGAAGTTCAAGATTATAATTCTTTCATTACCACTGGAGAACAGATTCCCGCTTGTGGCCATTCTTCGTTTTCATTATGAATGATAATTGTTATAACCTGATTACCTTTTACTTCCTTTGGTAAATCTATAATCATATGTCCACCAAAGGAATCTGTTCTTGAAGCTAACAATTCACCATTCAGATAAATCCATGCATATCCCTTAATATCACTGATATATAGATAGCGATTTTCTTTTGCTTCTCCAAGGTTCGCTACACAGCGATACAAAGCGTATTTGTGTAATTGATCTGTTAATTGCGTTTGAGGTGCTCCGTTAAATGCAATTGGTTCAAAGCTATTCATATCATTCTTATCAACCTTGGGATTTGGATTAGGCATCTCATCAAATAATTGATAGTACAAACTCCAATTATCAATCACTCGTTCTTCTACTGGTTCTACATAAGAGAAGGACTCTACTTCCTTAACTGGTATCATCACCTCTGTTTGTAGGTCTATAGTATTAGCACTAACCTTAACCACCACATAGCCTTTATCAATTGGCGCAATAATTGCTTGTGCCTTACCATGGAATAACTTTCTCTTATTCGATACATCGTCTTCATGAGAGTTTGGATCACCATTTCCCACTCCTAATATGGTTCCATTTACTACATCAAACGTAAGTAAATGATCCGCATTCGGAATTACTGTACCGTTTTGATCAATAAGACTAACATTAACCGCTACTGCGTCAAATCCATCTGTTACTAGAGTTTCTTTGCTCAAACTTACTTCAAGTCTTGCTGGTTTCTCAGCTGTTAATTGATAGTCGTTCGCTACGATCTCACCATTACGGTATCCAATCGCCTTTACTTCTCCCTCTTCATAAGAAGCAGTGAATTCTACGTGATTAATCGGATCAGCTAGCTTCCTATCAATTACTCTACCATTAACTAGTAGGGCAACTTCCTCACAATTTGTCACTACCTTGACACGAATCTGTGTACCCTTCTCATGTCCTTCTGACCATGGCGAGATAATGTGTACTATTGGCTCCTGTTTCCAATACGCCTTATAGAAGTAACAAGCATCTTTCTCAAATCCACAACTATCATACGTACCAAAGAACGTCCCAACACTTGGCCAAGTAAATGGAGTTGGCTCTCCACGGTAGTCAAATCCTGTCCATACGAAAGCTCCTGCAACAAAAGGTCGTTCTACAACCATCTGCCACCCTTCAGCGATGCAATTCCCCCACAAAGCACATTCATCATCATAAGAGTTAATAAGATTTTTACTATAATCTGTGACATATTCCCCACGTACCATGAAAGCACTTGCTGTTTCCGTTCCTATTAGTGGTGTATTCGGATATTTCTTATGGAAGATGTCATATCGCCCTGGATTATAATTGATTCCGGTTACATCTAGAATTGTAGAGGCACCCTCTTCTTCCATATATCCACCATTGAAGGCTCCTAATACTGGTCTTGTATCATCGACACGTCTTACTACAGCTTGTAATGCCCCTGCCATACGTCTACCTTTATGCGTACCTTGTAATGGTTCTTCATTAAATACAGAATACATGACTACACAAGCGTGGTTTCTAGATTGTCTTACAATCCCTTCTACCTCTTTAAGTGTTTCCTCGGAAGAGGAATAGGTTCTATTCTCTACCATAACCATTACTCCCAGTTCATCGCAGATATCTAAGATTTCTGGGTCAGGATTATGTGCACATCGATATGCGTTGGTTCCCAATTCTTGCAATAGACGTATCCGATATTCTTTGATGGAATATGGAACAGCAACCCCGATACCCGCGTGGTCTTGATGATTACAAAATCCTAATAACTTGATATTCTCGCCGTTAAGCCAAAATCCATCTTTTGCATCTATAGAAATCGTACGAAAGCCAATATTCTCTTCGACTTCATCGATACAATCGTTTCCTTTGTATAACTTAGTAACTGCCTTGTATAGATATGGCTGTTTCACGCTCCAGAGAATAGGATTATTTACATAGATTTCACCAGTGACCGTGGCTGTTTCATATCCATGAATGATATCTTTTCCCGTTAGTGCAGCTTCACCGACCAAATTACCTTCTTGGTCATACAAACAGGTAATAACTTCTACCGTATGCTCGTATTCAAAACTGTTTTCGATTTCTGCTGATACATGAACCTTCCAAGTAGCATTGCCTTCTAATTCTGGCTTTATGAATATACCATCATGAGCTAGATGTACTTCTGATTTCTTAACTAACCAGACATTTCTATAGATTCCGGCTCCCTCATACCACCAACCTTCCCAGGCAGATGCATCAATTCGAACTGCTAGTGTATTGGGTATTACTCCAAAGTTGGCCATATCCGTCATATCCACACAAAAACTGTTATATCCGGAATAATTGTGTTTTAAGATGGAACCATTCACATAAATCTGAGAATCACATGACATTCCCTCGAATTCTAATAGAATTTGCTTGTTTCTATCTTCTTCTGATAGTTCAAATCGCATGCGATACCAACCGATACCTCGTTCTTTATATCCTTGGTTCGGAGAGCCCTCTTCTACAAAATCATGCTTAGTAACCCAGTCATGAGGCAAATTAACGATCTCCCAATCCGCATCATCATAGTTTGCATCAGCAGGGCCACGATAAGCCCCTGCCTTTGAAAAACCATATACATCATCATGTTGTTTCGTAGGTGGTAAAACCGATATATCTTTCTCCACAAAACGCCAACCACGATTTAAACTATAGACTTGCTGTCCTTTTTTATATCTCTTCATTGTCTACTCCTGTCTATTCCTTAACCGCCGCACCACCTAGTGAGGTGATTAACATCTTCTGTGTAATTACGAAGAATATAACAAATGGTATTGCAATGAGCAATGAACCTGCTGCGAAGGTTGAAAACATATTTTTCTTATCTGTTACAAAGCTATATAGTCCCAGTGCAACTGTTTGTACCTTTGAGGAACGAAGAACCATCTTAGGAAAGATGAAATCCATCCATGGTGCTGTAAAGCTTGTGATTCCTAAAAAGATAACAATTGGTTTAGCAATCGGAAGAATAATCTTATAGAAGATCTTAAAGTGACTTGCACCATCTATCCTTGCCGCTTCATCAAGACTCTTTGGAAGGGTATCCATGTAACTCTTTACTAACCAAGTATTATATGGAATGTTTCCAGCTACATAAACCAAAACAAGTCCCCAAAGGGTATCTAATCCGCCGATGCGAAGAAGAATAACATAGATTGCTACCATACCTACAAAGGAAGGAAATATCTGAAGAATTAATAATGTCATCATCATTCCCTTCTTCAAGCGGAAATTAAATCTTGAGAATACATATGCGTTAAGTGCACATACAAGGATGGTTAGTAACATTGTAGATATAGCTACAATTAATGTGTTTTTAAACCAGATCAAATAATCTGTCTTCTTAAACAAGTACTCAAAATTAGAAAGAGCGATTCCATCGCCAAATGGTACGACACTTAATGCTGCAATATTCTGTTGACTCGAAAATGCTGCACTTACTACATACACCAAAGGATAGAGTACGAATAAACTAGTACCAATTAAAAAGAACCATACTACAAACTTATTAATAAATTGTGCCGTTTTCTTTGCCATGTTACACCTCTCCTTCCTTAAATGATTTTGTATTTCTAAAGCTCCAAATTGCTATCGGTGCAAGAACGATGAAGATAACTACTGCTAATACAGATGCATAATTGTACTTCATGAGCGTTACCGTCAACTGATAAATCCACGTTACCAAGATATCGGTACCACCTGCAGAAGTTAACGTACTATCTGCTACTTTTGGAAGACCGCCCGTTAAGAAGTAGATTGCACCAAAATTATTGATGTTGTGTGTTAGTGACATTATAATCAGAGGTGTTGTCTGGAATAATACCAATGGAAGTGTAATCTTTCTAAACATATAGAATTTGTTCGCTCCATCGATCTTAGCTGCTTCATAGATGTCAGGTGAGATTGCAGTCATATTACCCATAATCAATAACATAAAGTAGGAAAATCCTGCCCAAAGGTTAATCATTACACAGACAAATCTAGCCAACCACAAATCACTCAACCAAGGAATTGTTTTCTCAATAAGTCCCAATTCCATTAAGGTTCGATTTACAATACCAAAGGAGCCGTTCAACAAGTTCTTCCAAACTAACATACTTACAACCGTTGGAATAGCATATGGTAAGATGAAGATAGAACGAAATACTGGTTTAATCTTAATCTTACTTTCATGTAAAACGACAGCCATAATAAGCCCCCCTGCATAACAGGTAATCGTAGCTAAGAACCCCCAGATGATGGTCCATACTGCAACACGTCCAAAGGCACTAGTCCAGGTTGTTTCTCCACCAAACATTGTGGTGAAATTCTCAAGTCCTACCCAGTCGACGGTATTATTCGGTGGTATATGATCTGGAGCTGCATAATTGGTGAATGCTACACATGCCGAGAATACAAGTGGTACCACAACGAAAAACAGAACTAATAGTACTGCTGGTGATAACGCAAGCAAAGGAAATGTTTTTCCCTTTACCGATTTCTTTGCACCCTTTTTTTCTCTGAGCACACCTGTTAAACAAAAATCTTTATACTCATCCATGGCATTACGTACAGATACTATGTAGATTACAACAAAAATTGCTATAACTGCTAATATCATAATACCGTCAATTAACATGAATATAGAATTACTACGTTGTTTTACTGGTAAATCTGGTTGTGGAAATCCAAGTGTTATTAAGTTATATATCTTGTGTATAAAGAATGGGGTTAAACATATTCCAATGATTTCAACTAAACTAAAGAGTAAGCCCTTTACGTATTGCTTGAAATACAAAATGTGGCTAAGTCCCATGAAAATGATTGATGTTATCAAAACTTTAACTTTTGATGAGCCATCTGGCTTTAACGTGGTATTCATCTCGAATCTCCTCCATTGCTGACTTGCTAGATTGTTCCTATTAACTGTTTATACATCTAACTTTTTAAAGTTAGTTCCGTACGATTCATCTTTATAAATATGGGTCGTTCCCTATTCAGTAAACGACCCATTAATTCTATGATTTATTTTGCCAATATTGCTGTATTACAAGATTCTAATTCTGTTTGTACATCTGCACCGTCCCAGATATTAGAACATGCACTCTTCATTGGTTCCCAGAAGTTATCGATCTCTGGAATTGATGGCATTGGGTAAGCATACTCTAATTGTTTTTGGAAGCCAGTAATATATTCACTGTCTACTGTTATTGAAGTAGAAGGAATTGCTCCAGTTAATTCATAACGTAATTGTTGCATCTCATCAGAGATTAAGAACTTAGCAAATGCGTGTGCTTCTTTAGGATAATCTGTGTAAGCAGATACTTGCATTGTACGTGCACCTGAGAAAGAAGCTGCTGGGTGATCATCTCCTGGTAACGCAGGTAAAGCAGTTACACCAAAGTTCATTCCTGCTTCTTCGCAAGAAGCTACATTCCAAGGCCCTGTGATATACATAGCCGCATTACCACTTGTAAATGCTGCTAAACAAACGGAGTTATCGGATACGTCTGCGGATGGTACGTCAAGATATTGTCTAAAGGATTGGAAATATTTCATTCCTTCCACAGCTTCCGCGCTATTCATATAGCTGTTTGCTCCATCGGTTCCTGATTCACCGAATAGTTTGTTTCCACTCTTACCAGTAAAGATTGGTGAATAATATGCATCTGCAACATTCCAGATGATTCCGTATTTACCAGGTGAATTGAATTCTTGTGAGAATTTTTCTACGTCTTCCCATGTAGTTGGTACGTTAGCTTCTGGGATTAAGTCTTTATTATAAAATAATGCGTAAGTTTCATCTGCTACTGGATAACCATAATAGTTTTCGTTGTAGTGTACTGCACTTTCACAAGAAGCTGCTACTTTTCCTACTATATCTGATTCATTTTCCACTGGTAAGATATGACCGCCGGAAACTAAACCTCCAATTGTATTACTTGGTGTAGCGAATACGTCTGCTCCAACACCACCAGGGCCATCAAGAGCTATCTGTGTATTGGAATCACCAACTTCTACGTTTTCATATTCGATTGTAATGTTAGGGTATTTTGCTGTGAAGGCTTCACCAGCTTGTTTAATAAAGTCTTCTGTTTGTCCTGAAGACTCCCATACTTTTAATGTGATCTTATCTGTTGTCAAACCACCGTTATCTGCTTCTTCCCCATTTGTTTCTTGTGATTCTGTAGTTTGTGTTGTTTTATCATCCCCATTGTTTTTGTTTCCTGCATTCTTACTTCCACAACCAGTTAATAAACTTGCTACCATTGTTGTTGCTAATAATACAGATACAATTCCTCTTTTTTTCATACTATACCGATCTCCTCTCGACATCTGAATGTTTTGTACTAATCAGTTAAAAACTTAATTGAAAAATAATTTTCAATCTATCCTCTTTAATTAATCTGTTTTCTTTACTTCTTTGTCGAAGCTTTAAAATTAATATCGTAACCTAGTAATGTTTTTTGCTGTACTTCCACCCCTGATAATGCATCAATTAATACTTTACATGCTGCATTTCCTAGTGCTTTTACATCAAACTCTAATGTTGTAATTGGTGGATTGTGACTTGCTAAGAATAAGCTACCATAAAATGATGCTACTTTCATATCCCTTGGTATCTTCACATGCTCGGTAGCAAGCTTTAATAGCACTTGGCTACAGATCTTGTCATCCATGCATACAATGCAATCAATTCTTTTATGTAAGATATCATCTACAGCTTGTTCCACCATCAACCTCGTATTACAATCTAAATAGATACAATCACTTCTCGGTGAAATTTGATTCAGTTCACAGCCTTCTATGAAACCTTGATAACGCATACGGCTTACAATGTGAGTTGAATTATTCCCTATAAATGATAAGCGTTTCATCTTCTGCATGATGAGCATCGATGTCATCTCTCTACATGCTTCCACATGATGATTATCTATCTGAATTACTCCACTACTTTCAGACGTACCAACTACTACAAACGGTACTTTATGCTTACTTAGATATTCAACCTGTGCATCATGAATTCGCGTTCTTGTTAAGATGAATCCATCAACCTTTTGGTTTTCTACAAGTCTGATTAGTTTTGTAATATCATCTGCTCCCACGGTAGAGACAACTACATCATATTCATAACTGGTTGCCATTTCAATTATTCCTAGCAGACAAACCTGAAAGAATGGTATCTCATTCAAATCAGAGTCATTGGGTAAAACAACTCCAATATTGTAGGTTTTCGATTCTGCTAATCCTCTTGCTATCATATTAGGCTTATACCCGCATTCCTCGCAGAAACTTAATACTCTTTTACGTGTTGATGCACTAATTCTACCTTTTCCTGAGATAGCTCTTGAAACCGTTGTTTTTGATACCCCAAGTTCTTTAGCAATATCATCAATTGTTATTTTATTGTTATTCTCTTTACCCCAATTCCTCTCATTCATAATAACACCCCTTTGCGCAATCGGTTGTTTTATAATAATATCTTATCATTAGGTATATTTTTAGTCAATCCACTGATTTTTATCTTTTTTATATATATTTTTTGTGCAAATAGACCAAGTTTTTTATTGTTTTAGCGCAACAGTGCGCAATACTATTTTTCTGATACTTTTAATCACAAAATAGACCAAAAAGAGACGTTACACAGATGAATATATTTCTCTGTGTAACGCCTCATTATAACACCAA
Source organism: Clostridiales bacterium (assembly GCA_018372435.1). Lineage (GTDB taxonomy): Bacteria > Bacillota > Clostridia > Lachnospirales > Lachnospiraceae > Anaerosporobacter. Next base: position 198,403 of record JAHAJA010000004.1, on the reverse strand, counting down.
TCAAGTTATTTATTTGAATATCTATAACACTTTAATAGCCTAGTACTTCAACTTCCCACAAGGAATATCCATAACCAGTTGTTCTTTGAGTTGTATAGATTTTAACATACCTTGCTTGATAGGTTTGGCTGAATTTAATACTTTCTAATCCATTTGGTCTGTCTGCATATCCATTCCCCAGTCCACCATTTCCGTTTGTCTTAGTGTATACGCTTTCCCATCTGTCACCATCAGCAGAAATCAAGATTTCATAGTCTTTTGCAGCAGCCGTTTCCCAGTATAGATTCATTCCAACTACTGCACCGATTTTTGCTAAGTCAATTATAATCCATTGAGGGTCAACTCCATGTATGGATTCCCATCTTGTATTATAGTTACCATCCGTTACATTCGTTGCATAATTCCAGCCCATAACACTAGATGCAGACGCCTCCTTTCCATTTGAAATCGCCTTTGTTTCTATTGGTGTCTCTGCTGTAGTTCCATAGACTTCGAATTCCCATATGGAATACCCATAGCCAGTTGTCCTTGCCGTTCCATAAACTCTCACATAACGTGCTGTGATATTCTCTTTTGCAACTAGCGTTTCTACTCCACCGTTACCATTTGTTCGTGCGTATACATCTGTCCAATTGTCACCGTCCTCTGATACCTGTAATAGATAGTCCTTAGCCGCTGCTGTTTCCCAGTGTATCTTAACACCTTTGATACTTTTGGTTTCTCCTAGGTCCACAGCTAACCATTGCCTATCAATTCCATGATCAGATTCCCATCTACTATTATACTCTCCATCAACCGCCATTTTCGCCGTGTTGCCACCTAATTCAGTTGAAGCTGTAACTGTTTTATCCTTAGAGATTAAATCATATTCAGTTAAATCCGCTTCTGTCAACTTCATAGGATATTTATCCTCTGGAAATGGTTCTGTTGGTCCCTCTCCATTATCCTCGCCAACTATCATTCTTCCGAAATTAAATCCTCCTACTTTAAACAGTACTGTAAGCGTATGTTCTCCTTCTTTTAGATATACAGAATCTGTAATCGTAGCCCATTGTTTATTCTGCTTTACCGTAGTAGTTGCTAGATAACCATCAGAACGATTGGATTTTAAGGCGATAACGCCTGTTTTATTATCATTAATAGCCTGTACGCGGTAAGATATCTGATAAGTTCCTGCTGTTTTTACATTCACTTTGTAAACTAAGGAGTCCCCATCATCAATCCAGCCGATGTATTTTCCTTCTTGATCGTTATTATCTAACATACAACCAAAGTTAGTATAATAATCCTGCGTTGCTATTCTTCCTGGTAATTCTGTTACCTTATCCTTTATAGCAACTTTTGGTATCACTTGCATGCTATAATCGGTATTCTCAAACGGATTTACACTAACCGTTGCTAGTGACGCTACTTTAGTACTTCCTATTTTTCCGTCCTTATTACAAAACTCCACCGTAATCGCAGAATTAGAAGGATTCCATACCGTAGCTGTATAAACTCCATCTTTCTTAAATACTTGATAACTTGTATAATTAGAAGACCAAATATCTGTTGCTACATTTCCTTTTGCGTTCATATTCTGGATAAACCAATAGGAATTAAACATCTCATCCCTTGGAAGTCCATATACTTCTGCGTTGTCTTGCCACATCTTAGCTGCCCTTTCTGGATTGCTCAAAGACAGATATGGCCATAGAATATGAAACCAACCTTCTGGATCAGAATTTCCCTCTGAAGCTACTTTATCTTGGTATTTTACTTGATCTTTTTCATAGGCTTCATATATTGAGGCTGCTGCTTCCTTGTTATACCCCATATAGGTTAGCGATGGTGTTACTGGTAACATATGAATTCCATATATACAGCTTGGATTACCTGAGAAGTAAGTTCCATTGGTATATCCTAAGCCCCACACCATTCCTACACAGCCAGAGGTATATTCAGAATCCCAATTATCCTTATCATAATTAAACCAATACTGTTCAATCGCATTTACTTCCGAAGTAAAGCCCCATATACCTGCATCACGGTATTCATCATTCTCTGTAACTAACCCCCATAGATATAACCCAGCCCAGGCAAATGTTGCTTCAGAGGCTGATTCTTGGTTATTACCACTATTATTATCTCCGTATCCACCGGCCCAAGAATGACCTTCATATGGATCAAAGTTTCTCATGAATGGGAATAACTCATCCTCTTTGTCAGGGTTCATACAATCTCTGATTAACATCTCTAGCATATCCCCATATTCGGTAACAAAGGAAGAATCATAGGATGCCAATACAGCTGCAGGGTATATGAAATACGCCCATAAGAAATGATGATCGGATAAATTATTTGCCATACCATGATCTCCACCATCACCATTCAAAGCACCCCAACTTGTTGAATAGTACATGTAGTATGGATATTCCTCTTCACCACTATATGTTAACCAGTTTACTAAGATCTTCTTTAATACAGATAATAATTGATCCCTGATTTCATATTCACCTAATTGTTGTGCACTTAATACACCCATGGTAATCGGATGGGTCTTCTTACCTTGCCAATACGGATCTGCCACCCAGTAATCTTTTACTGTATTCTCTGTAAACTCTTTCAGATATGCCACCATTAACTCTCTGTCATAAGAATCAGATTCTACTGGTTCACTAAAGCTTGGCGTAATTCCGTGGAATGGCACAGCATATGAAAACTGATTCCCTTCATGTAATTTTAACGTACCACGAATGGATTCATAGCTGTAATCGGTAAGTCTATCGCTCGTGTATTTCCATTGGTGTGGCATCATACACATTAAAGTTTCACCACTGAAACCACTTCTCTTGTTATCAATGACACAGTTGTATGTGGTTTTCATTGTTGCTGTGGTATCGTTATACTCATAATCTACCACCGTATCTGTAACAAAAGCATATGCATAGGAGTAGAAGTAACTCAGATCATCTACTGAAGGAAGTGTTGCAACCGACATGTAATTATCTTGGTTACCCAATTGAATCTTAATTTTACTTCCCACACGAGTAAAGGTGGTATTCTCAGGACAGAAGATTCCATAATAGTGATACTGATTCTTATCCCCTTCACCTGGTGCCTCACTAATATTGTGTGCTTTAACACCGATATGGTCTGTTACAATACTTTCGCCATCTTTTAATAAGATTTCGTCTTGCTTATCATTAAAAAATATAACTAAGTCATTTACTGTAATTTCAACCTTATCTGGCTCAGTAAATGTGTTATAGATAAATGGGGAACCTTTTACTACCGTGGTTTTCATCTTTGGCGTATCATCATCACTGAATACCATATCCACTGACCAGTCACCATACCCATCAAGTTTTGCTGAGGCTGTATTCTTAATTGCTGAATTATTGATTGTTAAATCATAATATTTACTTTCTGCTCCCATACCTCCATTATTCTCTCTTGTATATATACCATCAGCATTGTACAATCCAAGACCAACTTCCTTGTATTTTAAAACAAACGGTAGCGCCGGCATTGTGTCACTTAATCTTGTATATACAACGGAAGTCCACCAGTCATTGGATGGGATTGGTGTTTTAATGTTTGCTGTTATATACTTCGGTTCTCTTGGTTGACGAAAAGTAACGTCGTCAATGGCATAGCTTCCTGAACCCACAGAGATGGTTTGCTGTTTTGGAAGCTCTGGTACTACCGGATTTACTTTTGAATCACCTTCTTGATATTCAAATACATTCATCTCACGAATGGAGTAGCCGGAACCTCTTCCCATGGCAATTCCTTGCATTCTAACATATCGTGCTTCCTGATACATAGATACCTCTTCATCTTCTCCATTACCCTTAAGATTAAGGTATACCGTTGTCCAATTTTGTCCATCCTTTGATGTCTGGATTTCAAACACACGTCCAAACTCCACTTGCCACTGAATTACTACTCGTCCAATGGTATAGACTTTGCCAAGATCAACTTGAAACCATTCGTCATCTGTAGGATTGGATAACCAGTAGGATTCATAATCCCCATCTACACCTTTGCTACCTTCTAGTGGCGTAGAAGCCCACCATGGTGTCAATACAGATGAGGTGGATACCGTCTTACCTGCTGCTAGATCTACTGCACTTGATTGTGGTTTATTCACTCCTCCTACACCATAAACATCAAATTCACGAACCGATGGCCCCCATCCTCTACGGTTACCATCATTTTCTTGTGATTTACTATAATGAACTAATAACCTAATATAACGACCCTTACCTTTTAAACCAGTAATGGCTTCTTCATAATAGCTATAATCTATACCACCATCTGCTTTATATACATATGCTACTTCTCCACCCTTACCGTTTTCTTGATGATAGATACTAGACCAATTAACTTCGTCAGAAGATACTAGAATCTCATAGTTAACGCCGAAACTAGCATTATTTTGCCAGCTAATAACGACCTTAGAAATCTCAGCCTCTGATCCTAAATCTATATCAATCCATTGATCTGCTTTATCTGGTTCTGCTCCCCACTGTGTTCCTATTTTACCATCTGTTGCAAAACTAGCAACATCTCCCCCATTGACAGAAGAAGCGTATGCTGGTCTTCCTTTCGATAACAGCCATGGTGTGGTTGCGCCCACTACTGTGTTCACTGGTATAAAACCACCTAACATAGAGAGTGCTACTATTCCTGCAAGAATCTTTTTGCTATATCTCATAAATACCTTCCTTTCTGTACGACAATGGGCATTAAAAATGATTTACCTCAATTTTTAATGCCCATTCAATAACTTGTCTACATAGTTTTTATTCAATTATAATCGTACTAACACTCTGTAAGGTTCTTAATAAACTTCAAACTCCCACAAAGAATATCCATAGCCTGTTGCTCTACTGATTCCTTGAAATCGAATATAACGAGCATTTATTTTACTAAATTTAAGTTCTTCAGTCCCACCTTTTCCATTCGTATTCGTTGCAACAGTCGTAAAGTTTTTTCCATCTTGTGAAACTTGAATTTCATAAGATTTTCCATAAGCTGCTTCCCACGAAAGCACCACTTTGGAGATATTCTGAGCCGTTCCAAGATCTACACATAACCACTCCACATCAGATTGTATTGAAGCCCATCTAGTATCTGCTATACCATCTATAGCATTACTTCCTATGAATGGCCCTTCCTGCGAAGAGGTGGTTACTACTTTCCCTTTCGCTAGATTAACATTGCCACTTGGCTCTTCTGGTATAACTGGTCCTGTGCTGTTATCAATTCCCAACACTGCAAACTCCCATAAGGAGAAACCATAGCCTGTCGTTCTAGCAGTTCCATACATTCTAACGTAACGAGCAGAAACTTTATCAAATGTAATGTCTTCTGTTCCACCTGTCCCGTTCACTTTTTGATATACGGTAGTCCAAGTTGACCCATCTTCTGAAACTTGGATCTCATAGTCTTTACCTGCTGCAGTTTCCCAGACTAATTTAGCTCCAGTTACAGGATACGATTTTCCTAAATCAACATAAATCCATTGAGGATCAGAAAACTCAGATTCCCAACGTGTATTGACATCACCATCAATGGCCATACCAGCACTGTTGTTTCCCATACTCGAAGAAGCTACAGCAGTTTTTCCAATTGCAAGGTTTGTGATCACTGCTTCTGGTTCTTCCACATTTTCATCCTTAACTACTGTATCATAAACAGGACGATTAGGATTGTATCCCTTAGGATTACCTAATGCTTTATAGGTTTCACCTACTGTAGTAAGCTGACCTGCTTTCGCACCAGTATCATAGAAAAGACCACCTGCACCATTACCAAAATTCTCCGTATTAGCGCCATCAAATGGGAACCATGCATATCTCTCTACATAATCTAGTTCATCTAGGATAGGAATGATTTCTTCCATGAATGCAACAATCCTATCTCTTTGCCAATTATCATCTCCACCAGTCCAGTAGAAATCCTGCACCTTAGTCCACTGTGCAACACCCCACTCTGTAATCCAGATTGGTTTTCCTGTCATCTCATGTGTTTTTTCTAAGGTTTCTACAAACAAGTCAACTAATGGATAATCTTGATAATAATGTACTGCTGTAAAATCAAAACTTTCTCCTTTTGCTTCCAAGGCCTCCATGAATGGGCCGAACCAGTCTCCTTCGCCACCTTGCATAAAGTATGCTGGGTTTCCAGTTGCAGGAGAACTTAGACGTAAACCAGTATCTTCTAATGTTGTCCAAAGTTCTGCTGCTCGATTAGCTGTCATATTGGATTGATCTGGATAATCTGGCTCATTGAATGTTAATAATGTTTTGTAATCCTTATATTTACCTGTTCGTAACCAATTCCATTCCTTTGCGCGGTCACCGCTACCCGTATCATCCCCCCAAATCATAGGAACGAATTCTACTGCATCATTTACTCCCTCTAATTCAAATGGTGACCAATTATAGTACCAAGATAGATTCGTTTTATCAATCATATCACTACGGTTTTGCCATATCCCCATTCCTTTTTTAGATGTAAAAAATGTTCGTATATTAGCTGTTACTGTTTTTCCTTCGCCTTTTAATACAGCAACTATTTTTAATTTATGAGAGCTAACTTTGGTGGAATAAAGTTCATATTCATAAGTATTAGATCCATTTGCTTTAATATTTCCAACTTTCACTTCATCCACATAAATATCATAACTATCTACTTGTTCCCCTAATGCCTTCCAAGTCACAGAAATCGTACCAGCTGGTACAAGCTGCCCCATCTTCGGATAGGTAACAGCAGTATTCTTCCAATCAGCATATGGACCAGTAGCAACTTCTGGTTCACCTTGATTTTCTGTATCATCTGGTATCACCACTTTCCCTTGTCCATACGATACGACTTGTTGTCTCTCCCCTGCAATTTTCACTGCATTTCCCTTACCATTAATAACGTGGGAGATGCCTGGATTACCAGCAAGCATAACCGAACAGATATTATGTATACTCACATTATCAGCGTCTGGTACTTCTGCCGCATTAGCAAGGTCAATCGTCGCATCTCTATGAAAAGAATAGATACCTAAACCATATGCTTCATGAGAAGTGACATCATCTGCTACTTTGTATGACGCATATCCATTCACTGTTCCATCGTGACTCTTCCAACTTGCTTGATTTGGAACGTCATATGGAATTTCACTCTGGTAGAAATACAAACGACCATAATTACCATTCCATATCGTTTGATACTCGTGGAAATGTTCTACAAACAATCCATACATGGTCACACAGTCACCATTTATTATAATTCCATTCTCTGATTTGTTCTTATCCCAAGCTACTCCATCACCATGGTCAGCTCGCCATACCCAGAAATTATCACCAATTACATCTTGGCTGTTAATAATTACACAAGTTTTTGACTGTGTAACTTCAGAGGTTGCACCGCCCACACGGAAGAATAAATCACTTAATAAAGTAGGGTTCTCCACATGTCTTTTTGCTGCATTATTCTCACCAACTTTTAGAAGTGTTTCTGTGTATTCAGGACCTGCATCAAATAGTAAGCCCGATACACTCACACCATCAACATCAGCAACTTCTATACATGCATTGTTTCCAGTTGGTGTTAAAGTTGCATAGCCCAAACCTAATACAACTGTATTCGCTTTCTTTACTTGTATCGCTTTATTCAAGCGGTAAATACCTGGTGTAAAGATCAAATTCTTTCCTTGATCTAATGCCGTATTAATAGAATCTGCTGTATCTCTATCTGGCTTTGCAATATAGAACTTATCAATGCCAATTGATGTTCCGGCTTCTTTGCCATTATCCCAAGATACTCCATAAGAATTTTCCTTCACACTTGGTACAAAAACACTGTACTGATCATTTCCATCTACTGTAAGATATGGTGTTTCTCTAATAACTGGCGCCTTATCAACACTAGTGAAATACTGATACCCTGGTTCCTGTTCCCAGTTACTTTCTACCTTGGCACCAGAATCTTGTACGGATAGGTCTTTATTCATACCAACAAACACTGCATTCCATACACCACCAGCCCATGCACCATACTCACTATTTCTAGATAAGTACTGTTGTTGTGACCATGCCACTGCCGAACCTTTTACTATGGTATCCGCTACAAAGCCACCACTAGCCCAGCCTTGTCCCCATTGGTCAAGAGCAAGCCACTGCTCAAAATTCATTCTTCTTAATGAAGTTGCTTGAGCTGCTGCCCAGGTTGCAGTTTGCTTAACTGTAAAATTAGTAGCACTTCTCCAGAAATTACAAGTAGAGTTTGCTCCCATCCAATCCGCATTACAGTCAAGTTCGTTTACAACTGTATCCGTAGGTAAATCACCAAGTCCAGCTACTTGCGTATAATATCCTACCTTTACACGAACCTTCTCATAGCTTCCTGGCTTAAACAACACTGCATATCTCTCTTTTCCGAACTGATTTGTTTCTTGTGTACCATAGACTTCATCAATAACTGCCTGAACATCACTGTCTGAATCGTTTTCATCAAATACATATACATTTGGACCAAACAAATCCGTTGTATAATCCTTTGAGACAGTTGCAGCTTGTACACCGAATGAATCCAGTGTCATAGACGACAATAACATCGCTATCATTAGTACTACAGATGAAATTCTTTTTCCCAACCTTCTCATTTTACCCTCTTTTCTGCACTACTTTTTGTTACACAAATTTACTGTCGTAGTGCAGACCCAAATTTGCTGGTCGACATTTGCCTTCAACCAAAGCTTAATATGCAGATAACTCTGCATACGTCTTACACCCTTATCCTATGTTATGCTTTTTTTCTACGCAATGGAAAAACTCGAATGACGTAGTATTTTACCTGAAATAGTTTTTTTCTCTATATATACTTGGTGAAACTCCAACATATCGACGAAAAACTTTTGAGAAATATCCGGAATCACGAAATCCTACCTTAAGAGCTACTTCCGATAATTTCACTCGCCCATCTTCTAATAATTCTTTTGCGGCTTCCATACGTACTTCTGTTAGGTATTGCAATACTGTCTTTCCCATCTTTTTCTTAAAAAGCATCATCATATAATTTGGCGTTAAATATACTTGATTTGCTATTTCACCTACTGATAGATCTGCATTACGATATGATCTATTAATAAATTCCATAATATCAATAATACTTTTGTTATTCACTGCTAGATTCTCTGCACTTTGATAATATTCTTCTACTTGTTCATATAAGTACTCTTTGCACTCAGTAAGGGTGTCTATGGAGTGAATTTTTTCGAGTAATATTCCTCTCCTTACATTTCCACTATCATATTCGCAATCATACTCACAATAAAAAGAACGATCCACTTCTTCATATAGATAATCCAATAATTTGAAGTAAATCCCCTTAATACTGCTAACTAATACCGTGTGTTGTGAACGCAATTGATTATAAATCCGCTCCATGCAGACATAGGTTTGTTCTCGTTTGAATTCCTTTAAAGAGTCTGTAAACGACTCCATAAGTGTTTCATCAAAAACCAACTTTTTTTCTTCTTCTTTTATACAACATCGAACTTGATGATATCCAAAATAAAAAAATTTCTGAAGATAAATAACCGCCGATTCATAAGATCTGTATGCCTGATAAATATCGTTAGTAGCTAACCCAAACACACCACAAATCTGATATGTTTTTTCCTTACTCACAAGATTCCTACTTTTTTTTACAACTTCTCTTAACGCCTCTTCTTCATAACTTTGATAGGCAATGAAAAATATGATGTGAGTAGTATCTTTTAAATAATGTATATGTTCAATCTCCGAAAAACAATAATCTAAGGAACACAAAACCTTTTCTATATCCTTGTTTTCCTCCATTTTCACAGTAAAGATTGCTGCACATATATATTCTTTATCTTTCCAGTCAATTCCTAACCACTTCATATTCCTTTGGATCTCTTCTCTATTAGCTACTGGTTCTATCAATTCTTTGGCTAACTTATGCATTAGATATTGCTTGTTTTCCAAGTTCATTTGATGTCTAACTTCCATATGGAATTGCATAGATTCTAACTTAGTTATTGCTTTTTGTACTGCTCCCTCAATCGCTTTAACATGAATTGGTTTTTCTATAAAACCTACTACTTCTAAATCGATTGCCTCTTTCAAATACTCGTTCTCTACATATCCGCTGATAAAAATTATCTGGCAAAGCGGATATTGTACTCTAATACATCTTGCTAACTCAATCCCAGTCATTCCAGTCATACGAATATCGGAAATTATTATGTCTACTCTCTCTGTCTCACTTTTTACCAATGCTTCTTCCCCACTTGAAGCATCCATAACTTTTGCAACCCCTATTTGCTCCCACTTGACCAATTTCTTAATTCCCATTATGGTAACTTCTTCATCATCCACGATCAGAATATTCAAAATACGCCACCCCCAAAACACTAGTTGTTTCTTTCATTATACAAAATAAGTAAGTGTAATTAAGGTGCTTTATTTTCATAAAACATGTAATATTTTAATATTTTTCTGCCCTAAAAAAAGTCTTAGGCAATAAGTACTACACTTTTGATACTTATTGACTAAGACATTTATTTTGATTTAAACACTTTATAATAATTGCTGAATGCAGCAATTATATTATTTGTTCTTCAACTTACATATCCCTTGTGTCATTGTCCCCATAGGACAATATACACACCATGATCTTGGCTTATATAAAATCATAGTTATTAAACCTAATATTGTTGAAGTCAACATAACACTATAAAATCCAAATGCAAATTGTACCATCCATGGTGATATCGCCGTTCCATGATAAGCAAAACTCCATGGAACTTTGAAGGTCCATAAGATTTTAACTATTTCTCTTAAACCATGCACTTCGCTAAACACAAGATACGTAGTGAATAACATATTTCCAAACATGGTTAAGAAGAACAGCAAGAAGCCATAGCGAAACCAACTACTTCGAAGGAATGCAGGGATATCCTTTTTTCTTGATAAGCCCAATTTATTACCCAGTAGATCAAATAATTGTCCTCTTCCACAGTAGCGATTACAATATGCTTTATTTCCCTTTCCTATGGATATTAGTAGTGGTACCACAAAGCAAATCAAGCCTAACCAAGCAAACAGGATATTAAAGAAACCTAATATTAGATATGCAGCAGACATAATAAAAAGGTATTCATACCATCTCTTCTTCTTGTTTTTCATCTTATCCTTTCACCTGCTCTTTCATAGACTCATCTTGATGAACCTTAATTTCAATTACAGAGGCCGGACATTCTTTCGCACATAAACCACATCCCACACATTTTAGTAAATCAACTATGGCAGAGACGCCATTAGGTACATGAATTGCCTCCTTTGGACAGACCTTGATACAACTACCACAAGCCACACATTGTGCTTCGTTCACAGAAGCAAATCTTCTTCGTACTGTCATAACTACCTCCCTATTTTTTATAGAGTATAACAAATAGTAAGAGGTTATATCTGTAACTAAATCACACATAGGAGATCTAAGGATAATCAAACTGATCCGCAATACATCACATATCTCGATAAATCTTAATCCCCATCCTTTACATTTCTATTAATATACCTTGCTTTATATTTGGAATACATGATTTTTTGCTCTCCATATAATCCTGAATATCCCGATAATACATAACTAATCGCAATTGCCAATAGAAAATACGGTACTGCTTTATAATTAAACAATTCAAAACTAATAAATAAAGTGGCAAGTGGACAATTTGTTACTCCACAAAAAAGCACCGCCATACCGATACCAGCACACAGGGAGGGTGAAACTCCAAGAGCAATACCAATAGCCGAACCTAACGTAGCACCCACGAAAAATGTAGGAACAATTTCTCCACCTTTAAAGCCACCACCAAGGGTAATTGCAGTAAAGAGCATCTTAATTAAGAATGCATATGGAACAACATCTCCGAGGAAGGCTCTTTTAATCACATCAATACCTGCTCCGTTATAATCGCGACTACCAACTATAAAGGTAAGACAAATAATTGCCACACCTGCAATAACTACACGTATATACGGATTTTTAATTCGTTTTTCTAATACTCTAGATGTTTTATGTAAAATCATGCAAAAGATAGAGCTTATCCCCGCACCAATTATACTTATAAGAACAACAACGGCAATCATCTCCATATTGAAATCAGGTACGTTGGTTATATGAAAGGATTCCGGACTAATTCCAATAATTCTAGAAGCAAAATGGGCAGCCACTAGAGAAGCTACTACACATGGTAAAAATGCTGCATAATACATGACTCCCACCGTAATTACCTCCATCGCGAACACAGCAGCAGCCATCGGTGTCCCGAATAATGCTGAGAATGCGGCACTCATACCGCACATAATCAATACTTTTCGATCCATCAGATCTAGCTTAAGCACACGACCAATTTTGTCACCGAAACTTCCTCCTATCTGTAGAGCAGCACCTTCCCTTCCTGCTGAACCTCCCACTAGATGTGTAAGCACCGTTGCGATAAAGATTAACGGTGCTACCCGAAATGGTACCGCCCCGCTATTATGTATCGTATCTATTACAATATCTGTTCCACCGTCTTTTGTTATACTACAACTACGGTATAATGCTACAATTACAAGACCAACAACTGGCAGCAGGAATATTAACCACGCATACTTTAATCTTGTCTCCGTTGCAAACTCCATACAAACGCCAAATAAGGAGCCAAAGGCTCCTACTAATAATCCGACCACGACAGCCAGAATAATCCATTTTGCAAACATCATACATTGTATTCCTACTGTTTTTGACTTTTGAATTAATTGTTCGATTTCTTTTTTACACCATTCTAAAACTTTCATTTGAATAATTCGCCACCTATTATGTAATTTATGTTGTTATAATAAGTATACCGAATCTACATGATATTTCAACCCGAAACCGGCTATTCCTATTAAAACAACTGGATTAATGGCATATTCCCTATATATTAAAAAGGCCTATACCAACCATAAATGATTCGTATAAGCCCATAGAACTTATATATTCACACTACCTAATAATTATGTAATACCTAATTCGTTACCTTAATCATATATTGCTGTTCTACCCCATCACATGCAACTGTAATAACAGTTTCACCAACAGATTTCGTTGTATAATCAATGGTATAATCCATTGATTCAACCTCATTGTACTCATTATTCACAGCTTTGATATCGATTACATCAGGATTCGAACTATTAACGGTAATCTTACTATCCTTCCCTTTACACGGAATGTTCCCCTCTATTACTTCATCACTTCCTGTTTTCTTTGTTGCTGCTACAACCGTAACTTCTATTTCTTTCTTAACTGCACCCGCTGTAAATGTTACTGTTGCTGTTCCCGGTTTTGCTCCTGTGAATAATACTAATCCTACATAGGATTCTGTATCATAGCTTTTTCCGTCCTTTGAGTATAACGAAACTACAGAAGGATCACTCACTGATACCTGTATTGTATCACTTGTATCTTCGGGGTTTGCCATACTCGCAAGTAAACCATAACCTCCACTCTCTATCGTCATCTTATCTTCTTTAAGCGAACCAAAGAAATCTTCTACTAATATTGATGTCGCTGGCTTCGTTACAACCTTTATAGTAAATGTACCTACATAGATATCGCTATTGTCCGCAGCTTCATTAATCGGCTTACTGTCTGCATAAACTTTAACTTTTACGGTACCTTCTTTTATGGCTAAGATATCACCATACCATTCTCCATCTGTCTCATTTACTAGAGAAATTGGGCTATCCTTAGAATCTCCCGTATCGATATAGTAGTACATAGCATAATTAATATAATCTAATAAATTATAGGATTGATTTAGTATAAATTCTTGTGTTGTACCATTAATCGTTAACTCTGGTTTTCTTACTGTAACAGAAAAAGAACCTACTGTACGCGTCTTTTTATTATAAGTCTCTTTAACTGTAATCTTCACTTTACCTGGCTTATACGTTTCCATTACCTTACCCCCCTTAGTAATCTTAAGGATAGAAGTGTTGCTTGAATAATAGGAATACGTAGCCTGCTTATTCTCATATGAGATAGGACCGTACATACTATAATCTATAGGATACTCTTTAAAGCATTCTTTACCAACTGAAACCCATAGTTTTGCATCATTCATATAAGGATCAATAGAAGAATTCTTAACCGTTACTGTACAAGTTCCTACTTTCGTCTTTTTATTCTTGTACGTTTGATACACGGTTACCTTGGTTTTCCCTACTTTAACACCAGTAAGAAAACCTTTTTTATCAACCCTTGCAACTTTCTTATCTGCAACTTCATATGTATAGGTGGCTTTTTTGATTGGATTCTTCACATTAACGCTGTATGTATCTTCCCCTACCGGTATCGATAGCTTGGTTGCCTCCACAGAAGGCTTCATTGCTGCCGATACTACCTTCACAGGTTGCATACTGAATATGCAGTTCGTAATTAATAATACCGCCAATAAGATCGATATCTGTCTTTTCCATTGTTTCATTTTACTTCCCTCTTTCTTTCCTAATAGACTCCTTATTGTTGTATACCGTGCAGTTTACAATACCAAAAATGCAATAGCATCATATCCATCTTTTGGTTATTACACTGTAATATATTGTATTATCTAGTCGAATGCTAGTCAATGAGGAAGAAGTCTTACGTAATAAGGACCTCCAAGTACCATCCTATGACTAACCTATGTATCTATTAGAGCGTGTCTTGTAAGAGTCTTACCAAAAAAAAGAGGACTTCGTAAACCGTCATACGACCTACGAAATCCTCAAAACAAAACATTTTATTAGAACTTTCCAGCGCCAGCTGCTTCTTGAATAGAAGCAGTGAAGTACCGATTTAGCTGCGTATATGTATCAGTTGTGTATTACGTGAGTATTACTTAGGGCTAATTATAGGGGTTGAGGACGACGCTATGCCTTACTATTTTCGGTTAAGATACCCCCTTAATCTTCACCTTCTTACTCAATCCACTCTTTTGAAACATAGCTTTATATTCCTTCAGTTTAGACTTTGGGACTTTAATAACGACATTTGTATTCACTCCATCAAATGCACCCTTAAAGCAACTCTCTATTTTCTTAGATTTTATCTCTATTGTTTTTAAGTTTTTGCAATCTGCAAATACTCCATTGCCCTGATCTCCTTTTTTTATGTATTTTACATTCTTAGGTATTACAATCTGCTTGATCCCTGATTCTTGGAAAGCACCTGCATATATTGTTGTAACGGATTCTGGTAATTTTACACTTGTTAGACTTTTACTATCAAAAAATAGATACTCACTTACTACCTTGAGACTTTTTGGAAGTTCTACTTTTTTTAATTTAGTGCATTCACCGAATGCTTCGAATCCAATTTTCTTTACACTCTCTGGAATTATAACCTCCGTTAAACTACTGCATGCTTCAAAAGCGCAAGCTCCAATTGAACTTACCGTTTTGGGTATTTCTATCTTTTTTAATTGCTCACAACCAGCAAATGCATAATCACCAATTTTAATAAGATTTTTTGAAAATTGTACTTCTTTTAAATTTAAGCAGTCTTCAAATACAGAATCTCCAATATAGCTAACTGTATCTGATAAAACAACTGTTTTCAATTCAGTAAAGAGAGAAAATTCTCCCCTCGGCAATCCAGTTATCCCTTCTTTTATTACTACATGTTCCACTTCTTCATCCCAACAAAACCAATCTGGTTCTGTACTATGTCCATCCATTAGGTTTTCCTCTAAATCTTTAGTACCTTTAAATGTTATCGTCTTTGTCTTCTTATTATATACCCATGTATTTCCATTATCATCTACCCCTTTGGTCGGTTTGGATTTTGCTGTAATGTTGCAATTTACTATTAATAAAGTGATTACCGTCATAGCACTAATAAATACTATAATCTTTTTTAATATATTATTTCTATTCAACTTCATTTTCCTGCCTCCTTTGCTATCCATGATTTCATCAAATCTTTCATTCCTTTTGCGTCCACTTGCATTGCTAGCTCTCCAAGCTCCGTATTTTCTTTGGCTCCCATATAGGTATTAAAGTTAATGATACCATAGGAATATACGATATAGTTCTTTTTTAATAACTCAATCTTTTTCTCATACTCTTCCTCTGTTTCTTTTTTATCCTTTGTAATATTAGTGTATTCCCATGCATTACTATATTTTTTATCCTTGTAATACTCAACTTTTTTGAACACATTTTTAGTCCCTGCTTTACATTTCATAACCGCTGTATTAAGGATTTCATTGCATACGTTTCTAGCACTTTTATTATACCGCATCGGTATACAATCTACCATATCCGCAAAATTCTTCTTCGAATCAAACTTTCCCTTGTCATCTTTTGGTCCATGAGTAAGTCGTTTCCAATCTGGTACTAAATCCTTAATCTCTTTATCTAGCATACTCTTCCTATCTTTGCTTGTTCCCTTTATTGCATAGGTACTATGTGCAAAGATATCTGCTACAGTATGTAATGCCATGCCATATATAAAATTTGCTTTATCCTTTTTCGTTTTATAGTTGTATTTTTTGAACCCAGCTTCTGCTGCCTTTTTTATATTTTCTGCAAATTTTTTATCAACATTCCCTTCTTTCGATGTCAATAACCAAACTTCTTCTTTATCTACTATACTCTTATTGCTTCCATTCTTATACATGTTAGTCGCTACTTTTGTCATGAAAATATATGCATCTATATAATTTACCTCTTCACCTGACTTATTTTCATAATATCCATGGAATGCTGGATTTGAGGTCATTCCCTCAATCTTTGATTCCTTTTTGTCAGGCCATACTGACGCCCTCTTTATTGTTCTCAATTTACTCCCAGTAGCCGCTTCGTGATTATTCCCAGACCAATACCCCTTCACACTCTCTTCCTCTGTACATATAATATCAGCATCATTATAATCTATAATAGCATTTTCCAAATTATAATCAACATTTTCAGTTACCGTTTTATGATCAGAGTAGTATTTTTCAAATTCCGTATATTTCTGCAAAGCATTTTCACAATCAATCATTCCATATCCGAATTTTTCTTTTGAACCCAAGTTATTTGCTGACACATCAATCAACTGGCGAATAAATTCACTTGACTTTGTTAAATCCTGTTGCCATAGTATTGCAGCTAACGCAGTTACCTGTGGTGCTGCCATGCTAGAGCCTGAATAACTGTCAAGTATACCAAATGGCCCATAGGAAGTCACATCTTGTCCAGGTGCAACAACTTCTAATTCTTCTCCCGTGGCACTTGCTGATGATTGATCACCAGTGCACTTAACAGAACCTACTGCCATAACTTCACTGTATTTAGAAGGATATTGAATACTCTTGTCATTTCCTGCTGCACCTATAATTAAAATTCCTTTTTTATATGCCTTTTTTATAACATCATGTAACTGTTTATTATCATTGCTTATACCACAATTGATATTTATGATATTTACATCTTTCTCGATTGCCCATTCTAGTGCAGCAATTAATCTATTTACCGTAGTTTCATTATTATCATCTAAAACTCTTGCTGAGTAAATATCAATGTACGGATTGACACCTTGAATCTTTTCGTTCATTAATTTATTCAAATTCTTATCATCAAATTGAAAGTTATCAGATTCTACACTAGAATCTGATGCCATTAATCCGGCTACAGCTGTACCATGACCAGATAAATCATCAAAGATTGGATTTGTCTCTATGTATTCCTCTACAAAGTTTTCTCTTTCTACTATATTGATATTAGAGGAATAATCAACACCGGAATCGATAAGTCCAATCTTTATGGAATAGGCATTCTTTTTGCTTGCTTCGACTACTACAGGTGAATCTGCACGCACCATTGTGCGGTTCCATTCTTTATCGAATTCAACATAAGTTTTACCTTTTTTACTTTGACTAACAACAATATTTTCTATACTTCCTGGTGTTCCACCATCTTCAAAACTAACCTGCATTCCTATAGTCTCACTGGAATCTGGTGCAATTATTGAATTATAACCACAGTTTTTCACATTATATGTACTACCCTCATGGGATTCTATCTTTGCTCTCCATATGTTGTCAATCTTGCAATTAAGGTCAAACTTCATAGACCAATTTTCTATATCTTCATCTGAGTTATTGTGTAATGATATATCTATAATACAACCATTATTCCATTGACTTTGAATATTGTATGTCACTTGACATTCACTATCATCAATTTCTGCTGTCTCTCCCAATAGTTTATATGATTTAGGAATATCAATTGTTTTATTAAAAGATGCCTGAAAACCAAATGATATGGATTGCTTTGGCTCAATATTCTGATTGTGTCCGCCATTTTTAATATTGTATATTCTTGCTGAACGATACGACACCTTTGCGTTCCATATATTACTATATTCATCATAGGATTCATAAGATAATTCCCAATTCTCTATTGGTTTATCTCCCGTGTTGGTTAAGACTACGTTCGCAGTATACTGATTATCCCACTGTGAATCTATCGTATATTTTACGGTAAAACCCTCCCCGTAAAATACAGTTTCTTTTTCATATGTTATCTTTGCTTGTACTTTGTTAACGTTTCCTTGTATTCCCCCTAAACTACTTACTACAGCCATTATAAAAATTAATAATCCAGCTGCGATCTTATTACTTATTGTTTTCTTGTTCAATCCTTTCATCGTATTCCTCCCATATTTTCTTGTTTGCATTACTTACACACTACATTTAGTATAATATTGTTTTATTATGGAATATATGCTGCTTTAATACTATTTTTTAACAATAAACGCCAATTATAAACGACAAAAAACACGTTATACTGTCTTTCAACAACATAACGTGTCTTTCTTAACAATCTATAATTGATTTTCTGAGAACTTACCAGCGTCAGCAGCTTCTTGAATAAGAAAGGCAAGTAGCTGAATTTGCTATATATTTAAGCACAGTGGGTATTACTTAGAGCGTTTTTTAGAATATTAGGACATCTCAGGACTATGAGCTTTGAGATTTAAAATAATCTACAATATACTGATAAATATCTTTTCCTTCATTTTGATATCCCCCACGGTTCCCTTGTTTGATCTCAGCCTTTGCTAAACATAAAGCCTTATCTGATTCATTAAGCAGGATATATGCCAACATTTTTTTGAACTTTTCACTTAAAAAAGTTCACTTCATGAATTCTTTCTTCATTGTCCAATCTTTTCTATAAATCAATTGGTTTGAGCTGATATTTTAATACCATATTGTCCAAGCTGCTTAGCAACTACATCTAAAAATTGAGAACATTTCTCTATGATTGGATATTTAAAATGAATTTCGATAGTAAAAAAATCAAATTCATCATCAGTATAAATTTCCTTGAACTGTTCAGATTCAATATATAAAACATAGGAATTAATCTTATCTTGCAATGTAACCAAATGGTAACGTTCGTCAGACCAATCAAGATGGTCTGTAATTAAAAATAACAATTCTTTATTACTTTTGCTTTTTCCTATCCCATCAATTTTATCTTTTTCAATAACTGACATTTTTCCTCCTATCTATCATTCCAATGGTGGTCTAATTATTTCCACCTGAGTTCCTGCATGAATATTATATCCACTTGTGAATGTGCCTTTACCTTTACCAACCACAGTTCCTCCACCTGTTTCCTAAAGAAGATACGGGACTGATAATTTTCCCTCTGGTAATGGACTAAAAATAACTGTATTACCTACATATCATTCACTTCGTGAACAGGTAGGCTATACAGTTATTTTTGGAAAAGGAGTTTAGGGAGTTGGCGTCCTAAAATATATCCCTAATAAATACTACGCTACACTAATCTCGGCTAGCGAAATCCCCATAATATTCTCCCTTTCAATCAAGTCTTTAAATTTTTCAGATACAAATATAGGGATTTGCTGCCTATTCGACAACTTAAAAACATCTGCCCCATCAGTTTTATCAGCATATATACCATATCCGCTCACTGTATATATTGTTCCCATCCCTTCAATTTCTGTTTCAAAATATCGGGATTTTTCCAAGCATATTATAATTCCTAATTGTATTCTTTGTCTAAACTCCAATTGTAATTCAATTGTATTAGGATATGAACTTTTAAAGTATAGACATTATAAAAATAGCTTATCATATAATTTTAAAATGTTTTCTTTCATTGTTATTAATTCTTGTAAAGAAGTTATTTCTTTAAAAATATCTTTATAATTCACAACAAAATCACTATATTTTTTAGTATAATCATCTTCTTCAAAACCACAAAAAATAGGTGTCACTTTTATAATAATATTTTCTGCATATCTATATATCCAAGTTGCGCAATTTAAATATGTAAAACAACAATATCTTTCACCTATCCATTGTCCGTGTTCATCCAAAACTATGCCTTCCTGTAACTGTTCTTCATAAGAGCATCGATAGTATTCATTTAACAACAAGCCTAAATTTTTTTCTTCCAGAGTATGATCTAGATTGCAAACCTCCTTATCATATTCTTTCACTATATTCTTCAGCGCTAACAAATTATCCTTAAACAATGTTATATGATTATTACCACAAAGCAATTCAATCCATATATCAGTATAATAATCAAAGTCTTTCTCATTTAATAATATTTTTAACCTGTACTTCTCATTATCAATAAGCATATATTCTGTCATTGTATAATTTTTCCTTTCTTATTAACCATTCCTGCTTTTCTTAAGACTGCTTTCATTGTTTCTGTTAATTCATTCCATGAGCGAACATGACCATGAAAAATTCCACTTGTCGTTTCATCAAAAACAACAATCTCTCCATCACTAATTCCTACTCTTCTTGTAGTATTAGGCCCTATTTCGATAGAATTATCCAGAGCTTCTTGACCTTTATTTGGTGCTTTGTTTTTTACAGTATTATTCTTGTCTCCGTGATAATCCGCTTTTTCATAATTACCATTAGAACCGCCACTCTCCGGACAATCATTATGAACCAGTACACTACCTTCTCCAACATAATACGTATGATAATCTTCTACTTGAAAATTATACACGGTTTCTTGTTTTTCTTCAAACTCTATACATTCTACTGGATAACTACCACCGGATGCGTTCATAATCTCATCACCAATTGAAAGTTTCCCAGCTGATACAAAACCCTGTCCTTTCACATAAAATGGGTGATTCATAGTTGTGCATATTACTTCATCTTGAATTGATATCTGTACAATACAAGATGTTTTATTTATGTATGTTTCAACAACTTTCTTTTCCTCTGTTTGGAATGTATCTGGATTCGTTGCTATTACCTGATCTCCTGGTTGAATGGTTTCAATCGCTTTCAATCCCATCGCAGTTAATATCATCGTTCCTGCTACAAAACATATTGGGTTCTTCATTCCCTTAGTAAAACCAGCCGTGAATATAGCCAATGTACTTACAGTTAATTGGAACCCATTGTATAAACTACTTGAATGAAGCTTTTTATTAAACTGTACCAAGGGACTTTTAGAATCAAAAAGGCTAACGCCCAAAGATAGTAAGTCAAAGCCTGCCATTCCAAGTGATATTCCACCAGATATTTTTGAAACTGTAGGAACTATCTTTGCTATTTTACCAAGGTGTTGCAGCACTTTGCATGATTGTCCAAGTACTTGTCCTATGCCACCTATTCCTCCAAACAATGCCCCTATAAAAGCTCCTGAGAATGCTCCTTCTTCAAAGCCATCAAAGAAAGAACCACCTGCAGCTACACTGGATAATCCACCTATTAGGCCGCCGATAACTGCTCCCGCTACTAGTCCCTTTGCAGCTCCTACTAATATCGTAAGAATCGGTCCTAATGCCGCTCCACCTGTCACCACAATTACCGCAATCGCTGCAATCACTAGAACAACAGTCACTATAATTTTCCAATGTTCTTTACACCATTCTCCTACTTTCTTGCAACCATCTTTGAACTTTTCCCAACCATTCTTCTCACAGTCTGGTTTTAAGTACTTGTATTGATCATAAAAATCATCTTTTCGTTTATTCACAAGATCCGCCACATTACCGTCTATGCGATAAGTATCCTCAACAAACTGTTCGCTGTTCACTCTCACTTGTTCTATTGAGTCTACTTTCTCTTCCTGTACACTTGTAGATGCCTGTATAGAGCTTATAACATCTTCCATATTACATATGGATTGCTTGATTGCCAGTGCCTTTGTTTTTAATGAAAATAATTCTGATTTGTAATCATTGACTGTTTTCTTTGTCTCTCCAAGTAGACCAGACATTTGTGTTATTTTCTTTGAGTATAACGCAATCGTCGCCATATATCCACTCCTTTTATTTATTTTTTGAACTTTCTATTTTCTCCTGATCCATTACATAAAACTCTGCTGTATTCTCTTATAAAATTGAACTGAAGATACCTCATTTAGTTCATAATAACTCCTCTTATTTTGTCATATTTTAGTATGTTTTATGCGTTTCCTTTTATTGTAATTATATGTAATTATTAAGTTTAAGTCAAGAGAGTTACTAAAAGATTAACAGAAGAGATTACTTTGTAAATAACTTATTAATATGTAACTATTTTCAATATTGTATGTCCATTGCTTATAATTATGCTTTACATTATGTACTATGTTTTAGTAACTATTCTGAATGAACGTCAAAAAAACACGTCATACTGTCTATTGGCAATATAACGTGTTTCTTATTATGTGTTTCTTATTATGTGTTTCTTATTATGTGTTTCTTATTTAACATATATTATGTTAAGTATTGATCCTTTACATAGAATAAAAAAAAGCATGTCAAATCATTACGACTTGACATGCCCTTGATTTTATTGAATTCCTTAGAATTTACTAGCGTCAGCAGCTTCTTGAATAGAAACAGCAACTGCTACTGTCATACCAACCATTGGGTTGTTACCAGCACCGATAAGACCCATCATCTCAACGTGAGCAGGAACTGAAGAAGAACCAGCGAATTGAGCGTCAGAGTGCATACGTCCCATAGTATCAGTCATACCATAAGAAGCTGGACCAGCACCCATGTTATCTGGGTGAAGAGTTCTACCAGTACCACCACCTGATGCTACTGAGAAGTATTTCTTGCCTTGTTCGATACATTCTTTTTTGTAAGTACCAGCAACTGGATGTTGGAATCTAGTTGGGTTAGTTGAGTTACCTGTGATTGATACATCAACGCCTTCTTTGTGCATGATAGCTACACCTTCAGTTACGTCGTTTGCACCATAGCAGTTAACTTTTGCTCTAAGGCCAGTTGAGTAAGCTTTTCTGAAAACTTCTTTAACTTCGCCTGTATAGTAATCCATCTCAGTTTCAACGTATGTAAATCCGTTGATTCTTGCGATGATTTGAGCAGCATCTTTTCCAAGACCGTTTAAGATTACTCTTAATGGTTTTTTACGAACTTTGTTTGCTTTTTCAGCGATTCCGATTGCACCTTCAGCAGCTGCGAATGATTCATGACCAGCTAAGAAAGCGAAACAATCAGTTTCTTCTTCAAGAAGCATCTTTCCTAAGTTACCATGTCCTAAACCTACTTTACGTTGGTCAGCAACAGAACCTGGAATACAGAATGCTTGAAGACCTTCACCGATTGCTGCAGCAGCGTCAGCAGCTCTTCTACATCCTTTTTTAATTGCGATAGCAGCACCTACAATGTAAGCCCAGCTAGCATTTTCGAAACAGATTGGTTGGATTGCTTTAACTTGATTATATACGTCAAGTCCAGCATCTTTCGTAATCTTTTCTGCTTCTTCGATAGATGCAATACCGTATGAATTAAGTACTGCATTGATTTTATCTATTCTTCTTTCATATGATTCAAATAAAGCCATTTCTAGTTACCTCCTCTATTATTCGTGTCTTGGATCGATAATCTTAACAGCATCTTCTACTCTACCATATTGGCCTTTAGATTTTTCGAATGCTGTGTTAGCGTCATCACCAGCTTTGATGAAATCCATCATCTTACCAAAGTTAACGAATTGGTAACCGATAATTTGATTTTCTTCATCTAAAGCGATTCCAGTTACGTATCCTTCAGTCATTTCAAGGTAACGAGGTCCTTTTGCAAGAGTTCCATACATAGTACCAACCATTGATCTTAGACCTTTTCCTAAGTCTTCAAGACCAGCACCGATTGGAAGACCGTCTTCAGAGAACGCACTTTGAGTTCTTCCGTAAACGATTTGTAAGAATAATTCTCTCATTGCTGTATTAATTGCATCACAAACTAAATCTGTGTTTAATGCTTCAAGAATAGTTCTTCCTGGTAAAATCTCAGATGCCATAGCAGCTGAATGAGTCATACCTGAACATCCGATTGTTTCTACTAAAGCTTCTTGAATAATACCTTCTTTTACGTTAAGAGTTAATTTACAAGTACCTTGTTGTGGTGCACACCAACCGATACCGTGAGTTAAACCAGAAATATCAGAGATTTCTTTTGCTTTTACCCATTTTGCTTCTTCTGGGATTGGAGCAGCACCGTGGTTAACGCCTTGTGCTACTGGACACATTTGTTCTACTTCATGTGAATAAATCATGTTGAAACTCCTTTCAATATCCATTTTAGAATACCAATTACCTATATGGCTATGTTCATGGCGATTATCTTGGCCTACATTGTTAAAAGAAATTGGCTTCTTTGAACAATAAGGAAATTTGAGCACAGCTCAAATCTCAGGATCAAAAACATTGCTGTTTCCTACCTGACCTCACATCGCACCTTCTCACATTTTCGCACAAAACTCGCGATTAGTCCATACTTTTTGATAAAATTTCTTAAAATTTCATTAGTTTCTACAGGAACCTGCCCTTTAATTGTTAATTCTTTGACACAATTTCCCCAGCTTTTTTGTAAATAGATTTTGCTTCAACATAACCACGTACCATAGACAATGGATAAATATTGGCTTCTCTTCCAATTACTGTACCAGGATTCAAGACACTGTTGCAACCAACTTCAACATTATCCCCTAACATTGCTCCCATTTTCTTAAGACTTGTCTTCATTCTTTTACCGTTACTTGTAATCTCTACTAAGGTCTTATCAGATTTTACATTTGATGTAATGGAACCTGCCCCCATATGTGCACGGTAACCAAGAATGGAATCGCCTACGTAATTATAATGCGGAACTTGAACCTTATTAAAGAGGATTACGTTCTTAAGTTCTGTAGAGTTACCTACAACAGCACCCTCCCCTACAATCGCATTCCCACGAATGAATGCGCAGTGACGAACTTCTGCTTCCTTACCGATAATTGCTGGGCCGTTAATATATGCTGTCGGTGCTACTTTTGCGGATTTTGCAATCCAAACATTCTCACCCACTTTGTCGTATTCCTCTTGTGATAAAGACTCACCTAATTCTAATATAAATGCACCAATCCTCGGAAGTACCTCCCATGGATAAGTACAGCCTTCGAACACTTTAAGGGCTATTGTTTGACTCATATCATACAAATTACTAATCATTAATTCTTCCATATACTTCTTCACTCCTTTTCACTCTAATCAATATATCGTACAAGCTTATTAATTATGACTATTATTTAATATTTTATAACTTGCGTATCGTTAACGTCGTAATAGCAAAACTCACAAAATGTAAATCTACTTCTTACCTAACTCACTATGACAAAAAAACGGTAGTGTAGCACTTATAGCACTTCTTAGTGTGTACTCAGAAGACAAGGAAGGTGAGGCACGGAGGCCGAACCAGCCTGAACTGAGGCAGGAGGCCGAATTGAAGGCGATTCCGTATCAAATGATAGATGTGATGTACACACATAGAAGTACTTAAGTGCGTAACGTGTTTTGTGTCATAGTGCGTTAGGTAAGAAGTCATGAAAAATATAAGTGGAGTTTTGCTCTAGTATCTACTTACTTTTATAATTCTTCGCTGCCTCATCAAAGAACTGGCGAAGCGCATATTGATTGTTAAGTCCCTTAACTCCGTTCGTCATCTTCGCTACGAAATTTTCTAACTTAACCATATATTCCTCGCTAGTGATGTCTCCATCTGCAACATACGTTAACCCCTTCTCCCAACTTGCAGTTAGTTCTGGGTTTAGTAGAGAACGTATAGAAGCATTTACTACGTCATAAATCATCTCTCCAAGAAGTGTTGGTGTTACAATCTGCGTCTTCTTATTCAGACTCAAATATGTAATCTTAATCAATTTATTCAAGATTTCTGCACGTGTCGCACTTGTACCAATACCACTACCTTTTATCTGAGAGCGTAGTTCCTCATCTTCGATTAACTGTCCTGCATTCTCCATCGCAAGAATCATAGAACCAGAATTATATCGTTTTGGCGGAGAAGTTTCTCCTTCTTTCACACTGAATCCAGTAATACTAAGTAACATACCTTTCTTAAGGGTCTTCATGTTATTAATGAATTCTGCATCGAATACATCTTCTTGATTATCTGAAGAATCGCCATTCTCACCATTTGCTTGTTCATCTGTTGCTACTGGCATAGACGTCGCTTGTGATCCAGTCGCCTGTGGTGTTGACTTTTTCGTCATGAAAGACAAATTGGTTACTTTAAGATACCCTGGTGATTCTAGAATCTTGAAATTAGAGAAGAAACTTTCTTCTTTCACTTTCACTACAAGACTGATTTTTTGATAAACTGCTGCTGGATAGAAGATACTTAAGAATCTTCTCGCGATTGTTTCATATACCTTCTTGGCAGTTGGAGGTACAGCATTCAGGGCTGCTAACCCCTGACCAGTTGGGATAATTGCATAATGGTCTGTAATCTGTTTATCATTTACATATCTTGTTTTAGCAATGTTCTTATAACTGCCATTCTCTAGTATTTCATTCGCAAATTCACCCACATGAGCGTAATTACGTAATCCTCCAATGTTCTTATGGATTTCTTTTGCTACAGCTGTAGACAAAACTCTGGCATCCGTTCTTGGATAAGTTACTAATTTTTTCTCATATAACTCTTGTACAATCTTCAACGTTTCATCTGGACTGATTTTGAATAGCTTTGAGCATTCATTCTGTAATTCTGCTAAGTTGAATAATAGTGGAGCATTCTTATTCTCCTTCTTCTTTTCAAGCTTCTCAATTACACCCTGATTGTCAAAATCCGTTGTTAATTCCGTTATTAACTGGTCTGCACTTTCTCTAGCTTTGAAACCATTTTCCTTATATAACAGATGAGAGTTAAAATACTTCGAACCTTCTACTGCTCTCCATTCCCCATCGAATTCCTTACCGAAGGTATTGATTCCTGCTATCACACGATAGAATGGTGTCTTAACGAACGCTCGTATTTCACGTTCTCTCTTTACAACCATACCGAGAACACAGGTCATAACGCGCCCTACGGAGATAGAGGTCCATTTGCTTTGTAGATAGTTTGTAACCGCTTGTCCATACTTAAGCGTGAGTACACGAGAGAAATTAATCCCCATCAAGTAGTCTTCCTTCGCTCTTAAGTAAGCCGCATCTGATATAGGATCATATGCCGATAATGGTTTCGCTTCTCGTATTCCACGTAAGATTTCGTCCTCTGTCTGTGAGTCAATCCAAACTCTTCGCTTATCTTTCGTCTCTGGTACCCCTGCCAGCTGATCCACTAAACGGTAGATATATTCTCCTTCACGTCCAGAGTCAGTGCACACATAGATTACAGAAACATCTTCGCGGTTGAGCAAAGCTTTCACCGTATTAAATTGTTTACTTACATCTGGAATGACTTCATATAAGAATTCTTTCGGAAGAAATGGTAACGTAGTCAATGACCATTTCTTAAGACTTTCATCATAGACATCGGGATAGCTCATTGTAACCAAGTGACCTACACACCAAGTTACAATAGCCTCATCCGCTTCTATATATCCATCGCGTTTCTTAAAGTTGTACTTAAGTGCTTTCGCAAACTCCTGCGCAACGCTTGGTTTTTCAGAAATATATAAACTTTTAGACATGTATAATTCCAACTTTCTTATGATTCCTCATAAGGTATCTCGCCAGTATCTCTCGTTCACTTATATGACACTAGAACTTCGTTCTTCACTACCTTATGGGGTGAAATCAAGATCTCGCAACTCCTCCTTGATTTCCTTCCAATAAGATAGATTATAGCTTCTTTTTACAAGGTTCGCAACCTGTTTTTCTTACTACTCTGGTAGTTCAAAGAATTTATCTACATCAGTGGTATAGACGTATTTCCCTGACAGATCAATCTCATTTGCCTTAAACAATTCAATCCCCGCTATGTTGTAATTGGTAGGAATAAGCTCAATGGTATAGGTATTCTGGAAGCATTTTGTTCCTAATATAGTATTTTTACTTAAACATTTTAATCGAAAGAGATTCTTAGCCATGTAATTGGCATAGTCCTGCAGATTGAACCCATATTCAGTATTCCCTGTATATCCAGCTTCTTCATTTGAAACAAGATAGTACGACGATTCTGGAGTCATGCCTTCTAAGTCGTAACCATACGTGCGAATCCACTCTCTTAACCCTTGTATGTCCATATACTCTCCTGTCTTTGTTTGAAGAGTCAGCCGATAGGTTGGATCAAACATAATCCATTGCTTCGTTTCCTCTGAATATGCTTGCACCACTACATGACAATCATCAAAATAATCGTCCTTAGGATAACACCAAATCACCTTTGCTTTAATTCCATACATTCGCATAACCTCGGATAAAACAAGGGATAGACATCTACAATTCAAACCATTTTCCTTTCCATATGTCACAATTTCATCGATAGAACTTGACTCATAATAGGCTGTTGAACCATGCTTACAAATATCGCATAACCAATTCATAAGTGCCATCATTAATTCGATGTCTGATTTTCCTTCTGCTATTCGATCTAGCTCATAGGTATTGATAAAATCCCTATATATTTCTTTTTGATTCAAATCATATGTATAATCATATACGAGCTCATCTGTTTTATATTCTGAATATGCATTAAGTAAGTCTACTTGTTCCTTTCCCGAACGTTTCATATCTTGATTACTCTGCTCTTTCGTATTCGCTGTATCACGGTACTTTTCCAGTATAACTGCAGTCTCCCTAGACATGTACTGACAAGTTCCAGATAGATTTCCCTCTTCAATTTCCTCCAACACATAAATTTCATTATAAGCGTTACGTAATATTGAAAATGTAATCTTTTCACCGTCATAGATCCAATCGTATAGTATATCATTGGCATATCCGCCTGACATGGAACTTGCTTTCACCGTTTGTGTGTCTTTCTCAAAGCTTAGTTGCAAATCCGAATTGTCAGCTCTAATGATACGATAACAACCATTCCAAGGAAAAGCTTCCCCTTTGAGCTGCATCTCGTTTGTGCTTGTTTGTATTCCATCCTTACGTTTTTCTCGGTCACTCCTAATATATATAATTGTCCCAAAAAGCACCCCCACTATTGCAATAATTACTGCCACTACGAGACCCCTTCTTCTCTTCTTCATCCTCTACCCCCACTTAATTCTCAAAGGCGATATCTATATCTCCTGACGTACTTGTTGCTTTGATTATATTCTCTTTACTATTCTGTACGTTTTTCTCTGCGCCGACCTCGTCTTCTACTACTTTCCCGTTTACCCCTATGCTGCCAGAGGTCGTACTTAGATTGTAAGAATACATCTTTTCTTGCTCTTTACATGCTATTACAACATCTCCAGAAGTTGCTTCAAATGTACTGCTTCCATATACCTTTCCTTTAACGGTTATATCTCCACTGATGGAAGTCATCTTTACTGTACTACTTTGCAGATCTTTCACATCAATATCACCTGAATACGTTTGCAAATCTCCTGAACCTATAACCATGTCTACGAACGAACTATCTCCACTATAAGTTAATGTTTTTATGTCATTTGTCTGAACCGATTTCAGTGATATATCCCCTGATGTTGCTATAATATCAACAGTAGAAAGGTTGGTATCTCCTGGAACAATAATTGTCACATAATTATTCACCCTCTGGTTACTCATCTCATACGCCTTATCTGTAACATCATCTGCAATACGAAGTACTCCACTTTCGTTGCTATAGTCAATGCTATAGTCAGGTCCATAATAATGAAGTATTACTCCATAGGAATCCCCTGTTACAATTTCAACATCTGCATTATATTCAATATTCACTTCAATATTCGAAAACGCTTCTAAATCAAGTTTCTCAACTTTATATTCGTTATTCTTTGACGAAGTATCTGCTTTCACCCATTTATTATCGGAAGCATTTTCCTTATAATACGCCTGAACATTCATAACCTCCCCTGTCTGCGTGTTAATTGTAATCTCATAACGCTTATTGTTATCCATCTCTACAACTTCATACCAAGCAACGCTCCCACTTAGAATTCCACTTGTTGAAGTTGTATCCATCTTGACATCGATGGTATCAAATGTTCCCCCATACGTATCCCTAATATATTCAAGCCCTATCATAACCGCAGATTCGAATGATGTTTCAAAACCCTCATCCTTGATGTTTCTGTCATGTTCTACTATAATTGCTGTAGCATCAAACAAAAATGTTGTAGCTTCTATATTTCCATTCGTGTTTTTATCTATAGTCTCAACTTTTGTATCTTCTTCATTCTCATCCTTAGATGAAGTAACATTCATCGGTACTTGTTCCACCTTACTGCTTTGACCCTGTTTATCAATATTCATACTTATAACAAGTCCACATACCCCGATCACTACTATTCCAGCTGCGGCACATAACGTCACTATCATATTCCTCTTCATATACTCACTCCTCATCTTTATTATAGATTGCCGGCGTCAATCTTACCCGCTCAAGTTAGCACCATTAATCTATTCTTAGTATACCGTCCACTTTTTGTAGAACTGTCATAAAGATGTTATCAAGTTGTAAATGTTACAATTACTTTAGTCCCCTTATTCACTTCTGATTCATAGCGAAGCTCTCCTTGATGTACTTTAACAATTTGATGACACAAGGTCACCCCCAAGCCTACTCCACCATGCTTACGGCTTCTGGCATTATCAACACGGTAAAAAGGTTCCATTATCTTAGCAATCTCCTCCGCTTCCATGCCAATTCCATTATCCTCTACCGTGAAACAAGTCCCTTCGTGGTTATAGAATGTTACTGTTATTCTTCCCTCTACCTCACAAGCGCGTATCGCATTCTCAATTAGGTTTCCTAATAAACACTGTAGCATTACCTCACTTGCTTCTATAGTTTCTATCTCACAATTCACCTCTAACAGAATCTGTTTCTCCTTTAATTGATTGTGGAAAAGATTCTGTATATTGATCTTTATTTGCTCTGTGGAAACAGCCGTCTTAGTTAATACACCTTCTCTGATATCAGCAATCATCAACAAGGTTCTGCTTAATTTCTCCAATCTCTTAGTTTCAGCAATGATATAGTCCAGTGCATGTATTCGCTCTTCTTCTGTTAAGGCTGCCATACGCATATAATCTGCATATCCTGAAATCGATGTTAATGGCGTCCGAAGTTCATGTGCCATAT
Source organism: Clostridiales bacterium (assembly GCA_018372435.1). Taxonomy (GTDB): domain Bacteria; phylum Bacillota; class Clostridia; order Lachnospirales; family Lachnospiraceae; genus Anaerosporobacter. The sequence goes on along the minus strand of JAHAJA010000004.1, from coordinate 166,837 downwards.
TATCGATTAGCAGTTGCTTCTTATCACTTTCTTCTTGTAAGAGATTTATATTTTCATTAATTCTCTCTGACATAGTATTAAATTTCTTAGCCAAACTACCAAACTCATCTTGACTTTGAATATGTATCTCTTGACTATAATTCCCCTGCGTAATCTCCCCCGTTGCCTCCGATAAACGTTTTAGTGGTTTCATCAATTTTCGTATGATAAGATATAGAATCACTGACAATAGTATGGTTATAGCAATATCAGTCGCTATTACCATCTGTACTAATTGCTTTCTTGTATTCGTAAGCTCTGTTAATGGGTAGGCGATAACCAGTATATGGTTTTCATAAGGTTCCTCCAAGTTACATGCAAGAAACAAGTATTCCTCTTGGTCCACCTCTCGAATAAGAAGATTTTGTACATTGTCTACCGTATCAAGTTCGTCTCTTGACTCTATATTCAAATCAAAAGTCCCTCCAATAAGACTGTTTCCACTCCATAGCTCTAGGAATACATTCTGCTCCATATAATATGTCTTATAGGAATCATATATAGTCTCCTTCTTATCTCTCGTTAAGGTAGAGGTTTCTTCTAGATTCGTAAAATCCTTACTAATGGAGTTTCTTAGAAAATATGCCTCTCCCTTAGCACGTTGTTTAACACTACTTAATTGTTCTTTATATGTAAAATGCATAACCGTAAACATTCCTATATTGAGTGCTACAACAAACAATATTAGTACACTTAGGAATACTTTCTGCCAAAACTTCATCCTCTCACCTACACTTCCAGACGGTACCCAACCTTGTACACAGTTTTAATTCTCTCCTCTAATCCTAGTTTCTTACGTAACTTCTGTACATGTACATCAACCGTTCTTGTATCCCCTTCGTATTCATATCCCCATGCTAATTCTAATAACTTCTCTCTCGACAAGGCCAAGTTTTGATTAATCACAAACACTTCTAAAAGACAATACTCCTGTGGTGTCAAATCAATTTCCTTATTCCTATATCTTACTACCTTTCCCTCTCTGTCCATCTCCATATCAACCAATTTAAAAACAGTGTTCTCCGTCTTCGTCCGTCTAAGTACAATGTTGATTCTTGCAATTAATTCTAATATCTCGAATGGCTTCACTAGGTAATCTTCTGCTCCCGAAGTCAACCCTTGAATCTTATCTTCGATACGATCTTTTGCCGTCATGAATATAACTGGTGTCTCCTTTATCTTCTTCATTAGATCGAACCCAGATATGAATGGCAACATAACATCTAGAAGAATTAAGTCATAGGGTCCCTTCGTTACCATATCTAATGCTTCTCGTCCGTCATAAGCTTGATCACAAGTATGCCCCACCAATTTCAAATTCAATTTAACTAACTCATTAATTGATTCCTCATCATCAACGATTAATATATTCGCCATAATAATCCCCTCTTATTTATATTCTTACCATATTATACCTTATTGTACATATAAAAATACAGCTTATCTTCAAATAAAATCTTTCGCTCATTATCACGAGGCTGTGGTATACTGTAATTTATAATAAATAATAATTTATCCATCAAAGGAGGACATTACATTGGATATCAAAAAAGAATTCTATAAAAACCAAGCAAAATCCATCTTAGAAAAATGTAAACTTCGAGGAATGCAAGGTTATTACTGTAATGATAAGGCTGAAGCTTTAGAATGTATCAAATCACTCTTCACGCCTGATGCTACAATCTCTTGGGGTGGTTCCGAAACCCTCACAGAAATCGGTTTACTAGATTATCTAAAGACAGCACCATATACACTATATGACCGTGCAACTGCAACTACTCCTGAGGAACAAAAGGCAATGTACGCTAAAACAGTTACTGCTGATTATTTCCTTATGAGTACAAATGCCATTACCTTAGATGGACAGTTAGTTAACATCGATGGTAGTGGAAACCGCGTAGCCTGTCTTGTTACAGGTCCTGGTAATGTAATCATCGTTGCAGGTATGAATAAAGTTGTGCCGGATGTGGAAGCTGGAATTGCGCGTGTACATAACATGGCCGCACCACCGAACGCTGTCCGTCTCAACCGTAAAACACCATGCCATGATTTCGGACGTTGTACCGATTGCTTAGTTCCAGATTGCATGTGTTCGAATACTGTAATTACAAGAAAGTCCAATAAACCAGGTCGATTAATTGTTGTCTTAGTTGGCGAAGAGCTTGGCTACTAAGATCCTGACTAAATCGTATCAGAGCTTTCTTAACATAACACACATAATTTGCGTCATATTAAAACGAGGTTGCTGCAAAATTATTATTTTGCAACAACCTCGTTTTATCCTACTTATTAAATTCTATATCTGTCTATTAATCATAAGCGTAGTTACTCTACCTTAAATTCATTCAATACTTTCATCGCTACTTCTTTAACTTGCTCATCCTTTTCCGTAGCTACTAGATGTTGAATGAACGTTCTTGCATATCCTGATTTACCTTTTCCAAAAGCAACAATTGCTGCTTTTCTAATTTCTGGATCCTGATGATCAATCAATTTGCTTAATAAATTAGTTGAGGCTTCATCTTTACTCTCACCCAAAGCTGCTATCGCTGCTTTAACTACTTCGATATTCTTGTCGTTAAGATATTTCTCAATCTTTTCTGTCTTACCTTTTGCTAATAATTTTTGGATTTTTTCAATATCACGTTCTTCACTCATAGTCCCACTCCTTCATATTATTAATCTGTAATCTTACAAAAAACAAATACTGCAAGGTCTTAACTATACTGTAACACTTTAAATGAAAGATAACAACCGAACTATCTAAATATTATAACATTTTAGATTTATTTTATAACTATTCATTGTTTATTCTACTCTTGTAGATACAAATCCACCTTCTGAATAATAGCTTTCACACCATCAGCCAAACTAATTTCTCCTGATAACACTTTCTCACCAAATGTCTCTACTGTATCTTGTATGGTATTATCCATAAGAGAAGGCGCCGTTAGGCCTTCTGCCAATTCAAGTAATCTCTTCATCTCCTCATCGGTAGGAATGGTTAAATGATAACTAACCTCTCTTCCATTACGATCAGATGACCCTATATATGATTCCGTAATGTCCTTACCCTTTGCTAACTTAGCAAACACCGTTTTATTGACTGGGAATCCCTCCCTGACATCTGCTTCTTGTAGTTTTTCAGAATACAAGCTCTTATAGAAATCAAGCGTTGTATCCATGTCTTTTGATGCAGAATTCACACCCATAATTCCTTTTGGGATAAAATTATATCCAGATTGCAAATCAAATCTTTGATATGATATAGAAGTATCTTGCTTCAAAGTAGCGAGTAACATTTGATAATCATTAATTCCATCAACATATCCAACAACTATCTGTTGATCACCAAACATCATTCTAGATAATTGCGGTGTAATAGATAATAATTTACTCATCTGGCCATTCAACATATCACTGATTTCTTTTCGATAACCAATTTGAGTTGAAATCATATCCTCTGTTAAATCTTCTAACTCAGACTCATAGATTGCTTTGGCATATCTTAAATACTCATTTAATTTTTCTTCATCTATCTTCCCCTCTTTTGTTAACCAAGCTGCACTACAGCCCATTTCTAGATGTTCAAGAACTTCTTTCGGTGTATAACCTCCCATAATTGTAGCTGTTTTGTTATCACCTGCTCTCATATCCTGTATCATCTGACTTAACTTTTCTAAAGAATCTGCTTTGGTGATTTCTTTTTCATTTCCTATAATAATTGGAATCTGAAACTTCATCGGAACTCCATATAAGCCATTCTCTGTTTGATATGCATGGGTAACATTCGTAAAATACGTATCCGATTGTTCAACTTCTTTCATAGCTTCAGATAAATCATAGAGAACTCCTTTCTCTATGTAAGAGTCCATCGGTAAACCGTCTAACACGATTAAATCTGGCCCATCTCCTGCTAGTATACTGGTATTTAATTTCTGGATTGCATCCGTACTTGTCACAGCATCATCACCAGTTACTCCAATTTCTAATTTAATAAATACATCTGGATTGTTTTTTCTATAGTTTACAATCGCTTGTTGAATTGTTTTATTCTCACGTAGACTATATATTCTGATCTGATTACTTGGTACAGAAGGTACCTCAGCATTGTAACTGTAAGAATCTAATTCTCCACTATCATACCCAATAAGAAAACTACCGTCTTCTTTCACTTTAAAGCTGGTCGCACGATTCGATGGACTACCAAGATTCGTTAGTTCTCCCGATACCAACTGCTCCATAACATTTCCATTTATTACATGTCGGTATACTCCCTCTGAACAGGCTACATAGATTGCATTCTCTTTATCGTTTGCAGCTAATTGACATAACTGGTCTCCCTTAACATTAGCTTTAAGAAAGTCATTCAATACACTATCATTCATAATAAGTTCTTTCGTTTGTGTATTATAGATATATCCTACTCCCTCTCCTTCTGCTACAAGATATAATCCGTCTATGGCAAATGTATTAAGATACGATTCTCCCTCAAATACTGTCTCCACACTTTCATCATCCGGATTAATCTTGATAATCTCATCTCCTATTGTCAAAGCATATAATACACCATCGTTAGCGAACTCTGCTTTTTGAAGCCTTAGTGCATTATTATTAATTGTTAATTTAAACTCTTTTTCTTCACCGTTCTTTGCTATATATACATACCTCTCCATGTTCGTAGCATTGGCATCGGTAATTTCATCCCAGGGAATATAGGAAAAGAATATGTCTCCCTTCCTATTAACAGCTCCACTTGTTATCTCACAATTGGGCTTTACTAATAAAGATTTAATTCCTCTTACCTCTTCTGTTTCCCAAGTTTCTCCTTCGTCTTTAGACGTATGTAAATCTCCCGTTCGTGTATCTAGAATTACGATTGTTTTGTCTTCCATAATCGTTAATTTGCCCATATCTACACCATTTTCTATTGTGCCACATGGTGTCTCTATATACCTTCCCATCGCTTGCGCATTCTGATTTAGTTTATCCTTATCTTCAACTGAACCGTTTGTGGCATTTTCATTGGTACTGTTTGTAGTACTTCCGTTACTTTTATCATTTGCCTTTTTCTCACTACAACCAACTATGAATGCTAAGCATGTTACCAGTAGGATATAGAATATTCTTCTTTTTTTATTAATCATATTAACCTCCCAAAAGTCTGCTACTATATTACTTTTATTTGTCGACATCTTTACCCTACCACAGTTACCTTTATTTTATCTCTAAACGAAAAGAATTCCAAGGCATTCTTTAGCCGTAGCGCATGAGACTCTTATACTACTTGCGCATGCTTTCTTGCAAAATTAGATTTAAATTAGAGGTTAGTATGTTATACTGTTACTTAAAGAGGTAATCGTATAGCAAATATGTATTCTAACGTAAATTGCGTGAAATTGCCGACACAAAGTCTCAAAACATTTGAAAGGGGTATGTTATTGTATGCGAATACTATTAATAGAAGATGACGAGCAATTATGTTTTTCAACCGCATATCAATTACAGAATCATGGATTTCATGTTGATACTTGCATGGATGGTGAGGATGCTCTCTTGTTCATGAATCAGAATATATATGATTTGATTTTACTAGACCGTATGCTCCCACATATAGATGGCATTGCTTTACTTAAGAAATTGAGAGATCAAAATAACTCAACACCAGTAATCATACTAACCGCTCTAGGTGAACTTTCCGATAAGATTATTGGCTTAGATGCTGGTGCTGATGACTATATGATTAAACCTTTTGCAATGGAAGAATTGCTTGCTAGAATCCGAAGTATTAATAGACGACCAAGACAATGGACCGATATAGATACTTTAACATATAACGATATTATATACTCTCCTTCTACCAATTCTCTATCTGGTCCTATTGGTACTTGTACCTTATCTAAAAAGGAAGGTTCCTTACTGGAATTTTTCTTACGTAATTACTCGCAGATTCTCCCTAGAACCACCTTACTTACAAAGGTTTGGGGTCCATATGCAGAGATTGAAGATGGTAACTTAGACAACTATATACATTTTATCAGGCGACGTCTAAAAACTGTCAGCACTACAACCACCATTAAGACACACCGAGGTGTTGGATATCGGTTGGAGGGACCTCATGAATAAACAGATCAAGATGTTTCGAAAACTTAATCTTCGATTAACACTGTTGTTCACTACAATATCAAGTATTATTTTATTAACTATGTCCTTCAGCTACCTTTACATATCGGAAAGAGACCTAAAGAATACTTCTTATCTATCTTTTAGTGCTGAGATGAATACCTTCATAGCTAATCTAGAACAACAGAACACGCTTACTTACGAATGGTTATCGAAAATTGAACAGAACGGCAAATATCTTATCGCTATATATGATAATGGTACTCCTCTCTCTTATACACGAATGGCCCGTACCGAAGAACAACTTGCTATTATAAATGAAATTATTACGTATGGTAAAGACTCCTACCATAATACTACAGATGTAATGGGGACTTCTTCTACACACTATGAATTTGCATATACAGCTGCTAATAAATCACCTTACTATGTATCCTTTGCTAGGATACAAAAAGGTTCTAATACGCTTACTTCCATAATTCTCTATCCAACGAATGCACTATATCATAGATTACAAAGTCAACGTTTGCGCTTTATCATACTTAACATAACTGGTATCTTACTTTTGTTCCTTGTCTCCTTGTTCTTCACACGTAGGCTATTACGACCTATTAAGCAATCTCAAGATAAGCAGACAGCCTTTATAGCGTCAGCTTCCCATGAGCTTCGTACTCCTCTTGCGGTAATACTCTCTTCATTATCTGCTCTTCGAACATCAGACTTTGCTATGCAATCGCAATTTCTTAATACCATAGAGTCAGAAAGCAAGCGTATGTCCAATCTAGTAAATGATATGTTAACTCTTGCTCGTGCAGATAGTCAAACTTGGTCTGTTTCTATGAAACAAGAAGAACTAGATACTATATTGTTAGAGAACTATGAAGCCTTTGAACCGCTGGCTATCCAACATAATTTATCTCTATCCATTACATTACCCGAAGATCCCATTCCTACCTGTTATTGCGATAAAGAGCGTATTGCACAAGTACTAGCTATCCTTATTAGTAATGCGATTAGTTATTCTAAACCGAACGGAAAAATCAAATTATCACTTAATTATATGAATTCTACTTTTGTAGTAACTGTTGCAGATGACGGAATTGGTATCTCAAACCAAGCGAAAGCTCATATCTTTGATCGCTTTTATAGAGAAGATTCCTCTCGTTCCAAAAAGGAACATTTTGGATTAGGCCTATGTATTGCTAAAGAAATCATTGATATTCACAAAGGAAAGATCCAAGTATGCGATTCAATTGGCGGTGGAGCTACCTTTCTTGTTATCTTACCTAAATTATAAATAGAATACCCTGTGTATTCACTACTTTCTGTACATTAAGCTCTTGCTGTACTTGGTATACACTTAAACGTTGAAAAACGGGCTGTCTCTAGGGGTGACAGCCCGTTTTTCGCATAAATAATTCATGGCAACAAAAGTTGTTCATATAAAAGGAAATATAAAAGGAATTTATTTAAATGCTTGTGCATCTAAACCGTAAATACTTCGATAGCTCCGCTTAATTCTCCTGCTATCTGATTCAATCGGTTGGCTTCAAGCTCAACCTCTCTGGTATGATTTGCAACTTCTTCTGCATTCTTTGATATACATTGAATACCATCAGCACCTTCTGAAGTTGCATCTGTTAATTCTCCAAATGACTTCAACAAAGATTCAATTTCACTAAAGATATTCTTAGAAACACTTGCAATATCTTCGAGCAACTCTCTCATATCAGTCGAATCCGTGTTATACTGTTCACTCATATCAATAAGTTTTTTATAGGTATCCTTAACATGAGTATCCATAAAATTAAGAACCTCATAGGAACTATCACATAATTTGCTAACTGAAACAATTACATTCTTGGTTATATCTTGAATCTGTAATGCTGTTGTCTCGGAGTTATCTGCCAAACTTCTAATCTCATCCGCTACTACAGAGAACCCACGACCAAATTCGCCTGCTCTCGCTGCTTCAATGGAAGCGTTCAAAGATAGTAAACTTGTTTGATCCGCTATGTCTAGAATTGCTTTTGTCAACACATTAATTTGTTGTACTTGCCTTGATTCGTCAATTGCAGCTTTTAAATTCTCACCAGTTGTCTTGCATACTTCATCTGCTTTTCTAGCCGCTTCTGCCGCTTCAATTTTTAATTGAACCGCTCTATTGCTAATATCATTGGCCGTATCAACACCGGATTTATTCTTGTCATCCATTGTCTCTATATGATGAATCATTCTTTCTGAGGTATCACTAAGTGTTATCGCTGTGCTTTCTGTTTGTTGCATACTAGCGGATAACTGTTGTGCCGTCGCTGTAATATTACTTACTTCATCAACTAAGGAATTAATTGCATCATTAAGATGGACAGCGGAATCTGTAACAACAGTACTGTTATCACTAACCTGAGTAACCGTTTTACTCATAGATTCCTGTAATTTATCTAATGCTCTTGCTAATTTACCTGTTTCATTCTTCTTCTTCAGATAAGGCAGATAATTCTTACTAGTAAAATCACCTTCCTTAGCCTTCTCTATATCCTTTGTAACCTTGGATATCGGAGTAGATATTTTCTTACCTACTATGAAAGCTATGATAATACAGATTAATACGCAGATTATTACAAGTATAAAACTCTTAATAATCATATCTATGACGTTACTCATTACATCGCTCTCTGGTGTCACTAACACCAAACAATAACCATTTGCAAGTTTTGAATACGCCACATAGGATTGTTCGCCATCAACACTCATATTTTCCAACCCTTGACTTTGCGTTGACATAAGTTCGGTTAACTTTTCAAATCCTGTATCGTTCAATTTATTTTCTCTCGTATAAGAATTATGTACAATATATCTTTGATATGAATCTACCAAGAATGCATATCCATTCTCATACGGCTTAATAGATGTAACTAATTGTTTAAAATCATCAAAAGATATAATGAGTCCAACTACCCCAACTACTTGCTTATTCACGTATATGGGTTGCGTATAACTAATTACTTCTTGTCCAAGTTCTTCATCCATATAGGGATCAAGCCAAGTTGCCTTATTATTCTTTAACGTCTCATTATAGAAGTTCCACTTGGTACCACTTCTTAAACTCCACGATTTATATTCTTCGTCTTGGTTTTTAACAACTCTTTCACCCTTCTCACTAATGGCAGAACACATCGTACCCACATTCTTAGGGTTTACGTAGGCATATAAACGTAAAACATCCATATCTGTTATGGTTGACTGGATTACACTTATGTACTTATACATTCCATCCATAAATGTATTATTATATGTACTATCTTTAGATTGTGAATAATCATAGCCTGCTTCAAAGTAACTACTCATACCAGTAACAATCTCTTGTATTCCTCTATAGTGCAAATTCATTTGATTCGCATATTGAATGGACATTGCTGAAATCTTGTCCTCTGCTTCTTCGCCTAATGTCTTATAGCTTAGTACGCCATTGATACAGCCTACGAGAATAGATACAATTAATACACATGCAGTAATTGCTGTTATTATAGCCGTTGATATCTTCCTCATTTTATCCCCTCCTCGGAACGTTATATATATTGTATAGTAACTCCCCTTTACTACTCTTATTTTTACATATTTTAACCAAAGTGTCAAGTCGTTTTTTCGCTAATTTTCGAAATATTTTATTTCATTTAGTTTTTTTAAACTCTTATCTGTTTCAATTGATAATTATGCATATTTGTTAACCATTAATCTTAGTTAGTTGCTACATATATAGTATCAAACAACATTATTTTCTGAGTATTTTTGTTTTTTACAAATATATACTCTTGTTTTTCTATTTATAAAGATACATTTTTTATTACAAATGCTCATCTGTGACTTATACAAACAACAAAAAGAGACAAAATTATGACTAAAATCATAATTTTGTCTCTTTCTTAATTTATTAAATTCACAGCAATTATACGTTCAAGTTATAAAGCGGATACTTGTCTGTTAATTCTTTTACGATTGCTAATGCTTTTTCTTTGTTTGCATCTACATCTTTCACTAATAAAGAGATTGCTTCTGCGATTTGATCCATATCTTCTGGTTGCATTCCTCTAGTAGTAACTGCAGCTGTTCCAAGACGGATACCACTTGTTATGAATGGAGAAGCTGGGTCATTAGGGATTGCATTCTTGTTACAAGTAATTTTAGCAGCATCTAATAATTTCTCTGTTTCCTTACCTGTTACACCCATGTTTTGAAGATCTACTAACATAAGGTGATTGTCAGTACCATTCGATACTAAGTTAAATCCTCTCTTCATTAAGCCGTCTGCTAATGCTTTCGCATTGTCTACGATGTTCTTTGCGTACTCTTTGAAACTTGGATCTAATGCTTCTTTGAAACATACTGCTTTCGCAGCTATTACATGCATTAAAGGTCCACCTTGAATACCAGGGAAGATTGCTTTGTTTAATTTGTATTCTGTAGCAAATTCTTCACTAGAAAGAATCATACCACCTCTTGGTCCACGTAATGTCTTATGCGTAGTCGTTGTGGTTACATGTGCATATGGAATTGGGCTTTCATGAAGGCCTGCTGCAACTAATCCAGCGATATGAGCCATATCAACCATTAAGAATGCGCCTACTTCATCAGCGATTTCTCTGAATTTCTTAAAATCAATCTTTCTTGGATATGCACTAGCACCAGCAATGATTAGTTTTGGCTTGTTTTCGATAGCAATTTTACGAACTTCATCGTAATTTATGAAACCTTTTTCATCTACGCCATATGAAACAATATTGTGATATGTTCCAGACATATTTACTGGGCTACCATGAGTAAGATGACCACCATCAGCAAGGCTCATTCCCATTACTGTTTCACCAGGTTTAACAAGTGCAAAGTATACTGCCATATTTGCTTGCGCTCCAGAGTGTGGTTGTACATTGGCATATGTGCAGCCAAATAATTCTTTCGCTCTTTCAATGGCTAAGTCTTCTGCGATATCAACGAACTCACAACCGCCATAGTATCTCTTTCCTGGATATCCCTCAGCATATTTGTTTGTCAATGGACTTCCCATCGCTGCCATAACGGCTTTACTTACGAAGTTCTCAGAAGCAATTAATTCAATATGGTCTTCTTGTCTACCAAACTCTTTTTTCATAGCTTCTGCTAACTCAGGATCATAAGCTTGGACTTCATCAAATGAAAACATTATATTTACCTCCATGTATTTTATATTTATTTACTAATGTTTTATCACTGTAAAACTTTAATTCTGTAATTCAAAATTATTATAACACTAGATTCTATATTTTGCTATGCTTTTATTATTTCTTGTAAAATCTGCACCATTTTCTCCATGGATTGCACTGGAATGTACTCATATCTGCCATGGAAATTATGTCCTCCAGTTGATACGTTCGGACAAGGTAAACCCATGAATGATAATCTCGCTCCGTCTGTACCTCCACGAATCGGTACAATGATTGGTTCAACACCAACCTTCTTCATTGCTGCTTCTGCACGGTCTACGATTTCCATATGATTAACAATCTTTTCTTTCATGTTGAAATAATTATCTTTTAAAGATAACTCAAAAGTTCCTTCCCCGTATTTGTCATTCAAATACGCAGTAACCTTTTCAAACGTTGCTTTCTTTTCATTGAATTTCTCTTTATCATGGTCACGAATAATATATTCTAACACTGTTTCTTCTTCATTGCCACTAATGGAACTGATATGTTGGAACCCTTCATATCCTTCTGTACAACTTGGAATCTCATTAGCGGGAAGCATGCTATTGAATTCTATCCCCATTAAGATTGCATTTCTCATCTTATTCTTCGCTTCACCGGGATGAATATTCACGCCATGAACAATTACTTTTGCCCCTGCTGCATTGAAGTTTTCATACTCTAATTCTCCAAGTCTTCCACCATCAACGGTATATGCGAAATCAGCATTGAATCTTTCCACATCAAAATGATCTGCACCGGCACCAATCTCTTCATCTGGTGTAAATCCAATGCGAATTCTTCCATGAGGAATGTCCTTATTATTCATCAATTGCTCTGCCAAAGTAAGAATCTCAGCGATTCCAGCCTTATCATCTGCACCAAGCAATGTTGTTCCATCTGTTACGATCAGGTCCTGTCCCACATAATCTGCCATATGAGAGAACTCTTTCGTACGCATAACAATATTCTTTTCTTCATTAAGAACAATATCCTTACCATCATAATTCTTAACAATTCTTGCCTTCACGTCTTTTCCTGAGATTGCGTCAGATGTATCCATATGGGAAATCAAACCGATATAAGGCTTATCTTCACAACCTTTGGTTGCTTCGATTGTTCCATACACATATCCATACTGATCCATTTCAGCGTCAGCAATTCCCATCTCTTTCATCTCTTTCACTAGTTCAGCCGCAAGTACTTTCTGATTTTCTGTACTTGGTGTAGTTGTACTTGCCTGATCTGAAGTTGTGTGAAAACTAACATACTTTAAAAAACGCTCTGTTACATTCATGTTGATTCCTCCTTTTATATTTACTCATAGCAAAACTCTTATACACTTTTGCAGCTTCTATGCTGGCGTACTATAACACGAAACACGCTACACATCTAAGTACTTCTAAGTGTGTACGGAAAGTTATCAAAACAATACGGAACCGCCTTCAATTCGGCATCCTGCCTCAGTTCAGGCTGGCTCGGCATCCTTGCCTCGCCTTCCTCGGTTATCTAGTACACTCTAAGAAGTACTATAGATGCTTCGCTATCGTTTCTTAGTCATAGTACACCAGCAGAGAAGCTATTCTATTTGACTAAGAGTTTTGCTTTTACTACTTTATTGATACACAAGTACGTGCATTTTATGGTTAAATAAATATTATTGTATTCATCATTAACTTTAACTAAGACCTCTAAAACTAAATCGTTATTAGTTACAGCAAAACTCTCAATACATTCGCCCCATGTTTCTAAGCTGAACACTATAACTAAAAAACGATAGCGTAGGGCCTATAGTACTTCTTAGTGTGTGCTCTTATATCAGGAAGGCGAGGCATGGAGGCCGAGCCAGCCTGAACATGACAGGATGTCATGTTGAAGGCGCTTCCGTGAACTTGGTATAATTATATGCACGCACTATTAGAAGTACTTAGGCACGTAGCGTGTTTTGTGTTATCGTGTTCATGGTTAGAAACATGCTCAAAGACTTAATGAGTTTTGCACACTATAAAACATAGCCTTTTAATAATTCTAAGGTATTATGAAGTGCACTCTTATGTGTTCTTTCCATACCATGAGAAGCATGGATTCCTTGTCCAATTAACGCACCCTTAATGTCGTTGCCACCATGTAGTGCTGCTGATACATCGGAACCGTAATGTGGGAAGATATCAATAGCGTAGTCAAGTTTCTTCTCTTTCGCGATATTAATTAAGCGAGTTGTAAGTTCATAATCATATGGTCCTGAAGAATCTTTGGCACAGATTGATACTGCATATTCTGTTCCATTTAGATCATCACCAAGTGCACCCATATCAACTGCTACGAATTCTGTGATTTCTTTAGGAAGATAACTTGCACCAAAACCTACTTCTTCGTAGTTACTTATTAGAATCTCGATCGTCTTCTGTGGTTGTAACGAACCTTCTGACATTTCCTTTAATAATCCTAATAATACAGCGACACTTGCTTTATCATCAAGATGTCTTGATTTCACAAATCCTGATTTTGTGTAATTGAATTTAGGATCAAAGCTCACATAATCACCTGAATCGATTCCTAAGTTCTTCACATCTTCTTCTGTCTTAACAATCTCATCAAGACGAATATGCATATTAGCTTCTTTTCTCTCAAGCGTTCTAGCATCATCAAATGTATGTACTGATGGACTATTGGCTAATATTGTTCCTTCATATTCTCTTCCGTCTCTTGTATGAATTGTACAATAACTTCCCTCTATACTTTGCATTGTATAACCACCAACGCTTGTAAAACGGATTGTTCCATCACTCTTAATGGAGCGAACCATTGCACCTAATGTATCTACATGTGCTGAAAGACCGATGGTTTCTTCACATTTTCCTGGAACATGAATCACTAATCCACCCTTTTGATTTAAACTACAAGAGTATCCAAACCCCTCTGCCTCCCCTTTCACAAATGCAATCGCTTTATGTGCAAATCCAGATGGACTTGGAATATTTACTAATTTACCTATTGTCTCAATAATATATTCTACTGTTTCCATTTCTTGTTCTCCTTTACTTATACTCTAACAGTAATTGTGAAACTATAGCTATGTACACAGCTTCTTAGTTTCACAATTTATTAAATCTCTATCTGAATCATACCATGTTTTACCTAAAATATAAATATATAGTTATCCCTAAATTCTCTCTTTTATAGATAAGGTAATACATCTTCTGTGTACGCACGCAGTACTTCACCTACACTCCATGCTTGCGTATAGCAACCACGACTTGTACATGTGAAATCACCATCGAAGATTTCTGCAATACCGCTAAGACAGCCATCTTCCATATGGTCTTCGAAATACTCACACATCTCTTTTGCCTTACGTACAGCTTCCTTACTATGATCGTTCACCTTACAGTATGCTGATATGAAGGCTCCTGAGATATATCCCCAGCTTGTACCCATATGATATGCAAGATCACGATTTATTAGTTTACCAATGTAGTGACTCTTGTAATCCACGTCTTCACTAGATAAGGAACGAATTCCATAAGGAGTATATAAGTCATGATATACTCTTTGCACTACTAATTTCTCTTTCTCACGATCTAACATGGTGTATGGTAGAGAGATTGCCCAAATCTGATTCGGCCTTATCTTATCATCTGCTACTTCTTCACCATTTCTTTTCTCAATGACATCATATAAGCAGTTTGCACTTGAATTCCAGAACTTATCCACAAAGGAGTCCTTAACATGGACTGCTAATCCACAATATTCGTCTCCTTCTTCCCCATAATGCACAGATAGTTTTTCCATTACTTTAAGTGCGTTGTACCATAAAGCGTTGATTTCAACAGCTTTCCCATGTCTTGGTGTAACAACTAAATCTCCAACACGTACGTCCATCCACGTTAATTGGTCAAGGTCACTTCCCCCTTCAATGAGATAATCACTATCCATACGAATTCCAAAGCGAGTTCCTTTCTTATACGCACTAATGATCTCCTTTAGATATGGATAAATCTTATCCTTAATAAAGGTATAGTCGGATTCTTCCCCTGTATATTCTAGATAGCGATCTACTGAATAGAAGTACCATAAGGAAGCATCTATGGTATTGTACATTGGTTCTTCCTTTGCATTACCAGGAAACACATTCGGTATCATTCCTTGATCCACATATCTTGAGAAGGATTCCAGAATCGAACGTGCATCGTCAAATCTTCTCGTTGCTAATGTTAGGCCCTGTAACGCAATCATTGTATCTCTTCCCCAATCTGCAAACCAAGGATACCCCGCAAGGATTGTCTTAAGTCCCGTCGACTCTCTATCTACGATAAATGCATCTGCTCCCCAAGCCAGTCTTCTCGCTAATCGATCGTCATAAGGTAGTAAATCCATTAATCTAGTCATTCTTTGATGGTATTCCTTAGCAATAACAAATCCATCTTTGTCATCTAATTCTTCTACCGTACATTTCACATAGAATCGTTTCTTCTCATATGGTGCAAGTGTCACTACAACATCATAAGGCGTAATATGATTATCTACCCCTAAAAATCCAGTTCGATTATCTATAGGATATACTTGATTTTCCTCAATTAGATAATTCGGAGTTGCCATAGATACTGGCTTACAAGCACGGTCATAATACCTTCCTTCCGATGCATAGAACTTGATTGTTACTTCTTTATTTTCTTCTGGTATTAATTGAAGCACATGATTCTTAGCCTCTAGCTCTATTGTATTACTGTTTGGTTCCTTCTCCCTAACGCCTTTCGTATCTGGGTTCTTAATAAACTTCTGTACTTTTAACTCTTTCTCAAACACAAGCTTCGCCCGTTCTCTTGTCTCTCCGAATCCACGATATGTAAACATTGGCGTAACTGCAAATGTTGCTTGGTCCATACCATTCTCGATCTCATAGCATACAACGCTTGTGTTCTTGCCATATTCTAAGGCAACTGTTTTCTTAATACAAAGATCTGCTACTTGATACGTATACGTAGGTAGAATATCTAACTCAAATCGGTTAAGATATTGATATCCTCTCTTCCATTCCTTTATGTATTCTTGAGCAGTTAAATCGTATTCTTTGCCTGAAATCGTAACAGCTTCGTGAGTTCCTGGAAATATCATCATTCTATCCACAGGAGCATGCAAAGACGCTACAAGGTATCCACTATATATCCTAGTGTTTGCACCGATAATCGACTGATTAGCAAACCCTCCAATTCCATTTGTTAATAACCATTCTTTCTCCATACCAGTTTCAAAGGTACGGAATGCATTTCTACCAAAAACATATTTTTCTCTCATATTAATTCTCCTCTTTATTTGAATTTATTCCTTTTTCCTTTTACTATTCTTAGTTTTCCCTAGACTAAGAATAGTTCCTTTTATGAACAACTAATATGTTAGTTAAATTAATTGGTAGTTTTATAAAGATAAAAGTAACAACGCCCATCAACAAATGTCGATAGGCGCATCACTAATATAGTCTTACTTACTTCTTTTAATGATATCCTTTAATTCTTCAATTGAGAAATTATAGTGTGTATTACAGAAATGGCAGTTCACTTCAATCGATTCTCCATCATTAATCATTTCTTGGATTTCTTTCTTTCCTATACTAACAACGGCTTTCTCTACACGTTCTTTTGAACAGTTACAATCGAATTTTGTAGGCACCTTGTCGAGAATCTCTACACCGAAATCTCCTAATACATAATCTAGAATCATCTCTGGCGTCATATCTTGGTCAAGTAATGATGTAATTGAAGTAATCTCTCCGATTTTCTTCTCTAACTTATCAATAACTTCTTCATCAGCAAATGGCATTAATTGAATAATGAATCCACCCGCACGTTTAACTGTATTATCTTTATTCATTAATACGCCTAGTGCAACAGAAGATGGTACTTGTTCACTTGTTGCGTAGTAATATGTTAAGTCCTCTGCGATTTCACCAGATACAAGGTGTGTTTGTCCAACATAAGGCTCTTTTAATCCCATGTCTTTAATTACATTCATAACACCTAAATCAAGTGCTTTCCCTACATCTAATTTACCTTTTTCACTTGGTGGTAACATAACATCTGGATTAACAACATATCCCTTTACATTAGCCTTTGAATCTGCTGTAACAGTAAGTCCACCAATTGGACCGCTACATTTGATTTGTAATGTAAGAAGGTCTTTCTCACTCTTCATCATACTTCCCATCATACTGCCAGCAGTAAGTAATCTTCCTAGTGCTGCCGTAGCAACAGGGCTAAGATTATGGCGTGATCTTGCTTCCTCTACTAAATCTCTTGAAGTTACTGCAAACGCACGAATCTGGCTATTTGCAGCTGTTGCTCTAACTATATAATCTGACATTGTGTCCTCCTGTTTATTCGTTTGTATAGAATTTATTCTCTTGATGCGTCTCTCTCGCAACAATATAGATTCTTTCGCTTGTTTCTGTTGCTGGATTATGTGTAAATGCATCATATGCACACACAAACTCAAGTCCCGCTTTCTCTAATAATGCTTTCACCGTTTCTAGTGAATATGCTTTCTGATAGTGTTTCTCGTCGAAACGATAGAATACTTGTCCTTCTTCTTCATAGGATTCATCATAATCTGAATCCTCCCCAGACGAATCGAAGTCCTCTTCTTCACCAAAGTCTTCTTTCACATAAATAGTTAAATCATACTCGTTAATTCTCTCTTCTGGATAATAATAATTATCCCAGATAAAGCTTCCATTCGGACGATTCTCTGCAATAGTATTATTTGCAAGAATTGTCTTATATTTATATTCCGTGTTCATATCAAAGATGAAAACACCATTGGAATCAAGATAGTTGTTAACCAACTGGAATACCTTAAGT
The DNA here is from genome assembly GCA_018372435.1 of Clostridiales bacterium. Taxonomy (GTDB): domain Bacteria; phylum Bacillota; class Clostridia; order Lachnospirales; family Lachnospiraceae; genus Anaerosporobacter. Next base: position 148,602 of record JAHAJA010000004.1, on the reverse strand, counting down.
AAGTCTTCCTCTTCCATAATATAATTCATACTATCACAGATACTAACTACTGCAGACACGGTTCCATATAATTCAAATTCTCTCATATCTTGCAAAAGATATAGAATAGAATCCTCTTCATCCATAGCTTTTTCCATGGCTATTGATAGCATGTCCTCAGCATTGTCGATTCCTATCATATCATATCCAGACTTCGATAGTCTTGATGTAATATTACCAGTTCCGCAACCAAGGTCTAATACTATACCATCTTTAACACCATGTTCGCCTAATAATTCCTTTAAATATTCGCACCAGTCATCATATGGAATATTATCCATGAACATATCATAGACCTGGGCAAACCCTGTATATGCTTGCATATTGTCACCATCATTTCTTTCTCTCCATGTATCATCATAGAAAACATGGATTTTCTGCTATTGACATTATACTCACAATAGCGAATGAACGCAAGTGTTAGTAAACATCTTGGAAGTTTACCCTTCTATTCCCGAAGTTCAGAATTATTCAGTGCTTCCTCTTTCATCTGTTTTTTCTTCTTTGTTATAATTCCGCCGATTCTTCCTGACTCTTTTGCCGATAAGGATTTCCACCCAGTATCTAATACTTTAGGAAGTAGCCCTAACTCTTCTGCTACCTCGTACTTTAATTGCTCCTCTGGCTTTATGTTATTTAAATCAATTGCTACTATTTTTTTTGACATACTCCATACTCCTTTATTATAATATCTTTTAAAAATTATATTTTCTAGAGTATAGCCCTATATGCCAAAAATATGCAAAACGGCAAAAAAGAAGGGAATTCTTCTTTAACAGAATCCCTTCTTTTAGTCATATGTGTATCCATCATGATTACCTACGACTTAATAACATATCTATCATTTTGACTACAATAGTAATAGATGTTTTCTATACTTCAACTTCCTTTTGTAGTGCAAAAGAATATAGTATTCTTTGATTAACTTTCTTCCCAGTCGTCTGTTCTATGGCTCTTTGGTAATAATCTAACTGTACTTTATATCTAGAACGAAGAATCTCCTCTCCGTTCTCCTTTGGAATATGGTCCGTCTTATAATCAACGATAACAATCTGTCCATCTTCCTCAAAGAAACAATCAATGATACCTTGTACAAGAATAGGTTCTTCGCTCATGAAGTCTGGACGGATCTCATTAGCCTTCATTGAGAATACAAATTGCTGTTCACGGTGTATCCTGCCTTGTCTCCCTGCGAGTTCCATACGTTTTGCAATATCTGATTTCATGAATGCTACAATCTGATACGGATTCACCACGGCTTCCTCTTCTTCTGTAAGTATTGTCTTCTCTACTAACTGCCTAGTAGCATCTTGTATCTTTGCGACAGTCGGCTCATCAAGAAGCGGGATACATTCCAGTACTTTGTGGTATACGGTACCCCTTCTTGCACCTTGTACAGGTACTGACTCAAGCATAAATTTTGGAAGTAGCTCGCTATCTATATCTTCAATTTGATCTTCTGATAGATCCTCTCTCTGACTTAGTGCTTCCTTTTCTGCTTCTTGGTACTCTAATGGAACTGATACCTCCATTCCATCTTGTATTTGACGCTCATGTATTTGGCTCTCATGTATTCGACTTGCTTCTTGCAACGGTGATGGTTCACCAACTAAATTACTGTCATTAGAATTGAATAATTGCATATTTTCTTCATCATCAATCATCTGCCCCAACTTCTTCAATTCTGATACCGTAACCTTAGCATGTAATTTCACTTCATTGGCATAGGGATATTCAAAACCTAATTGTTCATGAATAGCCTCTCTAATGCTCTCATCATACACCTGCTCTGCATCCCATTGTAATAGCCGCTGTTTCTTATCTGTGTTGACAAGTTGTCTCGCCACTTCCTCTTCAACAGTACGAAGTACATCTATTGTTTTAATTTCAAAATTAGCCTCTGCATCACGTTCCTTATTCGGTTCAAGATTCACTCCAGGTAGAATATTATACTGCTGTAGTAAGCAGTTGCAGTCCTTATGTCTTACTAAAGAAGGCATCACCCAATCAAAATAATTCCCTGCTCCCGCTAATTTTTGAAACAGTAACGAACGGTTGGTCTGATCTTTTGTGTCTGACCATTTCTTCAGTTTATCTCCTACTGATGGTACATATCCTGTAAGAATTAATTTCTCCTTGGCACGAGTTAATGCAACATATAGAACACGAAGCTCCTCACCAAGGTTTTCAAGTACGATTCTCTTTTGGATGAATTTCTTCAAAAGTGTTGGTGACTTGATACGAAGGTCCGGGTCCACATAATCTGGACCAATTCCCAGGTCCGGATGAATAACTAGTTTGCTTCTTGCATCTTGGTTGTTGAATACTTTGCTCATACCCGCTACGAATACAACTGGGAATTCAAGACCTTTACTCTTATGAATACTCATGATACGAACTGTATTCTCGCCTTCCCCTACCGTTACAGCCTCTCCGAAGTCAATATCATACTTATGCAGCTTCTCGATATAGCGTACAAACTGAAAGAGACCATGGTAACTTGTAGCTTCATATTGGACTGCACGCTCAATTAACATGTCAATATTCGCTTTACGACGATCCCCTGCTGGCATCGCAGATACATAATTGTAATAGCCAGTATCCCTAATTACTAACCAGATCAATTCATGGATTGGTGTATAGGCTAGACACTCCCTGTAATTTTCTAATCGATTAAAGAATATTATAAGTTTACTTCCGATTTCCTCATTGATTCGATTATCAAGCTCTGACGTTTCTACGATATAACTTGCTGCTTTCAGGTTCCTATTATCTTCTGTAAATACAGTATTAGTATCTTTAATTAAAGTAGTATCAATGTCTTTATCAGTATCTTTAATAAAATCAGTATTAGAATCTTCAACAGAATAATGATTGGCTGTCGCTTGATACATCTGTACATAATACTTCACTGCATCATACATATCACAATCATCTTTGACACCACGAATAATCGCTAAATCCGTTGAAGTTAGACCTACCATCTTCGAATGCAATACTGCTGTTAGCGGAATATCTTGTCTTGGATTATCAATAACACGTAACATATTAAGGATTGTACGAATCTCTATTGTAGAGAAATAGCCCGATTGGGTATCGGAGAAGGCTGGGATGCCCATTGACATAAGTGTATCTGCGAAAGTCTGAGACCAACCACTCATCGTTCTAAGTAGTATTACTATGTCACGGTATCTAGCAGTCTCATAACATTTCTTCTCTTTATTCCATACCTTAAGTCCTGTTTCAGGTTGAATTAATTCTTTAATTCTAAGTCCAATTGCCCTTGCCTCAAGCTCCCTAGCTGTATATTCTTCTTGCTCTTTATCAAGTTCTGTCTTCTCTATCTTAGTTTCTTTCTTAGTTTCTTTCCTAACTTCTGTTTTCCCATCATTATTCTCTATACCACTTTCACTCTCACTACTTTGATTTTTATCCGCGTTAGCTAAAAGTTCTTCCTTCTGATCAAACTCTTCGTCCGTTACAAGCAAGACTTCCGTCGTTGTAGAGATTCTATCATCGCAAGGTTCAAACACAGCTCCGGGATTTAGCGCTGCATCGTCATCATAATCGATATTACCTAATTGCTTCGTCATAATCTGTTCGAAGATATAATTGGTGCAAGCAAGAACTACCGCTCGACTTCTAAAGTTTGCATGTAAATCAATTCTTTGCTTTGTACCTTCTTCAAGGGAATAGGTATGGAATTTCTCCATGAACAGCTCTGGTCTAGCAAGGCGGAACTTATAGATGCTCTGCTTAACATCACCAACCATGAACAGATTGTTTCTTCCTAGTCTTTCCTTAGAGATACTTGTTAGAATCGTCTCCTGAACTAAGTTACTATCCTGATATTCATCAATTAAAATTTCCTCGTAATACTCACTCAAATCATCTGCAACATTCGATGGAACAACTACTCCCTCTTCCTTCTTTACAAGTATGTTAAGTGCGAAATGCTCCAAGTCATTGAAATCAACCAAGTTCTTCTCTTCTTTGGCCCCAGCATAACGTTCTGCGAATTCCACGGTTAGATCAATTAGAACTTTCATAACAGGTGCTACCTTCTGTAAGTCTGTTAACATCTCTTCTTCCGATTGATAAAAATAATTCTTCTTGATATCAACAACCGCTTTCTTCACTTCATCACGGATTGCTTTTACTTGCTCTCTCTTCGTAGAATCTACATCCTCATCTTTCTTACGAGACAATGCCTTCCACTTAAGGTTTTCTAGAACTTCCGAATACTGATGATAGGATTCTGCCTCCATTAGCTCACGAATCATTAACTGATCCTCCTGTAAAGCCTCATCATACATATAAGGACCACCTATGCTATTAGCAATCTCTCTAGCTTGTTCATTACGACACATCAAATCACCTGTCATGGATTTGATATAATTAAGTAATCCTTTCATCCACTCCGTTTCTTGCAAGCTCTCTACAGAATCCAAACGAAAGGACTCCTTTTGTGATTCTAACCAATCCATAGGCCATGGATAACTCATAGAAAAATGATACAACTGTAGAACTAAGTCTTCCAAAGCAGCATCTGACTTTCCGCTCGCATAACATTCTACGAACGTAGTAAAATCTTCTTCTGCCTTCTCATAACGATCCTCTAATAACTCCTCGATTACATCGGCACGAAGAAGGGTAAGTTCTGCTTCATCGGCAATACGAAAAGAAGGGTCTAAGTCGATCACATTAAAGTGATTTCGTATTACATTCAGGCAAAAACTATGGATGGTTGTAATCTGCGCACTATGAATTAGCATCATCTGCTTCTGTAGATGCTTGTTATCAGGCATACTATCTAGCTTCTTCTCAATAGCCTGTAAGATTCTCTCTCGCATCTCTGCTGCCGCTGCATTGGTAAAGGTTACAATCAAAAGCTTGTCTACATCAACAGGATTCTCTCCCTCTGAAATCATCTTAATAATACGCTCAACAAGTACTGCTGTCTTACCAGACCCTGCTGCTGCCGAAACTAAGATATTCCGATTTCTAAGATCAATTACCTTCTGCTGATCACTCGTCCATGCTACTTCAGCCATCTATTCCACCTCCTTTGTAAACACACATTCCATCTTAGCAAATACATCTTCTTTCTCTAACTTCTTCAATTGATGATAACGGTTGCCTGGTAACTTCACATCAAATCCACAGATTCCTTGGAAGGCACAATAATCACAAGCTGTACGATCTCCTAATTTATAAGGATTTACCTCTGCCTGTCCATCTAAGATTTCTCTTCCAATCTCAACAATCTTATGGTTTACATACTCCGTCATCTCTTTGAACTGTCTACTTGATGCGGTTGAAGAACGTTTTGTTGGATATCCTTCTTTGTTTGTCTCAATTGGTACAACATCGGACTTTACAGAACCATTAATATTCCCCTCTGCATCCATGAAGGAGGTGTCAAGATATTTACTTACATGCATGTCGTCATTAACAAGACCATTCATTCTAAGTTCCTTAAGTATTGCCGCTTCCACATCACTTGTCTTATCAACGATTGGATCATCGATGTTGTAATAGAATACACCAGCTGGTTCGATTTTATGGTCTGGATTCTTCTTCTGTTGCAATTCCATACTTGCGCTTAGATAAACAACCAACTGTAATTGTAAACCATAGAAGATTTGTCCCATATCAAGTGCGCTATGTCCTGATTTATAGTCTATTACCTTAACTAATAACCGATTCTTCTCTGGTTCTTCGTATACATCTACACGGTCAATCCGTCCTTGTAATTGAATTCTTGCATCTTTTTCTAGTTCTACATTTACCGTATCAAGATTATCAAGGAAGGAGAATTGTAATTCGAAGGCTTCTGGTTCGAATTTACCCTTTCTTACTTGGGTACATAGTGCCCATATGGTACGCTTCGTAATTCTCATCACACGCTCTAACATATAAGCATTACGCTTGCTACTTAAGATAACTTGATTTCCATAGTCAACTGCCGCTTCTTCAACAGCCTCCTTGGTAAATTGCTCCCTCACTTCATCCGGTATGGAATACCACTCATATTCACTATTCTTCACCTTCTTAGAGAAGAGATCGATTGCCTTGTGAAATATATTTCCGATGTCAGGAACGGCCAAGCGATATTCCTGACGTTCTAATAATCCAAGTCCGTAACTAACAAAATGAGCGAATGCACAGGCTGCATATTTCTCTAACCTTGTTACACTTCCAGACAGTTCATTACCATATAGTGCTCTTGCCACTGCTTTCGGTAAAGAATTCTCCTCAGCTTCATAGAAGGCCCCTTCTACGATGGTATCTAATACTTTGCGTCGCTCCTCATCACTACAATACCAACTATAGAGTTCTTTGAATGTGTCAGTTCCGATGTTCAAAGCCCCTCTATTACTGTCCCCTTCCGCATCTGGTAATGCTTGATTTGTATCACAGAACTCACGAATCTGTTCGGTAACATATTGAATGCCTTGTCTTGTAGCTAAGATATACGCAAGATCGTCTTTTAGATTATCACAATCCTGAACCTGTAACTTAGGAAAGATTTGCTTTAGCTTACCAATCAGGTAAGAAGCTTTCTTCGCCTTACCGTCCATACCTACCTTACTGTAGGTTACATATAGATGCTTCCTAGGTTTTGTTAGATTCAGATAGAGATAGAACTGTTCTGTAAAGGTCTTCTGGCGTTTGGTTGGTGCTAACTCCACTTCATGTTGCAATAGAACTTCTCTTTCCATATCAGAGATCAGTCCACCACTATCCGAAGACTTAGGAATCAATCCATCGTTAACACCTAAGAAAAACAATGCTTTGATATCCTTTAATCTGGTTCTCTCAATATCACCCACTACAATTTGGTCGATGCTTGGTGGAATAATTCCCACCTTGATTTCCTCAAATCCAGTATCCAGTAACTTACTGTATTCATCAAGTGGTATTACCTCGTCGCCAAGAAGTTCTACCATCTTGTCGAAAAGACCAAGAATCATACGATACACTTGCTTATATTCTTTGGCAAGGCTTAATTTACCGATGGCTTCAAATCTAGCTGTATACTCCGTTAATTTTGCCGCAACCTGCTTCTCTATTAAGAAGCTACAGATTGCTGTACTGATCTCTCTTACACTTGACTCTTTATTTTTAATTACTGTTCGCAACTGCTTAAGGCCTGCGATAGCCTTTTTTCTAGCTTCATTCAAGCGAATAAAATCAATCTTACTTCTAGATTTATAAGAACGGTCCCAATCCTTATTCCATAAATTGAAACCTCTTATCCCCATAGCAAGCGCATAATTTTCTAAGTTATCCACTTCTTCTTTAGCTATATCAACTAATTCACATCGAAGATAACGAAACATAGTTTCATAACTAAAGTCTCTTTGTATAACATCTAGCACACTACGAATCAGCTGGGCAGCAGGGTTACCAATAATTCCTTTCTTGTTATCAATGAAGAATGGAATTCCTTCTTGCTCGTAATCGTTCTCTATAATTCTTCCATACGTACCGATATCACCACTAACAACTGCAATATCCTTATAACGATATCCTTCTTCTCTAATAAGCTTCTTAATCTGTACAATTGTAAATGCGACTTCCTCCGCAGGATTCTTCGCAACATGGATACTAATATCCTTTACCTCTTCCTTATAAGAAACACGAGGATATCTGAATAGATTCTTCTCAAGAGCCGCCAAACCCGGACTCTCTAGAAAACGATACGGCACTTTATTCGCGCCAACGCCTTCCATCCAAATTGCTTTATCGATAGGAACCTGCTCACTTATGGCAATCTCTTGTAATGACGCAATTGTCCTCTTACTCAGATGAAACAGTTGGTATTCTGCATCTGCTACTGTTTGTTCTCTCTCATCTATTGTTACAGTAATATAGACCTTCTTGCATAACCTTATAAGCTTAGTAAGAAGTTTCGTCTGAGAAGGAGTAAATCCCGTAAAACCATCTAGGCAGATTACACTATCACGTACAAACTTGGAGTTCTCCACCTTTTCATATAACACATCAAGAATCTCTTCTGTTGTGATGTATTTTTCTTCTATATACTCACGAAATCCTTGATATACCGTAAGGATATCTTGTAATTTATTCTGAAGCATTGGGCGCTTTGCCACTTGCTCTATTGTCTTTTCTAATTGATCCGAACTGATACTATACTGATAAATCTCTGAAAGCATGGACTTTAACTCACCGATAAAGCCTTGTTTTCTAACATTACTCTTAAAGATATTCAATTCTTCACTCTTGTTCTCTACCACTTTTCTTAAAATCATGCTTTTACCAGTGTCTTCAAGGACTACCTTATCATGTCCACCTAATTCATCAAACACGCGGTAAGCAAGACGCATAAAACTAAGAATATCTATATTCATAATCCCATGGTTCGGATGTGCTGCAACCATATCTCGTTGTGTCTGCATCGTAAACTGCTCAGGAACTACGACCAGATAATTCGTCTCTGGATTATGAATTGAATCGTTAATAATCTCTTGGTACAATCGATGAGATTTGCCCGTTCCCGAACTTCCTAATATAAGTTGTAACGACATATAAGCCTCCTCCTTAAATACTTTCCTACAAACAATGGTACATCAAATAGTATAAAACGTCTACCCTCAGTCTTTTCCTATCCTTAAGCTAATCAAAAAGGATTCAAGAAATGTTCCATTTTTTATCATAAATACAGCCGTAATACAATATACTATAATAACGAAACTTATGGAGGATAAAAGATGTCAAAAACTAAGATTGTAATTATACAACTTAAAGAAATAATTTACACAGCAATATTTGCTGGCCTCGGTATTCTTCTTATATTACTTCTCATCTTTATGTTTCTACCAGACAAGAAGAAGGATCCTGATGTTAAAGAATCAGCGAAATATACAGCAGGAGTATGGACATCTGAATTAACGATAGGAGAGACTTCACTAAATATAGAAGTTGTTGTCGATGAAAGCCACATTAATTCAGTTAGTATAACAAATCTTAATGAAACGGTAACTACAATGTATCCTTTACTCAAACCATCTCTTGATGATATTGAATCCCAACTATGTAATACAGGAGATATTGATTCCGTTAAATTATCCGAAAACAGTAAATATACGCAAACCATTCTACTTGATGCAGTAAAAGCAACCCTAGAAAAGGCAGAAAAAAAATAACCTATATTGAAACGGTAATACCTACATAAAAAGATTTAGGGATATTGTAAACTAGTTCAATCCAATTAACTAGGCTACAATATCCCTTCTTTTATCTGATGTATATAGGCATTTGCGAAACTTTATAACTTGAATGTCTTCCAATATCCGTCTAAATCATTATCGCGGAATGCGCGGTAATACGCAAGCGCAATTTGCGCCATTAACTCATCATCATAAACTTTAATGTAGACTTCATCTTTCGACTTAATGGCAATGTTTTTATTATTCCCATGTTTCATAATATACGCACGTGCTTTCTTTTCCCAATCAAGGATTGTTTTCTCTTCAAGCACATCGTACTCTGTCATCTGAAACTTCACTTCTTCTATAAAATCTTCAATATCATATGATTCCATACTTATATTCTCCTCTGTTAATACACTATTGTTCATATACTGCTATTTATAACATAATCCAAAACAAATTAGATTGCAATACCATAATCCCCCTTAATCTGTTCTAAGTCTTTCAGCCATACTACGCTACTTGCATCACTTGGCATACGAAGATCTCCTCTTGGTGATACTGCAACACTACCAACCTTAGGTCCATCAGGTAGACAATTTCTCTTAAACTGTTGTGAGAAGAATCTACGATAGAACGTATTTAACCACTTATAGATAACAGAATCATCATATTCACCTGAAAAAGCGATGCGAGCGATACGAAAGATTTTGCTTGGTGTAAAACCAAATCTCAATACATAATACATGAAGAAATCATGTAATTCATATGGTCCAACTAGATCTTCCGTCTTTTGTGAAATCTCACCATCTTTAGGAGGTAATAATTCTGGACTTACTGGCGTGTCTAGTACATCAAGTAAGATGTCTTTTAAATCAGTATCTTCTAACGTCTCTGCATAGTAATCCACAAGGTAACGAACCAATGTCTTAGGTACAGAACTGTTTACTCCATACATAGACATATGATCCCCATTAAACGTAGCCCAACCAAGTGCAAGTTCTGACATATCCCCGGTTCCTATTACGATACCACCAACCTGGTTAGCAACATTCATTAAGATCTGTGTACGTTCTCTTGCTTGCGCATTCTCATACGTAATATCATGTACGTTCACATCATGACCTATATCACGCAGATGTAGTAGAACCGTTTCTTTAATCGGTATTTCTTTTAACGTAGCACCTAATTTTTTCGTTAATGAAACTGCGTTGTTATACGTACGGTCAGTTGTTCCAAAACAAGGCATGGTTACCGCTATAATGTTACTTCGTTCTAAGCCCATCATATCATATGCTTTCGCTATAACTAACAATGCTAATGTGGAGTCAAGTCCCCCAGATATCCCCAGGACCGCATGCTTACATCCGATATGAATAAGGCGCTTCTTCAAACCTAGTGCTTGAATATTAAGGATTTCTTCACAACGTTTATTACAACTATCCTTATTGCTCGGAACAAAAGGTGTCTTATCAAACTTACGAGTTAATGAAGTTTCTAAAAGACCCTGGTGCATATGATCTGAGAATGTGAAATCTACAAAAGTATAGTTTTCATCACTGCTTGTACAGAATGTCGACATTCTTCTTCTCTCACTTACTATCTTCTGTATATCTACTTCTGTTATGGTTACATCATTGGTAAAACGTGGTGCTTCTTTTAAGATAGTACCATTCTCTGCAATAATATTATGGCCTGAGAATACTACATCTGATGTAGATTCGCCTTCGCCAGCACTAGCATAGATATACGTACTCATCGTTGATGCCGATTGTACACGAACTAAATCCCTACGATAGAGATCTTTTCCTGTTGTTTCATTACTTGCAGAGGTATTCGCAATCATTGTTGCACCTGCTAGGGCATGTCTTGAAGAAGGTGGAATAGGCACCCATAAATCTTCACAAATCTCAGCAGCTAACACAAAATCCTGCATGTCCATACATCGGAACAAAAGATTGGCTCCAAATGGTACATGCTTTTCATCAAGAATATCTACATATTCTACCTTCTGGTTTCCAACTCCAAAGTATCTAGCTTCATAGAATTCTGAATAGTTTGGAACATTTACCTTTGGAACTATTCCTAATAGTTTATCTTCAAAAATTACAGCTGCAACATTATATAAATTACCAAGTTTCATTACTGGTAATCCAACTACTACAACCATATTCAAATTCTTGGTTGCTCGTATAATCTTTACTAGTGATTCTTTGGCAGATGTTAATAATGCATTCTGCAAGAATAGATCACCACATGTATATCCTGTGATACATAATTCCGGAAATACAATAACTCGAACTTCCTCTTTTGCCGCTTTATGAATTAGTTCAATAATTTGTTCTGTATTAAATGTTGTATCAGCTACCTTAACCGTTGGTGTGGCTGCTGCTACTTTTACAAATCCATGTCTCATAATACGCCTCCAATATTATATCCCAATTTATTCTACTGATCGAAAGAATACACTATTTATCCAATCAAAGAATTGTTTATATAGGTTTTGTACCCATTTCGTAGATAATACTCCAACAATAATTATGGAGGCTACTATAACAACTAATAGATACAATAAAGCATTCTGTTTCAATATCATTATATCACCACAGAAAGCTTCTATCCATCTCACAATAAACATGTGTAGTAAATATATAACTAAAGTTCTTTGACCAATTGTTGTTAATATCGATTTCTTATTTGAAATCAAATTGATACATATTACAATCATTATGCATGCTATTATATAGTAGATTCCTCTATAAAGGAAGTCTTGAATCTGATCATTATCATTATAGTGATAACGTAAAAGTATATTGTTTACAGGTATCTCTCTTATGCAAGCAAGATAATAGATCACTCCACTTACAAGTAATCCAACTACTAACACTAATATTTTAGGTATTTTTCTAATTCTTATGATATGTTCTTGTTTCGTATAATATCCAGCTAAATAAAAAAATGTAAAGGTACAGATTCTTCCCAGTGCCAGCACATTTCCAAACTCATGACTAAAACCAGACAAAAGCCCTAATGCTAGCGAAAAAACGAGGACATATCGTATCTTAATCAAATCATGAAGTAAAAACTTCCATATCAACATTGCTAATAAGAACCAACTACTTCCCTTTGGTGTTAATACACGTAAAACAGTATCCTCACCCATTGGAAGTAAGAATCTCACTTGTATAAAGGTCAAGGCAATTAATACTAGATACGGAAAAAAGAACTGCTCAAACACTTGTTGTCTGCATTTGATTGTATTTTTTGAAAAATATCCCATAATAAATATAAACAATGGCATATGAAAATAAAAAATCCAGAAATAAATAAACCGCGTAAGATTTGATGGATATGCCGCTAAATCAATGACATGACCAATAACAACTAAAAAAATTAAAAAACCTTTTAAATTATCAAATAACAATATTCTTTTCTCATCCATACTATTCTTTTGCACCTTCTATTAATTAATAATCAGCATATATTATGCTATATTATGGTATTTCAATTGATATTTATTGTCAAGAAATTTATTTTATGCAACTCAAACTTCGCACATCTCTAAATAGTAATAGAATCCTATATATCAAGAAAAGGCAGCTTACGCTGCCTTAATCATTTGTGTAATTACCCCAAAATGCCGTTTCCTGTATTTTGACTCCTAGCTATAGCTAGGTGGGTTACCTCACACAAGCGTCTGCCTTCCACTCCAAACGATGGCCTGGCATATTCTCATAGATATTGGTATCCCTTATTCATGAATGTAGGTTCAAAATAGCAAGAGTGTCGCACATTCCAGGAATAGTTACCTGTATTTGTTCTTTAATTTCTTATATTATACCTCTACTGAATTGATTTTTCAAGATAAAAGACTAATTTATTGATTTATATTGCTAATTTCATATTTTAACTAATAATCTGATTTTTATGAACAGCTTGTACTATTAACAGTCATCATCCGATAAAGAAGCAGCTACTTCATCTTCCAATTCTAGCTCATATGAATTCTCCATATGGTCGAATGTAAATATAAATTCTGTTCCTTTTCCAAGTTCACTTATTACATCAATTTTACCATTATGCTTTATTGCTATTTGTTTTGCAATTGCTAATCCAAGACCCGATCCATTGGCATTCTGTCTTAACTTTGATTTATAAAATTTCTCAAAGATATAAGGTAATTCCTCTTTCGAGATACCAACACCTTCATCTTTAATTGATATTCTTATTGTGTCCATACAAGTTATTTTTATGTACAGGTCTGAATTTTCTTTTGAGAATTTAACCGCATTATCAAAAATAACCATGAACATCTGCCTCAATCGATCATAGTCACCTAACATCATAACCGACTCACTGTCTTTTTTAATATTAAGTGTAATATTCTTCTTTGAGCAAATAGCAGTCGCATTCCTTACAATGTCATCAAAGATTTGAATTAGATTAATCGGTTCTTTCTCAACTGCAAAATCTGGATTCTGTAATTTTGACACAAGTAACAAATCACCCACTAATCGTTCCATACCCTTGCATTCTTTCAACATTCTTTCATAATTGGAAGCTACTTTATCAGCATCAGTAACAATACCATCAATTAACATCTCTGTATAAGCTCTAATAACCGTAATCGGTGTACGAAGTTCATGTGAAACATTTGCAAAGAAGTCCATACGCATCTGCTCGAGATTCTTTCTTTCCTCTTCACTTTGAGCGAGTCGTTCTGAAAGAATATCGAAGATTCTTGCAAGATCACCAAGTTCATCCTGTTGATTACTATTAATCTTAAGAGAATAATCTCCTTCAGCAAGACCAAGTGCCGTAACACGCATCTTTGAAATTGGCTTAGTAAGCTTTCGTGCGAATATAACCGCAACAATAAAACACACGAATAAGGCAGTCACCGCACTAATTAATATCATACGTAAACTATTTTTTATTAATTCCGTTTGCCCCCTAATTGGAGAATGCAACAACACCGTACCTACTATTTCTTTGTTCCCATCATATACTGGTACCCCGACCGACATTACTGTTTCTTTATAGATATCACTATAGTAAACCTTATCTGTTATGTTACCTGCTAGTGATTGCTGTAAAACTGATTTAATACTTGAATTTAAATCCATGTTGGATAAATCAGTATCTGCAAGCTCTTTCATCGGGCTATTCTCATCACCATTGTTCACAATCCAGATATCCATCTCCGATGTCTCTACCTTCTTCAATGTCATCCAAAATGCCGGATATTCTTCATAATTCTCATATACAATATAATCATTGAGAATCCCTGCTATGCTTTCCCCTTTGCTTCGTAATCGATCTCTATACGTATTCTTTGAGTTTGTCTTACTTAATTGCACAAACATTATGCCTAGTGTTGCTGCGAACAAACAAATAATAATAGCAAAATAAAGATAAACTCGAAATGATATTCTATTATATATCTTTACATTATTATCTTTATCTACAATGTTCATTATTCTTCCTCGATTTCGAATTTGTATCCAACTCCCCAAATTGTCTTAATCGTCCAATCTGAGTGTTCTACTTTATCTAATTTTGCGCGCAGTCTTTTAATATGGGAATCAACTGTACGACTATCACCAAAATAGTCAAATCCCCACAAGCTATCCAATAGATTATCTCTAGTAAATACCTTATTCGGATTACTTACTAAAGTCCACATCGTCTCAATTTCTTTTTTAGTTAATGACATCTTCTTATTATCTATGTAGAGAGTATACTCATCTAAATTGATTTCAAGATTACTTATAGAAATCGTGTTCTCTGATTTCTGTGGTTGAGTGGAGTTCGACATTCTACGTAGTACTGCCCTAACTCTTGCCATTACCTCACTTGGACTAAATGGTTTGACGATATAATCATCAGCTCCAATATCAAGTCCCATAATTTTTTCGAAATCTTCTCCCCTTGCAGTAATTAGAATAACCGGTGTGTTTGATTTGCTTCTTATCTTTCTACATACCTCATAACCATCTTCCTTGGGCATCATTACATCTAATAAAACCGCAACTGGATTATATTTTTGAAATAATTCCAAAGCTTCTACTCCATCAGCTGCAACAATTGGTTCATAACCTTCCTTTTGTGCATATGTAGATAGAATATCCGTTATATCATTATTATCATCGGCAATTAAAATATGTTGCATAGTCTAACCGTCCTTTCATTACTGTTACCCCAAACCTTTTTAAACAATACTAATCTATTATATCGTATTAACTATGTATTATACAAGTGTCATCCATTGGTTAATTCTTAACAATTTCTTACGAAATTACCTTAGAATGCTAGTTTTACACATAGATGCATAAAAACTTCCTAATAATTGGGAACCCATGGATACTCTACTAAAACTTGAATTTCTTACAAACTTGACATGTTTCTGACAAAGACTACTTATATAATTATCCCGAGATGTGAATATAATATAAAATAGGTTAATGTTAATACTGAATGCATGATAGAAATGCAGATAGGAGTTATGTATGAACGTTAAAAACTTAAAAAAACGGTTATTTGCAATTGGTCTTGCAAGCTTAGTAGTAAGTACGATACCTATTCCAATTAATAAATATCCTACTACAGCTAAAGCAAGTCAAGTTACGAATCCTTCAGATGAAGATTCTAGTAATGCAAAATTAAATGTTAAAAACAAATTATTAGTAACGAACTCAACTTATACCTTAAAGGTATATAATGTGGAGAACAGTCAGACTGTTTCTTTTAAGTCTGATGATACAGCAATTGCAACTGTTGATAAAGATGGCGTAATTACTGCAAATGATATAAACGGAACTGTTATAATTACAGCTACTGTCAAAGAGAAATCTAAGACCATTAAGACATTAGAATGTGAAATCACGGTCGGACCACCTGCCGCAAGTATTGTCTTAGCTAAATCTGAGTTATCGCTTGCTGTTGGTAAAAGATATCCGTTCCTTGAGAATCTTCTTGTTATCAAACCCAATACAACGGTTGAAATTCCAAAGTTCTCAAGTAGTAATGTAGATGTAGCTGTAATAAGCTCAACCGGGAAAATTACTGCTAAAGAGATTGGTAGTACTCTTATTAAAGCAACTTTAGATAATGGATCCTCTGTTAGCTGCACAGTAACAGTTATCGAAAACTCTGAAAAATAAGTATTTTTAACATAACCCCAAATAAGCTGTCACACTTTGTGTGGCAGCTTATTTGAGGTTATCTACATTGTGTTAATAGAAACTTATAATTCTCATAAAAGAAAGCTTCCGTTAGTATACCACAGAAGCTTTCCTTTATTCTTATACTTCTTCGAATAATGGAGTTGATAGATATCTTTCACCTGTATCAGGTAATAATACTACAATGTTCTTACCTTTGTTTTCAGGACGTTTTGCTAATTCAGTAGCAGCGTGAATTGCTGCACCTGCTGATATACCAACCAATAATCCTTCTTCTTTTGCTACTGCTCTTGAAGCAGTGAAAGCATCTTCGTTTTCCACTTTGATAATCTCATCAACGATATCAAGATTCATAACTTCTGGAACAAATCCTGCACCAATACCTTGAATCTTATGAGGACCTGGTTTTCCACCACTTAATACTGGAGAAGCAGCTGGCTCAACCGCAACAATCTTAACGTTAGGATTTTTTAATTTTAATACTTCACCGTTACCAGTTACCGTACCACCAGTACCTACACCAGCTACGAAGATATCTACATTACCATCTGTATCTCTCCAGATTTCTTCTGCTGTTGTTTTTCTATGGATTTCTGGATTTGCTATATTCTCAAACTGTTGTGGTATAATGGCATTACCATATTCTTTCGCTAATTCATTTGCTTTCGCAATAGCACCTTTCATACCTTCGGCTCCTGGAGTTAATACAACTTCAGCTCCTAATGCAGCTACAATTCTTCTACGCTCAATACTCATTGTATCTGGCATTGTAAGGATTAAACGTAATTTCTTTGATGCTGCTACGAATGCAAGACCAATACCTGTATTACCACTTGTTGGCTCAATGATTACTGTGTCTTGATTAATCTTTCCTTGTTTAATTCCCTCTTCAATCATAGCAAATGCGATACGATCCTTAACACTTCCAAGTGGGTTGAAATATTCAAGCTTTGCAATTAGCTTTGCCTCTAACTTATTATTTTCTTCATAATTTGATAATTCTAATAATGGAGTGTTTCCAATTAAATCCGTTAATTTTTTTGCTATCTTTGCCATAATGCATTCCCCTTTTCCTATTTTATATAATTCCTAGTAAGTTAATATGTTTTATAAGTTATTTATACTCTAATTTTCCTACAATGTCAATAGGTTTTTACCAATTTTTATAATTTTTTATAAATCCAAGTGTTTAGCCCCTGTTTTTCTTATCTTAAGTACATACATATTATCTCGTCTCACTATCCCCTCCATATATCCCAAGTACTCTAAGGTAAAGTTCTTAGGTATTAGGCACATAATAACTCCTGCAAATCCACCACCATGTACACGACAGCAGCCTTGCCCTATCTTTCTTAAATATAGTTCCGTTATCGCTAATACAATTGGTATTGACTGTTCATTCACCGTATGATCGCAATAACAGTTCTGTAACCATTTCCAGGATGAATTCCCTGATTCATATATAATTGGAATCAACTGCTTATACTGCCTGTTTTCGATCACTTCCATCGCTCTGGCTACTCTCTTATTCTCTTCAAAAAAGTGAAGTGCCCGCATAACTGCTCTATCTCCTAATTTCACACGTATGTCTGATATATCTTTTATAAATGTTCCCTCTTCAACCTCAGATAAGTACTCTTTATCATAATATCTTGCAACCATCTTCATCTCATTCGGTATCATGGAATATTCAGCACTTAAATCTGCATGTCCTCTCCCCGTATTAATCATTACTAAATCGCAACCCATTTGATCATAATCAAAATCACTGTTCTTTATGAAAGGTTTTTCTGGATTCACAAAATCAATATATACAGTTCCTCCAATTGCGCATGCCATTTGATCTAGTAGACCAGAGTTCTTACACCAGTATGTATTCTCTGCATACTTCCCGATTTTAGCATATTGTACACAATCCATCTTTCCTTCATTAAAATAGTAGTTAACAATGGAGCAAATTAACATTTCAAAAGATGCAGAAGAACTGACCCCTGCTGCTTCTATCACATTCGTATGCAAATAAGCATCAAATCCACTGATATTGAAACCATACACTTGAACCCCCTCAAACATCCCTGCTAATAGAGAATACGTTCCACCAGCCTTCTTATACCGATCTAACTGGTCTAGATCTAAAGTTATCTCTTGGTTATATGGTTCACTTACAACGCGAACCATATTGCTATTGTTTATTCTGGCAATTCCAATTGTATCCATATTAATACTTGCGGTTAAGACCTTCCCACAATTATGATCGGTATGATTGCCTAATATCTCTGTCCTTCCTGGAGCTGTAAAAAAATCTCCCGAGTAATTTCCAAACTTGTTTTCAAATTTTTCAGCAAGACTATTATATCTCTTTAATGATTCCTCTGTTTCTCCATAAATATCATGTAGTTGTATTTTTGCACTTTCTAATGACAACTTTCTTGCGTTTTCTCCCATGATAACTACCTTCTTAATTGTATTTCGTAATTGACTTCCTATGTATATATACTATAATTGAATTGATATTTTATCTATGAATATAATACGAAAAACTAGTAGTATATTGAGGAGAATCATGCAACTTATAGTTAATGAAAACAAAAAAGAAGTTAAAAGGCATGGGAATTATGAATTTCCTGTATTAATAAGTCATGAGCGGTTATCCACATATGATTCAGGGAGTTTTCTATGTCATTGGCATCACGAAATCGAGTTAACTTATATATTATCAGGAAGTATGTATTATCAAATAAATGGATCCGTTTTCCACCTGAAAACTAATGATGCCTTATTTAGTAATTCCAACACCTTACATTCAGGCTATATGTATAATGATATGGATTGTTCTTACCTTTCTATTACTTTCGATCCCAAAATTATATTTGGTTTTGAAAACAGTTTAATATATACAAAATATTGTGAACCTATATTACATAATAGTTTCTTACCTTACATAGTATTTAACCATTCACAAGAATGGCATTCCGAAATTATTAATCATATTAATATAATTATGCAACTTGATGATGTAAAAGAAAACCTATACGAATATAAGATACAACTTGAATTACAAACCATATGGTTAAAAATCATTGAACATGAAAGTGAACATGGGAAGGTAACTCAAACAATTGATAAAAGAGATTTGGAACGAATTAAACTAATCTTATCATTCATCAACAGTAATTATTCACAAAAGATTAGCCTAGAAGATATTGCAAAGGAGATTAATCTATGTAAAAGTGAATGCTGTAGGTTATTTAAAAAATCAATGAATGAATCCTTATTCTCCTACTTACTACATTACCGAATCGAAAAGAGTCTTCCATACTTAATCAAAGGTACTCAAACAATAACAGAAATTGCTGCATGTGTAGGTTTTGATGATCCGAATTATTATGCTAAGATATTTCGTAGGTTTCAAGGTTGTTCACCACATAACTATAGAAAAATACACCAAGGTTCAATAAAAGTTAATACGAAGCTGAACAACTCCCGCTCTGCTACCTTATTATAAAAAAACTGCCAAGTCATCTTGCTACATATATCATCATTTCAATATATGCAGACAAGCGGCTTGGCAGTCTTATTATTTCACTACTTTTATTTCTTTTTCTGGTCCATCACCACCAGCTTTGTTGGTTCCCCATACTTTGATAACAGTTCCTGCTTTTTGTTTTGGAATCTTGATAACGAAATCACCGTCATCATTTACTTCACCTTTGTATTTCTTATTACCAATCTTAGCGTATACAACTGTTTTAGTATTATCCGCTGTAACCTCTGAATACTCATCTAATGAATCTGGTGCAATAAGATGAATCGTTCCTGTAATTTCTTCATGGGTTGACTTCACTTTATCCACTTTTGGTGCATTTGGTGCTGTCTCCTCAATTGTAAGTTTCACAGATTTGCTAGCTCCAACCTTATTCTTAGCATATACTTTGATTGTCTCAGAAGAGTTCGTTCTTGGAATTGAGAAAGAATATACATAACCATCTAATGTGCTGTCATATGTGCCATCTGTCTTCGTATACTTCTTATCTCCTATTGCCATAACAACGGTACATTTTTCATCTGTAACCATCTTAATTGTCTTTGTATTCGTTGTGATGCTCTTGTTTGTTGTAAATGGTATAGCTGGAACATCCGCTAAAACGGTAAGCTCTTCTACTTCATACACAGTACCATTCGAGAATCTTGTATATGCATAGATCTTAGTTCCCGCTGTAAGTTTCTTACCTAAATCAATTGTAAACTCACCATCATCGTTGGTTACGCCTTCATATACCGTCTTATTAATGGAGATAAATACTTCTTCTCCTGCCTCTTGGTATATAGAGAAAGAAGTCATCTTATTCGTAATACGATCTAAGAAGAAAGAATCAACGCCTGTGGTTATATAGCTAGTTACACTACCTACTGTTTTTGAAGATGTATAACTCTTTCTTGTCTTGTTATTAACAACATCCGTTGCATATACACTAATCTTCTCACCAGCTGTTAATTTACCAACTTCTACTGAATAATAGCCCTTTTCATCTGAATCTGCTGAATATGTCTTATCACCAACTGTAACATAGACTTTGAACTCTGATCCTGATTCTGCAGAGGTTACTCTACCAGAAACGGTTCTTTCAATATCCATTACTTCATAGATAGAAGGTGCATTTGGTCCTGTTGACTTAACGGTAGCCGTATTCACACGACTTGCTCTGCCAAGATGGTCAATCGAATATACGGTAACTTTAACACCTGGTTTTAATAATGGTGTACTTAGCTTAAAGTTAAAATCAGAATCAATTGTTTGCGTTACTTCTTTAATTGTTAGGCTACTCTTATAGATTTCGCTTGCTTGATATCTTGCTTTTCCACCATTCTTAGCAACATACACGGTTTCATCTATAATTGCTATTACTGTAGCATCACTATCAATGGTATTTCCATAGATACCTGCTCTGGTATTATTAATGGTCTCAAGTTCACTGGCATTAGGACCGGTACGTTTTACTTTAACCGTAGTTCTCTTACTTGTACGCCCACTGGCATCTTCCACATATACTTGAACCGTTGTACCAGAAGGCTGACTTGGTAAAGCATATGAGAAGTTACCATCAGCACCTACTACGTGCTTGTATAAACCTGTACTTGCTACGAAATGTATGATTGCTCCTGGTTCTGCTGTTCCAGTAATCTTAGTCTTTCTGTTTGTATACGTATTAACCTTAGGTGCTTCTAGATCCGTGTCACTGATATTCGTAACCTTAATCTTACGAACAACTGCATTTCCTTTCACATCTTTTGCGTATACGCTATAGATTCCATTCGATGCTACTGTGAATCCGCCATTTACAACACTTGTTGCAGAATCCCATACGAAACTATCTACATCATAATCTCCATAAACAAATCTAAGTTGCTGAAGTCCCTGTCCGACATAGGCATCAACTAGTATCTTAACTGATTTATTCGTTGTATCTGTATTCGTCGAAGTAAGAATAATAGAAGGTGCTGAGTTCATTGTACTTAATGCACTACCATATCCTTGTATATATGATATTCCACCTAATGTTGTAGCCGTTTTACTGTACCAATTCGTTTTCTTAGCAAGAGTTTCTGATGTGGCAGGACTCTTAATTAAGAATGAATATCCGCCTGGAACAAGAACATTCCAGTTATTATCTGCTGTATAACTAACTTTTCCCATCTTCGCCAGTTCCGCTAGATAGTCACTGACAATTACTTGTACTCTATTATATCCTCCATAGACTTTTTGATTATCAATATTGTTTGTTGCTTCTGTAGGCTTTGTTAATATATCAGTTACAAGAATGAATTCCATTGAATCTGTAACAGTCTGCCCATTGTACATTAACTTGGTAATACGGTTCGTATCATTAATCTTGTTACCATTTAAATCATATCTAGGTTTGTTAATCGGACTTATGGTATATTCAATCCCATCAAAGACACGGAAATTTCCCCAATTATTCTGCCACTCATCGGAAATTAACTGCTTTCCTACTGCCGACTGAACAAGCCCTGCCATGGTAGCGTCGCTTGATGTATTCTCTTGATAGATAGTTTCATATGCACTTGCGCTCCACTCTAACCACTCACGTAATTGCTTTCCGGTAATCTTATATATTGCAGAATATCCATTATAGGCTTGAATCTGCGCTAATTCAGCTTCCGTTACCCCACCTGATATATTGGCATAATCATCAACAGAGTTAACACCATACTTATAGTACTGCGAAGCTGCAATTACAGGATAATCTTTATATTCTGGTTTAACGGTATTAAGATATTTGTGAGCATAGCTTAGCTTTGCATCATTCACCAACTGTATAGAGGCATTATCTTGAACATAACCAAAATAACTTGTTAATCTAGTATCACTATCAAGCACTGCTATTTCTTTCTTTGTATAGTCAAGTAATTTGCTCTCCCAGTCTCCATAGAAACTATTAAGTGAATTATCCGGTGATGGATTGTACTTTGAAACTTGGCGTACTTCACCTTTACCACTTGCAACTGTTACCTTACCACTTCCCGTGATATTAAGTTTTAAGTCAGCAATACCAATGCTCTTACCACGGTCGTTTGCCATAACTAAAACTTTACCATTTACTAAACTAGTATCTTTATTAACACCTGGAAGCTGATAATGTGTAGTCGTCTTATCTTCATTAGGGAAAATTCTATGCTCATGTCCACATAAAACGGCGTCAACTTCTGGTATCTCTGTAATTGCATAAGACACATTCTTGAAGTTAAGGTCCGCATCTTCACTACCAAATCCTGAATGGGCAAGTACTACGATTACATCAGCGCCCTTTGCTTTCAATATACTTGTTTGTTTCTTAACACTCTCAACGATATCTTCTGTTTTCAATACTCCTAGATAACTTTCTGTCTTCGTTGATAGTTTAGGTATTGTCTCTCCTATTACTCCCACCTTAACAGTTGCTGTTTTTCCAGAATCCGTTGTAACCTTCTTTGTAATAATTAGATTCTCATTCCATACTGGTTCACTTGTTTTTGAATCATATACATTGGAAACAACGGTTACATTACTTAAACCAGCATTCTTAATTTGATTTAAGATATACTCATAACCATAGTCAAAATCATGGTTTCCTAATGTTATTGCATCATAACCAATTTTCTTCATAGCTTGATATATTGGCTGTACTGCTTTTTGATTTTCAGAGAAGATGTACTCCGTTGAATAATCATATAGAACATCACCAATATCAAATGTTAAATAATTCGAGCTACTTACTTCTTTTCTCGCATTCTTAATTAATGTATAGGCTTTCGTTAATCCACCAGTTGAATACGTGTTACCAGTCTCGTAATCCATGTTGTTTAACTGACCATGTATATCTGTCGTAAATATAAACCGTAAATCTGCTGTATCGCCCTCTGCTGCATTGATTGTATTCTTATCACCCCTGTAGGCAAACAGACATGCAATCATCGATAATACAATAAGGCGACAGGTAATTCTACTTATGTTGTGTAGTTTTTTACTTTTCTTTCTGTCTTTCATCACTGTCCTCCAAGTAGCATTCATATTTTTCCTCTTTTCTAAAAACCTCTATCTAGTTACACTCATACCCATTATTCATAAACATAATAAATGGATACTTTGGCAAACATAAGTCAATTTGGAATAATTAATAAAACCTTAAGTTTTTTACATTAGGGATAAAAGGTTCACCTATTTCGCAATTGCCTAATCTAATTCGAGTGTCAAAAGCCAGTTTATTTTTTTATCTCGTCAATTTGCACAAATTTATGTGTGAATAAGTTATGCCAAACGTAGTTCACTCGCAACACGCTCTCGCCCCGCTGAAGTTCGTAGTGGTACTAAGGCTCTAAAATACAGAGCCAAAGTACCAACGACTTCATACAGTTGCTCATCGAACTACGTTCGACATAACATTAGTCAAGTGCTATATGTGCAAATTGACAAAGGCAAGTTTTGCGAGAGGCATTTGACACCCGAATCCTAATCTTTTATTAGTTGTAAAAGGAAATGATATATATTATAATATATAGAACTTTAGGAAAATATAGTCGCTCACTACTGATTACTAGATTATATGTTATATTGTATTTTCCAAATATATCGTACAAGGAGAAGATAGTAGATGGCAAAAATTAAGAAGGCAGTTATTCCAGCCGCTGGTCTTGGGACAAGATTCCTTCCAGTAACAAAGGCAGTTCCAAAAGAAATGTTACCAATTGTAGATACCCCTACTATTCAATATATTGTAGAAGAAGCTGTACAAAGTGGTATTGAAGAGATCTTAGTAATAACAAATTCCTACAAGCATTGTATGGAGAATCATTTTGACCGATCCTATGAATTAGAAGAGCATCTTGCAAATGCTGGTAAAAATGAAGAACTTAAGATGATGAATGATATATCCAGCTTAGCAAATATCTATTATGTACGTCAAAAGGAACCACGTGGTCTTGGTCATGCTGTGTTATGTGCTAGATCCTTCATAGGAGATGAACCCTTCGCAGTCTTATTGGGTGACGATATTGTTGTTAATAACGGTGGGAAACCGGCTCTTGAACAATTAATAGAATCTTATCACGAAACAGGTGCTTCTATCGTTGGTGTTCAGTCCGTTCCTGAAGACCAAGTAAACAAATACGGTATCGTTTCACCATCAAAGAGCCATAAACCAGTAGGAAGACGAGTTAAACTTACCGATATGGTGGAGAAGCCCGCTATTGATAAGGCCCCTAGTAGAATGGCTGTACTCGGACGTTACATTCTTACACCTCAGATCTTCACTTTCTTATCCTCACAAAAACCTGGTGCTGGTGGTGAGATACAACTTACGGATGCAATTAGGCGTCTTATGGATCTTCAGGCTGTTTATGCATATGACTTTGAGGGTATCCGCTATGATGTTGGAGATAAGTTCGGTTTCATTAAGGCAACGATTGATTTTGCCTTGGAAAGAGATAATTTGAAAGATCAGGTTACTGCATATATTAAAGAGTTGGCTCAAAGTTTATAAAAATATCTATGATATGTGAAAGGCGATTATAGTATGATTCACTTAGTGGTTACCATACTATAATCGCTTTTTTTGTAAATTCTATTCTTCTCCCTGTTATACAGCAATCCTCCAACTATCATTTATTATGCCTTTTTTAGTTCGCCAATCTTAGTATCTAGATGTTTAATATACACATCATATACTTCATTCTTTGCAACTTGTTCTTTTAATATCTTATGATAATTTTCCAAACTCCGGGATATGCCAAAATGACCTTCCGCAATTATCTTAATTGCCGGCCATATTTCATTTTCTTGTAGAACCTTAATTTCACTTACTTCTTTCTTTAAACTTGACACATCTTCTTTTAATCCTGACACATCTTCTTCTAACACTGATACATCTTCTTTTAACACTGATACATCTTCTTTTAGCACTGATACATCTTCTTTTAAACCTGATACATCTTCTTTTAACATTGATACATCTTCTTTTAACACTGATACATCTTCTTTTAAACCTGATACATCTTCTTTTAAACCTGACACATCTTCTTTTAACATTGATACATCTTCTTTTAACACTGATACATCTTCTTTTAACACTGATACATCTTCTTTTAACACTGATACATCTTCTTTTAACACTGATATATCTTCTTTTAACACTGATACATCTTCTTTTAAACCTGATACATCTTCTTTTAACACTGATACATCTTCTTTTAACACTGATACATCTTCTTTTAATTCTTTTATATCAAGTTTCATCTCTGTGAATCCTTCAATGAGAAAATCTAATTTTTCATCTACCGTCATTAAATGTACTCCTTTCTTTATTTTTTCTATTTCCGATCTCTCTTCTAAATACATTTTAACAAAATAAAAACAAGTCTGCAAACTTATTTTACGGGGAATTTTTACTTTATTCTTCTTTTTTCTACATATTAAGTCGATAGATAAAAGATGGGCCGAAAGAGTAAAAAGTGCATATTGGGATCTTGCTAATCTCAATATACACTTTCATATTTATCTACGTTTAGTTAGAGTTTACTCTATTCCTTATATTCATACGTCGGTACAAGTTTCTTTACTTCTTCTCGAATCTCCTTGCATTCTTGTTTCGCTAAACAATCCAGATTCTCAACTGCTCCTACGAATTCATCATCGTCGAATATAATCGGCTCACCAACAAAGATTCGGTTGTTATTGGTTTCTTTCAAACCTTCCTCTTTCATAAGTAACTCTTCATATAACTTCTCACCAGGTCGTAATCCCGTGTATTCAATGCGAATATCTTTGTCTGGTATAAATCCTGATAACTTGATTAGATTCTTGGCCAAATCTGCAATCTTAACAGGCTCTCCCATATCAAGGACAAAAATCTCTCCACCGTGGGCATATACCCCTGCTTGTAATACAAGTGATACTGCCTCTGGAATCGTCATAAAATAACGAATAATATCCGGATGGGTTACTGTCACCGGACCACCATTCATAATCTGTTGCTTGAATAAAGGTATTACACTTCCGTTACTACCAAGCACATTCCCAAAACGGACTGCAACAAATTCTGTCTGAGACTTTCGGTTAAAAGACTGAATAATCATCTCACAAATTCTCTTAGAGGCACCCATTATATTCGTTGGATTAACAGCTTTATCAGTAGATATGAAGATAAATCGTTTCACGCCATATTTATCTGCTGCCTTTGCTAATTTCAATGTTCCTCCAACATTATTCTTAATTGCCTCATTCGGACTATCTTCCATAAGAGGAACATGCTTATGTGCTGCCGCATGATATACAAACTCTGGTCTATATTTATCAAAGATCTGATCCATTCGATTCGTATTTCTTACCGATGCTATTAATACTTCTAGCTTTATATTTGGATATCTATTCTTAAGTTCTTGTTGAATAAAATATGCATTATTCTCATATATATCAACGATAATTAATTTGGCTGGACTAAAAGATGCAATCTGTCTACATAATTCACTTCCAATAGAGCCACCACCGCCGGTTACCATAACAATCTTACCACGTAAGAAATCAGATACCTCTCTCGCATCGATACGAACCGGATCTCTCCCCAGTAAATCCTCAATCTCAACCGTACGTAATCGACTTACACTAACTTCTTCATTTATTAATTGATAAATTCCAGGTAATATCTTCAAAGTACAGTTTGTCTCTTTGCAGATTTCAAGTATAGAACGAATCTCTTTCCTAGGGGCTGTCGGAATAGCAATAATAATATCTGTAATCTCATACTTTCTAGCGGCTTCCACAATCTTATGTCTAGTACCAACAATCTTGACTCCTTGTATGTATCGTCCGACCTTAGAACGATTATCATCAATTATGCATACTACAGTACCATCCACATATTGGCTTGCCGTGATCTCACGAATAATAACATTCGCCGCCTCACCTGCACCTATGATCATGATTCTGCTCTTCTTCGCACCATGATAACGATTAGATAACAATCGTAAAAAACGGTATATAAACCTTGTCCCAACTACTCCCACCATAAGAAATACCATGCTAAGTGGATAATAGCTTCTAGGTACATGCAAGTTCATGATATGAATTCCTATGTATTGTGCTGCCGCTGCAAGGATACAGCCAATCATAACATTGGTAACTTCATCTATACTTGCGTATTTCCATAAGCTATGGTACAGTCTGCAACAATAAAATATAAGTATGGTAATTACTGTATTCCATGGTACATATGCTAGTATAGCATCAAGATAATGTGTTGGAATACTACTAATAGATAAATCAAAACGTATTAAAATAGCCATAAAAGCACATACATTAATCATCAAACAATCCAAAATAATTAGAAATATTCTTCTTAGTAATAACTTATTTTCTTTTATTAATCGTAACATACGAATATGCTTACTCCTTCCACATTATAGAATAGTTGTACAAGGCTAGACCGTTGCACTACATTCTCCAAAAATTCACTCCTTATATTCTCTCACATACCTCTATTAATGTAAAGAACAAAATCAGTCACCTACTCCATCTTTCAAACATATTATACAGTATAACGACACGTAAATTGGTTGGTAAATATATGGAACGACATAAAGTAACTACTACTTCCTGTTCTTCTTGCGGGGGTAATCATTGGGGACCCTGGGGGCCTGGTCAAGGTAGTCCCGGTCCTTGGGGACCTGTAACACGGGATTCGAATTACGATCTAGACTCATGGGGGTCTTCTGGGCCTCGTCCGAAACCTAGTTCTTGGGGTCCAAGTCCTGAACCTTGGGGAGCTTTCCCTTGGAATAGAAGGCCTCCTAGATACTAGTAGCAAATAACAGATTGCTTTTCTCTCCATTGCCTCAATCTTAGCTTTGGTTTATAATTAGAATTATATAAACTTCGAGTTATTGACTGGTTAGAGTGTCAAAAGCTAATTTTATTTTGATTTCGTCAATTTGCATTGGCACTCTAACCATTGACTCTAACTTCGAACTTAAAGATTTTTCTTATGAATATAGCAATTACCTACCTAATGAAGTTTTTATGTGGGTAGTTTGAATTATTGTAATTACTCTATATAGAGAGGAACAGAAATCATGAAAAAAACAGGTTATTACTCCTCTGGTGAATTTGCCCACATGGCGCACGTTACCTTGCGCACAATTCGTTATTATGATAAACAGAATATCTTAAAACCCTCTTTCGTCACGGAGGCTGGTGCTCGATTTTATACTGATGAGGATTTGGCAAGACTACAACAAATTCTTCTTCTGAAATACCTTGGTTTTTCCTTAGAAGATATCAAAGAGATGACCATCAATGATACCGATTATCACTTTATGTCAAATTCCTTGAACCTCCAACTTAAACTAATTCGAGACCGAATTGAACAGATGCAACTGGTGGAAAAAGCGATACAAGATACTTACACGGCTATTCAAACAGAACATTCCATCGATTGGAGTAACATGTTACAACTTATTCACTTAACTGGAATGGAAAAAAGTATGAAAAATCAGTATCAAGATGCCTCTAACATCTCTGCTAGAATCAAGCTTCACAGCTTATATTCACAAAATAAGCAAGGTTGGTTCCCATGGGTTTATGAACAGTGTCATATTAAATCCGGAATGAAGATCCTAGAAATCGGTTGTGGCGATGGCACTCTTTGGACAAGTAATCTCTCCCTGTTACCAAAGCATGTTACCATTACCTTATCAGATCTTTCTGATGGTATGCTTCGTGATGCACGACGTACCATTGGTACAGAAGATACAAGGTTCTCCTTTCAACAGTTTGACTGTAGGCAGATTCCATATGATTCAGAAAGCTTTGATTTAATCATTGCCAATCATCTATTATTCTACTGCGAGAATATCCCTCAGGTCTGTCAGGAAGTACAAAGAGTCCTGAAAGCAGGCGGACAATTCCTGTGTAGTACATATGGAAAAAACCATATGGTAGAGGTTAACCAATTGGTACAACGTTTTGACGATCGAATTGTTCTCTCCGCGGACAAGCTATATGAAAATTTCGGATTGGAAAATGGTATGGATCTCTTGGCTCCATATTTCTCAGAAACGACCTGCAAAACCTATGAAGACTCCCTACTCGTTCCAGATTGCGAGCCTTTAATCTCCTATATTCTCTCCTGCCATGGTAACCAAAATCAGTACCTGTTAGATCATTACAATGAATTCCGCTCCTATGTTAAGAAACAAACAGATACTGTATTCCACATTACAAAAGAAGCAGGTATCTTTTTATGTAAAAAGTAAATAATTTATAAAAAGAGAAAAAAGTACTTGCAGGTGACCTAGCGTCACCTTTTATACTATGTATATACCTTAGATAATTGCGAAACTCTTCTCCATGACGATAACATATCTGTGTTTATCGACATTACAAAGAGTTTCGCAATTGAATAATATATATACCAAAATACAAGGAGGAAAACACATGAAAGGAATCATCTTAGCCGGAGGTTCTGGCACACGCTTGTATCCACTAACCATGGTAACATCCAAACAGTTACTTCCAATCTATGATAAACCAATGATCTATTATCCCATGTCAGTCCTTATGAATGCTGGCATCCGCGATATCCTGATCATATCTACACCACAAGATACCCCACGTTTTGAAGAACTCTTAGGGGATGGTAACCAGTTTGGTTTGCAACTTTCCTACGCAGTGCAACCAAGCCCAGATGGACTAGCCCAAGCTTTCATTATAGGCGAAACATTCATTGGTGATGATACCGTCGCCATGATTCTTGGTGATAATATCTTCGCAGGACATGGTTTGAATAAACGTCTGCAAACTGCTGTAGAAAATGCTGAACAAGGAAAAGGTGCAACGGTATTCGGATACTATGTAGATGATCCAGAACGATTTGGTATCGTAGAATTTGATCAAAAGGGAAAAGCCATCACTATCGAAGAAAAACCATTGCTGCCAAAGAGTAACTACTGTGTAACTGGTTTATACTTCTATGATAACCATGTTGTAGAATATGCTAAGAATCTTAAACCAAGTGCACGTGGTGAACTTGAAATTACAGATCTAAACCGTATCTATCTTGAGAACAACAACTTGAACGTGGAATTACTTGGTCAAGGATTTACCTGGCTAGACACAGGGACGCATGAAAGTCTAGTTGAGGCAACGAATTTTGTGAAAACAATAGAATCTCACCAACATCGTAAAATAGCATGTTTAGAAGAAATCGCCTATCTAAATGGTTGGATTACGAAAGAAGATGTCCTTGAAGTATATGAAGTATTGAAAAAGAACCAGTACGGCCAATACTTAAAAGACGTTCTTGATGGCAAATATCTAGATATCTTACGCTAAGGTCTATTAAGAAACTCTTCTCCATGTCGACAACATATCTGTTTTATAATGTTAGTCCATTGCAAAGAGTTCTATAATTACCTAAATCAACAAAGAGAATATAAGGAGATTATAACTATGACTATTATCGTTACCGGTGGTGCCGGATTTATAGGAAGCAATTTTATCTTCCATATGTTAGAA
Source organism: Clostridiales bacterium (assembly GCA_018372435.1). GTDB lineage: Bacteria > Bacillota > Clostridia > Lachnospirales > Lachnospiraceae > Anaerosporobacter. The sequence goes on along the minus strand of JAHAJA010000004.1, from coordinate 117,136 downwards.
AAATACCCAGATTACCGTATTGTTTGTCTTGACTGCCTAACCTATGCAGGGAACTTATCCACTCTAAACTCCGTTATGGACAATCCTAATTTCCGCTTTGTAAAGGAAAGCATCACAAACCGTGAAGCTGTTTATCAACTCTTCGAAGAAGAACATCCAGATATTATCGTAAACTTCGCCGCAGAGAGCCATGTGGATCGATCCATTGAAAATCCAGAAGTTTTCTTAGACACGAATATCAAAGGTACTGCTGTTCTAATGGATGCTTGTAGGGAATATGGTATTACACGCTATCATCAAGTATCTACCGATGAAGTATACGGTGATCTACCACTTGACAGACCTGACCTCTTCTTTACAGAAGAAACTCCAATCCATACTAGTAGCCCTTATAGCTCCTCAAAGGCTGCCGCTGATCTATTGGTATTAGCATATCACAGAACCTATGGACTTCCTGCTACCATCAGCCGATGCTCCAACAACTATGGACCATACCATTTTCCAGAGAAATTGATTCCACTAATGATAGCCAATGCCTTGAATGACAAGCCACTTCCTGTCTATGGCAAAGGTGAAAATGTTCGTGATTGGCTCTATGTAGAAGACCACTGTAAAGCCATTGATTTAATTATTCACAAGGGACGAGTTGGAGAAGTCTATAACATTGGTGGACACAATGAGATGACAAACATTGATATTGTTAAAATCATCTGTAAAGAACTAGGTAAACCAGAAAGCCTAATTACTTATGTTACAGACCGTAAAGGACATGATATGCGTTATGCCATTGATCCAACAAAAATTCATACAGAGTTAGGCTGGCTTCCAGAGACCAAATTCGCAGATGGTATTAAAAAGACAATTCAGTGGTACCTTACTAATAAAGAATGGTGGGAAACCATACTATCTGGTGAATACCAGAATTACTATGAAACGATGTACGGCAATCGATAAGTTAGTTACTTAAGCTTCGCACTTGAGGCTTTCGAGGAGTAGTTAATTGCTATATTCAACGAAAAACCCGCTCTCGCTTAGCTTCACACGTAGCAGTACTAAGACTTCGCGTTGCGAAATCAAGTACTGACGTGTTCAGATAGTTTTTCTTATGAATATTGCAATTACCTACTCTTAATGAACGTTTTTAGTGCGAAGTTTAAGCAGATCTTTAGACGATTCACTATGGAGGTTATAGAATGAAAGTACTTGTAACAGGCGTCAAAGGACAACTCGGACATGATGTGGTTAACGAGTTAACCAAACGAAATCATGAGGCAATTGGTGTTGATATTGAAGAAATGGATATTACCGATTATTCTTCTGTTGAAAGTGGCATCAAAAAGGTAAATCCAGATGCAGTCATTCACTGTGCAGCATGGACTGCTGTAGATGCTGCCGAGGATGTCGATAATCAAGAGAAAGTCCATCTCGTAAATGCCACCGGAACAAAACATATCGCAACACTCTGTAAGGAGTTAGATATTAAACTGATGTATCTCTCTACGGATTACGTGTTCGATGGTCAGGGAACAGAACCTTGGCAACCAGATTGCACGGATTATAACCCCTTAAATGTATACGGGAAAAGCAAACTAGAAGGTGAACTGGCTGTAGTGAAGCTACTTAAGAAATATTTCATTGTACGAATCGCTTGGGTATTCGGAAAGAATGGAAACAACTTCATCAAAACTATGCTTAAAATAGGAAAATCACATGATACGTTAACGGTTGTCAGTGATCAAATTGGAACACCAACGTATACCTACGATCTAGCAAGACTACTAGTAGATATGATTGAAACAGACAAGTATGGCTACTACCATGCTACCAATGAAGGTGGATACATCAGCTGGTATGACTTTGCAAAAGAAATCTTTCATCAAGCAATCGAATTAGGGTATACAGAATATTCAGAAGATAGGTTAACCGTATCTCCTGTTACAACCGAGGAATATGGTATATCCAAAGCTGCTAGACCTTATAATAGCAGACTTAATAAGAGTAAGCTTATAGACCAAGGTTTTACCCCTCTTCCAACTTGGAAGGATGCATTAAATCGATATCTAAAAGAGATTCTATAAATCCTTTAGGTTGCAATCTTCCTGCTTAAGTGCATTGCTTATATTATTAATAATAATGATTCTATGTAAAAAATCAGATTATGAAAGGCATGAATATATAATGGGACAAATTAAAATAGAAAAGGATGCCGGTGGCATCAAGGGACTCTGCGTTATTGAACCAACGGTTCACGGTGATGCTAGAGGCTATTTTATGGAGACATATAATCAAAAAGACATGGAGGAGGCTGGGTTAGCCATGCACTTCGTGCAGGACAATCAATCCTGTTCTACCAAAGGCGTACTTCGTGGGTTACATTTTCAGAAAGAATACCCACAGGGAAAACTGGTACGAGTTGTCAAGGGATCTGTATTCGATGTTGCTGTGGATTTACGAAGCAACAGTGAAACATACGGTAAATGGTTCGGTGTTGAGCTTACAGAAGAAAATAAGAAACAGTTCTATATACCAGAAGGATTTGCCCATGGCTTCCTAGTGTTAAGTGACATTGCAGAATTCTGTTACAAATGTACAGACTTCTATCACCCAGGTGATGAAGGTGGTCTAGCGTGGAACGATCCTGAAATCGGAATTGCTTGGCCACGAGTGATTGGCGAATACAACGGGACTACCTCTGCGGATGGATACCAGCTAGAAGACGGTACTGCTTTGAATCTTAGTGAGAAAGATCAATTATGGGTAGGACTGAAGGATACGTTTCGGTTTTAGAATATAATATATTAATAATATGGCAATCTACAGTATTTCTACTTTCAGTAGATTGTCATATTCTACTACCAACAATCATCTCAGTTGAATGGTATCTTTAAACATTTAATTTTATCAACAACCTTACGCATGCTTACCTAATAAAGTATAGATTACTTGTGACACTGGCTTAAGCATATCCCAGACAATACGATTGGAATCAATAGCTTTTTCTCCACAGTCAATAATCTCTGTACGATTTTTAATTTTCTCCATAACCTTTATAATCTCATTCTTATCATTCTTCGTAAGTCTGTTATTTATCTTCTCTATCGTTTCCGCAAACTTATCAATATAAGCATGAGCTAATATTTCAATTGCTAAAGAATCTATAGAGATATCAAGATTCTTATTCCTATACTTTTTATAATTTTCTTTAATATATTTTGATAATTCTACTGCTCCATTTCCCGGAAGCGCCAAATATTTCATTAGTTCATAATCACACTTAATCTGAACTAATCTATCCGAGTAACAAAGTAAAATATTTATATATTCATCATTCCACTCTGGCATTTATTATTCCTCTTTCATCATATGTTTTATTGAGTTCTAATACTTCTAATTACAAAAAATGTCGAGACTACATGCCTCGACATTCCTATATCAGTTACTTTTAGATTCTTGTAACTGTTCAGAGCTAATCTCAAAAACCTATGGTTTTCTCGATGTGGCGTATTCGCCAATAGTATAATTCTATAACGCATTTCTGAATGCAAGCATTCAACATTCATTCTAAATTATTCTGCTTGATTCTGAACAGTTACAAATTCTTTTTCTATCGCTTGTAGTGCAGATTCAATTACCTTATCCATGTCATAATAACGATATTGGCCAAGTCTTCCACCAAAGATTACATTAGTCTCTTTTTCTGCCAATCCTCTATATCTCTCATATAGACTTCCATTCTTATCATCATTAATTGGATAATATGGCTCTGAACCTTTCTCCCATTCAGATGGATATTCTCTGGTAATCACAGTATGTGGCTGTTTTCCAAATTCAAAATGTTTGTGTTCTATAATACGTGTGTATGGCACTTCACGCTCCGTATAGTTAACAACCGCATTCCCCTGATAATTTTCTTCCTCTAATACTTCCGATTCAAATCGTAGGGAACGATACTGCAACTCCCCTAATTGATAATCAAAGAATTCATCAATCATACCTGTGAATACAATCTTCTCTGCAATATCTGGTTGTTCTTTAATTAATTCAAAGTAATCGATACTTGTTCTAACTTCTATTCCTTCAAGCATCTTTTCGATAATTGCAGTATATCCACCTTTAGGAATACCTTGGTATGGATCATTAAAATAATTGTTATCATAGGTAAAACGCAGTGGTAAACGTTTGATAATAAATGATGGAAGTTCTGTACAACTTCTCCCCCATTGTTTCTCTGTATACCCTTTGATTAACTTCTCGTAAACATCTGTACCAACTAAGGATAACGCTTGTTCTTCTAGGTTTTTTGGTTCTCCAATATTCAATTCTTTAATTTGGTTTTGAATATGCTCTTTCGCTTCGCTTGGTGTACGAATCCCCCATAGCTTACTGAAGGTATTCATATTGAACGGCAGATTATAAAGCTCGTCTTTATAAACTGCAACGGGTGAATTGATATAGTGATTAAATTCGGTAAATTGATTTACATAATCCCACACCTCTTTATTCGAAGTATGGAATATATGGGCACCGTATTTGTGGACGTTGATACCCTCTACATCTTTCGTATAAATATTTCCTGCTATATGATCTCTCTTATCAATTACTAAACAGCTTTTTCCTCTTTTGTTAGCTTCATATGCGAAGACTGAGCCGAAAAGGCCTGCTCCTACTATTAGATAATTGTACATGATTAGTTCTCTTTCTTCTATAATTATTTAATGACATTGTAGCACTTCTTAATCGTTGATGAAAATTTCACCATATAGCACTACTTTTCTCCAAATAATTTTGAACATAATCTTTAACTCCCTCTTCCAAGGAATAAAAATCACCTGCATATCCTGTATCATATAGCTTTTGCATTTTAGATTCAGTAAAATATTGATATTTGGCTCTTAAACTTTCTGGCATTTCAATAAATTCAATATTACTCTCCATATCTAAAGCTGAAAACACAGCTTTTCCCAAATCATAAAATGCTCTTGCTTTTCCCGTTCCCACATTGTATAGACCAGAGAGTTCTGAATGTTCAATAAAATACATGATCACCTTACAAACATCTTTTACATATACAAAATCCCGTAATTGCATTCCATCCGAATAGTTTGTATTATATGATTTGAACAAGGATATTTTACCATTTTCCTTTATAGACTTATAACCATGCAAAATCACACTGGCCATACTTCCTTTAAAATATTCATTAGGGCCATATATATTAAAGAATTTTAATCCTACATGCTGTAATGGCGCACTTTCTTGCTTTTCAGCCCATAGATCAAAAAGTTGCTTTGAATATCCATATCCGTTCAATGGTAAATAATCTTTAATATCTTTTTTATCATCAAATCCAAAATCTCCATTACCATATGTTGCTGCGCTACTAGCATATATAAAACTAATCTGCTTTTCTGTGCAATATTTCCATAGCTCTCTAGTATAATTGTAATTGTTCCCATATAGATATTCAAAATCTTTTTCTGTAGTTGAACTACATGCTCCCATGTGAATAATATGAGTAATTTTTTCATCAATATTAGGTAATATTCTTAAAAATTCGTCTCTATTGTAATACTCCACATATTTCTTATTCGCTATATTTTTCCATTTTTCTGATGATTTAATGTTATCAACAATAATGATATCATCAATTCCTTTTTCATTTAAACATCTTACTATACAACTTCCAATAAAACCTGCTCCACCTGTTACTACTATCATATTCTTCCCTCCTTAACTAAATTTTTAATGGTATCAATTATATTAGTTGTAGAATATCCCGCTTCAAAATCAATTAGTCTAACTTCTTTTGCATACTCTCTTCCAACAATTTGATTTATCTCATAATCCCCACCTTTTACCAATATGTCTGGTTTAATCTGTTGTAACAGTTCCCTAGGTGTATCCTCTTCAAATATAACAACTTTATCCACACATTCTAACCCTGAAAGTAATAAAGCTCTTTCCAACTCTTTATTTATAGGTCTTGTCTCTCCTTTTAACCTCTTAACTGAAGAATCCGAATTTAATCCAACTATTAAATGTGACCCTAATTGAGCTGCCTTTCTTAAATAAGTAACATGTCCACTATGCAATATATCAAAACAGCCATTAGTAAAAACAATTTTTTCATTATTGATTTTCCATCTCTCAACCAATGCACTTATTTCTTCTCTACTTACCACCTTATTATCTTCAATTAAATTATCTTTGTTAACAATAAATTCCTTTATTAGCCTATTCGCATCAATTGCTATAGTACCAACCTTACCGACTACAATTCCTGCTGCAACATTGGAGAAATACGTAGCTGTTTCAAAATCCATATCACTTAATACTCCAGCTAACAAAGTTGCTGCAACAGTATCACCTGCACCTGAAACATCATAAACTTCTCTAGTTACGGCCTTACTATTAACAAGTTCTTTAGTAGACGAGTTAAACAAAGTCATTCCTTTTTCTGCTCTAGTAACAACAATATTCTCAAAATTATACTTATTGTCAACTTTCTTTATCAATTCAACTACTTTGCTATCCTCATTAGGAATTCTCTGTGATGTAATCTCACATAATTCTTTTAAGTTAGGTGTAATAAAATCGGCGCCATTATATTTTGTCCAATTACTTCCTTTTGGATCTACTAATATTTTAACACATTTCTTTTTTGCTAACGTAATGATTTTTTCACATAGGGATTCTGTACAAACCCCTTTTGCATAATCTGAGATGATAATACCGTTTAATCCATCTTCTATTAATTCCTGTATTTTTGATAAAAATTGATTTTCTTCTTTTTCTGTTATTGGAACAATTTCTTCAAAATCCAATCTCATCATTTGTTGGTGTGCACCAAGAATTCTTAATTTAGTAATTGTAGAATAGCCACTTCTTTTGATAATTCCTGCTCCATCAATTCCATTTTTTTTCATAATATTTTCTAATGTTATAAAATTAGTATCATCACCAGCTACACCTAAAATATATGAATGACACCCTAGCCCAGCTATATTTGCTGCAACATTGGCAGCACCTCCTAAAACCGATGCAATATTTTTTATCCTATTAACTGGAACTGGAGCTTCTGGAGATATTTTTTCAACCTCACCACTATAATACTGATCCAACATAACATCTCCAATAACTGCTATCCTTATGTTGGGAAACTTATTTTTTATCGCATCAACAAACTTATCCATACTTATTCTCCATCTATCAATTCACACAATATGTGTTCAATTAGAATATGAACTTCCTGTGTTCGTGCTGTTATTTTACCCGGGACCACAATTGAATAATCGCACTTTTCTTTAAGAACCCCACCAGTTCCACCTAATAATCCAATTGAAACCAAATTCATTTCTTTAGCTTTTTCAACAGCTTTAAAAACGTTTTCACTATTACCTGATGTTGAAATTCCAAAAAGAATATCTCCGTTTTTTCCTATCGCTTCAACTTGTCTAGCAAAAACATTATTATAATCATAATCATTTGAAACAGCAGTTATTATAGATGTATCTGTTGTCAAAGCTATACCAGCTAATCCCTTTCTTTCTTTCTGAAACCTTCCAACCATTTCTGCTGCAAAATGCTGTGCATCTGCAGCACTACCTCCGTTCCCACAGAATAGTGCTTTATTTTCATTCTTTAATGCATACTTTAAAACTTCTGCGACTCTCACGATATTGTCAATCATGTCTTCTGTAAGCGCATTACTTATCACTTCCATGTGATCCTTAAATCTATCAGACACTATTTTTTTCATCAATAACTACTCCTCACATTTATTCATAAACTCTTCTAATTTCTGCATATCAACATTAATACCCAAACAATTCAGTGAACCGTACTTACATCTTGTTGCATGACATGGTACTGATTCACAATCAGAATCTAAAATTAGACATTCACCTGCCTGATTCTCAAAATTGTGCTTAGAACACACATCTCGTGATTTAGTTGACCCATATACGATTACTTGATTGCAATTTATAATTGAAGCAAAATGCGATGTCCAAGAATCTACACCTATAATGGCACTCGCATTTCGAATGATAACATTCCACTTATCCAAATCATAGTTTTCAAGAATCCATCCATCACACATTGGATACTTTTGATCACTACTTCCACCAATTTGAACAATTTTATATCCCATTTCATGTACTTTGTCGCATATTTGATTTGCGATTTTAAATGGAATAGACTTTAAATTCCAACCACCAAGGGGATGTAAAAGAATAAGCTTTTCCCCCAAATGATACATTTCATTAACCAACACATCCTTCTCTTTGGAATCACACTCTTTTGGGTAAAAATTAACTAACTTGGTTTGTATTGGGAGTTGAAGTTGGCGTAGCATATTTTCTACTAAATTAACACCCATTTTATCTATATCACGATGTGGGTGGCTTTGCGCTATAAGTGCTGAAGAATCTTCTCTAAGTTCAACGTATCTTACTGCCTCTTCAAAATATCTCATAGTTTCTTCTGAACTCGGAATTCCAATTGGTATGCTCTCAATTTCAATATATTCTTTGTAATCAAAACACTCAATCCATGACATTAATTTTTCTGAAACATGCATTCTTACATTAACCCCAAGCTTTTTAGCTGTTAAAGCAACTTGTAATCCCAATAACACATCGCCTCGATGAAATGGACAAACGAATTCTATTCTATCTCTCCATAATTTACCCACCCTTGGCGGAAAAGCTAAACTACAATCTTCATTTTCTACTGACAAATTAGGACTATAATATAAATCTTGCATTAAATCTTTTCCGTACTTTTCTATCATAAAATGACGCTCTTCATAATTTTTTTGTTTCTTTTCTGAAGTATTGTCGTCACCTCTGCTAATAGATTCCAAATGATATAGTTTAGAATATGGTGTATATAAAATTTGCATTCCTAACTTCCTAACTTTTAAGCAATAATCTACATCATTATAGCTAACCCTAAGATTTTCCTCATCAAATCCTTCCACCTTTTCAAAGACCTCTCTTTTTGTCAAAAGACAAGCTCCTGTAACTGCAGAAACATTTCGTTCTAATACAGGGAATCCAAAATAACCAACATCATCTTTTTGTAAATGTCTAAACGAATGTGCTGCCACTTCATAGATACCTAAAGTAACTCCCGCATGTTGAATATGTTCATTAGAATATAGTAATTTATTTCCTACTATCCCAACATTCTCTTTTTGAATTAAAGTTACCATAACATCTAACCAGTCTTTTTCAATTATAGCAATATCATTATTCAGAAACAGCAACAGACTACCATTACTCTCTTGAACTGCTAAATTATTTAATCTAGAATAATTAAACGATTCATGATTATAAATAATTTTCAAATTAGAATTATTTTCAATCGTTCTATAATAATTATGTGTCGCCTCGTATTGGCTATTATTATCGATAATAATGATTTCAAAATTAGGATATTCTGTATTCTCAAGAAGGCCTTCCACACAATTTCTTAATATTTCAACTCGATCTTTTGTTGGAATTATAATTGAAACTAATGGTTTACTCTCTATCCTCTTATCAACAATCTTCCAACATCCTCGTAAAGATTCGCATAAATTTATCGAAATTCTAGAATCTCCAAAATATTCTTGTAGAGCTCTATATGCCGAATTATCAGATATATCATGATGATCTGTTGAAAAAGTACTATTTCCTTCAAAAATACGCCAGTGATATAATACATAAGGTATATGTACAATTCTTTGCTCATCGATTTCTTTAATAAAACGCAATGCTAAATCATAATCCTGACTGCCTTCAAATCCAATGCGAAATCCACCAATTTTATCAATTATTTCTTTCCTATACACTCCTAGATGTGCAATGAAATTTTGCTGAATAAATAATTGTGGATTCCAATCTGTTTTAAAATAGGGATTATATCGACGATTTCCACCATCAATTTTATCCTCATCAGAATATAATAAATCCACCTTATTATCATAGATATTAATATATTTTACTACTGCATAAAGTGCATGTAATGGAAGAACATCATCATGATCTACCAATGCAACAAACTCTCCATTAGCCAGTTTTAATGCCGTATTACTTGCGGCAGAAATATTGCCATTTTCTTCTCTAAATTTAACTTTAATTCTTTTATCTTTTGATTCATATTCTTTTAGAATTTCTTTTACTTCTGCAGAATCAGAACAATCCTCTGCAATGCACAACTCCCAATTGGTATACGCTTGATTAATAACAGTTTCTAACATAAGTCTTAAATTATTCGGTTCAGTATTATACACTGGAACAATAACCGAAATAAGAGGCTTATATTTAAAAGTTTCTACATCTCTTTTCATTTCTATGACATCTTCACTTCTAATTGTGTCATATTTGGCAATCCACTCTTGATAATCTGCTGCGACCAAACCATTATTTCTGTTTCCCCTACCTTTTAAATAGTTTTTTGTAATAAACAGTGTCTGTCTCAGTCCCTTATTTCTTAAAGTTGTGTAAGCTTTTATTAAGAGTCTTTTTTTATGTTTTATTATCTGATATTTCATATTCATCCTATCCCTTTCTCATTGGCACATATTTTTCTAAGTTATATCCCATTGACTTCTTTCTACTAACCCTAAAACAGATTGAATGTAATAACTTGCTACACCAATATTTTCACCACACTTTATATCAGACTCTTTATCACCAAATAAAATACTTTGAGAAACATCAAGTCCAAAATCACGAATTGCATCATTTAACATCCCCGAACTTGGCTTTCTACACTCGCATTCGCCTGTAATCAAAGGATGGTGTGGACAGTAGTAAAATGCATCAATATGGGCATTATATTTTAACTTCAATAATCGGTTTATTTCTTCATGAACTTTTTCCATTTCATAAATAGTAAACATTCCTCTTGCTATTCCAGATTGATTTGTAATTATAATTACCAGATAATTATTTTCATTATAAAACTTAATCAATTCTGGTACACCTTCAATAAACTCAATATCTTCAATATTATATAAATAACCTTTATCAATTATAACCGTTCCATCACGATCAAAAAATGCCGCTTTTTTCATTTACTTTTCTCTCCTATAATACGTCAGCAAAATGAACTTTCAATTTTTCAAAGACTACAGTTCCAATAATTAATATGATTGATACGACTCCCCAAAATACAATGGTTAGATCTCCATGCTCCCAAAACCATATTTTGTTAATAAACGTGTCTCTATATCCTGTTATTATATAATACATTGGATTTAATTTAAATATCCAGCTAAGTTTAGGTGAAATTATTTGATAGTTCCACATTATAGGGGTCATCCACATAAAAACTTGTAATAGAATATTTATTATCTGGCCTAAATCTCTAAAAAACAATATGAAGGATGAAGTCATATAAGAAATACCTGCAATCAAGATTATTGTACACACCAGATAATAAATTATTTGTAAATAATATAAATCTGGTTGGTAGCCCGCTATCCAATATATAACAATTGTAAATAACAAAAAGAAAAGATGAACAAATAATGCTGAGAAAATTTTTACAAAAGGCAAAATATTAATTTTAAACACTACTTTTTTCACTAGATAACTGTATTCAATAAGGCTATTTGTCGCACTTGTGATAGACTCTGAAATAAAAAACCATGGAACTAGCCCTACTAACAACCATAACACAAATGGAAATCCATCTACATCCCCCGAACGCAATCCAACTTGGAAAACGAACCAATACAAAAGAACCGTTACAATTGGCTGTATGTATGCCCAAATTATTCCCAAATAAGATCCTGCATACTTTGTCTTAAAATCATTTTTTGCCAAATCATAAGCCAATCTCCTATTTTGATATAAATCCCTAATAAAGGTTAAAATAATCTTTTTATAACGATATAACAATATTATTAATATATCTAGAGCAAATGTAATTAAGAAAAGTTTAATTGCTGTTCTCACATATTCAGCCTTTTCATACATTTCATTAATGTTATATTTTTCTAAGCTAAGTATAGAATATGAATCTTCACCATTGGTTTTAATAAAAACACCATCATCATTAAGATTCTTTTTCTCAATCATATTTCCTTCTGCAATCATAAAATCACTTAAATCTAGTTCTTTTTTATAAAAAAGCGATTTAAAAGTGATAGTCTCAATATCAATTGAAGATTGAAAATTTCCATAATCAATTCGTACATGTTTACTATTACTTGGTATTACAAATGACAAATCTTCAAATGCATTATTATGTTTTGTTTCCTTACTAACTGAATTTTCTTCTCTAAATTCTTCTTTTTCACTATAAAATACCTGAATGGTTTCTTTTTCACTTGTTCTACATTTTATGTTCAGTTCAACCAGCCCGTCATCCTTAACATCCATAAAACCAATCCAGAAGTATAATAAATTGAGAAGAATTATACTAATTGTAACTATTATTTTTTTCTTCATGACTAAGAGCGCCTTCCTATAAAGTCCATAATTCTTATAATTTCTTTCTAATTTTTCCCAAAGTTCTTACAGGTTTTGTTATCTTCCAAGATTTAGAGTTATGAATTTGATTTATCTCATTAATTAGCAGCTTCATTTCTTCTTCCATTTGTTTCTTACTTTCTTTCTCAAATTTTAACTCCATTTTTAGTTGCATTTCTTTTAGTTCTAAATCATCACTAAACTGCTTTAGTTGCTTCTGATAAGAATAATCCAACTCTTTTTGCTTCTCTAAACTTAATCTCTTTTGATATTCTATCTTATTATTCTTTTCTACTAATTGTTCTTTCATCTCTAACATGTTTTTTTCATTACCTTTATGCAATTCTTCTATTTCATTATCCTTATCAAATAATAAGTCATATATTTCTTTTATAAAAGTATTGTTATAAATAAGAACATCAAAATGGACTTGAATTGATGTAACTCCTACCTGAGGTACTTCAATAAATATATTCGGATCATTTGAACTAAAAATATATTTATTCGCTCCTATATTCAAACCATTTGTTGAAACTATATTTAACTCCATATTTTCTGATACTACATTAAAATTATCAATTACACAATTGCAATCTAACGGGTCAATTCTGACTGCAACAATCTTTTTTTTCTCAAAGTCTACTGAATATTCATTTGACTTAGGAGAGAAATCTACTATGTGACATTGTTCCTCAGAAAAATTTGAGTATCCCTCTTCTATATAATAACATTTGAAAACAAATACAGAATTATCTTCCTTCAGCCTAAACGAATTAGTACCAAATGAAGTAACTATATTCCAAAAAGATCTTTCAATATCATTAAATTTCTCAAGTACTCTACTATTGCAAGTACTAATATTGGGTTTAAACTCTTTTTCTTCATTCATACCAATTAAAAAGGTTCGATATACCTCTTTTGAATAATCAAGAGGAAATAAATACTTATTATAAAAATCATATATTAATTCTGAGTAGGCACGAAAATCTTCATTTATATCTGCCACTACTTGTATATTTGTTAGACGTTCCCAAAGTCTTAAATCTCCATGACCAAACCTACTAATTTTACGCCCCATAGTCTCTAAAATAGATATTGATTGTTCCAATTTAGGTAACTGATTCTCTATATGCTCAATCAGCCAAGGATGATTCTTGCCAAAAATGCATTTATATTGAGCATTAACTCTCAATTCTGCTTCAGAAACACTATCACTATAAAATGGTCCCGCAATAATGAATAAATTAGAAGAAACTCTGTCAATTTCCCTTAAAAATAATTCTCGTCGTTCTTTTGGTATATGTTCAAATACATCCAAAGCAACTACAATATCAAATTCATTATCTTCAAAATGCATTTGAGTCGCATCACCTAATATATAAGCTGGATCTTTTTTTAATTTTTCCGACAAATGTGTCTCTAAATAGAAAATATTGTCATTGAATAAGAACTTTTCCAAATTTTTGTGCTCATTAGCCCCAACTTCGAGTATTTTAAATGTTTCACCATTTTTTCTAAAGTCATTAACAATTAACTCCACATTCTTATACCTCTGATACTGATCAAAAAATATGTTCATACTGCCTTACTCCTTATCCAAAACTAGCCAATCATGCTCCATATAAAAATCCCCTTCAGAAAAATATTTATTACTAACAGAAAAACCAACTGCACTCATCTTATAATCAAAGTTAACGATTCCTTTATTATTAAAAATACCAACATCTAAAACATATTGTCCATGAATCAATTGAATTTCTGGTATTGTATATCTAACTCTATGTTTTCCCTTTGTATTTGGTATGTGTATTTTATCTAAATAAGTATTTGGTCCAAAAATATAATGCTTGCGATCAGCAGAATAAATAGCAACGCCCAATAAAAACCCCTCTATTTCTTCTTCATAGATTTCATATTCAACTTCTGCCAATAACGGTTCAAAACTCTGATACATTTCTTTATTAATTGTTATATAATTAATTTTTGCCAACAAATCTTTTTCTTCAGTTTTATCATTTTTCTGTTCGTCAATTTCAGTAGCTGCAAATGTTTTCTCAATTTCTGCAACCGATTTTTCTCCAAAATGCATATAATTCTCATATATATCAACTAATTGGCTTGCCTCTCCACATTTTTTGATAATTCCATTTTGTAGCCATATTGCCTTATTACAAAAACGCTTAATTTGTTCGGTAGCATGGGAAACAAATAAGATTGTTGTACCATTATTCTTAAGCTCTTCCATTTTGTCTATACACTTTAATTGAAAGCGCGTATCCCCTACAGATAATGCTTCATCTACAATCAATATTTCAGGTTCAACATTAATTGACACTGCAAATGCAAGTCTTGCAAACATACCCGATGAATAAGTTTTTACAGGCTGATAAATAAACTCTCCAATATCTGCAAAGTCAACAATTCCTGATATCTTTCCTTCCATTTCTGCTCTAGAATAACCCATCATTATTCCATTTAAATAAATATTCTCAATTCCTGTATATTCAGGATTAAATCCCGCTCCTAATTCAAGTAATGCAGCAATTTTCCCATTAATTTGAATATTTCCACTCGTTGGATTTAAAACACCTGTAATAATTTTTAATAAGGTTGATTTTCCAGAGCCATTCTTTCCTATAATTCCTACCGAATCACCTTTTTTAATCTCTAAAGAAATATCCTTAAGTGCATAATGTTCCTTATGAAAAATCTGTTTAGTAATACTAATCGCTTCTTTAAATCGATCTGATGGTTTGTCATAAAGATAATAAACCTTATCTATATGATCCAATTTTATCATTGTATCCACACTGATTCCCCTATCTTTCTATAATAAAACTGTATGTTTCTCTATTTAACTGGTTTCTCGTGTCCATTCCCACTCACTTCATGTATTATTTATAAAAATCTTTATGCAAGATTTAATAATTATTATGCAGAGTTACTAGAAGTAAATTTTAACTAAATCAAATATAACAAAATGTCCTAACTTTTACAAGTTATATATCTCTGATCACATCACTACAATATACGCTTCTTCTGTTCCATAGACTAAATATTTATCGGTTGTCTGGTATTTATCTCTAATAAATTATAATAAGTAAAATTTTAAAGTATATATATTATTGAAGAATATAAATCCACTCTTTTTTGCTTGTTTATAACTAAATAACTTTCTTTTACAATTCAGTATCATTAACAACTGCTCCAATAGATATACCGTTTCATTCTCCATATATTCCCCATAATTCTTTAAAACGTACATCGTTTGGTCTAATCTTTCATTTCTTAAACGTTGGTTATTCTTTATATAATACCTTAACCTAACTACATTAAAACATAACATAAATGTTTGTAAAACACTTTTTTTCTGCACTGCACCTATTTGATTATTACTATGTTGACGGTAAATGCTTAATTTATCTTTACAAAAAAATATTTTACCATTTAAGCAAATTGTTACTAGTAAAATCCACCAATCATGCATAATACATTCTTCCGGAATTGCCTCTATCATTTCTTTTACTTTATGATTAAATATCATTGCACAACCTGGAACTGTATTATAAAGTAGTATCTGCTGGATGGGATGTTCCTTATCTAGCTTGAGTCCTGAATACTCAAAAAATGATTGAGCAATAATTTTTTTTCCTGATATTCCAACTTTCATATCGTGGAAAGCCACTAACATTGTATTACAATCATATATACTCATATAGTCTACCATGATAGCTAACTTATCCCTATACCATATATCATCTTGGTCGCAAAAAGCATAATAATCCGCTGAAGGCACACTACTAAATAGATATGCAAAATTTTTTTTTGCACTACGGAACTTTACTTCAGAATTCAAACTTAATATCTTGTCTGGATTATCCCTTACATATTGTTTAATAATATTTTTTGTCTTATCCGTAGATCCATCATCGTTAATGTAAAGTCTCCACTCAGTATATGTTTGTTCTAATATTGAATTTATTTGTTCCTCGATGTATTTCTCTCCATTATATGTTGCCATTATAATATGAACCATGCTTTTCTCCCTTAAAACTTTGAATTATCACCATTACTGTACTTAATTCTTAAGCCGTAATATATATCGCCTATAATACTTCGAGAAGATATATAAGAATAATTTTTCAAATCGCATATAGTTAGTTTAAATATTTTTTCTCCAACCAAATATCCAATTCGCTGTTTACATAATTTTATAACTTTACCAGTATAAATAACATCTTGATAAGTCATTTTATTACAAATAATAATATCATTATGTTTC
Organism: Clostridiales bacterium; assembly: GCA_018372435.1. Classification (GTDB taxonomy): domain Bacteria; phylum Bacillota; class Clostridia; order Lachnospirales; family Lachnospiraceae; genus Anaerosporobacter. The sequence goes on along the minus strand of JAHAJA010000004.1, from coordinate 100,387 downwards.
ATTAAGAATTCTAGGGAATCTTGTAAACTTTGAATTGTTTCAATTCTCCTTGATTTATAATTTCTTTTTTTAGTGTTTGCTGCTGATCCCACTGTGTTATTATCATGTTGACGATATTGAGTAAGAATTTTATCACAAAAATACATTCCGCTAGAATACGCAGCACTCTGGTTTAGCAACCAATCGTGCGGAGCCATCTCTTCAAATTGTTGTTCAATTATTGACTTAAAATCTTCCCTTCTTATAGCCATACTCATACCAGGGTATCTTGGATGTCTAATAAACTTTTTCCACGAAATATTCTTTAACTTCCCATTATTTTTAAATAACACATTTCTGATATCATTATATACCACACCATTAGCATCAATTAATTCATATGCAGTTGATAACGCTCTTATTTGGGGATAATGTAAAAATAGTGATTTTATAGTTTCAATTTTTCTTATCTTCCAAACATCATCTTGATCAGATAATAAAATAATATCTCCTGTTGCATATCCAAGTGCCTTCCAAAAATTTTTTGAATAACCAAGATTTTTATGATTAAAAAATAACTTTATTATATTTTTAAATTTTTTTTCATAATCACGTAAAACACTTACTGTACCATCTTTTGACCCGTCATCGCAAATAATTAATTCATCTGGTAATACAGTTTGATCCAATATTGAATCCAACTGCTCACTAATATAACTTTCCCCATTAAATGTTGCCATTACTACTGATATCTTCATTCTTATTCTCCACTTATTTAACAATATTTAAGAATTCCATGTAAAAGGTGAGAAGCCAATAATATTGATGAATTAATTCTTCCAAAACCAAGGATCCTGTAAACGCCAAATGTCATAGAAGCTGATTTCAACTTATCTCTAGATTTCCCTTGATTACTTAATCGATAGTACAATAACGGCTCGTCTATTCCGCCTGCAATACTACACCTCTTAAGCATCTTTAACCATGTTAAGTAGTCTTCATGTACCTCACTATGTTCCATTGGTACTTGAACAGCTAGTTCTCTCCTAATTACAGTAGATGAGCAGGCAATACTGTTATGAAATAATAATTGTTTATAACTTATCATATTCCTCACATGAAAGACTCTGCTCGTTTCTATTCCATCATGTGTCACCAATTTTCTTCCCGTGTAGGAGAAATCCAATAAATTGTCTTTCATAAATTTCAGCTGCTTTTCAAGCTTATCAGCTGCCCACCAATCATCCGCATCTAAAAACGCCACATATTCTCCTTTAGCTACTTCTACTCCTTTATTTCTAGATACTGCGACTCCTAAATTGATTTCATTCCTGATATATTTTATTCTTTCACTTTTCAAGTACTCGCTTATAACCAATCTTGTATCATCAGAAGAAAAATCATCAATTACTATAATTTCACACGATACTTTTTGTTTTAATACAGAATCAATGGCTTTTTTTATCCATTGAGCAGAATTATACGTTGGGATAATTACACTCACTACTATTGATATGTCATTTGTTATATCATTCATACCACCAATCTCCAAACATCTTCCCTACCACTCCAACATGCTCCATAACTAACCTCACTAACCAAGCAGTCCCAGGTACCAATACCGTTCTTTTTCCCTGAGCTTCCCTAATACTCTTTATCATCATAATCGTATCCGTATATTCTTCATCCTGTGGTAAAAACGTGCCACTACTACTATCTTGAATAATCTCATCCATATAATCGCATAGCCTATCTATACTTATCATACTTCTCTTATTATGAATCTTCGGATAAATCGGATTATACGTTGCTAGTTTAACCAGTCTAGTGTAATTTCCCTTACACCCTTCACCATAAACCATAGGTGGTCTTATAATCGACACACGGAATCCCTCTGTATCCATCTCTCTAAGCTTATATTCTGCCTCCAACTTCGACTTACCATATAAGGTATCTGGATTTGGTTCAGTATCCTTTGTAATATGAGTAACCGCGGAGCCATAAACAGCTGCTGTACTCATGAAGATTAATTGCTCGACTCCTGCGTTTTTCGCTTTTGTAGCGATTTCTATCGGCATATTATAATTTACTTGTCGATACAATTCTTCCATACCGCTTTTTTCTTTTTGATGTACGATGGCTGCAAGTATTATAACCACATCGTATAGTTCATAGTTAACATCTTTCCAATCACCATTCGATGCTTGTACCTTTTCAATAATTATCTCATCTTTAGAATGGAACTCTTCATGATCCGCGCACTTGTTCATTATGTATTTTTCAAATGCATTTCCAATATAACTATTAGCACCAACTATTAGAATCTTCATCATGTGATTATACTCTTTCTATGATCAATTTGCTTTGTCTTTCGTCGCGGCATACTCTTGTATCACCGCACTGGCTACTAAACTATTATCTTCTTGTTTTTTACCTTCTGCAGTTCCGCCTTCCTTAACCCCATCATGCTTCAACACAGAACCCACTGTCTTACATATCAACACAATATCTTTCATCAAGCTAATGTTATCCACATATTCCCCATCATACCTTGCTTTAATAGGAATAGGTAATTCATCTCTGCCACTAACCTGCGCTAACCCTGTTAACCCCGGACGAACTGCATTTGCATCATATAGATCTCTTTCTGCAATCAAATCCTCTTGGTTCCACAATGCTGGCCTTGGTCCAACTATAGCCATATCTCCAATCAATATATTAAACAGTTGTGGTAATTCATCTAAACTCGTCTTACGTAAGAACTTTCCAATCGTAGTTATGTATTGCTCTGGATCGGTAAGTAGATGTGTTGGGACATCTTTTGGTGTGTCTATTCTCATAGTACGAAATTTCAATATATTAAAGTATGTTTTATCTCTTCCAACACGTTTTTGCTTAAAGAATATCGGCCCTTTAGAAGTCCCCTTAATAATAATTGCAAGTATAATAAAAAGCCATGAAAACACTAATATTGCTAACGCTGACAATATAATGTCAAAGAAACGCTTCATATAATGTTTATAAATCATAAGCTTGTTCCCTTCCTAATGTTCTGTAAATAATAAACATGGAAAAATAGAATTAACTATCTTCGTACTTAGTTAATCCTACTATTCCTCACATTATCAACTTCCTTAATTCTACAACATTATTAATTCTTCGTCAACGAAATCCCCGTTTTTTGCAAATGTTTTATTTTCCTACATTTCCATCTTCTTAAACAATATAGAAGCTCCCGCTGCAATTATTGCAGTAATCACAACTTCCACCATAATCATTCCAAGGAAGGCTACCTCTATACCAACATACTTATTAAACAGCACCGCTGCAAATATTCCTGCTGCAATACAAATCGACATTCCAATCATACGTAGCCACTGTTTTCCTACCGTTCCAACTGTATTCCCTAACAACGCTTCGCTTAATACGGATAAGTAAAGTTTATTGGCTTGTAAACATACATAACATACTACACTCAAAATTACCGCAACGATATTCATACGAACAACGATAGCAACAGGTAACACAATTAGCAACCCATCAATTATAGACCGTATATGTTCTATCACCGTTGCATACCACAACTTTTTCAATGGCGAATCTGGTATTAGATACGTAAACGGATTCTCTAATTCTTTCGCCCATTTTGTTGCAAATCCCGAGAAGATGAACGTACAGTAGGCTCCTGCTCCTGCTGCAACAAACAGAGCATATTCTCTTACTTCCATATCCTTTGATAGAAATGCTATTGCTATACCGATACCAAGACATACTAAATTATAAAAACCAAAGATAAAGAAACGTCTCTTCTTATACTCAAGAATCTGTCGATAAAAGATTGCTTTTGCGTAATATCCTTTATATTCTATTGTGGCTGTCTTTAACTTTGCTTTCTTACCACCTACTACTGCAACCTCACCTTTCTTTCCACGAATTCTTGCTTCTTCATAATCATCTGCAAATTTCATTGCGTCTTGATAATATAGCCCCGTACATGACATACGGTACGCGGTAATGAATAGGATAACTGTTGATAAGAGATATAAACATGTACAGATTACATTTAACGTCGTTGCTCCTAAGAAAAGTAATCGATAACAAGCAATACTCCAACCAATAATCGGAACCATCTGAAGATATGGATTACTTAGGAAAGGTCCCACAAAAGCTAAACTCTTATTGTATTCAAAGAATAAGTAAACCCCAATGATTACAATCGCTACAATAAACAACAATAAGACTTTACCGATGATCTTCAACGTTTTCTTACTCAATCTTTCATTACCATATAAGATAATCATCAAACTAATCTCTAAGGTGTTCTCAACCACCTGGCTTACTAAGAAGTACAGAATCATCTTATAAACAGGTACATGAAACCATACTACTCCAATCGGTATAAAGACCAATCCAACTACTACACTTAGAATTATATTTCTAAGATATGCATATACCAATATCGATTTAGGAGATACTGGGGACACAAACAGTAAGTGAATATCACTCTTTCTAAAAATTAAGCCTTTTCGCTTTGCAAAGGTTATAAGATTTCCTGGCAAGAAGAACAAAGCCATTGCCGAGAATATCATCACTAGTCCTTCTGGCGAATCAATCTTAATGTCTGAAACCATATCCCGAAATATAAAGTACATCCATACAAAATATGCTATCGTAAGTATACAATATATAACCGTAACTGGTTTTTTCACTGATTTCTTCAGTTGATTCTTAAAAGAAGTTTTATAAAGGTACTTAATTGCCTCCATTACTCTTCACCACCAGTCACTTGGAAAAATAACTCTTCGATGTCTTGATGTTTTGCCTGCTCTTTGGTATATGTAGCAAGAATTTTTCCTTTATTCATAACAAACATCACATCCCACAATTCCTTAACCATCTCAAGCATATGTGTACTGATTAGTACCGTCACTCCATCTTCTTTTAATTCAAGTATTACATCTTTCAATTCTTTAATCGCTTTGGGATCAAGTCCAACCATTGGCTCGTCAAGTAATATTACTTTGGGCTTAATTGCTAATGCACAGCAGATACTTACTTTCTGCATCATTCCTTTGGATAATTCATTTCCCAATTTATCTTGCTTATCAAACAATTCGAATCTCTCTAATAGATATTCAATGTATTCTTCTTCCTTCTTAATACCGTATGCCTTGCATATGAAAGTAAGATGTTCCCTTACCGTTAGATTATCATACAATGCTGGTAATTCAGGAACATAGGCAAATAGCTTCTTCGCTTCTACTGTTCGTGACGGATGATTCTGAATTGTAATATTTCCATTATATCTTAGTAAGCCTGCTATACTTTTGATGACTGTAGATTTTCCCGCACCATTTGGTCCTAATAGAATTCCCACTGTCCCATCTGGTATCGATAGCTCTACCTGATCTACTGCAAGTAACTTCCCGAATTTCTTAGATAATTGATGTATTGTTAACATACTCTCCTCCTGGTACTTTATTTATAATTTGTATTTATTACACTATTATGCTCGTACTTATTATACAGGAATACCTAGTTGAATTCATTAAATTAACATTAAGATTTAAATTCTTTGTTGTTTCCAACAAAAAAACACCTTATTTCATTTGAAGTTAGATATTTTCATTCCTCTTAATTCTTGGTGTCGCTTTTGGTGTCACAATTTTCTCACATATACTTCACATAACAGCTCAATATTTTACATAATATTTATATATTATTATAAATTTACAAACAATTCCCTTAAATATTGTAATATTATCCATTTCATGATATCGTAATTTATATGTTTCGCAGAATTGGGCATGCTAACATTACATTTACTATTATTTTAATAAATTTGGAGGTAAATGAAATATGCCCGTAGAATGTATACAACTAGTAACAGAAGATAATTTAGATACCACCATAAAACCTAAGCTCTCACCAGGAATTACACTAAGAAAAGACGGACGATATCAAGGTCGATTCACATGTCAAGGCAAGCGATATACACTTTATGACAAGAATCTGCGTACCTTGAAGAAGCGTCTAGCAGATGCCAAATATGAGGCTGAACACGGATATTATTGTACTGGTGGACAGGTTACACTTGGTAACTGGTATCAGACCTGGCTAGAAGAATACAAAAGTGTAGTAGTTAAGAACTCAACACTCCTTTTATATACCACTAGCTATGAACGTTATATAGCCAGTGCTCTTGGTAGCCGCAAACTCCAGGATATCCGTACAATCCACATTCAGAAGCTCTATAACGACTTACAAAAAAGCGGATTAAGCGTAGGAACCATTCAGATTGTCCATGCGGTATTATTCAATATATTCAAGCTTGCCCTTAAGAACGATATTCTAATTAAAAACCCTTGCGTTGGTGCTGAGATTCCTCGTGAAGAGAAGAAAGAACCTCGTGTGTTAACCGCTGCGGAACAAGTGATTTTCTTAGAGAACATTCGCGGCAATTATTATGAGCCCTTGCTTAGGGTTGCACTCGGAACTGGACTTCGTATCGGTGAACTCCTTGGTCTTACTTGGGACGATATTGATTTTAAATCTTCAACCATCTCAATTTCTCGTACACTATTGTATATGAAGAATCGACAAACAGGCCGCTTCTGTTTTCAATTTCAAACACCGAAAAGCCGCACAAGTAAACGAATCGTTCCATTAATTCCTTATCTAGCTGTCTTATTGAAGGATCAAAAGAAGTACCAACATGCGCTGCGTATAGCAAGAGGACCTTTTTGGACTCCCCTTCCTAATATGGATAACTTGGTTTTTACAACTAAGAATGGAACACCTATTCAAGAAGTATATGTTGTTAAATGTCTGAATTCCATTACAGAGAAAATCAATCGGATTGAACGACAACAAGCCTTATATGAGAATCGTGAGGCGATTACTTTCGAGAAAATCACGCCTCATACCCTTAGGCATTCCTTTGCTACGAGGGCATTTGAGAATGGTCTCGCACCAAAGACAGTTCAAGAACTACTTGGACACAGTAATATTAATTTAACAATGAACCTATATACACATGTTACACAAGATATAAAGGTTCGCGAAATGGAAAAATTATATCACATCTTTAACTGATTTTCATGTGATTCTTATGCAAGTGGTGTAAAAGTGGTGTAATTGACTATATTTTATCAATTTTACCAATCTTGCAAACACTTATCACGTAAGGATTGTTAACTCTTAATCTATACATTTGGAAAGATTATATTTCATAATGTTTCGTGACTTGCTAATTATAGATAAATATCCCCAAAGAACTCCTAAAACCTAGTGTTTGACAGAGTTCTTTGGATTAAGTAATGGTTGTGCCTTATATAAGAAATTGTATTTGACACCACTTTTGACGGGGAAATGTCTGTAATGGTAACGATTCATCGGAGCAACTTTGTAAATGTAATTGAGTAACTTATGTTACATAAGTTATTTAACCGAATTTTAGGAGGAAGAAAAACATGAAAAAGAATTTCGTAAAGAAAAGTCTTGCATCTACTCTTGCATTAGCAATGGTAGCTACAGCAATGCCAGCAGCTTTCACAACTGCATCTGCAGCAAAAGCTCCTGCATTAAACAGAACATCTAAAACACTTTATATCAATGAAAATGCAGTTGGAAACAAATATGATTTCAACATTAGCAACAAAGTAAGTGGTTCAAAATACTCTTGGACAACTTCAAACAAAGCAATCGCTAAAGTTAACTCAAAAGGTTTAACTACACCTGGTACAAAAACTGGTGAAGCTACAATCTCTTGTAAAATCACTTTACCAACTAAGAAAACTAAAACTTTAAAAGCTACTGTAACAGTTAAAGAAAACGCTACAAAAGTTTGGGCTAAAAACGCTCCAGAAAACAACACTGTAGGAATCGGCGAAAACGTATTCGATTTCGATAGCTCATTCTCAACTGCTTCAGGTGCTAAGGCTACTGATTATAGAATGTGGGAAATCGACGAAGCTAGCAACACTGCAGGCGCTAAAATCGATAGAAAAAATGGTAAAGTAACAACTACTAAAGCTGGTGAATTCAAAGTTAGAGTTAGAGCTTACCAAAACAAAGAAAAATTAGCTGCTAACGATACAGTTGATTCAGAATGGATGACAATCAAAGTTGTTTCTTCTTTAAAATCAGTTGCTCAAACAGCTACTAATAAAGTTGCTGTAACTTTCGATGATAACATGAAAGCAACAGTTAAAGCTGAAAACTTCGCTATCAAGAACAAAGCTACTAACGTAGTTTCTGCTGTTAAAGGTATCACTTTCTCAGAAGATGGTAAAGTTGTTACTGTTGAAACTTTCGCATCATACGCTGATGGAGCTACTTATGTATTAACATATGGCGACAAAGAATTCGAATTCGCTACTACAATTGGTGAAGTTGCAACTATCGAAGTTAAAACTTCTACAGTAGTTGAAAACAAAGCTACTGAAATTGAATACGTATTAAAGAATGCTAACGGTGTTGATATCACTGACTCTAAAAAATCTTCTGTAACTATCGAAGAAGTTGAAAACAAAGACGGTTGGTACAACACAACTGACGGAAAACTTACTATCTTCAATAAAGGTAGCGTAGCTAAGTTAAAAATTACTTACCACACTTACAAATACGACACAGCTGGTAACGAAGAAGGTGCTGTATCTGTAGATGCTACTATCACTGCAATTGATGAATCTTCAGCTACAATCGGTGCTTACAAAAACTACGTAATCACTGAAAAAGATTCTGTTAACTGGGATAAAGTAACTGAAAACAAAAACGTAATTAGCGTTAACGAAACAAGAAACTTATTCTTAAATGCTGTTGATTCAAACAACAATAAAGTAACTGGTCTTACTTTTGAATCAGGTAACGAAAACATCTTATTAGTATCTACTGTAGATGATCACGCTACTTTAATAGCTGTTAAAGAAGGATCAACTGTAGTAGTTGTTAAGAACGAAAAAGGTTCTGTACTTTGGACTTTACCAGTAGTTATCAAAGCTGAAAGAAAAGCTAACGCTATCTCTTTAGCTAAGAACTCTACTACTTTAGTAGCTGGTACTGAAATCGCTACAGATTCTATCGAAGTTAAGATCAAAGATCAACACGGTGATGATTATGCAGTAGCTGGTAACTTCGCTAATCCAGTAGCTGTTAAAGAATACACTAACGGACCTAAAATCGATGTTGACGGTAAAAACATCACTGTAGATGCTAAAACAGCTACACCTGGTACTTACCAATACAAAGTTGCTTTAGCTAATGATGCTAACAAAGTAACTGTATTAACAGTAGTTGTTAAAGAAAAACCTTCAACACCTGTTAACTCATACAAATTAGAATTATCAACAAACACTGTAGATACAGTAGTTGATGAAGATACAACAGCTACTAAATCTGTAGATGTTAAAGTATTAGGTTACGCTGGTGGTCTTGCAGTTGAAAACGCTGAAGCTAAAATCACTGTAACTGGACCAAACAAATACGAAAAAACTTATGATAACAACTTTAAGTTTGAATATGTAACTGTTTCTAACGGAACTATTACTAAATTAGCAAAAGGAACTTACACTATTACAGCTGAAAAAGATGGAAAAACTATCGCTAAAACAGCTATCGTTGTAAGTGATTCTCAAGCAGCTCCAACTGTAACTCTTAACAAGACTACTTACGCTGGTATCGTTGATGATGCTACTGTATTAGCTGCTATGCAAGAAAACACTACAGTTAAAAACGCTGCTGGTAAAGAACTAAAAGTTACTGACGGTGTTGGAATCACTGGTGTAGAATACACTAAGAACGGTTCTTCTGTATTCGTTAAATCTGTAACTGTTAAAGAAAAATTCGGTGCTAACAGCTTCGAACACACTGTAACAGTAGGAAAAACTATTACAATTAGATAGTTCTAGGCTATTTGCTTAAACTATAATGATATAAGTATCCCCCAGGCTTGAATGAAAATTCTTGTCTGGGGGATACTTTTTTTGTTTTATTATTAATTTTAAAAATAGACTTGTGCAAAACATAATTTGAATATCTATACTATATTTTTCAGTCAGATTTCAATGAAATATTATCTGTCCGGATAATATGTGAGATAAATCGTAATGCAACAGCCGCTGCAAGCTTGTATTTTAGGTTTCTAGACGTTTTTCTTTATAATTCGATTAATTGCTAGCCCAACACCGATTAGTGTCCAGAATAGCGGCGCTACAGTTATAGTAGAATCATTAGCAATTGATGTTACCAAATAACCGAATGTTCCAGATATGATTGCTAGACCTATACGAACCTCATATTTTTTAAAATTATGTCTCATATATAGTCTTATACTTGAAACTGCATACACAGCATAGAAAACAAGGAATGCGATTAATGATGGTATACCTGTTTGTGCAGCGATTTGTAAATATAAACTATGTGGCTTTGTTATAATCTCATTACTGAATCCAGTATGATATAGATTCAAATAATCTGTATTAGGAAAATATAATGCATATGTGTCTGGCCCAGTGCCGAGTATAGGATGAGCCTTAAGGATTGGTATTGTTTTATCCCAAATATAGCCTCGACCACTACCAATATTCCAGAATGCTTTGAATTCTTGTATTTGATCTATTTTAAGAAGTTTTCCATAGTTATTACAGTAATAATACGTACCATCTGTTTGGTTGGTAAAATACCATACCGAGCCTTCTACATTGACTGAGAAACAGATTATTGTATCATATTGTGTTATTGAAAATTGAAAATCTTGAAAACGTTCATCTATTAAAGTAATTATTCTATTATCCTCAGAGAGCTGTTGTTTAAGTTCTTCTCCAGTAGAGTCACGGAATGAAAAAACATATTGTTCATTCTCTGTCGAGAATTGTATCTTAAGAGGCTCTTCCTTATAAACCAATTCAACTTCATCATCTCTTGTAATAATACTAGAAAGATTCGATTCTGGCTTGGCTGATGAATCAGTAATCATTCTATAGGTATCTGCAACATATTGTCCTACAGGATTATTAAGACTAATATCAACTACTACCAAAACAAGTATACACATTACAATTCCTAATATGATTTTCTTAGCATGTTTGATAATATAGGAACGATGCAATATAGCAAGAAGTAGCGCTAGCGCCAGTAAACTAGCGATTATACCAATAATACCACTTGAGGATTTACTACCATAAGCACAGCATAGTAATCCTATAGTTAACAACCCGCTAAGTATCTTTTTAGTATATCCCTTAACTGAATAAATCACGATAAGTAAAAAAGGAACTACTAATGCTGCAAATAGACCAACATAATTAGGATTGTATAACGTTGTATATACATGTCCCTCTTCAAAACGAAAAGATAATTCATTCTTTGAGATTAGTGATTTTCCAAAGCTGGTTTGAAAAAAATCATGCCCAATGAATTGAGTAAATCCAATGGAAACTACTATTGTAATCATTATTATAACTGTATTAACTATGACCTGAAGTTGCTTTATTGTTGATAGGAATAGATATGTATAAAACACTATCAAACCATAACCAAGTAATACCCACATGGTTTCAAATTGTTCTACCATACCTCGAAGTGCTATTTGGCTGTGTTTTGAGGCAATGGTCGAAGCAACAATTAGCAGCATATACAACCCTAATGGGATAAAACACTTTTCATCTATAAATAGCTTACTAGCTCCTGCTAGAGTATAGTTGAATTGGTTTGATTTATGTGGTTGATATGACTTATTTCTTTTATCTTTCTGATATGTAACAAATAGTTGATAACCAATAAATAGAATCATTAGGCTACAAAATAGCAAAAACAAAATGGATTTTATCTTCAAGAATATATCCATTGTAGTTGTAGCTTTACTATACCATATGTAATCGGCTAGATATGTTTCTACGTTTAGAGCACGAACCGCAATAGGGACAAATAAGATAATCATAAGTATTGGTACTATAGCCAATATGGGGGAAGAACTATCTTTATTCTTTTTCTTAGTATGTATTTTCCTTTTAGACATAGTATTCTCCTTGAAGAGTTAATATATGTATATTATAACTTCCTGGTAAATCTATTACAAGCATATATACTAAATCGTTCCAGATTAATGGATTGTGATCCTCTGATTAGCATAACAAAAAACTTCCCGTACATGTGATTTCCTACCCGCGTAATAGACCGTTTAAATAGCCTAAACTGCTATAAACTGTTTATCATGTGGAAGAACGCTTCACTGTACGAGAAGTTTTATTTTAATAGCTATTTGTTTTGTTAGATGTCCATGGCTTCAATTTTCTTCTTTCTAGATTGTTCCGTACGTATTATTTTGTTACATGCGAATCCTACACCGAGAAGAATCCAGAATATTGGTGCAACACCTACATTTGAGTCATTGATAATGCCTGATACCATGTATCCAACAACACCAATACAAATCAGCACACCCATCTGTTCTACGATTGTTTCCAAACGTGATTTTCGGAATGTTAATATAGTCTGAACTATATACATTACACACAAACTAATGAATGCTATGCAAGATAATAATCCAGTCTCTACAGCTATCTGTAAATAAAGATTATGTGGTTTTGTAACAACTTGAGAATCAAAATTATTATTATATTTTCCTACATAATCATTCTGCGGGAAAGCATATACAAAGGTACTAGGACCAGATCCAACAAATATATAATCTTTTAATAACGGTAATGTTCGCGACCATAAATAACCTCTACCAGTAAACAATTGTTCATGATTCTCAAATAACATTGAATCTGCTGTTTTTACTTGATCAAATCTACCATATTTATTCATGTACGAGTAACCTTCTGTATCAGTTCGACTCTTGAAATACCAAATAGTATTATCAATTACAACCTCACAACCAAAAATCCCATCTTGATTTAGGAATATTGGAGTAATACTTAATGAATTAAATGCATCGTCAGCTAATGCGAAAGTCATTGTTGCATCATCATAGTTAACCTTATAATCATTGCCTGACTCGTCAACTGCACTGAATTCGACCTTGCCTTCTGAGTCCAATTCACAACGCAAATGAACTGTTTTTCCGTTATATTTGATTAAGATATAATCATTCGTTGTCTCAATTTCTTCTAGAGCATTCTTGTTCTCTTTTTGTGTAAATGCATTCTTAAGACTATTAGTATAAGCATTATTCTGTATAGAATTAACGATAAAGAATCCAATGACTATTAGAGCAAATGAAGTGCCTAAGATAGCTATGATTTTCTTGTTTGCAAAAAGTCTTTTACGCAATATTATTACAATCATTAAGCCTGTGCCCGCTAATATTATAAGACCTGTTTTGGATTGTGATCCAAAAACCGCAATAACAAGTAGAAAGGACAATATAAAACTAATAATTTTCTTCTTTTTTTGGCTTAACAGAATAGTTAATCCCATAGTAATTGGGAAAAGAAGTGATGCGTAAACTCCAACATAATTCGGATTTAATAAAGTCATATATACACGATTTTTCTCAAAATTAAAGGACATAGCGTCGATAGCTTCCTTTAATTTATCAGCAGAAATTAAATACTTACCCCAATTTGATGCAATAGGATCTAAACCAAATAACTGCAATAAACCAATACCAGTCATAATACCAATGCCTATAAACAAATAGCGTGTTATTGCCTCTACCTCTTGTTCTGTTCTTACTACATGGTAAGAATAGTATAACAATAAGCAATACGTTAACAACACTAAGACTGTTTCAAATTGTTCATATGTTCCATTCAAGGAAATACTTTTGTAAGGGGAAGCAAATGTACTTAATAGTACAAAAAACATATAGGTTAGCAATAAAACTTGCCATACCTGTAATTTAGTAAATAGCTTTTGTTTGCTAAAAATTTGCCTATACAGCAATATAATTCCCATTAGTATACCAGTTCCAATTAATATAATACCTTTATAGAACAAAAAATAATCACTAGCAACGTTAGCATCAGGGAACCATGATTCCTTCGCAATAGTTGGTATAAAGATAAATTCATGGATTATCAACGGAATAATGATGAGCACAATTGCTAAGGGCAACAAAGAATAATTAATGCTTTGTTTGCCTAATACTCTTTTCTGTTTTGATGTCATAAAATAACTCCTGTTCATTTATTTTCTTATCTTTGCATTATTAGAGGATTCTTACCTACTGTAATAATACGTAAAGTTATTATACACATCATTATTTTCGAATACAAGAGCATAAATATAAATAGTATCAATTAATTCCGTCTATTAACTAGATTTTTCTTTCGACTCACGAATAAGTCGATTACAAGCGAATCCAATTCCTAATAATGCCCAAAAAACTGGTGCTACCGTAACTGTAGAATCATTAATTAATCCAGATATCATATAGCCAATAGTGCCAACAAAAATAAGCACACCTATTTTCTCTACAAATGTTTTAAAAGAAGATTTCGCATAGGTTTTAAGGCTTTCGATTGCATATATGATATATAGTAATATAAAAGCAAGACATGAAATACCGCCTGTTTGCATAAAAATCTGCAAATACATATTATGAGGTTTGGTTATAACCTGAGACTGAAAGCCATAATTCATCTTACCAACATAATCTTCTTGTGGGAAAGAGTAAACAAATGTATCTGGACCAGTCCCAATAAATGCAGAATCTTTAAGAAGCGGAATTGTTCTAGACCAGATATATCCTCGACCGCTGAACATAGATCCATGTTTTGTGAATAAAGCAGAATCAGGAGTTATTATGTTTGTATATCTTCCGAATTGATTAACAAATTGATATCCAATATCCTCGTTCGGACTCTTGAATAACCAATCCACATTATTCATTGTAACTTGAAAACCAAATGTATATTGCTCATCTAAATATACTGGTGTTATATACATACCTTGGAAAACATCATCTAACAACACAAATTTTGAATTATCACTATCAAATTGCGTCTCGTAGATATTACCTTGTTCATCTGTTACTGAACAAGCTATTGAATCATCTTCATTGATATAGCATTGTATTAATAATGTTTTTCCATTAAATACAATCTTAAGTTGATCCTCTCCTGTTTCTATTTGCTCCACATATATTTGATGTTCTTGTTGAGTGAAAACAGATTTGATTCGATCCCAATATGCATTGTCTTGTAATACATTCACAATCACAAATAGACCAATCATAACACCGATGCTAATCATAAATATTTTTGAATTATGCATTATTTTTTTTCTTAGCAAAAGTATTAACAAGACAATTGTAATCATTAATGTTATAAGACTTGTACGAGATTGTGAGCCAAATGTTGCAATTATAAGCAGTGAAGAGGTAACCAATGAAATAATCTTTTGCTTCTTGTTTTCTGACAGAATAGCATACCCTAATGTCATAGGTACAATCAATGAGGTATATACGCCAACATAATTAGGATTAAATAAAGTTGAATAAACACGTCCTTTTTCAAAGCTAAATACAAATGCGTCTAAATTTTTCCATTCACTTGAGTTAGAGATTAGTAGTTTTCCTATAGTAGAACGAAAGAAATCCAAACCTAACGCTTGAAGCGAACCAAGTAATCCAATAATAAAGGCACTGGCCAACAAGAACTTAACTAGTACGATAATATCCTTTTCGTTCCTAGTGAATGTATAAGAATAGTATAACAAAAGGCAGTAGGAGAGCAAGACCCACATTGTTTCAAAATGTTCATAACCTCCATTTAAAGCTGTCGAACGATAATTTGAAAATATAGTAGAAAGTACAACAAATAATGAATAGACAATTATCGAAATTGTCCATACTCTTACTGTTATTGTTATTTTCTTTGCGATTAATTGGTATGCTAATATACTTAACATGATAAATCCATTTATTGTAAGTAGGATGTTTTTGTATCCCAAGAAAAATTCATTGCTTTTTTCTTCATTTATAAACCATGAATAAGATGACAATTTATTATCAAAAGTATATTGGTGCACAATCAATGGAATAATTGCTAATGCCAAAATAATCGGAAACAGCAAGTAGTTTTTTTTACTTCGTTTTACTTTTCTATTAGAAGAACTATTTGAAGTAAATATTGAATCATAAGCCATTCTCGTATCTCCATTCTTTTAATATTTTCTCTAATTATAGTTTTTTGTTATAAAAAACTCTGCTAGAACACCAACTGGTATTCTAGCAGAGCTATATCGGCTATCTTAATTTATAATAATCGATTTATTTGAAAGTAATTGTTGTAGAAACTTTTACTTCATGTTTAACAGTAACAGTCTTATCTACACCATTGTCATCATATGAGATTGTTTCATATACATAAACAGATGGGATATATACTGTGCTACCATTTATTTTGCTATCAGCTGAAAGTGAATCAATAGTTAAGTCTTTGCCTTCAGAAGATTTAATCTTGAAACATTCTTTAGCAGCCGCTAAGGTATTACCTGATTCAGATTTAACTTTTTCTACTGTGAAAGTAGGAGCTGCTTGTGTATCATTAACGATGAATCCAGCTGAAATTTCTTGAGTTGTTGTACCATTTGGAACTGTAGCAACTACTCTGTAAGTTCCTGTAGGTAATTTAACAGCTTCATTAGAAGCAGTTACACTTACAACATCTACAGCTGCACTTGTTGCTGTTGTAGTAATCTGATCTGCAAGTACTTTTCCGTCTGGTTTGTAAACTGTAATTGGGCACTTAGTATATTCAACAGCAACGCCTTTAGCATTGTAACCAACTACTTTAGCAGTTACAGTCTTTGCTTCAGCTTTAGTAGTGTTCATGTCGATGTAGTTATTATCTACTTCTACTTTGTATGTTTTTACATCTGTGTCAGAAGCATCTAATACAGTAACAGCAAATTTAACTTTAACATTCTTGTTGTCGTTTAATGTTACCCAATATTCATAATTACCAGCTTTTACAGAGGTACCATCTGCTAGCTTAGTATTGATTTTCAGTTTGCCATCACCATTGTCTGTTACAAGAGTTGCTGGACTGCTAGTGCTTACTGGTGAAACATTAAATTTACCTTTTGCACCAATGTCATCACTGAATTGATTCTTAACAGTTACAGATACATAAGTTGGTTCAGCACCTGCAAAGTTAGAAACTGTCTTGCTAGAAAATTCTGTAGAGATTTGGCTTGCTTTGCTTTCACCCTTAATTGTTACAGGTAATGACCAAAGTACAACACCTTTTTCGTTCTTAACGATTACATAAGCAGAACCTTCTTTAAGAGCGATTAATTTAGCTGATGTTCCATCAGTGTCTACCATTAATACATTGTCATTACTTGATGAGAATGTAAGACCTGTTACATCTTTGTCATTAGAATCTTTCGCTTGAACATGTAACCATTTAGTATCATTCTTGCATAATGTATTAGAAGTTGTAGTTACTTTAGCCCAGTTAATTGAGTTCTTGTCAGTAATTGTGTATTGTTTGTATGCACCTACTGTAGCTGCTGTTTTATCAATACAAGTGAATACAAATTCTTGTTCAACTTTACCTGTTTCAGCACCATTTTCATACTTATAAGTATGGTAAGTGATTTTGATCTTAGCAGTTTTGTCTTTATCAAAGATAGTAAGTTTGTCACCATCTAAATAACCGTTTTTGTTTTCAACTTGTTCAATTACAACTGTTGATTTCTTAGCAGAAGTAATATCTACACCATTAGCATTCTTTAATACATATTTGATTTCAGTTGCTTCGTTAGGGAATACTGTTGGTTTTGCAACTTCGATAGTAGCAACTTCACCAATTGATGTAGTGAATTCTACATCTTTACCAGCATATGTTAATACATAAGTAGCAGCATCTGCATAATCACCAAAAGTTTCAACTGTAACAACTTTACCGTCATCTGATAAAGAGATACCTTTAATAGCGTTAACTACATTAGTTGCCTTATTCTTGATATCAAAGTCAGTTGCTTTAACTTTGTCTTTCATAGAATCATCAAAAGTAAGTTCTACTTTATTAGTAGCGCTTTGTTTAGTGCTCACTAATGAAGATACTACTTTAACTGTTAACCATTCTGAATCTACAGTATCGTTAGCTGCTAATTTAGCTTTGTTTTGGTAAGCTCTTACTCTAACTTTGAATTCACCAGCTTTAGTAGTAGTAACTACACCAGATTTAGCATCGATTGTTGCACCAGCAGTGTTGCTATCTTTGTCAATTTCCCAAGTTCTATAGTCAGTTGCTGTTGCACCTGAAGCAGTTGAGAATGAACTATTGAAATCATAAGCTTTTGCACCGATACCGATTTCTTTTTCTGGAGCGTTCTTAACCCAAACTTTAGTAGCGTTTTCTTTAACTGTTACAGTAGCTTTTAAAGTTTTAGTTTTCTTAGTAGGTAAAGTGATTTTACAAGAAATTGTAGCTTTACCAGTCTTAGTAGCTGCTTTAGTTATACCTTTTGAGTTTACTGTAGCAACAGCTTTGTTAGATGTAGTCCATTTGTAAGTAGATTTAGCTACTTTGTTGTTGATGTTGAAATCGAATGAGCTACCGATTTCATTATCATTGATGTAAAGCGTTTTTGAAGTTTTGTTTAATGCAGGAGCTTTAGCTGCAGATGCAGTTGTGAAAGCTGCTGGCGTTGCTGTAGCTACCATTGCTAATGCAAGTGTAGATGCAAGCGTTTTCTTTACGAAATTCTTCTTCATATTATTTCTTCCTCCTTAAATATATGGGTTGAGTATTATATTTTGCATGTTTTACAGAAATTGGTGCAATTAACATTAATCTACTTGGATATGTAAGTGTTCCCTCAATCTATAAAACACAATGAAATATAATCTTTCCAATAACAAGATGATTATAACAATATTCAATTCAAAGGTCAAGTATTTTTCCAATAAATTTACTTCTTGTCATATTCTGTATAACCTTCCAAAACGTAACAATTATACACTTTTGAAACACTTCTCTTCGTTTCTTGTAAAGATTACATTCGGGTCAAGGACACTTATGAACATTCATGTTCGAGATGTGATTTGCTGTATCCTTAACATGCTTATATAATGCACTTTGTTTGTGTCAATTTTATGTCATGCTTTTGTCATAAGTGGATTATTTTTAAGTTATTTCTATATATAAATTGCCTTATTCTTACCAGAACGCCCCCTTACACACCCATACAATCATTGTAAACATCTGACTTTGCGGGATTTTTAGTAACTATTCAACACAAACAAATAATACATTTCGCTAAACTTAAAGCATTATATCTCTATAATAGAAAAAGTGATAACGCATACTCTCGAGATATGTCTTATCACTTTCTTCTATATAATATAGCAAACCCAGTATAACTGTTATCTATTGTAATTACTTTAGATTCATTTTACTTTAGATTCATTTCATTTTAGATCTATTTCAACTTCAAGATTGTCTCAACTGTATCTTGCATCTTTTCCGTATCACAAACTGTATCATGAAGAACTTCTGCACTTCTAATATCTTCAATTGCTTGAGGAACTTTCACGTTTGCAATCGTGCTTAATTCATCTACTAATTCGAAGTCTGTCATTGAAGCGTATCTTCCATCAATTGCTTCCATAACACTTCTTGTGAACTTATATGGACTCGCTGTTGATGCGATTACTGTCTTAGTTTCATCTTTAGTAGCTTCTACATAATCTTTATATACAGCTGCAGCAACTGCTGTGTGTGTATCAATTACATAACCAGTCTTCTCATATAAATCACGAATTGTAGAAGCAGTTTTCGCTTCATCTGCATAACCACCGATGAAATCAGCAAGTTCTGCTTTCATATCCTCTGTAATGTCATACACTCCAGCACTTGATAATGCATTCATAAGATCTTTTGTCTTAGTTGCATCGCCCCCAGCAATTCTATAGATTAATCTCTCTAAGTTACTTGAGATTAAGATATCCATTGATGGTGAAGTTGTTAAGATGAAATCTCTGTTTCTATCATAGGTTCCCGTCTTAAAGAAATCATATAATACTTTGTTATCATTGGAAGCACAGATTAATTTACCAATTGGTAATCCCATGTTTTTTGCATAGTAAGCAGCTAAGATGTTTCCAAAGTTACCTGTAGGTACAACTACGTTCATCTTTTCTCCGCTTGAAATTTGACCATTCGCTAATAAACGGCTATAGGCATATACATAGTATACGATTTGTGGTACTAAACGACCGATGTTTATTGAGTTTGCTGAAGAGAATTGATATCCCGCATCCTCCATTGCTTTGGCAAGGTCTTTATTATTAAACATATCTTTTACACCACTTTGGGCATCATCAAAGTTTCCTTTGATTCCAACAACATACGTATTGTCACCCTTTTGTGTAACCATTTGCTTTTCTTGAATTGGACTTACTCCATCTTTTGGATAGAATACAATGATCTTAGTTCCTTCTACTTCTGCAAAACCCGCTAAGGCAGCTTTACCGGTATCTCCTGATGTCGCTGTTAAGATTACAATATCATTCTTCACTTCATTCTTTCTTGCTGAAGTAGTTAATAGATGAGGTAAGATGGATAATGCCATATCTTTGAATGCGATTGTTGATCCATGGAATAATTCAAGATAGTAAGCACCATCTGCTTTTACTAATGGAGCAATTTCTTCCGTATCGAACTTTGAGTCATACGCTTTATTAATACAATTCTTTAATTCGTCATCTGTAAAATCAGTCAGGAATAATCGCATTACTTCAAAGGCAGTTTCTTGATAGCTAAGTTTTGCTAACTCGCTAAGTGCTATAGTTAATTTAGGTATAGATGTTGGTACGAATAATCCTCCGTCGTCTGCTAAACCTTTTAAAATTGCCTGTGACGCTGTTACAGTTACATCTTCACTTCTTGTACTTTTGTATAAGAGATTCATCTTCGCTCATTCCTTTTCTTATTATTTTATAGTAAGACATACAGAATCTTAATTCCATGTAGTTCTTAATTTTAATTATGTAGTTACGAAGTATCTAACTCTACCTGATTCTCCTTGAGAGCAATACTTAAAATGCATTATACCATGTTTCTTATCATAGAACAATCAAAATTCGCCATTCTTCCACTGAACGCATTATATCACATCACGCTATCACAGTAAAGTGCTAAATGAGAGAAAACGGTAAGGATATTGTTCCTTACCGTAAATCTCTTACTTATAAAATTCGTGACCGCCATACTTGAATAACCATGTCAAGTTGTTATCAAACCAACTCATGTTACTCTTTTTAGCTTTACTTCTTGCCGAGAAATATAATGCCCCTTGTGACTCATCTTCACCATTTAATACTCGTTCCACAGCTTCTCTAGTTGATTTAGAGATTGACACGGACCAGTACCTTCCATCTGCAATTGGGGAGAATTGAGTGGTTCTTCCGTTTTTCTGAAATACCACTTCTTTCACCGTATCAGGGAATTGGCTACTCTTCACACGATTCAGTATTACATTAGCTACTAGCATCTTACCTTTAATATCCTCGCCTGTCGCTTCGGCTTCTACTATTCTAAGTAATACCTCTTTTTGGTTAGCCCCTAAACTTATAACTGGGACTGTTTCTTCTTTTTTCTTTTTACTTGCAGCTGCCTTTGCTTTCTTTTCTTTTTTATCCTGATTCTTTGTTGTAGTTTGTTCATCTACAACCACCTGTTCATCTGTCTTCTCTTCTGCTTCTTCTTTACTCTTATCAACTACATTCTCTGATCCAACACTACTTGAGAAATCTTCCATTACGGTTTGTCCCATAAGTGCTGCGCGCTTATCTGCTGCAATAATCGTACGATTTACGATTTGTAAGCTGTAGTTTTCTGTATTCTCTGCGACTTCTCCTTCTAGCACATTATGTGCTAATAAATTGACGTTTTCATTCTCGGCTTGTATTTGTGCTTTTTTTGCTGTTTCTTCCTTTGCTTCCTCGAAAACTTCATTCGTAACGGATGCTGCTTTCGCGTATGCTTCAGGCATATTACTGCCTTTGGCAAATGAGCTGTCTGCACAAAGTACTAATACAACTGCTGCCATTGCATATGCTGTAATCATTAGACATGATTTATAACATTCAATACCAGAGTATTTCATATTTTCCTTTATGCGGTGAAGAAACGAGTGTATTTTTAGCATACATACTTCCTCTTTTCTTATTTTTTTTGTGCCCCGCCTAAGCACATTTGCATTATATCATCTAGTAACTTGATGTCAATAACTCCTTCTATATTTTGGAGAATAGGATATCAACTTCCCATAGTTCCGTAAAATCATGAGTAAAATCCGCTAATTAACAGTATTAAGTAAGTGTTATTTTTGTTTCATTTCACAACATATTATTTAACAATTCTTTAACTAGTTATTAATTATTTTATGCGACATTTTTAGTTTTTATTCAGTTTTTAAGTTTTTTTTATAATTTGATTAACATTAAATCACGTTTTTTCAAGCTTTTTCATTATTTTCTTCTCTTTACCACCTCAAATTCTATTTAACATTTTGTTAATAATTATATTCATAGATTTATGATTTATGATACTTTTCGCTTTATAATTATTCACGTTACATGCTTGCTTCCTTGTCCAAACTATCCCATTATGCTATACTCTGATTAAGAAATTAAGACTTACAATGTGTATAAGCTTCCTATCTTTCACACTATGAGTAAAAAACGATAGCGAAACATCTATAGTACTTATACCAAACCAAAGGATTGAGGTGATTACTATGCCATTACTTCCTGGCGTCTATCAAGCAACTAAAAAAGATGGGACTATCTATTATCGTACCTCTTTCACTTATAAGAACAAGCACATAAGCCTAGGAAGCTATCCTACCCCTGAAGAATCCCATTCAGCTTACCTAGAAGCAATTACTATAACAAAAGATCACACTATTGTATTAGATTCCTATATACAAAACATTCATATCCTATCATTTGATAAATGGGTAGTATTATTAAACTTTCGTGATAATGGGTTATATTTCAAAAATCCTATATACCTAAAGGATCGATACTTCCTCTATTACTTAAATCATAAAGACGTTCTCAAATTTGATGTTGATGATTTGTTCTATTACTCCACTCACAAAATCATGAAACGTGGAAACCATCTATTCGTAGCCGATTATGGTATGCAGGTAAGTATTCTTTCTCGCTATGGAATACATAGTTTTTCTGTTTCAGGTAAAGATTATCGATTTGCCAATGGGGATAGTACAGATTATCGCTATGGTAATATAGAAATTATTAATCGATATATGGGTGTTCGTAGAGAATTGGTTAAAGGACTATACCAATACATAACTAAGGTTCATCTAGTGGGTGATTTTATTGTAGGGAGATATCCTACTGAGATTGAGGCTGCTGTTGCATACAACAAAGCAGTTAACTTCTTGAAAGAGAAAGGTATTGTTAAGAATTTTACAACAAACTACATTGAAGAACTTGATGAGATCTCCTATGCTGCTATGTACAACCGTATTCGTATTAGTAAAAATCTGCGTACCTATATAGATAAGTCTAATGGCCTAGTCCAAAAATAAATTTGTTAAATTTGAATTTACTACTATCTTTTTTGAAATTATGTGTTATAATTAACTTATATTTTTTCTTCTTCCATTTTCATAGTTCTAACAATGAGGCTTTTAAAGGTTTTCATTGAAGTGAATGCGAATCACCAAGTGTATCTTCCTACACTTGGTGATTTTTTTGCCTATTTCTTTATTCTGTCAATATTCTTCGTACTTAGATAGATCAAAACTACTGCCACTACCGTCTGTATCGCTATGCTGATTGCCACCCAATGTTCTAGAATCAAAGTATTACAACGTCCAACTTCGTTTATATATTGTGCAAACAAGCTTTCGTTCCCAGTCTGCTCCATCAGTAGTGCTACCACTGTTACTAGTGGATTGATTAATAAGATCCAAACTGTACTCTTAAGATCCGTTACTATCTTGATTGCTTCAGCTGCGAATTCATTATAGTTTATCTGTTTACTAACAACAAGATATAATATTCCAAGCACTGTCGCAGTTCCAATAACCAATAGAAGTATCGTTACATAAGTAGCTACCGTTGATTTTGTAGTATTCTTACTAACAGAGGAGAAAAACAATCCGATACTTCCAATAAACACTGCTTCCAAAAAACATACTATTACATACAAAAATACATCGGTTATGGAAACTCCACCCACGCTAAACACTATAGCTACTATCGGCAAGCTTGATATTATTAGAAGTAGCATCGTACTAACAGAAGCACCTAGTTTCCCAATGATGATTGCTAGAGGTTTTCGGTTGGCAGTAATGAGTATATCAAAAGTCTGTCTTTCCTTCTCTCCCGTTATCGTGCCTGCAGTGAAGGCCGGAACGATTAACAATAGTAAGACAAACTGGAATACACCAATTAGCATGTACAGGATAAGAGTATCCTGATATCTTGCCACCCTTCCAATCTGCTGATTTTCTCCATAGATTGATACGTATGCAACTACCATTAATATAACCAGTAAAAGATTGTATCCTACAATTAATAACATTAGTTTAGGGGAACGAGCTCGAACTTTCTGTTCCTTTTTAAAAATCGGATTATCCATTCACCTACTCTCCTTTCGTTATCTGTAGAAATAATCTCTCAAGGCTTCCTTCTTCTCTAGCGAAATAACAAATCCCTGCTCCATTTCGTATCAATGCCGTCAATAATTTTGCCTCTTCCATTGAATCTCCTTGAAAGTGCATTGTTGCTTGTGCTCCATCAATAGTCAAATTATTAATTAATGAGTGAGAATCTAAGAACTTTAGTAAACTTGCATTTACTTCTGTAAATCGAATTCGCAATGGTTTTGTTTGTTCCTCCATCTGCAATATATCCTCTACCGGTCCTTGTGTGATCATCTTCCCCTTATCTAAGATACCAATGTGTGAACACATCTTAGAAAGATCGTGAAGTAAATGAGAACTAATTATTATGGTCTTCCCTTTCTCTCTCAGGGTATTAAGAATCATTCTTATATCATTCCGTGCTCTTGGATCAAGCCCCGAAGTAGGTTCATCTAGTAGCAATAATTCTGGTTCTGATATTAAACATCTTGCGAGACAAAGTCGTTGCTTAATCCCTCTTGATAACACATCAACATATTCCTCTTTTTTGGAATACAGATTTACTAATTCTAAGTTCTCTTCTATCTTCTTCTTTGCGTCTTTCCCTTTGAATCCATTCATCTGTGTGTAGAAATCCATATACTCATACACGGTAAGATTGGGATAGGTACCAGAATAATCTGGCATGTATCCTATCTTAGAATGCGTTCTTCTTTCTTTGGTAGTTGTCCTCTTTCCATCAATCATTACTAAACCATCATCAGGTTCTAACAGACCTGCAATGATCTTAATCATTGTTGTCTTACCTGCTCCATTAGGACCAACTAAACCGAATAATTCTCCTTTTTGGATATGAAGTTTCATACTATCAAGTACCATATGCGTATCGTACTCTTTACTTAGATCTTGAATTTCTAGCATAATAATAACCATACCTTTCCGTAACCTGCAAACTTTGATCCTCAATACAACATTTGCATCTACAAGTTCACTTTTGAAATAATTACTATTTTCTTTTCATAATAGCTGTTAACTTAGGAATCGTTATTAAATTGCCGTTCACACTATTCTGGGATACTTGATATCGAACTCTTAGAACATTCGTATCATCTAGGTAGTCCTTTAATTGATTCATAACTGTTTCTTCTCCACTTGTAATTACCTTATCATATTCCCCTGTTCTTCTATTATAGAAATATATTGAACCATAGAAGCCTGTCCATAAATCCTCTTTATTGGTTTCATCAACATAAAATTCCGTATTGTAATACGTAGAGTACTCGATTCGCTTAATCTGCTCCTGACCAAAACTATAGTCAACTGTAAGACTATCGGATTCAATCATATCAAGCGCTTCATAGTAATCACCATCTACAACAGTCATATAATTCTTGATTGTTGGTTGAAAGATATCTCCGTTACCGATAGCATAATCAATTCCAAGCTCCTTAATAATCAAATGGGAACAAGCTTCAACTTGGCTGATACCAAGGTTGCTTACAATAGAATTCTCATCAGAATCCTCTGTAAATGCAATCAGATAACTTCCATCTGGATTGGAAACTACCCATTCATTCAACAGATACTGCATCAAAGTATATCTAGAATTCTCCTCTATATAAGTATCTTTATCTAGCATCGTATCAAGACTCTTTGTAAGATTCTTTATACGACTATCCATCGCATCGGTAAAGATCAAATCATAAGATGGTATATACTCTTGTTGACAATCTTCTAATTCAACAGACTCACCACTTGGCAGATCTCCTATGTTAATAAGTGTTTGATTACTAACGATACCTGCATTACTCAAATTCACTCCTAAAGTATTCGTAAATGTTCCTGTCATACTATAATTAGCATATGTTAACCTAGTTGCCGGTTGCATCTCTTGTTCTTCTTTTTCTGAGGTTTCATATGCCCTAGTTGTTTTTAAGTAGATTGGTTGAAACGCTCTTAAATCAGAAACTGTACTGATTGTACTTAAACTTCCTAATTTTTCTTCATCTGTAGTATTTTCTACATTCATAGAAAACTCCATATTAACACGTTTCTTATCTGACGATACTTGGTAATTATCTCTCATTGTATATAGCGGCCTAAGGTTCCGAGCCTCATCTGCTTGTACTGATAAAGTAGTTTTAGCAGGACTAACTGCAGCGAAATATGTTGTATCATTGGTGTACCCATTCTGAGCAATCTGTGTAATTGTCACATATCTAAGATAAGAATTCTCCACTCGAGTTTCTTTCCCTAATCCATAAACACAGGCTAAGAATATAACTGATATGGCTGGTGCTATTCCCCAGTAGTAAGTTCTGCGATTTGCCTTTTTCAAGATGCTATATAACACAGGTCCGATTACTACTATATATAGAAGAAACAAGGTAACATACCTAGTAATACTCGGTATTTTCGATACCACCTCTGCATTAATACTCGCTTTTATTTGGTTATCTGTAATTCCTGATAGGAATAATCTTGGATTCAATCCAAGACTTTCAACATATTCTGTTAATTCACTAACATTTTTCATCTCAGGAACAAAGATATATCTTCCAAAACCATAAGCCCCTGTACTGTCAGTATCATTTCCGGTCTCTTTCTCCCTGGATATGACCCGCTTATACGTATCTTCAATCAATAAAGTTCCACCATTTTGTAGCCATTCCTTTAATCTTAATGCTACTGACTCATCAAGTTTCTCTATCTCATCTTCATTAATTAAGATACAATCAATCAGATTAAGGTTGTCAAACGCATCTTCTAATTTATCTGCATTCAGCTGAAACACTTGCATCTTACCTTGGCTTACAACTGGTTCTGCTTGCATTTTCTTATTAAAGACACCAATATATTGCACATCATAGATTCTGCTGGCCTGAACATTTGCCTTTTGCGATGCTTGAATCTCATGCTCACTATCTAATAGGTTGACTAAGAATGTCATATTCTCATAAACCACAGGTATGTTCATCTCATAAGTAGCAGAAGAATTCGATACTACTGCAATATCCTGATTATACTTGGTAGAACTATTCTCAAAAGGAACTTCAATCTGTAGATAACCTTCATACGGCTCTTTCCCTGTAGTAATCTCTACCTTTACGCGCATATCTTTCCCTATTTTCGCATACTGATTTAGTCCATATGATACTTTCACTCGAACCTCTTTTGTAACATCTGTAAAAACTACAGGATAATTATAGGACCGATTATCGCTTGTATTTGTCGTGGATTCCTTTCGCGTGAACACACTACAGCCTGTGAGTAACAATACTACAATACACAATAGTAGGCTATATCGCTTCATACTTGACACCATATTCAATCTCCTAACTATAATTTCTATGGTCGCTATATTGCTTTATTCAGAGTTACGGTAAATGTTGTCCCCCCAATATTACTCGTTGCTGTGATAGCTCCCCCATGCATCACTACAATATTCCTAGCAATCGCTAAGCCTAAACCAGTCCCCCCTGTTTCTCCTGATCTAGAACTATCTACACGATAAAATCGTTCAAATATATTTTCTATTTCTTCTTTCGGTATTAATTGTCCGTAATTCGTAATACGAATTTCAAATGTATCATCCTTTTCTTCTAGATAAGCTTCTACCTTTTCCCCTTCTTTTCCGTATTTCACTGCATTTCCATATAGATTCGCAAAAACTCGTTCTAACATGTCACCATCTCCGTAGACAACAGCTTTTGCAACATCAGTACGAAATGTATATTCCAGATTAGAATCTTGGAAAATTGGATAGAATTCTTCTGCTATTTGCTCAAGAAACTTTACCATATCAAGCTCACTGTTTCGAAGTGTAACCTTACCAAAACTTAATTGTGTATACGCAAACAAATCTTCTATAAGGTTCTGCAATCGTTTTGCTTTATTGTATGCAATACCCACATATCTCTTCCTCATATTCTCGTCTGTTACTTTACCAAGACGAACAAGATCAAGATATCCAATGATTGATGTTAATGGGGTCCTTAAATCATGAGCAACACTAGTGATTAAGTCATTCTTTGATTGCTCATTCTCCTTTTGTGCCTCGATCATCTTCTGTATACTTACAGATAGACGATTCACAGTATCCGCCACGGAAGATAATTCATCATTATATCGTACTGGTATCTTACTTTCAAAGTCCCCTAAAGCAATTCGGTTAATCCCTTCAGTAATCTCTGCGATATATCGGTAATACCGTTGCAGATAGAATATGAATAAACAGGTAAACAAAATAGCCCCTGATACCATACAGATGGCTGCTATAACAAATACGGCTCCTTTATTATCTAAAAATGATTGTTCCGGTATCTCTTCCGGAACAGTAGCTTTCGCTATCATTGGTGTATCAGCTAGCCGATTATTCTCCACCATATCAGACTGCATCTCAATGTTCATCTCATCGTTGGTTTGTCTATTGCTAAACACATAACCTCCCAAGTAAATGATACCAACTACCATGATCTCGATAAGTATTGTTATTAGCAGACTAAGTATTGCATAACGAATAATTCTTTTCTGAAAATTCTCTTCTACCTTATATTTTTTCATATACTTAATCAATTTTGTATCCCACTCCCCATACGGTTTTGATAATCTGCACTTCTCTAGAATCTAATTCAATCTTTTCACGTATTCTTCTAATATGTACCATTACAGTATTATTAGCTTCGAATATCTTCTCATTCCATACGCGTTCAAAGATCTCTTCCGTACTAAACACTTTTCCTTTGTTAGAAGCCAACAAAAATAGTATCTCGAATTCAATTGGTGTCAATTTCACCTCACGGTCATATGATCTAACCGAGTGTGTCTCGCGATTGATAAAAAGATTCTCTAATTGAATAATCTTCTCTTGCTTATCTGAAGACTGCCCGCTATTGAATTGTGTATATCTACGTAATTGGGATTTAACTCTTGCAAGTAACTCTAACGGATTAAATGGCTTTGTTACATAATCATCTGCTCCTGTTGCAAGCCCATTAATCTTATCATCATCAGTCGACTTCGCGCTAAGCATAATGATTGGTACAGCATTGTCTACTCTAATCTGTTTACATAACTGAATTCCATCTATACCCGGCATCATAATATCTAATATTACTAGATGTATCTCTTCCTTACTAAGAATCTCTAATGCTTCTTTGGCATGGTATGCTTTGAAAACCTGATAACCTTCCCCTATCAGATAGATCTCAACCAATTCGGCTATTTCTTTATCGTCATCAACTATAAGTATTGTCATTGTTATTCCCTCTCCAAAATCGTATCTATTGAATATCTATATATTTCATCATAACATATAATTTATTATACAAACCTTACTTTTTTCTTACAAGAATTATTATACACAAAAAGACGACGTCCCTTACCAATTTACGTCGGTAAACAACCTCGTCTTATTAGTTAAATTCCTACAATATATAATAGAAGAAATACAATAAATAAAAAACCACTTAACATAATACCTGCAATCGGAAACCGATAATATATATCCTGCTTACGAAATCCCTGAACCGAAAGTACAAAACCTATTATATTAATTATGAATATTCCAAGTCCCGCAAAGCCAATCCACACCCCCGCGTTACCTGCGCTTGTACTTGAGATATAGAATAGCAGGCATGTAGCGATTAGCGCAAGTAATGCCACGACAACTCCTACAATACCTTGCACTGGATGGTACTTGTCTGAGAACTTAAAATCATCATTCTTCTTCCTTCTCATTATGATACCCATGCATATCACAAACTTGTAACTTGTGATACTGCCTTATAATTAGGTTGAAAGAGGGCAGCGCATGACTCCTTTCTATTGATATCCTTTCAACCCTCCCATGTATATCGCAATCTCGCTTGCGATACTACACGTATACTGTAGTGTGAACTTATTGTTCACACTAGTCTCTTCCTATCCGTCAAGAGCCTTTTCTCTTGAACCCACTTATACATCGATGACCAATGGCAAACAAGATGTATCCAATTATTCCACCCATTAGGTTCATGAAGATGTCATCCACATCAAACGTCCCCACTTGCAGCACCAACTGCATAATTTCAATGGATAAGGTAAGTTCAAAGCTAAGTAATGCTATGTTCAAAAACTTTCTATTACGTGGACTTATGGCTGGAAGTATAAATCCAAACGGTATAAAGGCAACAACATTTCCTACGATATTAATCATGAAACTTGTAAAACCTACTTCTCTTCTATATACAATAAATCTTCTTATCTCTCGAAATAGCTGTAAATTATAACGGTATTCTCCTCCCATGACTCTACCAAATCGTTCACTAAAGAACAAAAAATAGGTCAAGGCAACCATATATATAATAAAGAAAACCCACAGCAAGACTCTAATCATTTCCTTTGTCTTCCTATTCAAGGATTTCACACTCCTTACCTTATAGGTCGTATCACTATGTAAACAAATATTCGCAACCTACTACGCTACTCATACATATATCACAGTTTAATCAACCCTTATACGCAATTACATCCTTCTAGTAAATACTGGAAGGATGTAATTATAGAAACATATTTATTATAAATCATTGTTTCGCAAAGGTAAAGAGGAAATAATTGCTTCCTATCTTACTGCGATTGCTCCATCTGATATAATAGCTGAATTTCCTGCATAATCGACTAAATTACTGTTAATTAGAAGATAAATTCCACTTGTTCCCGTTACGCTTGTATTCAGGGAAATTGTTGCATATACA
Source organism: Clostridiales bacterium (assembly GCA_018372435.1). Classification (GTDB taxonomy): domain Bacteria; phylum Bacillota; class Clostridia; order Lachnospirales; family Lachnospiraceae; genus Anaerosporobacter. Next base: position 69,089 of record JAHAJA010000004.1, on the reverse strand, counting down.
TCAGAGATTACTGGACTACCAGCCTGTGTAAGAATATTACCATTCTGCGTTACCGTACAGTTCAGATTTCCTCTTACTGGCTCTGTAAACGTTAATACAATCGTCGAATCCGATGTTAATACTGCTGATACAATGGTTGGCGGATTGTTTTCTTTCAAGGTTACATGAATTGGTTTTGCATCAATTGAACCATAACTTCCGCTATATCCCATAACATTATTAATTGTTAAATCATATTCCTCAGTATCAACTATCGAAGCAAGGGCTACTCTAAGTTGAACAACCGCCTTCATCTTATCGTTCTGTGTTAAAGTAGCTGATTCAACCACTACTCCGTTACTGAATGTATAGTTACTTGCTTTTGTTGCAGATGCCACATCAAGTTTATTCTCAAACACTACGTTAATAATGTTATTGTCATTAGCGGCTTGGAATACACTTACTGGTGCTGGCAATGCATTGGTACCTGGAGTCGTTGTTGCTTCTGTCTTAACAATTGCAATTGTTTCTGCTGTATTATTCGGTATATCATCATCGTCCGTTACGAATGCTGCTGGTATGGTTACAAGGTACGTACCAACTTGTTGCATATTATCTGCATCAAGAATGATCTTAACAACATTATCCGTTACTACTGCTTGATAAGGAATTGTTGTTGAATATGTGTACGTATACGTTGTACCTGTGTAAGTTACGGTAACAGCTGCTGGTAATGTACCATTACTTAATGATAGATGAACCTTTTCGGTATAGTTAAGCGTAATCATATTCGTCTTACTATCCGTTGTATAATCTTTTAGTCTTGGTGCATCAGCCATAGCGCTAATTGTAAAATCAATTGTACGAGTAATATTCGTATAAACTGCAGAGCTTGATACATTATAACCACTAAATCCTAGTATATTTACGGATTGTGGTCCCGTTAATGTTGCTACCGATGCTGGAATCGAATATTTAACTACTTTCTTATCTTTTGAATCTACTATACCTATACAAGATACCCCTTTGACATATAATGTACCAGGTTTTTCAATTGAACGATCATACGTAGCTGTTATTGTATAGTAACCAGTACGTTCAAGACTTAATAGATTTGCTTGAGGTTTCGCACTTGTATCACTATATACCTGCATTGATACTGATTCAGGATTTGTCTTATTGCCAGCCAAATCTTCAATACCTTTCACTAATACATAGATTAGTTTGTTTTTATCATTCGCGTTAATATTATTCATATTCACAAGAATTGATGTTGCATCCTCTGACAGACGATAGATGGATTTATTCTTCAATACTGCCGTTGATAGTGCATTCATGGTAATACCATCTGCACGAGAAACGGCTTCTATTGTCATACCAGATACTTTAATTGGCTCACTAAAGTTAATCGAAGCAAGTAATCCAGTCTCATCAACTGTTGTATCGACATATTTTGGTGCAACCGTATCGCCTAATTCTACGGTTCTTATATATTGATCCACTAATTTTTCTGACTTTGTTCCAAGGTTTTTGATTGTAATCTTATATTTGCCCTTGAATGGCATCTCACTCTTTAGAGTCAATAAGGTATAATCCGTTGAGAATTCTCCAGTAATCTTTCCATAAGCACTTGCTTGCTTACCATAATCGTCTCTAAGTGCTAAGAACGAGATATTATCTAGTAACGTCTTAGATCCATCAAGATTCAATACGGTATCTGGATTGATTGGATCACTGAAAGCAATCTGAATCACATTGGCACTGGCTTGATTAACACTGATTACTTCTGCCGTATCGCCTACGACATACAGATTCATTGCATCATTCACAATTCCTTTGTTCGCACTGGCTCTACTTGTGCCTGTTGTTGCGATTAATCGTGTCAAACCTTTTTTCTTAGCGGTAACTACACCTTTCGAATCTACAGTAGCTATAGAAGTATCTTCGATAGTCCAATATGTATTATCTGTAGCTGAACTTGGTGTTAGCTTTCTATTAAAGTCATATTGTTCTCCAACTTTAATCGTTTGGCAATTATTTGCCGTTAGCTTTTTGTTTGTTATGGATACTTCAGTTGCCGGAATACGTACTGTTACTGCACAAGTAAGTGTCTTCGTTTTCTTAGTTGCATAGGTAATCTTACAACGGATTGTTGCACTACCACCATTTACAGCTGTAACCACACCGTACTTATTAACTGTAGCAACTTTTTTGTTGGAAGTGGACCAACTATATTTTGATCCACTTCTCTTATTCTTAACAACCAAGGTATAAGTATCACCAGTATTACGCAAGGTAATCGTTGATTTATTAAGCTTTGGAGTTGCTGCAGCTTTTGATGATTGTAAGCCAATCGGCTGAATCACCTGTACTAGTAAGAGCACGACTAGCAAGAAAGCCAGTTTCATTCGTCTCTTATGCTTCATTCATTTCCTCCTAATATACATACACAGTTGGACTGATCTGAGCCGCATTTCCGTTTGCATCTTTAAGGTTGTTTTCTGCTGCTGGTACTAATGTTAAACCTGATGAAGTACTTACAATACTATTAAAGTAGATTGTAATTGTATTATCGTATATGTTGTACGCTACACTTGTAGATGTTGAATCACGATATAATGTACCATTCAGATAAACATTAAATCTTGCATCACCCATTACTGGTTCACTAAAGGTTAGTACAACTCCATCTTTTGCAGACGTTAATCTGGCAGAAGCAATCGTAGGTGCTACATTTTCTTTTAATGCGATCGTCTGTGTATAGTTTGTTATTGCGTTATAAGAATTATTATACCCTTTTACCCCATTGATTGTAACTGGATAATTCGAATTATATTTTACACTTCCGCTCACTAAAGTTAAGTTGACAATTGCTAATGAATTTGTGTTTTTCTCTACTTCCACTTTTGATACTGCCGCTCCTGCTACTGTGTAGTTTGCAATATTTTTAGCAGTTGCTAAATCTAATTTTTGATCGAAAGTAATTGTTATTATGCTTGCATCTGTTGTTGATTGTGCAATCGAAGTTGGTGCTGGTAATATTGTATCCGAAGTTGCACTAGATGCTACATTAACTGTTACTTTTGTACTCTTGTTATAATAGGCATCTCTTACAAATTCTGCCGGAATTGTAATTTCATATCTACCAGACATGGTCATTTGCTTGCTATCTAAAACCAAGCTTACTGTTTTCTTATCTACCGTCGCTACATAATTAATATTGTTACTTGGATAGATATCATCAGTTGATGTAATAATTTTTGCTACTAATGTTCCTTTTGTTGTTGCAATTGTTACAGGTTCTGAATATTCTAATGTTAATGTATATACTCCATTTGCATTTGTTAATTTGGAGCTATTAATTATTGGTGCAATGGTATCGGGCGAGAAGTTAATCACTCTACTCACAGGCGTATTCGCTGTGGTATCCGTTGAAGATACATTATATGCTCTCCAGTCTCTAACTGATACTGTTTGATTCCCTGATAATGCTGACACCTCTGTAGGTAATGTAAAGTGTACTAACTTATTATTATCTGGATCTATTGTTGCTGAATAGATTGGCATGTTGTTCACTGTTAATATCCCGTATCCGTACGGTTGAATTGAACGGTCAAACTCTACTGTAATTGTTTCATATGCCGTACGAGTAATGTTACGCACTTTTGCTTGTGGTTTTGGCGTTGTATCATAATATACATTAACAGAGATAAAATTTTGCGCTGAATAATTCCCCGCAATATCCTTAACTCCTTGTAACATTACCGTATATGCTTTCGAAGTATTAACTAACACTATACTTGATAAATCAATTGTTAGTGATTTCTTATCACTTGATAACACATAATTCGTTGCGGTTGTTAGATGTGCCGTTTCCACTGCATTTGTAGAAGCAGAACTTGATGCACTCTGTGTATAGGCAACTGTCATTTTACTTACATCAATTGCTTCGCTAAAATTAATTGTTGTCTTCACACCAGAATCATCTATTGTGGAACCTAGATATGCAGGTGGTATATTATCTATTAAGGAAATTGATTTTACATAAGGGTCAATTGCTTTCCCTTCTTTCGTTAATACCTCACTTGAAACATTCACTGTATATACACCATTGAATGTATTAGAAGCTTTAATAGACAGTACTTTCTGATCATCTGAAAGCGTTCCTGTTAATGTTCCAAAATCAGCTGCTTGGTTACCTTTTGAATCTTTACCCGCTGCTATAACAACCGCTGAAGATAACTGATTGTTATCAGCATTCACTACTGTTGTTGGATTAATCGCTGTAGAGAATGTAATAACTAATTCATCTGCACCTTTTAGCGCTACAGAAGATACTCCTGATGTTTTCTCAATTACATTTACTATAATTGTGTCTTTTATCGTACTAGTTGCTGCTACTGACTTAGAATCTGCTGCTCTTGCAACGATATTAAATGTTCCTGTTTTTGCAGGAGTGAACACACCATTCTTATCAATTGTACCGTATTCTGCTGGTTCTACGCTCCAATACGTTTTATCTGATGATGTAGATGGAGTAATCTTACGATTGAAATCATAGGTAGTACCCATCTCAATCGTTTGAACATTGTTCACGATGTTAGCGTTGCTAATCTTAACCTCAGTTGCTGGAACCTTAACTGTGACAGGACATGAAAGAACACGTTTTGTCCCTGATGAATATGTAATCGTACACGTTATGGTAGCTGTTCCCTTAGCAACCGCAGTTACTGTACCACTACCATTGCTGCCTTTGACAGTGGCGATTTTAGTATTAGAGGATTTCCACGCATACTTGCAACCTGCTTTTTGATTCTTAACGGTTAATTTGTATGTTGTGCCTACACCAGTAATTGTTTTCTTTGTTACATTTAACTTTGGTGCTGCTGTAGCGGCCTCTGAATACTGTGGTACTGCAAAAGCAGAAACCATAAGTAACACCGCCATGAATACAGCGACTTTCTTTGCTAGTTTCTTCATGAAGTTCCCTCCTAATATTTGATTGGTTGAATATGGGATAATTCCCAATGGTTATTGGTAGATTATCACAGATATTTGTCAAAAGTTTGTCTGAATTTGTGCCGAAGCTGCAATCTCAGTCATTATTTGTTGTTATGAAGTCGAAGACTAAAAAGTAACAACAGGGTTGTCGCAAAATCATACATCTCATGTATTATATTAGCGCGACAACCCTCTTAATTATTTACTTATTCATTAATTACTGACGTAATTCAATTCCAATTTTCGATAAGCCATTTAAGATCTTAGTCATAACTTCGTTCACATCTTTATCTTCTAATGTTCTATCTTTTGCACGGAAACTGATTGAATATGCCATAGATTTATGACCTTCTTTAATCTGTGCACCTTCGTAGATATCAAATAATGTAACCGATTCAAGAATCTTACCACCATTCTTACGAATAATCGCTTCTACATCACCGGCTAAGATTGATTTTTCCATAACCATACTGATATCACGTGTTACAGCTGGATACTTAGCAATTCCTTCGTATTTCACATTGAATCCTGCACGAGCCTCAACTTCTGGCATATCAAGTACCGCAACATAAGCTTTCTCACCAATATCATAATTATCAAGAACATCTGGGTGAACTTCACCAAGATATCCAATTACAGCTCCGTCATAGATGATATTTGCTTGTCTTCCTGGGTGTAAGAACGTTTTTCCCGCATTTGGATCATATGTCTTAACCCCTTTTATTCCAATCTTTTCAAGATACTCTTCCACAACACCTTTTAGATCAAAGAAATCACCTACACCGTACATACCAAGTGTAAACTGCGTTCTCTCATCTGGAAGTTCTGTTAATGGTAATGCTTTTGGTACATAGATATTACCGATTTCGTATAGTCGTACATCTTTGTTTCTTCTATTGTAGTTTGTTGATAAAGAAGTAAGCATACCATTAAGTGGTACTGTTCTCATAATACTGTAATCTTCTCCAAGTGGATTAGAGATTACTACTGTTTTACGAAGTGCATCATCAGTTGGAATTAATAATTTATCGAATACCTTTGGACTTTCGAAGGAATATGTCATTGCTTCATTAAAACCAAAATGTTCTGCGATATCTCTAGCCACATTCTCAATTCTCATCTTGAATGATAACTTACCTGTTGTTGCTTCACCTGTTGGTAGTGTTGAACCGATTTTATCATATCCGTAGAAACGTGCAACTTCTTCTGCAAGGTCTGACATACAGTGAATATCTTGTCTCCAAGTAGGTACAACTACTTCTTTTGTTTTCTCATCGTAATCTAGATCAATTGCTTTAAAATAGCCAAGCATCGTTTCTGCATCAAGGTCAGTTCCAAGTAATTTATTGATTCTTTCAGGTTCGAATGCTACACGGTTTGGTTTGCGAACTTCATCGTATACATCTACACAACCACCAACAACTTCACCAACTCCTAAATCATTGATTAATTGACATGCACGGTTAATTGCCTCCATTGCATTGTTTGGATCAAGTCCTTTTTCAAATTTACCTGACGCATCTGTTCTTAAACCAACTTTTTTACTTGATAAACGGATATTCGTTCCATTAAAACAAGCCGCTTCGAATAATACTGTCTTAACATCATCGGTAATCTTAGAGTTTTCTCCGCCCATGATACCAGCAAGACCAATTGGTTTATCTGCATCACAGATCATTAATATAGAAGAATCTAATTTTCTCTCTTGACCATCTAAGGTTTCAAACACTTCACCATCTTTTGCACGACGTACTATAATCTTGTTACCTGCTACATGATTAAGATCATAGGCATGCATTGGTTGAGCAAATTCTTCCATTACATAATTCGTAATATCAACTAAGTTGTTGATAGGACGAATTCCACAAGCTGCAAGTCTTCTTTGCATCCATTTTGGAGATGGTCCAATTTTGATATTCTTAACTACTCTAGCTACATAGCGTGGGCATAGGTCTTTATCTTCTACTTCTACGCTGATGTAATCAGAAGTTTTCTCATCGTTTTCTTTCACTTCTATAACTGGTGGAATGAACTTCTTACCAAATGTCGCAGCTGCTTCTCTTGCAATACCAATCACACCGAAACAATCTACACGGTTTGATGTGATTTCATATTCAAATACCACATCGTTAAGTCCCAATGCTTCAATTGCACTAGATCCGATTTTAAGATCTGCATATTCCGGATTATCACTGAAGATATAGATTCCGTCTTCTGGTGCGTCTGGATACATCTCTTTTGTTGAACCAAGTTCTTCAATCGAACACATCATACCACATGATTCTACTCCGCGAAGTTTACCCTTCTTGATTTTGATTCCACCTGCAGGCTTCTCTCCATCATGGCCACCAGCTACTCGTCCGCCGTCAAGAACAACAGGAATTATGTCTCCTTCTTTCACATTAGGAGCACCTGTTACGATTTGAACTTGATCTCCTTCTTCTGAGATTTGAACTTGACAGATAATTAATTTATCTGCATCTGGGTGTTTTTCTATCTTTAAGATCTTACCAACTACGATTTTATCTAAGTCAGCATCTAATTCTTCATATCCTTCTACCTTAGAACCTGATAATGTCATTGCATCTGTGTATTCCTGTGCTGTTACATCAAGTTCTGGTACATAAGCTTTAATCCAAGATAATGGTGTATTCATCTTATTCCCATGCATATCACAAGTTTACTTGTGATACTGCCCTAATGATTAGGTTGAAAGAAGGCAACGCATGGCTCCTTTCTTAATTTTGATAATCTTTCAACCGTTTTCCCGTCTTCTTAATGATGGGTGTGAACCTATATTAGTTCACTTTATGCCTATTTTAGAACTGTTTTAAGAAACGAGTATCGTTTTCATATAATAATCTCATGTCGTCAATCTCATATTTTAATAAAGCAATACGTTCAAGACCAACACCGAATGCAAATCCTGTGTACTCATCTGGATCAATTCCACTCATTTCAAGCACATGAGGATGAACCATACCACAACCTAAGATTTCAATCCAACCTTCTCCTTTACAGAAACGGCAACCGCTACCACCACATTTGAAACAAGATACATCCATCTCTGCACTTGGCTCTGTGAATGGGAAGTGATGTGGACGGAACTTAACTTTCGTATCTTCACCGAAGATTTCTTTCGCAAATACTGCTAACGTTCCCTTTAGATCAGCAAATGTAATATTCTTATCAATAACAAGACCTTCAATCTGGTGGAAAGAAGGGGAGTGTGTAGCATCTACTTCATCGGAACGGAACGCTCTACCTGGAGCGATCATTCTGATTGGAAGTTTACCTTTTTCCATCTCATGAACTTGAATAGAAGATGTTTGCGTACGAAGCACGATATTACTATGTGCGTCAGAGCTTACATAGAAAGTATCTTGTTCATCCTTTGCAGGATGATTTGCTGGAATATTAAGAGCTTCGAAATTGTAGTAATCGAATTCTACTTCTGGCCCCTCCACTACTTCATATCCCATACCAATGAATATTCTCTCTACTTCTTCTAATGCGATTGTATTCGGATGACGATGTCCTACCATTGGTTTGGTAGCTGGTAATGTTACGTCAATTGTCTCACTCTTAATCTGTTCTTCGCGTAGTTTTTTCATGAATGCTGTTTTCTTCTCCTCTAAACAGCTTTCTAGCTTTTCTCTCGCTTCGTTAACCATCTGACCTACCATTGGTCTTTCTTCTGGTGCAACGTCTTTCATAGATTTTAACACGGATGTTAATTCACCTTTTTTACCAAGGAAGGCTACTTTAATTTCATTTAATTTTTCTAATTGATCCGATGCATTAATTTGAGATAATGCCTCATCCACAATTGCTTTCAATTTTTCTTTCATATTGAAGCTCCTTTCTGATTGTTGAATATATAGTCAATTGCGAAACGCCTCTTCCTACCGACAGCATATCTGTGTTTATCGCAATTGCCTATGTTGAATATAGACTGTACATTCAAAACTCATTTTCAAACATAGGTGTGCCGAATAATTGAAGTTTGTATGCAAACAAAAAATCCCTTATACAACACACATCAGTCTGTTATATAAGGGACGAAATATTCTAATCCGCGGTACCACCCTGCTTCTTATCGCATACACAATAAGCTCTCTTTCATGAGTAACGGTCATTACCCGGCATACTATACTAAGCAGTCATCTAATAAGTCTACTATTCCAATATGCAGCTCCTGTGGGAAATTCAATAATTGCCTGAACTTAAAGAAGCTTACAGCCGGTGACTTCTTCTCTCTGAAAGAAATACAATTATCTACTAACACATTCTTCGCTTTTATCATTATCACGTACTATTCTAGCATACGCAGGATTTTTGTCAAGTACGGATTTATTAGGAAGTATATCTAATAAAAATTAACAACCTTCCATTTACCATCGATTTTTTCTAGAGATACATATCCTTCTTCCGTTTCCGTTTCGCCTTCAATAGAAGCAGTTATGCTTAAGGTTACATCTGCATAATCTCCATCAATTTCTGTATCTACAATTTTTATCTTCTTTATTTTAATTTCACTGGATTTAATACTATCACATAGATCTTTAATATCATCATATTCAACTTCGTCTAATTCAACATACTTTTGCGCTTCTTTCGCATCAAAATCAATCATCATTGCATTAAAGCAATTTTTTGCTACATCTTCTGGTTTACTTGGATATGAGAAAAAACCTTTGTAAACAAAAAAAACAATTGCTAGTGCAGCTATCACTCCAAACACTCCGACGATTATTTTGCCTTGTTTATCATTCTTTGCCTTCTGGTTCTCATCTGGAATCTGGTTATAGGCTGGTGCCGTATATTGTGGTGGCATCTGGTTTGTCGTTGGCTGAACCTCTTGAACCGTATTCGAAACTGGTGTAGATTGAGTTACAGGTGTTACATCTCCCGTAACCTTAGTACCGCACTCTGTACAAAACTGTACATCCTTTCTTAACGGCGCGCCACAATTAGAACAAAATTTGTTTTCTGACATATGTAATTCCTCCCATACTATTATATATGAATACGTTATCTTTAGAATTTCGTACCACATATATCCATTTTATAGGGAATGAATATTTCTGTCAATCATTACTATATATTTTATTTTCTACCTTGCATTTTCTTGAAATATATCATACCATTAGTACATAAATTAGTATTGATAGGTAACTTTACCTACTTTTACATCATGATTGGAGTAACTATGAAATTGATACCCTTAATTCAAACAATCCGAACAACTTGTCGTAAAGTCTCAGATGACTTCGTACCCACTTTTTCTGCACAAGCTGCTTTTTTTATATTTATTTCTTTCTTTCCATTCATAATGTTCTTATTAACATTGATACAGTACCTACCAGTAACAGAAAGTGAACTACTCACCTTAATAAGAACGGTATTACCAAGCGGAATTAATACGTATATAGTCAGTTTAGTACATGATATCTACTTTCAACCTGCCAAAACCATAATATCCATTACTGCTATAACAACACTTTGGTCAGCTTCCCGTGGATTTTTAGCCGTTGTTAAAGGTCTTAATACCGTATACGGAATTAATGAAACCCGTAATTATATAAAGCTACGTATCACATCTGCAATCTATACGTTAGCATTTGCTATAATTATTGTTATCTCTCTTGGTTTACTTGTGTTTGGAAATCGTATATCCTTATTTATCACTACACATTTTCCTCTAATTAATGATTTAGCTATAGCAATTATTGGTTTACGTACTATTGTTTCATTAGCATTATATACAGGATTCTTCCTAATGCTCTATATTGTTATACCAAATCGTAAAACAAAGTTCTTAAATGAACTTCCTGGAGCCATCATCGCCGCCTCCGGTTGGATGTTATTCTCCTTCTTGTATTCCATCTACATTGATAACTTCGCTAAATTTTCAACAATGTACGGAAGTCTTACTGCGATTGTATTATTAATGTTATGGCTATATTTCTGTATGTACATCTTGTTTGTTGGTGCCGAGATTAATGTTTTATTGCCAAAAATCTGGCCATTTAATAGAATTAGAAAACAAAAAGTCTGTTGATATCGTATTAAAGTTGTGTGCCTCTGTGTGAACAAGCAGTTTCACTAGATGGCATTCAGCAAAGAGAAGTCGTTCTTTTTGTTGGTGTGTGCATGCATATGGCTTAAAAAAAGTGCCAAGACAATTTCTTGCCTTGGCACTCTATAAACAAACTACGTTTGTCCTAATATTCATTTGAATTAAGCTAATTTAGTTTTAGCAACTTCAACTAATGCTGCAAAACCTTCAGCGTCATTGATAGCCATTTCAGATAACATCTTTCTGTTAACTTCAACACCTGCTAATTTTAAACCATACATAAATTTGCTATAAGAAAGTCCGTTCATTCTAGCAGCGGCATTGATTCTGGCAATCCATAATCTTCTGAATTGTCTTTTTCTTTCTTTTCTTCCTGCAAATGAAGAAGTTAATGCTCTCATTACAGATTGTTTTGCTACTCTATATTGTTTTGATCTAGCGCCTCTATAACCTTTAGCTAGCTTTAATACTCTGTTATGTTTTTTTCTAGCGTTCATTCCGCCTTTAATTCTTGCCATTTCGTAGTTCCCTCCTTATATCCTATAAATATGGTAAAATTTTCTTCATATTTTTTACGTTAGTTGAGTCAACTAATGTAGCTTTTCTAAGATTTCTTTTTCTCTTAGCACTTTTCTTAGTTAAGATATGACTCTTATAAGCTTTCATTCTCTTCAATTGACCTGTTCCTGTTTTTTTGAAACGCTTAGCTGCTGCTTTGCTTGTTTTCATTTTTGGCATGATAGTTCCTCCTTAATATCTTCTATCTGTTATTCTTCGCGACATTCCGAGCACAGTATGTCACTCAACATATCTATCCATGGGGATTGTGTATCTACCATACGCTCCCCATATCAGAACAACTAGCTACGAAGCCGTAGCCATGTTGTCATGAATTAAATTGCTTTTATTACTCCATCAGATATATCAACTGCTTCTATTGGCGTTTTTCAGTTAAGTACATAATCATACTTCTTCCTTCTAACTTAGCAGGTTTTTCAACTACTGCTACATCTTCAAGACATTTGTAGAATGAATCAAGTATTTGTCTACTTGTACTCATATGCGCCATTTCTCTACCACGGAAACGTAACGATACTTTAACTTTGTCACCTTTTGTGATGAATTTTCTTGCTTGGTTTGCCTTTGTGTTAAGGTCATTTTCATCAATGTTTGGTGATAAACGAATCTCTTTAACATCTGTTACTTTCTGTTTCTTCTTAGCTTCTTTTTCTTTTCTAGCTAATTCATATCTGTATTTACCATAATCAATAATTTTGCAAACAGGTGGTTTCGCTGTCGGAGCAATCTTTACTAAATCTAGATTTGCTTCCTTTGCTAATTTCATAGCATCTTTAGTAGCTACAACTCCTAGTTGTTCTCCATCTTCGCCAATAAGACGAACTTCTTTGTCTCTGATTTGCTCATTAATCATTAAATCGCTAATAACTATACACCTCCATAGGTTTGTTTCAACAAATAGTTAATTTCATATAAAAAAAACGTAGATAGCAAATCTATCCACGTTTTCAAGTTCAATCTATATTCAGTATATTCTACTAAATTACCTTGAAATAATAACCCAAGTCACAGTTTGTGCTAAGGTGAGAGTGGATACTCTGCTTCTCTGTTTCTTCAAACCCTTCCGAATTTCTTCTGCGTTTGTTCACAGCTTTTTAATTGTAACATAAGAAACAAATATTTGTCAAGTAATATTAATATCTTTTTTACAGCATTATTTACCATTATAGTATCATATATAACTTCGAACTCAGATGGTAGCTCAAACTTACGAACGTCCGAATTCAGATAATACAAGACCTTCATTACGATCTAATACTGTATTGATACTCCAGCTATGAGTAAAGATAAGAAGTGAATTATCTTTTAAGTCTTTGATCTTCTTCGTATCAGAAGTTACACTTAATTTCGCTACATCGATATCTTTGTTTTCAATCCAACGAATGTGCTCATATGGAAGTGGCTCAAGGCGAATATCTACACCATATTCTGATTCAAGTCTGAACTTAAGTACATCAAATTGGAGAACACCTACAACACCTACGATGATTTCTTCCATACCAGTATTGAATTCTTGGAAGATCTGAATCGCACCTTCTTGCGCAATCTGTGAAATACCTTTAATAAATTGTTTTCTCTTCATAGTATCCATCTGACGTACTCTAGCAAAATGTTCTGGTGCGAACGTTGGAATTCCTTCATATTCAACTTTCATATTTGGCATACAAATAGTATCGCCAATTGAGAAGATACCTGGATCAAATACACCAATGATATCCCCTGCATACGCCTCTTCTACTATCTTTCTCTCTTGCGCCATCATCTGTTGTGGTTGTAATAATTTCATTTTCTTACCACCTTGTACATGGTTTACTTCCATACCTGCTTCGAATTTACCAGAGCAAATTCTCATGAATGCGATACGGTCACGATGTGCTTTGTTCATATTCGCTTGAATCTTGAATACGAATGCTGAGAAATCTTCTTTAAGTGGATCAACAATTCCTTCATGTGCTTTACGAGGAAGTGGTGAAGTTGTCATTTCAAGAAAATGTTGTAAGAATGTCTCAACACCAAAGTTTGTCAGTGCTGAACCAAAGAATACTGGGGTTAATTTACCTGCACGTACTTGTTCAATGTCAAATTCACTACTTGCTCCATCAAGTAGCTCAATTTCTTCTGATAATTTATCATGTAATTCTGTACCAATTAAAGAGTCTAGTTCTTCGCTACCAAGTTCTACTTCTACTCTGTCTACTGCTTTTTGTCCGTTGTTGGCTGCCGTAAACTTTGTAATTGTATTCGTGTTACGATCATATACACCCTTAAAGTTCTTACCACAACCGATTGGCCAGTTAACTGGACATGTCTGAATACTAAGTACATTCTCAATCTCATCTAATAATTCGAATGTGTCATTGGCTTCACGGTCCATCTTATTAATGAATGTGAAGATTGGTATTCCGCGCATCGTACATACTTTGAATAATTTCTTTGTCTGTGCCTCAACACCTTTAGAAGCATCGATAACCATGACTGCAGAATCTGCCGCCATTAAAGTACGATACGTATCTTCCGAGAAGTCTTGATGCCCTGGGGTATCAAGGATATTGATACAATATCCTTGATAGTTAAACTGCATTACTGAAGAAGTAACCGAGATACCTCTTTGTTTCTCGATTTCCATCCAATCAGATACTGCATGCTTTGCCGTTTTCTTACCTTTAACGGAACCTGCAAGGTTAATTGCACCCCCGTATAATAATAATTTTTCTGTTAATGTCGTCTTACCAGCATCGGGGTGAGAGATGATTGCAAACGTTCTTCTTTTCTTTATTTCGTTTGTGTAATCGGCCACAATATTTCCTCCATCTTACATGGAAAAACATTTTGGCCCTTGAGTCAAAATGCTTTTCCCTTTATATTCTACTATATTAATTTGCTATTTTTTTGTTATGAACGCTTCTACAATGGAATCCGCCCTTCTTTGAAATAGATTTATTTACTTTCTTATTATTTACCTTTTTTATTATTTTCTTCTTCCTGTACTTCAATCTTACGAATTTCTTTCGTTCTGATTTCTTTACAGATTTCATCGATAAATGTAGCAACTGGTTTTTGACCTTCGTCACCAAGGAAACGGCTTCTTACTGATACTAAGCCTTCTTCTTCTTCCTTTTGCCCTACAACTAACATATAAGGAACACGGTCAAGTCTTGTTTCACGGATCTTGTAACCGATCTTTTCTGCTCTTTCATCAACCGTAACCATTACACCATTCTCTTGTAACTGTGCTTTAACTTTGTTCGCATAGTCATGGTATTTATCTGAAATTGGAAGAATTCTTACTTGTTCTGGGCATAACCAAGTTGGGAATAAACCAGCGTACTTTTCAATTAACCAAGCAAGTGTTCTTTCATAGCATCCTAGTGAAGTTCTGTGAATGATGAATGGACGTTTCTTCTCGCCGTTTTTATCGATATAGAACATATCGAATCTTTCAGCTAATGCAAAGTCTAATTGAATCGTAATCATAGTATCTTCTTTACCATATACATTCTTTGCTTGGATATCAAGTTTTGGTCCGTAGAAAGCAGCTTCGCCCTCTTCTTCTGTATAAGTAACACCTAGGTGATCTAAGATTTCTCTCATCTTGTTTTGAGTCTTATCCCAATGTTCTGTATCACCAAGATATTTCTCTTTGTTGTTTGGATCCCATTTTGATAGACGATATGTTACATCCTCTTCTAATCCAAGAGTTTGTAAGCAGTATCTTGCAAGATCAAGACAACCAGCGAATTCTTCTTCAACTTGCTCAGGAGTTACAATTAAGTGACCTTCTGAGATAGTAAACTGTCTTACACGAGTAAGTCCGTGCATTTCACCTGAATCTTCATTTCTGAATAATGTTGAAGTTTCACCATAACGACATGGTAAATCTCTGTAGCTCTTTTGGCTTTGTTTATATACATAATATTGGAATGGACAAGTCATTGGACGAAGTGCGAAAACTTCTGAATTCTCATCTTCTTCATCACCAAGTACGAACATACCTTCTTTATAGTGTCCCCAGTGATCAGAGATTACATACAAGTCCTTCTTAGCCATTAAAGGAGTCTTCGTACGCATGTAACCACGTTTTTCTTCTACATCTTCAATCCATCTTTGAAGAGTTTGAATCATCTTAGCACCCTTTGGCATAAGAAGTGGAAGGCCTTGACCGATAACATCTACTGTTGCAAATAATTCCATCTCACGGCCTAATTTGTTATGGTCGCGTTTCTTGATTTCTTCAAGGTGTTGCATATAAGCATCTAGATCTGCATTCTTAGTAAATGCAGTACCATATACTCTCACTAACATCTTGTTCTTCTCGCTACCTCTCCAGTAAGCACCTGAAGATGAGATTAACTTAATCGCTTTTAATGCCTTTGTACTCATTAAGTGAGGTCCACAACACAAGTCTACGAAATCACCTTGTTTATAGAAGGAAATCTCTTCGTCTTCCGGTAAATCTTCAATTAGTTCAACCTTATATGATTCACCTTTCTCTTCCATAAATTTAATTGCTTCTGCTCTTGGAAGAGTGAATTTCTCTAATTCTGCACCTTCTTTGATGATTTTCTTCATCTCTTTCTCTAATTCATCAAGTGCTGCACGGTCTAAAGATTCCATATCGAAATCATAATAGAATCCTGTATCGATGGAAGGTCCAATCGCAAGTTTTGCTTCTGGATATAATCTCTTAACTGCTTGTGCAAGTACGTGAGAAGCTGTATGTCTATATGCAGCTTTACCAGCTTCATCGTTAAATGTTAAGATACTTAATTCGCAATCAGAATCTACAACTGTTCTAAGATCTACAACCTTACCGTTAACTTCTCCAGCACATGCCATTCTAGCAAGACCTTCGCTAATATCTTTAGCAATCTCAATAACAGACATTGCACTTTCATACTCTTTAACAGAGCCATCTTTTAATGTTATTTTCATTGTATTAATCCTTTCTTATCATCAAAATTTATTTAATTATTATTATTTCTATACATTGTGTAACCTAGTTAGCAACTTCTATTATAGCTTTCTCTAAAGTGGTACTGAGTCACCTAGGAAGGCGAGGCATGGACGCCGAGCCAGCCTGAGCTGAGGCAAGATGGCCGAATCGAAGGCGATTCTGTACCATTTACTACACCTACCAGACACACGCTAGAAGTCCTTAGGTACGAAGCGTGTTTCGTGTCATAGTACGTTAACTAAGAAGCCTCGATAAACTCATCTGCGTTTTGCCTTCCGTCCTTCTCAGTTATTACATAAAAAAAGCCCCTTCCGATTCACAATGTAAATCGAAAGGGACGAGTCATTCTCGCGGTTCCACCCTAATTGGTACAAGTAGTAAACTGTACCCACTTCATTCTACCTACTATCTATGTCAACGAAATATTAACATTATCAAAGGCATCGATTATAACGGAATCACCGGACCGGATTGGGGTCACTCAGAGTTAGTTTTCGGATATTTCATAATAAGATATTCACAGCATACATATCTCTCTCTGCATTATTCCATATCGTACTCGTCTCGTCATCGTGTTGATGGTATTCATTTTTTTCGTTCTATATAATAGAACTTTTGCTGTCTTTCATTATATCATGTGCATTAGCAATGTCAATATGGAATATTTTCATTCTTAAAATTTCTTTAATTAACTTATAATCAAATCTATCTTTACACTCCTTGCTAATCATTGTACAATTTTTCTATAAAAAACTAGCAAGCAAAACAATTAGACAATATAAAAGTATTACAATTATCTAATTAAAAAATTGGAAAGGAAACATACAATTATGACAGTTTCATTCTATGACAAACTTCAAAAGCAAAAAGAGGGTATACAACGATACCATCAATACGAAGACCAAATCAACGACTTATCCTCAAAATTAAAAATTCTATCAGAAGAACTTCTTACCAATGAGCAAACACTTCAAAAAGAAACTAAGGATGTTGAACAACTTACGGGTAAGAGTGTACAATCTTTGTATCATAGAATTCGTGGCAACTATGATTCCCAACTTGAAAAAGAAATGCAAGAACGACACGAAGCAGAACTACAACTTGATTTCAAAAAGCAAGAACTCGAACGCCTTCAACTTGATATACAAACTCTACAAAAAGAGCAATCCCTCTACTACGATTGCCAAAGAAATTACGATCAACTCTTCCAAGATAGATTGAAAGAACTAATT
The DNA here is from genome assembly GCA_018372435.1 of Clostridiales bacterium. Lineage (GTDB taxonomy): Bacteria > Bacillota > Clostridia > Lachnospirales > Lachnospiraceae > Anaerosporobacter. The sequence goes on along the minus strand of JAHAJA010000004.1, from coordinate 51,262 downwards.
AGCAATAATTCACCTAACCCTAATACGAAAGAGCTTCTCTTAAGTTTACAAAATGATATAGATACTGCTACCTCTCAGAAAAAGGAATTAGAGGAAGCAATTCTTGCTGGTGAGCGTGTGAACGTTTCTCTTTATCAGGCATATGACCATCTAAAAAGCGCCTCTAACTGGGGTACATTTGACATCTTCGGTGGAGGACTCGTTACTGATATTGCCAAACACTCTAAGATTGATGACGCTCGTTCTTCTTTAGCCAAAGCGCAAAGAGACCTTCGCGACTTTCGCACTGAATTAGCTGATGTAAGCATGAACATCTCTATATCAATTGACATTGGATCTTTTACAACATTCGCTGACTATTTCTTCGATGATATCTTCTCAAGTATCAGTGTGAAATCGAAGATAACAGATGCTCAAAACAACGTATCGACTGCGATTAAACAAGTTCGGTCCAATCTTATACTTCTAGAAAGATCCAAATTAGAAAAGAATGACCACATTGAAAATACCCTCGAACAAATCAAAGATATTGTGATTCATTCCGATTAATCATCTATCATCATTGAAGATTACACAAAGACCTATATTGCCATCTCCATAACATAATCGTCCATCACATATCCGTTCCCGATATCAGAAACTTGTTCTCTAACTTTTATAAATCCTTTTTTCTCATAAACAGCAATGGAACCACTATTATATCGGTTAACTGTTAGCCAAATTGCTTGCTTTTTGTTCGATGACGCAAGTTCTGTTAAGAATACAAAGGCCTTTGATGCAAGGCCTTTTCCTCTTGCTTCCTTAGTTATGTATAACTTACTAAGAAAAACTCTATCTGTTTCCATCACTAGCCCAATATATCCCACTACAGAGTCTTCATCTTTTATTAGATAATACTCGTACCCTTGATCATTTATCTGCAAAGCAACAGCATTAGCAGATTGGAATTTATCCACCATATAATCAATTTGAGCAGGTTCTAAAATCGATGAATAATGTTCGTGCCAAATCTTAGTACCAAGCTCTGCAACCACGTTGATTTCTTCTTGTTCCTTAACTTTATGAAACCTTGTATTCATAATCTTTCCTCCTTATATTATAAGAAGGAGCTGTCCCTGAATTAATTGCATTCACACACCAGCTCCTTAAAACTTATCATAAAATCTATTCTTGCACTGTCTCTTTGTTTAATAATACTCGTTCTAAGATTTCAGCCGCTTGTCCTACTAACTCTACACAAGGTCGTTTCTTATAATATTCTTCTGTTCTTGCTTCTGGTTTTGTCTGTGTTGTATCTGTTTTCTTATCAAGTCCAAGAAGTTCACGGCAGATTATAGAACCATTCTCTTTCTTATATTCTTCTGCTAATTGTTGAACTACATCGTAGTTATGTTTTTTTCCTTCTTGATCCTTTCCATCAACACTTCCAGTTTCTAAGCCTGCTATTAAAAACATTCCAGAAACAGCGCCACATACCTCTCTCATTCTTCCCATTCCACCACCAAAAGAACTAGATACCTTAAGTGCTGTCTCCTGATCCATATTATACAGATCACAATATGCAGTAAATACAGCCTGTGAGCAATTATAACCTTCTTTAAATAACTGCATTGCTAACTCTTTTCTACTTTCCATATTACACAAAACTCCTTCTTATAAAAATTCCTCTTGAAGTTCTCTTTCATCTGCTACTTCATTATATACACGAAGAATATTCTTAGCAAATTCTTCTGTTGAATATGACTTAACAATAGATAACGCATTGTTAGAATATATATTTCCACTACAGCTATCAGAATTATAATAAAGAATACGATCTAATCCATCATATAAATCCTTCTGCACTACAAAACCAAATCCATTATAGCCATCGATAAGAATCGCATCAAGACAGGCATCTTTCTTAGCAACAACTGGCAAGCCTGCTGCCATTGCTTCTATATAAGTAAGTCCTTGCGTTTCACTTTGTGAAGCACTAACGAACACATCGCCTAATTGATAGTATTTACCAATGCTATCCCAAGGCTGCTCTCCTACGAATATTACCCTCTTCTCAATTCCTAGTTCCCTTGCTATTAACATGAGTCTTTCCTTATCTGGTCCACCACCAACAATAACGAACTTAACCTCCTCATGTTGTTTCATATACACAGGCATTGCTCTCAATATTTCCTCGATATTCTTTTCCCTCGATATTCTACCTACATATACAATAGTCTTTTCCGCTTCTTGGATCCCATACTGTCTCCTAAGTTCACTAACCTCTTCAAAACTAAAACAATCTTTTCGAAATTTATCAAGTTTAATTCCCGTAGGTATAACCTCAATACTACTATAGACATGATAGGTACGTAACAATTCCTTAACCTTATCCGTAGGTACAATAACTCTGCTTGCCGAGTTACAGCATCTCCTTGTAAGGTAACGAATTGCTGATTTTGTTCGTTTATCCAAACGCTTAATCTTCATAATATAATGCGAATAATCTTCATATATCGTATGATAAGTGTGGACAACTGGTATGTTCAATTCCTTTGCCATAATTCTACCGAAGATACCAAGTGAGAACTCCGTATTCGTGTGAATCAGGTCTAATTCTAACTTTTTAATTGTAGATGCTAATTTAGGATGATAGAATAATCCAACTCTACGGTCACTTAAAAAAATGAATGGCACACTTGGTACTCGGAATACATTGTGCTCAAACTCAGGCTCACTCGGTGTCTTTGTTGTAAAAACATAAACATTATGTCCCATCTTCTCAAGCTCCGTCTTTAGCATAAAGCATGATGTAGCCACACCATTAATTTCCGGATAGTACGTTTCTGTAAATAATCCTATGTTCACTTTTCTCCCCCCTGCACACAACTGATTATTGGCATAACAGCACTATTTATAATATATCTGATTCTATATACTTTGTAAAGTAAAGGTATTATTCCATTCCCCTCTAGCGCTGGGTAGATACAGTCTGTTGGTATTCAATAGTCGTCAGTAGTTTTGACTCTTCACATATAATATGATATAATTAGTTTGATTTTCAAACTTTCGACGGAAAGATGAGGTATATACTATGATTATAGAACCAAAAGTACGTGGATTCATCTGTACAACTGCTCACCCAACAGGTTGTAGAGCAAATGTTGCAAATCAAATCACTTACGCAAAAGAACAACGTAAAACATTGTCCCTACATTCGGCTAATTCACCTAAGAAAGCCCTTGTTATCGGCAGTTCCACTGGATATGGATTAGCATCACGAATTTCACTTGCTTATACATACCAAGCTTCTACTATAGGCGTAATGTACGAAAAAGAAGCCGCTGGTGTTAGAACCGCTACCGCAGGCTGGTATAATACTGCTGCTTTCGAATCTTTCGCGGCAAATGATGGCTTGTATGCTCAAACAATTAATGGCGATGCTTTCTCTAGAGAAATCAAAGACGAAACCATAGCAAAGATAAAACGTGATTTAGGTAAAGTAGACATGGTGATCTATAGCTTAGCTGCACCTCGAAGAACAATGGCGGATGGAACGGTATTCTCGTCTGTTCTGAAGGCGACTACTGATACCTTTGTAAGCAAATCTCTTGATTTACGCCATAATATAATAGAGGAAGCTTCCATACCTACTGCAACAGAGGAAGAAATTGAGGCTACCATCAAAGTTATGGGTGGTGAAGATTGGGCTGACTGGATTGAAGCATTGGTTGAAGGTGATGCAATTGAAGAAAATTCTATCACCATTGCATATTCCTACATTGGACCAGAGCTTACTTACCCAATATACAAAGAAGGTACAATCGGACATGCAAAAGAACATCTTCATAAAACTGCTGACCTTCTTACCAAAGAATATGCAAACCACGGAATACGTGCTTATATCTCGGTGAATAAAGCCTTAGTAACACAGGCAAGTGCTGCTATCCCTGTTGTACCACTCTATATAAGCTTATTATATAAAGTTCAAAAAGAACTTGGAACACACGAAGGTTGTATCGAACAAATCTGTCGTATGTTTACTGATAAATTACTTATTGATAAACCTGAAATAGATGCAAATGGTTATCTTCGCCTTGATGATTATGAACTAGATTCAAAGGTTCAAAACAAAATCAATGCACTTTGGAATGAACTAACAACTGAAAACATTACTGATCTTGCCGACCTTGATGGCTACTGGGAAGACTTCTATACGATGTTTGGCTTCGATATTCCAGAAGTAAATTATACAGAGGAAGTTGATGCTTCTGTTTCAATTCCTAGCATTTCCAGCTAACAATTATTAAAAGGCAACAAAGAATTTTACACATTCTTTGTTGCCTTTAAGCGTTTTCACATTACTTTCGTGTTATTTCTTAATAATAACTGTTTTTGACTGTCCTTTTCCTTTTAATAACTTCTTGTAAGCAGAAAGTTTAGAAGATGGAACTACAATCTTTGCCTCTTTGTTGATTCCCTTTAATGCATCAGAACCAACTTTCGCAAGTTTCTTAGATTTGATTGTTATTGTTTTAAGTTTGCTAGCTTTATAAAATGCTTTTTTTCCAATTGTTGTTACATTGTTAGGTATTGTAATACTTGATAATGATGTACAACCTTCAAATGCGCTATCACCAATCGTAATTACATTACTTCCAATTGTTACGCTAGTTAATTTCTTATTTCCTTTAAAAGCATTCTTATTAACTGAAGTAACCTTATAGCTCTTCTCTCCAATTTTAACGGTTGCAGGAATAACTACTTTCTTCGCATTCTTTTGAGTTGTACCTAAGTATGACAATGCTTCTTTCTTATTATCTGTACTTACTACTTTATATTTGTTAGTTCCGATTGTAATGGTTGTATTCTTCTTAGGCATTACAACCTTGAAGGTAACTGTTGCTGTTGTTTCTTTATACTTCTCGTCTCCTGCTTTAGTTGCAGTAATCGTTACTGTTCCAACATCTGTTGTCTGTACCTGACCAGATACTGCACCTACAGTAGCATATTCTTGACCTGAAGTTACAGCAAAAGTAACTGCTCCATTACCACTTCCACCTGTTACTTGTAATGTAGTCCCTTTACCAAGGGTTAATTCACTTCCCACTCCTGTAATCTGCATTGCTTCTTGCTCAATTGGTTTAGTCTCTTCCGCAGTTCCTTCTCCTGGATTTGGTTGTGAAGGATTTGTAGTATCATTCTTTGTTAAATCTTTGAAAACAGCCTTAGTAGCACCACTCTTAATTGCTGTAATCTTATCATAATAGATTGTACCACTTACCTTACCATCAACAACTGCTGAAGATGATCCAATTGCATTTACCCATAATCCAAACTTAGTAACATTGCTAGAATCTTTTACCAAACCACCCTTTGGATTACCTGCTGTATCTCTCTCACAAAAATCAGCAAAAGGAATCGTAACTAACATCGGTGTAGTTTTTCCTATATATTCATTATAAAGATTCAGATATGTTTCATATACTTTACCATTTGCTTCTATCTGTACCACTATCTTTTGATTTTTCCCATCTGGAATGGTGTAGAATTGCAATGCGTCACAGCTCGACCAATCAACTTCTTTTGATATAGTTGCACCAGCCCAACCATCAGAAGTTTCATCGTATGAGAACTTCATTGCAAACTCGCCATCATAAATCTTATCTTTTTCTTTTGTTAAAGATAACGTAATTTTACTTCCTGTTGCTTTGTTAGTTGCCCATTTGTTTGTTAATAAGGCATCAACACCCAAGTAGTTCTCAAATCCATCAATTTCAAATGGATCTTCTACTGGTGGTTTAATATTGTAAATTGCATTAAAGGAATCCAGTTTTATATCATTCAAATATAAATCGATAGTTCCCACATATTCTCCAAGCTTTTTCAAATCTTCATTGCTTAACTGTGCTTTATAATATTTTCCTTCTAGTCCAGCAACAACTGGGATGCTTATACCCTTACCATTAAACACAACCTTGACTGTATCTGATTCTTTGGCACCATTTACTTTTGCTGAAACAGTAACCGCTTCTAATATTCTAGATCCTGAAACAGGAGATACCAAATATCCAGTTGCTGACTCTGTAGTTGGTGAAACATTTACGTTAATTTCACTTGCAATCGTATTTACCAAAGTTTTTTGATTTACTGCAAATACACTTCTTTCGTCATTATAATAATCAATAAAATTATCTAATAATTCATGACCATAAAGTGTATCGTTTGCTTTTTTCTCTTTCACATAAGGAGTATAGAATCCATCTTTCTCACCAAAGTTTGCCCATAATAAGAAGTAAGATGCCTTTGAATCCGCTACTGCATTTAAAAGAGCGTTATACCAGTCTTTATGTAAGTTTCCAGTTTTCAAAAGTGCAGTCTGATTGTCCCCTTTTTGCGTTGTATTACGAATTCCTGTTTCTGTTACTGCAATTAGCTTTCCATGTTGCGTTCCGAAAGTTTCAACAATACTAAGTGCCTTTTTGAAATCAACAAACCATGTACTTTCATTTATCTCTGTTGGACTATCATTATAGATATCAAATCCAACCATATCTACATAGTCATCGCCAGGATATCTTTCTCCATACTCTTCTACGTCAGATGCTTCACTTCCTGGACCATATACATATAAGAAATTATGAACAGCTTTTTCATCACGAAGATATTCTACTGTGTATTTCCAAACATTCTTATAGGTTGCTGCATCGCAAAAAGCAGCTCCCCACCAAAACCAGCTTCCTGTGTTCTCATGGAAAGGACGGAATAGAATGGTTCCATCAACATTATTAGCATAATCTGCAATCATATCAAGATAGGCATTATACATTTCATTGTATTTACCACCAGGTAAAATCTGATTCATAACAGAACCAGTTAGAACATTTGGTGAGTAACCAGCAAAGTCATATTTTGCATAAGTTGCATCAACGCCCTCTGTATATGTCCCACTCTCCTTTACTAAAGAGAAGTTTGGCATATGCGCTGACATTGTAATAATCGCACCTTGTTCTATGTTTTTGTTTGTTAAAGCTGCTGCTGCAAGAACATTCCCTTCTGATGTTAGTGGGAATTTTTTGTCTCCAATCTCTGTGTTATATCTCTTAGCGCTATATTCGTTTCCTGTTAAGGATAATGTGTCAATTCCGATCATTCCTGCGATACTTCCTGTTACATCCATTGTATCAGAATCGCTTACACCAATAGCACTTCCACTTGCTACTCCAGCTTTATGCCAAGTATCATTCTGGTGACCAAAGATGACACTGCTTGAATCTCCCATTGCTTGTAGATATGCATAGATTCCCTTCGTATAGTCCTTAGCATCTTTATCAACAAGTTTGATATCTGTTACTACATTGGTTTCTTGCAAGGAACCATCTTTATTTGTTGTTTGTAATCTATTACCTACAACTGTAATGTCTTTGGTTTTATCAGACACTGCTACTGTTGAATCTACATAGATTTCCTCAACCATAGAAGATTCTTTGATCATCTTAAGGTTATCAATCCATACACTACCCGAATAGGTTGTATTAACACCAACGATACATAATACGGTGTTACAGCAAATATCCTGCTTAATAGGATCGAAATTAAGTACTACTGTAACTTTCTTAAGACCACCTTCTACATCAACTGCCTCTTCTGTATTTACTGCTATGTACGTCTCCATTGCAGATGGATAGGAATCTTCTGCATCGGGATCTTTATATTGTATTGTCTGTTTAATCTGGAAACCACCATCTAATTTGGCAGGATCATAATAGAAATCAAAGGTAGTCTTATTCACACCTAAAAGTTCTACATCACCCCATTCTCTAACACCAAGTTGGCTCCAACTCACCGCCCCATCTTTGCTATAATCAACATCAACACGAAGCATACCATTGTCAGCTGTAGTTGTAGGCTTCGCACCATTATATTGATGATTCCAACCTGCATCTTCCCAACCACCGATGCCATCATCGAATGTCCATTCTTTCACTACTTCACTTTGAACCCCACCACTGCCTTCTACGTTTTCAAGTCTTGCATTGGCGATGGCAATCGTACCAGAATAATTACATTGGTATCCAGCGAACTGTACCGTTACTTGACTAACCGTATCAGTTACTGCATCTGCAAATGCCATACTTCCATTCCAACCACTGGCATCGTTTGCTCCTACCGTATCCTCAAACGGAATACTTACAGCTACCTTATAGTAAGATTCACCAGCTATTGTTACTTTCTCAGTGAAATCAGCCGCCTGCATTTCAGGAATCGTATTTGATTGTACCCAATTCCAATCAGATCCAACCCGAAGTACACCTACTGCTTTCATAACTCCAGAAAAATCAGGTGCACTGCCACTATCCGGCAATAAGACATCCATAGCAAGCGTTGTACCAACTGCTGGAATACTATCTGTCGTTAAACTAATATTATTCTCTTTACCACTGTTATTATCCCAAGTACTGCTTACATCAAAACTATAAGGATTGCTAACATCAATCTTCTCATCTGCTGCCTGCACATATGTTATAGGAGCCAAACCTGTTAAATTGACTGACGTGACTACCAAAGTTGCCGCTAGCGTTAATGCCAAACATTTTGTTAATCTCTTTTTCATTATATTTCCCCTTTTCATTATATTTTAGCTAATTAATTAAGTTAATATTAGCCATTAAAATTATATCAGATATATGCATTATAGTCAATTAAGCGAATTATTCATATTTATTTTTATATGATATTACTTAATTTTTAGAAAAACGCCATGTTTTTAATCTATATTTTGTTGATTATACATAATCACGATACAGATAATATTAAGTTAATATATCTTTATTGTTTTTTATATATTAATATTAATTATCTATTATTATCCTTACGCAACCTACTTTAGAATACTTTTATCTATTCTATAGTAAAATTTTCTTTTCATTTATATGCTTTCGAATTATAATGTTGAAATAGGGTCATAATATTAAATAGAAAGGATGACGGTATCATGAAAAAATTTGGTAAATTTATAGCTGGGACACTATCCTTAGCAGCTTTAGTAGGTGGTGCATTCTATTTCTTTAAAAATGTTGTTAACAAAGATTCAACTGATGATTTCGATGATTTCGATGATGATTTTGATGACATCGAAGATGATGATACAGATGATAGTGACGAATCAGAATCTGATACAAGAGGATATGTAACTCTAACTATGCCAGAAGTATCTGACTTCTCTGACGAATCAATCGATACTGATGACAACTTAGAAGCTGAAGTAGAACTAACTTTATCTGATCAAGTACCTTCAGAAGAAGAAAGTCTAGAAGCTTAATTAGCCAAAAGGGACAATAACACTTAAACCTGTGTTATTGTCCCTTTTTTATCTATCATTTATATTCTACTGATTGCAAAAACAATCCATGAGGTGGAACAGTTATGCCAGCCAATCCACGATCTTTACAATCTAATGCTTCCTTAATTGTATCAGCCTTTCTTTCACTCATTCCTACTTCAATCAATGTCCCTACAATAATTCGCACCATATTATATAAAAAACCATCACCATGCAAACGAATTCTTATTAAGTTCTGATATCTACTTCTTGCCTTACTTGATTTAAATGTCGTTTCATCAATATCTACTGCAAATAAGGTTCGAATCGTATCTTCCTTTCCACGATCGGAAGAAAACGAACTAAAATCATGTGTCCCCACTAGGTAAGAGGCTGCTACCTTCATCTTCTCTACATCCAATTTCTGTTCCACATGACAGGCATATCTTCTAGTAAATACCTCTTCTCGTTCAGCATTATCAATATAATATTCATATACTTTGCTTACCGCACTATAACGACTATGGAATTCATCTGTTACCTGCTCCATATTACATATAGCAATATCTTCTGGTAAACGTTCTAGAAGGGCTTTTGTGATTTCCTCAATTGAAAGTTTAGAATTGGTATAAAAGTTCGCTACCTGACAAAATGCATGGACTCCAGCATCCGTTCTGCCAGAGCCCATTATTTTTATTTTCTCATTCAATAATTCTGATAAACACATCTCTAGAAATCCTTGTATGGATAACTCTCTTTGTTTACCACCTAGGCGTTGCCACCCAAGATATCTCGTTCCATCATAAGAAACATGGAACCTTATATTTCTTCTATGCATTAAACATTACCTTTTCACTATTAAACGCTTTAACAATACCCGCAGTAATAAGAATTCCTAATAAAACTGTACCACCAATTGCTGGTAGGAACTGAGACATTAATAATTCTCCTTCCATGATGTTTTGGATACATAACGCACTTCCGTATACTGGAATCGCAAACATCATCGTATCAGGTGTATTATTTCCACTAAACATTGTAATCATACCAGCTACGATTACTAAGATATACATTGGAGTAACATATGTGTTAGCTTCCTTCATGCTCTTAGCATATACCGATACAATTGAAACTACGCTTACATATAAGAATACAAGTGATAACATAATTACTATCAATTGAATAATTTGTACTGGTGATAAAGAGATACTAATTTCACTTGACATTTCTCCCATCATTCTTGGTAGAGCAAAAACCATACTTATCGCATAGATAATCGCTGATATCGATGATAGGATTGATATCGAGATTAATTTACCAGCTACAATATCAACTCTCTTAACAGGGGAAACTAACATGCTTGCAAGTGTTCCTCTTTCTTTTTCTCCTGTAATTGCATCTACTGCAATAGACATAACACCTGCGAATAGAAGCATTGTTATAAAGTAAGGCAACATCATACCAAGTGCTTTACCAGAAGCTTTTTGCGTATCTACTAATTGAGAATCTTCGATTTTTAAATCAATATTGAAGATTGTGATGTTATCTAAGTTTCCAATACGATTCGTAAGTAAGGATTGTTTCATTGGTTCAAGTACCATTGCTACGAAATTGGTACGTGCTGTAGAAGAGTATTCTTCTGATGGATTATAATATGTCTTAACTTCAGGAATTGCACTTCCTTCTGTGTAATTCTTAATAGCATCCATGAAACCTTCATCAAAACTTACTAATAGATCTTTATTTCCATTCAAGATATCATCTTTAATTGTATCAACACTCTCATCTGCTTTCAGATAAGTGATATCCCCTTGAAAGCCCGATGCTTCAATTACACCTTCAATGCCCTCTGGTGCATTCTGTATATACACACTAGGAACATGGGTGTCTACATCATTTTCCATCTTATCCGTTAGGTTTCCCATTAAGAAAAACATACCAACCATAAGAGCCACTGGTAATATGAATAAACTAAAGATTAATTTCTTATCGCCAAACACACGGTTAAGCTCTTTTTTAATAATTTCTCTTGCTCCTCTCATTCCTATTCCTCCTCCATATTATACTCTTTATATAATTCAAAGAACGCATCTTCCAAGTCTTTTGTATTCGTCTTAGTAAGGATTTCTTGTAATGTACCCTCAATTACTTTCTTACCTTTGATAATTATACCAATGTTATCACATAATTTCTCTGCATCGGATAAGATGTGGGTTGAGATAATAACTAATTTACCTTCATCTCTTAATACCCTAAGGTAATCTGTAACGCTTCTTGCAGTTACGATATCCAAACCATTCGTTGGCTCGTCGAAAATTACTACTTTAGGATCATGTACCAAACTTACTGCAATGGCTGCTTTTTGTTTCATACCAGTTGACAATTCTTCTATTTTTTTATCTTGGAATTCTGTAATGCCAAAGTACTTGAATAATTTTTCTCTTCTTTCATTAATCTCAGCATCATTCATTCCGTGTAAATGTCCAAAGAATTGAAACATATACTTTGCCGAGAAATGAGGATCAAGCTTAATTTCATTTGTTAAAAAAGCAATATTATCTCTAACTTTCTCTCCCTCTTTCACCGTATCAAAACCACATACTTTGATATCACCCTCTGTTGGCTTTAATAACGTAGCAACACAACGGAGTGTTGTTGTTTTACCAGCACCATTTGGTCCAAGTAATCCATAAATCTGCCCTGGCTTTGCAGTTAAAGAAATGTGATCTGCTGCTTTTTTCATATTCTTTTTTGTTTTTTGTTCCTGCATTTGCTTCTTGGATAGCTTGTAGATCTTCGTTAAATTATTAATTTCAATCATTATTAATCCTCCTTTTATTTAGGCTGAATTGTTCCCATTACTTCTACTGCATTCTTTGTTAATTGGTTTAATCGCCTAACCTCTCCCTGTAAAATTTCTCTACCCAAATCTGTTAACTCATATAATTTACGTCTATCTTCATTCCCCTCACCGGAATATTCAATGATGTATTCTTTTTTTAACAGATTGGTAAATGCACCATACATTGTACCTGCACCAATTTTGACTCGGTCGTCTGTCAAGGCGGCCGTTTCTTGCATTATGGCATAACCATGGTTAGGTCCGTTAAAGAGGCAAAGTAATATATAAAAATAACTTTCTGTTAATGGCTCGTTGGATTTCGCCATATGATTCCTCCCTTCATCACTATGTTCCCACGGTATAGGATGATATATCATGACTTGTTATATCCATACTCGTTATATCTATTATCGTTATATCACCTGCCGATATATCGATAATACCATTACTAGAAGATTCTGTCAATATTTTTTTGATTATTTTAAATTTTTTTCTCTCATTCCCTATTCCACAAGTACACACTAAGAAGTATCACCTCAACAGATGATCAAAAAAGGATATAGGATACATCTTTCGACATATCCTATATCCTTTTCTATATCCTTATTCTAAACTAAACATTTCCTTTTGTTTAAGTTTTCTTAGAATTGTAACTCATCCCAAATCTCTTGTTTGATCTTAACCTTATAATTCCCTAACCACTCTTTATACAGCTTCTGGAAGGCTTCGTCTTGTCTTTCGCTAATAATCTCTTCTTTCTTTTGAGCAGTTGCGTCTTCATTAAAGGAATCTACACAATACAAGATATAATATCCTGACTCGTCTTCAATTACTTTGCTGATCTTGCCTTCTTCTAACGCGAATGCAGCGTCAATGTATGCATCGCTCTTATCGCCTCTACCAATGGTGTATTCAACTTGTGAATCATCACTATTGCTTAATGCAAATGTATAAAAGTCCTCTTCTTTTTTCACTTTCTTTAGAAGTTTCTTTGCTTTATTAAGAGCTGCCTCTTTCTCTTCATCTGATAAAGCGATTACGTCTCCATTCTTATCTTTAGAAGCCGTTGAGACTTCGATTTGATATACGGTTACTTGTTTCGCTTCTTCATCAGAAATCGAAGTATCCACGTCCATCGTTGCTACATCAAATACTTTCTCTGATAGAAAATTGTCCTTACAAATCTTAAATACCGTATCATAATCTATTCCATATTTCTCACGGTCTTCTTCCTTAATACCCGCAAGATATTCATTCGCATAATTTTCTATCTCTATTAATTCGTCATCTGTTAATACAGTATCAAAATTCTGAGCCTCCATTGTCATAATCTTTAACTGTATGATTTGGTTTAAAACTTCTTCTCTTGCCATTTCGCCAAAAGTAGCACCTGTATCCAGCTTATAGTCCCAAATTACATTTGTAAAATTAGGCTCATATAATTCCTTTAACAATAACACATATACCATCACTTCATTATACGGAACCTTAATATCACCTACTGTCAAGATTGTAGCATCTGTTTTTACTGTAGGTTCTATATTATCCTCTTCTCTAGAATCAGTTTCACTAGACTGCGTTGTTTCTTTTTTTATGTTTTCCTTCGTTTTATTATCTTTTTTTCCAGAGCAAGCTGTGAATGTAAGCATAAGTAATACAGCTATAATCCCAAGATACTTCATTCTTCTGTTTCTCATCTCTACCTCCATAAGAGCACTCTTTCTTTCAACCTTATTCCTCCAAAGTTTTTACGTTTCAATCAGTCCCTGTAATTCTATTAAGATTTTCTTTAATACATCTAATAATGCAACAACATCGATTTTTCCTGTCTTTGATCGTTCTTTAATCTTCCAAGCAAAGTATGGATTAGCATCTGGTACGAAAGTTAACTGCGGATTAAATTTCTCTACTACAGATGGAATACCTAGTACAGAGATCTTTGCTTTGTTATACATAACGATTTTTACTTCTAAGTCCTTATGAACAATCTGTGTCACAAACGATTTATGCGCTATTGCTTTCAATAAAGCGATATTTAGTAGGTTATTAACTGAATTCGGTATATCACCAAAACGATCTAACATTTCATCTTGCATATCTAAGAACTCATTCTCATTCTCGATCTCAGCAACACGTTTGTACATCTCAAGCTTCAAGAACTCATTTCTGATATACGTAGATGGAATGAATGCATCAATATCTAAATCAACTGATGTGTCGAATGTATCTTCCTCACTTGTTTCGCCTTTCAATGCCTTAACCGCGTCATTGAGCATCTTACAATATAAATCGTATCCTACTGCTTCCATATGACCATGTTGTTTTGCCCCTAGAAGATTACCAGCACCACGGATTTCTAGATCTCTCATGGCTATCTTAAATCCAGAACCAAGTTCTGTGAACTCTTTGATTGCTTGTAATCTCTTCTCCGCAATTTCCTTAAGCATCTTATCTCTCTTGTACATAAGGAACGCATAGGAAGTACGATTCGATCTCCCAACACGCCCACGCAACTGATATAGCTGGGATAAGCCAAGCTTATCTGCTTCATCAATAATCATTGTATTGGCATTAGAGATATCAAGACCTGTTTCGATAATTGTGGTGGAGACGAGTACATCAATATCTCCATTGATATAATCAAACATGATCTTTTCAAGTTCTCTCTCATTCATCTGCCCGTGAGCAAATGCTACATTCGCATCTGGTACTAACTTAGCAACCATGTTAGCAACTTCATCAATACCATTGACTCGGTTATATACATAATATACCTGTCCCCCTCTAGCTAACTCACGATTAATCGCTTCACGAATAATCTCTTCATTATGCTCGAGGACATAGGTTTGTATTGGCATACGATCAACGGGTGGTTCTTCTAACACACTCATATCACGAATACCGATTAAACTCATATGCATGGTTCTTGGAATTGGCGTAGCTGATAAAGTAAGAACATCGACGTCATTCTTCATCTGCTTAATCTTCTCTTTATGAGTAACTCCAAATCGTTGCTCTTCATCTACAATTAATAATCCCAAATCTTTAAATTGTACATCTTTTGATAATACACGATGCGTACCAATCAGTATGTCCACACTGCCTTTTTTCACTTTATCTGCAACCTTCTTAAGTTCTGTCGCACTCTTAAATCTTGACATCATATCAATACTAATCGGGAAATCCATCATACGTTGTACGAACGTATTGTAATGTTGTTGAGCTAGAATTGTAGTTGGTACTAAGAAAACTACTTGTTTTCCGTCAGATACCGCTTTGAATGCTGCACGTATAGCGACTTCCGTTTTCCCATATCCAACATCTCCACAGATTAGGCGGTCCATAATCTTCTTACTTTCCATATCAGTCTTCGTTGCCTCAATAGCGGTTAACTGATCATCTGTTTCCTCATATGGGAACATTTCCTCAAACTCCTGCTGCCATACGGTATCTGGTCCAAACTGATACCCTTGCTTTTCCTGACGCTTTGCATACAGCTCCACCAGCTCTTTGGCTATTTCCTTAACAGCACCCTTAACTTTTGTCTTCGTATTCTTCCACTCAACAGAATTCAACTTATTAAGCTTAGGCTTCTTAGCTTCCGCACCTGCGTATTTTTGAATTACATCAAGACCAGTTGCTAGAATGTATAAAACACCACCCGCTGCATATTCAATCTTGATATAATCTTTCGTAACGTGATCCACTTCAATCTTTTCAATCCCTCGATAAATACCAAGACCATGATTTTCATGAACAACATAGTCTCCTACATTAAGATCACTAAAATGTTGTATCTTACTGCCTTCGTAGGATTTCTTCTTACGGCGCTTCTTCTTCTCGGCACCAAAGATATCTCCTTCAGAGATTATAACTAATTTTATTAAAGGATATTCAAAACCACGATGAACATAGCCACGTGCTACCATAATCTCACCCGGCTTCAATATGCGTTCTAAATCCTCGCTATAGAATGCAATTAATTCATTTTCTACCAAATCCTCACTTAATCTTTTTGCCCTAGTACTAGAATTTGATAATAAAATTACCCGATATCCTTTATTCTTCCATTTCTTAAGATCCTCAACCAGGATATCAAAGTTATTGTTATATGGATTTACTGATTTTACACTAAAATCGTACTTACGTTTACAGGCAAAGGATGTAAGCTTATAATCCATCGTACTAAGTAACACAGACTTCATCGTGTTAAACTTAGCAATGATACTCTTATATGGGAAGATTACATCAACCTGACTAGGAAGAATATAACCCTTCTCTATTCTTCCAATCATACTCTCTCGGAATTCTAGATCAACTGCTTCACCCTTTTCAACCAAACGATTTGGTTCGTCTAAGAATATAACCGATTCCTGATTTGTAAAATAATCAAACAAAGAAACCGTATTATCATAGAAATATTTGATATAACTATCAATACCAATCGCACCATTATACGCTTCTAAACTTTCCTTGAATTCTTCAACAATTTGTTTGATTCTATGGGCTTCTTCCGTCTTCATCTGGGAACGTAGAGCATGTACATACTCCTTCGTTTCCTCATCTAACTTTCGTACACCCTCACTCATAACCTGTTCGTCTAAGATGATTTCAGCGGCAGGATAAATTGCTACCGATTCCACATTCTCTATAGAACGTTGGCTGCTGATATCAAACATACGAATCGTGTCAACTTCGTCATCCCATAACTCAATACGATATGGACACTCTTCTGTCAATGGAAATATATCGATAATTCCGCCACGTATGGCAAATTCACCTGGACCTCCAACCTGTCCACATCTCTCATATCCTAGATGTACTAACTCCACTTTTAGTTTCTCAAGATCAAGGGTCTTAGCCACATCTATAGTCAGGATTCTTTTCTTAATATATTCAAGGGGAAGAATACGGTCAAGTCCCGCATCAATCGTTGTTATAATTGTTGCTTCTTCTGCCTCAATCAGTTGCTTTAGAACATGCAAACGATCCTTTACTATCGCATTTCCTCTAATATCTGCACTATAGAAAATAACGTCTTTCGCAGGATATAACCATACATTCTTAGAGTATAGCTTATAATCCTCATAGATTTCTTTCGCTTTTATGTCATTATACGTTACAATCAGTTTCCACTTATAATTCTTACTAAGTCCACTGATCAAATGACATTTCTGAGAATCAATACAACCTGCTACATGGATTGGTGTCTCCTTCAGTGTAAGATCTTGTCTAATACTATTGTATTCCTTTAGTTCCTCTAAAGGTTCCATGAACGTCTTCATGATTAATCCCACCTATATCTTCTTATTATACTTATTCATCGCACTAGTAACATCTTCTGTTATTAAACTCTTACATGCATCAGAAACATGTGTAAGTGCTTCTCTTATAATAGGTTGCTCTTCATTATTAAATCTGCCAAGTACATAATCAGCTAGATCCCAGTCTTTTGGTTTATCACCAACACCCACCTTAATACGTGGGAATTCTTGTGTTCCAAGATGTGCGATGATGCTTTTAATTCCGTTGTGACCACCTGCACTACCTTTTGTACGTATTCTTAATTGCCCTACATCTAAACTAATATCATCATAGATTACAATTAATTCTTCCGCCACATCAATCTTATAGAAATCAACTAATTCGCGCACACTTTCTCCACTCAGATTCATATATGTCTGAGGCTGTGCAAGAATTACCTTTTGTCCCTCTATATATCCTGTTCCGCAAATTGCTTTATGTTTTTTCATATCCAAAGAGATATCATAGTCATCTGCTATTTTTGTAATTGCATCAAAACCAATATTATGCCTTGTAGCAGTATATTCTCTTGTTGGATTTCCTAGTCCTACTATTATAAACATTTTTAAAACCTCTCTATCTAAATGGGTAGATTATCTCCCATTTATCATTATCTATCCAAACGTATATAAAGATACATCCAATATAAATACTTCTATAAATTTATAGATATTTCACATTATATTTAAGGGTAAGCATCTTATAAGGATGCTTACCCATGTAATTTTACCATATTTCCTTGTTAAATACTATTGGTTTTTACTAAAAACTCCACTTGAGTTTATTCACTAAAGATTAGTTTCACAATAACACAACTGTTTCAGTCTCTCTATCTTAAAGTTCGATTTAGCAAGTATTTCTGGCCAGCACTTGACCATTTCATAAGCATTATTTTTCATTTCTTGTGATAGTTCATCCCAACACTTCAAGCTAGAATCATTTTTTATATTGTTATTCTTAATCCCACCACATTTCAGGGCTATTTTTTTTCTGTAATTATACCAATCGGTATGCTCAATTTCTGCTAGAGCTTCAAGTTCATTTTGATTAAATTCAAAGGTTTCTAGTTTTTCTTTAACAGAAACAACATCGTAATTTATTTTAAGCAGATAATTAGGAATATGTTTCGCTTGCTTACGATAGTAAATCTTACATTCTTCGCTTAATTCATTCCATGGTAACAAATTATTCTTATCAATTTCTATATTCCCCTTGTGAATCACTACATATTTTTCTTGAATACCTTTTGCAAGTTCTTCAATTTTCTCACTATAAAAAGCATCATGCATTAAATGGCGTAAAAATTGTTCTTCATCTACATGTAATCTTAATTGTTCCTTTGATGGTAGGAAAGATTGTTCCCACTTTTTCGCATTTGTTAACATACTCATCTCCATTATAGCTTCCATGGATCTGGATTCGTGTTTATATCTTTTAATTTTCAGCAATGCTCTAAGCACTCCATTATCAATTTGTGCCTCTCCTTGTTCATTAATAAGGTGCGGAACTTTACGTTCTAATAATGATCGTAGTAACATTGCTCTTCTTATTATAAACAGGTGGTCCCACTTATCATCCGTTTGATTTGGTCCCAGAATGTTTACATATCCCCTCAAACGACTTATAAAATCTGGTCCTTTTGCTCCCTTAAATTCAACTAAGAATTTCTTTTTTTCTTCCTCATCTCTAATACCTTCTCCGCTAAACTCCTTAAAGGTACTACTAGTTCCTCCTGCAAACACAAAAATAGCTTTTCCTATTGGATGAACAGAATCTCCATCCCTAAATAAACCATCTTGCATTGGGGCTAAGAAATATTTTAACCAGCCTAATTTCCCATTGAGCGAAGAATCGAACTCGTCAAAAAATACCAATGGTATTTTACCTTCTAACACAACATCTCTTACCTTATGAAATGCGTTTGCTAGATCGAGTGGCGAATTAAATTGTGATAGATTAAAATCTAGCTTTTTAATCGAACTCGAAGCAATACTTTTAGCAACTTCTACTATACCAAACGATTTTCCAGAACCAGGTGTTCCAAACACTGCAATAGACAGAGGCCTAACGGTGTTTTTAGTAGATATATATTCAATCATAAGATTTTTGATACTTCTATAACTTTCAATTTCTGCCTTATCAACTGTTGTTAGATTTCCAAACCTAGCTATAGGTATAGTATTAAGTGCGTTCTTTACTCCATTTTTAACAATATCATAAGCTATTTCAGCCAAATTTGTAGAACTCTTATCCTTCAATATATACCAACAAGAACGGCAATTAGAATTAGTTTTATTAGGAACTATTACATCTTGCACGTAATCTTCTTTTACAAAATCATTTTCCTCTTCACTAAATATAGACGGATCAGGAAATACCGCTTGTTCTGGATCTTCCCCGAACCCATTAATAAAATATTTCTGAGCTGAAACAATTCCTTTTCGTATACCAATACTTATTGATTCGTTAAGTTCCTCCTTGTTTTGTATTCCAGAGACAATAGCACTTGCCACTCCTGCAACAAAGCATGAAGTCAACCCATACATCTTACCTTGATAATCTTTGATAAATCCACCCTCAAATTCATACGGTAAGAAATACAATCTTGTTTCAGGTACCCCCTCATTTTTGTAATAAATAACCCCTTCATTTCCAAATGGAATTATAAGATGACTGCAATTTACTAAAAAGGTCAAATTAGGATTATTGTTAATTTGCCATATAAAATCTTGGGCTGTTTTTTCCCAAGAAAGGCTTTTACTTATATTAACTCCTTTTGAACGCAAATCATCACTATTTATGATCACTATTGTATTTTCGTTGTGATTCCTTTGTAAGTGTTGCCAAAGTTCATTAGAATCTATTGGATTATTCGTTTTATACAAAATGATCGGTGATGTATTATTATTCTTTAAAGCTAATGGCCAAAATTCTCTATATGAATTAAATCCATTGTTTTCATCATCCAATACAATCATATCGACGTCTGGATCATCATTAATAATTGGGAGTAATTTAGGGCTTCCTGCTTTAGGTCCAGTAAATCCTATAAAACGGCTAACTCTATAAACCTTTTTCTTATCCCCTTTATTAAACATCGGTAAAAGCTCAAGTTCTACAGTTGATTTAAGATATTCTCCTGATAAAATTAATTCTGTTTCCTGAAGTTGTGGCGAAATTATGGAAGCTCCAGTTGACAAAGATATAAATCTTGATAAAAGAAGACCTGCTCCATTTTGTAATACACTATGCATATTGGAATATGTTTGCCAACTTAATCCCTCATTGTTTTGTGGATGTGTTATCCATTGTAATAGATTCACACATATATCTCCTGATACAACAATCTTTGTATCCATATTTTCCATATTGTACATCTCCTAATAGTTCAAAGTAATATAATGATTTATTTTTCCCCATCTTATCTATAAAAAAACTTACTTTTCGTATTAATTTACGAAATAGGATTTGCCATATATCTAGGCTACTCTATCTTCACTTAATTGTATACAGGCTTGATTATATAGAAAAAGACTTCATTTTATATCGTATACTACTACCAAATAAATCGACTCTATCCGCAAAAAACCTCAGAAACATTGAAATATCAACATTTCTGAGGTTACTGAACTATTACCTTCTCTTTACCGGGCGCATAACTTCATATCCAAGGACTTCTGGATGATGTCGCTGTAAGTCCTGACAAACTGCCTCGTTCCCTTCTCATAAAGTCTTGAGTTAAGCTATGAGTTTGATTATTTATACACAAAACGGCAGAAAGTCATCTACGATTAAATCTACTTGTTTCTTAATTGGTCAAGCTCAATCATCAATTCAAGAATTGTAGTTTCGTATTCATCCACAACTTTATTTTTCTGTTCTAATTCTGTTTCTAAGCTTATATTATCAGTTGATAGGTGATTCGATGGATTGTTATTCTGATTTTCTATTTCCTCAAGTTTTTTTTCTAACTGGATTGTCTCATCTGCCTTTTTGTTGAGTGTATCCTCAATCCACTTAATTTTTTCTTCTTTTTCTTGTAAAGTTTTTAACAGATTATTGTAGATGGATTCTAAATCATCATATCTTTGTGCATAATCTTTTGTTTGGAATGTTTGATCCACAAAATTATCCTGTAACTTAGCTATTGTTATACCTTGCTCCTCTAGCTTTTGCTCTAGATTGTGGATCTGTGATTCTCTCTCTACTAAAAGACCATCTTTAGCGTTAATTTCCTCATTCTGATTTTCTAATAAGGTGTTCATATCCTCAAACTTTTTATCAAACTCAGCATTTGCTAATTTTTCTTCTTTAATAGTTTTTTCAAGTTGTTCGATTCTATCATCTTTTTCTTGTACTGTGTTTTGAAGATTTACTAGCTTTTGCTCATGTTCATTTACATCTCTTTGAAGGCTTACTAGTATATTATCTTTATCGATTAAACGATTCGTAAGATCTTCAATACTCTCTTCTTTCTCATCTAGATACAGTTGTAAGATTTCATTGGTTTCTTTCTTTTCTTTTACCTCTGAATGCAGTTTTTCTATTAAAGTACTTTTTTCATTTAGTTCATTATGAAGATTTTCAACGATATTATCTTTTTCGTTAAGTTCATTTTGATGATTTTCAATAGTTTCATCTTTATCGCTTAGCTTAATTTGAAGATGTTCTATTACCTCTTGATTTTCTTCTATCCCTAATTGAAGAAGTTCTATGTTCTGTTCTTTTTCCACAACTTTATTGTGAAGTTTTTCTATGTTATATACCTTTTCTTCTACACTGCTTTGAAGTTTTACTATTTCAATTTCTTGCACATCTACACTGTTTTCAAGGTCCTTTATAACATCTTCTTTTTCTTCCAAATACTGTTGTAAAATTTCATTGGTTTCTTCTTTATCTTTTACTTCTGATTGAATCTTTTTGATTAAAGTATCTTTCTCGTCCAGTTCATTCTGAAGATTTTCAACTGTATTATTTAGCTCAATTTGAAGGTGTTTTATAACCCCTTCCTTTTCTTTAATACTTAATTGAAGTTGTTCTATGTTCTGTTCTTTTTCCACAACTTTTTTATGAAGATTCTCAATGTTATAATCTTTTTCTTCTATTCTATTTTGAAGTTCTACTATTTCATTTTGAAATTTTTCTATTTTATTTCCTTGCTCATCTACACTGTTTTCAAGGTCCTTTATTACATCTTCATTCTTTTGTAGGCTGTTTGTTAGATTATTGATGCTTTCTTCTTTTTCATCTAAATACTGGTGTAATATTTCATTTGTTTCTTCTTTATCTTTTACTTCTGATTGAATCTTTTCGATTAAAGTAATTTTCTCGTCCAGTTCATTTTGAAGATTTTCAATTGTATTAGTTAGCTCAATTTTAAGGTTTTTGATCACTTCTTGATTTTCTTCTATACTTAATTGAAGATGTTCTATGTTCTGTTCCTTTTCCACACCTTGTTTGTGAAGTTCCTCAATATTATGTTCTTTTTCTTCTATTCTATTTTGAAGTTCTACTATTTCATTTTCTTGCTCATGTACACTATTTTCAAGAACTTTTATTACATTTTCTTTCTCTTGCAAGCTGTTAGTAAGATCATTGATACTTTCTTCTTTTTTATCTAAATACTGTTGTAAAGCTCCATTAGTTTCTTCTTTTTCATCTAAATACTTCTGTAAAGTTTCATTGGTTTCTTCTCTTTCCTTTACTTCTAGGTGAAGTTTTTCGATTGTACCATCTTTTTCTTTCACTTCTGAGCTTAGTGTTTCTATAGAATCATTTTTTCTCTTTATATCCAAATGAAGCTCTTCCAAAGAATTGTCTTTTTCTTGTATCTCTGCTTGAAGGTTTTCCACTTTTTCTTCGTTTGCTTTGATGCTAGTTTGAAGATTTTCTATTTCTTCTTCCTTTTTCTTTAATTCAACTTTCAATTGTTCATAGCTATCTTCTTTTTTCTCAAGCTCTTCTTTTAAACTAGCTAGAGAACTCTCTGTCTCAGAGATTTTATTGTTCACTTCATTTAATTGTTTTTCTTTATCAGTGAGAAGTTGCTGCAATTTTTTAAATTCATTTCTACTGCTTTCTAACTCACTCTTTACACCCTCTAATTTTGTAACAGTTTGATCTAATTCAGTCTGCTTTTCACATAACGATTCATTTAACTTATTAAGATCCCCCTCTAATGTTACAATTGAGTCTATTTTATTATTTAATTCAGCTGATTTTTCTTGATTCTCTTTTTCTAACGCGTCGATTTGCTCTTTTAGTAAGTTGATTTCTTCCTCTTTATTCGAAAAAATAACTTCAGTTTCTTCAAGGAGTTCTGTTATGTGTTTTATATTCTGATCTTTTTCCTCTAAAACGGTTTTAAAGGATGTAATCTCACTTTCCTTCTCTTTGACTTTTGACTCTAATTCCGTAACTACCTGTTTATTTTTATTGATAATATCCGTAAGCTTCTCTTTTTCCGAATTTATATACTCTATTCTTTTTTCAAAACCCGTTACTTCATTTTTAAGATTCGTTATTTCATTTTCTCTTTCATGAACGTACGCTTCAACTTCTACTGTAATTTCGTTATATTTTTGTATTTCATTTTTTAAAAAGTTCACTCGTTGAGACAGTGTTGTAATCTCTTGTTGTCTCTGTATAAGTAAATTCTTACCTTCCTCATTTCTTTTTGTCACTTCTTTTATTTTAATTAGGG
The DNA here is from genome assembly GCA_018372435.1 of Clostridiales bacterium. GTDB lineage: Bacteria > Bacillota > Clostridia > Lachnospirales > Lachnospiraceae > Anaerosporobacter. The sequence continues at coordinate 27,112 of JAHAJA010000004.1, read as the reverse complement.
CTTCATTGTATTCTTGCTCAATATCTAATAATCGTTGCATTTCTTGTTTTGAAACTATCATTTATTCACCAAAATCCTTCTGCTTTTTCTGTTGTATATGTTTCATTAAAATTCCATATTAATTCAGAAGTTATTACTTCTACTGGTATTATATTATACTTGTTCTATACATCAAAATCCACATTCTTATTGAGATTTCTTTTATTTCCAGAATATATATTAATTACATGTTTTAGGAGGCCAAAACTAAAAATCGCTAACCCTCGATTATTTTCTAAGGATTAGCGATTTTAGTTAAGCACGAGACAGGAGTAAATAATTAAACATACCCGTTAATTTATTTTTCCCTCAATTTAATAGGCACAAAAATTTCGTATTGATTATATCCTAATCCCTGTTTGATTTCACTTGAGGGATTGACCATATGTCCCATATATGTACGATTACTGTGACGTTCGTCAAGCTCGAAGCCTGTATTTTCCAGCCATTTTATGATTTTTTGGTTTACAATGTTCTGACTCTCCATATCTTCATCAACGGATGTATGAACAGCGTATAATCCACCCTCAAAGTCAAAGATATCATAGCCGCCACAATCTTCATTGGTCGCACCATCTTCCACCATCATCCACCAAACCAGACCACCATCCTCACCAAAAAGGAAATCCAACGGTGCATAGTGTACTCCATGGCGTTTTTTGTCATAATCTTCCCACCAGTTTGGGAAGTCCCACACAGTGGAAAATGTGTGATCCGGTGTTCCGGAGGTCGCCATTTTACATTTCGGCAGTTGAACGATACGTACTTCAGGCGCTTTTTTCAGTTTTTCAGTCACTTCAACTAAGCGGTTCATATTGGCTGGATTGCCCTTGTAGTCTACATTATCAAGTTGATTTTCTATTTCCCTTGCTTTTTCATAAAGTAATTTAACGTCTGAATCATTGCCAAAATCAGATTTCTCAATTTGATGAATAAACTCTAAAACAACTTCTTTTAGTTCATGCAAAAGAGAAACTTCACCATCAATATCATCAACTTTTTTACCCAACACCTCTAATACAACTTCAGAGCCGGAAGTGTCAAAAATACGCTGTATATCTTTAATGCTAATGTTCAACTTTCGCAATATTAAAATCTGCTCCAGTCTTTTTATTGACGTTTCATCATACATTCTGTAAGCATAATCGTCACTGCGGATACTGTTAATTAGTCCCATATCCTCATAATATCGAAGTGTGCGTGCTGATATTTCATACCTGGTTGATATATCTCTAATCTTAAATAATTCGTTCATATTAACCTCCAATTCATTCTTTTGCTTTAGTATAAACTATTCCCCAACGACAGAGTCAAGAGCCACTTTCACAAAAAAGTTTCATTTACAATTCTACTTTTAGAGGCTGTAATATAACTATATATCTTGTATCTCATACTCAAACGGTTCTTCACATGAGTAAATTTCATTGAAAAATCCCTTGTATGGGATATCATCTTCCAAGCATTTAATGAGATATGATAGTTCTTCATCACATTCTGGCTCTTCACCACTGTTAAGTATAGTCTCAAAAGTATCTACTATGTTTTCCATAATGACTACTTTGATAAATAAAGGTAGTTTCTCGAGCATAATATCTTTGATATCAGTCTCTGATTTGTATCCGGCAAGGACTGTTTCAAAATAATCTTTCATGAATTTTTTTCGTATTTCAGTATCTGGTTCAAATTGTATCCAACCAACTCCGTGTGTCCAGACATTCCCAAGGTCATACATATACCAACAGAAACATGAATTATCGAAATCAAATACAGTTATTTTTCCAGTATCAAAGTCTATCATGTAGTTACCATCGCTGTAATCCAAATGTACCATGCCGAAAAATTCACAATTCCTGTCTAATCCCTCTAATGTTTTAAGAAGCTCAAAAAGTTTCTTTTTAAGTAGAGAAAGAGAAGGAGGTATCAGTTTATCAATATATTCAGCATTGTATTTATCAAAAAAGCTATATCGTTTATGTTCAGGTGTATATACCTTCGATAACTGGTGCATTCTTCCTAATGTTTTACCGCAGTTATAAAAATATTCGGTAAGTGGAACACCTTCCCGATATCTATAACTGTTTTCAACAAGTAGTTTACCCTTGGCTCTTTCAAATCCGCAGACAAAAAAACTGTGATTTTCATGGGTAATCTCTTCTAACAGGTTTCCATTACGGGAGCTGATTACATTCGACACACTACCTCCATGTTCGTATAAATATCGAATATATTCAACTTCACCCAGAAAATTTTCCCGGTTCCTGTCATCTAAGAAGGCAATTCTGATTATTTTAGAAACAGCACCTTCTTTCTCACAATTATAAACGACATTTCGTCCTCCGTCATGTGCCTTGACCAAGTTGATTTTATAACCATCCAACTCATACAATTCCGATATTATCGGGAGTAAATATGAATCTCCAATTTTAATAACTTCTCTATAAGTCATAATTCTCTCCTTTTCTTTACGGAGAGCTAAATTATTGTCACTCTCCTTGTGTTGTAGCATTTAAAACCTTTTTGCATTTAATTCACCCTTTCAAATATTAATATCTATTAAAACACAAGGAAATCTTGTGGAGTTTTATCTAACAAAGAACAAATAACTTAAGTGCTTATCCAAACAAGAAAAATCCCCAGAGACCTTAATTTGTCTTGATTTCCGAGGAAATTCGTAAGCACGAGACGGGATTCGAACAAATCCCCGCACGCACAAATACTGATAAATAGGAAGTTTGCGGCTTCTGTAAATTATCCGCACACAACCTTGCATACATGGGATGTGTGCTATTTTTTACCTTATAAATTGAATTTGTAATCATCTTATTATATACTCATTCCAACCTCAATGCCACAATAAAAGACAGGAGCCATATAAATTTATAGCTCCTGCCCCTGAATAACCTTATTGAGGCTCAACAGGAATCCAGATCTCACCTCTCGGATTATCTGCTTTACCGTAATACATTTCGAAATTAATATCTCCCACCAGATTATAACCTGATGTTGGAAGCCATTCTGCATAGATTCGTCGCCACATATTTTGCATTTCACAGTCGTCCACTGAAAATATGGCCCATGTCATAGCCGGAACATGTAGTATGGTAAATCGTTTCGGAATATCCATAGCTTCTGGTACATGCTGACATATCATATACTTAAAGGTGGTCTCCGTGTGGTCATACAGTACTGCATGAAGCATAGTATCAGGTTCTTCTCCCAATAAGTTATTCATTTCGTCAACCGAACCATCATCGTCACACTGCTTACGGAACATTGGTACTTCCTCAAATGCTTTTTCCATATCGGAACTTATTTCGCCATAAACACCGAACATTTCAAATGCACTTTTTGTTTCAATCTTACATGTCATTTTTTGCACTCCTTTAATCTGAATTTGAAAAGTCAAAGGAGGATATATCTGAAACTTCACACCATCCTGCCGAACAATTGTTGGAGTGAATCCATGTTGCCTTTCAAATGCTCTTGCGAAGCTATCTGCGCTGTTATATCCGTATTTTACAGCAACATCAATAACCTTATTTCCTCTTTGCAGGTCCACCACCGCAACAGACATTTTGCGTTTCCGTATATACTCTGAAAGTGGCATATCTGTAAGGTAGTTGAATATTCGTTGAAAATGATATGACGAATACGATGTTACATTTGCTACAGATGACAACGCTTCTGCATCAGTCAGGTTCAACTCAATATACCCAATTGCACGGTTAAGTTGTTCAATGAGATTCATCTTATGCTCCCCCTTTGATTCAATGATATCAGAAATAAAATACAATTATCCGACTTTTCAAATAATCATTTATCGTATTTTTTATCTTAAATTCTTTATGACAACAACTTTGGTTTGACTAAATATTCAGCGACAAATTGTAAATTTATCTTATTATACTTTTGCCGAAATAGTAAGTCAAACTGTATCCGCGCTGACGTGCAGAAATCGAAGTAAAATCTGCCCATGATATTCACAGTTCTCATGGGTACTCAAAACTCTGGAAATGAAAAATCGCCAGAAGCCTCATAAACAAAGAACTTCTGACGAATTAAGTTAAGCACGAGACGGGATTCGAACCCGCGACCCTCGCCTTGGGAAGGCAATACTCCACCACTGAGCCACTCGTGCATCTTATCAAATTAGAGAATACTTAAACTTCAAAGCTCATCTCTATTTAAGTAATATTTTACCACTTATTTATTATATATTCAATCTTAATTTATTTAATCAGATAATTTATCTAATCAGATAATTTATAGGCTGTACACTTAATACAGTAGAGTCCCAGTCCCTTCAAAGTACATATCTAGTCAAAAAATACTACCACAATCATGGTAGTATTTTTTGATATAATTATTTTAATGTGTTATGAGTCAACTTTTTTATATTTATACATTTTAATTCCCTGATGACCAGAATTCAACTTGCTTTTGAATAAGCCCTGTTAACAATCCGTTTGCCTTATCTACCCCTGCATCCTTAAAGTCTTTTTGCATCTTATCCCACGCAGTATCAAATTCTCCCTCTTTCGCCATAACACATGAAATGAGTCCTGACCAAGCAATTTCATCTAATTTTGTCGCATATGTATTGAATTCGTCCGTTAGATTCTGCTTATAGACAGGTGCATAATTTGGTATCTCAAATTCACTTGCTTGAGGGAAGATATCTGTCAACAACTCAACTCCCCATGCTTCTTTTGCTTTCTTTTGCGCTTCTGTATAATTACTGATAACCGCATCCTTTGAATTTGTTGTATAGGTTGATCCCGTAGAATCAACTACACCATCTCCATGTATTGGCCATGGATAATTATGTATTCCTATACCACTTTTATATTTGTAATCTGGATCTTCTTGTGATTTCTTAATTTCTTCATCTTTTCTATATCTATGTCCCTCATCATCGATAAAATAATTCACATCTTTAATTCCCCAATTAATAAGTACTTGTGCTTCATCTGAACAAAGCCAATCTAAGAATTTAATTGCTCGTACTGGATCTTTACATGCTTTTGTTATACCAATTCCCCAACCAACAGTAAGACCTTGATTCTTTAAGGAAGCAGCTTTTTGATCCGCATTCATAGTTACAGGAAGTCCAGCATAGGTTCTATCTGATTTTCCATCTGCTCTCAATACCGTTTCCGCATCTCTATAATCCCAGTCTGCATCTAATAATCCTAATACACGTCCTGTAGAAATCTTAGCAATATAATCATCATGTGTCTGTGTTGCGAAATCTGGATCAAGCACACCTTCTATATACATACGGTTTAACCATTGATAATATTCTTTTTGTCCTGTAGCCGTATGTTTATAAGTGGCTTGATAATTATTGGCATCATCTACTATCCATTGTCCATTATCAGGTGAAGCATTTGCAATAAATCCAGATGGATTTGCCAATGTAATCAGCCAGTGCCAGTCAGAACAAGATAACGTAAATCCAATGGTATCTAATCCATCAATCTGAGGATTTGCTGCCATATAATCTTTGATCATCTTCTCATATTGCTCTAAAGTCTTAGGGATCTCATAATTATTGGCTTCTAAAACAGCAAACTGTAACTGTGCAGTACCACTCGTAGTATAAGAGGTTTGCCCTACACCTGCACTGCATAACTGGTAAATTGCTGGATCATCCTGCGTATAACGTAGCTTACCATATTCCTCCCCGTACAAAGCCTTAATATTAGGACCATACTGGTCAATTAGATCTGTCATATCAATCAGCGCTCCAGCCGATATAAGGGCATCCACATCGTCTTTTGCAAAGATAAGATCCGGATATTCCTCCGAAGCAATCATAAGAGAGACTCTCTGATCATCACCATCTACAGGGAAATCTTGATTTATCTTGATTCCCGTCTGCTTTGTAATTTCTTGCGCCACGGGATCTGTCCATGGATCTTCTTTCGTACCATCTGCATTATAGAATGTAAATGTCATAGGTTTCAAATCTTCTGTTGTCTCTGTTTCCGCTTGCTGAGTCGTTCCATCTGCTGTTTGAGATGTCTCTTTTGAATCTGTAGTCGTAACTTCTTCTTTGGTCGCAGATTTCTTACAACCAGATAACATAGTTACTACCATACACATAATAACTAACCCTGAAACAATTCTTTTTTTCAATACCTTCATAACTTTCCCCCTAAACTAAATTTTAGTTGCCTCACGTAACAAACTTCATAACACATCTATATATAATGATTACATAAGTGATAATCATAATATATCATAATGAATCCCAAACTTAGTCTTTTACTGCTCCGAGAGTCATTCCGCCTACAAAATATCTCTGTAAAAATGGATATACGACTACAATTGGCACCGTAGCAATAATTGTAATTGCCATACGTATGGATTGTGGTGTCACTGTAGCTGCTGCATTATTCAAGTTCGCATCATGTATGTTTGAGATTTTTACTCCAGTATCGTTTAATATCTCGTACAGTACATATTGCAATGTTTTCAATTTTCTAGCGTAGATATAGGTATCCATAAAAGAATTCCACTGAGTTACCGCTATGAACAAAGCAACAGTTGCTAAAACTGGTTTGCATAAAGGAAGAATGATCTTATACCAGATTTTAAAATCAGTGGCACCATCAATCCTAGCTGATTCTTGTAATGCTTCTGGAAGCCCTTCAATAAACGACCTCATTAGGATTAGAAAGAAAACACCAATTAATCCAGGAATAATATACACAGAGAATTCGTTGGTCATCTTTAACGTTCTTCCAATCAGCAAGTAGTCCGGTATTAATCCCCCTCCAACATACATCGTGATAATGAACATAACGGTAAATAACTTATTAAAATAAAAGTCTTTTCTACTTAACACATAAGCAAGCATTGCAGTACAGATTGTGCCTATTGCAGTACCAATTACAGTTCTCGCAACTGACATTCCTAGTGGAGAGAGTAAATCTTTTTCTTCGAAAATATACTTATAGTTATCGAACGTAAACTTACGTGGAATAATAAAATTTACTCCTCTTATGGTATCAAGCGAATCGTTAAATGAAATTGCCAAAACATTTAGGAAAGGATACAAGGTAATGAACGTGATACATACAAAGAAAATTACTAAAAACACGTCAAAGCTTGTATATCTGTTTAATTTGTTCCTACTCGTTCTCTTCATACCTTCCTCCTATACTAATTTGCTATCACTGAATTTGCCAGCAACTTTATTCGCGACAAACAGTAGAACTAAACTAATGGCAGATTGGAATACACCCACTGCAGTTCCAAAACCATAATTATTATTGCCTATACCAAATCGATATGCATACCAAGATACTACGTCAGCGTAATCTTGAACGATACCATTACCAAGCAACATCTGCCGTTCCATACCAGCACCAAGAACTCCTCCTATACTCATGATTACAAGAACAATAATCGTTGGTCGAATACCTGGTAAGGTTATATGCCACATTCTACGGAATCTTCCGGCACCATCAACTTTAGCCGCTTCATATAATCCCTGATCAATTCCCGTCATAGCCGATAGATAGATAATGGCATCCCAGCCAGTTTCTTTCCATATATTAATAATGCAGACAACGAGCCAAAACACTGGTCCATTGGTGGTCATAAATTTAATTGGACCTACTCCTATTTTGCCAAGCACTTCATTCAAAACACCTGAATCCCCTAACACCATTTTGGCTATACTGGCTATAATAACCCAGGATACAAAATGAGGTAGATACGATATTGTCTGTGTTACTTTCTTAAAACGCTTTAAACGGACTTCGTTTAATAAGAGAGCAAACCCCACTGAAGTTATAAAGCCCAGTACGATTCCTATTAGGCTGATTCCTAGTGTGTTTCTCAATGCATCAAAAAACTCTCCATCATGTAGTAGGGCTTTGAAGTGATCGAATCCAACCCAGGTTCTCTCCCATATTGATAACGCAAATGTTTTGGGTTTCACATCCTGAAATGCCATGGTCCAGCCCCACAATGGTATGTATTTAAAGATAATCAGCCAAATAACGAACGGAACTGACATTACTAGCAGATATCTTTGTTTATACATCAATTTAAAGCTAAATTTCTGCTTATGTACGCTTATTTCTTTCTTTTTTTTATTCATTTTTCTCCCCCTTCGTTAGCTTATAGTTATTATATCTTAGCTTTCTTTAACAAAATACCCACTATACTTTAACAAAAAACTGTACTTATTTTACTTTTTGATGAAACAATCGTAATTTCATTACAAAAAAAGAATTTCCGTGATATAGTCTCGGAAATTCTTTTCTCTTGTATTGCGCTATTAAGTTACTTGATTTTATTCTTTTTAAACTCTTTTGGGGTTAGACCAACATATTTTTTGAATTTAGAATAAAAATAGTCTATATTGTAATACCCTACTTTTTCTGATACTTGATAAACCTTTAGATCTGTATTTATTAGCAACTTTTTCGCATTCACAATCCGTACTTTATCTAATGTTGTATTAAAGCTTTCTCCTGTGGCTTTTTTGTATGTTTTCCCTAGATAGGCGCTATTATAGCCAAACATCTTAGCTATGGCTTCTAACTTAAGATCTTTACTGTAGTTCTTTTGTATAAAGACCCCCATCCTCTTAACAATACTGTTAGCTCCGGAATTACCGAGTTTTTCGCTGATTGTTTTACAATACTCTACGACAATCTCTTCCATCTCTTCAAGTGACTCCGTCTTGTTTACTTCATCTGTATAAGATTTAATATCAATTAACTCCTTCGTTTGATCCGTATATCTATCTTTAAAATGCTTAATAAGCAGGATCGCATTATTAATAGCCATTACTTTAATGCGGGATTCTTTTATTAGTTTATATCTGCACCTCTCTAACATAGTGTGCACCGTATCTTCTATTCCAATAAGATCCCCTATTTCTATACAGTCACTTAAACTAGAAAAATCCTTATTCTCTTTATCTTCCATTTTTTCAATAAGTGATTTCATGGAAACAGGATTTTTCTTACCAAATAAGAATTTTTGATCATTTAGATACTGTGCTCCTTCATAGCTATAACATATATCCTTTAAGCAGATTACCTCTTGCCCGGTTGCTATAAAGAATCCTTCTTCATATCGCTCCATAATCCTTTTATTATTCTCCAGAAGTTGCTTCATATCTTTTTGCAAGTTATCTCCTTTGATAATTATTGCAACTTTGTCAGCCAACACAAGATATTCACAACTATGTAATCCATACAAGATTAATCGAATCTTCTCTTTATAAAGTGTATCTGTATAGAATTTATCATTACTAAGAACCACCACATGGAACTTTTTATAATTATAATCCAGTTCATATTTTTCAATTTCTTTCTCGATTACTTCTATAGGCTCCTGTTTCATCAGCAGATTGTATATAATGTTTTGTCTTGCCTTTCCCCTGTTCTTTTTCTTTTCATTTATTATCAATTCTTCTTTCTCTTTTTCTTTCCTATCTTGTTCTAATTCCTCACTTATATCACTAAAATATTCATATAATTCATCTTCATCAATAGGTTTCAACAGATATCCCTTCACCCCTAGGGATATTGCTGATTTTGCATATTGAAAATCTGAATACCCTGATAATATAAGAAAATATCCTTTATATCCCCTCTTTCTTGCCTCTGAGATAAGTTCAATTCCCGACATTCCAGGCATTCGTACGTCAACAAGTACCACATCAGGTTGGATACGCAAAACTGCGTTCAAACCCTCCTCTCCATCGGAAGACTCCGCTACAATAGTAAACCCCATACTCTCCCACGTAAGTAGCGTTCGTATTCCTTCTCTTACCGTTTGTTCATCATCAACAATTACTACATTATACATTTCACACACTCCTCATGAATAACTAACCTCTCGGTATCGTAATTTGTACTATTGTCCTTACTAATGGTTCACTCTGTATTGAAATTCCGTACTCTTCTCCGTATAATAATCTTACTCTTTGATTAACATTTCTTAATCCAATATGACTCCCTACTCTATCTGTTGCTGAATTAATATGCTCTTTGATATCTTGTAGTTTATCCTCAGAAAAACCTATTCCGTTATCAATCACCTGTATGCAAATCGTGTCACCAATTCTGTCTATATATATTGAGATATGTCCCGTTCCCTTCTTCATCTCTATTCCATGAACCATAGCATTCTCCACAATTGGTTGTAGAATAAGTGGAATCGTATATATCTTATCAACATTGCAGTTAACATGAATACTATAGGTAACTCGATCTTCAAATCGATATGTCTGTATCTTCAGATAGGATTCAACCATATTAAGTTCCTGTTTCAAAGCAACTTGTTTATCCATAACCTGTAGATTATGTCTCATGATTTTAGCAAGCATCTTCACTATATCCTCAATCTCTTCTTGCCCATTTACTCTTGCTTTCATCCGAATCGTCTCTAAGGTATTATATAAGAAATGAGGATTAATTTGACTTGCAAGCATGCTAAACTCCATCTCTTTTTGCCTACTGTATAGCACTTCCTTCTGTACCTGCTCTTCATAAACTTGACTGATTAATGCTTCAATACTATTAATCATTAAACCTAAATCATCATACAGATAACTGATTTCATCCTCCCCACCAATATGTTCAGCAATATCAAACTGACCTCTTGATGCTCTATGCATCTGAACTTTAAAGTTATTAATTCTACTACTAAAATTCCATGCAAATACACTTATAATTGATATGGCAATGATAAAACTTCCCATAATAATGAGAATACTTTTTAAGCTCTGCTGATTTGCCCTTTTCAATATATCCGCATACGGACGAATACTAACAACTGATAATTTATCCTCAAGACCGGTATATGTAACCGGTATCACTGTTAATACAGAATCTTTTCCTTTGTATATAACATTCTTACATACTTCTTGATCTGATTCGTTATTCTTAGCACTGTCTTTTATTATATGTACTAACTCATTTTTATTTGAATCATTTGAATTACTATATATTATCTCTTCATCATTTAGTACCAATACCGTTTCCGTATCATGCTCTTGCAACGGAAACAGGATTCGTTCCTCCTTCATGGAGATAACTGCAATTCCTACATCGATCCCCCCTTGTGTTCGAATAATTCTAGAAAAGGATAGATACTTCTTGTAATTCATGGAATCCTCATGGAATGCACATATTAATCTACCGTTTGCTTCTATCGTTTTTTTGAACCATGGTAGTTCTGATACTTCCTCGTTAATCATTGCAACTCTCAGATTTTGAGATAAGGTAGAATTGTTAAAGTAAAAGCATATATTCTCTATCTCATGATTAAAATAATTTAAACATTCATTTCTTAATTTCTTATTCAATGTATTATAATCATTAACCAATTCCTCAGATTTACTATCGTACTGACACGCCCCTAATTTCTCTATGATCTCCATAAAATATAACCGTTGTGATGCTTCCGCTATGGTACGTACATTCTCGAAAATTCCATCACCTATTAGCTGTAACTCCGAAATTTCTGAACTCTTGTTTTGTTGTATTATTATATTTTTCGTTCCATTAATCAAATACAAGCTAACAAATAGCATAGGTATAAAGCCACCAATAATGTATATAAGAAACATTTTTCTTCTTATAGTAAGCTCTTTTTTAATTCTACTGGTGAATTTGTTTCTTAAAAATCTCTCTTGGATATTCATATTCGCCCCCTTTATCAATAATATTTATTTCTAAATTATAGCAATTATTTAATATGTTGTCACTAGTATAGTCAGCCCTTAGCTTAATTCCTGCCGCATAGAGACACTCTGAAACCGAAGGTTTTTAAGACTAAAAGCCACCACAAAAAGTGATGGCTTTATCAAGTGAATATACACATATTACGTACTTTTATTGTGAGTAACTGTATGAAGTCGTTGGCACTTTATCTCTGTATTTTAGAGCCTTACGTACCACTACGAATTTCAGCAGGGTGAGAGCGGGCTGCGTATAAACTATGGTTTGCATCACATGCTTTTAACACCCGAATCAATCACTTATAATAACGCAATAAATACACCGTTGTTGTGTTCTTTTGAGCACCCACATGTAATTGATCAAGTTTCCCCTTCAAATCAGTTGTGCCAAAGGCATTCACACAGTTTTGATAGGAGAATTTCGCATAATAGCGACCATTGATATCCCCCGTTTCAGATGGTGAAACTTTCGCCCACTCAGCCCCACCAGACCAACTTTGTAGAATTAACTCAATCTGATCTTTCTTTCCACTAAATTCTACATAGAAGTAACCGTTGGCGGTAATCGTTTCTACATTAAATGATCCCCCATCTTTCGTAGCCATTAAAGAAACTGCCTGTCCCCAAGGCTCCGCTTTTGCTTCTCCAGTGAATACTGTGCTATAAGATCCTCCTTGTTGGTTATCGTTGTTCCCTGAACCACCATTTCCAAAATCATAGCAAACCGAATATACAGTTATATTAGCACCCATAGCCCCTACATGAATCATATCCAACTTATTTGCAAAATCGCTTGTTCCTAACGCGGAAACACAATTTTCATATGAAAACTTAGCATAATAGTGGCCATTTACGCTACCAGATTCGCTGATTTTTACTTTTGCCCATTCCGTAGCTCCCGACCAGCTTTGTAGAATTAATTCTAGTTTTTCATATTCACCACTGTATTCAACATAGAAATGTCCACCTGTTTTTATATTACTAGTATCAAAGGAGCCACCATTCTTTTTTGTTTTCACAGAAACTGCTTGCCCCCAAGAACTTGCAGATGAATTCCCCCAAAACAAACTTACATAGTTGTTAGTGCCTCCACCTGAATCTCCTTTTTTATATACATTCACTAATGCATCTGCAATACCGCTATACGTAAACGTATTGTTAGAACGGTTAAAGATACCAAAATTCTCTGAACCATAGTTAAAGGCATTGTTATCCCACCAAACACAAGGAATTTTAATTTGAGAAAATTGTGTTGCTAACGTCGGATATATAGATGCATATTTTTCACGATCCGCCGTATTAGATTTATTCGTTGCACCGAATTCTCCTATAACCACAGGTATTCCTTTATCAATAAAAACTGACTTCAAATTATTAAATACCGATGCGAGTGAAGCATAGTCTGCATCCGTCCAGTTAGAATGTCCACTTCCCTCAAATGCAAAATCAAAAGGAAGATAAGCATGAATAGAAACTGCTACCATAGTATCGTTACTTAAGTTTTTCCAGCCATAGAGTTTAGGACTATCAGCTGATGCACAGTATGTTGGTAACATAATTAATCGGCTACTATTGTTTCCTCCAGTTGCGCGAATAGCGGCACGTCCAGCTTCATTATATTCATTCACAATAGTATAATAAGTCCCGTTACCTCCCCAATCTTCACCGCTTCTTGGTTCATTATTCACTTCGAATATTAATTTGTCCCCATAATTTTTAAAGCGATTTCCTACTTGTGTCCAGATAGCTTTCAATTCATTCTTTACTCGTGTCTGTATAGAATAGTCCGTACTGACCATATTTTGTAAATCATTATGATGCACATTAATGATAACATACATACCATTTGCTAAACCATAATTTACTACTGTCTCTACTCGATCCATGTATTCTGATTTAATTGTATAATTAGATGCATTTGAATAATTATCATCCCAGCGTACTGGAATTCTTAAAGTTCTAAATCCCTTGGCAGCAATAGCATCAATCATAGCTTTTGTTGTACGAGGATTTCCCCAGTTTGTTTCATTGTCAGACGATTCTAGTGAATTACCCAGATTCCAGCCCGCCCCCATATCAGAAACCAAGTCAAAAGCTGACAAACCCCTCATTTGTGTTGGATACGTATACCCCGAAGGGAATTCTGAATAATTCATCGCCGCATATGTATGAATTTTATTTTGATCCCCCATAAATAAAGCCCCAACTAACATTATCATTAGTGTGAATAAACTAAGTACTCGTTTTCTAAGTTTTACCATTACTTTACCTCCTTCTCCTTGTATGTAGTTACTGTTGCTTAGCACTTCTCTTTGTTTATACTTCCCCTCTCCCCTTCAAAATCATAACTATAGTAATATGTGTCTTTCAAACAATATCATCTAAAAAATTTTTATTCTATCTATTTTTATTTACATATTTACTTTAATTATTTTACATTATAACTAGTCTAAACTATGTTTTTGATCATGAAACCAATAAAAAAGTAATAAAAAACAATCTCAAAAGGTTGTGTATCTATAGAAATATCAACGATATGTCATAGACGACCAACTATTCGAGATTGTTTTTTTATCGGCGGGTATATACTTATTTATCTAACAACTCCTTAACTGTATCATATATTGTATTTAACAAACTTAATTGCTCATTATTTGAATCCATTATTATCTCCCAGATCATAATACCACCTACGTTATTACATGCCCATGTAGTCTTATCTTTCATGGTATTGATACCGTTATAATAAACTGTTGTACCATTCATTACCGTAGAATCTTTATAAGCATTTGCTGAGTTATTCTCAATGATGTCAGCATATGACGCCCAGTTCGGTCTTTCATAGAATGGTACCCCCAGTACGACTTTGTCTTTACTTAATCCTCTAGTATTTGTCCAGTATTCTCCGCATTCAACTGCAAAGTCATATGGGGAATGCCCAGAACCGTCATCACCGTCATAAGCCATTACATTAACCCAATCTAACATGTTAAGTACTTTATCGGTTTGTCCATACCCAATAGAACCATTTCCTACAACTGCGGCAGTTAATAACTTTCCTCTTCTATCTAACCCCTGCCTTAGATAGGTCATAAGCACATTGTATTGTGAACGGGTTTTCTTCCTTGGATATTCCCAGTCAATATCAGCTCCATCAAATCCATAGGTATCAATTAAACTTAGAATGCTGTTTGCTAATTTTTCACATTTTGCATCCGTATTTGTTGCCTTAGCAAATGTATCCTCTAGTGGGTATCCATTATAGGACCAACCACCTACTGCAATCAATACTTTAACACCATTGTTATGAGCTGTAGATATGAGTTTATTAACTATTGCTGTATCTTCTAAATCTCTAATATTACCATCTGATGTAGGAATAGCAAATGCATAGTTAATATGTGTTAACTTACTAAATGGTACATCGTCTACCACATCTGCGTACCAATCGGGATAATACGCAACACGCTTAAAGGAATCAAACGTAATCACTGGTTCTAAAACATTTGATTTTGTTAGTTCTGTTAGATTAGTCTCATTTTTGTTTGGTAAAAACACTTTTGTCTCCTTAACTTGTGACCCTAAATAAATCGGAATCATAGTAATACACAGAATAATCACTAGTAATATTTTTAATAACCTACAATGATGCTTCATAAACCCCTCCTCTTTCTGCGTTAATAGTTAGTTTCTTCAATGTTTCTAATTCGATGTAAAATATATAAAAAGATATTAAAAATAAAAGAAAAGATACCAAATATTCTGAAATAAACCATCAAAATATTTCGTATCCTTTTCCTTATATAATATATTATTCTACATTAAGCGCGAGCAAATTCTTTGACTCTATTATAGATGCTTTCTGCGTCTAAACCGTATTTTTTAATTAATTCTACAGCTGGACCGCTTTCACCGAATACATCATTAACACCAATCTTCATAACTTTAGTTGGATAATTTGCAGCTAATGCATCACAAACTGCGCTACCAAGACCACCGATTACAGAATGCTCCTCCACTGTAACAACTTTGTTTGTTTTCTTAGCACTTGTAACAATTATCTCTTCATCAAGTGGTTTAATCGTATGAATATTGATTACTTCTACTGAGATTCCATCTGCTTCTAATTTCTTAGCTGCTTCTAAAGTTTCTGATACACATAATCCAGTAGCTACTAATGTAATATCTGTTCCTTCTTGTAAAAGTACACCTTTTCCGA
Organism: Clostridiales bacterium; assembly: GCA_018372435.1. Taxonomy (GTDB): domain Bacteria; phylum Bacillota; class Clostridia; order Lachnospirales; family Lachnospiraceae; genus Anaerosporobacter. The sequence goes on along the minus strand of JAHAJA010000004.1, from coordinate 11,138 downwards.
TTTCAAATTTGTAGTCTGGTGTATCATTGATTACAGGTACTGCAAGACGACCAAAACGTAAATATACTGGTCCATCATATTCAGCTGCTGCTCTAACTGCTGCTTTTGCTTCTACATCATCAGAAGGATTGATAACTACCATTCCTGGAATAGTTCTCATTAAAGCAATATCTTCATTACATTGGTGAGTAGCACCATCTTCACCTACAGATATACCTGCATGTGTAGCACCAATTTTAACATTTAGATGTGGATATGCAACTGAGTTTCTAACTTGTTCGAAAGCACGACCTGCTGCGAACATAGCAAATGAACTAACAAAAGGAATTTTACCAGTTGTAGCCATACCAGCTGCTATACCAACCATGTTACATTCTGCGATACCACAATCAATATGTCTTTCAGGGAAAGCTTTTTGAAAGATACCTGTTTTTGTAGCAGCTGCTAAGTCAGCATCTAATACATATAAGTTATCGTATTCTTTTCCTAATTCAGTTAAAGCATTACCATAACTATCTCTTGTTGCAATTTTCTTTATTTCTGACATAATGCTTCACCTACTTTCTCTAAATCATTCATTGCTAGTTCGTATTGTTCATCATTTGGTGCACTACCATGCCAAGCAGCATTATTTTCCATGAATGATACATCTTTACCTTTAATACTCTTTGCAATAATTGCAGTAGGTTGTCCTTTGCATTCTCTTGCTTTCTTAAAGGCATCAGCTAATTCATCAAAATTATGTGCATCAACGTTAATTACATTGAAATTAAATGCTTCAAATTTCTTGTCAATTGGATATGGGGAACATATATCTTCAATATTACCATCAATTTGTAAGCCATTGTTATCAACGATTACTACTAAATTATCTAAATTACGAGCGCCAGCAAACATTGCTGCTTCCCATACTTGACCTTCTTGGATTTCTCCATCACCTAAAAGTGTGTATACACGGTAAGGATCATTCGATAATTTAGCTGATAAAGCCATACCAACAGCTGCTGAAACGCCTTGGCCTAATGAACCACTTGACATATCAACACCTGGAATGTGCTTCTTATCTGGATGTCCTTGTAGATAAGAACCAACGTGACGTAATGTAGTAAGATCCTCAACTGGGAAGAACCCTCTTTGTGCCAAAGTTGAATAAAGCCCTGGAGCTACATGTCCCTTTGATAATACGAAACGGTCTCTGTCACTCTTTTGTGGGTCCTTTGGATCGATATTCATTTCCTCAAAATATAGATACGTGAAAATGTCTGCTGCTGATAATGATCCGCCTGGATGGCCGGATTTTGCACTATGCACTGCCGTAACGATACCTTTTCTAATTTCGTTAGCAGTCTTTTGAAGCTCAAGCTTGTTCATTTTTCAACCTCCTCTTGTCTTGTCATGCTACTTAACTGTTCAGTATATAATGAAAGCTAAACCCTTGTCTAACTCTATTATCTCCAATTATTAATAACTAATAAGCTATTAATCCTACTTATTTTAACACAACATATGTAATCAATCAAATAAAAATGAATATTCTTCCTCAACTTGACCGATTTGTACTACAAGTATGTGCAATAATTACTGTAAAATCTAGAGTCCACTAAAATAGCCCTGCGATCCACGTGTCGCAAGGCTATCTTAGCTAAATCATAATACTATTACTTTTACCAATTGTTATCCGTTCCTATTTTGTTTACTTTAAAGTCTGGGCACTTTTCTAATCCGTAAACTGCTTTGACTTTGGCATTATATATCTTAACATTTTTGAAGTTAGCACTACCAAAACAAGGTCCTTGACCGTTCTCTGCTGCAACTACAAATTTGATTCCATATCGCTCTGCCCCATTAATAACAATATTCTCAAAATTCATATTTTGCATAGGAATCTTATCTGCATGTTTTGTTTGGAACATAATTCCGAAGTAAACAGCATCATTAATATTAACATTCTTTACTGTAATATTCTTGAGTACTCTATCTCCAGAGTAGATCCAAATAGCTCCAAAGTTTTGGTATTCATTAATTTTGTCATCTGCACCATTACTTGTATAGAAGTCACCACCACAACGGTCGATAGTAATTCCATCAAATAATGTTTCTGCATCACCAAATCCAAGTGTATTATAGCCGAAGCTTAAGCTACTAATTGTAACCCCTGGATATGTAAGAGAATCTGCTACATATAGATTCGTAAATTTGTTTCCAGAACCTCCATAGATTGCAAATCCTGCTGCACGGCGAGTACAAACTGCTGTCAGATTTGTATACACGTTTCCTGTATTATAAGAAGTCCCACCACTATCAATTGCACTAAAGGAAGCAAATGCATCATCACCGCAAGCTCTTGCATAGCAGTTTTCAATTGTATTGTATGAGGATCCATTCGTCATATTAATTCCATCTGCGAATAGATTCTTAATTCGGCAGTTTTTGAATGTATTATAAGAGGAACCTACACCCCAATATAAACAAACAAAGTGTTCTGCCCATACATTCTCAATTGTCACATTCTGAATCTTATCTCCATCAATAAATTTGCCTGGGCCATCACTGCGATATTGATAATTTCCCCATGCTGACAGATTCTTAATCGTTGAACCATTCGCTGAAGAAGCGATTGAGAATCCGATATCCATATTACTTCTTGTTTGTGGCGCAACAAGTTTCGTATGCCATGGTCCAGCTCCTATAATCTCTAGTGCACGTCCGTAAACTCTGATTTTAGAACTAAGTTCCCATTCTCCCGCTGGGATAAATATACCCGTTTTTGTTGTATCCATTCTAGCTTCATTCAAAGCTTGTTCTATTGTTTTACTTGTTGTAACTTCTACATATCTAGAAGGATCTGGATTCGTAGCCGCAGGTAGAACATGTTCATATTCCATCATATCAACATAAATCCATGGCACATCAGTAGTATCTTTTTGTATTCTTACTTTCGTTCCTGCTGGATACACTTGATTCAATAGTATTTGCGCATCCTCATACAACCAATAGGCTTGGTCTCCTGAATTATTATATCCCAGTCGATCAAGTGTTGTTGGTGATGCATACACATGGGAATACTTAGATGTAACGTTAAAATCTCCCTTGCTTTCGCCATTAATATATAAGCTGATTGTTCCGCTTGATCCTTCTTTAATGGAACTTCGAAGTACAAATGCGTTGGCGTCAGAAGCTAATGTGAATTCTACAGATTCTCCTACGTCATCAAGATATACTGCGCTTCTACCTGAAGCTTCACCAGCATAATCTGCTAATTTATAGTTCTTAGGCAAAACAGTTCCATTAATTTTGTTTGAAGCTGCCTCCAATTCTAAGGTTGAAAAAGGAAGGTTGGCTCCTCTTCCTGAGAAGAAAGTTCTCTCTGAGGAATTATTCGTACGTTTTACTCCCACTTCTTTCTCATCAACAGCCACATCGCAAGTAACTCTATAACTTCCATCTACCGCTGTCCAGGAACCCATACTTAATGTAGCCGCATTGCCGGCAGTAAGTGCACCAGTATAAGATTTTGTAAATGTTTTAATTACACTACCTGCCTCGTTAATTAGCTTTACAATAACCTCATGATTTCCATTTGATGTGGAGATATTTCCTTGATTTTTAAGTGTTACCGTAAAATCAACTAAATTACCTGCACTAGGATTTCCAGGTGTCCAAGTTAATACCCCGATAAGGTCTGCACTCGTTACCTCTTGTACAGTTAACTTTACTTCTTTCTTATTATTGCTCTTATCCATCTCTATTACTTTGTTTTCTTCATCAACTACTGCTATAAGATTATACTCTGCGGCATTTTGCTCCGCTAATTTAACTGATACCGTAGTGGAAGCTCCCGCTTCTAATGCAGGTACTGACGCACTACTTACTAGATTGGTACCTAGATAAAAATTAACAGTAGTAGCTTTTGATGCAACAGTACCTTGATTCTTCACAATCGCATTAACCGTTATCTGGTCTGTTTCGATTGGTGATGCTGGTATCGTCTGCAACGAAGTAACTGTTAAATCAGGATTTGGAGCACTTACTCCATAAATCTCAAACTCAGCTAATTGACCCGCAGATGAACCACTATTGGCAGTAAACTTTAACTCTACTGCACTAGCTCTCGTTGATACTGGTATGGTTACTGTGTTTTTATTAGTTGGATTGAAAGTATAGGCTTTCGCCCCTACTAATGTTGTATACGTTGTATTATCCTGCGTATGTACCAAAACTTCTATCGTTTGATTTCTTGTAGCCCAGACACTATCTGGGTTAAGCTTTAATACAAGCGAAGAAATATCTGCATTCCTACCAAGATCAACGCTAACGGTGTCTGGGTATCCGCCTTGACCTTCCCAATATGTACTAGTGTTCCCATCATTAATATTCTCGCCACGGAAGATATAAACGAAGGATGATGCCGTTACCTTTTTACCTAATGCTAGATTTGAACCCTCACTTGGGTTAACAGGTGGATCTGGGTCTACGATCACTTGATCTGTAACAGTAATTAACTCTGTCGTCTTATTATTATTTGCATTGGATTCTTGATAACGGTTAACATCATTTACCCATGCAAGAACTGTATGAGTACCGGTTGTAGCTTTCCACGTTGCACTTCCACTTGGTCCATTATTGGCTGTTACTGTTATGGACTCACCTGGCATAATCTGTGTCTTATTCGTATCTGACCACGCTACACAACTTCCATCAATCTGGAATTGCACTCCATTAATTACATCTGGATTTGCTACTCCTGTTCCTTGATTCTTAATAACAGCACTAAAAACAACATCATTTCCCTTTGCTGGTTTTTCAGGAGTCCATATAATATCCGTAATAACCATGTCTGGATTTCCGTATGGCGCTGTTGGATTCGTTGGATCTGTTGGATCTGTTGGATCTGTTGGATCCGTTGGGTCCGTTGGATCTGTTGGATCTGTTGGATCCGTTGGATCTGTTGGATCTGTTGGATCCGTTGGATCTGTTGGGTCCGTTGGTGGCACAATAATAGGCTTTAATATCTGATTGCTGTGATCTGTAGCAATTGTTTCAACCTCTGGATATTTGGGAATTGTATAACCTGTATTTCCTTCATTTGTAACATTGTTCAATTTTACATTCGCATTATTCAGATAGTATGTATCTGCATATGCAATCTTTCTCAATGTTAAATCATTAATCGTTACATTAGGATTACCACCAAAACTCATAATGGCAGCACCTAGATGTGGTAAGGATGAATAGTTAGGTTTCTTACCATCAACACCAGTTCCGAATATATTTAACTTATTAAATACTATATTAGATATACTATCTCCTATACGAATTCCATCATGTTGTGCATCATAAATATACGTGTTATTGAATGTTACATTCTTAGTGGCTCCTATAATATCTATAGCACCATACTCACTTTGCCATGTATCATAGCTAGCACCAGAACGTATAATTATATTATTGTCGAATTGAATATTCTTTGTATTATCAAATTTGTATCCTGAAAATGTGGTATTTAGGTGAATTCCTGAGGCCATGAAACTATCACGTATATAGTTGTTATAGACCTTATGTCCATCTCCACCGTATATTGCAATACCACCAGCACGCCATGAGAGATCTATCGTATTATAGCAGAATACATTATTTGATTCATCTTTTGCAGACATATAATTATTATTCCACATTGCTAGTCCATCATCACCATTATTGCGGATAGAACAATTGTAAACGGTAGCATTGCTTGTACCTTGACAGAAGTTTACCCCATCTGCTAGGTTATTACGAATACGACAATTTACAATCTTAAGATTATCCGAATAATCTAGTGAACCATTATAGTCTCCAACCCAAAATCCACATTCAAAATGTTCTTCCCAAATATCATGAATTAATGAATTTCCATCAAATACATCCATGAAACACTTATAGATTGCATTCTCACCGTAACGTGAACGTAAGTTAGAGTTTATGTACATATTACAGAATTCTATATTATAAGTGGAGCCATCACCTGCACCTGAAATACCGCCCTTTTGCTGTCCGGAATTGGTAAACTGGATGTTTGTAAACCACATACCCGCGCCCGTAATCATCATATTACTTGCTGATACTCTCCAAATTTGATTAATGTGATACGTTCCTTCTGGGAAATATACATCCTTTCCAGCGGCATCTGCTGCTGCTATACATGCCGTAATAGCTGCATAATCATCCACGCCATCATCAGGGACTGCCCCAAACTCTACAACTGAATAAGAACCTGCTGGCTGTCCAATTGGTTTTCCTGTTTCTTCAATCTCTAGGAAGTCAACCCCATAAGTTAGCCCATTCGCCTTCGTACTTTGAATACGAATTTTATCACCCGGTTGTAAAGATTGCTCCAAACGAAAGTGCACTTCATCAAAAGCAAAACATGCAGTACCATTACCTGGAGTGTCCCCAGCTCCTCCATTCAAATACTGCCACATATAATATGATGTAAGATCAACTGTCTTTACCTTCGCGCCGTTTACATATACATCAAGTGACCCAGTTTGTCCCATTCCATCAGCACTATCTGGAAGAGTAAATCGCATTACTATTCCATTCCCTGACGAAAACGTTGTCCACTCTGCATATGATCCGTTTGTCGGTAAACTAACATAGGATTGATTCGAAGCCTGACTAGCTATATTAGTTAACGACCAATCATTAGAAGATGTTAAGATAGCCCCTCCTCCTATCGAAGCATTTTCAGAATCATACCTAACATATGGCATGGATGCACCTATACTATTAGCATCCGCATTTGCTCCTGGAATCGAAATAGCATCCCCAGCATGCGCATTCGTTAATTTGCCTGGAACACCATCATCATCAACATTAGAGGATGCGCTATAGTCTTCAATAATCCAACTTTGTGCTGTTGTTCCATAATACGTGGTACTATCCTTGTCTTTTGTATATAAAAATCCTCCTGTCCCATTATTTCTTGTACTTTTCCACATATTATCGATTGTAGATGTGTTTTCGTCGCCCTCAATATACCATTTACTACTCATCCAAACTTCATAAATTGTACTTTCTAGTCGTACGGTACCGTTGGTATACTCAAGACACATATAAGAGCTTGTCCCCATATTTTGTATCCAATACGTCCCATCGGATTTTTTGATAACTTTCCAAATATAATTTGGATTTTTCTCTTTTAATTCCCCACTCTTGACATCTGATCCTTCTGCATAAAGATACGCATTTGAAGTAGTTTTAATGAAAACAGTCGCATCATTAGTAACCTTCTTGGCAAATACAGCAGGAACTTGATTTGGAATGATCATTGACAGTATTATAATTACTGCAATTATCTTCCTCATTCTCTTTGACATACCTATCGTCTCCTTTCAAAACTAAACTTTGTTACGTCAATTGAGAAGCTCTTCTCCTTACAAAGAGTTTCAAAATTGCCTTGCTACACCTTGTTACATAAACCCAATAACATAGTTTTACGTTAAACTATCTATGCGAGTTTCTCACCTCCTTTCTTAATATGGTTTGGTGATTAAAACGACATAGTGTTGGATAAGATAGAGCACAGAAGTTTAACGTGACAAAAGAGGACCATTAATATAACAATTCTCCTCTTACTGTTGAAAATTAGATATCAGATATTAGAAAACTTAACTTAAAATACTATAAACGCTAAAAATAATATGATTTTATTTCTATTTACTGGTAATATTAACATAATTATAAAATAAACACAATAGTAAATTACATCTATTTACTATATTATCGCATATTTTACAAACCATTTTGTACTTTATTTTCTTTTCTATCCTCTCATTAAGCCAAATCTAAGCAAAGAAATCACTCACTTCTTCTCAAGAAATGAGTGATTTTGATTAGTTTATTTAAACTTATATTGTTTAACGTTTAACTTCCTTAATAACACTGGAAGTTCCTAAAGAGTATCTACTGTAACTAGGTAGATTGCATATCCCCTAGCCTTAATATATGTATACATTTGATCAAATGAAAATTTATGATTATCAGGGTAGAGAAAGGTTGTAATAATTGGACCTGGCAGTGATACCGCCGTACTGTTGTCAGCGGTTATTTCCGCTAATATTAAGTGGTCCTATTAAGTTGATTTTCTACATTTCGGAAAAACCGTTTAGAAATGAAGCCTATTACACATAGTATTAGTCCTGTCGGTATTACTACAACATAAATCATACTACTGAACTTATCAAACAACATTCCATAAATGATTTGCCCTAAGGGTTGTGCACACAATGAAAAGGTGGCGGTATAAGCCATGACTTTCCCAATCATGTTTTCGGGGGTTAGCTGTTGAATGATAGATAATGCAAAAATAGAAAATACGCAAGCTGCAATTTGTATTAAGAAAAAAGATATAATCAACGCAATATATTTTATATAAACATTAGCAATGTTCATAAAGATTATCCCGACCGGTAATAAAAAGAAGCCTATCCCAAATAATGTTATATTCAGTTTTCTGATTTTGAATTTCGTAGCAAGTAAACCTGCTATAATACTACCGACAATACTTGCAAAACTAAGGATACTTATTGCTGCACCATAATAATTAGCATTTAATCCAAGGATTGTTCGAACTATATAAGGAAAACCAACCAAGGCAAGACCTTGAATAAAAAACGCTACAACTGCCACTAATGATAAGATTTTTAAGATACATGGTTTTTCACGGCTAATAAAGCGTACGCTACACCTTAAGTCATTTTTAATAATTCGACAAATGTTTTCTTTTTCTTTATGCCGTATGTTTTCCAACTTAATGAAGCACTCAAAGATAGCCGTTACAAAAAAGCAAGTTGCACCCGCATACATTACAGGTTTTAACCCAAAAGACATGTAAAGCATACTACCAATAAACGGAGCTACCAATGCAGAAAGGGCGCTAATTTGATTGACAACCGCATTACCACGAATAATATTATCTCCGGTTTGCATTTGAGGAACACACGCTTGAACCGTTGGGTTTTCAAAAGCACCTAAGATTGATTGAATAACCAGTGTCATCCCAATTATTTCAAGGCTGTTCCCTCGGTCAATCATAATTACAGCCAACAGAACAATCACTCCGGCTATAAAATCTAATACGACCATTATGTTTCGCCTATTTGCTCTGTCAGCAAGAACACCGCCTAAAGGGGATAAAAAAATAGTTGGTAACATAGCAAGAGCCAAGAAGCCCGCAAATATTGTAGCGGAACCAGTTATCTCTAAGACATACATAGATAACGCAAAGTCCAATATACAGTTTCCAAATAAAGATACTGCCTGCCCTGCTATAAGTAACGAAAAGTTTTTAGAAAATAATTTACCGCTCATAATACCTCCATTAATATCTAATTTGTTTGATGTTAATCTAATTTGTTGGCAAAAAAAATACTTCAAAATTAGATTTACATCTAATATTATATGTTATTATTTCATGTATGTCAAATAAAATCGACAAGGCTCAAAGCCTTGCCGATTTTACTTTAACCTAAAAATTTATTGTGTAAGTCCAAAAGCAAATTATCAATTGTATTTTTTGAAAGAGTATAGTATACACGTCCGTCCTTTTTTTCTACACTCACCAAATGACAAGTAAGCAATACATTCATGTGGTGTGAAATGGTTGCTGCCGATAAATTTAGTTCCTCTGCCAATTCCAAATTGTATTTCGGTGCCTTTATAAGTGAAAGCAGAATATCGAATTTGCTATTATCACTTATGGCTTTAAGCATAGGAAGAATATTTTTTTGAGCTGTCTTTGATCTCTGCTGCATTTTATAAACATCATCTGTAAATAAACCAATATAGGAATTTGAAAATGTCCCATTTATATTAACTAGTTCCACTGCTGGATAGATTAAAGTAGGAGTTATATGAGAATTTTGATGCAAAGGACCACCAATAAACTCACCATGAGGAAATTTTTCTAATAGCTTGTTTAATGGTTTCTGAATTGTAATAATAGCTTTCTCATATGCAGCGATATTACTGTTAATTATTTTTGATAGCTTTTCAATCTTTTCTTTGGGTGATTGGAAAATAAGCATAAGTTTCCAGCAAGTGTTGGCAGAAAATCCGGTTTCACTTAGTAACGCTATCAATTCATTAAAACTCGGTGTATCAGCAGATATTATTGTTTCTTCAAAAAGCACTTCAGCAAAAGCTAATAGGATTTCTCTTTCTGTTAAATTCTCAAACCCTTGTTCAAACCATTCTTGGTGGTTTGAACACACATATTGGATAGATAAAATGAAATCATCATCTTCCTCCGAAAAGAAAAAATCAAAATCGTCAATGTTATTTTTTATCATTTCTTTTTGAAAGGCAGCAATGTATTTTTTTAAAACAACAACAACCTTTTTGTTAAGTTCATCAGCATTTATACCAAACTCCGTTGCCGTTTTCTCTATGACCTCATTCGTTATAAATTTAGGTTGATTACTGTTATATAATAAACCTATAATTTCAAAATATTTATTTAACTCTTTATTAAAATCTGTTGTCATATTATATTCCACCTTTCATATCTTCATATAAATAATGAGTCCAAAATTCTTTTTGTATTAAATTAGAAAAAAATCAAATTAAGTAGATGATTATATTATAATGAGTTTTACGCTTGTGGGCAAGCCAAATAGTACTTTTTAATTTTGTATCGCAGCCGTTATATGCTATAACTGACATCAAAATCACTGCTCTTCATTCACGGCTCTCCCGCGACGACGAATTCGCAGGGGACAGCAACAACATTGTAAAGCAAAAGGCGATTTTGAGTAAATACGCAAAGAAAAACGGCTTGAAAAATTCCTTGTTATTCATTGAGGACGGTTATTCGGGCGCGGACTTTGAACACACCTCTTGGAGCGAACTTAATAAAAACCTAACCATACGGTTAAGTGTTATCAATATCTAGTCACTTAAATGACCTAATTCCTTCAGTGACCTAATTCCTTCAGTGCCCCAATACGCTTGTAAGTAACTGATGACATGCAAAAAAACCATTAATCATAATGATTAATGGTTTTCCTTCTCTTATATCTTCAAAACTACACATTGAATTTTTGTCAGATTCATTCTTTTGGTTAAGCCCTCGACCTATTAGTAACAGTCAACTGCATGTG
>JAHAJA010000068.1 GCA_018372435.1 Clostridiales bacterium | reverse complement strand
AAAATCGAATACAACAAACAGTGTTATTTTAATAAAAGCTTGTTTCTATGGAATTTACTCTGTCAAAGTGGAATTTACTTTTTCATTTCACCTTATTTTTTATTTTTCATCTATTCTACAAAAGGTGACACAGCTACGGATCAAAGATATTCCTGCTGCTATGTCAATTCTATCTTATTGTCTGTTAGGATTAACATGAACCATACAATGTTCCACTGTTTCGAATTCACTCTCGATTGCATCATGAACGCATTCGGCGATACGATGAGTCTCAATTTTGCAAATCTATTTATACACACTCTCACCTAATGCAACTAATTTGTCATAATCATTAATTTGATAACCATTCTCTAACTTTTCCATGTACCTATTCTCACAGAATTTTTTGAGACAGCGTAATAAATGACGATAACTTGTGCCTAATAATTCAGCCGTTTGAACTAGATTCTCACTAAAATACAACTCCGTACTCATAGAGATAATATATGCGGCTAAACGGTTTTCTAATGGGTATAATAGATTTCTTGCACTATTACTTGATATATTATTTAACTTTGAAGCCAATTGTGCTGCAATTGTACGCAATAACTTATTATCCTGTAATAATATGTTACGATACCTTACCGTAGATATACGGAAACAAATCACTTTCGTTATACATTCCACATTGGCAACCATTGCTTTACCAATCATCAACTCAACATCTCCAACAAATTCAAATTCTTGGTAGAAAGAAAATAATAATGATTTTCCCGACTCCGTCGTTTTATATACTTTAGCCTGTCCTTCTAAAAAGAAATAAATAAAATTGGCTTCATCTCCTGCACGGCAAACATATTCACCTGCTTGAAATTCACATAATTGAATCTCATACCGATTTTCTAATGTTAGAATATTCTGGAACTCAAACTTATCTAGATAAAATTTATATAATTTCTCACTATGACTTATTTCCATAGTAATAAACCTCCCCCTCCCAAGTCTAGAAACTTTCAACTGCTCAAATCTTTAGTAAAATAACTCTTCTATTAACCCAATATCCTTATCTTAATTCAAATTAATAACACCATAAGAAATATTTTCTATATATAGTGTGACATATGTCATATACTTATGCAAGAATTATTCATATAATCGTACTAAATCATTTATATAGACTCTTACAAGACTCTCTGTAATGTGTAATAGTCTTAAATTAGTAAAAATAAGAAAGGAACTACTATGACACAGCTACTAGCAGTACTCAACGGCATTTTAATTACCACAATGACTATGATGAATGGTGAATTAGCTTCTCATATCGGGAATTACCATGCTACTGTATTTATTCATCTATCAGGGCTTACCCTAATTACACTGTTTTATGTCATACAAAGGAATAAATTCATAAAAGAAAACAAAAAGATTCCATTATATCTCTATCTAGGTGGAACCATTGGAGTATTAACAGTGGTATTCAATAATCTAAGTACAATGTATCTAGGTATTACAATAACATTAGGAATAAGTTTATTTGCACAAACAACTACTTCCTTAATAATTGACCATTATGGTTTTCTAGGGAGTATCAAACACCCATTTAATAAGCATAAGCTAATTGGACTAGGTAGCATCCTTCTAGGGATCTTTGCTATGTTCTTATAAAGGAAAGGGGAATTAATTATGGCATTTTTTGCAGCTATAACATGTGGGATTACTGTTATTATTAGCCGTACTACCAATGCTCAACTAAGTAAACACATCAGTAATAGGGCTAGTACTTTCTATAATTATCTAACAGGTGGAATTGTTTCTTTAATTGTGCTACTTATCTCAAAAGAAATTGCTCCGTCGTGGGTTTTTCCAGATAGCTTAAGCGGATATATCATGTATCTTGGTGGTATCGTAGGAGTTTTCTCTATCTTACTATCTAATTATATCACCCCTAAAATATCTGCCTTCCAATTAACCATAATACTATTCATCAGTCAGATATTTACTGGAATTATTATTGATTGGTTACGATATGATACCTTATCCATTGGTAAAGTTATTGGTGGTATCCTTGTACTATTTGGATTAATCTACAATACGTATATCGATTACAAACAACGTAATTTAAATTAGTTTACAGTTTAAATTCAGAAATACTGGAATTCAATTGTTCTGCTAAATCCCTATTCTCAGACACCGCTTCACATGTATGGGTGGTTAACTGATTAATGTCTGTATTCTGTGATGCCACATCTTTAATATTAATGGTAGCATCCTCCATACGTTCTGTTATATCAGAGACGGACACTTGAATTTCCTTCATGCTTTCTGTAAGTTCCTTCACTTCACTTAATATAGCCATCATATTCTGATTCATACCAAGAGAATCTTCATTATACTTTTCACTGATATTACCAAATTCTTGATAATCTAACAACACACGACTCTCTAAAAACTCTCTCGTCTGTTCAAGACTCTTCTTCATACTATCAACTGCCATATTCGTTTGCTGAATGATTGCACTAATATTAGTTACCGTAGCGGCTGTCTGCTCTGCTAATGAACCGACTTCACTTGCTACTACAGCAAAACCTCTACCAGATTCCCCTGCACGAGCTGCTTCTATGGAAGCATTTAACGCCAATAAACTGGTCTGGCTTGCAATATCTTTAATAATTTTTGCCATCTCATTAATCTGTTCTACAGATTTGGATTGCTCCATTGCAATACTAGTTTTTTCTTTTATATCCTTGTATACACTAGTAATTTCATTTATAGACTGTTGTGTCTTATTTTGAATATTCTCCGCTTTTTCCTTAAGCGTAAGGGAAAGTTTTGCTCCATCATTCGTCATGTCTCGTATTATAGTTGTATTTCGTTCAATATCACTTATATTTATATAAATCATCTCAGTTGATGCGCTATTTTCTTGCATCGCTTCTGACAACTCATCTGTAGTTATAACACTCTTTTCTACATGATTGGTTACCTTGTTACTTATATCGATTAATGTATTATTATTAATACTTAATTCCTTGGTTACTTGTTGAATTTCATTCACTACATTTCGTAACTTTTTACGCATCTTTTGAATGGAACCTGTTATCTCCCCTGTCTCATCCTTTCTCTTATTCATCTTAATCAACTCATATTCAATTACATCCGTTTGAAAATCTAGTTCTGCCGTAGCATTAATTAATTCTGTTAGTTTCATAAGTGGTTTTGTGATACGATTTGCTAAGATATATGCTATCGATATCAGCAGAATTGATGTTGCTGTACAAGCGATTATAATCTTATTAATCACAGAATTCATTGAGGAGAACAATTCTGATTGATCTCCAGAGAGTATAATATACCAATCTGTATTTCCTAATTTAGTAATAGATGCTATTTTGACAATCCCATTCTCTTTATATCTAAAATAACTTTCCGTCTTCTCATTAACAATTCCATCTTGTTGATCTGTAGTCTCTTGAGTATCCTCTTGTTGTTTAGAGTAAGAAGACAACTGTCCTACTATCTCTTCATTGGTGATTTGACTCCCAATCTCCTCCTTATCTTTACTATATAGAATCGAATTGTTAGAATCTACAATTTTGCATTCACTGGAATCTATACCATCTATTAGCATATTTCCACTGTCTGCTGTAATAGTACTTACTGGTATTACAATCATAATTGCACCTTCAGCCGCCCGGCCAGATTCCATTGTATCCCCAACTACTTCTTGTGTATTATTTGCTCCCTCAGTCTCTGGTTTTGTAATAACTTCTTGTTCACTGCCCTGTGGACCTCCTATAGTGCCCTCCATCAAACTTCCTGCACCGCCACGAATAGATACCAACATTCGTATGGATAATTCATTGGTGTTTTTACTTATATAAACATCACTTAATGAATAATTTCTTCTTTGATTTAGCTCAGTATAATAACTCTCAGAAGATATATCTTCTCCCTTCACGGTTTCATCTGTACTATATATAACAGTACCATCCGTATTGATAAAACTGATACTTTCATATGTACTATTAACATTCATAAACATATTTGCCAGGTTCTCTGCCTCCCTCGAATTATCTTCTTGATTAGACGAGATGTAAGTAGCAATCGCATCAGAACTTAATAACATGCTTAATGATTCATTAATTCTTGTTAGCTTCGTATCTATAACATCTGAATAGGACTGTGCTAGATTTACCATATTCGTTTGAATCGAATCTTCTAACGTATCTTTGGCATAGCTTAACGCTATTGTATTATTGATTAACATCATTATAAGTATTATTACTAGGCACAAGCTAACGAATTTATATTTTATTGAAAATCTTCTTCCCTTGTTTTTAACGGTTCCACTCATTAATGGACTCCTCCTTTATGCGCATTTTGATAGCGTAATTATACCTATCGTTTGTGTATTATCCTTGTAAAATGTGTGAATTATGTTTGAAAATATATGACAACAATAAGGCTAGAAATTATGACAAATGTAACTTGTTTATCACTGTAAAATACGTTACTCTATTATTAGAAAGGGGCGTGATTGTTGGTATGAGGAAAAGATTATCTTCATCCCTTTGGGGATTGTTTTTTATATGTATTGGTATCCTAATTGTAGGTAATATGTTTGGTCTATGGAATATTACACTGTTTTTCCCTGGTTGGTGGACATTGTTCATAATTATTCCTTGTTTTATACACATTATCTCTGATGGTATCCACATTGGTTCAGTAATTGGTTTAACAATCGGTATATTACTTCTGTTAATGCGCCAAGATGTAATCGATAAGGCTTTAACAGGTAAATTAATTTTTCCTATTATTTTAATTATCATTGGTCTGGGGATTATATTCAGGAACATGGCCCGTACATCGATTAATAAGAATTTTAATGATTTTGAAATACATTATGATAAAAATGCTTCAAATTATACTACCGTCTTTCAGTCAAGGAAGATATTCATACCTAGAGAAAACTTCTACGGTGCAACCTTAAGTTCTGTCTTTGGTGAACTGCAAGTAGATTTATCAGGTGCTATTATTACACAAGATATTGTTATTCATTGTTCAAGTGTGTTTGGAGAAGTTCAATTATTAGTTCCATCAAATGTACATGTCAAAACATCAGGTTCACAGATCCTCGGATCAATGAGAAATAATACGAAACAAGTATATGACAGTGGCAAACCTACCATTTATATAGATTACTCAGCTGTATTTGGCGAAATTATTATACGTTAGTAATCATGTAACTGTACGTTAATAAGAAGGCGACCTTAAATGGTCGTCTTTTTAGTTTTATAGAATATTTTCATGTAACTGAGCACTACTTACATATGCAGACCAATCGTATTCAGCTGTTGTTGTATAATCTGTGTTGTTATTATTATATAGATATAATACTGTCCTTCTGCAAGAGAATCGTATGCCTGATAAGTTATTGTATGCTGTCCAGCTTGCATACTAAAATCGCCTTCTTTTGTGAGTAAATAATCTTCGAACCTGTTCATTCTCAGAAGTTATCAGAACCAATCATATAATCAATGGTACGATCTCCTACAATTAAGTGTTAACATTATCTAGTTATTTCAGTGACCTAATTCCTTCAGTGACCCAATACGCTTGTAAGTAACTGATGACATGCAAAAAAACCATTAATCATAATAATTAATGGTTTTCCTTCTCTTATATCTTCAAAACTACACATTGAATTAGAGCATTTCTACTCTTTAGTCAGTCATTTTTTGGTTAAGCCCTCGACCTATTAGTAACAGTCAACTGCATGTGTTA
>JAHAJA010000045.1 GCA_018372435.1 Clostridiales bacterium | reverse complement strand
TCAAAAAAACAACCTTACCAGAGTTGTTGGGCAAGGGCAGACACAACGTGTCTGAATCTTGACCTACAACGAAGTAGGGTTGTTCTTTTTGCTGGTGTGCGAATGCAATCTGTTTGAAAAACATATAGCCAACAAACTATTTTGCATTCACCTCCGTCCTAAATCTATTCAGTACGGCCAGCTTTGTATGCTAATTGTTCATATTTTTCTTTGGCATCCTTAGCTGCTTTGTCAAATAGATATTCCGCTCTTTCAGGATATGAACGAGATAATCTACTGTAACGAACTTCGCTGTTAAGGAATTCTTTGTAGTCAGCTGTTGGAGCTTTAGAATCTAATTGGAATGGATTCTTTCCTTCATCAGCAAGACGTGGATCAAAACGGAATAAATGCCAGTAACCTGCTTGTACTGCACGTTTTTCTTCGTTTTGAGCACCCATCATACCACCTTTAATACCATGAGAGATACATGGTGAGTAAGCGATAATGATTGAAGGTCCGTCATAATTTTCTGCTTCAATAAACGCTTTTAAGCATTGATTGAAATCAGCACCTTGTGCGATTTGTGCAACATAAACATTACCGTAACTCATTGCAATAGCTGCAAGATCTTTCTTCCTAGCTTCTTTACCATTAGCTGCGAATTGAGCAATCGCACCTGTAGGAGTTGCTTTTGAAGACTGTCCACCTGTGTTAGAATATACTTCTGTATCAAATACAAGAATGTTTACATTTTCGCCACTAGCGATTACATGATCTAAACCACCGAAACCAATATCATAAGCCCAACCGTCACCACCGAAGATCCATTGAGATTTCTTAGATAGGAAATCTTTATCTCTTAAGATAGCTGCGCGGTCTGCGTTATCGCAATCGCATGCTTCTAATGCATTAATTAATTCTTTTGATGCAACTGCATTAGCACCACTGTTGCTCTTAGTTTCAAGATATTTTTCGCAAGCTGCTTTTACATCTTCTTTGTCAACTACTTTAGAAAGTGCTTCTACAGAAGATATTAAACGTGCTCTCATAGCTCTTTGTGCTAATGCCATACCATAACCAAACTCTGCATTATCTTCAAATAGAGAGTTTGCCCAAGCTGGTCCTTTACCTTCAGCGTTAACTGTGTAAGGAGTTGATGGTGATGAACCACCCCAGATTGAAGAACAACCAGTAGCATTGGCAATATACATACGATCTCCAAATAATTGTGTTACTAACTTAGCATATGGAGTTTCTCCACAACCAGCACAAGCACCTGAGAACTCAAGTAAAGGTTTCTTAAACTGACTTCCTTTAACTGTAGTTTCTTTGAATTTCTCTGTAACTGCAGTTGGTACTTCTTGCTGAACACCAAAGTCGAACATCTTTTGTTGATCTAACATAGTTTCGATTGGTTTAAAGGATAATGCCTTTTCACCCTTCTTACCAGGACAGATATTAACACAAGCGCCACAACCTGTACAGTCAAGTACAGAAACACTGATAGCAAATTTATGACCTGGAACTCCTGTCATGTCTAACATAGGTGCACCTTCTGGAGCATTTGCAGCTTGTTCTTCTGTCATTGGAACAGGACGGATAACTGCATGTGGACACACATAAGAACAGAAGTTACATTGAATACAATTGTCTTTGTTCCATTGTGGTACGTCTACAGCAATACCACGTTTTTCAAATGCTGCCGAACCTGCTGGTGCAGTACCATCAACATAATCAACGAATGCAGAAACTGGTAAGCTATTACCATCTTGAGAATTAATTTTATTCTGAATTGAATTTACATAATCAACTACATCTTTTCTCTTTCCTTCGGCTTTAACAAGAATTTCTTCTGCTTCAGCATTTGCCCAAGATTCAGGTACCTTGAATTCTACAACGCCAGTAATACCGCGGTCAATTGCTTCATGGTTCATGCGTACGATTTCATCACCCTTTTTGGAATAAGTTGCAGTAGCAGCATCTTTCATGAATTTAACAGCTTCTTCTGTTGGAATAATCTTAGCAAGTTTAAAGAATGCAGCTTGAAGGATTGTATTAATACGTCCACCAAGACCAACTTCTTTACCAATCTGAATACCATCAATTGTATAGAACTTAATACCATGTTTTGCAATATAAGCTTTAACTTGTCCAGGAAGATGTTTTTCGATCTCTTCTGGTGTCCAGCTACAGTTCAATAAGAAAGTACCACCATCTTTTAAGTCTTGAACCATGTTGTATTTGTTAACATATGCAGGACAGTGACAAGCTACGAAATTTGCTTTATCAATAAGGTATGTTGCTTTAATCTTTTCCTTACCAAAACGTAAGTGAGAGATTGTAACACCACCTGATTTCTTAGAGTCATAATCAAAATATGCTTGTGCATACATGTCAGTATGGTCACCAATAATCTTGATTGAGTTCTTGTTTGCACCTACTGTACCATCTGCACCAAGTCCCCAGAATTTACAGCTAATTGTGCTTTCTGGTGTAGTGTTTGGATTTTCAGTGATATCAAGTGAAAGGTTTGTTACATCATCAACAATTCCGATTGTGAACTGTTTCTTTTCTGTATTCTTATAAACTGCAATAATTTGAGCAGGTGTTGTATCTTTAGAACTTAGTCCATAACGTCCACCAAATACAGGGATATTGTGGAACTTAGAATCTTTAAGTGCAGCAATTACATCTACATATAATGGCTCACCAATTGCTCCAGGTTCTTTTGTTCTATCAAGTACACTGATTTGTTTTACTGTATCAGGAATTACATCAATTAAATGTTTTGCACTAAATGGTCTGTATAAACGAACTTTTACTACACCTACTTTAGCTCCTGCTGCCATCATGTAGTCAATTGTTTCATCGATTGTTTCGCAAACAGAACCCATTGCAACGATAATATGTTCTGCATCAGCAGCACCATAGTAGTTGAATAATTTGTAGTCTGTTCCAATCTTTTCGTTTACTTTGTCCATATATTGTTGAGTTAATTCTGGAACTGCATCATAATATGTGTTGCTTGCTTCTCTTGCTTGGAAGAAAACATCAGGGTTTTGAGCAGTACCACGAGTAACAGGGTGTTCTGGATTTAATGCACGACGACGGAATGCATCTACTGCATCCATATCACACATATCTTTTAAATCTTCATAATCCCATGCTTCAATTTTTTGAATTTCATGAGATGTACGGAAACCATCAAAGAAGTGCACGAAAGGAACGCGTCCTTTAATTGCTGTTAAATGAGCTACAGCACCTAAGTCCATTGTTTCTTGTACACTACTTGAACATAGCATAGCGTAACCAGTTTGACGACATGCATAAATATCTTGATGGTCACCAAAAATAGATAGTGCATGACTTGCTAATGTACGTGCAGATACGTTAATAACACCAGGCAGTAATTCACCTGCCATTTTGTACATATTAGGAATCATTAATAATAACCCTTGAGATGCTGTATAGGTAGTTGTAAGTGCACCCGCTGCTAATGAACCATGCACTGCACCTGCTGCTCCTGCTTCTGATTGCATCTCTGAAAGAACTACAGTTTGACCAAATATGTTCTTTCTACCTTGTGTAGCCCAAAGGTCAGTATAATCTGCCATTGGTGAAGATGGAGTAATTGGATATATCGCTGCCACATCTGTGAATGCATACGATACGTGTGCTGCTGCAGTATTACCATCCATAGTTTTCATTTTTCTTGCCATCTTAAGATATCCTCCTTTTTATAATTAAGGAAATGTTACAAGTTCTTAGATGTAACATCCCTGTTAACTTATTTATAGCCATTATCATTCTTCTTCATTCATCGAATAACATGTATCTTACCTTGGCTTGTTTTTTTGTTAATGTTATTGTTCAGATTGTTATAATTAAACTTTTTGTTCCCCCTTAGCATTGAACGAAAGTTTACTTATAAAATCTTAGAATAGCTATCTTGATTGTATCATTACACTAACGTTTTGTAAAGATGACTGGCAGCTTGTACTTAATTTTACACATTATACTCGATTCGACTTTATCTCCATTATTCTCTATTCAATAGCTATAAATTGGATTAATTTGTCTGATTTAGTGAACTATGTATCGCAATCATTTGATTACAAATAATAGAAAAAGAACAGATCATGTATCTCTACATTCTCTGTTCTTAAATTTCTTATTCTATATACTGGGCCACAAGGATTCGAACCTTGAGATGCTGGAGTCAGAGTCCAGTGCCTTACCGTTTGGCGATGGCCCATCATTGCCGATTCAATATCAGCAAAAACAATTATACTCGATTGAATTTTATTTTGCAATACTTTATGGAAAATATTTTGTCCTTTGTAAACAATTTAGAATCAGAATGTGTCTATTAAGTAACCTACTCCTAATGGACACATTCAGCTATCTAACTATCACCAATCACTACAACTTGAATATCTCCACTTCCTTTGTTAGCGTCTCTGATATCTTTTGTAATGTTTCAACTGCATCTGCTACATCCCTCATCGTACCAGTTAATTCCCCCGTTGATGCAGATGTTTCTTGCGTACTTGCTGCATTTTGCTGTGCTATCGCTGTTAGACTTTGAACTGCATCTACTATACGTGTCCTCTCATGATCTAACTTCATACTTCTTTCTCTAATCTCTATAATCCCATCTGTAAATGTTCGAATTCCGTCATTAACGCTGTCTACCTTATTCTTACTGATTTCGACCTTCTCACTCTGCTTAGCAATAATATCAGTTACATCATTCATCGTTTCAACCGCCTTGTTTGAATCATTCAGTAAGGCAACAATAATACTCTGGATCTCCTTTGCCGATCGATCTGATTGCTCTGCTAACTTTTGAATCTGCGCTGCTACAACTGCAAAGCCTTTACCTTGTTCCCCTGCTCTTGCTGCCTCGATACTTGCATTTAGTGATAATAGATTGGTTTCCTCCGCAATGTCCGTAATGATATTGGTAGCCTCTCTAATCTTTTGTGCTGATAGATTCGTTGTATTGGTTTGATTATGAATTATCTTAATAGCATCTCTGGTCTGATTATTCGTTGAACGTAATTCTTCTAAAACTACAAGTGCCTCTTCACCAGATTCTCGCATCACTGTAGCATGATCATTCAACTGGTTCACATGATCAACGGTATCTTGAATATGCCTTCCCATCACCATTACATGATCATTAGCTTCCGTAGTCTCTTCTGCTTGTGCCATTGCACCTCTAGAGATATCATTCACTGCACGTTCAACAATTTCCATTGTATTCTGTGTCGTCTTAGCTGTATTACTCAGTTTAATGGAAGCTTCTTTTAATCCCCTTACTGATGTTCCGATCTGCCCAATTACACCGCGAAGAGATTGTCTTAAGTCCATAGTCGACAAGGCAATTTCTGAGATTTCATCACTTTTCTTAATTGACTTCTTGAATTCTACAGCACTAAGATCACCTTTTGAAACCGCTTCTAACTGTTTCATTGTTTTCTTCAAAGCTTTTATGATTATGTTAATTACTATCGATACAACAATCATCGTTAGTATACTTACACCTACCATGATTATCAAAATCTTAATTGTCATCTTATTGATCTGGGAAGTGACTTCTTTCGTAGGTTTTCCAGTAAAGAAACAAGCAACGATTTCGCCCGTACTTGGCTGTGTAATTGGTATGTAATATCCATAGTATGGCTCACCGCCTAATTCTGAATTCTTAGTAAAATATGTTTCACCCTTATTGTATACTTGATCGTATGCTTCTTCGCCCATAGTAGTACCAATAAGTAACGTTCCGTTTTTATCTTTTATGGTAGTTGCAATTCTAGTACCACCAAAGAAGAAAGTTGCATCAATTCCAGAATATGATTTAATCATCTCTACAACTGTGTTGTTGCCATCAATCGGGACGACTCCCTTATATAGGATATTATTAGTATCTAGATAATAATCTGCCGTGCTATCGTCTTGATAATGTTTTATTCCTACCATAGCAGCCGCATTTAACTGGTTCTTAATTTCTTTGTTTACCATCGTTGTAACACTGCTTGTGCTTGCCATTAATACTGATATACCTACTATCAATATAGGAATCATAGCCATACAGGTTATCTTTTTTCGCAACGTAAATTTCATTCCTAGTCCTCCCTTTTCTTCCGCTTATTATTAATTAAAATAAGTATACCATAGGGAAAATATGAATTCCAAATACAAAAACCTTATCCAAAACCTTCTAATTATGACATTTGTTACAACTTTTACTTGGTATTTTATGTTAATTACTAGTGCTAATCTGATTATCATGATCATATCCAACAATTACTATCACTTCAATAATCTAAATTATATATTATTTCAACAATTAATATTTGTTTATAACTATAAATATTTCCTTAGAAAAAGACACTATTTTTTATAATAAAAATAGTGCCTTTTTCTTTACATATGGAAGATTTCAACCTCTGTACTTAATTTTTTTGTAATTCTCTTTAATAAGTCGATTGCATCAGCGACTTCTACCATCGTAATAGATAACTCTGCAGTAGATGTTGATGTTTCTTCTGCACTTGCTGCATTTTGTTGTGCAATTGCAGTTAGATTCTGCACGATATCCACTATGTGAGTTCTTTCTTTATCTAGTTTGTTTGTACGTTTTCTTATTTCATTAATGCCCTCTGTAAAGTTCTTAATTCCACTATTAACACTATCCACTTTAATTCTACTAACTTCAACTTTTTCACTCTGCTTTTGAATTGTATCCTTAACCACTTCCATTGTTTGCACAGCCTGATTGGAATCCTTAAGTAGCATACTTATGATTGCTTGAATATCCTTAGCAGATTTATCAGATTGTTCCGCCAACTTCTGTATCTGTGAAGCAACAACAGCAAATCCTCGTCCTTGTTCCCCTGCTCTTGCAGCTTCGATACTTGCATTCAGTGACAATAGATTGGTTTCTTCTGCGATATCTGTAATAATGTTCGTTGCTTCTCTAATCTTTTGTGCTGATAGATTGGTTGTATTCGTCTGGCTATAAATCATATCAATAGCATCTTTGGTCTGCATATTGATATCCTGCAGCTCTCCAAGAATATCAATAGCCTCCATACTTGATTCGTTCATTGCACTTGCTTTTGAAGTTAACTGATTCACATCTGATACTGTGTTCGCTATGTAATTTCCCATCTCCACAACATGTGTATTGGCAGTAGTTGTCTCTTCTGCTTGCGCCATGGCTCCTTTTGAGATATCATTAACGGCTCTTTTTACAACCTCCGTAGTTTCCTGGGTTTTATCTGCCGTCACACTTAATTTTTCTGATGATTCCTTCACTAAATCAATTGACTCCATGATTTCTCCAATCACATTACGTAACGCTTCTCTTAGTTTGACCGTAGTAATCGCTATCTCAGAGATTTCATCTGTCTTTTTTATTTGTTTTGTTTGGTCGGATATAGCAAGTTCACCTTCTGCAACCGCACCTAAATCTTTAACTGACTTTTTAAGGGACTTAATAATAACCCATAACATTACAGAAGCAAGTATCATAGAGATGACGATTATAACTAATGTAATGAGAAATACCTGCTTGCGAATTTGATCAATTTGACTTTTTACTTGATTTGATGGCTTACCAGTAAAGAAACACCCTACAACTTCACCTGAGCTTGGCTGTTTAACTGGTTGATAGTAAGCATAATAATTCACCCCATCAATTGTTGTATCCGTTAGAAAGTAAGTTTCTCCTTGATTGTACACTTTTTCATAGACATCTGAATCCAACTTCGTATCTAACATCTGATTTCCGTTTTCGCCTTTCCATGTTGTAGCATATCGTGAATCACCATAGAAAAAAGTTGCCTCAATACCCGAATACTCTTTAATTCGGTCAACAATTGAAGAATCATCCGTTATTTGTACTACTCCTTTATAAAGAATGCCCCTAACATTCATATAATAATCAGCCGTATTTCCATTCTGATAATGCTCAATACCTACCATAGAAGCTGCATTAAGCTGATTCTTAATTTCCCTGTTAATTATTTTAGTAACAATATTCGTACTTGTAATCATAGCAGCTAAGCCTACCGCTATAGTTGGCAGTAACACTAAGAATGTAATTTTGCTTCTTAACGATACTTTCATAATCATCCTTCCTCCCTTTTAATCCCCTACTAGTAAATTTCTCACTTTGCATCCGAGTAAACATACATCAAATTACATTATAATTTTATGCTTTTTTCGTAATGTTTTATCATATGCTCATTATATCATATATTTTCCAATTATAATATTATACATTTCTTACAATATATTCCCATTAATTTATCTATTTATACTTAAAATATAGCCTTAATACTATTTCAAGTACCATAGATTACTTAAACGTTTTCTGTCACTATCACAAACTATTATTCTATTACTGATATCAAAGTATAGATTTCCTAATCCAATTTGATAAAATCGAAAATAGAGCTGCTGTAGTTCAATTTTATCTTTGAACCACAGCAGCTCTATTTACTCTTTAAATTCAATATTCACAAGTGTTAGTCCATGTGCAGGAGCATTAGGACCTACTTTCACACGTTCTTCAGACTCTAAAACCTTAGGTATCTTACTAGGCTCTATGATGCCTAATCCTACATTAATTAGTGTTCCAGCAATGATTCTTACCATATTATATAAAAATCCATTACCACAAACACGTAGGATTACCTCATCGCCTTTACATATTACATCAAGACTATAAATAGTTCTTACCGTACTTTTTACTTGTATCTTTGTGGAACAAAAACTCTTAAAATCATGTTCCCCTACCAGATAATTAGCTGCTTCCTGCATCTTATCCGTATCTAGCTTCTTATATACAAAGTGATAGTATAAACGCATTGTTGGAATCGAAAATTCTCGATTTAATATCTTATATTCGTAAGTCTTGCAGCTCTTATGATATCTAGGATGAAAATCAAGAGGCACTTCACTGGAAGATTGAATTACAATATCCTTTGGTAATCGCTGATTTAGTGCATAGGCTATCTTATCTGCAGGTATTCTTGTTTCTGTGTCAAAAACTGCTACATTGCCAAGTGCATGTACCCCCGAATCCGTTCTACTTGATCCAATAATCTCTATATCCTCATCAAGTAACTTCGTTAGTTGCTTGTTAATAACCTCTTCTACTGTAATTCCATTAGGTTGTATTTGCCATCCGCAATATTTCGTTCCATCATAAGCAATCACTAATTTAATACGCTTCATACACTATAAAACTCCTAACTGTATATATTACTTCTTATCAGCTACTAATACGTTCATATTATGTTTCAATCGACGGAGCCAATTTGGGGCTAGTTCATATTAGCATTGACTACCTAGAATGGACTAACAATCTTCACAATTACTAATGCAGCAAGATAACCAAACAGTATAACATAAGCGACTCCATCTTGCTTATGATATTGCAATGGTTTCATCTTTGTCCTTCCTTCTCCACCATGGTAACATCTCGCTTCCATAGCCATAGCCAAATCATTTGCTCTACGGAATGCAGAAACAAAGAGTGGCACCAATAATGGAACTAAGCTCTTTGCCTTTTTAATTAGGTTACCCGACTCGAAATCAGCACCTCTTGCCATCTGCGCTTTCATGATCTTATCCGTCTCTTCTAATAAGATTGGTATGAACCTAAGTGCAATTGACATCATCATGGAAATCTCATGCACGGGTACTTTAATCTTCTTTAGTGGATTCATAATCTTCTCAAGTCCATCTGTTAGGTGATTCGGTGTTGTTGTAAATGTCATGAGAGAAGATCCCATAATTAACAAAACAAGACGGATCGCCATGAATCCTGCTGTCTCAAGACCTTGCCTTGTTACCTTCAAAAACCCCCATTTCCATAAAATATCACCAGGAGTAAGAAAGATATTGAATACTACAGCAAAAATAAGTAAGAACATGATAGATTTCAAACCTTTTAGGATATGCTTAAGCGGTACTTCTGATGTCTTAATTACTAAACCTAGGAAACCAAAAACAACAAGGTAGGGAATAAACTTACGGAAAATGAATAAGGATATAATATAAATGAAAGTTCCTATAATTTTCGTCCTAGGATCAAGTTTGTGTATGAATGAATCTCTTGGGTAATACTGTCCAATTGTTATGTCTCTTATCATATTCTTACCTTACCCTTCTATTATTTCCCGTCTAGCCCACTTAAGAATCTCCTCTTTGGCTTCATTAATTGTTGTTGCATTTGTATCTACCATTATTCCTTGTTCCCTTAATCCATTCATTACATACGTTACTTGTGGCGCAGCTAGTCCTATCGTCTCTAACACTTTATAATTAGCAAATACTTTCTTTGGCGCATCACTATATACAATTTCACCTTTATTCATTACAATAATACGATCCACATATTTTGCAACATCTTCCATGCTGTGAGAAACAAGTATAACCGTTATATTACGTTCCTTGTGTAACTTAGATATCTGATCAAGTATCTCATCTCTACCTGCTGGATCTAGACCCGCTGTAGGCTCATCTAATATTAACACTTCTGGCCTCATAGCTAGAACACCTGCAATTGCTACCCTTCTCTTCTGCCCACCCGATAATTCGAAAGGTGAGCAGTCAATTAAATCTTCTTCAATACCTACTTGTTTTAATGCTTCATAAGAGTGTAGATCAACTTCTAGTTGGGATAACCCTTGATTCTTTGGACCAAAGCTAACATCTTTAATCACCGTAGTCTCAAACAACTGATGCTCTGGATATTGAAAAACTAATCCTACTTTATTTCTTAGCTCACGCATGTTAAAGTCATTATCATAGATATCTTTTCCATTATAATAGATCGTTCCACTCGTTGCTTTCATTAATCCATTAAGATGTTGAATTAATGTAGATTTTCCTGAACCTGTATGCCCAATCAGACCAATAAATTCACCATCTTTAATTGTTAGATTAACATCTTTTAATGCATGTTTTTCATATGCACTTCCTACACTATAACTATAATTTACATGATCTAATGTAATTGACATTTCCTCACCGCCCGTCTATAATCTAGCAATTTCACTTACAAGTTCATCAACTGTCAAGATTCCTTCTGATATTGCTAGTCCATTTTTTCTTAACTCATAAGCAAGCTCTGTTACTTGAGGCACATCTAATCGATATTCCTTCAATTCTTCCACCCTTGTAAATACTTCTCTTGGGGTACCTTGCATTACTATTTTACCTTCATCCATAACGATAACTTTGTCTGCCCCTATTACTTCTTCCATATAATGTGTAATAAGGAGTACGGTTACCTTTTCTTCACGATTTAATCGCGCTATGGTACGAATAACTTCTTTACGTCCATTAGGATCTAACATTGCAGTAGGTTCGTCTAATACAATACATTCCGGCTTCATAGCCATAATACCTGCTATTGCTACACGTTGCTTTTGTCCGCCCGATAATTTATTAGGAGAGTGAGAACGATATTCTAGCATACCAACTGCCTGTAAACTTTCTTCGACACGTTTCCATATTTCTTTCGTTTCAACGCCTAAGTTCTCAGGACCAAATCCAACGTCCTCTTCTACAATAGTTCCAATGATTTGATTGTCCGGATTCTGAAACACCATGCCCGCAGATTGTCTAATATTCCAAACATTGTCTTCTTCCTTAGTATCATATCCATTAACCCACAATGTTCCTTCTGTAGGCATAAGAATAGCATTCAGATGCTTTGCAAGCGTTGATTTACCTGAACCATTATGTCCTAGTATAGCAACAAAATCGCCTTTTTTTATATCAATATCAATATCATCGAGAGCCCGATTAATTCCGATCGTATTCCCTTCTTCATCTCGACGAATATATTCATGCACTAATTGTTTAGCCTTAATGATTCCCATATGCAATTCCTCATTTATCTATAATTCAGCCATTATTTACTTTTAACATTGTACGGTATTATGCTTGCAAATGCAAGAGTTACCGTATATAAACCTTTCATTTGCAAAAAGGCTACAATAAACTATTGAATATTTTCATATTCTCAAGTTTATCATAGCCTCTTTACACGAATTATATTAACTTTCCATAATTGATAAATTATAATAAATTATTATTATCTGTTGTTTGTCCTGCTGTATCATAAGTTTCTGGTACGTACTTTTCTGGTACATATCCTGCTGGTACTTGTTCTTCTGGTTCTTGTTCTTCTGATACTTGTTCTTTTGATGGTGCAGTTTCTTCTTCGCTACTTGCTTTTTGATAAGGTAGCATTAAGAATTGTTCAAAGTTATCTATGAATAACTTTTGTAAATCATCATTAAAGCCAAGTACGATCTGTGGTTGAGTCTCTGCATAAATACTTAGAATATTTCTTGCATCATCTTCTGACGCTATTGTAATAAGAGTGAATTTCTTATTCCGATCAGCAAGAGCTATTTGTCTAGTTACAGATGTAACACCCTTTCTAGTAGTTCTTGTTTCTTTATAATAAGCCCAGATATAATCTTGGTTTTTTAGAATCCTAATCTTATTCCCTTTTATATAAGCTGTGTACTTAGCATTAATCCATACATTACTTGTTTCATATGCCCCATCTAACTCCATACAAAGCTGCTCAAACGCAATTCCATTGTTTACTGCAAACTTCCTAGCATCTTTTGTATACCTACTACTTAAAGCTCTTATTATTGAGAGTAATGCAAAGAATACAGCAAATATAATAACTCCACAGCCTAAAATAGCATATACTTCATCAACCTTACCAACATAGTTGACTTTAAATATGTAATCAGAATACATGTCTTCTGACAAACCAGCTTGTGTCATTATACTCTTGAGTTCTGAATATTCACGTTTGCTTAGTTTCACAAAGGAACCTCTATAAGAGAACGCTACTGGCTCAGTACCATTATCAATCGCAATTTGTGTATTATCCATCAAGACATCAAATTTATTCATTAAATAATCACCGTCTGCACGTAACGCAAGATATTGTGATAAATTAACATCGGTTATGTAATATCTAGCAGTGACTTCTTCTGCCGATTTAGATCCAAATTTATTTTTCTTATATGTTACTTCTTCTAAGAAAGAATCGTAAATATATGCAACCTTAGCTTTTATGTATTTCCCCTTGTATTTATCTAAGTCCACATTGTCAATATCAATTTTTTCTGGACCTTTTACCAACTTGATAGGTGCCATATCGGTATATACCAATGTACCTATGATTATGGCTATACACACAATTATTTTAATAATTGCCTTATTAATGATTTTCTTTCTTACTTTTTGAAACATAAACTTTCCCCCCAATTCATTACTTTTAATATTAGTTCCTATTGATAACCAACATTTGTAACTCCATTTTCTCAATAACGTACTCCATTTGATTATATCACATTATTTTCCATACTTCTATAGTTATTTGGGTATGTTCTCCTATTATATCTATTGAAACTTTTATGTTCTTTATGCATTTTTAACTATCTAACCATCTTTCGTTCTACACTTTTACACACAAAAAAGAGGCTATTACTTAACAAGTACATTAGCCTCAAAACAGAAAGTAAATGGTAACCACCACTTACTTTCTAATATAATCTATAGTTTATCTTATACTAATTCAATAAGAACTTCCATAGCTGCGTCACCTTTACGTTGACCAATTTTAACGATTCTTGTGTAACCACCGTTACGACCAACATATTTTGGTGCGATTTCATCGAATAATAAATCTGTTACATCAACAGTCTTAGTATTCTTTTTCTTACCAGCAGCTTCAGCTGGAACTTCTGTTACAGTGTAAAGAGTTTTAAGCATTTGTCTTCTAGCATGTAATCTTGAAGCACTGTCTTTTTTGATAGTTTTTTCAACATCATCATAAACTGTTACCTTCTTACCATCAACAACTTCTTTCACTCTCTTACCATCTTTATCTTTACGAGCAACTTTAGCAGTTACTGTTACAGTTTCAAAGTTATCCTTTTCTTTAACAGCAAGTGCAATGATGCCCTCAGCAATTTTACGAATTTCTTTTGCTTTAGCTTCAGTAGTAACGATTTTACCATGATATAATAAATTAGTTACTTGATTACGAAGTAAAGCTTTTCTTTGACTTGAAGTTCTTCCAAGTTTTCTATAGCCTGCCATTTTCTTACCTCCTTATGACTTTTATTTGCAACTATTAAACACAATGTGATCCATAGTCACAAATTATGCACACAAATTGTTTTTGCACAATCTGGCGCCCGCTAAAATGGTGTTTTTAAGTAAATTAGCATAAAAACGCCTCGCGGGATACTAGTTCAGTATTGTTATTTTATTCATCACTCAAATTAAGTGATAGACCAAGTTCTTTTAACTTAGCAAGTACTTCCTCAAGGGATTTACGGCCAAGGTTTCTTACTTTCATCATATCTTCTGAAGTTCTGTTAGTTAATTCTTCAACAGTATTAATTCCAGCTCTCTTCAAGCAGTTGTATGAACGAACGGACAATTCTAGCTCATCAATGTTCATTTCAAGTACTTTTTCTTTCTCATTATCTTCTTTTTCTACCATAACTTCTGCAGTCTTAGCATTTTCAGATAAATCAATGAAAGAATTAAGATGCTCGCTTAGAACTTTTGCGGCCAAACTAACTGCTTCATCAGGTACTAGTGTACCGTTTGTATAAACATCTAATGTTAGCTTATCATAATCAGTGATTTGACCAACACGAGTGTTTTCAACTGTTAAGTTAACACGTTCTACTGGTGTGTAGATTGAGTCCACAGGGATTACACCGATTGGTAAATCATCATTTTTATTTTTGTCAGAGCTGATATAACCTCTACCCCTAGTAATTGTTAATTCCATATATAGTTTGCTATCAGCACCACCGCTTAAGTTAGCGATGACTAAATCTGGATTTAATATTTCTATGTCAGGATCGGCCTGGATGTCTCCAGCTGTTACAACTCCTTCACCTTCAAACTCGATATATGCAGTTTTTGGCTCATTCGTTTCGCTAGTATTCTTGATTGCTAAGCTCTTAATGTTCATTATTATTTCAGTAACGTCTTCTTTAACACCTGGAATTGTACTAAATTCATGAACAACACCGTCAATTTTAACTTGACTTACTGCTGCTCCAGGTAAAGAAGAAAGCATAATCCTTCTTAAAGAATTACCCAAAGTTGTTCCGTATCCTCTTTCAAGTGGCTCAACTACAAAACGTCCATATTTTTTATCTTCAGAAATCTCTGCAATCTCTATTTTTGGTTTTTCAAAATCAAACACTATTGGACCCTCCTTTTGGGTTAAATTATTGAGGGTAATCATTCATAACATATAACTTTCATTATATAGTAGTTACGGGTATTTTTCTTGGTATAAACCTAAGCAACCCATAACCACATTGGTACAAATGAAAACTACATATTATTTAGAATACAACTCGACGATAAGCATTTCGTTAACTGGAACATCAATTTGATCTCTTGTAGGCATTTCTTTAACAACACCTTTTAAAGCGTCTTGATCAGCTTCTAACCAAGCTGGTACTAATCTAGAACCAGTTACTTCTAAGACATCTTTATATCTTTGTGCAGTTTTGCACTTTTCTTTAATTTCGATTACATCACCTGGTTTAACTGAATAAGAAGGGATGTTTACACATTTACCGTTTACTAAAACGTGTTTGTGATCAACGATTTGTCTAGCTTCTTTTCTAGTTCTACCAAAACCTAGACGATAAACTACGTTATCTAATCTAAGTTCAAGAATGATCATTAGGTTTTCACCAGCTGTACCATTCTTCATTTTTTTAGCTTTTGCAAAATTATTTCTAAATGGTTTTTCTAATACACCATAAATAAATTTAGCTTTTTGTTTTTCTTTTAATTGTAAGCCGTACTCACTTAATTTTTTACCAGCTCTTGGAGCTCTATTAGATTTCTTGTCTATTCCTAGGTAAATAGGATCAAGACCAAGTGATCTACATCTTTTTAAAACAGGACTCATGTCTCTTGCCATGCTATTAGTTACCTCCTAATCTATTAACTTAAATCTTTACCAGTAAATATGTGTTTTATACATTTTTTACCTTTACAGTAACAATAACGCTCCTTGTTACTCTTATGAAAGATTACCGTTGTTACAGCGTTTCTATATATTAATCGTAAGTTAAGAACTACACTCTTCTACGTTTTGGTGGTCTACAACCATTGTGTGGAACTGGAGTAACGTCTTTGATACTAGTTACTTCAATACCGCAAGCTTGTAATGCACGGATAGCTGCTTCTCTACCTGAACCTGGTCCTTTAACCATAACTTCTACTGATTTTAAACCATGAACGATTGCTGCTTTAGCTGCAGTTTCAGCTGCCATTTGTGCTGCATAAGGAGTAGATTTCTTAGAACCTCTAAATCCTAATCCACCTGCACTAGCCCATGAAAGAGCATTTCCTTCTGCATCTGTTAGCGTAACAATTGTATTGTTAAAAGATGACTGAATATGTGCTTGTCCACGGTCAACGTTTTTCTTAACACGTTTTTTAGTCACTTTTTTTGCTATTTTTTTAGCCATTTCCAAACCCTCCTATTGGATTTTTATTCCTATTATTTAACCGAATAAATTAAGATTATTATTTCTTCTTGTTTGCTACAGTTCTCTTAGGACCTTTTCTAGTTCTAGCATTAGTCTTAGTTTTTTGTCCACGAACAGGAAGACCTTTTCTATGACGGATTCCTCTGTAACATCCGATTTCTTGTAATGTCTTAATATTAAGTGCGATTTGTCTACGTAAATCACCTTCAACAGTTTGACTTGCGTCGATTACGTCACGAATTCTTGAAACTTCTTCGTCAGTTAAATCTCTAACGCGAGTGTCTGGACTAACATTAGCTTCCGCTAATATACGATTTGAACTTACTCTACCAATTCCATAAATGTAAGTAAGACCGATTTCAACACGTTTTTCTCTTGGTAAATCTACACCACTGATACGAGCCATGCGCGTATTACACCTCCATAATTTGTAATTAATTATACTGTTAAGACCGTTTGTAATATCATATGACTAATACAATATTAACATATGGTGAAATGCATACTACGAAACTTCTTAACTAATCATAGTTTCTTTTTTTAGTTTAATTTGTGATCGGGACTAGTAGCCCCTACATATAATAGAATATAAATTCATATATTCTGTTTTCGCAACGAACAACCTTCCCAGGCGTTTCATTGCATCAGCCGCTTTAAATTGTGACAAACATAAGTGAATTCTTATGTTCGTTTATACTAAAGGTATCATAATGATACTAAAGTATATCAAATAACAAGTACACCTGTCTTACTGTCAAACACAGCAAAAAGTGCATAACATTCCTGTTATCCACAATATCACAATGGAATATCGTCGATACGATTGATACATATGACAAATATTCAGCGTATGATTTCTCATACGTGCTAGTTACCTAGCAGATTGTAACACAAAAAGCAAGAACTATTTATGATCGAAAATATATATACGAAACAATAAAAAGCCCTTCCGCTTTTTATTGGATATTAGCCTTGTCTTTGTTTGTGTCTAGGATTTTCACAGATAACTCTGATACTTCCTTTTCTCTTAATAATTTTGCATTTTTCGCAAATTGGTTTTACTGATGACCTTACCTTCATCGAGATTCACTCCTTTCACAAAAGTCAGCTCCCATTATACCATTAAAAACCGTAAATAGCAAGCGTTATTTATATAAAATTAATAATACTATTCAAAACCTTTGTACTGTTATAATTTAATGTGAATTTCACTAAAAATCATCAAGCCTCTTAGGTTATTAATTGTATTTAACAATTTATGTGCATCATTTTCACTAGGAAAGTTGCATACTTGAATAGTTGCATATTAATTTATATACTTCCATTACACCATTAATTATTTATCTCTCCAGATAATTCTTCCTTTTGATAAATCATATGGTGATAATTCTAATGTTACCTTGTCTCCTGGTAAGATACGAATGAAGTTCATTCTTAATTTACCACTAATATGAGCTAAAACTTTGTGTCCATTTTCTAACTCAACCTGGAACATTGCGTTTGGTAATTTCTCGATAACGATTCCTTCGATTTCAACTACATCTGTTTTAGACATTTCTAAACCTCCTAAATTTTGAAAGGGGATATCCTATCCCGTGGTTACTTTACTAATCTATTGTTTCGAGAATATCTTTATGGATCTCTTAATATCCTCATCCGTTACTTTTTTACCCGAGCACATACACTCTTTTATAATCTCAGGTATATCATTAATGATTTGAATGTGCTTTATTTTTTTCTTTTTGGGATTAGTGATTTTCTTTCGAATACCATCCACTAGATATACATATTCATGATCCGTCTTAATTATTACATATAAGTTACCTTTGTCATGTCCAGCTTTCGAATATGCAAGCATACCGTACTGGAAAGTTTCTAATTGATACATCTATACTCTCCTACTTTTTTGCAGATAGTAAAATTGGCTCACCATCTGTAATCAAAACCGTATTCTCGTAATGTGCTGACAAAGAACCATCTTCTGTAACAACTGTCCAATCATCATCAAGCCATTCCACATCATAACGTCCAATATTTACCATAGGTTCTATTGCAAGCGTCATACCTGCCTGCAGTTTAATCCCTCTTCTTTTCTGTCGGAAGTTTGGGATTTCTGGGTCTTCATGCAATGCAGTTCCTATTCCATGTCCCACTAAGTCCCGTACAACTGAAAATCCAAAAGACTCTACATATTCCTGTATAGCAATTGAAATATCATTAAGGTGATAACCTCCTTTGGCGAATTTAATTCCTTCAAAAAAGCTTTGTCTCGTAACCTCAATTAATTTCTTTGCCTCATCACTAATATTACCAACTGCCCAGGTTCTTGCTGCATCCGAATGATAGCCTTTATAAATCACACCTGCATCGAGACTAACAATATCTCCATCTTGTATATATCGGTTCTCTGAAGGAATTCCATGAACGACTTCATCATTAACTGATACACAAATTGATGCTGGATACCCATTATAATTTAAGAAGGAAGGGATGCAATCAAACTTTCGAATAATCTCTTCTCCTTTTTTATCAATATCCTTGGTTGTAATTCCTGGTTTAACAAAATGCTTCAATTCATCATGCACGATTGCAAGTATATTACCTGCTTCTTTCATTAACTCAATTTCTCTACCTGATTTAATCGTAACAGACATTTTTTATTCACCTAGGATCTTAACGATGGCAGCAAATACGTCAGCCATATCTACCGTTCCATCTACTTCTACAAGTACATTCTTATTTGTATAGTAGTCGATAAGTGGTTGTGTTTGATCATGATAAACATTAAGACGTTTTTCAACTGTTTCTGGCTTATCATCGTCACGTAAGATAAGTTCGTTTCCACATGTATCACAGATACCTTCTGTTTTAGGTGGAATATGAACTAAGTGATACGTCGCACCACAACCAACACAAGCTCTTCTACCTGACATTCTACGAATGATATTCTCATCTGGTACTTCTACATTGATAGCGTAATCTATTGTTTCTCCAATTGCATTTAATGCAGCATCAAGTGCTTCTGCTTGCGGGATTGTTCTTGGAAATCCATCAAGAACATAACCGTTTACACAGTCATCTTGTTTTACACGGTCAACAACAAGATCTACTACTAATTCATCTGGGACTAATAATCCTTGATCCATGTAAGTCTTAGCCTTATTGCCAAGTTCTGTACCGTTCTTGATATTAGCACGGAAGATATCTCCCGTAGAAATGTGTGGAATTTTATATTTTTCTGCGATTTTTTTCGCTTGTGTTCCTTTGCCCGCTCCTGGAGCACCTAACATAATAATCTTCATAATTTTCCTCCCTTACATACTATTATTACCATCATACTTTCTAATCAATCATTTGTACATCATTATAGTAGTAAAAGCTGCAGGACGAATCACTACAGCTTACTACTTATCTTATTAATCGTTTAGAAAACCTTTATAGTGACGAACAAGCATCTGTGATTCAATTTGTTTCATAGTTTCAAGAACTACACCAACAATAATGATCAAGGATGTTCCACTGAAAGATACATTAGCATCAAATGCACCAGAGAAGAAAATTGGTACAACTGCAACAATTGTTAAACTAATTGCGCCGATGAAGATAATGTTATTAAGTACTTTTGTAAGGTAATCTGTAGTAGGTTTACCTGGACGAATACCAGGGATGAATCCACCTTGTTTCTTCATATTATTTGAAATCTCAATAGGATTAAAAGTAATTGAAGTATAGAAATATGCAAAGAAAATCAATAATGCAATATAAATTACTAAACCTAATGTATACTTAAACTCGCCAAAACTTGTAAAGTTACACCAAGCTTGTTGATTCATAATTTTAAGTATTTTCTGACCTAAGCTTGCGCCTGCACCAGAAGCTGGATTAGTTCCAAACAAACTAGCAATAATAATTGGGAATTGTAATAATGAACCAGCAAAAATTACTGGAATAACACCAGCAGTATTTACTTTCAAAGGAATACTAGAAGTTTGTCCACCAACCATTTTTCTTCCTTGTACTTTTTTAGCATATTGAACAGGGATTTTTCTTTCACCATCTTGTAAAAAGATAATGAATACTACCATTGCTACAATAACAGCTAAAATAATTGCTGCTGCAAGTATCGAATTAACTACATTTCCTGAACTATCGACATCAACAAACTTTTTGTAAAGTGTGCTCATATCACTTGGTATTCTTGAAATAATATTAATTAATAAGATAATTGAAATACCATTTCCTACACCTTTTTCTGTAATTCTTTCTCCTAACCACATTAGGAAAGCCGAACCTGCTGTTAATGATACTGCTACCATAACAACACCAGTAAATGTAAGTCCACCGTCTAAATAGCCTGAGTTACCAAATCCGATTGCCATAGCAACACTTTCAATAACAGCTAAAGCAACTGTTACATAACGTGTATACTCTGCAATCTTCTTTCTTCCATCTTCCCCGTCTTTTTGCATTTCTTCCAACTTTGGTATTGCAATAGTTAAAAGCTGCATAATGATTGATGAAGTAATGTATGGTGTAATATTTAATGCAAAGATTGACATGGTGGTAAAAGAACCACCAGTCAATGCATCAAAGAACCCCAAATTAGTCTGCTGACTAAAGAACTGCTTAATCGCATCTCCATTTACCCCTGGGATAGGAAGTTGACAACCGATTCGAACAATAACGAGTGCTATAAAAGTATAAATTAATTTTTTTCTTATATCTTTAATTTTCCACGCATTTCGGATTGTCTGCAACATCCTTAAATCACCTCAGCATTTCCACCAAGAGCTTGAATTTTCTCAACAGCGCTTGCGCTATAAGCATTCACTTTAACATCAAGCTTCTTAGTAAGTTCTCCGTTTCCTAGAATCTTAACGCCATCTCTTGGATTCTTAACGATTCCAGTTTCGATTAGAGCTTCTACTGTAACAACAGCGCCGTCTTCAAATCTGTTAAGAGTATCAATATTAATACCAACGATTTCTTTAGAGTTTCTGCAAGTAAAACCTCTCTTAGGTAAACGTCTGTATAAAGGCATTTGTCCACCTTCAAAACCTGTTCTTGGAGCTCCAGAACGAGCTTTTTGTCCTTTATGACCTTTACCTGCTGTTTTACCATTACCTGAACCGTGTCCACGTCCTCTTCTAAAGTTATCACTGTGTTTTGCACCATCAGCTGGTCTTAATTCTGATAAATTCATGTGTACACCTCCTTACTAATTCGTGATTATATTTCTTCAACCTTTACTAAATGTCTAACTTGATTGATCATTCCTCTAACTGGAGCGTTATCTGGCATTTCAACAGTCTTATTTAATTTTGTAAGTCCTAATGCTTCAACAGTTGCTTTGTGTTTTGGAATGGCACCAATTGTAGATTTAACTAAAGTTATTTTTAATTTTTCAGCCATGTCATTTACCTCCTACTAACCTAGTAGCTCTTCAACTGAAACACCGCGAAGTTTAGCTACTTCTTCAGGAGTTTTAAGTTGGTTTAATCCTTCGATTGTAGCAAGTACTACGTTTTGCTTATTATTTGATCCTAATGATTTTGTACGGATATTCTTAAGGCCTGCAAGTTCGATAACGGCACGAACTGGTCCTCCTGCGATAACACCTGTACCTTCTGGAGCTTTCTTAAGTAATACAGAAGCGCTTCCGAATTTACCAAGGAAGTCATGTGGAATACTTCCATTCTCATCAATAGGTAATGAGATTAATTTTTTAGTTGCATCTTCTTTTCCTTTACGAATTGCTTCAGGAATTTCAGCTGCTTTACCTAAACCAACACCAACGTGTCCGTTCTTGTCACCAACAACTACTAATGCAGTAAATCTGAAGTTACGTCCACCTTTTACTACTTTAGTAACACGTTTGATTGATACTACTTTATCTTCTAATTCCATCTGACTAGCATCAATGATTGTACGTTTCATCTATTCTCCTCCTTACCCTAGAATTCTAGACCAGCTTCTCTTGCTGCATCTGCTAAAGCTTTTACTTTACCTTGATATATGAATCCGCCTCTATCGAAGACTACTGTAGTAATACCTTTTTCTAATGCTTTTTTCGCAATAACAGTTCCTAAATATGCTGCTGCTGCTACGTCATTTGTCTTATCAAGCTCAGCCTTAACTTCTTTTTGTAAAGTCGAAGCTGATACTAAAGTATTACCAACTGTATCATCAATAATTTGAGCGTACATATGATTATTACTTCTAAACACAGCTAAACGTGGTCTCTGAGTAGTACCAGAGAAACGATTACGTAATTTTCTATGTTTTTTAACACGAACTTTACTTCTTGATTCTTTACTAACCATTGTTTTTACACTCCTTTAATTATTTTTTACCAGTCTTACCAACTTTACGTCTAATAACTTCATCAGCATATTTAATACCTTTACCTTTGTAAGGTTCTGGTTGTCTCTTTTCTCTGATATTAGCAGCGTATTGGCCAACTTTTTCTTTATCTATACCTTTAATAATAACCTTATTTTGTCCTTCAAGAATTACTTCGATGCCTTCTGGATCTTCCATAACTACTGGATGAGAATATCCTAAAGATAATGTTAATGTTTTTCCTTGTTTTGCAGCTCTATAACCAACACCGTTGATTTCAAGAACTTTTTCATAGCCAGCTGTTACACCAACTACCATGTTTGAAATTAATGTTCTAGTAAGACCATGTAAAGATTTCATTTTCTTTAAGTCGCTTGGTCTTGTTACAACAATTTCTTCGCCTTCAACTTTAATGTCCATTTCTGATGGTAAAACTCTTTCAAGAGTTCCCTTTGGACCGTTAACAGTCACTTTGTTATTTTCTGCTACCGTTACAGTAACGCCTGCAGGGATAGCGATAGGCATTCTTCCTATACGTGACATGTTGCACCTCCTATAATATTACGACGCATGCTTTGTATCAGTTACAGTTTCCATGAAGCAAGCGCGTACATGTTTTTAGTTATCAGTAACTTACGTTACATTCTTATCTTCTAGACCTTTTTAGTAAAGCTTATTAAATAAGTCTACTTCTAGGAATGAAGTACATGAGAATCGAAGATTCTCATGTATAACAGCTACATTCTAGTCGTTTATTACCAAACGAATGCTAAAACTTCTCCACCTACATTAAGAGCTCTTGCTTCTTTATCAGTGATAACACCTTTGCTTGTAGAGATGATAGCTGTTCCTAAACCACCAAGAACTTTTGGTAAGTTTTCTTTGGTTGCGTATACACGAAGACCTGGTTTAGAAATTCTTTTAAGACCTGTGATGATCTTAACATTCTTATCTTTACCATATTTTAACGTAATATGGATATTGTTAAATCCGTCTACTTCTTCAATTTCAAAACTTTTGATGTATCCCTCTTTTAAAAGGATTTCAGCGATAGCTACTTTCATTTTAGAAGCAGGTACATCTACAGTATCATGTTTAGCAGTATTCGCATTACGAATTCTTGTAAGCATATCTGCGATTGGATCATTCATTGTCATTTAATTTTGCCTCCTTCCTTAATTCTACCAGCTTGCCTTTTTAACACCTGGAATTTGTCCTTTATATGCTAATTCACGGAAACAAATTCTGCAGATTCCGTATTTTCTTAAATAAGCATGTGGACGACCACAAATTCTACAACGGTTGTATTCTCTTGTAGAGAATTTCTGTGGACGTTGTTGTTTTACCTTCATTGACGTCTTAGCCATGAATTTTTCCCTCCTAACTATTTTTTGAATGGCATACCGAATAATGATAATAAATAACGAGCTTCCTCATCAGTTTTAGCTGTTGTTACAAATATGATATCCATACCTCTAACTTTATCAACCTTATCATATTCAATTTCAGGGAAAATTAATTGTTCTTTAATACCAAGTGCATAATTTCCTCTACCATCAAATGCATTAGGATTAACACCTCTAAAGTCACGTACACGAGGTAATGCTAAATTTATTAGACGATCAGCGAAATCATACATTCTTTCGCCACGAAGAGTTACTTTACATCCGATAGGCATACCTTCTCTGATTTTGAAGTTAGCTACAGAGTTTTTCGCTCTTGTTAATACAACTTTTTGACCAGCGATAATTTCAAGATCTTTAACAGCTGTATCTAATACTTTTGCGTTGTCTTTTGCTTCACCAACGCCCATGTTAATTACTATTTTATTAAGTTTAGGTACTTCCATAGCGTTCTTGTATCCGAACTTTTTGATCATACCTTCAACGATTTCGTTTTTATAAGTTTCTTTTAATCTACTCAACTTATGAGACCTCCTCTCTTAATTAGTCGATAACTTCGCCAGTTGACTTAGCGAAACGTACTTTAGTAGGGCCTTTTTTACCATCAACAGTTTTAAAACCGATTCTAGTAGTTTTTCCTTTTACTACGTACATAACGTTTGATGCATCAATTGGTGCTTCTTGGTGTATAATCCCACCGTTTGGATTAGATTGACTTGGCTTAGCATGTTTAGTTACAGTGTTTACGCCTTCAACTAATACCTTTCCGTCTTTAACAGAAACAACTTTGCCTTCTTTGCCTTTATCTTTACCAGCGATTACTTTAACAGTATCACCTTTTTTGATTTTTGTTGTTGACACAGCCGACACCTCCTTATAATACTTCTGGTGCTAATGAAACGATTTTCATGAATTGTTTTTCTCTTAATTCTCTTGCTACTGGTCCAAAGATACGAGTTCCTCTTGGGTTCTTGTCATCTTTGATTACTACTGCAGCATTTTCATCAAATCTAATATATGATCCGTCTTTACGACGAGTTTCTTTTACAGTACGAACAACTACAGCTTTAACAACGTCGCCTTTTTTAACAACTCCACCTGGTGTTGCATCTTTAACCGAAGCAACGATGATATCTCCAATAGCTGCGTATCTTCTTGTAGATCCGCCTAATACTCTGATACAAAGTAATTCTTTAGCACCAGTGTTATCAGCAACTTTAAGTCTTGATTCTTGTTGTATCATGCTATTAATACTCCTTTCAGAAATTATTTTGCTCTTTCAATAATTTCTACAAGTCTCCATCTCTTATCCTTAGATAAAGGTCTTGTTTCCATTACTTTAACTCTATCTCCAATATTACAATCATTATTTTCATCATGAGCTTTTAATTTATAAGTTCTTTTCATGATTTTGTTGTATAATGGGTGTTTAACGTGATCCACTACAGCAACAGTGATTGTCTTATCCATTTTATCACTTACTACTTTACCTACACGAGTCTTTCTAAGTTTTCTTTCCACAACAATTCCTCCTTTCTAGGATTATTCAGCAGCTTTAACTTGCTTTGAAAGTAC
The DNA here is from genome assembly GCA_018372435.1 of Clostridiales bacterium. Taxonomy (GTDB): domain Bacteria; phylum Bacillota; class Clostridia; order Lachnospirales; family Lachnospiraceae; genus Anaerosporobacter. The sequence continues at coordinate 5,900 of JAHAJA010000045.1, read as the reverse complement.
AGTTTGAATTCTAGCGATGTTCTTTCTAACTTCTTTAATTCTGCTTGTATTATCTAATTGATTTGTTGCGTTTTGGAATCTTAAATTAAAAAGTTCCTTTTTAGCAGCTACTAATTCTTCTGATAATTCAGCTACTGACTTTGTATTTAAATCTTGAACATAATTCTTAGTTTTCACTGCCCGCACCTCCTTCTAAGTCTGCGCGAGAAACTACCTTGCACTTAACTGGTAACTTATGTGTTGCAAGACGTAATGCTTCTCTAGCTACTTCTTCAGCTACTCCAGAGATTTCGAACATTACACGACCTGGCTTAACTACAGCTACCCAGTATTCTAGTGTTCCTTTACCGGAACCCATACGAGTTTCAGCTGGTTTAGTTGTTACTGGTTTATCTGGGAAAATCTTAATCCAAACTTTACCACCACGTTTGATATAACGAGTCATAGCAATACGGGCTGCTTCGATTTGGTTTGACTTAATCCAAGCTGGTTCCAAAGCTACAATACCGTATTCACCGTGAGAAATAGTGTTACCTCTCATGGCTTTACCTGCCATAGAACCACGGAATTGTTTTCTACGCTTTACTCTTTTTGGCATTAACATTATTTATCGCTCCCTTCCTTAGTTGCCTTAGTTGGAAGTACTTCACCATGGTAAATCCAAACTTTAACGCCTAGTTTACCAAAAGTTGTATCTGCCTCTGCAAATCCATAATCAATGTCCGCACGTAATGTTTGTAGAGGGATAGTACCGTCACTATAGAATTCAGTACGAGCCATATCAGCTCCACCTAAACGACCAGAAACTGCAGTTTTGATACCTTTAGCACCAGTTCTCATAGTTCTAGCCATAGTAGATTTCATAGCTCTTCTGAAAGAAATACGATTTTCAAGTTGAGCAGCAATGCTTTCCGCTACTAACTGAGCATCCATATCAGGTTTTTTAACCTCTTTGATATCTACCATTAATTTTTTAGAAGTGAATTTTTGAACTTCCACTTTTAATTTTTCAATTTCAGATCCACCTTTACCGATAACTACACCTGGTTTAGCAGTGAAAATGATAATTTTTAATCTATCTGATGCTCTTTCGATTTCGATCTTTGAAACACCAGCTGAATATAATTTCTTTTTAAGATATTTTCTGATTTTATAGTCTTCAACAAGATTGTCTGCGAAATCTGACTCTGCATACCATCTAGAATCCCAATCGCTGATAACGCCGACTCTTAAACCATGAGGATTAACTTTTTGTCCCATTGTAATCTCCTTTCATTCAATAAGTTCGTTTTTGCACGAAACTATCTTTCATTAAGAATTACAGTGATATGGCTCATTCTCTTTTCGATTCTGTAAGCTCTACCCTGTGCTCTTGGTTTGATTCTCTTCATAGTTGGTCCTTTATTTGCGAAACATTCTTCAATATAAAGGTTTTCAACATTCATACCGTTATTGTTTTCAGCATTAGCGATTGCTGATTTCAATAATTTTTCTACTAAACTTGAAGCATATCTTGGATTGTATGCTAATATACCAAGTGCTGTTTGTACATCCTTACCTCTGATGGCATCTAATACGAAACAAGCTTTTTGAACTGACACTCTTGCGTATGATAATTTTGCAGATGGTCTAGTATCTTTGTTCGCATTTCTTTCTCTTTTAATCTGGGATCTATGTCCTTTTGCCATGGATGAAACCTCCTTTCAAAGTGAAACAATTCTGTCAGTATTTCGTCCACTGACGATTATTTATTTTTAATTATCTTCTTGATTTTTTTTCGTCTTTTCCGTGTCCGCGATATGTTCTTGTAGCTACGAACTCACCAAGTTTGTGGCCAACCATATCTTCAGTTACATATACAGGCACATGTCTTCTTCCATCATGAACAGCAATAGTGTGTCCAACGAATTGTGGGAAGATTGTAGAACGACGTGACCAAGTTTTGATTACTGATTTGTCACCTGCTGCATTCATAGCGTCTACTTTATTAAGTAAGCTTGCATCAGCAAATGGTCCTTTTTTAAGTGAACGACCCATAGGTTCTACCTCCTTATAACTACTTTATATTCTTACCGTCTCTTCTTCTTACGATCATCTTGTTAGATTTCTTGTTTTTCTTTCTTGTCTTTAAGCCAAGAGCTGGTTTACCCCAAGGTGTAACAGGGCCTGAACGACCGATACCAGTCTTACCTTCACCACCACCATGTGGATGGTCATTAGGGTTCATTACAGAACCACGAACTGTAGGTCTGATACCCATGTGACGTTTACGACCAGCTTTACCAATGTTGATAAGTTCGTGATCGATATTACCAACTTGACCGATTGTAGCTCTAGCAATGATTGGTACCATTCTCATTTCGCCTGATGGCAATCTAAGTGTAGCGTATTTTCCTTCTTTAGCCATTAATTGAGCTGAGTTACCAGCTGAACGAACTAATTGGCCACCTCTACCTGGATATAATTCAATGTTGTGAACTTGAGTACCTACTGGAATGTTTTGAAGTGGTAAGCAGTTACCAACTTTAACTTCAGCTTCAGCTCCGTTCATAAGCTTAGTTCCAACTTGTAATCCGTTAGGAGCAAGGATATAAGCTTTTTCACCATCTGCATAGCAGATAAGTGCGATATTAGCAGTTCTGTTTGGATCGTATTCGATACTTACAACAGTTGCTGGAATACCATCTTTCTTTCTCTTAAAGTCGATGATTCTATATTTTCTTCTTGATCCACCGCCTTGGTGTCTTACTGTAATCTTTCCTTGATTGTTACGACCAGCGTTTTTATTTAAAGATACTACTAATGATTTCTCAGGAGTAGATTTAGTGATTTCAGCGAAATCTGAGCTAGTCATATGTCTTCTGGAAGGTGTATATGGGTTAAACTTTTTAATTCCCATGTTTTGCACTCCTTTCACTGCGTGTTAACGACTCTTGTTCGTCTGTTTTATTCTTATCGGCTATAAAAAGCCATATTGTTAATCTATTTCCAGTCTACCGCCGAAGCGTTATATAAGATTACTCTTATAGTCCTTCGAAGATTTCAATATCAGCACTATCAGCTGTTAATTGAACGATAGCTTTTTTAGTTTTAGCAGTTTTACCAACTACAGCACCACGTCTACGATTTTTACCATCAAGATTCATAGTGTTTACTTTAGAAACTTTTGTTCCTTCGAACATTTTTTCAACTGCTTCTTTGATTTGACCTTTAGTCGCATCTGTATGAACAGAAAATGTATACTTTTTTTCGCTCATTGCATTCATACTTTTTTCAGTAACGATTGGTTTAAGTATAACATCATAATATTTTAAATTTGCCATTATGCGTACACCTCCTCAATTTTTGCTACTGCATCTTTAGTTAATACTAAAGTATCATACTTTAAGATGTCATATACATTGATTGTATTTGTTAATGCAGTTCTTACAGTTGGAAGATTTCTAGCTGATAATACTACATTGTCATTCTTTTCTCCTAAAACAACTAATGCTTTGCTTACTTTTAAGTTGTCAAGTACAGCTTTCATTTGTTTTGTTTTAGCTTCTGAGAAATTAAGTTCATCAAGTACTACTAATTTAGAAGCGTTTACTCTTGATGTTAAAGCAGACTTAATAGCTGCTAATTTTTCTTGTTTATTCATCTTGAATGAATAGTTACGTGGTTTTGGAGCGAATACAACTCCACCACCAGTCCATTGTGGAGATCTTGTAGAACCTTGTCTTGCATGACCAGTTCCTTTTTGTTTCCAAGGTTTTCTTCCACCGCCACGAACTTCTGCACGAGTTTTAGCGCTTTGAGTTCCTTGACGTTTATTTGCAAGTTGTTGAACAACTGCCATGTGAACTAAATGTTCATTTATTTCAACTCCGAAGACAGCTTCGTTAAGTTCGATTGAACCAACTTCTTTACCTTCGATATTGTAAACAGATACGTTTGCCATTAGTGTGTTCCTCCTTCCTTAAAGCAATTAGTTTGCTTTTACTGAATTCTTTAACATAACCACAGATTTCTTAGGTCCTGGTACAGCACCTTTAACTAAGATAAGGTTATTTTCTACATCTATTTTAACAACTTCTAGGTTTTGAATTGTTACTTTAACAGCACCCATGTGTCCTGGCATTTTTTTGCCTTTGAATACTTTACTTGGATCTGAAGCAGCACCATTCGAACCAGCATGTCTATGGTATTTAGAACCATGTGCCATAGGTCCTCTAGATAAACCATGTCTCTTGATAGCACCTTGGAATCCTTTACCTTTTGACTTAGCAGTTGCGTCGATTTTGTCTCCTGCTGCGAAGATATCTGCATTAATTTCTTGTCCAACAGTATATTCTTCTGCATTGTCAAATCTGAATTCTTTTAAGAATCTCTTGTTTGTAACACCAGCTTTTGCAAAGTGTCCTTTTCTTGGTTTGTTGACTAATTTTTCTCTGATGTCGCCATAACCAACTTGTACTGCACTGTATCCATCATTTTCAACTGTTTTCACTTGAGTTACTACACAAGGACCAGCTTGTAATACAGTTACTGGAGTTAATACTCCATCTTCATTGAAGATTTGAGTCATTCCGACTTTAGTAGCTAATATTGCTTTCTTCATTACGAATGCACCTCCTGTTTAATCTACAGCGGATTACACAAACTTCGTGTAATCATCCTAGATGGCTTACTTTTGAGTGCTTGGGTCAGGAACCCCCTGACGCTTGGTCTCTATATATAAACCCTAAAGGATTACTTGCTTTTAATACTTACTTCTTTTGAAAACTATTTAGTTTTCATTTTGATGTCGATATACACACCAGCTGGCATTTCTAATCTAGATAATGCATCAACTGTTTTTTGGCTTGGAGTGATGATATCGATTAATCTCTTATGAGTTCTTTGCTCAAATTGTTCTCTGGAATCTTTGTACTTATGAACAGCTCTAAGAATTGTTACTACTTCTTTCTTAGTTGGTAGTGGCACAGGCCCACTCACCTTAGATCCTGTTTTCTTTACAGTTTCAATAATTTTCCCAGCTGATTGATCGATTAATTGATGATCATACGCCTTAAGTGTAATTCTCATTACTTGACTTGCCATAAAAAAAGTCGCCTCCTTTTCGCACTTAATATCAGTACGACAAGCGGTGACTGTACACGTATCCGTGTGTATCGCAGATAACTCATCTCGTAAAACGAGCGGTTTCTTACTCTGTAACCAGAACTTGTCTAATTACACACACTCTCTCTTCTGCAATTTGCAGAGCTATTGATTTGTACAGTGACTTGTCGCCAGTTTTATAACTTGACATTCGCTCCACGGAAAACCTGTGTCTTGCACAGCAACCTCGCGCTTCTACGCTATCAATGTCACAACAATAGTTATTATACAGTAGGTTTACAAGAATTGCAAGCACTTTTTTCTATTATTTTTCCAAAAAAATATACAATATTTCATTTATACTAATTAATTTTTTTAACATTTTGCCAAACAACTAAATTCTTACTATAAATTTATCACTATCACCATTGTCACTGTTTACATCACCTGCTTTGATGTATAACTTCTTTCTTACACTTTACCTTTTTGATGAGTTTCTTCCTATTATATATAACTTGCTATTCATAACTAGTAATCGAATATGTCCTCATACATCTTATTCCTATTGCTTATCAATTCCTTACTTGATAAGCATGCATGGATTACTATAACTCTTACTTTGTTCACCTCTCGAACTACATTCCAAGTACTACACCTTATACATGCTCTAATTAGTATTCTCCCCACATATTTATGTTCTATTACATGATTAAAAAAAGGTTCTATAGTAAATGTTGGGGTGTACGATTTAAACTCGTAATCTCCAACATTTTATTTTATAATAAAAAAAGACCTCCAAGTGCCAGTCTGACCAA
>JAHAJA010000067.1 GCA_018372435.1 Clostridiales bacterium | reverse complement strand
AAGACCCCTGAAAGACGATCAGGTTGATAGGACAGAGATGGAAGTGTGGTAACACATGCAGTTGACTGTTACTAATAGGTCGAGGGCTTAACCAAAAAAATGAATCTGACAAAAATTCAATGTGTAGTTTTGAAGATATAAGAGAAGGAAAACCATTAATCATTATGACTAATGGTTTTTTTGCATGTCATCAGTTACTTACAAGCGTATTGCGTCACTGAAGGAATTAGGTCACTGAAATAACTAGATACTGATAACACTTAACCGTATGGTTGGGTGTTTTTTCGTATAATTATAGTTGTGTATGGGTTAGTAAATTGATAAAGGTGTTTGACTCATAGGTTAAGCGCTTCTTAAAACAAAAGATTGTAATTTAATCCAATTAATAGGATAATATGGATATCGTGCATTAACGGAGGTGATTGGTTGAAGAAAAGGAGTAAAGTTGAAATTATACTTATAGATATTTTAGGTGTATTAATTATTACATCAGCACTTTACTATTTAAAGGATGACAGAGTAAAACCAGAAGATTTTATTAAAGATAAATATAGAAGTAATAGTGAATATATAGTAGTTCAACAAGAGAAAAATAATAATTATTTGGCGTACCTAGGACGTGATAATGAAAATATATATTTAGATATATTCGAAAACGATAAGTTATTTGGTGGATCGATAATATCACCTAAGAATAATCAAAAAATTGTCTTGTATCAAACTTCTCAATACGTAAATCTTATTATTGTATATGGAGATAATACCGAATTGAGGTATAGTTCGTATACGCTCAAAGTTACAGGAAATGATATAGAACCAAGAATGTTTAACCAAAATATTAATAATAACGATTATATACTTGATACCAAATATGATGAATCCTTTGATTTGTATTTTAAATAATATAATTAGAATATCAATATGGTATACAACTAATATACTATATGAGTTTTAGTAGGGTAAAGAAAGCAAAAATAGCTTCATAATAACAAAGGTTTACCTATGAAAATTCTCCCCATATGTTATAATTACATTTATTAAATGAGGAAGCTTAGTTTATAAAGGAAATAAAGGAGTCAATCTATGAGGATATTAGTTGTAGAAGATGATCGAGTTATTGCAACTGGATTAGAGTATAGTTTGCAACAAGAGGGCTACGATGTAAAGAATGCATATTCTTATAAGGAAGCAAAGGAACAGATAGATAATGTTAAGTTTGATTTATACTTGTTAGATATTACACTACCTGATGGGAATGGATACGATCTATGCAAAGAGATAAAGAAGAAGAAAGATACACCAGTTATATTTCTTACAGCACTTGAGGATGAAGTAAATGTAGTAATGGGATTGGATTTTGGAGCAGATGATTATATCATTAAACCATTTCGTATAAGAGAGATGATGTCAAGAATCCGTTCCGTATTCCGTAGATATCATAAAGAGAATGAAGATAATGTTGTATATGTGGCAGATATAGAGATTAATCTCCGTGAAAAAAGAATATATAAGAATAATGTGGAGATAATTTTAACAGCCATGGAGTACCGTCTGTTGTTACAATTGTTAAACCATAGAGGCCAAGTACTAACAAGAAATCAGTTACTTGAAGGTATTTGGGATGTATCAGGTGATTTTGTAAATGACAATACTCTAACTGTTTATATTAAACGATTAAGAGAAAAGCTAGAAGACGATATGTGTAATCCAGTTATTATTAAGACGATACGAGGGATTGGATATAGCATAGAGTAATAATATTGAACGTGTAGAGTTCAATCTGTTACATCTGGATTTGTTAGAGCAAGGAACTTGAATAATTGCCTAGACTTTAGAAAGGGATAGGTTTGTCAAATGAGATACCGAGAATTAGTACAAATGGGGATTTTCTGTTTTGTAATAACATTTGTTGCAGCGATATTAACGGTAATTTTCCCTACTTATGGAGTGGTGTTTGTAGGTCTATTAGGTGCTAGTATCACTTTGTATGCTATTGCATTTACAAAAGTAAGATATAGAAAGATTAACGAGTTGTCAGATTATCTATATCAAATCTATATGGGAGATTTTACATTAGATGTGAGAGATTATAAAGAAGGAGAATTAAGTATTCTCAAATCTGAGATTTATAAACTTACACTTAGAATGGTTGAACAAAATGAGTTATTGTTAAAGGATAAGACGTATCTAGCAGATGCGTTATCAGATATAACGCATCAGCTTAAGACACCATTGACTTCGATAAGCATGATGGCGGACCTTATAGCCGCGGACCATATAGAGGATATGAGGCGACTAGAATTCACCAAGCATATTCATACACAAGTTGAGAGAATGCGTCTACTGGTTACTACACTACTTAAGATGTCAAAATTAGACGCGAAAGCCGTTGAACTAAAACAAGAGCCGATTTTATTATGTGAATTGATAGAACAATCAATGGAACCACTTCGAATAATAGAAGAATTGAAAGAGATAAAAGTACATATTGATGGAGATAAAGAAGCTTCTTGTATGGGAGATTTCCCGTGGCTACAAGAGGCTATTAGTAATGTTTTGAAAAACTGTTTTGAGCATACAAAAGTAATGGGAAGGATTGAAATCCAATATTCGCAGAATGCAATTTATTCTCAAATCACTATCATTGATGATGGGGAAGGAATTGATGAAGGGGATTTACCACATGTATTTGAACGGTTTTATAAAGGAAAAAATGCAAATCCTGATAGTGTAGGAATTGGATTGGCTTTAGCAAAACAGATTATTACTGGCCATAATGGTAGTATTCATATCATTAGTGAAAAAGGAAATGGAAGTAGATTTATTATCAAGTTATATAAAGTGACAAAAATGTCACAGAATATGTCATCGTAATGTCATTATGAACTGGTATACTGTAACTTATCAGCAGGAGATCAAGCACGAACGAAGTGGGCTGATGAGTTACTATATAATTACAATTGGAGTTTTGAGGAAGGAAATAATGGCATGGAGATATTAAGAGTTAATAAGTTATGTAAGACATATGGAACCGGTGAAACAAGTGTGAAAGCGCTGGACTCCGTTTCATTCTCCGTAAATAAAGGAGAATTCGTAGCAATAATAGGACCATCAGGCTCAGGAAAATCAACATTACTTCACATGCTTGGAGGTGTAGATCGTCCATCAAGTGGAGAGGTATTTATTAACGGAACAAACATATATGACTTAAATGAAAGTAATCTTGCGATCTTTCGCAGAAGACAGATTGGTTTAATCTATCAATTCTATAATCTAATCCCAGTACTAAATGTCGAGGAGAATATTACACTACCTTTGTTGTTGGACCATCGTCGAGTATCGAAGGATCATCTCGATGAAATCGTTCATACATTAAAGCTTAGAGATCGTTTAGATCATTTACCAAATCAGTTATCAGGCGGTCAGCAGCAACGTGTATCTATAGGAAGAGCATTAATTACAAATCCAGCTATTATGTTAGCGGATGAGCCAACGGGTAACCTTGACCGTAAAACAGGAAATGAAATAATGGAGCTAATTAAGCTATCCAATCGAAAATACAATCAAACGTTAATTGTAATTACCCATGATGAATCAATCGCTTTACAAGCAGATCGAATCATCACGATAGAGGATGGGAAAATAGCAGGAGATGAAGTAATACGACCTGTAAACATGGGAGGCAGATAATATGAATATTATGAATAGCCTTACATGGAAACACATGAAAGCAAACAAAAAACGGACTATAGTAACCATACTTGGTGTTATTATTTCTGTAGCTATGATTACAGCAGTATCAACCGCAGCTTTAACATTAACAACTTATTTGCAAAACATTCAAATTAGGCGAGGTGGCGCTTGGCATGTCAAATATGTTGATGTTACAAAACAGCAAGGAAATAAGTTAATAGATGAGCTGGATGAGAAATTTAGTTTCTATACACAAGTCAAAGGATATAGCAAATGGAACGATACGAGTAAAGTTGTAAAACCGTATATTTATGTGGAAGCATATGATAATACCGCCTTGGATAAACTTCCGGTAACCCTATTAGATGGAAGACTTCCTGAGAAAGCAGGAGAGATTATTGTAAGTAAGGAGATATCAAATAATAAAGAAGAATCATATAAGATTGGTGATACAATTTCTATGGAATATGGAAAACGCTTTGCATTAGTTGAAGGGGAGCAAAAAGAATTAGGTCAGGGTGACGATTTTCATGGAGATATGTATCCTGTAGAAGAACAAGAAACATGGAAACCTACGGGAGAAAAAGAGACATATACTATTGTGGGAATCATAGAGTCTGATGAGTGGTTTATGATGCCTGGAAGGAGAGCAATTACATTTCTTGATGACAACACGATAGCAAATAGTGACACATTAACGGATAATGTTTTCATGAGGAAGGTTTCTAATGATCTGTATAGTAATACTATGTCAGCTGCAAATAATGCAGGAGTGGCTGAAGGGCAGGTTGTTTACCAAGATGATCTATTACGATTACATGGCGTTAGTAAATTTGAAGATACTTATAATAAGATGATTCAAGTCAGTACGATAATTTTAATCATCATTATTATGGTGGGTTCCATTGCGCTGATATATAATTCATTTGCTATTTCAATCAACGAAAGAAGTAAACAGTTCGGAATGCTTTCAAGTATTGGTGCTACTAAAGAACAGAAGCGAAATGCAGTTCTTTTTGAGGGAGCAGTAATTGGTGCTATAAGTATCCCGTTAGGGATTATTGCGGGGTTTGTCGGAATGTGGACAACGTTTACGCTTTTAGGACCAATATTTGAGAATGTTATGGGTATAGATGTAGGGATTAAAGTGATTGTTTCCTTAGAATCCATTATCGCAGCAATTATCTTTTCTGTTATAACAATTTTCATATCAGCATATCTTCCTGCAAGAAAAGCAGCCAAAATTGCACCTATTGAAGCAATTAGACAATCAAGAGATATTGCAGTACATGCAAAACAAGTGAAGACTTCAAGACTAACGCAGGAATTGCTTGGAGTAGAGGGAAATCTAGCCATTAAGAATCTTAAACGTAATAGAAAGCACTATCGTGCATTAGTATTTTCGTTAATGATAAGCCTTATCTTATTCATTAGTGTAGGATCTTATGTCTATTATCTGAAAGAATCTGTAATGTTTGCCCTCGACAGTGAATCTTATGACGTTGCGGTGTGGAATATAGATAGGGAAGAGGAAGATACTGTAAGTGAATTGTTACAAGAGATTCCTAGTGTAATAGAGGGTAATGCGGTTACAGAATTAAGTGAGTGGCTAACTATGGACAAAGAACAAGTTCAAAGCATGATCACAGAGGAGGCAAAAGAAGCGTTAGGAGAGTATTGGTCAGGAAATGATATGGATGTTGAAATTAATTATTCTTTATCATTTATATCAGATGATGAATATAACAGAATTGTTGGAAAGAGGAATCCAGATTCAGATGAGATCCATGCTATATTAGTTAATCAACAAGTTAGCCAGAGGGGATATAGTTTAACAGATATAGAGCCATTAAAGGTCAAAGCAAATGATAAGATTAAGGTTGGTGATTATGAAATCCTACTTGATTTAGTAACGAAGGAGCGTCCACTGGGAGTTAGACTTGGTTCAATTGGTGGCAATGTTTCGCTCGTGTTACCATTATCAGAATTAAGTGAATTTGAACAACTAGAGAGTGAAACTTCGTTTGGATATTATCTGAATACTAATGATGCAGCGAATATAGAAGATGCTATTGTTGATGTATTTTTAAAAGAAGGTATTCAATCAAATTATTCCATATTTAATCAAGCAGAGGAGATTATAAGAAACAATCAGATGACAACCGTATTCTCAGTATTTGCATATGGGTTTATAACATTAATCTCATTAATATGTATTGCAAATCTATTCAATACAATCTCAACTAGTTTTGCTTTACGCAGAAGAGAGTTTGCAATGCTTAAAAGTATTGGAATGACTCCAGAAGTATTTAAGCGTATGATTCGAATAGAAAGCCTTATGTATGGTATAAAGGCTTGTGTATTTGGTTTGCCAATTAGTCTAGGTATGACTCTATGGATTAAGAAAGCAGTTAGTTATAATTTTGATAAATATTATTCATTCCCATATACGATATATATAGTTGGTATATTAGCTGTATTTGGTGTTGTCGGTATTGCTATGCTATATTCATCTAGAAAAATTAGAAAAGAGAATATAGTGGATGGATTAAAGACAGAAATTAATTAAGATAGCAACGATACAATAAGAATAGACGCAATCCTTATTCAATTGATAAGGATTGCGTTTTAATGTTCATGGCAATTACTCGTCACCCATTTCTGTGTTTTATGTCTTATCTACTACAATGAGATTCATCATCACCGAATATGAATATTTAAGATTGAGGAAAAGAAATAAAAAGGAGGTTTTTTATTAAAAACCCCTTTACAAATGATTTTAACTCTGTTATACTAGTCCAAGTCAGCTGATGAGTTGTAGAAAATGAACAAACAATTCTGAAAAAAGTAAGAATTAAAACAACTCAGAAAATAATGAAAAAACTTGTTGACAAACG
>JAHAJA010000066.1 GCA_018372435.1 Clostridiales bacterium | reverse complement strand
TAAATACGAAGCCTATCTTGATGAAGGTGTAGATTTGGCAAGATTAACAGAAGAAGAGATTCGTCGTCTTCGTAAAGATCTTCAATTAATCTTCCAAGATCCGTATTCATCCTTAAATCCTCGTATGTCAGTTGGACAGATTATTGGTGAAGGTTTGAATGCCCATAAAGTATTCCATAAGAATAAAGACAAGATGCAAGATTATATCATGCAAGTTATGGAAGACTGTGGACTTGCTCCATACATGATTCACCGTTATCCTCACCAATTCTCAGGAGGACAAAGACAACGTATTGGTATTGCAAGATCCCTTGCATTAAAACCAAAGTTTGTTGTATGCGATGAAGCAGTATCTGCTCTTGACGTATCCATTCAGTCACAGATTATCAATCTATTACTTGATTTAAAGGAAAAAGAAAACTTAACGTACTTATTTATTTCCCACGACTTAAGTGTTATCAAGTATATCAGTGATCGTATTGGTGTTATGTACCTTGGTAATATGGTTGAGTTAGCAACTACACCAGATCTATTTGCTGCTCCAATGCATCCATATACAGAGGCTTTATTATCAGCAATTCCAACAACAGATGTTGATGATAAGAAGGAGACGATCCTTATTGAAGGAGATATCCCAAGCCCAATTAAACCACCTACAGGTTGTAAGTTCCATACTCGTTGTCAGTATTGTACGGATATCTGTACAAAAGTAGTACCTGATTTCGAAGAGGTGACACCAGGACATTTTGTTGCTTGTCATCATAAGAGAAACATTGTAAAACATAACTAGGTAGAATGATACCTGAATCAACAAAAAAGAAAAGTGCAAGTTCTCTAATGGAACTTGTGCTTTTTTTGTATACTAATATAGAAGAGAAAAACAATATGTAGTAACAGGTAAATGTAGAATTATATGTAATATAAAACGAAATGTATAATTTCAAAATAACATGTATATATAGGAAATATACATATTATTTTGAAAGATTGGTAAATAAATAAGTTGAAATTAATGGTAGAAAAAAGGTTTAATACTAACTATATACAATATTTGGGGAAAATATGATTAAAATGTCTGAAGATTCGGAATAAATATACAAAACGAGAAAATATAGATAATTTATGGTAAAATAAGTAATGCAAAATATAGTTGACAAACAATTTGTATAATAGTACAATTTATAAATGTAATGAACAAGGGTGTTCTGGCGTTCCAGGATACCCTTTTGTAACATTTACATTTTCTAATATTAATGCTTTATCGTGGTAAAGCTGAGATGACTTAAAAGAGTAGAACGCTACTTTTATGATTGAGGATAGCGAATATTCATAATGATTATTCATATCAATAATGGTTATTCACACGGTATATAGCATAGATACAGGATTTGATGTACTGTTTCTTGTGTTTGTGATAATACTTGTGTTGATTAATAAATAGTAAAAAATACTCAGGAGGAAGTTTTATGAAGAAAAAAGGCTTAGCGTTGTTAGTTGCTTTGACACTTACAGCTTCTGTATTAGCTGGATGTTCAACAAGTAATAACAAAAAGAACGAAACAAAAACAGAAACTACTGACGGTACTTCAACAGATGATTCAAGTACTGATGTAACTAATGCAGAACCTACAGGACAAATTATCCTTGGTGATGTTACTGAATTCAATGGTAGCTTTATCGAAGGTTGGGGAAATAACGGTGCAGATTATAAAGTAAAACAATTACTAGGAACATACCCAAGTTTCTATGGAACAGCAGAACTTAATAGTGCTGCAGAATATGTATATAATCCAACTGTACTTGCCTCTGATCCAGAAACTACATTAAATGAAGACGGATCTAAAACTTTCAAGTTCACTATAAACAAAGATCTAGTATGGTCTGATGGTTCACCAATCACTGCTAAAGATTATGTTGGTAACCTTATGATTTATGCATCACCTGAACTTGCTGAAATTGAAGGATCTAATACATCTGGTAATACACTAGTTGGTTTTGATACTTATAACACTGGTGATACAAAGGAATTCTCAGGAATTCATTTAATTGATGACTATACATTCTCTGTTGATATCAAAGCTGACTATATGCCAACTTACTTTGAAGCATATGCTTCAGCAGTTACACCAATTCCTTTCTCAGTATATGCTCCAGGCGTAGAAATCAAAGATGACGGAAATGGTTGCTACTTATCAGATAATTACACAGCAGATCTTATCAAAGATCCTATGACATCTGAAAGATATAACCCTACAGTTACTTGTGGACCATACAAATTCGTAAGCTATGATGCTACAAATCAAGAAGTTGTACTTGAAGTTAATGATAAGTTCAAAGGTAATTACGAAGGAAAGAAACCTACTATTGCAAAAGTTATTATGAAATATACAGAAGAAGCTACTCAACTTGATGAGTTAGCAGCTGGTAATGTAGACTTACTTGTTGGTCTTTCTGGTGGAGATACAATTAACGCTGGTCTTGATTTAGTAGATCAAGGTAAAGCTGATTATGCAACTTACTTAAGAAACGGTTATGGCTTATTAGCATTCCACACTGATTTTGGTCCAACTCAATTCAAGTCAGTTCGTCAAGCAATTGCATACTGCTTAGATAGAACAACATATGTTTCTCAATATACTGGCGGTTTCGGATCATCAGTTAATTCAGAATATGGTCTTGGACAATGGATGTACCAAGAAAGAAAAGATGTTATTGATAGTGAATTAAATCCTTATTCATTCAGTATTGAAAAAGCAAAAGAAGTTCTTGAGGCTGATGGCTGGAACCTTAACGAAAAAGGTGAAGCTTATGTAGATGGAACAGATACATTACGTTACAAAGAAGTTGATGGTGAATTAATGGCTTGTGAAATTCAATGGGCTTCATCTGATAACTCAGTTGCTCAATTACTTGCAACTATGTTACCAGGAGAAATGGAAAAAGCTGGTATGAAATTAACTACAACTGTAGTTGACTTCCCTACATTACTTAACAACTATTACCGTGAAGGAATTGATGAACCACAATTCCATATGTATAACTTAGGAACTGGTTTTACTCCAATTCCACAATTTGAGTATAGCTATAACACAGGTAAGAATTATTTAGGTAACTTTAATACTAACTTCTGGATGGATGATAAGATTATGAACATGGGTTATGATCTTACTAAGACAGATCCAAGTGATAAAGAAGGATACCTTGACAAATGGGTAGCTATCATGAAAGAAATCAATGAACAAATGCCAAATATTCCTCTTTACTCAGATGAATACCATACATTCTTCAATCCAAAAGTACAAGGATATATTGGTGATGACACATTCGGTATCGGAATGTCATTAGTATATATGTCAGTTACTGAATAATTGAGAATTATTTTTATCAATCGTATTAGTTTTATTTCGTATTAATATAGTCTAAATTAATATATTTTAAACTGATATAACTGGAAATAGGGCATTCTAATAATGCCCTATTTCCTTGATAATAGAGATATATCGTTAGTTTAGTAGGGCAATACAAGTTTTAACAAGCGTAGTAAATAAGTGTGAAAATATCTCGCAATTTGTGCGACCATAAGAGATGGTTGCATCTCATTGGAATATAGTCAGCATAAATAGCAAGAAAGCAGGTGTGGATAAGATGGCAAAATACATTGCAAAACGTTTAATGTATATGGTATTCGTATTCTTTATAATGTCAATCTTAATGTTTGGAATATATAAGATGGTTCCTGGTGATCCAGCAAGACTTTTACTAGAAGGTTCAAAAGCTAGTATGAAACCAGAAGTATACGAGATGCAATACCAACAAGCAAGAGAAAGATTAGGCCTTGATAAACCAATTCCCGTACAATATGTTGTATGGATTACGAATATGTTACAAGGTGATTTTGGCTATTCTTCTAATTATCGAAAAGATGTAATAGATGTAGTAGCGGCTCCGTTACAGAATACAATGAAGCTGAATATGTTGGCAATCGTAGTTGTATTCGTAATAACGATACCGTTAGGTATTATATGTGCTGTTAAGAAGCGAAGCACGTTTGATAATGTTGTTCAGGTTTTTTCCGTCGTCGGGTATAGTTTGCCGACCTTTATTATATCATTGGTTCTGATTTGTTTATTGGCGGTGAAGATACCAATCTTCCCGGTTAGTGGTGTTAATTCGGTTGGTTTTTCTGGAACGGCTATGCAAAAGTTCTTTGATACGTTATGGCATATGGCGTTACCAGTTTTAGTTATCGTATTAGGCTCTGTTGGATCTATTACTAGATATGTAAGAGCCGCAATGATTGAATCATTAAGTATGGATTACATCAGAACAGCGAGAGCGAAGGGTGTTAGGGAACGAGTTGTTATCTATTCTCATGCTTTTCGTAATGCCTTACTTCCAATCGTAACGATCGTTACAGGTTGGATTATGAGTGTATTCTCGGGTTCTGTTATTATAGAAAATATATTCTTATGGCCAGGTATTGGTAAAGTATTATTTGATGGTTTAATGCAACAAGATTTCATGGTTGTATTAGCCATGCAGATGTTTTACGTTATAATTGCTCTATTAGGTAATCTAATCATGGATATCGCATACTGTATGGTTGACCCTAGAGTTAAATTGGATTAGGAGGAAGAAAGAGATGAGTAAAGAAAAAAAGAAATCTAAGAGATCTCATGTAAGTCTAATTGGCTTATTATTTGGGAATCGTAGAAAACAACTCTCTTTCTTAGAGGAAGAGCAGTTACAAAGTCCAATGCGTACAATTATCAAGAATTTCGTAGCGAATAAAGTAGCTATGACATCTTTAATTATATTTTTATTGATATTCCTTAGTGTACTTATCTATCCAATAGTAAATGATATTGATTTATCATATCAAGAGCAAACGCAACAAAACGTTGCTCCTGGATTTAATATGATGAAGGTTCCTAAGAAATTACAAGGAAATATCAAAGAGATCTCTATCGGTTCTACATTCAGTGTCGGTTTATCGAATGATGGTGAAGTATTCGTTTGGGGTAAATCTAAGATTACATCGGTTATCGATATTAAGAACATGCCAGAGAATATGGGAAATGTTGTACAGATAGCAGCTGGAGCGGACCATGTTTTAGCGATGAATGACAAAGGCGAATTGTTTGCTTGGGGTAATTCTCGTAATAAGCAATGTGCTATTCCAGATAATCTAAAACAAGTAACAAACATAAAAAGAATCTATTCTGGTTACCAATGTTCAGCTGTAGTAACAGAAGATGGTATGGTGTATTTCTGGGGAAATACAGGTATCATGGATTTCAAGATTGGCGATTACCAAGGTCAAATCGACAAAATCGCGATCAACTCACAAGGTGTTCTTGGTTTAACAAAAGACGGTCAAGTAGTTAGCTTAACTGCTAATGAATTAGCTTTCTCAAGAATTCCAGAAGGAATGGGTAAAGTCGTAGATATCGCTTTAACAGCTCAGACAGGTGCTGCCGTAACAGAAGATGGTAAAGTGCATGTTTGGGGTAACAAAACGAAGACCATTCATGAAGGCGAAACACTTGAAGGTGCGGTAGCAATTCAAGCAGGTAGATATCATTATACAGTTACCTTAGCAAATGGAGATGTTGTTTCCTGGGGACATGATGATTTCGGACAATCAACAGTACCTTCAAAAGTAAATAAAGCAAACATATCTGCTGTATATTCAGGATATTATCAAAACTATGCAATTACAGATGATGGTAATGCAATTACTTGGGGATTAAAGGGATATATCTTAGGAACAGACAATTATGGTCGTGATGTATTATCTCGTATCATGCATGGTGGTCGTATGACTATGTCAATTGGTGCAATTGCAATTGTTATCTCAATTACAATTGGTATCATAGTAGGTGGTGTATCTGGTTACTTTGGTGGTAAAGTGGACATGATTTTAATGCGTGTTGCAGAAATTGTATATGCGCTACCATTCTTACCATTTGCCATGACGTTATCCGCGATTATTGGTAATAGGATTAGTGAAACGCAGCGTATTGCTTTAATCATGGTTATCTTAGGTCTTCTATCTTGGCCAGGAGATGCTAGACTTGTACGTGCGCAAGTTCTTGCAGAACGTAATAAGGAATTCGTTACAGCAGCTCGTGCAGTTGGTGTTAGACAAAAGAGTATTATCTTTAGACATATTATTCCTAACGTTGTATCTGTAATCATCGTTAGTGCAACATTAGGTTTTGCAAGTGCCATGTTAACAGAGTCTGGGTTATCCTTCTTAGGATTTGGTGTACGTGAACCAAGACCAACCTGGGGTAACATGCTGAATGGTGCTCAGTCTTCCACGGTAATCCTTCAATATTGGTGGAGATGGGTGTTCCCTTCCATAGCCTTAGGACTTGCAACAATTAGTATTAACTTAATCGGTGATGGACTACGTGATGCAGTCGATCCGAAAGCAAATGAGAGATAGGAGGGATAAGAAATGGCTTTATTAGAGATAAAAGATCTTCACACGTTCTTTGATACCAAAAAAGGAACCGTTAAGGCTGTAAACGGCGTTTCTTATTCTGTTGACGCCGGTAAAACATTAGGTGTCGTTGGAGAAAGTGGTAGTGGTAAAAGTGTA
>JAHAJA010000010.1 GCA_018372435.1 Clostridiales bacterium | reverse complement strand
CACAAAGTGGACTGACGTTGATTTTTCCTCGATAGCTCAATGGTAGAGCACACGGCTGTTAACCGTGGTGTTGCAGGTTCGAGCCCCGCTCGGGGAGTTTAACAACAAAGGTTGTTTAAAACAGAACATGTGGAACTGGTTAGGTTTACATGCTACAAAAGTAATTGGCTCCATGGTCAAGCGGTTAAGACACCGCCCTTTCACGGCGGTAACAGGGGTTCAAATCCCCTTGGAGTCACTAGACAAAAAGAAGATTTGCACTGGGGATTTGAACCCCTGGTCAAGATCCACTTGGAGTCACTAGACAGAAAGAAAAGTATTCTTGATGTTATTCTAATAAAAAGTTAAAAACATAATATGCCGACGTGGCTCAATTGGCAGAGCAGCTGACTTGTAATCAGCAGGTTATCGGTTCAAGTCCGATCGTCGGCTTTATGGCCTAGTGGCTCAGTTGGTTAGAGCGCCGCCCTGTCACGGCGGAGGTCGAGGGTTCGAGTCCCTTCTGGGTCGTTACATAGAGTTGAAAATTTTCTATGGATATGCTTATTGTAGACGATTGGTTTATAATATCCCTTGGGATCATAGCTCAGCTGGGAGAGCACCTGCCTTACAAGCAGGGGGTCACAGGTTCGAGCCCTGTTGGTCCCATATTATGCCGGCGTGGCGGAACTGGCAGACGCACAGGACTTAAAATCCTGCGGGCCTAATCGCCCGTACCGGTTCGATTCCGGTCGCCGGCATAACCTAATAAGCAATAATTAAATATGTAATACCGTTATTAACGGGGTGTGGCTCAGCTTGGCTAGAGCGCTTGATTTGGGATCAAGAGGTCGCAGGTTCGAATCCTGTCACCCCGACTTATATGCGGGTGTAGTTCAATGGTAGAACACTAGCCTTCCAAGCTAGATACGTGGGTTCGATTCCCATCACCCGCTTTGTATATGAATTAAATATACGAAGTAATACGCGCGAGTGGCTCAGTGGTGGAGTATCGCCTTGCCAAGGCGAGGGTCGCGGGTTCGAATCCCGTCTCGCGCTTATCTTTATCTAAAAAATTAGATTTAGATTGTGTGCTACTAGCTCAGTTGGATAGAGCAACGGCCTTCTAAGCCGTGTGTCGGGGGTTCGAATCCCTTGTGGCACGTTACTAAACGTAATGTTTAGTTATTGGGCTATCGCCAAGCGGTAAGGCACAGGACTTTGACTCCTGCAGTCGCTGGTTCGAATCCAGCTAGCCCAGTCAGAGTATTCTCTGAACAAAATCAAAAATTATAAAATGGGATATTAGCTCAGTTGGTAGAGCACTTGACTTTTAATCAAGTTGTCCGGGGTTCGAATCCCCGATGTCTCACTAAGAGCAGAGGTGAAAAGAACCCCGTGGGTTCAGAATCCCCGATGTCTTGATATGCGGATGTGGCGGAACTGGCAGACGCGCTAGACTTAGGATCTAGTGGGAGACCGTGCAGGTTCAATTCCTGTCATCCGCAGTAAATAAGTTCTTAAATTTTGAATTCAAGATTTAAGAGCTTTTTTTGTGTTATTTAGCTATGTTCAATTTCGTATATATGATACAATAGATAAAATTGAAACTTGCTATCGATAAGGTTCAATTGACTTATCACTTGTGTTAGAAAGAATGCCGTGTATTGTTTATGGTATGGTTGAGAGTGGTTTTATTGATAGAAAAATTGCAGTTTGAACGGTAGATAGAGGACAATTAGTGACGGTAAATGTAGAGTATAAGGAATATAAGAAAAAAACGAACGAAAAACCGAAATGAGAAGGTCGATTTGAAAATGCCAATATGATATTATGAAAATAGGAGGTTTAGTATGGAAAGAAGAGATAAGATTAACTATTATCTAGATTTAGCAGAAGTTGTTTCAAAGAGATGTACTTGTTTGAGACGACATTATGGAGCTGTAATCGTGAATAATGATGAAGTAATCTCAACTGGTTATGTAGGTGCTCCAAGAGGAAGAAAGAACTGTTCTGATTTAGGATCATGTATTCGTGAGAAGATGATGATACCAAGGGGAGAAAGATATGAGCTCTGTCGTAGTGTTCATGCAGAGGCAAATGCTATTATTAGTGCATCTAGAGAGGAAATGTTTGGTAGTTCGCTATACCTTGTTGGATTAGATGCAGTAACAGGTAAATATGTTCAGAATTCCAATAGCTGTTCTATGTGTAAGCGACTGATTATCAATGCGGGTATCGAGAAAGTATATATTCGGGATACAAATGAAGATTTCAGAATGGTTGAGGTAAGTGATTGGATTGACAATGATGAATCACTAGATGGAACATTCGGATATTAATATTAGGAATAGATAATACGGAGGATAGATTATGAACTGGATTGATGAGATACGTAATTATAGCCCTTTTAATGAGCAAGAGAAACAGGATAAGAAGGTGGCACTAGATTATATTACTACATTTGCAAACATACTAACAAGAGAGAATGAATTTGCACATATGACAGCTTCCTCTTGGATAGTTAATAAGGATAGAACAAAGGTCTTAATGATATTCCATAATATCTATCAGTCTTGGGCATGGACTGGTGGCCATGCAGATGGTGAGGATAATTTGCGTAATGTTGCCATTCGAGAAACTATGGAGGAGACTGGAATCAAGAATATAAAACCACTTCAGGAGGATATCTTCTCATTAGAATTGTTATGCGTGGATGGGCATGTGAAGAGAGGGAAATATGTATCATCGCATATACATATCAATGTTACATATCTACTTGAAGCAGATGAGTCGGAAGCATTATCAATCAAAGAAGATGAAAACAGTGGTGTAAGATGGATTGATATAGACGATGCTGTACAGATAAGTAATGAAGAAAATATGAAAGTGGTATATACTAAATTAAATAAAAAATTAAAGTCAGTAACCATTTAAAAAGTTAGAAGCTATTTAATATAAAAGTCATAAGCTAGCTAGAATAGGATTCATACATCAAAAGAAGACATTGTAGATTAATTGTGCAATGTCTTCTTTTTTCTTCTTTTATTTAATGAGATACGGAGTTTCAATTAGTACATTATCCCAGTCATCAATAATGGTGTCAAATGTAAAATGAATACGAATTGTTGGTAGATAGGCAAATAATTTAAGATTTGAGGTATATCTAACCTTATCTAATAGTGAAGTGCTTGTATAGTCAATCTCATAAGAAAAGTTATAATTACCGTCAATGTCCGTGTGAGAGGTTTTGAAAGAGCCATTGTCAGAAGATAAGATTGTAATTGGAATATAGGAACAAGGAATATGATAACCCATATCATCAATTAGATAAAGGTTACCTGTAATATACTGAAGCATAGTATTTTTCATCTGACTATTATACGTAATTTTGTGATGAAGGATGTATCGGTGATGCTGCTGATATGCAGTATGCGTCGATTCCTTTGTGTAAAGGATATGAGGTGCCATGTTAATTGTTACATCAGAAGTTGTGTTTTGGGTTTCAAAAGCAAGGCATTGTTCCATAGCGTTCAACCTTTACAATAATTATTATACTATAGTATATCGGAACATTGTAAATTTGTGAGTACAAGGACTGGTTATATTAGGTGAAAAATGTATTGACATTAATTGTATTATAGATTATTATACATATAACAATATATCGGAACGATATATTAATTGAGTTCATTATAAGTATAAATGAATGGAAATATTAATGATAGAAAGGTTGGACAGATGTTAGAGTACATAGTGTTAGGTATGGTAAATTATGAGGATATGACGGGTTATGATATTAAGAAATACATAGAAAGTGGAATAAGTGTTTTTTACAAAGCTAGTTTTGGTAGTTTATATCCTATTCTAAAAAAGCTAGCAAACAAGGGGTTAGTAACCATGTATGAGAGTAATCATGGTGGTAGAAACAAGAATTATTACCATATAACTGATGAGGGAAAGAAAGCGTTTGAGATTTGGTTAGAGACACCTATTATGGTAGACGATGGGAATGGAATGCAGCTTGTTAAGATATATTTCTACGATTTATTACAGGAAGATAAACGTAAAGAACTGTTGATTAGATATCGTGAAAATAATGTTACGTATCTAAAGGGACTGTATGAACTTGAAGAGCAATATGTAAACACTAGAAACAAAGATTGCTATTATTATAAACTTTCAGTTTTGTATTATGGAATACGTATTATTAAAGAAACTATCAAATGGTGTGATGACATTATCGAAAGGAAGGATCTATAGTGAAGTATGAAATTAAACGTATTGATCTACAAGGAGTTAATAGTTACCTAATTAAAACAGAAAAAGGGGATATATTAGTAGATTCAGGCGGTCCAATGTTTTTAGATAAGACTTATAATAGTAGAAGAGAGCAAATCGTAAATAAACTAACCGAACTAAGCTGCACGAAAGAGAATCTATTATTAATTGTACTTACACATGGAGATTGCGACCATAGTTATAACGCGAAGTATCTAAGTGATTTGTATGAGGTACCCATAGCGTTACATAAAGAGGATTTATATCTAGTAAACCAATTAACATCAGATGCTATATTGCTAAATTGCAAGTATAAGAGTATTATGTACCGAATTATCATGAGATTTATGAAACCGATTATGAAAAAGGTGTCTAATAAGATAGCGTCTGAGTTCGAAGGCTTTTTACCAAGGGTTTCAATTGAAGATGGTATGCGATTAGATGAGTATGGTTTAGAAGGCACAATCGTGCATATTCCAGGTCATACCAATGGATCAATAGCAATAATTACGGATCAGGGAGATTGTATCGTTGGTGATACCTATGCTAATCTTAAGAAACCTGGGCCGGCAATGAATGCACTTGATTTTAATCAATTAACGGATAGTTTGAGGAAGTTATCTACTTATACTGTTAAAAAGATGTATCCAGGGCATGGAGCTCCTTTCAGGATAGAATAATTGCAACTGCGGTACGGGTATCTAATTGCATGCCTTTCAAAAATGTAAGATTAAAGAGGGAATTGTAAGCCGAAATTATGGTTATACAATTCCTTTTTTGGCATAATTAGTATATAAGAGGTTAGATTGATGACGATATAAAGATACGCCACCAGTCTGAAACAAAGGAGTGATTCGGTGAAGAAATGTAAGCAATTAGGAAAAAATCTTCTCTTTTGGGTACCAGTGATTATTGTTAGTTGGTTATTTTTTAATTATGTAGAAACAAACTATGAAAAAGGAATTTATAAGGCACCAGGTGAAATGGTAGAAGTGTACGGGAATAAGATGCACATATATAGTAAAGGAAAGGGTAGGAATACAATTGTTTTGTTACCCGGTCTTGGAACTGCAGCGCCTGTAATGGATTTTGCGCCCTTAGTAAATGAATTATCTAAGAAGAATCGTGTAGTAGTAGTTGAACCTTTTGGATATGGATATAGTGAGAAAACGAGTAGAGCAAGGACAGTAAAGAACATAACAGAAGAGATTCATATGGCACTTGATAATATAGGTATTAAAGATAAAGTAGTTTTAATGCCACATTCAGAATCAGGTATTTATTCTGTCTATTATGCAAATCGGTATCCTGAACAAGTGAAGGCAATTGTTGGTATTGATTGTGTACTGCCCAATATGAAAAATTATGTTGGTAAAGCTTATAAGGAGACAATAAGGGCGATGAAGGTTGCTGATATTTTAGGGATACCAAGAATGGAAGTAACGTTTCACGCTGAAAAGTATCTTCCTGATAAGAATATCGATGCTTATTCGAAGAAAAACAGAAAAATTATGAAAGCTATTACTATATGGAATCGTTATAATGAGAATGTATTAGAGGAACGAGAATATCTAAAGGCTAATATAGAAGATACAGAGAATATCAAATTAAAGGATGAACTACCAGTAATGTTTTTTTATGTTAGGGGAAGTAAAGTGGCAGAAGTTTATAACGAATATACTAGACATTTAGTTTATAGTGAAATGGCTGTAATTGAAGGCAATCATTATCTCCATTGGGATCATTATAAGGAGATCGCCAAACTGACTATAGATTTTCTTAATAAATAGTGTGAAACATAATTTTGCAAGTTTTATGTTTACAAATTGCAAAATGAATGGTATTATCATATTGGTGATGATTATGAGAGAGAAGAATAAATTAAGAATATACTATAATAAGGTATTAAAAAGATACGATAGGAAACAATTTTATATAGAAAATTAAAGCAGACAGATGTCTGCTTTTTTTGTGCTTTACTATGGCGCAGTAATACAGATAATTAAGCATAGATAGCTGTTTCAATAAAAAGACCATTTTTGAGAAGAGGAGAGTTTGAATGATGAAAAATTCACGGAAAAAATATTTGAAGAACCTATTTTATATACTAGTAGGTAATACGATCTACGCTGCCGCAATCGTGATGTTTATTTTGCCGAATAATTTAATAACGGGAGGGACGACTGGACTTGCATTATTCTTCAATCATCAATTCAACATTCCAATTACAGTATTTGTTTCTATATTTAACTTGGTAATGTTTCTACTAGGATTCTATGTACTTGGTAAGAAGTTTGCATTAACAACGGTAATAAGTACATTCTATTACCCATTTATATTCGGTATATTAGAGCAGATACCTGAACTTAGAGGGATTACCAATGACCATATGTTAGCTGTTATCTGTGGTGGTATAATGATTGGATTTGGTATAGGGATTGTAATACGAGTGGGTGCATCAACGGGTGGAGTAGATATTCCACCACTTGTATTGCATAAAAAATTCGCGGTTCCTGTTTCTATATCGTTATATGTGATTGATTTTACAATCTTATTGTTACAAATGCTCTTCTCCAATAAAGAACAAGTTCTATATGGAATATTATTAGTGTTAATCTATACAATTGTTTTGGATAAAGTCTTACTACTTGGAAAATCTCAGCTTCAGGTAAAGATAGTTAGTGAGAAATATGAAGAAATTAATGATATGATAATTAATCAATTAGATCGTGGTTCAACCCTTCTCCAAGCAGAAACAGGATTTTGCCGCAATGATGTTTTAATGGTATTGACTGTTATTAGTAATAGAGAGTTATCAAAATTAAACCAACTTGTTATGGAAATTGATCCAGATGCATTCGTAATTATAAGTCAGGTTAATGAAGTAAGAGGCAGAGGCTTCTCCATGCAAAAAGTTTACGTAAAAGAAATGTAGATAAAAAACAATTTTTCTTCGATAATAAATAATCGAAGAAAAATTGTTTTTTTATTTATATAGGCTCTAAACCAAAGTATACTAGTAAGCCTTCATATATAGCATAGGCAAATTGATATTGATCATCACGCAATTTTTGCGCGTCTTCGTAGTTAGTGATGTATCCCATCTCTACTAATATAGCGGGCATAGTAGTTCTACGAAGGACATATAACGAAGGATTAATACGTACTCCGTTATCTCTTGTACCAACTCTGTTTACGATAGCATTCAATACATATTCGGCAAGATAATACGCTTGAGAATATGCACTTTCTACATAAACTTCCGTACCATTATAGCTTGGGTTTTCACTGGCATTACAGTGTAGGCTTATAAAATAATTTGCTGGCCAGCTATTAGCCATTTCGACTCTAGTTTGTAAGCTTGAAGTATTATTATAGCCTAAGATTTCGGTTGGACTAGTTCTTGAAGTACGCGCTTCAAATCTTGGATCATTATTGAGTATGTCTGCGAGATAAATTCCTACGTTGTATGTTATATCTTGTTCACGTAACCCAAAACCCTCAGCACCTGCATTAACGGTTTCAGGGTTGTGTCCTTGGTCAATGAATATTTTAATTGGCATGGGATTCTCCTCTTCTATTTATAATAGTATCTCTGCTTTATTTTATTCAAATAATGAATTATGGTGTTACTTACTTTAGAACTATTAATTGGATAATTGCAACAATTTTGACACTTTATGTAGCTAAGCTTGTTTTTGAACAAGCTTAAAGTAGGAGGACTGCTTTTATATGAAGATTTTATTAGTGGAAGATGATAAGCGTTTGAGAAAACTTATACATGACATATTAAAAAAGGAAGGATATCAGGTAATAGAAGCTGGTGATGGTAGTGAGGCACTAAAGGTATTCTTTGAGGAACGAGAAATTGAACTAGTTATACTTGATATTATGTTACCTTTATTCAATGGGATAGAAGTTTTAACGCAGATACGTAAATATTCAGAAGTACCTGTTATCATGCTAACAGCATTAGGTGGTGAACAGGATGAAATTAAGGGGTTGAATACAGGTGCGAATGATTATATATCAAAACCATTTAGTTATGAGGTGTTAGTTGCACGTGTGAATGCAATTATGAGAAAGAAGATAAAAGAAAATGAGAGTATAATTAACGAAGGGGATATTCAGGTGAATCAGTTGACTTATGAAGTTAAAGTAGCTGAGGAAACGGTAGATTTAAATCGTAAAGAATATCAGCTATTAATTTATTTAATTATGAATAAAAAAAGTGTTCTTTTAAGAGATCAGATTCTAGACCAGGTATGGGGCTTTGATTATGAGGGGGACATGCGAACAATTGATACGCATATAAAAACCTTACGAACAAAACTGAAGTCCTGTGGACAATATATTCATACCATAAGGGGTGCTGGATATATGTTTGATCCTAGATAGACAATTGCGAAACTCTCTAAAGCACATTGGTATGTCTTTAAACATTACAAAGCGTTTTATAGTTGTCTATTGAAACATTTATTAATAAGGAGGTAAGAGTGAAAGAGTGAAGACGATTGAAAGAAAATTATTAGTCGTATTTGGCGGGTTTATTATTGCTATAATCTTAGTGGAATTTATTACGAATAATTTCCTTTTAGAGAAATATTATATAAATGAGAATAAAGAAGACTTTGTCAGAATTGGAAATGAGATAAGCAATTATTATAATGAGAATCTACAGGATTTTGAAGAATACATTATATCTGTAGATAAGGAAGAAGGTATTAGCGTTTTCGTTATCGATTATGCTGGTAACATTCAATATACTTCAAGAACAAGGCGCTCTTATGAAGAAATATCAAAACGAATGCGCGAGATTGCATTACAGAATAAGGACATGCAGGGGTATACTTTTGGAATATTTGAAGATACTTCTTCTTATAAGAGTAATTACAAGATTACTCTAACAAAGAGATTAGAAGATGGCAATTATCTGATTCTAAGAAAATCAATAAAGGGTGTTCAAGATAGTGTAGATATTGCAAACCAATTTTATATCATGGTAGGGATATTCATTGCATTAATTGGTGGAGGAATAGCAATCTATCTATCCAAAAGAATTACGAAGCCTATTATTGAGATGAGTAACGTGGCAGAAAGCATTGCAAAACTAGATTTTAGCAAGCAGGTTTATTATCATGCACCTGATGAAATTGGGCAGTTAGCAACTAGTATCAATACCATGTCGTCTAGGTTAAGTCAAAACATCAATCAACTCAGAGAAGATATTGAACATAGAAAACAATTGTTCCGAAATATTACACACGATTTAAAGACACCGATTACTGTTATTAAAGGATATGCAGAAGGACTACAACATTCTGTGGTAGATAACATAGAAGATATACAAGATTATTGCAATGTAATTGTTGATGAGTGTAATCAAATGAATGCGTTGGTACACGAAATTTTAAGTTATTCGGAACTTGAGTGGAGTAAGACAAATGTAGATAAAACGTGTTTCTCACTCGTTACATTAGTGAATGGATTAGTGGAAAGATATGAGAATATAATGGAGACAAAAGGGATTGACTTTGTTGCTCGTATCGATGTAAGTGGAAGAATCTATACAGATTATCAATTGTTAGAACGGTTATTGAATAACTATATGATGAATGCAATGAATCATGTGAATGATTGTAAGAAGGTAGTATTAACGGTAAAAGAAGAAAAAGAGTTTGTAGCAATTGAGGTATTTAATACTGGAAACCCTATATCAGACGATGAGGAGAGTAAGATTTGGAAAGTATTCTATAAGGGGAGTGATTCCGCTAATTCTGAGAGTAATAGTCATGGATTAGGATTATCTATAGTTAAGACAATATCGGATATCTTACAGCTTACTGTTGGGGTTAGGAATGAAGGAGATGGAGTTAGTTTTTATGTGTTATTGCCAAAAAGCTAACTTTGACAAATTTATTTCACAAAAGTTTCACAAATACAGTATAGGATTAATGTATAACAATATCTGTTCAAAGGAGGGTTGGAAGGCAACAGATATACACTCAAACTCAAACCAATATTTAAATTTTATTTACTACCACTTTAATCTGTTTTTGGTTCAGTGGTAGTATTTTTTGTTGTTATTCAGCACCTTTTTTGACTTTATGATAGGAAGTACTTACTGATATTACTTGCAGTAATGGCAATTTTTGAATATAATAGATATGAGAGGTCGTGTGTTTTAGGAGTATGAACTATGTGAAGGGATACTTTTGAATGGCTTCACATTCAAGAGGTTTGGAGGTTAGCATGAAGAAGGATATCTATATCTTAAAGAAACAATTCTTTGAATTAGCGGATCAATATGAGAAGTTAGCTAAGAACTTGGTAGAAGCATTGAAGATTCTACTGACAGAGATCAATGTTGGTTATCTTACGATTGATTATCGGATTAAGAGTTTTGATTCTTTTCTAAAAAAAATTGAACGTAAGAAATTTGATTCACCATTTGAACAGATAGAAGATATCTGTGGAATACGTATTATCTGCTATTACCGTAGTGATATAGAGAAAATTTGTGAGATTATCAGCAAAGAATTTCAAGTATTAGAGAGTGAAGATAAAGAAGAACTATTAGATGAAAACGAGTTTGGATACCGTTCACACCATTTTATTATTAAAGTTAAGGATGAATGGTTATCTACACCTAACTATAGAGATTTTGGAAAACTAAAAGCAGAAGTTCAGATTAGAACCAACCTTATGCATACTTGGGCAGAGATTGAGCACAAGTTAGAGTACAAAAGAGATGATGACATTCCAATGAAATTTAAGAGAAAATTCTCAAGAATTAGTGCTATGCTTGAAGAAGCAGATGAACAATTCGAAGAATTGCGTGCTGAGATTTCTAAGTATAGACAAGAGATGTTATTCAATGTAATGGAAGAAAATTTCAACTTAATGGAGAGTGACCAGATCAATATGGATACATTACAAGTATTCATGGATTACTTCTTCAAGGGTCAAGAAAAGAATACAAGATTGACGAGTGAATTGGTATCGGAACTCAAGCAGTTACAATTAAGTATCGGTGATTTGAAAGAGTATTACGACTTATGCAATCAGTACCTAGAATCTGTTGAATTTGATACTTTGCAACATTTTGACGATAATTATAAATGGTATCAGGTAAGTTCACTACGTACGATGCTTGAGCTTTGCAGTAAAGAATATTACGAGAAGTTTGGTATTCGTAAGGATATGAAAGAGATAATTAAGAAGTATCGTAACATTATGAAGCAAGGTGATAATGAGAATAAATCAACGGATTCAGCAACTTTATTAACAAGGAAAACTGAATCAAAGGAATAGTGGATTATATTTACTCATACTATAGTAATATCTTTAGCATGAGAGGTAAGTATGAATCGGTTATTTCGAATAAAACAGGGAATCTTATGTGAATTGTTTGTGGTGCTTGTTGCGACCTCTTTCCTTATATATGACAAGGTTTCGAAACGTACACTTGCTACGATTGGTCAGACGAGTGAAGTAAGTGCAACGACAGATATAGGAGGGGAAGAGGAAGCTGGAATGTCTGGGGAAAGTAGTGATACAGACAATCAGAGCACTGAGCAGCAGAATACAGATAAATCAGAAGATTCCAATAAGGAAGAAGAAAAAAAGGAATTTATTAAATGGGTTGAATTCAATGTGTCATATGAAGCCCTTGACCAGGCGTATCAATATGATGTGGAATCTTATGAAAAAGAAGTACATGTGAACTGGATTGAACTACTAGCATATCTAGGTGCGACGTATGGTGGTGAATTTAGGAACTACAAGAAAAGTGATATGAATAAGCTAGTAGAGCGTCTTCAAAATAAGGAAGAGACCATGACGTCCATTACTGCAGACATGAAGTATTATTCCTATTATCTAGAGGCATATACAGCGGTTCTTGGTGGTTTAGTAGGAGAGTATGAAATCGAACAGAAGAAAGATGACACGTCAGAAGAGCTTGTTTGGGTTAAGAAATATGGTTTAAAAGCTTACTTGCCAATTGCAAAGAATTTTCCATATAGTGATTATGATGATTTTGGTGTTTCTAGGTCATATGGTTATAAAAGAAGGCATCTTGGACATGATATGATGGGCCAGGTTGGAACACCGATTGTTGCAGTCGAATCGGGGTATGTTGAGGCGATTGGTTGGAATCAATATGGTGGATGGCGTCTGGGTATACGGAGTTTTGATGGTAAGAGGTATTACTACTATGCACATTTAAGAAAGAATTTCCCTTATAATAAAGCTCTAGAAGAAGGCAGTATCGTTCAAGCAGGTGATGTAATAGGTTATCTTGGGAGAACGGGATACAGTGCGACAGAGAATGTGAATAATATAGAGACTTCCCACTTACATATTGGTTTACAGTTGATTTTTGATGAGTCGCAAAAAGAAGGTAATAACGAAATTTGGGTAGATTGCTATAATTTAACACGCTTTTTATACAGAAATCGTTCAGAGACAGTTAAGAATACGGATACCAAGGAATGGAATCGAATCTATAATATCAAAGATCCAGCTGCAGAAGAATATAAAAAGATGCAAGGTAAGGTAATAGATTGACAGATTCATATTGAGATAAAACGCACTGCCATAAGCAGGAGGATACAATGAACATATATCTTATAAGACACGCAAGACAAAACAGTAAATTATGCAATGTGAATGTGGAGTTATCAGTTGTAGGACGAAAGCAAGCTGATTTACTTGGAAAACGACTTGCCAATTATCAAATAGAGGCGTTATATTCAAGTCATTATTATCGTGCAAAAGAGACAGCAGAGATTGCTAATACACATCTTCACGTGAATCATGAAATCCGTGAGGAATTAAGAGAGATTGATTTTGGCGATTTAGAAGGAAATACAGATTCTTATAACCAGGATCGATATGGTGATTTCTTAAAAGAAAGATCTGCCATGACTAGTGATCTGGCTTTCCCATCAGGAGAATGTGGAGCAGATGTATGGAACCGTGCAAAGCATGTATTAAATGAGATAATTTGCACAGACTATAAGAATGTGGCAATCGTAACACATGGTGGTACAATTCGTTCTTTAGTAGCAGGGGTATTAGGAATAGATCAAGCAAACAAGTTACAATTTGGTCTTAGCCTAGAGAATACAAGTATTACTCAATTGGTCTATCATAGAGAAAGAAATCGTTTATATCTAGAGCGATTTAATGATTATGCACATCTTGAGCAAGAGCCAGAATTGTTGCGTAGAAATTGGTAGAATAAGAACAGGTCAAAGGCACCACTTTTGACCATGTAAACGGAGGATGAATATGTACAATATAATTTTAGCATCAGGATCACCAAGAAGAAAAGAAATCTTAGAACAAGTAGGAATTCCATTCACAGTGCAAGCTAGTAATAAGGAAGAAGTTATTACGGAGAATGAGCCTGTGAATGTAGTTAAGGGCTTAGCATCTATGAAAGCAAATGATGTTGCAGAGAATGCAAAGATAAATGACGTGATTATTGGTTGTGATACGATTGTAGCTTACAATAATCAAATTATGGGAAAACCAAAGAACGAAGAAGATGCAAAGCTAATGTTACAGTTATTGCAAAATGATGTTCATGAAGTTTTTACAGGTGTTTCTGTAATCATCAAGATGGCAGCAGAAGATGGTTCTATATGTGACAAGGAAATCAACTTTGCTGTTGAGACGAAAGTTTATGTGAATGCCATGAGTGAAGAACAGATTGAAGCGTATGTCGCAACAAAAGAACCTATGGATAAAGCGGGAGCTTATGCGGTTCAAGGTAAGTTTGCAGTGCATATTAAGAAGTTAGATGGCGATTATTATAATGTAGTAGGGCTTCCAATATCAAAACTATATGATGTCTTGTTAGAAGAAGGCGTACTTGCCAATTAGATATGATGTAAGTTAATGAATAATATCTCTCAAAAGGGAATTACTTTTGAGGGATATTTTTATATTTAGATTTGACCATATATAAAAAATATGCTACAATCTTGGCAAAATGAATGGTAAAAGTAGGAAGGGAAGAGGGAATGGCACGTATATTGTTTTTGGAAGATGAACCTACGATTAGGGAAGTAACAACAGAGTATTTTAAGATAGCAGGATACGAAGTTTTTGCTATAAGCGATGGGAAAGAGGCTATACATGTGATTGGCGAAGAAGTGTTTCAGGTAGCGGTTTTAGATATCATGGTTCCAACAATTACTGGTATGGAGGTACTAGCTTATATACGTAAAAAACATCCGGATATGGCTGTCATTATGCTGACTGCATTAGATGATGAACAAACGCAGGTGAAAGCATTCAACCTCTACGCAGATGACTATATAGTAAAACCATTCTCACCGATTCTATTAATTAAGAGAATTGAAACTGTTTTACATCGTATTGGCCAAACTAGTCGTAAATCCACAAGGAATAATGAATTATTAATTGATGCAGATGCTTATCAAGCATTCTATAAGAATGAATCCTTATATCTTACGGTAAGTGAGTTTCTATTACTGAAGACACTCGCGGGTGAACCAGGTCGAGTTTTCAACCGAGAACAGTTAATTGAACGAATCTTTCATGAAGACACGTTTGTTAATGACCGAATAATCGATGCACATGTAAAGAATCTTAGAAAAAAGCTCCCAGAGAATTATATCAAAACAATTATTGGAGTAGGGTATCAATTCAATAAGGGGGAGGGAATCAATTGAATCTATCGAAAAAAACATTCCTATATAGTATCACTCTTGTTACATTGTTGATTTCTCTAATCATCGGATATTTTATTTTCATGTTACCCTCTCTTTATGTGGATCGTATGAAGAAGAATTATTTTGATGAAATAGTTCGTGTACAGAAACATTTTATAAAGGACCAGAATTATAATACTATAAAAACAAGTAATCCTACAGGAACGTTTTCATTCTCTATACCAGAAGAAGGCGATTCAATCTTCGTGTATAATACATATCTATCTATGGAAGTGGTGATAGATGATAGTCAATTACTTGAGTTGTTTCATGATACCCGTGGGAAACTATTAGCAGCATATGAAGGAGATTTTGATGTAGATGAGATTGAGAAGCAGAATTTTGATTTCAACTTTGATTACATAGTGCAGTTAATAAAGAAAGCTAGTACAGAGAACAAGGAATTACCAATACATATTGAGGGATTGCAAGTAATCGATACGAATGAATTTACACAAGTTTCTGAAAAGTACACGTTAGTAGGTGATGACTTAGTCGTGTGT
Organism: Clostridiales bacterium; assembly: GCA_018372435.1. Classification (GTDB taxonomy): domain Bacteria; phylum Bacillota; class Clostridia; order Lachnospirales; family Lachnospiraceae; genus Anaerosporobacter. The sequence goes on along the minus strand of JAHAJA010000010.1, from coordinate 107,896 downwards.
CAGTGGGATGGAACAGATGGTTCCAATTACTATACTTCCTATGTAGCTTGTAGTATCAAAAATGGAAGGACATTAATCACATTACTTCCGGTTATGACACCAAGAATGTCAGAGATTCGGCCTGTGGTATTACAGAGTTTACCCATGATTATTGTTGTAACTATTCTAGTGATTCTACTTGCTACTCAGGGTTTTGCTAGGAGAATTATTAATCCAATACAAAAACTTGCTTATCATGCAGATTATGTTAAGAAGACAGGAAACCTAGAAAAGGAAAAAGAAATTGCAGCAGGGGAAGACGAGATTGCATTACTAAGTCAGAGTTTGAATGCTTTATATGAGCAGTTAAATCAAAACTATCAAGAGCTTGAGAAGTCCAATCTCTTGTTACAAGAACAGAATGAGAGGCAAGAAGTATTCTTACGTGCATCTTCACATCAGTTAAAAACACCAATTGCAGCGGCATTGTTACTTGTCGATGGAATGATTCAAAAGGTTGGGAAATATAGCAATAGCGAAACATATCTGCCAAAGGTAAAAGAGCAGTTGAAATCTATGCAGAGGATGGTTGAAGATATTTTGTACTTAAGTCACTGTGAAGGTAACATGAAGATAGAGCTTATCAAAGTAGATGAGATTCTTGCAGCATGTCAGGCTAGCTATCTCATTCAATTGGAAGAAAAGAATCTAAGGATAGAACAAAAGATTATGCCAGTTTGTGTGAAAGCGGATGGGGAGATTCTCTATAAGATCATCGATAATCTCGTATCCAATGCGGTTAAATATGCAGATTGTAATACTAAGATTTGTATAACCTTAGAAAACAATACGTTATATATTCATAACAAGAACGAAGGCATTCCTCTAGAATTACTTCCTAATATCTTCGAACCTTTTGTATCAAGTGAAACAAAAGAAAAAGGACATGGACTTGGTCTCTATGTTGTTCACTACTATTGTAAGCTACTGGGGTACCAGGTAGAAGTTAATAATGTGGCTGGCGGAGTAGTGGCCACACTTAAATTCATATAACATCTACATAGCATCTTCATATGAAATTCATATGGAGATGCTATACTATATATGGAAGGGGCGTGGTGATTAATATGGTTACGATTAATAATTTGCGTGTAGCATATGGTGATAAAGTAGCGTTATCGATAACGGATTCACTTACATTCGAAGAGGGAGATCGAATCGGAATTATCGGTTCTAATGGAGCTGGGAAGACAACACTTGTTAAATCAATATTAGGGGTTACTCCGTACAAGGGAAGTATTACAACAAGTCTTAGACAAGACGAGATGGCAGTTCATCTTCAAGAGAATAATTATGTAGATAGTATGCCAATTCGATATATTATTGAAGGGGTACTGAATAAAAGTATTAAGAAAGATAAGAAGCTACAAGATTTGATTCAGTTCTTTGATATGGACGGTTGTTTGAATAAAAAGTTTAGTGCACTGTCTGGTGGACAGAAGCAGAGAATGACTATTATATTAGTGTTACTACAAGATGCTAAATTAACATTCTTTGATGAAGTTACCTCCGGACTTGATTTTGAGACAAGGCAGCAATTGATTCATAAGTTACAAGAATGGTATCAGGATAAAGGTGCAACCATCTGTATGGTATCGCATTATTATGAGGAGCTAGATCATTTTGTGAATAAGATACTAATATTAGATGAGGGTAAAGTCATTGATTTTGGAACGAAAGAAGAATTGTTCCGTAAATACTGTCAGCATGCAATCATTATTCTTGATAATACACCAGGTAATCAAGAAATCACCAAATGGTATGACAAGATTGCAGCACCAGAACATCTAATTGCACTTGTGTGTCAGAATGAGAAGGCTGAGATTGCAATAATGCAAAACCTTATTGAACATGATATTAATTTCAAGAGAAGTAATCGTGACATTGAAATTATGTCCATTAATGCATTGCAGGGAGGTGGAAAACATGCCTACTAAGAGATGGAATCAAAAGTTGTTTATATATGAGATACGCAATACCTTGGGGAATGTATTTATTCTTGTATTCGGTATCTTATTCCCTATCATTATGTCAATTCTTACAGTAAAGGTCTTCCTACAAGGAGTACCGGAGAGTATGTTAGCAGAAACTACGACAGGTGTATTTATTACGATGAGTCTAATTATTCCAATGGCTACAGTATTAATTGGTTATGCGGCGACTTATTCACAAGAGTTAGAGAAGAACATTCCGTTTCGGATGAAGATGTTTGGATATAGCGATAAGACGTTGCTTCTTGTGAAGATGGTATGTTATTTGGCTGTAATGACAATCTCATTAATACTCTTTACTGTAGTGGATTATGCTGTACTTGATATTCCAGTCCCAGCAGTGAAATCAGCTCTAATATTGATTGTTAGCCTATATCTGTTAGTATGTATTTTATTCTTACTAGCTCATGGGATTGCCTTGTATTTCAAGAAGTTTGGCCCAACCTATGCGATTACGATGGCGTTTTACTTTGGGATCATGATACTATGTGGTATGTTTGGTGTGATGCCAAGTCAACTACCTAAAGTACTTCGTTTTATCGCATATCTATTCCCAATGAGTTATATTAGTGAAGATTTTGCGGGATTCTGGCAAGGCGGAAGTTATAATTTTGTTCCGTTTATACAGTCCATGATTTTCTTAGCTGCGGTATCGGGTCTTGTGCTGTTTCTAGCTTTAAGGAAGAATAGAAGGAGTAGTTAGTTTAAACATTGTTGGAAAGTGAGTAATAAAATCATAAACATTGATAACTTGATAATGAGCAAATGTAGATGTAAAGAAATATATAAAGAAAAGGAGCTTGTAGTAAGCTCCTTTTCTTTATATATTTCTTTATCCAATTGGAATTATTTATTCTTTTCAGCTTCTGCCATCATCATAGCACGTACCTTTAATGAAAGACCGAATAAGTTGATGAATCCTTCTGCATCATGGTGGTCATATAAATCACCAGTTGTAAAGGATGCGATACTTTCATTGTATAGTGAATATGGAGAAGTTGTTCCCATCTTAATGATGTTACCTTTGTATAGTTTGAATTTCACTTCACCAGTTACATATTGTTGAGTCGTCTCGATGAAAGCTTGAACTGCTTCACGAAGAGGAGTAAACCATTTTCCTTCATATACGATATCAGCGAACTTGTTACCCATATCTTTCTTAGCAGTGTAGGTATCACGGTCAAGAATTAATTCTTCTAATTGTTGGTGAGCTTCCATAAGGATTGTTCCACCTGGAGTTTCATAAACACCACGTGATTTCATACCAACAACACGGTTTTCAACGATATCAATAATACCAACACCATGTTTTCCACCAAGTTCATTTAGCTTAGTAAGGATTTCAGATACTTTTAGTTTTTCTCCATTAAGTAAAGTTGGAACACCCTTTTCGAATGTCATAGTAACGATTTCACCTTCATCTGGAGCTTTCTCTGGAGAAACACCAAGAACTAATAAGTGATCATAGTTAGGAGCCTGTGCTGGGTCTTCAAGTTCAAGACCTTCATGGCTAATGTGCCATAGGTTTCTATCACGGCTGTAGCTGTTGCTTGCTGAGAAAGGTAAGTCAATACCATGTGCTTTACAATAAGCAATTTCATCTTCACGAGATTGCATATTCCAAGTATCTGTACATCTCCAAGGAGCGATAATCTTTAAATCTGGAGCAAGAGCTTTAATTCCAAGTTCAAAACGTACTTGGTCATTACCTTTACCAGTAGCACCATGACAGATAGCTGTAGCACCTTCTTTTCTAGCAATTTCAACTAGTCTCTTAGCGATAACTGGACGAGCCATTGAAGTACCAAGTAAATATTTGTTTTCATAGATGGCATTCGCCTTTACGCAAGGCATCATATATTCATCGCAGAATTCATCGATTACATCTTCTATGTATAATTTAACAGCACCAGATGCTTTTGCTCTTTCTTCCAATCCGTCAAGTTCATTGCCTTGACCAACATCAATACAACAACAAACAACATCATAATCGTAATTTTCTTGTAACCATGGAATAATTGCTGTAGTGTCTAAACCACCTGAATAAGCTAAGATAACTTTTTCTTTCATTTAATATACCTCCTAAATATGTGCGGCATTATGTATACGCGTCTCTATTTTATTAAAATACATTTCTTATAACGTAACGATTCAAAAACTCAAAAGAGTTAAATAACGGAACAGATACGTTTCTTGAACATATTATAAATATACACCACTTGTTAATATTATGCAAGCGTAAAATTTAAAAATATTTTCGGAATTTGGAATTGAATTAGGAACTATAAGTAGGAAATAATCACAGAAGTATAGCGTTTTCTATATAAAATGTAGTTTCGTATTAGTACAGTGCCAGATTCTCAAAAGGAAAAAAATAAGAAATACATACTTGCATAAAATTCAATGGAGATGTATAATTATAAAAACTTAGTACTACTCAGTTGATTGGAGAATGGAATGATTAGAAAAATGACAATTGATGATTATGATAACGTCTATAAGTTATGGACGACAATTGAAGGATTTGCTATTCGTAGCTTAGATGATTCTCGTGAAGGTATTAGAAGATTCCTAGAAAGAAATCCAAACACCAGTGTAGTATATGAAGAAAAACATGAGATTATAGGTGCAATTCTATGTGGTCACGATGGACGACAAGGGTGTTTCTATCATGTATGTGTACATAACGGTCATAGGAATCGTGGGATTGGACATGAGATGGTTGGGGCAGCAGTGAATGCTTTGAAAGAAGAGGGAATTAATAAAGTTAATTTGGTTGCGTTCACACAGAATGCGGTAGGGAATACCTTCTGGAATGAACTAGGGTGGAAATTCAGGAGTGATCTTAATAATTACGATTACACGATTAGAGAGGATCAGATAACAGTTATCTAAATAAATTTTATATATTCAAATTGAAGAAGGCAATTTTACGAGAGGCTTTTGACACTCTAACGAGTAAATAAAAGAAAGGGAAGCCACAATAGTAAGTGGCATGGTAAAAAGTATGAAGATTATTAATGGTGGAGTTACAGCAGCAAAAGGGTATCAGGCAGCAAGTGTAGCTGCAGGAATTAAATATCAAGACCGCAAAGATATGGCACTTATCTATAGTGAAGTACCTTGCACCGTTGCAGGAACATTTACAAGAAATATAGTAAAAGCAGCACCGGTTCGTTGGGATCAAGAGGTTGTGAAGAATTCTAAAGGTGTTCAAGCAATCATTGTAAATAGTGGAATCGCCAATGCATGTACGGGAGAGATGGGTATGGAGAATAATAAATCCATGGCCGAAGCTGTAGCAGAGAAATTAAACCTAACTGCAGATATGGTTTTAACAGCCTCTACTGGTGTAATTGGAAAACAGCTGAATATGGAACCCGTTTTTAATGGAATCAATCAACTAGTAAGCACGCTAGCAACTACGATTGAAGCTGGAACTTTGGCAGCAGAAGCGATTATGACTACAGATACATGTAAGAAGGAATTAGCCGTTCAATTTGAAATTGATGGTAAGACAGTAACGGTTGGAGGCATGTCAAAAGGTTCTGGAATGATTCATCCTAACATGGGAACTATGCTTGCGTTCCTAACTTCGGATGTCGCAATTAGCAAAGAATTATTACAAGAAGCACTTTATGAGGATGTGCAAAGTACATATAATATGATTTCTATTGATGGAGATACTTCTACGAATGATAGTTGTTTCTTATTAGCAAACGGATTGGCTGGGAATACAGAAATTACTACCAAAGATGATAGTTATTATAGATTTGTAGAGGTTTTGAACGTTGTGAATACAACGTTAGCAAAACAAATGGCTGGTGACGGTGAAGGTGCTACCAAATTATTAGAAGTTAAAGTAGTCAATGCGGTATCTAAAACAGAAGCGGTTAACTTAAGTAAATCTGTAGCTACTTCAAGTTTAGTTAAGACAGCTGTTTATGGTAATGATGCAAACTGGGGACGTATCTTATGCGCACTTGGTTATGCAGGTGTAGATTTTAATCCAGAGAAGGTTGACTTATACATTGAAAGTGTTGATGGCAAAATAAAATTAGCTGAAGACGGCATAGAGGCAGATTATAGCGAAGAATATGCTACGAAGATTCTATCAGGTAAAGAAGTTTGTGTAATCATTGATATGAAGATGGGTGAAGCTATGGCGACTGCATGGGGTTGTGATTTAACCTATGATTATATAAAAATAAACGCGGATTATCGTTCATAAGATAGACTAATGCGATTAGATGGGGGAATAGAGATGGATACAATGGAACAAGTAATGATAAAGGCTCAGACATTAATTGAGGCTCTTCCGTACATACAGAAGTTTAATAATAAGAAAGTAGTAGTAAAATATGGAGGAAGTGCAATGTTAGATGAGAATCTACAAGCTAACGTTATTAAAGATGTAGCACTTCTTAAGTTAATTGGAATGAAACCTATCATTGTACATGGTGGTGGAAAAGAGATTAGTAAATGGCTTAATAAAGTTGGTAAAGAAACAACATTCGTAGAAGGTCTACGTGTAACCGATGAAGAGACGATGGAAATCGCCGAGATGGTACTAAACAAAGTCAACAAACATCTCGTTCAGATGGTAGAGCAAATCGGTGTGAAAGCGGTTGGTATGTGTGGTAAAGATGGTGCAACCATTAAGGTTAATAAGAAAATGCCAAATGGTAATGATATCGGATTTGTTGGAGATATCAAAGAAGTAAATACAGGATTAATCGATACATTGATAGAGAATGATTTTATTCCTGTAATTGCTCCAATTGGTATTGATGATAACTTTCAAACCTATAACATTAATGCGGATGATGCTGCATGTGCAGTAGCGCAAGCAATTGGTGCAGAGAAATTAGCTTTCCTAACCGATATCGAAGGTGTATATACGAATCCAGATGATAAGGATACTCTAATCTCAGTACTTACACTTAATCATGCAGATGAATTAATTAACGATGGTTTCATCGGCGGAGGAATGCTTCCGAAATTAAAGAACTGTATTGATGCAGTTAGGAATGGTGTTGCAAGGGTACATATTCTTGATGGAAGAAGAGAACATTGCTTGCTATTAGAATTCTTTACAAATCGTGGTATTGGAACAGCAATTATTGATAATGAAGGGTGGTTAGAGAATGAATAAATGTATGAAAGTAAGTGATCAGAATTTTATGCCAGTATATAACCGTTATCCCATTGCCATTGAAAAAGGTGATGGAGTTTATCTATTCGATAACGAAGGAAAGAAGTATCTAGATTTTGCAGCGGGTATCGCGGTATTCGCTTTTGGTTATAACAACAAAGAATATAACGATGCACTGAAAGAACAAATCGACAAGATTATTCATACATCTAACCTATACTATAACGTACCAGCAGCTGATGCAGCAGAAAAATTCAATAAGGCGTCTGGCATGGACAGAGTGTTCTTCACAAACAGTGGGACAGAGGCAATTGAAGGGGCAATCAAATTAGCTAGAAAGTACGCTTATAATAAGACAAAGACGAATAATAGTGAGATTATCTCGATGAATCATTCTTTCCATGGAAGAAGTACTGGCGCACTTGCCGTAACTGGTCAACCGAAATACCAGGAAGCATTTCGTCCATTAATTAATGGAGTTGTATTCGCAGATTTCAATAATCTAGATAGTGTGAAAGAGAAGATTTCTGATAAAACCAGTGCAATCATTGTAGAACCTATTCAAGGGGAAGGCGGTTTGTACCCAGCAAAGAAGGAATTCTTACAAGGATTACGTGCCATATGTGATGAGAAAGATATTGTATTAATCTTTGATGAGATTCAATGCGGAATGGGAAGAACAGGGTCTATGTTTGCATATCAAGATTATGGTGTGAAACCAGATATCATGACGTCTGCGAAAGCATTAGGTTGTGGTGTGCCGGTTGGAGCATTTGCTGCAACGGAGCGTATTGCGAATGCTTTTGAACTTGGAGATCATGGAACCACGTATGGATTCAACCCGTTAGTAACAGCTGCAGTAAGTAAAGTTTTTGATATGTTCGAGAGCTATCAACTTATTGATCATGTTAAGGAAGTTTCTGCATATCTAGAAGAAAAACTAGATGAACTTGTTAATGAATATGATTTCGTAACCGAAAGACGTGGCAAGGGTTTAATGCAAGGTCTTGAGTTATCAATACCGGCAAAAGATATTATTGGGAAAGCAATGGAAAATGGCTTAATTATTATAACTGCAGGTTCCAACATCCTACGTTTTGTTCCACCACTAGTGATTACCAAAGATGATGTTGATACTATGATTACAATTCTTAAGAAATGTTTATAGATTAGTGACAACTCCAGTTATTAATTAAAACGGTTTTAGGAAACACAATGCTCCTATAGGAGCATATGTACATAATAAGAAGACAATCTTGATTGGAGCGAAACGGAGATAGATTACTCTATTTCTACGATTCCTTTTAAGATTGTCTTTCTGTAATTTAGTTTTTGAAAGATTCATAGGGGGGGAGTCAGTCTCATCTTGTACATAGATTATAATGCAAATCTATGTACAAGATGGATAAAAACGTCCCGAAATATCGAATACGCACACCTCAATTTCATCACGTCTATTGTAACAATCATCGACACCAATACATCTGATAACCGCATTACCGAAGCCAATAACGCTAGCAAAACCACCATTAACAGGAACATCTACTTCGATACATACCAGTCCGTTTACGGATATGCAACGCATCTTAAGCCCATTGGTTCTACTTAGTAATCGAAAGGTAATATGATCGGGATTTGCACAGTAGGTATAAAACATTGGTAATACGAATGGTTGATTATCTTCGGCAACACCAAGGCGACATATGTTTGTACGATCAAGCACCCAGATAATCTCATCAGGTGTTAAAGTTCTTTCACAATTTTGTCCCATAAATCACCGGCTCCTTAAAACTATTATAGATTAGTGTATGGATATTTTCTTCAATGGTTCCTTATGAAAGATGCATATTTTATTATAGTATGGAAAGAATAAAGAAAAGTGATGGTAGATTTCCAATATCGATTGTTGAAAGGATTGAGGTTTATGTGGGGTTTTTTAATAGCGATTATATCGGGTATATTAATGAGTGTTCAAGGAATCTTTAATACAGGAGTAACGAAAGAAACAAGTATTTGGGTTTCAAGTAGTTTTGTTCAGTTCACAGCTTTAATTGTCTGTTTAATTGCTTGGTTTGTTACAGGTAGAGAAAGTAATTTCCAAGCATTATTCCATATTGATCACAAGTATATGCTATTAGGTGGTGCAATAGGTGCGTTCATTACATTTACTGTTATAAAGAGTGTTGGAAGTTTAGGACCTGCAAAAGCAGCAATGCTTATAGTAGTGGCCCAATTAATTATGTCTTATATCATAGAATTAATGGGGGTATTTGAAGTTGAGAAAGTGCCATTTCAATTCCGTAAATTAATTGGTATAGCATTATGTATTGCCGGTATTATTACTTTCAAGTGGGAGTAAATATATATAGAAAAAAGCAGTAAAATCAATAATTTAGAAAAAGTAAAAAAAACTTAAGAATTATAAAACGAAATTAGTTGAAATGCCTATTGTAATACCTGTTTTTATTAGTTAAAATATAACTTATGAGAAGCAGTGAAGCTGTTTTTTATAAGTTAACGAGGGATCTTACGAAGTGTAAGACCATAAGTCATAAGAAAGGAAACGATATGAACAATAAGAAAATCGTAAAAGTATGTATTGCGATTGGTCTTATTGGATTAGTTTGCTTGGTTTGCTATCTACTAAGTTATAATAGCAAATCTACTGGTATATCATTATCAGATGACAGTGAAGAGAGAGTAGTAAAAACAAATGACATCGAAGGAACAGACAGTATGCAGGGGACTTCTTTGGATGTAGGGAATCCAGAGGAAGTTAAAACTTCTGTGGAAGAAGAAAGTATTGCGGTTCATGTATGTGGACAAGTTAAAAAACCTGGTGTCTATACACTTGCCAAGGGAGCAAGAGTTAGCGATGCAATCAATGCAGCTGGGGGATTAGCAAAAGATGCAGCAGGAGATTTCATTAACCAGGCACAGAAAGTAGAAGATGAACAACAAGTGTATGTGCCTAGTCAAGAGGAAGCAAAAGAATCGCCGAAAGAGGTACAACAAGAGACTAGTAACGATAGTCACTTAGAGAATAAAGGACTGGTTAATATTAATCAGGCAACGAAGGAAGAATTAATGACTCTACCTGGTATAGGAGAGGCGAAAGCTGACATGATCATTGTTTACAGAGAAGAGCATGGAAGGTTTGCGACTATTGGAGAGATTAAGAATATTTCAGGAATCAAAGATGGAGTCTATAATAAAATCTGCGATTTAATAACAACAGATTGAGGTGATTGGTGTGAGCAAGAAAGTATTGGTAGTGGATGATGAAAAATTAATCGTGAAAGGTATACGATTTAGTTTAGAGCAAGATGGAATGGATGTGGATTGTGCTTATGATGGAGAAGAAGGACTTACGATGGCAAAGCACAAAGAATATGATGTCATTCTATTAGATGTGATGTTACCAAAGCTAACAGGTTTTGAAGTGTGTCAGCAAATCCGTGAGTTTTCTGATATGCCTATTATTATGCTAACGGCAAAAGGTGATGATATGGATAAAATTCTTGGGCTTGAGTATGGAGCAGATGATTATATAACAAAGCCTTTTAATATATTAGAAGTTAAGGCTAGAATTAAAGCAATTATGAGAAGAAGTTCAAAGAAAGAAGCAAGTCATGAAACAGAAAAGATTGCAACTTTTGGAGAACTCAAGATTGACTGTGAAAGCAGACGTGTTTATATTCGAGGTAAGGAAGTAAATCTTACAGCAAAAGAATTTGATCTATTAGAACTTCTTATCTTTAATCCAAATAAAGTATATAGCCGTGAGAACCTTCTTAACACGGTATGGGGATATGATTATCCAGGCGACGCGAGAACGGTAGATGTTCACATTCGTAGACTTCGAGAAAAAATAGAAGATAATCCAAGTGAACCTAAATATATACATACAAAATGGGGTGTTGGTTATTTTTTCCAAGGTTAAATCGAACAAATTTTTAGGAAGTATGAAAGCACAGCTATTAGCTGTGCTTATCCTTGTCGGTAGTATACCTATGATAATCTTTGCTATGGTTATTATCTCAACGTACAATGAGCAAGCTCATAACCAGAGAATATCAGAGCTTAAGTACCATGGTAATATGATAGCAAATCTACTTGTATCAACAGGATATTTTAGTAGTCCTAATTCTAAGGAAGTTAATACAGAGATTGATCAATTGGCAGAGATCTATGATGGTCGTATAGTTGTCGTTGATAGTGGTCTGCATATAGTCAAGGATACGTATGGTCTTGAAGAAGGCAAGACAATTGTATCTGAGGAAGTAATTAAATGTTTTCGTGGTACGAATAGTACTTATATTGATTCGGACCAACAGTTTGTGGAGATTACCCTACCAATAGCTCATCTAGAGACGAAAGAAGTAATCGGCGTTATCGTTATGAGTTTCTCAACGAAGAGTATCATAAATATTAAAAATATTGTTGAAAGCAAAGCATGGGTTCTGTGTATCGCAATTGTAATTGCTGTAATTATGTTAGCTATCTTGTACTCCTTCTATGTAACGAAACCATTTAAAAAATTTACAAGTTCCATTGATCGTCTGACGGAAGGGTATCTAGATGAAAAATTAACAGTGTCTGGTTTTACCGAGATGAAAAACATATCGGAATCTTTTAATCATATGATCGTAAGGATGCAGAAGTTAGAAAAATCTAGACAAGAATTCGTATCTAATGTATCCCATGAATTAAAGACACCAATTACATCAATCAAGGTATTGGCGGAGTCCCTTGTTATGCAAGAAGATGCACCAATTGAGATGTATCGTGAATTCATGGTGGATATTACAGATGAAATAGAGAGAGAGAATAAGATTATAAACGATTTATTATCACTGGTTAAGCTTGATAAAACTGCCAGTGAGATGAATATAGCAAGTATAAATATTAATGAATTATTAGAACAATTGATGAAACGATTACGTCCGATTGCAGCAAAGAGAAACATTGAAGTTGTCTTAGAGAGTTATCGTCCTGTTATTGCAGAGGTTGATGAAGTGAAATTATCCTTAGCAATCTCAAATCTTATTGAAAATGCAATTAAATATAATGTTGATGAAGGTTGGGTTAGAGTATCGTTGAATGCGGATCATAAATTCTTCTATATCAAGGTATCTGACTCGGGTGTTGGTATACCGGAAGATGCACAAGATTTTATATTCGAACGATTCTACCGTGTAGATAAGGCGAGATCAAGAGAAACAGGTGGTACTGGTTTAGGATTGTCTATCACAAGAAATGCGATTCTTATGCATAGAGGAGCAATCAAAGTTTATAGTAAAGTAAATGAGGGTACAACATTTACCGTTCGTATACCTCTTAGTTATATAGCGTAAGGGGGAGGCATATATGAATAAACGTCATCTTCTAGCTGTACTCGTCTTAGCTTGCATGGGGATACTAGTAGCATGTGGATCGAAGAAGGTAGGACATGTAAAGGAATCTGAGTATTATCTATATTATATTGATAAGGAAGAAACGAAAGTTGTTCGAGAAAATTATCAGCCAGTAGCAACTGATACGGAAGAACTCATAGCAGAGTTTGTAGAGGCACTTAATAAAGACCCAAGGAATTATACGTATCGTAAAGCAAAACCAGATACTGTTGTACTTAAGGATTACACGTATAATGGTAGTGGTCAATTAATACTTAACTTTGAAACTAGTTATTACGAATTAGAAGGGATTGCTGAAGTTTTAACAAGAGCAGCCATCGTTAAGAATTTCTGTCAAATTGAAGAAATTGAGTATGTTGAGTTCTATGTAGCAGGACAACCACTGCGTGATAAGAATGAAAAACCAATTGGAATGATGACTGCGGAAAATTTCATAGATAATACCGGTGGAGAGACGAAGTATAAGCAGAATGCAAAGATATCCTTATTCTTTGCCAACGAATCTGGTAAAAAACTAGTAGAATCCAATATAATCGTTAGCTACAATGGAACAATTCCAATGGAACAGTTAATTATAGAACAGCTTATTGCAGGTCCATTAAGTGATACCAAGTATCCTACCATTCCATCTGGAACAAAACTTGTGAAAGCCACAGTAAAAGAAGGAATCTGTTACGTGGACTTTAACGAGAAATTCCTAGACAAAATTGATGGAATTACAGATGAAGTAGCAATCTATTCTGTAGTAAATTCATTGGTTGAAATGCCAACAATTAATAAAGTACAATTTAAAATTAATGGAGAGCTTCGTAAGATATATGGGGAAAGCACAAAGTTTGATGGAATGTTTGAGCGTAACCTAGATGTTGTTGAAACAACCCAATAATAGGAGGTTTATAGTTGATCAAGAGGCCACTTCTATGGATTGCTCTTTCCTATATACTAGGCTGCCTATTGTATTCCTTATCATGGATTATAGTAGGCGGTATTCTATTCTTTCTAATTATAAGTCTATGTATTCTATATTATCGATATTCTATCGATGGATCTAATCCCAAAGAGAATAACAGTATAACTAAAGATTCTAAAACAATTAATTTTATTAGTGATATTAACTTTATTAGTAATAATATCATGGACGAAAAAAGGGATTTACCATCTAACAATATTATTAAAAAAGTAATTCAATTAGTGTCACAATCAATTAGAAAGAAAAGAATTAACAAGGAAGATCGATTCATATTATTACTACCAATCATAATCTTAATTGGTTATGGAAGAATGAGTGCTATAATAGCACCAACAGCATTTGATGCCTATTGTGAAAGAAATTGCGATGCAAGCGTCGAGGGTGAGATTGTACGCATTACAGAAAAAGAAAATAGCACATCTTATTATCTAGATAAAGTTATACTCTATCCGAATCCGGATATTCAAATTCAGGTTAAACAAAAAATAATTGCATATGGCGAGAAAAATTCGAGGTTTAGAGTAGGTAACACTGTTTTATGTACAGGTACGGTATCGCAAATTATGAAAGCCACCAATGAAGGACAGTTTAATTCCTACGCCTACTATATGTCAGAAGATATTCGCTATCAGATGTTTGCTGAAACTATGGAATGCACCAGGGATTCCTATTCTTGGTATCAGATGGCTCTATCTTTCTTGCGTGCAAAGGTATCAAAGGTATATAAGCGTATCCTTCCTAGTGAAGAGGCTGGGGTAATGCAGGCTATGTTTCTTGGTGAAAAACAAGCACTGGATACGGATATTAAGAATTTATATCAGAGAAATGGAATATCACATATCTTATCCATATCAGGCTTACATATTAGCTTCTTAGGTTTATTTCTATATAAAATTTTAAAGAAGATGGGATGCCCAATATATCTGAATGCAGGAATTGTCTCAATTGTGGTGTTTAGTTACGGACAAATGACGGATTTTAGTGTATCAACCAATCGAGCAGTAGTGATGCTACTGGTATCCTTATTTGCAATCGTTATTGGTCGTACGTATGATATGCTATCCGCCATATCTGTAAGTTCTTGTATTATATTGCTTCAAAATCCCATGCAGTTATACAACACAGGTTTCCAACTTTCCTTCCTAGCGGTATGTGTATTAGCAGTATTTGGTGAGATATATGGGAAGATAAAAGAGGAGGACAAGAAAGAGAAAACACAAGAATATGAAAAAGAGAAACGAGATAAAGAAAGTTACGGTAAGGAAAAGCATGTTAAGGAAGAGAATGTTAAGGAAATGCATGCTAAAGGAAAACACTACAAAGAAAAACAGGACAAATCACAGGGTAAGCTACATATAGAACAAATTTTTTTCGAAAAATTATTAGAATTAATAAAACATATTAGAAAGCTAGTAAAGAAAAAGACTATTATCAATAAGGCTCAAAGCAATGTATCTCAAAACGATGTATCTCAAAACAATAAATCTCATAACAAAGAATACACAAGCAAGAACCTACAACAAAAGCTTGATGAATTGCTTTTGTCCCTTGACGAATGGCTATATAAGAAATATAAATTACGAGAATCAAGTCGTGGAAAGGCACTACAATCTAGTATGATCATTAGTGCTATAACAGCGCCAATTCTAGCTAGTACCTTTTGTGAGATACCAATCTACAGTATGATACTAAATCTATTCGTAATTCCGCTTACTTCTGTCTTGATGACACTTGGAGTTGTAGCTGGACTTATAGGACTGTGGTGGATTGATTTGGCTAAGATATTTGGATTTGGAATTACCTTCATACTGAAACTTTATGAGATGTTATGTGATATGTTTTCCAATTTGCCGTTCCATCTAGTATTAACAGGAAAACCAAGTATAGCGCAAATAGTAATATATTATGTTGTAGTAATTGGAATTATACAATTGGCTATAAAAACGAAACATAAGAAGATGATATACATAATAGCTTTCCTATGGGTTCTATTGATCCGGCTACCAAGTACTAATTTAACCATGACGATGTTAGATATATCTCAGGGAGATAGTATCTATATTAAGACGCCCAAAGGGGTATCGATTCTTATCGATGGGGGAAGTTCTGATGTAAAGGCAATTGGTCAATACAGAATTGAACCATTTCTAAAAGCTCAAGGAGTTAGAATCATTGATTACGCAGTGTTAACACATATGGATGCGGATCATATCAATGGAGTCATGGAGCTTATGGAGGGGATGCCAGATGCCGCGGGAATAGGGGGAAGAAATAGAGGGCAAACAAGATTATCATCACTAAACTCCCTAGCCTTCTATGATGGACAAGTAGGAATTCAGAATCTAATATTATCAGATACTAGTTTCATAGATGAAACTTACAAGAAGATAGAAGAATTAGCAGGGAGGAAAGGAATTACTCTACATTATTTTGGTAGAGGCGATACTATAACAGAAGGGGAACTAACCCTTACTTGTCTACACCCGTATGCAGAATATAATACAGATTCTAAGAATGATACCTCTATAGTATTAGAACTTACTTATCGTAATTTTGATGCATTATTGTTGGGAGATTTGGAGAGTGGTGGTGAGAATGAATTAATAAATCTTGCTAAGGAGGAATTACTAGCTGGTGATAATCAAAACAGTAATCAGACATCGGAGGAGGGTACAACAAAGAGTCAGCTTACAGTAGGTAAAAGACGCTATGACATTATTAAGATTGCTCACCATGGCTCTAAATACTCCACATCAGATGAGTTCCTAGAATATTATGGTGCACGAATTGCATGGATCTCAAGTGGATATGGAAACAGATATGGGCATCCACATAAGGAGTTGTTAGATCGACTTAAAGAAAATCAGATTACATATAGATGGACAGTGAAGGATGGTGCAATTACTATTAGGACAGATGGGGAAAGGATGTGGGAATAGAGTATATTTAGGAGAGTTCAAGTTGCGGTAAAAGAAAACCAAAAAATCAACGATTTATAGTAGGGTGTGGTACAATAGAATAAGATATACAATAATTGTACGTGAGGAAAACGATGATAGAGAAAACGAAGAACAAAGAACAAAAGAATATGGAGTACAAGAAAAATTCTTTTGATGGCAAAGAGGAAAATAAGAAGGTATCTAAAACAACCGATATGACCAAAGGAAATATAGGGGGTCATCTTATTAGATATGCGATTCCATTGATTTTAGGAAATATATTTCAGTTAACATACAATGCAGTTGATTCTATCATTGCAGGTAGATTTATTGGCAAAGAAGCGTTGGCCTCCATAGGAATAGCTAATCCAGTGATGAATATGGTCATTCTTGGGATATCTGGAATCTGTATGGGTGCAGGTGTTTTAATGAGTGAATTCTTTGGAGCTAAGGATTATGCTAAATTAAAGAAAGAGATGTCTACGGCAGTTCTATTTGGATTATATTTTTCTGTTGCTTTGATGATTATCGGTATTATATTTTCAGGTCCATTATTACGTTTGTTAAATGTACCAGAAGATTTATTACCGATGGCAACGACTTATCTACGAATAACCTTTTTAGGAGCACCATTTACATACTTTTATAATGCGTTAGCCTCTGCGCTGAAAAGTGTAGGTGACTCTAAAACGCCTTTAAAATTCCTAATGTTTTCTGCTATCCTTAACGGTATACTTGATGTGATTTTTATTGGGTTTCTAGGATTTGGAATCGTATGTTCTGCTACAACTACAGTCATTGCTGAAGCAGCGTCTGCAATCTTATCAATCATCTATGTGTACCGTAAGATTCCGATACTTCAGATTAAACAAGGAGAATTCAGAATAGATGCAGGGCTATTAAAACGAACGTTACAATATGGTTCAGTGACAGCACTTCAACAATCTTGCCAACCTTTAGGTAAACTCTTAATTCAAGGCTCAGTTAACTCCCTTGGTATTGATACGATTGCTGCCTTTAATTCTGTGACTAAGATTGATGACTTCGCATGTACACCAGAACAAAGTATCTCACATGGTATCACAACTTTCGTGGCACAAAATAGAGGTGCGGATCAAAAAGAGCGAATAAAAAAAGGCTTCCTGACAGGCTTACGAATGGAATTCTTATATTGGATAGGGATTTGTCTCGTTACTATACTGTGTAGAACTTTCTTTGTCTCGTTGTTTGTTGATGGAAAGAGTTCAGCAAAGATAATAGAAATCGGTAGTCAATATCTTTTAGTTATGGCATTCTTTTATATATTTCCTGCTTTCACGAATGGTGTACAAGGGTATTTTCGTGGAATGGGCAAGATGAAAATCACATTCCTTGGAACTCTAATACAGACTTCTCTAAGAGTTATATTTACATGGATACTCGCACCAAGATTCGGAATACTTGGTATCGCTTTTGCCTGTGCAATCGGCTGGAGTGTCATGTTATTGGTAGAAGTTCCAATGATCTGGACCGTGGATAAGAAACGTGACTAAAGTTCTTGTAAAATGATAAGTTTGTGGATAAAATATAAGATAGCTAGGAATATGCGAAGTATTATGAAAGCAATCACTATGAGAAGATAGTTTATATGTTAAGCTTTAAGATATTAAGAACAAAATAATAAAGATATGAAATAAACCACAGGAGTTTAGATAAATGAAGTTTATTAAAGAAGATATAAAATTGAATCAATTCAAGCCAGCCTATTTGATACATGGTAGCGAGATATACTTAAAGAATCTGTATAAGAATAAATTAAAAGCAGCTATGGTCGGCGAGGGTGAATCCATGAATTACTCTCATTTTGATGGAAAGGGTATTGATGTGCCAGAAGTAATTGGCATTGCGAATACATTGCCTTTCTTTGCGGATCGACGTGTCGTTGTTATCGAGAACAGTGGATTCTTTAAAAATGCCAGTGATCTAGCAGACTATATGAAAAATATACCGGAAACAACACATTTTATCTTTGTGGAAGAAGAAGTAGACAAGCGAAATCGTATGTATAAAGCAGTAAAAGATGTTGGGCGAATCTCAGAGATGAATGGTATGGATGAAGCAAACTTAAAATTATGGGTTGCTTCCTTATTATCAAAAGATAATAAGAAGATTACTGAGAGAACATTGATGTATCTCCTAAACAAGACGGGGTCCGATATGGAGAATCTACAAACAGAGATCGAGAAGCTTGTGTGCTATGCAATGGAACGTGACGTTATAACAGAAGTGGATATCGACGCCGTTTGTACAACACAGTTAGAGAATAAAATCTTTCAGATGATTGATGCAATCGCAAGTAAACGTCAGGAACAAGCACTTGCCTTATACTATGATTTGTTGTCATTAAAAGAAAAACCGATGTCAATATTATTCTTAATAACAAGGCACTTTAACATCCTCTTACAAATCAAAGAGATGAAACGCCTAGGTATGGCAAGTACTGCGATGGGCCAAAAAGCTGGTGTTCCACCTTTTGCTGTAAACAAGTATCTGACACAGACAAACAACTTCACCATAGAGATATTAAAAGAAGCCGTAACATACTGTACAGATATAGAAGAAATGATTAAAACAGGTAGATTGATTGATAAAATAGGAGTGGAACTACTAATTGTAAAATATAGTTCAAAGGGAGACGTATCGAAGAGGTCATAACGAGCCGCACTCGAAATGCGGTAGCCCTTCGGGGTACGCGGGTTCGAATCCCGCCGTCTCCGTTAATAAGAAAGCCCTGCGCATTAGCGTGGGGCTATTCTTATTAACGGAGTTTTGCTATTGGGTCTTTTTGAATATTATGAAGAAAAAACAAGAATAATTGCACATGAATCAAAAGTGGGATATACTGTCTTTAGTAAATTGGTATTGAGGTGGACACATGATGAAAATTTTATTGGTTGATGATGAAAGAGAAGAACGAGAAGGAATTACTTATTTGATTCAAAAGTATGAATATCCATTGGAGATTACAGAAGTGGCGAATGGGCAGAAGGCGCTAGAATATGTACAAACACATTCGATTGATATTTTGTTTACTGACATTAAAATGCCTTTCCTTGATGGGCTTGACTTGGCAAAGGCAGTGCATGAGTATAATCCGAGTATAAAAATAATTATCTTTAGCGCTTATGGAGAGTTTGACTATGCCAAAAGAGCATTAGAAGCGAATGCGGTCAGTTATCTATTAAAGCCAATTGAACTAGAAGAGTTTCAAAAAGTCATGACAAGTGTTATTAGTTCTATTAAGGCAGAAAAGGAGGCAGGAGAGAAACAAAAAATCGAAAGTGACAGTAGAAAGAAGAATTTATTATATAGAATCTTTACCAGCTCAGAAATTCCAAAAGGTGAGGAGAAAACTGCTGAAGAATACTTATTCCCAAGCAATAAGTCGAAGTTATGTATGATTAATATTGAGTTTTTGGATAACTATTATGAAGCTAATGAGGAATATTTCTTGAAGATAATTACGATGTATCTAGGCAACGATATAGAATATATTAATCTATTTTTAAATGAATCTTTTCTCTTAATTAGGAATTCTGACATAATGAAAAAGGATTATCTAGAGGGGCAGCTCACAAAGATTATGAGAGATATCAAACAGTTTACGAAGAATGAATTGTATATTATAGTGGGACAACCACAAGATAATATAACTGATTTCAAGGAAGAGCTACACATAATTAATACGATTCGAAATGATATCTTTGGATTTGCGGATCTTATTATCTGGACGGATAGTGGTAATGTTAATGAACATTATGTATTAGATGTAGAGGTTGTAAAGAAACAATTGCTAACGGCTATAGAACTGAACAATTCGGACTTAATAAGACAGTTTGGAAATCAATTAGTAGATGCAATTATCAGCAATAATGTAATTAGCAAAATCTATATTCAGAATATGTTTTACTCAATTATTTATGCATTATATGAGAAGAATCCTAATATGAGACAAGAAGAAGTTATTAAATCTATTGATAAAATATTTCAATTGAAGAATGCAAGGAAAATTATTGAAGAGCTCCCTGTAGTTTTGGATAAGATGCTTAATACAGTACTATTAGAGAATGTAGATAACTCTAGAATCGTACAAAAAATCATAAACTTAGTGGAGAAAGAATATAGGCATGATATTAGTTTGAATTATATAGCAGATTCTGTAAACCTAGCACCTGCTTATGTTAGTTACATATTCAAGAAAGAAACTGGTAAGACACTAATTAAGTATATAACAGATATAAAGATGGCAAAGGCAAAAATCTTACTAGAAGAAGGAAACTTAAAGATCGTTGAAGTTGCCCGTGAATGTGGCTATGATAATCAATCGTATTTTAACAGATTATTTAAAAACTATTATGGTATTACACCAAAGCAGTTCAGAGAGAGGTAATCTTATGAAGAAATTACTTGTTTGGTATTACCGAGATGCTTCAATAAGAAAAAAACTTGTAATAAGTTATTTAATATTGATTTCACTTCCAATCATAATATTGGGTACATATTCCTATCACATCGCACGCAAAAACTTAATGGAACAAACCTATAGGATAATAGAAAATAATCTTAGCTCCATCGAATACAATCTCTCAAGTAATATACAAAGAGAAAATGACAATATCAAATACCTGTCTTATAATAGTGAATTCAGAAACTCTCTTAGTAATGAGAATAATAGTGCTAGTGAGATTGCGCAGTTAATGAATAATTCAGTTGAGCCAACTTTTTGGTACTTTATTACCAGTGATAATAGTCTAAAAGGCATTGAAGTGTATTCTCCATATATTGAAGATTCCATTGGTAGCTTTTTGAAACCAATACGTGAATGTGAGAATGAAGCTTGGTATCCTTATCATGAATCAAATTTTAAGACGCAATGGACATTTGAAGATGGGAAGATATTTGCAACAAGAACACTGTTAGATACAAAATCTTCATCTGAATCTATAGGTGTTATGAAGCTAGAGGTATATCCACGTAAATTGCTAACGCCACTTCACCAATCAGAATATCTGAATAATGGTGTTTTAGTACTTGATGACAAAAATCAAATTATTGATAATAAAGCGCTAGAGAATGAGGAGCTGGAGTCATTAATTGTGAAGAAAATATTAGACGGCTCGATTATAGACAACGAAGAAACAAATGAATATGTGTTAAAGAGTACAGACGAATTAGATAATGGTTGGCGAGTATATTATTATGTGGATAAACAAGGGATTTCGGGACAACTATATAGTATTCTAGGGACTACGTTATTGATAGTGGGATTATGTTTGAGTCTCATCTTCATTCTAATCAGTGTAATATCCAAAATCTTGAGTAGACGAATACTGGAATTGAAAGTGTATGCTGAAAGAGTTGCAGATGGGGACTTCAATTTTAAGATTGATACACATTCCTCAGATGAAATTGGTGT
Source organism: Clostridiales bacterium (assembly GCA_018372435.1). GTDB lineage: Bacteria > Bacillota > Clostridia > Lachnospirales > Lachnospiraceae > Anaerosporobacter. The sequence goes on along the minus strand of JAHAJA010000010.1, from coordinate 85,930 downwards.
GGTGGCTAATAGCTTAAGTAGTATGAGTGGAAAACTAAAAGATATGGTTAATCAGGTTTATCAGATTGGCTTAGAAAAGCGAGCGTCGGAGTTAAGGGCACTACAGGCAATGATAAATCCACATTTTCTATATAATTGCTTATCTAGTATCAAATGGAAGGCGATCAGAGCTGAACAGGATGAGATTAGTGAAATAACCGGCTTGCTTGCAAAGTTTTACCGGACTACATTAAATGGTGGCAATCAAATTACTACTGTTAAGAATGAATTAGATAATATAACATCCTATCTAGAATTACAAAGAAGAACACACGATGACAGTTTCGATGTGGAATATGACCTTGCGAAAGAGGGATTAGAGAATGAGATGCCGAACTTTTTATTGCAACCAATAGTAGAGAATGCGATTTGTCATGGTGTGGATATTTGTCATGATGATGTAAGAGGACAGATCAAAGTCCAGTATGAAATCTCTAATGACTTTCTTATATTCAATATATATAATAATGGACCTGCAATGGATAAGGAGCAAATTCATACAATTCTAAATACACCGAATAAAGGATATGGAATTTACAATATTAGGGAAAGAATTCGGATTTATTATGATATAGAGTGTGGTGTTTTTAGCAGTATAACTAATAATGGAATGATTTGTTTTACAGTGAAAATCAGAAAAAACATACCTAATAAAATATAAATAACACAGAAAAGATACTATCATACTACTTAAGTGGTATTAATAGTATCTTTTTTTAATCCCTTAAAAATGTGTTACTTTTCTAAAAATTGTACAATTTCTTATTCAGCCTGTACCAAGTAAAATAAGAACATAACATTTATTGAGGAGGAATTTAAGTGAAAAAGAAAATTATTAGTGTATTGCTATGCGCAACTATGGTTGCGGCTATGGTTTCAGGTTGTGGGAAAAAATCAAATAGTGTTTCTACAAACACATCAGGTAGTGAAAAAACAACTATTAGAATGACCTATTGGAACAGCGAAGATACTGTTCAGGCTTTATTAGACTATTTGGCAGCTGAAGTACCAGATGTGGAGATTGAATATCAGTTCATCGACAATGCAAACTATGACACAATTGTTGACACACAGTTATCAGCTGGTGAAGGCCCAGACATTATCTGTGAATCCCCTGCTTCTTCTTTGAAACATGCAAAACTTGGATATCTTGCTAAAGTGGATGAGTTAGCAGCAAAATACTCTGATGCAGGAACAAGTGTATATAGTTATGACGGAAGTTCATATGCATTACCAGGAATTAGTTGGTTTGAAGGAATTTATTATAACAAAGCATTATTTGAAGAAAACAATATTACATTACCTACAACATTTGATGAATATATTGCTGTTTGTAAACAGTTCAAAGAACTTGGAATTACTCCATTGGCAGCAGGATTAAAATCTTGGGAGCCAATGTTAAAGAACTCTATGGCATTTGTAACAGCTGAATATCTATCTACAGACGCTGGAAGCGGTTTTGGAGAAAAGTACAGAGAAGGTGATATTACACTTGAAGGTACATGGAACACATATCTTGAAAAATGGGAAGAAATGATTACTGAGGGAATCTACACATCAGATATGACAGGTATTGATCATGATCAGGCTTTGGAACAATTTGCAACTGGTGAAGCAGCAATGTTTTGTTCTGGTCCTTGGGATTTGGAAACAATTCAATCAAAGAATCCGGAGTTACAAATAGATATGATGCCATTTTACGGTACACAGGCTAGTGATGGTTGGTTAATTGGTGGTCCTGGTTGCGGATTTGCTGTTAATGAGAACTCTAAGAATAAGGATGCAGCTATGAAAGTATTGGAAGCTCTTTCTACAGTAGACGGACAGAAGGCATTATGGGAAAACAACCAAGGTGGTTCTTCTTATCTTGATGGAGCAACCTTTGATTTACCAGAAGAATATACAGGTGTTTCTAAAACACTTGCAGCTGGAAACGTATATTGTCCATGGAATGAATGGGGCATAGCGGCAGGAGCACACGAAACATATGGTACTGAATTACAAGCTTATTTATTAGGAGTTCAGGATCTTGATACAACACTTAAAAATGTTGATGCTGCTGTACAAGAATTATTAGAAAAATAAAAAGAAATGTTTCGGTGCCTTAAGTGTCGGGTTGGCATTTAAGGCACTTTTATAGTACGGGAGGTAAAGATGATCAAAAGAAGAAAATTACAGGCTGATTCACTAGGAAAATATTTTCTACTATTTATTTTGCCAGCATTAGTGATATACCTGATATTTAGTATAATACCATTTCTCTATACAATTTTTTATAGCTTTACAGATTACACGGATATGAATCCAGTTAATCTACATTTCGTAGGATTAAAGAATTACAAAAAAGTTTTTGAAACACCACTGATGTTGACAGCAATAAAAAACTCGGTAATTTATGCACTTTTGTTGACGTCATTACAATCCTTATTAGCATTGCCTTTAGCGGTTTTATTGAATAAAAAACTCAAATCTCGTAATTTGCTTAGAGCGGTATTCTTCTTTCCAGCGGTGTTCAGTTCCTTAATTATCGGGTATTTATGGAACTTTATTATGTCCTCTTCTGATTATGGTTTAATTAATAATCTATTACATCAATTTGGTATGGATACAATTAACTTCTTTACAGCAAATAAAGCGCTATTTTCTGTAATCCTTACGCAGGTTTGGCAATGGACTGGCTGGGCAATGGTAATTTACTTAGCAAATCTACAGAGTATATCACCAGACTTATATGAGGCAGCTGATATTGATGGGGCAACAGGTCTTAAAAAGTTCTTGTATGTAACGCTTCCGTTAATGTGCCCTTCTGTAAAAATAATCGTGGTAACTGGTTTGATTGGTGGAATGAAAGTATTTGACATTATCTATTCTATGACGTCTGGTGGACCAGGTAATGCTACTCAGACAGTAATGACAGTAATGATGAAAAAGGGTATTTCAGATGGATTTTATAGTACTGGCTCCGCATTTGGAGTATGTTTCTTTATTATTGTTTTGGTAATAAGTGCTATTGTGACAAAGATTATGGGGAAATGGAGTGACTCAATACAATGATGAATGCAAAACATATAACAAAATCAAAAAGAAATCTAATTATTACAGAAATTATCATGGTTATCATTGCTGTTATTTGGTTTATACCTATTTACTATTTGATAGTCACAACATTAAAGAATCCAGCTGAAGCAACAAATAGTCCTCTTGCATTACCTAAAACCCTTCAATTTAGTAATTATGTATCAGCATGGGTTAATATGCAGTTCCCTAGAGCGTTTGGAAATACATTATTTATAACAGTAGTAGCGGTAATATTTATAGTAATCTTTGGTTCTATGGCAGGATATGCTCTGGCAAGAACAAAGACAAAGACAGGAACAAGAGTGTTTTTATTCTTTCTAGCTGGGTTAATTGTTCCTTTCCAGATGAACATCGTTAGTTTGTATAAGATAGTTAAAGGCTTTAACTTAATGAACACAGTTTTTGCAGTTATTCTAGTTAATGTAGCTATTAATACGCCACAGGCAGTATTTCTATTCAAAGAATTTGTGGAAGCAACAGTACCAAAAGAACTTGAAGAAGCGGCTGCTATTGATGGTTGTCCTATAGTAAAAAGATTTTTTATTGTAGTACTACCAATCTTAAAACCAATTATTTCTACAGTTGTTATTGTCGTTACTTTGAATGTATGGAATGAATTCATGACGCCACTATTATTCTTACAAAGCAGAGAAAACGATGTTATTTTGCAGGAAGTGTCTAGAAATATTGGACAGTTTGCAACTGACTGGACAGCATTATTTCCAATGTTGATGCTTGGAGTAGCGCCACTTATGATTTTCTATATATTTATGCAGAAATACATTATTGCAGGAGTAGCAGCAGGTGCAGTGAAAGGTTAGAATATAATGACAGTAGAAAATATAAATCACGATTTTGGAAGTATTATGATTATTGTGCCACATCAGGATGATGAGATATTAATGACAGCAGGTATCATTAATACAGCAATAGAAAAACAAATTCCTATCCATGTAGTTATGGTGACGAATGGAGATTATGGATGTACAGATTTTACGATAGGAAGAAAGAGATTAGAAGAAACAGTTCAGGGTACGAATATGTTGGGGCTAAAGTCTAATCAACTTACGATATTAGGTTATGCAGACACTGGAATGCCGATAGAAGATAGTTTTTTGATGCATTTGTACGAAGAAAAGGATGCAGATAAAATATATCAATCATTCTGCACTCATGAAACTTATGGGTTGGAAGGAAAGTATGAATATCATATGCAAAAAACTGGTAAGCATGCTCCTTACTCTAGAACATCTGTAAAAAATGATTTGAAAGATATTATAGAAACAGTAAGGCCAAGGAATATCTTTACGACTTCAGAATTTGATGTGCATGGGGATCATGCTGCTCTATACAAATTCATAGTTGAGATATTAGGAGAATTAAAAGATACAAGTGATTATGAAGTAAATCTATATACTGGGATTGTTCATTCCAATGCAGGAGATGAAGTGTGGCCTAGAAGAGATACAAAAAGATATGATTGTCCTGATAATTTCGAAATCGCAACTTCTCTTAAGTGGGAAGAAAGAATTAGTTTTCCTGTGCCAGAGTGTATGGTGAGTGAAAGACTAGATGACAATTTAAAATATCAGTCATTGATTTGCTATGAAACGGCACTAGAACCAAATGCATATGAATTTCTAATGGCATTTATCAAAGAGGAAGAGATATTTTGGAAACTGAGATATTGAAAGGATAATACGTAATGATAATCTATAAAGCAAAAGACTATAAAGAGATGAGTAGAAAAGCCGCTAATATACTTTCTGCACAAATAATTATAAAACCTAACTGTGTACTTGGATTGGCGACAGGCTCATCACCTATAGGAACTTATGAACAGTTAGTTGAGTGGTACAAAAAGGGAGACTTAGACTTTAGAAAAGTAACAACAGTAAACCTGGATGAATACAAAGGATTAGATAGGAATAACAATCAAAGCTATTATTATTTTATGAAAGAACATTTATTCAAACACATTAATATTGATGCCAACAACATTAATTTACCAAATGGTATGGCAGAGAATGCAGAAGAGGAATGTGAACGTTATAATCAGGTTATTGCAAGTACTGGTGGTGTTGATCTACAACTGTTAGGCCTTGGTCATAATGGTCATATTGGTTTTAATGAACCAAGTGAGGCTTTTGAAAAAGGGACACATTGTGTAAAGTTGCAAGATAGTACCATTCAGGCAAACAAACGGTTGTTTAATAGCATGGAAGAAGTACCATCTTATGCATATACAATGGGAGTTAAGACAATTATGCAAGCAAAGAAGATCCTGATTGTAGTGAGTGGAGCGGACAAAGCGGATATTGTAAAAGAAGCGTTTGAGGGGCCGGTAACGCCCAAAGTACCAGCATCGATTTTACAGATGCACAATGATGTGGTTCTAGTGGGAACAGAAGATGCATTAGCAAAATTAAATATGTACTCAAACTTCGCACTTGAAGAGTTCGAGAAGTAGGTAATTGCCATATTCAACGAATTATAAAGGAGTTAAATCTATGAATACGAATAAACAGCCAATCTATCCTGTGGAAGCATGGACTATTACAGAGACAGCATTCCAGAGGGAAAATAATTATAGGAACGAAACAACCTTTGCTTTATCGAATGGTTACATTGGAACAAGAGGAACCTTTGAAGAAGCATATGATTTTGATATAGATACAGGACTTGAAGGTAACTTTATTAATGGATTTTATGAGAGTGAAGATATTAGATATGGAGAAGCAAGTTTTGGTTTTCCGCTACATAGTCAGTCATTATTAAATCTTCCAAATTTGAAGGAAATGCATGTGTTCCTAGATGACGAAGAATTCACTATGCAGCAGGGGGTGGTAGAAGATTATTCTAGGACCTTACATATGAATGAAGGAATATTAACTAGAAGTTTACTATGGACCTCACCAAAAGGAAAGAAGATAAAAGTAGAAACTTCTCGCTTGGTCTCATTTATAAAGAAAAACATTATGGCAATGAGATTCAGGGTTACTTCTGAAAATTACAGTGGACCTATTACTTTTGTATCAAAGCTACAAGCAAACGTAGAAAACCATACTAGAAAGACGAATCCCATTGTAGATTATGGTCCATTTGGCAGAAAACTAGATCCAGAGATACTTACTGTAATTGATGACACCTTATTTTATCAAGGAATAACGAAAAAGAGTAAACTGACGGTTGCTTGCGGTAGTGTACATACTGTGTTAAGCGGTGATGGTAAAGAGGCGGACTTGATTGGTTTAGAAACCATGAAAAATGAACTTGACGGAAGCACTACTTTCATGACTACGGTGGAAGCAGGACAGCAGATAGGAATAGATAAATTTATTTGTTATACTTCTGATTTAGATATGGATAAAGATAAGTTGGAGATATTTGTATTAAACAGCTTAAAGGAAACAAAAGAAGAGGGGTATGATGCATTAGCAAGCAAACAAGTGCAGTATATGATGAATTACTGGGATACTGCTGATGTAGAGATAGAAGGAGATGATGCGCTCCAGCAAGGTATAAGATTTAACTTATTCCATATTATGCAGTCTGCCGGCAGAGATGGAAGAACAGGAATGGGGGCTAAAGGCTTATCAGGTGAAGGTTATGAGGGGCATTATTTCTGGGATACAGAGATGTATGTGTTGCCAGTCTTTATCTATACTGATCCCAAATTAGCAGAGAAACTATTAGATTATCGTTATGAAACTCTGAACCAAGCCAGAGCCAGAGCAAGGGTACTTGGTCATGATAAGGGAGCATTGTTTCCTTGGCGTACTATTAATGGGGAAGAAGCGTCTACCTATTTTCCATTAGGAACGGCACAGTATCATATTAATGCTGATATTGCCTATGCGTTATCTCTTTACATGCAAGTAACGGGAAATATGGAATACATGAAGGAAAAAGGTGCGGAGATTCTTATAGAAACGGCACGTGTATGGGCAGATGTTGGTAGCTTTGCGGCTTGCAAAGGTGGAAAGTACTGTATCTGTGATGTGACTGGCCCAGACGAATATAATGTTTTAGTAGACAATAACTTCTATACGAATCTAATGGCAAGAGAAAATGTAAGAGAAGCAATTAAGGCAGTTGAATATCTAAAAGAAAATGCTCCGAAGAGATTCACTCAGTTACAAGAGAAATTAGCACTTGAAGATACAGAAATTGAATTGTGGAACAAAATCGTTGAGAACATGTATTTTCCATATGATGAAGACAGGGATATATATCCACTAGATGATGGATTTATGATGAGAAAACCGTGGGATGAAACAAAGATTCCAGAAGAAAAAAGAGCATGGTTGTATGAGAATTATCACCCATTATTTATTATGAGACACCGCATGTCAAAGCAGGCAGATTCCATCTTTGGTATGTATTTGCACAGTAATTACTTTACTGAAGAAGAATTGAAAAGAAATTATGACTTTTATCAGGAAGTAACGTTACATCATTCTTCATTATCTACCTGTATATTCGGTATCGTAGCTTGCGATATTGGGTATTATGACGAGGCTTATGAATATTTTTCACAGTCAGCAAGAATGGATTTAGATGATTACCATAACAATTTCTATGCAGGAATTCATGCAGCGAATATGGCAGGAACTTGGCAAGCAATTGTAAATGGATTCGCAGGGCTACGTTGTAATGAAGGACATCTAAGATTCAAGCCATATTTGCCAAAATCATGGGGAAAATTCACCTTCAAACTTAGATACCAAGATGTGATATTAAAAGTAGAAGTTGAACAAGAAGATGCTAAATTTACGTTATTACAAGGCGAAAAGCTTACATTTGTTATTAATAAGAAAGAAATTACACTAGAAAAGATAGGAGAATCACACTGTGAAAAAATATAAAGCAATTTTTTTTGACTGGGATGGAACGGCGGTTTCTTCGAGAAGAGTACCCGCAGACAAGGCTATAGCAGCAATGAAACCTCTGCTAAAACAAGGAGTAAAGCTGGTGATTGTAAGTGGAACAACAATTGAGAATATAGCGGGTGGGCATATTGAATCTTTCTTTACACCAGATGAGTTACAAAACCTTTATCTTGGATTAGGGCGTGGAGCATATAATTATGCATTTGATAAAGATGGAAAACCTTACATCTTTGAAAATGAAATACCTGAAAAACAAACTTTATTAGATATTCATAAAATCTGCTTTGATATTCATATGGAATTACTTCATAGGTACGACTTCGCAACGGATGTGGTGTTCAGTAGACCAAATTATTGTAAGATTGATCTGATGGTTTATAACCAACGAGGGGACAATCTGTACCTACAGGCAAGTGAATTAGATATGCTAAAGGAAAGTCTTGAAGCTCATAACATACATGGCGGTCTAAAGAGTCTAATCGAGTTATCGATGGAAGTTAGTAAGCGCTATGGCATTAATGCAGCTGCGACTTGTGATGCTAAGTATCTTGAAGTGGGTATCTCTAGTAAGAGTAATAACGTAGATACCATTCTTAATAAGATCTGTAATGATAGTGACATATCTCCCGAAGAATGTGCATATTGGGGTGATGAATATGTTGGAATTGAAACAGGAATATTCGGTAGTGACAGTTATATGATAACAGAACAAACTGTTGCAGGAGACTTCTTTGACGTTTCAGAAGTAGAAGGAGAACGACCTGAAGTAGTGGAGGTAATTGGCGGAGGTGTAAACCAGTTTATTACGTTTTTGTTGGAGCAGGTTGGATAGGAAATAGGTTATTGTTTAATTGTATATTTTGATGTAGTATTGGAGAGAGGTTATTACTAATAAACAAGACTAAGAAAGACCAGAAAGTATAATTATTTATTTAGATAGAGGGTAGAAACCAAGTTATCTTACACTAACTTGGTTTCTACCTGCTTTTTTAGCTTGATATAGATGTTTATCTACTTCCTGTAGTATTGAATCATAGGAGGTGTGAGAATTGGGATGATCCACGGTATATATTCCAAGACTGCATGTAATATGTATAGGATGACTATTGTAAGCATATGTTTTTTTCTCAATAACGGTTCTTATTTGCTCGGCTATTGTTCTTGCCTTCTTACGATCTGTATTACTTAAACACAGCAGAAATTCATCACCGCCATAACGTGCGACCCAATCAATTTGATGGGTAAAATGCTCTTGTAAATCCAGTGCAAATTGTGACAATAGATAGTCTCCTGCTGCATGACCATATAAGTCATTTATCTCTTTAAAATAATCCAAATCAATAAAAATCACAGTAAGAGGCTTATTACCTGTGCTACAGGTAGAAATCGCATTGGGAAGAGCATGATTTATGTATCTTCTATTATAGATGCCTGTCAGCTCATCGGTAATAGATAGTTTATAAGCATTATCTAGTATTTTGAAGTAATGGCTGGATTCTGTACTTTCTGTGATATCTGAAACACATTCCAAAACATAACGAGTATTCTGTATTTGCACAGGTAGAAATGTAACAAAAAATAAAAAATGGTTGAATTGTTCCAATTTATATGTTGTACTGTCGATTTCATAACATTTCTTATATTCTTCTATATGTCCATTAAAATCAAATTCCATAATATAGTGCTTGCATGATTTCCTATAATAATCTTCAATAATTCTCTTGTGTTTTACGTCAACTAGACGTAAAACATGAAATATGTTTTTCATAAGATTGATATCTTTTAGTTCATCTATTAGAATTTCCATAGTATTTTCTGCGCATAATGAATTATAGGAAAATTCACTATTTCTTCTCCTTTCCCTAGTAGCTATAATAATCAATTATAGACACTGCAGATTCATTTCATTACCTACAGCAACTTTCTCATTCGGTTGGCTTGTTTTACTTATATTTCTCATATAATTACATATACTACTATATTATAAGCTAATAGCTATAAAAATTCAATGTCTTTTAGATTGTTTTATAAACTAATAGCTTCATATAGAATGAAACTAAGAGGTTAAATATGAAAAAAGATTTGGATATTCAAATGGGACAGCGTGTTCGAATAAAGAGAGAAGAACAAAAGTTAAGCAGAGAGAAATTAGCGGAATGTATTGATGTTTCTCCTCAGTTTCTTGCTCAAATCGAACTTGGTAGAAGAGGCATGTCTTCTGCAACTCTTTACAAATTATGCAATGCATTAAGCACCTCGGCAGATTACATTGTACTAGGACGAGAGGGTGCCAACGATTTAACTGTTTTAACTAAGATGCTATCAAATCTTGAACCACAGTATTTGCCATATGTAGAAGACATTATTAAGAACTTCATACTTGCAGTAAACAAGAAAAATCCTTAACCAAACGATGTGGCTAAGGATTTTTTTGGTATCTTAAACAACATCAGATTGAATTATTGTTGATAGAATTATCTAAGATAGGATTGATTGACCTGAAATAAAAGTATTAATATTTGACACATGAAGGTAAAATATGGTAACCTAATAAAGTAAAAGAAAACGAAAAACTCGTGAGGGAGTAGGTAGCACAATTTAGTGTGGCAAGTCAACATCCTGATGTCTTTCATCTGGCTTGTCTTAAATAGCGAGACTCATGTGTAGCAGGTATGCTATGCTTGAAGTCTTTTTTATTCGGGTATAGTATACTAAACCCGTTTTTTTTACGTAAATCAATATATAAGTGGTGATATTGTATGTTGAAATTAAAATGAGTGGGGGCGTATCTATGAATGAATTAATAACATTTAAAGATGTAGTTAAGGAGTATGGAACAGGAGAAAGTAAGCAAATAGCAGTTAATCATGTGGATTTCACGATTGATGAGGGAGAGTTTGTGGTTATCCTTGGTCAATCAGGAGCCGGAAAATCAACAGTTTTGAATATGCTTGGGGGTATGGATCAACCAACCAGTGGAAGTATACGGATTAATGGTGAAGAAATTAGTACAATGAATGATAATCAGATGTCAAGACTACGGGCAGAGAACATTGGTTTTATATTTCAGTTCTACAACTTATTACCAAGTCTTACTGCATATGAGAATGTTGCTCTTACAAAAGAAATTGTAAAAGATGCATTGGATCCTTTGGAATTATTAGATGCGGTTGGATTACAGGAACATAAGAATAAATTCCCATCTCAGTTATCGGGTGGGGAACAGCAAAGAGTATCCATTGCCAGAGCATTGAGTAAAAATCCTAAAATTATTCTAGGAGATGAGCCCACAGGAGCACTTGATTCAGAAACAGGGATAGCAGTTTTAGAGCTGTTGCAGAAGATGTGTAAAGAAAGGCAAAAAACTGTTATTATTGTTACCCATAATACAGCTTTTGCCCAATGTGCTGATAAAGTAATTCGTATGCGGAGTGGAAAAATTAGAGAAATTAAAGTGAACGAATCTCCAGTCCCAGTAAGTGAGGTGAATTGGTGATGCTGTTGCATAAGATGTTAAGAGATATGAAATGGAATAAGATGCAGTTTATATCTATATTCTTGTTAGCATTTCTTGGGGTATATGTCTATGCTGGAGTTGGAGGAGAAGTTGCAGGTATAAGGGAAATTAGAAACTCCTATAATAAAGAGACAAATCTAGGTGATGCGTGGATTTATGGAGAGAATTTTACTGAAGATGATTTACAGGCAGTCAAAGATATCGAAGGGATTATGGATGCACAAAGAAGATTATTCTTGACAGCAGTTGGTGAGAGTGAGCATAAGCCAACAATCTACTTGTATTTTCAAGAAGAAAATGATATCAGTAAACCTAAGGTTGTACATGGGGAAGAATTTGACCAAACAGATAGTAAGCATGTCTGGCTAGATAAGAGATTTGCAGATGCCAATGGCTTAACTGTTGGAGATGAGTATACCTTTGATATAGAAGGTAATCAACTTACGCTGAAAATAGGAGGACTCATCTATTCGCCAGAATATACATATTATACAAATGATGATGCTATAATACCGGATTTCTCTAAAGTAGGTATAGGAATTGTATCTTACGAAGCAATTCCTATGGAGGCGCTTGGTCTACAGGGGAAGAATGCAGAGAACGTTGTAGGAGAGAATATGACGGAAGAAGCTAAGAAAGCCTTTATTCCGTTTACACAAATGGTTATAACGACAGACCTTACCGATGTCGGATCGCTAGAAGATAAAATAAGTGAAGCATTGGACGGAGGTTATAGTTACTTTATCACAAGAGAAAGTGTACCTGGAGTAAATCAATTACAAGATGAGATGAAACAGCATGAAGCGATGATGATAGTATTCACAATCGCCTTTGTTGGTATTGCTATTCTAGCCATTATTACAACAATGAATCGTCTTGTAAATAACCAAAGAACACAAATTGGTACCATGAAAGCACTTGGTATGAAGAAAGGAAAGATTCTGCGACATTATATGGCATATGGTTTCTGGCTATCTGCGGTTGGGGCTGCATTAGGAGTTGTCCTTGGTCCTGTGACTCTACCAAGATTATTCATTCCTTCCATGAGTTCGGCTTATACACTACCAGAGTGGAAGGGAGGTTATAGTGTTAATTTTTTCTTGGTAGGCATCATAACGGTTGTTGCGTGTACGTTAACAACGTATCTAAGTTGTAGAAAAGTTCTAGCGGTGAATCCTGCAGATACACTAAAACCAGCGGCACCGAAAAAAGGTAAACGCAGTGTATTCGAAAAGCTACCATTCTGGAACAAATTAAGCTTCTCGGTGCAGTATAATCTGAGAGATCTATCTAGATCAAAGATTCGTTGCTTAATGGGATTTGCAGGAACCCTATGCTGTATGGCACTATTAGTATGTTCCGCTTCGATGAATGATTCGTTTAAGAATATGCGAGATTGGTTGTACGAGGATATACAAAACTTTGATAATCGAGTGGAATTAAAGAAAGAAACTACCTTATATGATGCAGAGTCTTTGTGCAATGAGCTACAAGGAGAGCTGATTATGGAGGATTCTGTAATTGTTAAAGCGAAAAATAAAAAAAAGACACTTTCTTTTACGGCAGTTGAAGGGAAAGGATTATACCGGTATACGGATAGTAACCTAGAGATTGACACACTACAAGATTCTGATTTTGCTATTACACAAAAAACCGCTGAGGCGTTAGGAATAAAAGAGGGTGACGAGATTTCTTGGCACTTATTAGATGCAGAAGAGTGGGAAACAGCAACAGTTACGATTATAAATCGTATACCGATGGGGATAGGAATTACAACCACAAGAAAAGTTGTTGAGGAAGCAGGATATGATTTCATTCCTAGTTATATTGCAACGAATGTAGCAGAAGATGATATTCATTCGGACCAGATTAAGAAGATATTCACAAAGAAGTCTATGTTAGAGGCTTGGGATGTATCTATGGAAACAATGACAATCATAGTCGTGCTACTTATCATCGTGGCTGTCTTGCTGGGATTACTAATCTTATATAATTTAGGTTTACTAGCTTATGCAGAACGAGAAAAGGAATTGGCAACATTAAAAGTTGTTGGTTTTAATGCATTGAAATTAAGAAAAATGTTATTGATTCAGAATACCTGGTTATCGATACTTGGTATTATAGCAGGAATACCGACAGGATTACTTATGGTTCAATATATGATCGACATTATGGGTGATGCCTTCGATATGACGGCTACTTTATCCATATCTTCATTCTTACTTTGCTCAGGTGGAACCTTACTTGTTTCAATTGTTGTTAGTATCATGTTTTCAGGAAAACTTAAGAAACTTGATATGGTAGCATCCTTAAAGGGTGTTGAATAGCGATAAAATAAAAAGGAGCTACTTATATACATACATTGTATGCAATAAGTAGCTCCTTATTTGTGATAATGAAAAGTATATACCTTTCATCATCTTTTAGTAAAAACGTTTCGGCTTATAAGACTGTACCGTCGACTGTCTAGCCCTATAAGCCTTACCTGTCAATTGGCTCATCTCCGACACAAATGTCTTCGTAGGCCTCTGAGGATTGAATGCTTTGGTTACTTTGATTTGACATCTTTGTTCCCTCCTACATTCAGATTGTTTTTACAGTGATAGTATGTGTCGTTCAATATACTTTCATACATCGATTAGAAAGATTTGTGGGTGACAATATATGGATATCATTGAAGGAAAGGGTAGTAGCATTTATATTGAAGCATGTAGAAGTATGTAATACTTTTCATACGATATAAATCATATAGGTAAGAAAGGAGCTACTTATGTACATACTTGGTATGTAATAAGTAGCTCCTTATCATGATAATGAAAAGTAGATACCCTTCATCATCCTTTAGTAAAAACGTTTCGGCTTATAAGACTATACCGTCGACTGTCTAATCCTATAAGCCTTACCTGCCAATTGGTTCATCTCCAACAGAAATGTTTTCGAAGGCCTCTGAGGATTGAATGTTTTGGTTACTTTGATTTGACATCTTTGTTCCCTCCTACATTCAGATTGTTTTTACAATAAGAGGATATGTCGTTTCGCATATTTTCATACATCACCTAGAAAGATTTTTGATGGTAATGTATGGTTGTTCTGGATGAACCAGCTTAGATTCAAGATATTTGCTAAGAAAAAGCTATGTTGTTGAAAGACTAATGTTCTCTTGAATATTACCCCAAAGCAAACTAGTAATAATTACTATTATTAGTATTGCAAATTCTCTAAGACTGTGTTATGATATATACAAGGTTAGGAGAAACTAACCAAGAAAAATAATTTAAACACAAGGAGGATTTAATATGGGTGAATTGTTAAAAGAGTTAAACGAATTTTTAGCGGATTTAAATGTATTATATAGAAAATTACAAAATTATCATTGGAACGTGAAAGGAAAGAATTTCTTTGTACTTCATGGTAAGCTAGAAGAATATTATAATGGAGTTAATAGTGAAATAGATGAGATTGCTGAGAAGATATTAATGTTAGGCGGTCAACCTCTTGGAACTATGAAAGATTACTTAGAAATTAGTAAAATCAAAGAAGCTGAAAATGTTAAGATTTCTGGAAAAGAAGTTCTTAAGAATGTATTGGTAGATTTTGGATATATTAAAAAGAAAGCTGAGTTTATTAAAGTAAAAGCAGAAGAGGCGTCAGCTGTTATTATTTCATCATATATGGATGAAGTTATTGAAGACTATAGTAAAGCATACTGGATGTTAAGTCAATCTATGGAATAATATAGAATAAGAGCCCGGGAGCACCTGAGGAGTTGCTAACTGCACTTCTTCAGGATAGCCCTAAGGGGCTCTTTTTTTGTCTTTTTATCGGCAGGGTTTTTAGTTGCATTATCTACTTTGTTTAGAAATGATTTCCGCTGACTGGGTTATGTCTTCGATTATGAGCGGAGCAGTATACTTATTTAGCTTGCTTTTGGAAACTACAAGACTAAGGGTTCCAAGAAACTCATTGACCTTGTTAAATATAGGAGCGGCGATGCAAAACTGACCCGTTCTATGATCAACTTCTTGTAAAACATAACCGTTTTCTCTTATGGTATCAATTTCTTTTGTGAAATCCTTTAAATTCCACTTCTGACCAATATTTCTTTTGTTGATTTTATTAAGATGCTCTTGCAGATTCAAATCACCTGAGGTATTGGCAAGAAAGCACATATATACAGGAGGTAAGAAAACATCACTGTTCTCACACTGGCTAGGTGTTATTAGCGTATTAGTGTAACTATCATTTAAATACTGCTGAAATACAATAACAAAGTTCTGATCATCGCTTGAAGTAGTAGAGCCATTGGTGTTTATTCCTTTATCTAAAATGCTAAGATTAGCGTATTCATCATACTTTTCAGAAAGATAAGTTAACTGTGGTTTTGCTGTTTTACTTAAGGGTAAACTACTGGCAGCAACCATTCCCAGCATAAAAACTTTAGAACCTAACGAATACACACCAGTATATTCATCTCTATGAACAAAATCCTTTTCTGCGAGTGTTTCTAATGTTCTTAATACGGTGCTCTTATATAGAGAAAGGTGATTGGATATTTCAGTTAATGTCATTTTCCCTCCATGACTGTACATTAACTCAAGAATATCTAGTGCACGTTCTAAACATTTAATGGATGACATATAGTCCCCTTTCTACAAGTTTATTTAAACTAGCCTTATGGCGTAAGGCGAACAATTTATATTGTACCATTTTTTTTTTCATATAGCTACTATTTCTTCGGGAATGAAATAGTAGCTGAATAAGTACTAGCAAAAGAAATACTAGTAAAAGAAATACTAGCAAAAGAATTACAAGGATGATTAGGCAACTACGAATGTATATGATTACAGTTTCACAATTACCAAATCAGATAAATGAAAAGTTGATTGAATGAAGTTCTATACAATAGAACATTTGGTATAAATGAAATTTTAAAGGTAAAACACTGATTTATTAAAACCCTTTATTTTAAATGAATAACGTAAACATATGATAGTTAAAGGATTAAATTCCTAAAATAATAGTTGCGTACAGTAGAACATTGTGATAAAATTATCAAATACACTACAGATACTATAGGAGGAAAATTATGAAACTACTACAGCCGGTACAAATCGGTAACCTAGAATTAAAAAATCGCATCATTATGGTTGCAATGGGTCCAGAGTTAGGCAATTTTGACGATAAAACAGTGGAATATTATGTAAGAAGAGCTGAAGGTGGGGCAGCAATGCTGCTTACAAACGTAATTGCTACTGAAGAAATTGAAGGACATAGCCCTTCTTCTGTTTTAAATGAAGATAGTTTTGCGGGGTATAAGAAGTTAGTGGATAGAGCACATGCTTATGGCTGTAAAGTCTGTATTCAGATCATGCCAGGCTCTGGCTTAGGGCTAATGGCACCTGGTCGACAAAAGCCAGCTTGCGTATCTGCTTTACCATTATATCCGGGTTCCGAAATGACTTATGAAGCTTTAACCATTGAGGAAATTAAATTCATTCAAGGTGAAGTAGTGAAAACTGTCGCACTGGCAAAAAAAGCTGGAGCTGATGCAGTTGAGGTACATGCCTATGGCGGATATCTGACTGATAAATTCATGACGCCAAGATGGAATACACGTACCGATGAGTATGGTGGCTGCTTCGAAAATAGAATGCGATTTTTAAATGAAATGATTGATGGTATTAAAGCAGCAGTAGGAAATGATTTTCCGATGATTGTTAAATTCACACCTTGTCATTACCTTCCACAGGAAGCCGGCTACAGAACCATAGAGGAAGGAATTGAGATAGCTAGAATGCTAGAACAAAAAGGGGTGCATGCATTACATATTGATGTGGGTTGTCATGATAATTGGTATTTGGCAATGCCACCGATTTATCAACAAGAAGCGGTATTACAGTTATCTGCTTCTAGAAAAATAAAAGAAGTTACTTCCCTTCCTATTATCTCAAATGGTAGACTTTCAGATACGGATAAAGCGGAAACAGCCTTAGAGAAAGGGTATATTGACATTGTAGGAGTGGGAAGAGGCCTTTTGGCTGATCCTGATTTTCCTAATAAAATTATAGAGCATAAAAACGATGAGATACGTTCTTGTATCTATTGTAATGAAGGTTGTATTAAGAGTGTTTGTGAGGGGGCTCATATCCGCTGTGCTGTTAATCCCATGGCAGGATTTGAAACTCAAAAGGTTTTAAGCAAGGTAGAAAAGAAAAAGAAAGTTCTAATAATTGGTGCTGGTCCTGGTGGATGCCAAGCAGCAATTGCAGCAGCAGAAGCTGGACATGATGTTGAGGTATGGGAAAAGCAAGATCATGTAGGTGGCAATTTTCATAATGCCTGTCTTCCACCTTTTAAAAGAGATGGAAATAAGATTCTATCCTATTATGCGGTTATGATGAAAAAGCTTAAAATCCGTTTAAAATATTGTGTAGAGGCTACGAAGGAGTTGGTTGATGGTTATGCACCTGATCTAATAATCTATGCCGCAGGAGCATTACCTGTAAGACCAAAATCAATACCAGGTATTCACATGGGACATGTTGTAGCAGCCACAGATGTTTTACAGAATAAAGTACCAGTAGGCAAGGAAGTCACTATCATTGGAGCTGGTTTGGTAGGCTGTGAAACCGCAGTTGTATTAGCGGAAAAAGGTAAGAAGGTTACCTTAGTAGAGATGGCAGATCATGTACTTCCAGAACCAGTATTTATCCAGAATGCAATGATGTTAAATCAGCTTTTGGAACATACCAATATTACAGTAAAGACCTCAACTAAATTAATGGAGATAAAGGAAGATCACGTATTGGTACAAGATAGCGAGCGAGAAGATATAGCATGCGATACGGTTGTCTTAGCCATGGGATTTGTACCAAACACTGATTTGTATGAGGTATTAAAATCAGATTATACCATCGTAAATGTAGGAGATAGTGTGAAAGTTAGGAAAGTACTTGATGCTGTAAGTGAAGCATACGATGCAGTTTTAAATATATAATTAAAGGACAGTTGCCGCCTTGTTAATATGACATAAGCGTCAACTGTTTTTGGTATGTAAAAGAACAACTCAATTTAGAGTTGGGAAGCCTCGTAGCTTCTCATTACCTTGATTAGTAATATTGACTTAACATAAAAAAGATATTATAGTAATAAGTGTAATAATAGTCAATGTATAGGAGGGATGGTAAGCAAATCTTTATAAAATCTGGGTGGCTGTATTGGCGGTGATGGTTTGCTAAAGCTAGATTATGGTGAAGAACAGAGTAATTTTATAAAGGACCGCTGTCTGAGCAAGCAATCACAAAATTCATACTAAATATTGAATTATTAGGAGGAAAATTAAAATGAGTGAAACTATTAAATACCGTTGTTCTGTATGTGGATATATTCATGAAGGAGAATTACCAGAAGGATTTACATGTCCTATATGTAAACAACCAGCTTCTGCATTTGTTAAAGTAGAAGAAAAGGTATCAAATGGTAATACCTATGCTGGTACAAAGACTGAGAAAAACTTAATGGAAGCATTCGCAGGAGAAAGTCAAGCACGAAACAAATATACATACTTTGCAAACATTGCAAGTCAAGAAGGCTATGATCAATTATCTGAGATTTTCTTAAAAACAGCTCGAAATGAACAAGAGCATGCAAGAATCTGGTACCAAGAGTTAGGCAATCTTGGCTCTACTGCAGAGAATCTATTACATGCAGCTGAAGGTGAGCATTACGAATGGACAGATATGTATGATAGATTTGCAAAAGATGCGGAAGAAGAAGGCTTCAAGGAGTTAGCTGAACGTTTCCGTAGAGTTGCTGCAATAGAGAAATCACATGAAGAAAGATATCGTGCATTACTAAATAATGTTGAGATGCAAAAAGTATTCGAAAAAGGTGAAGAAACCATGTGGGAATGTCGAGTATGTGGACATCTAGTAATGGGTAAAAAAGCACCTGAAGTATGTCCAGTATGCAAATATTCACAAAGTTATTTTGAAGTAAGAAAAGAAAATTATTAATTAATAATCTATATATAGTTTAGCTTAGACTCAAGTCATTTGACTTGAGTCTTTTTTGTGTTTGTGCGCCATGGGCGCGCTCTAACTGGTGCAAGTCCCGAACATGCCCGGGTAGTGGGAAATGTATAGCTGAACAGCAAGGGTGTTCATCGCGAGGTGGAATTTGAAGGAAGCTGTAGGCAAACCTCTGATCCGACGGACAGAAATCAAATATAAGGCTAGGCTACGAGAGATAAGTTGGCACGAAGCAACAAAGTCTAATAACTACCACTTTTGTAGTAGCAGAGTAAATGTGGCGGATATATGGAGGGAAGGAGCGTGCACCTTAAGCGTGGAGGTCTCACAGAGGTTGCATTAGCCTAGTAACAACGAACCGTGAGAAGTCAGCCGAGCCCATAGTAGTGAAGAAGTCTCTGTAATGGAGATGGAGCGAAGGGGCGAACAATCAATAAGTTTGAGTATGTCTCGTATTGCAGAAATGACATACATCTGCCGTAACCAATCGGGGAAAAGATGGTCAAATTGAGCGAGGCGGAAAGGAAAGAACGCATGGACACAAGTAGTCTAATGGAGCAGATACTATCTAGTGACAATCTCAATAGAGCATTTCTGCAAGTCGTACGAAATAAAGGCGCAGAGGGAGTGGACGGAATGAAGTACACAGAACTCAAAGAACATCTTGAAAAGAACGGCGGGGTGAACTTTTATGCGTGTAAGTCTAGAGTGTGCAGTTGAGTTAAGTGAAATATATGTTACTCAATTAACCATCTGAAATAGTAGATATATGAGATAAGGAGTTTTTTAGTCTGTTACAATATCCCTACTAATATCTAAAAGATTATTAGTAGGGATAAATAGTAACGGTTATTCAGCTTGTGCTAAGGTTACCTTATTCCATGAGGTTCACCCTCTTCATATTTAGCGAAAAATATTTTTTTGTACTCAGAGCCATTGTAATAAACTATACCTGCAACTTGTGGCTCTTTAATTAGATCATCATTGCTAACATCACTAGCAATAGAACCATTTTCTTTATTGTTTTCAGTAAATTTGAAGCCCAAGGAATCTTCAGAATCAGCATCGTAAATATAGGAGTCACCTGCTAAACCATTTTTACAACGATATACTACGTATATATAGTCATTAAGATGGATAGGAGCAGTAGTAGGACCATCAATAAGTCGTACATTACCAGAGACTAGTGCACCATATGGTTCAATTGCTAATGTCATATAGGAGAACTCAACTGTAATTTCTGTTTGCTCTCCGTACTTAGGAATTTGGCAAGTTATTTGGAAAGATTCACTTAAACCTTTATACGGATTTTCCATAGTTCCCTTTTCCTTCACTAAATCAAATTCTACAGCACTTTCTTCGTCTTGAGGCTGCTCGTTACTTGGAACTAAATTTTCAGATAAGGAATCTTGGTCGATTTTTGTATCGTTATTTATCGTATTGTTAAGATTTACGTTTGATTCTTCTAGTTTATTTGTTTTAGATGACTGACTGGAACACCCGCTAAATAGGAAACAACACGTTAATGCGATTACTAAAAATTGCTTCATAAATTAGTCTCCCTTATTTTATTTCGTATTTCGTTTGATTATATACTAAGTCAACTTTATTTAATGATGAATCACTTTGATTTATGGCTGTTGCAAAAGTATTGATTTTGTAAAGATAATAACTTCCGTCATAGTAAGTGGAACTAAGTGCAAAATCAATTACCCAACCATCTGAATTATTAGAAAGATGAGATAAAGAGTTTTTGGCCACCTGCTTAGCTGCATTGATTCTTGAAGCGCATATGTTAGGGTTATCAGCGGCTGGATTGGATTCGGGACTATGGGTAATACGCATATACTTACCTTCAGTACTATTATATGTATATGCACTATGTGCAAATATATCAGTGGCCTGATGTATAGCCATACCCCAGATAAAAAGTTTCCTATAGCTTTGATCTTTTATTAAGGGATCTATGCTAGTGTAATTAACGCCATTTACTTGGGTTGAAGAGAATACGTTTTTCATACTAGTAGGAGCATAATTATATGTGGCAGTCCCACCACCATTATTTGCAACTTTAGTTAAATATACGTAAGATGCTAAATAATTACTATCATTTAAATAATAACCATGATAAAGAGGGTAACTATCCATGCCCTTTAAACCGCTTACCACCTTGTCTTGGTATATAGCACCTAGTTTTAATATTTTTAATTCATTCATAGTTAAATTTACATTTAATAATGTGACGAAGGATTCATGGTCCGTTCCTACCCAAGAACCAGTAACATAATCAATATCTTCAAAAATTGGAATTGGTGAGTTGTTCGTCTCTAATTCATTATTATATGAAAAATTAGACGTCTCAGGTCCTGCTGTATATAATTCTTTGAATGAATCATACTGCTCAAGAGCAAATCCTAAATCAACTAGTCCGTTACCATACTCATCCCTATCACCGTATAAGTTAGCCGAATAATTTATTAATTGTCGAATAAATTCATTTGAAACATTGGGATCTATCTGCCACAAAACGGAGGCTACGCCTGTAACATGTGGAGCTGACATGCTAGTACCACTAAGTACAGTGGTACCATCAAATGCACCTGTAGACCTGATCTGTTCACCAGGTGCAACAATATCCAATTCTTCACCTTTCGCACTCGCTTCGCTCACTTCGCCATAAGTGTCAACGGAACCAACGGACATTACCTCATCATAAGCTGCGGGATATTCAATTATATCCTTATTACCAGCCGCTGCAACAATAAGAATATTAGCGTGATAGGCATCTTGAATTGCTTTATGTAAAGCTTCAGAATCTGTTCTTGTACCAAAACTAATGTTAATTATATTAACGTTCTGATCGATTGCCCAATAGATAGATTCGATTACCCTGCTAATTGGGGACATACAATTTTCATCTAAAACTCTAGCAGAGTATAGTTCTACGTTTGGATTAATTCCTGTTATCCCAATGTTATTATCTTTGGCAGCGATGATACCTGCAACGCTAGTGCCATGACCGTAAATATCTTCAAACAGTACAAACATCTCATCATTATCATCTGAAATAAAATCTTTTCTACAATACACATCAATATCCTCTGACCAGTCAACACCAGAGTCGATAACAGCAACCTTAATAGCGCTTCCAGTCACGCTATTTACTTCAATAGCACTTCCAGAAGTGATATCAGAAGTAATATCAGGAGTTACTGTCAGGATTTTGGAATTAATCATATCAAAGTTCCATTCTGAATCACATTCATCACTATCTTTTGATATTGCGATCTTTTCATGGGATTCTTTATCAGAGAAACTAGAGTCATCATTTGTAAGTCCATAGACAAAGGATTCTTCTTCTACGATACAGACATCGTCTTCCGACTTTAATGTTTCCGCTTCATATTCTGTTAATTTTGCTGTTTCAACTGTTGTTGACATACCGTCATCACTTATGACAATATAGGTTTTTTCTTCTAAATTTGAATCTGCTATTACTTTATTAGGAGAAAAAATTGAAAATAGAATTGAACAAACTAAAGTTAATGAAAGTACTTTTTTTAACATGTATAGCCCTCCCTAATTATAAGTTTTTAGTAATCAGTAATTAAAATTTTGTGTAAGTATATGGAAAAATAAAGTTACCAAAAATACTTATATATACGAATTGGAATCAATATTTATAAGTACTATAATTTTAGAATTGCAATTCTAGTTAAATAGTATTATATATGTTAAAATATGTCAATATATATAATCTTTTATGAAAAAATGTAATAATTTCTTAATAAATATAGGAAAATATAGTATTAAAAAATTCTGAATTATAATAAAAAATTTAGATCCAAGTTAATATCGAATTTAATAAGATAGTTACTTTGAATTTCTATTTCAAAATAGATAGTTAAATAATCTGTCAGCACTACAACCTCAAAAAAAAGCTTAGAACCTCCTAGGGGATTATTAATATAGTTAAATTATCAATGTTTACCAAATACAGTATTCAAACTGTGGAGGTAATCTCTGAATGTTTGTAAACGTCTGTATAAACTGATACTGATACGGGCAGCTACTGCTATTTCAGAAGCCAGTTTTCTTAGATGTCTATTATCTTAATCGTACGTAATATTAGGCTTTGTTTGTTCTCAGTTTTCCATATATATGAACATCAGCAACCCCTTATCATCACGTAGAAATGGACTTATTTCTGGATACTTCGTCTGCATAGAATAGGGCCTCAAGGAGTTATCTGAACGATTCTGTAGAGTTGCTGCAACAGAGAAATCACATGAAGAAACCATGTGGAATGTCGTGTATGTGTACATCTCTTAATGATAAAAGCAATGCCAGGAATAACCAATGAAAAATGTCAAAAAATAAAGTATAATGTCTTCACGGGTAATACAAATGTCCAAAACAGAAAAACAAGGAGAGAGAAGTATGATTAAGTTATTAGGGATCCTAATTATTATCTTAGGATTTACATTCAAGTTAGATTCAATATTGATTATCATGCTTTCTGCTATTGTTACAGCTATTGTTGGTGGTCTTACACCAACAGACTTACTTTCTACATTAGGGGAAAACTTCGTTAACAATAGAAGTATGGCAATCTTTATTTTGATTATGCTTGTTACTGGTACATTAGAACGGAATGGATTAAAAGAAACAGCTGCTAAATTGATAGGAAAAATTAAGAATCCAACTAGTGGTAAAGTAATTGCAGCTTATGGTTTAATGCGAGGTGTGTTTGGTGCTTTCAATGTGAATTTTGGTGGCGTAGCTGGCTTTGTACGACCAATTATCATGCCTATGGCAACGGGGGCAATTGAAGCCAGTGGTAAAGAGCCAAACGAAGAGCATGTGGAGGAAATCAAAGGAATGGCTTCAGCGATGGAAAATATCGCTTGGTTTTTCTGCCAAGTATTATTTATCGGTGGTTCTGGTGGTTTGTTAATTCAAAGTACCTTAGCTTCACTTGGTTATGAAGTAGAGTTAGCAGCTCTGGCAAAAGTAGCAATTCCAACAGCAATTGTTGCAGTAGTAGTTGGTATGGTGTACTTTATTCAAAAAGATAAATTATTACTCAAAAAGTTTTATAAACAATCTGCTCCAAAGACGCAAGGTCAAGAAGATAAAGTAGAAAACAAATAGAGAGGGAGGAAGAAATAATGTCAATGATTTCATTTTTTACTGATACCAGTGTGACATTAGGAACAAAATTATTAGAAGTTGTATATATCATCATAGGACTTCTTGCAATATATACAGGAATTAAAAATGCTTTAGATAAAGAAAATACCTCTCGTATACCTACTTGTATCTTTTGGGTAACGTTAGGTGTGCTGATATCGTTTGGGCGTTTTATCAATGCTCTCGAACACGGATCGGTTATTAGTGGTATAATGATTTTTATCATGGTAATTCCAGCAATGCTTAAGAAGGTAAAGCCAGGTAAGGTGGAACTTCCAACAGCAGAGCAAAGAGAACGACTACGTAAGAAAAATGGTATGAAAGTATTTATACCAGCATTATCAATTGGTATTTGTGCCATTATGTTTGCTACGTTAACTGATCTTGGAGCACTCGTAGGTGTTGCAGTGGGTGTATTATTTGGTATTGTATTCTTAATGATTATGTCTAAAGAAAATACCCCTAAAGTATTTTTAACAGATACAGAACGATTACTGTCTACGGTAGGTCCATTAAGTATCCTTCCGATGCTATTAGCGGCACTGGGTGCTGTTTTTACGAAAGCCGGAGTTGGTGAAGTAATCGCTATGTATGTACAAAGCATCATACCAGAGGGGAACTTAACAATTGGAATTATCGTATACTGCTTAGGTATGGTATTCTTTACAATGATTATGGGAAATGCATTTGCAGCCATTACGGTTATGACCGTTGGTATCGGTGGCCCGTTTGTATTAGCATTAGGTGCAGATCCAACAGTTGTAGGAATGTTAGCATTAACAACAGGATTCTGTG
Source organism: Clostridiales bacterium (assembly GCA_018372435.1). GTDB lineage: Bacteria > Bacillota > Clostridia > Lachnospirales > Lachnospiraceae > Anaerosporobacter. The sequence goes on along the minus strand of JAHAJA010000010.1, from coordinate 60,386 downwards.
GTACGTTGTTAACACCAATGGCAGCAAACTTCAATGTGGTACCAGTTGCTATGTTGGACATGAAAAATCGTTTTGGTGTTATTAAGAATCAAATGTTTGTAGCAATATTTATGATTATTTTCCAGATTGCATATATGTTATTATGTAGTTAAGGTTCTTAATTTAAGATAGTTCGTTTAAGAAAGTCAGATTAAGATAGATAATTTAGATATTATTTGATAATTAATTTAAGATAAACAAAAGAATAACAAATTACAATTCAAAGAAGGAAGGCGGATGAATAATGAAAGTTTTAATTACAGGATTTGATCCATTTGGTGGAGAAACAGTAAACCCAGCATATGAAGCAGTGAAACTTCTACCAGAAGTAATCTGCGGTGCAGAGATTATTAAGTTAGAAATTCCAACTGTATATACAAAAAGTGGTGCAGTAGTAGAGAAGGCGATTGAAGAGCTTCAACCAGATGTTGTATTATGTATTGGACAAGCAGGTGGAAGAAGCTCCATTCAAATCGAAAAAATTGCAATCAACCTTGCAGAAGCAAGAATTAAAGATAATGAAGGTAATCAACCGATGGATGTGGCATTACATGAGGACGGTGAGAATGCTTACTTTACAAACCTTCCATGTAAAGCAGTAGTCAATGAACTTCGTAAGAATAACATTCCTGCCCATATTTCTTATACTGCTGGTACATTTGTATGTAATGATGTGATGTATCATCTTCTTTATTTGATTAGTAAAAAATATGATATGATTCGTGGTGGATTCATTCATGTACCATATGCATTAGAGCAAGTAATTGATAAGCCAGCTGGAACCCCTGCGATGTCTCTTGAGACAATCGCCAAAGGATTAGAGTTAGCGATTAAAGCAATTATTGAAAACGATGAGGATATTAGTCTTCATATGGGAACGATTATGTAGTACTAAGTTTAAGAGAACTTATTATAGATGTAATAAAACTGAAATAGTATAAAATTAGGCATATTTAAAAAGGAGTTCGAATCTTTTTAAGTATGTCTTTTTAAATAGGTTTGGAACAGCCCTTTTTGTATACTTTAAGAAAACTTTAAGATTGCATTAAGCACTATTTTAGGGGGAGAGTATAAGATTATGAAAGTAATTTCGCAGAACGTTGTGAATTATAAGTAGTAAAGATGATAGTGAAGTAAAGATAAGAAAGGGGTAACAGAAGTGAATAAGAGAAAAAGAATACTCACTACTATAATGTTATTGGTAGTGATGGTGGGTGCAGTATTGTTACCATATAAAGTAGCAATCGTTAAAGGTGAGGAGATTACGTATAGAGAGGAGAGTCTTGAAGAATCAGTCAGTGAATTTACAGATGATTTCATTCAACAAGAGATGGAAGAATATAAAATTCCAGGTGCAGCAGTTGCAATAATGAAGGACGGAAAGGTTGTATATGAAAAGGCATATGGGTATAGCGACGCTAAGACAGAGCAAGCATTTACTGTTGATACAACAACATTTCGTATTGCATCTATTACGAAAGTCTTTACAATGACAGCATTAATGCAGTTAGTAGAAGAAGGAAAAGTAGATCTTGATGAAGAAATCTTTATGTATCTACCAACGCTTAAGCTTAACAATCCTTATGATATGAATCCAACTGTTAGAGATTTACTGACCCATACTAGTGGTATAGATAGTAATATAATCGGTGACTTGTCGCATGAGAAGGTAAATTATTATAAGGAACATTATCTTATTAGTGAGATGAACAAAAAGAACCTTACAGTTACAACACAACCAGGTAAATATATCTCCTACTGTAGTTATGGTACGGTCCTAGCAGGTTGTATTGTTGAAGAAGTGAGTGATATGAACTGTGAGGCATATATAAGAAAGAATATTCTTGAACCCTTACAAATGAATAATACAGTAATGGGCTTGGAAAATACCAATCTATCAAAGGGGTATATTAGTAATGGTCGTGGCATTCAAGAGGAGAGTCTAGATGGTGATTTCATACTTTATCCAGAAGGTGGGTTAATTTCTTCTGTAAAGGATATGGAGAAGTTTATATTAAGCTATTTACCTACCGTAACTGGGAACGAAGAGAATAATGATATAGAAAATTTGGATTTACATATATTACAAAACGATACCATTAATGAAATTGAATCTACGCAAATCCGATATGCATCCATATTACCTGGTATGTGCTTGGGATTTGTTGAGCACAATATTAGTGGAAAACGAGTGATTGGACATGCAGGGTATTCTCCAGATGGATTTTGTTCGCAGATGGATATATATCCAGACGAGGGAATTGCAACATTCATTGTAGTAAATCAAGGAAGTGATAACTATATCACAGAAGATTTCCAAAAAGCTTTTGTTACAAAATATATGCTAAGCGATCTAGATTCGAACTTAACAAATGATTTTACGTACAATGACAATAAAGATTTGAAAAGCAATGAGGCAAAGAATAAGAATAATTTCTCAACAAAAGATGTGAAAGGTACTTACCGATTTAGTGATTATTCAAAGACAACACTCTGTAAAGGAGATGTCTTTGGTGGTATAACGGAGATTACAATTAAACCAATAGATGATACGACTATACAGATTAGTGGATATGAAGAATATACTGGTAAGCAATATACCAAAGAAGCAGTTACGAAGGATGGAGTAACATACGAGGTTAAAGACAGTTATGAATATCTCGTTTTTCATGAGGAGAATGGTAAAATTACGACAGTAGCAGATAGTGATAGCAGTTCACATGGATATTATGAAAAGCTTCATTGGTATGAAAGTGGGAAAGTGCAGATGCCGATTTTTATTGTGGGAATGGCGTTATTTATTGTATATATCATTTTTCTTTTGCTTCGTTCAGTTATAGGTATAATAATAAAGAAACGGAACAAATCTCTATTATATAAAAAAACAAAATTACAAAAATGGAAAGAGTTCATAATGGCTACTATTTCATTAATGGATACTGGTTTTTTTGTATACAGTATGACGCGTTGGGGAACTCGATTACATTATACCGTGCCAATTGATGTTAAAATTAATTTATGTATGCCAATCATTGGTTCTATCGGAGCTATTGTGTTAATCCCATTGATTATTATGGAGTGGTACCGAAAGGAAAAATCAATAGGATTAAGAGTGTTTGACACAGTTTTTGGAATTGCTTCAATCGTGTATGTTGGATTCTTCGTGTACTTTAACATGTTAGGGTTTCATTATTAATTCCCTAAATTCTTCAGGAAAAGATATGTATGGTTGCGTACATAGATGACAAGTACTATACTAGTAATGGAATAAACTGTATGCATAGAGGTGTTATATGGCAAATCAAACTGTATTGATTGTTGATGATGAAGAAGAAATAAGAGAATTAATTAGAAAATATCTAGAACGTGAAGGAATAAGGAGTATTGAATGCGAAACAGGTAAGCAGGCACTTGTAATGATGGAGAATCACAAGGTTGATCTTGTGATTCTAGACATTATGATGAAAGATATGGATGGGTTTGAGGTTATTACCAAGTTAAGAGCATTTGATCGTACAGTTTCAGTGATTTTTCTAAGTGCTAGGCAAGAAGAGTATGATATAGTGCTGGGTCTTGGTTTAGGTGCGGATGATTATGTGACTAAACCTTTTAGCCCAGGAGAATTTATGGCAAGAGTAAAGGCACATTTACGGAGAAAGTCGATACCTGATCAAGAGAAGATGCAAGTATTAGTGTACAAAGAGTTATCTATGGATTTGAGTACCTATACGGTAACAAAGGCGGATAAATCAGTTGATCTTTCGGGTAAGGAATTCCGATTACTTCAGTTTTTTATGGAGAATCCTAAGCGAGTTTTTACAAAAGCACAGATATATCATCAGGTATGGGATCCAGATTTTGAGGATGACAACACGGTTATGGTGTATATTAGTCATTTGCGAGATAAGATTGAGGATAGTTCAGAAAAACAAGAATTGATACAGACAATTAGGGGTATTGGATATCGATTTGGCTAGAGGGAGAAGAATCATGAGCATTAGGTTCAAGTTAATAGCAATTTATATATTCTCTATTATTACATCAGTAGTTGTATTCATGCTAAGTACTTATTATTTACTGAATACAGGTTATTATAGCGGTATAACAAAGAAGGATATGAAGAACGTAGCACAAAAAATTGTAAATGAGAATACCTTGGACTCTATTGCAGCAACTTTAACATACTATAAGGAACGATATCCAAAGATGGAATTTGAGTTATTCAAAAGTAATGAGGAGTACTATGCAACCACATCAAAGCCATTTGTTACGACTTATATGGAGTTAGTAGATAGTTTGGAAGGGGATAATGAGTATTCTAAAGAGCATGTTGTAGTTGCCAAATCATTAGAAGTGGAGAATAGGCAAGGAGAACAGGAACAGGCATATCTGCTAGTAAGTGTACATAAGGATGTATTTGCAACGGTTACTTATTCTTTTTGGGGAAGACGAGCGAATGGTATCTTAGGGAAAATTACTTTGTTTGGATTAGTAATCACATTATGCGTTTTAAGCTTCTTCATCTTTCTATTTATGAAGAAGATAGCAAAGCGAATTCGTAATATATATATTGGTATTGAAGCATTTGAGTTGGGAAATGCAGGAGTACGAATACAGGATGAGCAAAAAGATGAGATTGGAGATTTGGCATGCAGTTTTGATACCATGGCAGAGAAGATAGAAGAACAGTTGATGGAGAAAGAACAATACGAAGAAAGTAGGAAACAACTAGTGTCCAATCTTTCGCATGACTTGAGAACTCCATTATCCTCCATCTTAGGCTATTCGGAGATGTTAAAGGATGGACTTTGTACTGAAGAAGGGGAACAAAAACGGTATATGAATACTATTCATCGCAAAGCAGGATATATGAATCAGTTGTTAGGTGAGCTCCTTGAATTCTCAAGATTAGATATTGGAAGTATGGAATTACATAAGGAAAGGTGCAATCTATCCGAATTACTACGGGAGTTGATCATTGAATATCTTCCTGTAATTGAAGTAAGGGGAATTGCGTTAGAGGTAGAGATTCCAGAACAAGCAGTATTTGGTGAATTGGACAAAGAACGAATGGAACGCTCGATAAGAAATGTTATCGATAATGCTCTAAAATATGGCATGCAGGGGAAGAAATTGCGAATTGCATTAACAAAAGAAGATACATTTGTGAGAATTGAAGTCCAAGATTATGGACAAGTGTTAAGTGAGGAGACAAGAAAACACGTATTCGAACGATTTTATCGTGGTGATACAGCACGTAATTCAAAGGCGGGTGGTATGGGACTTGGCTTAGCGATTACGGAAGAGATTATACAAAAACATGGGGGTTCCATTTGGATTGAAAGTGAAGTTAATAAGGGAACATGTATAGTTATTATTTTACATATCTAAGTAAAGTTATTAATCATGCGAAGTAGATGTTAGAATGAATGATAAAGTCACTTATATAACGCCAGATAATAAGCTTTGGTAGAAAGTAATAATATAACTAACATACAGTACCAGTAAGGAGAACACCCTCTCATTACTGGTATTTTTTACATTTACCTTATCACAAGAATTAAGTAAGGTTAAAGTATTTAGAACATGTTTAATTCTGAAAAATTTCTTTATTCGCCATTACATTATTTAAGAATTTAACAAGGTCAGAGGGAGACTCTCTTAAATCATTTTCTAACCATACTTGAATAACGGATAATATTCCGCCTAAAGAATATTTAATTAGGTAGTCCATATAAATGTCATCTAAATCTAAGTTTCCTACAAGTGTATCAATTTCTAATTTATGGGCAATATAGAGAATACGATCTAGGACCTTACTCCCTCTTTGCTTGCAAAATAATATCTTACATAGTTGTTTATTCTGGGCAATCAAGTCAAACACATTAATTAATAAAGTATTTAGATGTGTTTCTAGGGGTGTTTCAAGAGCATATTTCAGTATTTGATCAAATAGCTCGTCCTCCATGGATTCTAATAGGTCATAAGCATCTTTGTAATGGGTATAGAAAGTACCTCTATTAATATCCGCTTTATTACAGATGTCAGTGACTGTAATTTGATGAATTTCTTTTTCTTGAAGTAGGTCTATGATACTTTCTTTAATTACCTTTTTTGTATAGAGTGTTCTACGATTACCTTTCGTTCCTGCCATTTTCGTCACCTCTTTATAATTTTATATTGAACGAAACTCTTAATAATGTTGACAAGCATATCAATGTGGAGTTTCTTTGAATAATTTTATCTTTTTCGCCATTAAATGAACATTTCTTGACAAAGTGTTCATTTAATATCAATAAGGAAATATGTGATTATTGTTACCAAGTCAATTTTTATTTATATTAGTAATTGTACTATTAATTAGACAAAGTGTCTAGTTGATAGCATCTAGTACAAACTAATTAGGAATCACTTAAGTGGAGGTTAGTGTGAAAAATAAGATTTTTCACACCCCAATTTGTGCCTGCGGCCCAAAGTTTGCAGGCTTTTAGAAAGGCATGGTTATTTATATGGCGTTTATAGAAATTATTGATGAATATAAGAGATATAAAATGGGTGACACAGTTATTGCTGCCAATGACGGTATTAATTTCTCAGTTGAAAAAGGGGAACTTGTTATTATATTAGGCCCTAGTGGTGCAGGAAAATCAACAGTCCTCAATATACTAGGAGGAATGGATACTTGTGATGAGGGCAAGATTATCGTTGATGATGTAGAAATCTCTAAGTTTAATAACAAGCAACTTACCAACTATAGGAGAAACGATGTAGGATTTGTATTTCAATTCTATAATTTAGTTCAGAATTTGACGGCAAGAGAGAACGTAGAGCTTGCTACCCAGATTTCAAGGAATGCATTCGATGTCGATGAGGTTCTTGCGCTTGTGGGACTTAGTCATAGAAAAGATAATTTCCCATCACAATTATCAGGAGGAGAACAACAAAGGGTATCCATAGCCAGAGCCATTGCTAAAAACCCTAAGTTGTTACTTTGTGACGAACCGACGGGAGCACTTGATTATAATACAGGAAAACAGATTTTACAAACCTTACAAGATGCATGCAAAAACACAGGTACGACTGTACTTATTATCACTCATAACTCAGCACTTGCGCCAATTGCAAACAGGGTAATCCGGATTAATGATGCCAAAGTTAGAAGCATTGAAGTAAACGAGAATCCTGTTCCAGTTGAAGAAATTGAATGGTAGGAGTGATAAGGCATGCAAAAGAAGGCATATAGCAAATCAATTGTAAGAGAGATTTTATCGTCAAAGGCGAGATTTATATCTATCTTAGCCATCATATTTTTAGGAGTAGCTTTCTATACCGGAATCAAGGCGACTGGTCCAGATATGGAAACTTCAATCGATACATTCTTTAGAGAGAACAATCTTATGGATAGTAAGATTGTATCGGCACTAGGGCTTAACGAAAATGATCTAAAGGTGCTTGAGGAAGATGAGAATATCTTAGATTATAATAAAGCGCATAGTATAGATGCCAATGTAACAAATCAAAACAGCGTGGTTAAATTCATGGAGTATAATCCGCAAAGCAGCAGCTACATGAATAGATTCGTCGTTGTTGAAGGAAGACTTCCAGAGAATGAGGGAGAAATCGCCTTAGATGATAAGGTGAGACAGAATGTAGAATTACAAGTTGGTGATGAGTATAAGGTAGAATCGGATGAATATACCATGAATTCTTTTTATCGTGACACCTATAAAATAGTTGGTTTTGTGAAAAGTCCATTGTATATTGATATGGAATCCAGAGGCAATACAACAGTTGGAAAAGGTAGTATAGATTATTTTGCAGTAGTTAATAGTGCGGATATATCTATGGAGGTATATACAGAGGCTTATGTACGATTTAAAGATGTAGAGAATCTTGCTCCATATAGCGATGCTTATAAAGATACGATGGAGAAAAACAATAAATATCTTGAAGATTTATTCGCTAATAGGGCAACTGGTCAATATTATATATTCAACCGAAGTGATAACGCGGGGTATTCCACCTACGGAAGCTCTATTCAAAGTCTTGACCGAATAGCTAATGTACTTCCTATCTTCTTCTTTCTAGTTGCCGTTTTAATATGTTTAACCACAATGACTAGAATGGTTGAAGAAAAACGAACAGAGATTGGTACATTAAAAGCCTTAGGATATACGGACTTAGAGATTGCTAGGAAGTATGTCATATATGCAGCACTAGCAAGTATAGTAGGTGCTACAATTGGTACGATAGTAGGAAGCACGATTATTCCTTATATCATCAATGATGCATATAGAGGAATGTTTGATATACCTAATATTCAATTACAGCTATATCCATTAGAAATTATACAGTCTTTTGTTATATCTATACTATGTACGGTTGGAGCAGCAGTATTTGTATTGAAGGCTGAGCTAAAAGAAAATCCTTCTACGCTTATGAGAGTTAAGGCTCCAAAAATGGGTAAGAAGATTTTACTTGAGAGAATAACACCGTTATGGAAAAGACTGAATTTTAATTACAAAGTAACATTTCGAAATCTGTTTCGGTATAAACAACGTATGCTTATGACTATATTAGGAATTGCTGGTTGTATGGCATTGCTAGTAACTGGTTTTTCTTTGAATAAATCAAATGAAGTGACAGTGGAGAAACAATTTGATAAGCTATTAAGATATGATGCTATGGTTATATTCAATGATAACGTTGATAAAGAAACGGATGATGCTTATACGAAGCTGTTAAGCGAATTAGAGGAGTATGAATCAAGCCTTGATATTCATCAAGAAGCTATAACATTTAGCAAAGAGGGAATGAATAAGCAAAGTGCTATGATGTACGTTCCTAAGGAAGTAGATGCATTATCAAGCTTTGTATTATTAAATAATAGAGAAACAGGTGATGCATACGAGTTATCTGATACTGGTATAGTCATCAGTGAACAATTAGCAAAACTCTTAGACGCATCGGTGGGTGATATGGTTACACTAAAAGATGCCGATGAAAACTTGCATGAAGTTAAGGTCGAGCATATAGCGGAAAATTACTTTGAACATTATATCTATATGTCCCCTACGTATTATGAGCAGATTTTTAAGAAAGATATCACCTTCAATGCGCAGTTATTAAATCTAAAAACATATGAAAAAGAAGAGATACAAAAGGCGTTAATGAATGCGGATAAGGTCATGAATGTAACGCTTATGTCAGAGATGAAAGATACTAGCGGTGATTCAAGTTTGAAGGTAGTTATGATTTTCATTATAGCATCTTCGGGTTGTTTGGCGTTTGTAGTTTTATACAATTTAATTAATATTAATGTATCAGAGCGTATAAGGGAATTGTCTACAATAAAAGTATTGGGATTTTTCGATAATGAAGTTACTATGTATATCTTTCGAGAGAATATAATATTAACTTTGTTGGGGATACTTACAGGTTCCTTTATGGGAAAGATTCTTTATAACTTTATAGTGAATACAGCAGAGACAGATAATATGTATATGTTAAGAGATGTATATATGAGTAGTTATATAATATCTGGTTGCATTACCTTATTGTTTGCCTTCTTCGTAATGATTATGATGCATATAAAACTGAAGAATGTTAATATGATTGATGCACTAAAATCAGTTGATTAAAAAAATAACAGTTTGAGGGATAATCCTCAAACTGTTATTTTTTAATTATAGATTCTATCTCGCACTTTTTTATGAATTGTTATCTCACCCATAGAAGAAGCAAGTCGGCAAGTCATCGACTTACTATTACGTTAATATGTAGTTATTTACTCTTTTTGCATTGTATCTTATTAATATTCTTCTCTTACACCAAATTCTGCCGATTCAAACCATTCTTTAGGTCTAGTAACAAGTTTAACAAGCTCCTCTAAAATTATACAGTACTCAAACAAACTATCTGAACATGTCAGCGATTTTCTTCATATGTTTTGAAGAAGATCTTTCGTTCAATAACATATACGTCATGTAAATCATCACTACGAACCGCTAGATAATCACCAGGTTTTCCAAGCATGTATTTACTTTCATCCCGTGAGGTGAATACTTTGCACGTTCGTTGTAATTCTTTAGCATAGATATGAGTTGTACCGAGTGCAACGCAGGTATGTATGTGTTTATTTAGTACATAGGTACGTCCGTTAATTGTGTTCTTAATAGTAGGGAGATAATCCGTATGTATATTCGGTGCCCCATCTATAAACTTATAACTACTTTCGAATTTGTCTTTATGGATGGGATATACTTCTCCTTGAATATCTATCATAATATAAAGAGAATCAGAAACGGTTGTTTGTAGATCACCCTCTAATGTACGAACCAGAATAGGTGTGTTCTCTTCTAATAATTCAGAAGTAATTACTACACCGATTGGTATATTCCTCTTAAGGTACGACTTTAGCGAAGTTAGATCAGCAGTATAATCCTTGGCGTAGATAAGATCATAACTGTTATAGTATTCTTCCATCTTGTGATACAGATAGGAATTCATATCACCATCAGGTTGCAAGCGTAAGAAGTCTTTCGCGAATATGAAACCACCTGATTTGTTAATATGACCACCACCGGAACCGATTCCTTCTGTTAGATACCAGGCTAGTTCATTCGCCCGTATCTCTTTCACACAGCTACGTATGGATAACTTGTAATCTTTTCCTAAGCGGTTGTAGACAACACAAGTATCTATGGTGTCAACTTGCAAGGCAAAGTCACTAATGACGCCTAGTATATTTGGATCGCAGGGATTAGTCATGATTATTGAAAAACGATACGTATCAGAGTATAGAAAATTCGTTAGGGCATATCCTGCAAGTTGTAATTCATTCAGTGATATATTAGAATGAATAAGTCGGAAGATGGTTGTTTGATTATACTCTAAACTATCTCTCATATCCTTATCTGCCGGATGATAGATCTCAGAAAGCTGACTGGTATCCATATAGAGTCCATAATATAATGCGGTAGCAATATCGGGATGAGAGTTAACTGGAAAACCTTCCTCTTGTAGCATCTGCCACACGATTGTTGAACAACTACCGTAATTACTTTTTATGGTGGAAAGCTCGAAGGAATCGTTTATAGTTTGATGATGATCGATAACTGCGACATGGGAAGCGCCATTAAGAAGAGTCGTGTTTCCTGCACCGCATTGACAATCAACGGTTATTAGTAAATCCACTGCATCAATTTCTTTCACATAAGAAATTGGTATCTCTAGTTCTTTCATCATTAGAACAAGGTTGGATTTTGTTATCTGGTTTTTACCTGAGTAAACAAATCTACAAGGAATATCTTTTTCCTTAAAATAAGAATATAAGGCAAATCCACTGGCTAAAGAATCAGCATCTGGATTGTCATGACATTGAATAATAATATCTTTGTATGTAGTCAATTCGGATAATCGCATAAAATAACCATACCCTTTCTGTAGTCTGCAAACTTCGGACTGCAGGCACAAAGTTACGTGTGAAAGATTCATCTTACATTAGTCAAGATTGAAATATATGGAAACATTATATCATAGAAAGTATGTGAATGTAAATTATTGAAAATTTATAACTATAATGCGGTATAACTGGTGAAATGTATAAATATAGATTATAATTACTAAGATAGTATTAAAAAGGGGGGAGAAGCAAGAGTATGAAGAATAATAGGGCACGGTTATATAAGATATTACGACCAATATTTACAGTTTTATTCAAAGCATACTATAATCCTAAAATTATTAATAAAGAAGCCATACCTAAATATGGAGCAGCAGTTATAGCAGGAAACCATAAACATGCGCTCGATCCTCTATTAGTTGATATATGCACGAAAAGAGTTATGCATACCCTGGCAAAGAAAGAACTACATGATGGAAAGTTTGGATGGTTTTATCGAGCAATTGGGACGATACCTGTTGATTTGTATGCGAATAGAAACAAAGAAGCATTAGACTTAGCCATTCAACATCTAAATGAGGGTTGTTTGATTAATGTATCACCAGAGGCAAAGAGAAATTATACACAGGAGATAGTATTACCATTTAAGTTTGGGGCAGTTGCCATGGCCCAAAGAACTAAGAGTAAGATCATACCCTATTCAATCACTGGTGACTATAGATTTCGAAGTAAGAATTTGAAAATAACGTTTGGAGAACCGCTGGATGTTACAGAAATTCCAATAGAAGAGGCTAATGAGGTATTATTTACCACTGTAAAAGAATTAATTATTCATGCTAAGAAAGGAATCTAGATAATGAATAAAGAGATAAAGACTCCGTGGTATAAGTTTTATGACGGTGTAAAAAAACATCTTGAATATCCTGATACGTCATTATATCAAATGGTTAAGGAATCTTGTGATAAACATCCGAAGCATATAAGTTACAACTATTTCGGTAATAAAAAGACATATGAACAATTTATAAATCAGATTGATCAGTGTGCAAAGTCATTTAAGAGTTTAGGAATTAAGTATAAGGACAAAGTTAGTATATGCATGCCGAATACACCAGAAGCAATGATTAGCTTCTATGCTTTAAATAAAATTGGAGCCATAGCGAATATGATTCATCCGCTATCTGCTGAGAATGAAATCAAATATTATTTAAATTTGGCACAGAGTGAATACGTCATTTGTATTGATCTTTCATTTAATAAGATAAATCACATAGCAAAACAAACAGCATTAAAAAAATGTATTGTTGTATCTGTAGGCGATTCAATGCCGTTACATATGAAGATGGTATACCAATTAACTAAGGGAAGAAAGATTAATTTAGAAGATAGTGATTTAATATTGAAATGGAATGATTTCTGTCAATTATATGTAAATTGTACAGATGAAATTAAAGATACTTATATAAGCAACGAAATTGCAGCAATCTTATATAGCGGTGGAACTTCTGGATACCCTAAAGGAATTGCATTATCAAATCTTAATTTTAATGCACTTGCAATGCAAGGGCTAGAGGCTTGCCAGTGCCTAAAAGAACAGGATACAGTCTTGGCAATAATGCCAATCTTTCATGGGTTTGGTCTAGGCATATGCATTCATACCGTGCAATATTTTGGTGGAACAAGTATTATATTACCTCAATTTAGTGCTAAGACCTTTGACCGCTTATTGAGAAGATATAAGCCTAATATTATTGCAGGAGTGCCAACCTTATATGAAGCACTGCTTAAAAATAGTCGATTAGAGGGCGTGGATCTATCCTTTTTAAAATGTGCAATATCAGGAGGGGATTCTTTGTCAGTTAGTTTAAAGGTGAAAGTAGAAGAATTTCTTCAAAATCATAATTGCCACATTAAACTTAGAGAAGGATATGGGTTAACGGAATGTGTAACCGGGAGTTGTATGATGCCCTTGTCTTATTATAGAGAAGGAAGTGTAGGAATTCCTTATCCTGATACATATTACAAAATCGTTAGACCTGATACAGAGGAAGAATTACCGTATGGTGAAGAAGGGGAGATTGCTATAAGCGGGCCAACTGTAATGGTTGGATATGTGAATGAGGAAGAAGAAACGAGGAATACGCTTAGAAAACATAAAGACGGCTGTATATGGCTGCATACTGGAGATTTAGGATACATGGATGAAGATGGTTTTATCTATTTCAAACAACGACTAAAAAGAATGATTGTATCCTCAGGTTATTCCATTTACCCTCAATATATTGAAAATATCATTGATTCTCATCCAGATGTGTTACTGTCATGTGTCATTGGTATTGCTCATCCATATAAAACGCAAGTAGCAAAAGCATTTATTGTGCTTCGAAACGGAGTAGAAGAATCAAAAGAACTATTAGAATCCATTAAGGGGTATTGTGAGGAAAACTTGGCTAAATATTCTTGGCCCTTTGAATATGAGGTACGAAAAGAGCTACCGAAGACATTGGTTGGTAAAATAGCTTATACAAAATTAGAAGAGGAGGAGAACAATGGTAAATAATAATTTATCAATTTTGCTTATCCATCCTGAGATATCTAGAACAAAGTATAATTTCGTAGGAGTTATAGAGAATGAATGCCTAGAGTTAGAATACATAGTAACAATATTGAAAGAAGAAGGACATCAAGTATATCTGTATGATGGACAGATTGAAACCATAGGAGTGCCACAAGCGCTAAAGAAATATAAACCAGATTTCGTATACATATGCGGTAGAACGAGACAAGAAAATTTTATGCTTGAATATTGTCGAGATGCAAAGGCATTTAGTGAAGATATCATTACTGTAGTTGGGGGGCTACATGCACAGTTATGTTATGAGAGGATGTACAAGGATTGTGTAGATTATATTCTCACTACTTTTGATATATTCAAACTTCTAGATATTATTAAGTATGCTATATTTCAAGAGGATATTGATGTATCCAAATTAGAAGGTATCTGTTATAAGAGGGAAGGTCAATGGTTTAATAATAAAGCGCTTCCATTTGAGATAAAAGAACTTCCTCTACCAGATCGAACGTATTTTTATGAGCATCCTAGTAATTATAGATATCTGGCCTTAGAGCATGCTGCTTGGGTTCGAACGGCATATTGTTGTCCTTATCGTTGTAAATTCTGTCATAGAAACAAGATGAATGCGGGAAAGTATGTGACAAGAGATATTGAAGATGTGGTGAATGAGATAGAATCCATACAATCTGATAACATCTATATTGTTGATGATGATTTCCTTATTGATAAAGAACGATTAAGTAAGTTTGTGCAGTTAATAAAAGAGAAAAAGATAAAGAAGAACTATATTTGTTATGGTAGAGCTGATTTTATAGCGAATAACAGATCCATTATGGAAGACTTAAAGGAGATAGGCTTATATTACATATTAGTTGGTTTAGAGGCAATCTATGATCAAACATTAGTTGATTATAACAAAAATTCAAATCTAGAAAACAACGTGGAAACTATTTCCATATGCAACCAATTAGGAATTAACATTATGGGAATGTTTATCGTTGATTTTAATTTTACTCCGAAAGATTTTAATAATCTATATAGATGGATTAAGGAGAATCAATTAAAGCATGTTGCAATTTCAATATTTACTCCAGAATTTAATACAGAGGTATACGATGAGTTCAAAGATCGTTTGATTACGGATAACCCATCACACTGGGATTATCTACATCTGGTAGCTACACCGGTAAACATAAGCGTAAAGCGTTACTATTTTTGTTATTATAAATTATTAATAAAATTATTTATAAGAGCAAAGAGGCAGGGAGTGTACGATTTTATTGATTATGGATATTATATTAAGTCATTTATTAAGAATGTAATCAAATCGAAGAGGAGTAACGATGATCTATAAAGAAGATGAGACAGAAATTAAGAAAATAATACCTAGCAATTTGGAAACAGGCTTTCAACAATTTCTATATAAAACTATTGGAAAACATATTCCAAAGAGCATGACTCCAAATCAAATCACATTAATTGGAGCATTAGGTGGATTGTTTGGAGTGATTTGTGGATTCCTTGCTAAGATTACACCATACTTTTTGATTGGGACAATACTTGGTATCCTATGTCACTTAATCTGTGATGATTTAGATGGATATGTGGCAAGAACAAGAAATATGACATCGGCAGCAGGAGGTTTTTTCGATTTACTCACAGATATACTACACATTACATATTTAGTAATCGCATTGGCTTTTTCGGGTTATGTTAGTTTCGAGATAGCGATTTTTTTGGTACCAGTGTATGCATTAATCATATTTACTTCCATGAATTATATGCTGTATCTGAAGGAATTCTTATTCCCTAGATTAGGACCAATAGAAACCCATCTGTTTTTTGGTGTTATGTGTATAGGAAGTATGTTTTTTAAAACAGATTCGTTGTTTTCGATTTATAAATGGGGCGTAAAATTTGGAGATGTTTTTCTAATAGTCGGTGGAATACCTATGTATTACGAGATGATTCGATTACAGATTCAATTATTTAGACGGTTGAGTGTGAAAGACAAAGGGGAAGAATAGAATGAAGGATAAATCTTTCACACGGCGATTTGGTGCCCAAAGTCAACAAGTTGCCTTGCACAAAGTCGCCAAACTTATGAAAGGGCATGGTGACTAATATGGAAAAGCAGGAATATGTATATATCGTATTAATTAAAGCACTTACAGGTCTAGGAAAGGTTGGTAGGAAAATAACCAAATATGATTATACCCATATCGCGTTATCTAAGGATGAAAAACTAGATGATTTTATTACGTTTTCTAGAAAGAAACATTATTCTCCTTTTGAATCGGGGTATATGCATGAAACCCGTGATTGTTATATCTTTGGTAGTAATGAAAAGGTTAAGGTTAAAGTTTTCAAACTACCTGTAAAGAAGGAAAACTTAAAAAAAATCAATACCTATATAAAAAAAATAGAAAAAGATCAAGAATATATCTTTAATCTATATTCTATGCTTACTATGCCTATTATTAATGGATTTCGAATATATAAAGCCCATAATTGTATGTCTTTTATAGCGAAAATAATTGAATTATCACAAGTTGTTTCTATGGATAAAAGGTATTATAAATATACCATCAAGGATATGGACGAGTTATTAAGCAATTTTCTATATTATGAAGATTATATTAGGAAGTACAAAGATGATAACAAGAACTATATGGACAGAATAGGTGTTATAAAAAACATAAAGTTTTTTTGTATATTAAATGGAAAGTTATTATATAGAATGGTTAGAAAAGGAGGGAAGAGCCATGCAAGGTAATTTACCGGATATAAGAAGAGGTAAATTAAAAAGCTTATTAAATGAAAAGCAATATATTCGAGTGATGGAAGCGTCAAATGGTCTCTCTGGATTGATTGTAGAAAGAGCGAATAGGAATGGTAAAGAATATGATGCCATGTGGGTCAGTTCCTTATGTGATTCTATATTAAAGGGCAAACCAGACAATGAAGTCGTAGATTTTTCAAGTAGAGTCAAAACTATTGAAGAGATACTAGAAGTCACATCGAAAGCAATCATTGTAGATGGGGATACGGGTGGTCATGTAGAGCATTTTGTTCATCACGTTAGAACCTTAGAGAGAATGGGTGTATCAGCGGTAATTATAGAAGATAAAAAAGGGTTAAAGCAGAATTCTCTATTAGGAAATGATATAGAACAAATATTAGAAGATAAACTAGTTTTTGCAAATAAAATAACAAGAGGAAAAGAAGTTTTGCAAACACAGGAATTTTTAATATTTGCCCGTATAGAGAGTTTTATCGCAGATAAAAGTGTGGAAGAGGCACTTGACAGAGCAAAAACTTATGTTGATGCAGGAGCAGACGGAATAATGATTCATAGCTATAAAAGTGATGGGGAGGAAATTACTTCGTTTCTTACAAGGTTTAAGAAAGACTATCCAGATGTAATTGTAATCGTAGTACCAACTACATATTCAAAGTTTACGGAAACGCAGTTAAGTGAGTTGGGAGCTAATGTAATTATTTACGCAAATCATTTACTGAGAAGTGCATATCCTGCGATGATAAGAACAGCAGAAAAGATATTAGAAGATGAATGTTGCGAGGAAGCAAGTAATGAGTATTGCTTATCAATGGAAGAAATATTGCAAGTAATTCGGGGGTAATATATATGATTAATCCAAAGGAATTTTATGATTGTTTAATAGAGCATCAACTTGATTTCTATACCGGAGTACCAGATTCCTTATTAAAAGAATTCTGTTCTTGTGTCAAAGAGAATACGTCAACAGATCGAAATATCATAGCCGCCAATGAAGGAAATGCCATTGCTTTAGCCAGTGGCTATCATATTGCAACTGGTAAGTTTGGTGTGGTATATATGCAAAACTCAGGAATAGGGAATGCCATTAACCCATTACTTTCCTTAGCAGATGAAGAGGTATATCGGATTCCCATGTTATTGATTATAGGTTTGAGAGGGGAACCAGGTGTGCAGGATGAACCCCAACATGTAAAACAAGGGAAAGTAACGTTACCATTATTAGAGGCGTTGGGAATCGAGTATTGTATAGAAGATGATAACTATAAAGAAAACATTGCGTATTGCTATGAGTATATGAAACGAGCGCATAAACCTATAGCGCTTGTAATTAGAAGAGATACCTTTAGTGAGTATAGATTCGATTCAAAAGAAGATAGTGATTTGGAATTAAGTAGAGAAGCCGTGTTAGAAAACATAATAACGAATATAACAGATGATGATTTTATAATAGCTACTACAGGTAAGACTTCTAGAGAATTATTCGGATTAAGAGAAAAATACAATATGGGACATAGCAACGATTTTCTTACAGTGGGGTCTATGGGACACGCTTCCTCCTTAGCACTTGGAATTAGCTTGTTTAGTGAAAAGAATGTTATATGCATCGACGGAGATGGTGCATTTATCATGCATATGGGTGGACTTGGTGTTGCAGTACAGAATGCCAATGCAAATTTTAAGTACATACTAATTAATAATGGTTGCCATGAATCGGTTGGTGGGCAAGAGACTATCGGATTTGAGATAGATGTGAA
Organism: Clostridiales bacterium; assembly: GCA_018372435.1. Lineage (GTDB taxonomy): Bacteria > Bacillota > Clostridia > Lachnospirales > Lachnospiraceae > Anaerosporobacter. The sequence goes on along the minus strand of JAHAJA010000010.1, from coordinate 41,811 downwards.
ACAAATACTAATTGGATTAGGCTTCAACAAGGTTTTCGAGATAAAGAGTAGGAAAGATTTAGTTGAGAATATAAAGTGTTTAACAAGTAGAGAAAAGTTAGCCATGGTTATCTGTACCAATGATAGGTCTAGAAATGATCTTGGGAGACCGACCACGACACCAATTGAAAACAAAGAGAGTTTTACACTAAAATTAAGAGGAGTTTAATCACTAATGAAAGCTATTATTTTTAATTCTGGTTTAGGTAGCCGTATGGGAGAGTTATCAAAAAAGAAACCCAAATGCATGCTTACACTATATAATGGAGAAACAATTTTTGAAAGACAAATTAGAATACTTAGTGAGTGTGGGATACGAGAATTTATTATTACCACAGGCCCTTTTGAGGAACAGTTAATTGATATGAGTAAAAAGTATAATAACTTAACATTTGAATTTGTACCAAATAAAGAGTATCTCAATACAAATTATATCGTATCAATGAATAACATAAAACAAGTAACCGAGGATGTATTATTACTTCATGGGGATTTGGTGTTTAATAAGAAATTAATTCATAAGGTTCTTACAGACGAGAATCCTTCCATTTGTTTATATAACGAAGAAAAGGAACTACCAGAAAAGGATTTCAAATGTAGGCTTGAACAGGGAAAATTAAAAGAAGTTTCGGTAGATTTATCTGATACAGAATGTTTCGCATTTCAGCCTTTGTATAAATTAGATAGGCGACAGATGAATGCCTGGCAGAGCGAGGTTTCTAATTTTGTTAATAAAGAGATTAAAGATGTGTATGCTGAAGATGCACTCAATGGGATTAGTGATCAGTTGAATATAGTAGCTATGTCCTATAAAGAGGATTATATTGATGAAATAGACAATGAAATGGATTACAACCGAGTATCGGAAGAAATTAAGAACTTTGATTATAGGGAACAAGATATTATGGAATCTGATAATTATATCAATTCTTTAGAGAAGGTATTGGTAACGTCAGAAAGTCATACTATCTTAGTGGTTGTTGGAAAAAGTTTGAGAGATAAGGTAGAAAAAGATTTATCATCCATATCAAAAAAGTTTGCGTTTTTTTCAGAGTTTAACTCAAATCCTAAGTATGAAGAGGTGCTTAATGGGGTAAGATTGCAAAAAGAACTTAATTGTAATCTATTAATATCCATTGGTGGAGGTAGTACAATGGATGTTGCAAAATGTATTAAACTTTTTTCGTCTTTAGATAATCTGTCAGATAATATTGAAAAAGAATTTCGATACAATACGATAAAACATGTAACAATTCCTACATCGGCTGGAACAGGGAGTGAGTCTACGCAGATTGCGGTAATATATAAGGAGGGAATTAAATGGTCCGTAGATCATGGCTCTATCTTACCAGATGTGGCGATACTAGATCCTAATTTACTAAAATCAATACCTACGTATCACAAACAATCAACAGTACTAGATTCTCTATGTCAAGGGATAGAGACTTATTGGTCAAAGAAAGCAACAGATGAAAGTAGACGTTACTCAGAACAATGCATAAAACTTATTTTGAAGTCTTATAAAGCGTATTACGGTAATGATGAAGTAGCACTTAAAGATATGCTTAGGGCTTCTAATTATAGCGGAAAAGCAATTAATATAGCACGTACCACAGCTGCTCATGCAATGAGCTATAAGTTAACCAGTAATTATGGAATTAGTCACGGTCATGCGGTGGCTCTATGCATTATACCAATATGGGAGAGAATGAATCAAAAATCAAAAGATAACATGGACGTAGAACATATACTAAAAAGCCTTGCTATGGTTTTTAATACAATAGATATTGAAGAAAGTATAGAAGTTGTAAAAGGAATCATAACGGAATTTGCCTTACCTAAGGTTAGTATTAATGAAAACGAGATTATCGAATTGGTTAATGAGATCAATATGGATAGACTCAAGAATAATCCAGTTAATTTTTCGGAGGAAGAGTTGAAGGAATTGTATCGTGTAATGTGATTATGATTGGAAGTTATATATACTAAATGAATACCTAATTGCAGATTATCATACAGTTACTAGAGGGCATCATGAGAAACTTGCATCCGCTTTCTGTTCAGTTATACAATTTATTTATATCAAAAAGAGAACAAATGTTCTGTTAAAAGAATTTGCATTGCATTGATTATAATTGGTAATACTACTATGAATAACTCTTATATCAATTATAGATTAGATTAAGTGAAAAACGCTAGGTATGTCAGTTAAGAGCGTTGAAATTTGTATTCAATCAATATAGTACTACAGTTTTCCTGGAATTGTAACGACAGACATAAAACACATTGATATGTCTTTATACACTACGAATAGTTTCGTAATTACCTAATTTAATCAATAATGTGAAAGGAAAATTATTCATGAAATCAGTTTGGTCAGATCACAGCAATATGCCACAATTTCCTCAATTGCGTAAAAATATTAACACCGAGGTACTAATTGTCGGAGGTGGTATGTGTGGAATCTTATGTGCATACTTTTTAGAACAAAAAGGCATTGATTACGTCTTAGTGGAAGGAGAGAGAATCGGACAAGGGATAACCAAAAATACAACAGCTAAGATAACATCGCAACACGGATTAATCTATGATAAATTAATTAAGAATGCAGGGATAGAAAAAGCTAAGATGTATCTTCAGTCAAATGAGGAGGCATTAGCAAAGTACCGTGAGCTCTGCCAGAATATAAAGTGTGATTTTGAGCAAAAGGATGCGTATACGTATTCCCTTTCAGATAGAAAACAATTGGAAGATGAAGTTAAAGCTGTGAATGTTCTCGGTTTAAAGGCAGAATTAGTTGATAAATTACCCTTACCATTTGAAACCAAAGGTGCAATTAAAGTCGGAAATCAAGCACAATTTAATCCTCTTTTATTCCTATCAGAGATTGCGAAAGGGCTTAAAATTTATGAGAATACATTTATACGCGATATTAAAGATCATACAGCAATAGCGGATGATGTTAAGATAACGGCCAATAAAATTATCGTTGCTACACATTTTCCGTTAATTAATAAGCACGGAAGTTACTTTTTGAAGATGTATCAACATCGTTCCTATGTAATTGCACTTGAAAATGCACCAGAGGTTAATGGAATGTATGTAGATGAGGCCCAAAAGGGAATGTCTTTTCGTAATTATGAGGATTTATTATTAATTGGAGGAGGGGATCATCGTACTGGCAAGTCAGGTGGTAACTGGCAAGAACTTAGAGAGTTTGCGAAAAAGAATTATCCTAAAGCAACAGAAAAGTATGCTTGGGCAACACAGGATTGTATGAGCCTTGATGGAGTTCCTTATATCGGGCATTACTCCAAACAAACACCTCATATGTATGTTGCGACTGGTTTTATTAAATGGGGAATGACCTCTTCTATGGTTGCGGCTATGATTTTAAGTGATATGGTTAAGGGTAAGGATAACGAGTGGCGGCAGGTCTATTCACCACATCGAAGTATGCTAAAATCACAACTTTTCATGAATGGTGTTGAAGCTGTAAGCAATCTATTAACACCAACCATGAAACGCTGCCCGCATATGGGGTGTGCATTAAAGTGGAATAAGATTGAGCGTACTTGGGATTGTCCTTGTCATGGGTCGCGGTTTGATAATAAGGGTCAGTTGATTGATAACCCTGCGAAACACAATGCAAAGGTTTAACTGCTAACAACTCTAGACTATTGCGATAGTATGACAATATACTATTGCAATAGTTGTTTTGTTCCAAAACGTGGATATGGGAATCTTAGAATTAATAAAGTAAGTGATACAGAGGTCGATCTGTTAGAAGTGGGGAATTAAGTTAAGGTATTCGCTTTATCCTCTTTTGTAATATCTTCAAGTACTTGAATTAAGTCAGTTATTTCATAAATCTGCACATTTCGTTCTAGAATAGCATTCTTTAAATCGATGGACAATGTTTCAAATTGATGTTGCAATTTGGGATCTACGTATGACATATCAATACACCTCTTTTAATAAATTATTTTCTAAAAATAGTATGCGTAGGAATAAGTAAGTTATGCGGACCAATTGATTCTGGTCCCGAAACTAAGAAAAAAACTAAGGTAATTAATCTTATGCTCGAAATATATTAATAACCATATGTACTAAAATAGTTCGAGGATTATGTAATCCCCGAACTGTCTATAGTCTGACACAAGTGGAACCCCTACTCGTTATCATTATTCTTTAATAAAGAAGTAATAGTCTGCATTTTGAATAGTAACTGACATAGCTGGATTATCCAATTTTTTCCTGATGGAAATAATGATACGTCTAAATGCATTCCAGTAATCATCTTTATTAGGAACATCAATTGGACTTCTTACACAGGATATGACATATGCAGTATCGCCTAAGTTACATCCTCTAATCGTTCCACACACCAATGTTCTGACATCTATTAGAGCAGTTACATATATAGAGCTTTTGTTATACTCATCGTTTGCACTTTCTTCCCACAAATATGCAATAAATTCATCTGTATAATATTGAGTATTAATACCTAATACAGTAACAACATATCTCTCGGTTAACATAGCACCACTTTTTCTCTTTTTATTTATCCTATGATTCAAAATAGATACTTGTTACCACGGAGTAGAGTTTGCTTACTGACTTACTGTATGATATCTTTTCGTACAATCAACTTGTTATTCGGTAAACGGCATTATATAATAACAATATCTACTTCTAATAGCAAAGAAGTGGTGCTGTAGAACCCAGATAGAATTAAACAAGAAGAGGAGGAAGTATATGCAATATGAATTACAAGGAGATTCTCTACCTGTAGTAATCTGTCATTTAGATCCAGGAGAGAGAATGATTACGGAAAGAGGCTCAATGGCTTGGATGTCTCCTAACATGAAGATGGAGACAACATCAAATGGAGGTGTTGGAAAAGCATTAGGAAGAATGTTCGCAGGAGAAGCATTGTTCCAAAACATATACACTGCACAAGGCGGATCAGGAATGATTGCTTTCGCATCCAGTTTTCCAGGTTCCATCCGTGTATTTGATCTAGAACCGGGTAGAGATATTATTGTTCAAAAGTCTGCTTTTCTTGCATCGGAAGCTAGTGTAGAATTATCAGTACATTTTCGTAAGAAATTAGGTGCTGGTTTCTTTGGTGGAGAAGGTTTTATTATGCAACGTTTGTCTGGTAGAGGGAAAGCTTTCATCGAGATGGACGGTCATATGGTAGAATATAATTTAGGAGCAGGACAATCAATTGTCATTGATACAGGATACTTAGCTGCAATGGATGCAACTTGTTCGATGGATATTCAGACAGTTCCAGGAGTAAAGAATATGATATTCGGAGGAGAAGGAATCTTCAACACGGTTGTAACAGGTCCGGGAAGAGTAATCTTACAGACAATGCCAATTAGCAATGTAGCTGCATCATTAAGAGGATTTATGCCATCTTCATAAAAGCTCCTAATAAAAATTATAAAGAAGTTTAATTCTAGAGATGTCAATCGTATTTTAAGGATATGAATAGAAAAAATAAATGATATGCCAGTAGAGTAACTGTAGATGTTGCTTCTACTGGCATTTTATGTAAAGTGAAATGTTGACTAGAAACTGTGCTGGTAATATAATACAGTAATAAAGCGTTTCATATAACTATTGTTTCACAGATTGGTCAGCATCTGAGTTTGAAACCATATTAACCAACACGACTCGTGGATTGGATTGCTTCTAAGAGGGAGGAAGTTAGATTATGACGAGAGCAAAACGATACATATCTTTTCTTACGTTACAGATGCGGATACATAAGAGTTTGCTTGTGTCCCTGTTTATTACACTTGCTGTTAGCCAGTTCGGAATTATTATATGGAAGCTACTAAGTGTTAGAAATCGGGGAAATACCACTGGTGGATTAAGTGGTATTCCGTATTTTTATTTTGAAATATTAGAACGGAGTAAAATTGGTTTTATATTTCTTCTAGTTATAGTAGTGGGATCATTAATTATGGGTAGTTATCAAAAAGTAGATCGGGAGTTATATCATGTGCCAATTCCATTTTCTATACAATTAGTATTGCAATATATATTTCATATTGTTATTGTATGTAGTCTTTGGATGTATGAATTCTTCATTATTATAATTGGAGCTTGTCTATATCGACTAATATTACCCATGAGTATGTTAGAACCTAACGTGATAGCCAATTCAATGGCTAAATCAAGGCTTTTAAGGAGCCTTTATCCTGTTACCAATGCACCTAGAATGATTTGTGTATTGTGTGTACTTATTGTAATTGCGTTGATTATGACAGATTCATGGAGACAGCATATGCAGGAAAGAAAGGATTTCTTTTTTTGTATGATGATACCGTTTTTTATACTGGCTTATTCGAATCTTATGAAAGGTGATTCTAATAATCCACAATTTATTACTTTGTGTAGTTTAGGATTAACACTTCTTGTTGTTATGTATTGGTGTACATCACTATGGTATCACGGGAGGAAGGGGAGAAGAATATGAAAAAGCTAATACCGTCTTGGCTAATCATTTTTCTAGTGGCAGTCTTGAGCTTTATTAGTCTATTAATGTATTCTAGTCGTGAGGTAAATTCAGCAAACGTCGGAGCTGAAGTATTCAAGGGAGATGCTTCCGACTTTAAAGATTTAGAGCTTTCTGTATGCTTATATGCTGGCGATAATGCTTTATATGAAGTTTCCATACCGTGTAACAATGTACAAGAGTCATCAGGAAAATATAAGAATTATGAGTGGAAGAAAAACCTGTATAATACAGAACCCAATAGCAGCCATGTAGATATTATGTCATTTGGGAGGTTTAACCGGTTTACGCAGGAAACCATTAATACACATAACTTACCCCTTGCATTTGTTTTTTTTAACAATAAAACTTGGCTAGAAGAAGGAAAAGATCTAGACTTAAATCATTTTACTAATGTGGAATTTCCTTATCTTACTACAGATGATCCAGAATATTATCTTGAAAAGGACGAAGATACTGGGCAAGGAGATGATTCAAATAATAGTGATAGAATTGATACTTTTCAACAATTATGTATGTGTGTTGAAATAAATGGAAAAGAATATTTCACAATAAATAATGCTGGATTTAATGGACCATATGAAGGTAAGTCAGGAATCTTTGAAGTTTTATCACCTAAAGATGACAATACGAATTCCTATGATTCTTATATTAGATTACTATATGAAATGCCAATTAGTAGTGAAAGTTCGAGAAAAGTGCTTCAGTTGGTTTCGTGGGAGCAAGATAATACGTTAGGAATTGTCTATATAGAGAATGAGCGTGATTTGATGTTAGATGTCTATAGTTTAGATGATAACAAAGTAATTGCATCAGGTAAGCTTACTACATTGGATACACCTTATGAGAATATAATAGCCGATGAAGGGGCTTTTAATGCTTATACGAATAGTCATTATTTGAGTGTAATATATAAGGAGGAAGTTCAGGTATTTGATTATTATGAATACGGTGAAGGAGAACCAATAGCAGTGGGATCTTTTAAAAGCTGCAAAGAATTGATTCCTGAGTTAGCCTATTTATCCTATCCGATTGAGGTTTTTTTTGATGATAACGATATTTATTTTATTAGTGGTTATATAGATGATAAGAATGAAAAACTAAGTGATACAGTATTGTGTCTTATTAGACAAGATAATGGTAGGAATATAGCCTGTATGAAGTATAGGATTACAGTACCTTTCTATAAAATTGATAGAAAAAATGCTATCTTCTGTTCTTCTTACATAATGGACTGCCAGATTAAGAAAGGAGGCATTAATGTTAGAAACTAAGCAAATTGTGGTGCAGTATTTTCCGACATATGCCATACATAAGCTTTCGCTTTCAATCGATAAAGGTGAATTAATTGGATTATTTGGTAATAATGGTTCTGGAAAAACAAGTCTTCTAAGGGCGATTGGAGGGCTTATACCTATTAAAGAAGGAGAGATAGTATTAGACGGGGAAGAAATTACATATAAGAATATAGAGCGAATCGCTTACGGTGGAGTATCACATAAATTGCCAAATGTACTAACTACAAATCAACTTCTGGAGTTTTATCAGATGCAATACCCTAAGTTTAATATAGAACGATTTAAAGAACTACAGGAGCATTTTAAATTGCATGGTCGTAAGAAAGTTAAGCAGATGTCAAATGGAGAACGAATTCAGTTAGATACAGCACTAACGCTATCAAGAGGAGCAGATTATATATTACTAGATGAACCCTTTGTAGGAAGTGATTATTTTATTAAAGAAGAATTCTATCGGTTATTACTTAGTCAAATAGCGCCGGAAGAGACAGTGATATTCTCAACGCACCTAATAGATGATGTTAAGACTTTCATATCTAGAGCTTTAATTCTTGATGCAGGTAAATTAGTCGCTGATTATAAAGAACAGGAGCTAGAAGAGGGAGCGTTAATTGATTATCTAAGAACGACGAGTAGGTAGGTGTGAATGCAAAACTCTATACACAATCACAAGTATGTAAAACGGAGAAAAGAGTATGTATAAAAATTATAAGTACAAATTGAATATGCTCGAACCAGGGAGCAAGATATTAAAACTGCTTGGTATTCTGCTTGTTGGTGGATTACTTACGCATATTATTCAACAATATACGGTAAGAAACATATTATTAGTTATTGTAGGCATAATGTTAGCTACTTTGCTTATTCTTGTAGTTGTGGAACTACATCAAGACAAGGTGTTGAATGAACAGGCAATGCGTCTAGACTCAAAAATAGAAGCGGGAATTAAGAAAAAATCCTTTTCTCTCCATTATAATAAAGGTGAAATCTGGTGTGAACATTTGGATTCACTTGGGGATCATAAAAAGATTGTAATGAATAAATTTAATGAAGATTTGTTGGAACTTAAGAAAGTATCAGCACCATCTTTTATTGCGGTTAATCTTGATGAGACAATGGTTGACAGAGATATCTTAGAAATGGTTCTTTATTCTTATCGTGATCTGGATAAAGATTTGAAGAAAGTTGTATTTATAGGACTAAGCAGACGTAATGTCAGGCTAATGAAAAAAATAATAAGAGAGAGTGATAAAAAGATTACATACATAACAGGATGTATAAATGATTTTGAAAAAGCCAAAGAATGGTTGGTATTATACTCTTTGTAGCCATCAAGATTGGTAAGTATATTTTGTTGATTTTAGACGGTTTCCGATAAAAACAGCACATACCTCTTCTTATGTATGTGCTGAATATTTATGTAAGTGTGTTATTAATCCACTATCTCAAACGTAAATACAACGGGGTTTACAATATTCAGTTCCAGCCTTTCGGCAAGGGGCTTGTCAGCGTGTTCAAGTGCGAAGGCTTTGCGTTCTTTATCGTACCCAGTACCGTTACAACTTCCGTTTTGCTCGTATAGCCGGAAGCGTTGCTCCTTGGTGAGCTGTTCTTCCATCGCTTTTAGGAATTTTTCTTCGCATTCGTCTCCTTTATATGTTTGAACAATGTCCTCAAACAAAGGTAATAACTCATCAGGAATTTCGTTTTTACGCATTCGCATAGTTTTCAGCATAGTTTTCATTTACATAAACCCTCCTCTTTAATATCCATCACAAGATAATATAAAATTAATCGGTATATGGTAAAATTAGTATATCATACTTCAAAAAAGATTGACAAAGATATTTTGTTAGGATAATATAAATTTCAAAATACATATACAAATATTTCAAAATATTGTATTTAAAGAGCTGGATGTCAGGGGAGGTATTATCAATATGAGGGTCATATATTATTTTAGTGGAACAGGGAATAGTTTATCTGTGGCAAAAGATATTGCAGATATCTTACCTAATACGGATTTGGTGCGAATAGACTTAACGAAATTGCAAAAGAGAGTATCTATCGAATCGTATGAACAAATAGGGATTGTATTTCCGGTTTATTCGTATCATATACCCAAATTAGTAGTTGAATTTTTGAAGACGCTACAATTTAATTCGAATCAATATGTATTTGGAATTGCTACATGTGGTGCGGTTGCAGGAGAAGCATTGAAAGATTTAAGAAACCTGATTAGAGGGCAGGGAGGCGAGTTGGCAGCAGAATTCAAAATGAATTTACCAGGGAATTGTATTATTGAGTATACAGCTTATCCGAATATAATACAGAAGCGTCTCATACAGAAGCAAGAAATTAGTGTGAACAAAATTATTGAAGCAGTGAAACATAGCAAGAAAACATTGAAGATTAACGCTAGCCTATTTGCTAGGATATTTTCAAAAACAGCAGAGAAGAGATACCAATCCTATATTGAAACAGCAAAACACTTTTGCTTAACTAACGGATGCACGCAATGTAGTACGTGTCAGAAAGTCTGTCCAGCCAATAATATTATGATACATAACGGAAGTCCTTCTTGGGGAGAAAACTGTGAAGCCTGTATGGCTTGTATTCAATGGTGTCCTGTCAATGCTATTCAATATGGGAAGAAAACTATTGCTAGAAAGAGATATCATCATCCAAAAGTAACCCTGGGACAAATGAAATTCTAAGTAGATTTTGGATTAGATTGGTAAGAATATAGAAATGAATTGTACTTTTTCAAATAAATCATTACATTCCTTTTATTTTTATGAAGTTATGATATAATAAACTTTATAAAAATTATGTAAAGGTGAATGAAGAACATGAGACAAGGGTTTGATAACGAAAAATACTTGAAAATGCAATCAGAACATATTTTAGAGCGTATTGCGAAATTTGATAATAAACTATATCTAGAGTTTGGTGGAAAGCTTTTTGATGACTATCATGCATCAAGAGTCCTTCCTGGTTTTGAGCCATCAAGTAAATTACAGATGTTAATGCAATTAAAGGATAAAGCTGAGATTTTATTCGTAATTAGTGCGGAAGATATTGAAAGAAACAAAATCCGTGGCGACTTAGGTATTACTTACGATATGGACGTACTCCGTCTAATTGATGAATATCGTCGTAAAGGATTATATGTTGGTAGTGTCGTTATATCACAATATTCAGGACAAACTAGTGCTAACGTATTCAAGGACAAGCTAGAGAAGAAAGATGTTACTGTATATTATCATTATAAAATTGATGGATATCCAAACAATGTGAAACATATCGTAAGTGAAGAAGGATACGGAAAGAACGATTATGTTAAGACCTCAAGACCACTTGTGGTTGTAACTGCTCCTGGCCCAGGTAGTGGTAAGATGGCGACTTGTTTATCACAGTTATACCATGAACATAAACATGGAGTGAACGCAGGATATGCTAAGTATGAAACTTTCCCAGTATGGAATCTTCCATTAAAACATCCGGTAAATCTAGCGTATGAAGCGGCAACGGTAGATCTTAATGATGTGAATATGATTGACCCATTCCATCTTGACGCATATGGTGAAACAACCGTTAATTACAATCGCGATGTGGAGATATTCCCAGTCGTGAATGCTATGTTTGAGTTGATATATGGTGAAAGCCCATATAAATCCCCTACAGACATGGGTGTTAACATGGCAGGAAAATGTATCTTTGATGATGAAGCTTGTCGTGAAGCATCAAACCAAGAAATTATCAGAAGATACTATGAGACTTTGAATAAAATTGCTACTGATAGCGCAACAAAAGATGAATTATACAAAGTAGAATTATTAATGAATCAAGCCAAGATTACATTAGAAGATCGTAAAGTCGTTGGTGCTGCTAACAATAGAATGGAAGAAACTGGTGATGATGCAGTTGCTATGGAATTACTTGATGGAACAATTGTTACTGGTAAAACATCAGATCTATTGGGACCATCAGCAGCGGTATTATTGAATGCAGTAAAATACCTTGCAGAAATTGATGATGATGTTCATATCATCGCACCAAGTGCTATCGAACCAATCCAAAGATTAAAGGTAGAATATCTAGGAAGTAAGAATCCAAGACTTCATACAGATGAAGTTTTAATCGCATTATCAAGTAGTGCTTCAGCAGATGAGAATGCAGCAAAAGCCTTGAATGTATTGAAGAATCTACGTGGAGCACAAGCACATTCGACTGTTAGATTAACAAAAGTTGATCTTGATAGCTTTAAGAAGTTAGGAGTTCAAGTAACAATGGACAGTAAATCTTCTCAAAGCGTATTAATTGATAATCACTAGAATGCAATATGTCTAGTTGAATAACTAGAACAAAATAGAACCTACAGGAAGACGCCAAGTGTATTGGGCATTCTGTAGGTTCTATTTAGTTACAAATTAATTATATTATACAATATATATGTTTTTATGTGTGCTCAGCTTGGAGGAAATATTTCTTATTCGCTTCTCTTTTCTGAAAGGAATAATCCAACTAAGGTTAATACGATGCCGGATATGGTAACCAATGTTATCGCCTCATGAAGTATGAGCGCAGAAGTAATAGCAGTAATAACAGGAACCCCATATATGTACACACTTGTTTTTACTGTGCCAAGATGGCGAACAGCATAGTTCCAAGTAACAAAGCATAATGCACATGCGCCAATACCTAAGAAAATAAAATTCAATACGTTAGTCCAATTCTTAAAGGGCTCTAGTGTAATATGGAAATCCATTATAAATAGAAATGGAATCATAAAGAGTATTCCATAGAAGAAAATTCTTCTTGTAGTTTGTATCATATTATATTCAAAGGAACTAAGCTTTTTAGTAATGATAGAATAAAATGCCCACAAGATAGCAGCACCAATTGCAAGTAAATCACCAAGAGGATTAATGGCAAAAGAGGTCTCACTTTTAAAACTAATGAGACAGATACCAGCTAAAGCAATCCCAAAACCGATAAAAAACCGAATATGAGGTTTTTCTTCTTTAAGAAGAAGGAACCCTAGGATTGCAGTAAAGAAAGGTGCTATAGAAACAACAACACCAACATTAGAAGCAAGGGTATAGGTTAATGCAATGTTTTCAAAAAGATAGTAAAGGGTTACACCACATAAACCTGCAGCGGCAAAATATATTTCTTGCTTTTTATTGGTAATGTGAAGTCGTTTAGGATAAGAAATCCAGAGTGCTATATATCCGATAATAAAACGGATGAAGAGGATCTCAACAGGTGAGAAGCTTCTTAATAGAACTTTGGTTGATATGAAAGTGGTACCCCATATGATAATGGTAAAGATGCAAGCAAGATGTCCCCTTGTCTGGTGATTATCTAGTGTAGTGCTGTTGTTCATGATTAGTCTCCTTTATATGTGATATTGCAGTACCAGTGAATATTCGCTGGTACTGCTTTGGTGTTATACCAATGATTTTTCTTGTAAGATATTACACGCAAAATATATATTTATAGTAAAATAATAATTGACTTTAGTCAATGACAGACATATAATGATACAAATACAATCCCTATAAAGAAACTATGAAATGTAGAGTAAATAATAACTAAAAGCAAGAGTTTATGATAGTAATTATATAAATCGAAGAGGAGTGATGGAATGAAAGAAGATTTACTTCTAGAAGAGGTAATAAAGGATTTTAAATGGCTTCATGAGAACCCTGAATTAGCGTATCAAGAATATAAAACAACGGAGTATATAAAGGAACGACTGAAGAAAGAAAATGTTACAATTATTGATGTACCATTAGAAACTGGTTTAGTTGCTCAGGTTAAAGGAAGTCAAGATGGACCTGTAATTGCATTACGATGTGATATTGATGCATTGCCAATTGAGGAGGAGTCTGGATTATCCTATTCATCAAAGAAACCTGGACTTATGCATGCATGTGGACATGATTTTCATACAGCGGTTATGCTTGGTGTAGCGAAGGTGTTGAACTTACATAAGGAAGAATTAAAAGGAACGGTTAAGATTATATACCAGCCAGCGGAAGAGGCACCAGGAGGTGCTTATAAGATCCTAGAGACGCCTGTATTAGACGATGTGAAACTGATTTGGGGAATTCATACGGCACCAGGGATTCCAGTAGGTACGTTTGCCATAAGTGAGGGTGCTGTGATGGCAGCAGTTGATCGATTTGAAATCAGGGTACACGGGACAGGTACACATGCGGCACATCCTGAGGAAGGGATTGATCCAATTGTTGTTATGTCAGCTATTGTCCAATCCGTTCAGACAATTGTAAGTAGGAATATGAATCCATTTCATTCTACTTTAGTAAGCATAACAAGAATTGAGAGCGGTAACACCTGGAATGTTATCCCTGAGAAGGGATTCATGGAAGGAACGGTTCGTACCTTAGATGCCCAGGATCGAAAACAGATACAAACAAGATTATCTGATTTGGTAAGTGGAATTGCAAGGAGTTATGGTGCAGAAGCCGAACTTACTTGGTACGCTGGTCCACCGGCTGTATATAATGAAGCTTCCTTATGTGAATTCGCTAGAGAAGTTGCAGTTAAGTTAGGGGCAAAGGTATCAGAAGTAGAGAAGTCCTTAGGTGGAGAAGATTTTAGTTTATATCAAGAGACAATACCTGGGGCGTATCTTAAGATTGGTACGGGTGGGGTACATCCGATACATCACCCAGCATTTATAGCTGATCCAGAAGCACTTGTACCTACTGTAAAATATATAGTTGAGTTATCTAAAGAAAGTTTGAATCGATACAAGTAGGGAAGCAGTTTGCAATTGTACGATTTATTGTATAATATAAGAAGTAGAAAGGTAGGAGAATAACATGAAAAAAAGATGGAAGAAAATAGTTGGAACACTATTAACCGTAGCGTTAGTAGGATCTCTCACGGCATGTGGGGCAAAAAAGAATGATAATGGAGTAACTAAGGGAGAAAATAGTGCAGCCAGTGATGTTGTAACCATTGGTATTTCTGATACAATCGGTTCATTAAATCCATTATTAATGGATGGAACAGAAGTTGTTAAGTACGCGACTTCATTTGAGTTCTTACCATTAGTTGAATTGAATAAGAATATGGAATTCGAAGGACAGATAGCAAGTGAGATTACAACGAAAGATAATAAAACATTTACAATTAAGATTGATCCTAATGCAGTATGGTCAGATAAGGAACCAATTACTTCAAAGGATGTGCTTTTTAGTTTTCTATGCTGGGCTAGTCCAGAGATCGGTAGCACAGGTATGTCAATCTACAATATAGAAGGTACAGGAGATGATGGCTTCGTAGAAGCTGGATCTGATAGTATTAGTGGTGTAGTTGCAGTAGATGATAAGACAGTTCAGATTACCACAAAGACAGAGATGGCATTGTCAACTTTTCAAAATATCTATGGAAGATATATTCTAATCATGCCAGAGCATATTCTTGGAGATGTACCAAAAGATCAGATGCTTACTAACGAATGGTTTAATGCACCAACTGTAGTAAGTGGACCATATATCGTTAAGGAATTTGATTTAAATCATTATGTAACCTATGAAGCAAATGAGAACTATTTCAAAGGTGCTCCTAAGATTAAGAACCTTTCAATCAAGGTTGTAACTCCAAGTCAATTATTAACAGGACTTCAATCAGGAGAAATCGATTTAGTACAACAAACAATGGGAAATATTCTTCAAGAAGACTTTGAAAGTGTTAAAAAACTTGATAATATAACAGTATATGATGGTACACCAGTTACTACACAATCAATCTTCTTCAATACGGAAAAAGTTACGAATGTGAAAGTTCGTCAAGCATTCTTATATGGAATGGATAGAAATATTATCTTACAAGAATTCTTAAAAGGTAAAGGTGAAATCGTTGATGGTTTCCTTGCAAGTGCAGGTCCTTTCTTTGATCCAAGTATTGTTCCAGTAGCCTATGATAAGGATAAAGCGGTACAATTACTAGAAGAAGCGAAAGCAGAAGGCTGGGATCCATCTACAGAATATAATTTCTATGTAAACAGTGGAGATACAACATTTACGCAAGTAGCAAGTTATCTTGCAGCACAGTTTGCTGAAATCGGATTAAAGATTAAGGTTAATACGGTAGACCTATCAACCTTAATGACAGTTGCAGGTAGTGGAGATTTCGATCTATTAGCAGTACAATACTCATATATACCAGTTGATATATTTACAGATGCGAATTGGTTATTATCAGCAGGTGGCTGGACTAGATATCAAAATGATGAGGTAACTAAGGCGTTAATGGATACACAAGTGACAACAGATACGGATAAGATTAGAGAATCCTATCGAATCGTTGATAGTGTGGTTCAGACAGAAGTACCAATGATTAATGCGTACGTAATTAGCGGTTTAGGTGCAAAGAGCAATCGTTTACAAAATGCTACTCCAGATGTATATGGTACATTCCTAAATGTACAAGATTGGGAGATTAAGTAGAGAAAGCGAGGGCAGAGTTAGATGCCATTATTACAGGTCAAAGATTTAGAAGTTGCGTTCGAAAAAGAACATGAAGAGCTCGTGTTTGTTGATAAGGTTAATTTCCATGTAGATGAAGGTGAAATCCTTTGTATAGTTGGAGAATCAGGCTGTGGAAAAAGTGTAACAGCATTATCAATCATGGGATTGCTAGGACAGCAGGGGCGTGTAAAAAGTGGTGAAGTTCTGTTCAATGGAAGAGATTTATTAAAACTGAAAGAAAAAGAACTAGATCAGATACGTGGTAATGAGATTGCAATGGTATTTCAAGATGTTATGAATTGCCTCAATCCAAGCTTCACAGTGGGTAACCAGATGGCGGAAGCGATTCGTATTCATCTAGGGTACGATAAGAAAAAAACAAAAGAGCATGCGATACAACTTCTTGAGAAAGTTGGGTTACCAGATGCGAAAGCGGTAATGAAGAAATACCCCCATATGTTGTCTGGGGGTATGAGACAAAGAGTTATGATTGCAATGGCACTGATTTGTCGTCCTAAGTTACTAATTGCAGATGAACCAACCACAGCTCTTGATGTTACAATACAGTTACAGATTATGAAACTCCTCCTTGAACTTAGGGATGAATACCACATGTCAATTCTATTAATTACACACGATATCGGCGTAGTTGCAGAGGAAGCAGACCGAGTTGTTGTTATGTATGCGGGGCAGTGTGTAGAAGAAACAGATGTGAATAGTCTTTTCAAAAAGCCTGCGCATCCTTATACAGAAGCATTATTACAATCTGTTCCGACAATCTATGGCGATCCTACTAGAAAGTTAAAATCTATTCCAGGCACTGTGCCTGAGAATTATCAAGAACTAGAGGGATGTCGATTTGCGGACCGTTGTAGTTATGCTACTAAGGAATGTTATGCAAAACAAGAATATCATGAGGTTGAGCCAGGACACTTGGTACGCTGTTGGAAGGAGTTGCTAAACAATGACAAACAATAAGAAACCTATTGTAGTGGTGGAAGGCCTTCGTAAGTACTACCCCGTTGGTAATTCAAATAAATCAAGAGCAAAGCAGATGGTGCATGCAGTAGATGATGTAAGCTTTGAGATAGCAGAAGGACAAACCCTTGGGATTGTAGGAGAGTCTGGTTGTGGGAAATCAACCATTGGACGCCAGATTATGGCATTGGAGAGGCCAAGTGCGGGTAAGATTTGGTATGATGGTCAAGACATAACAGCCATGTCAGAAAGTCAATTACGTGGAATACGTACCGAATTCCAAATGATTTTTCAAGATACCAACTCATCCTTGAATCCTAGAAAGCAAATCTATGATATCCTAGCAACACCAATGCTTTATCATAAGGTAGCTACTAAAGAAAATGTGAAACAAGAAGTGGAACGATTATTAGATATGGTTGGTCTTGCGAAAAGTTCATTGAATAAATTCCCCCATGAATTCTCAGGTGGACAAAGACAAAGGATCGGTATTGCAAGAGCATTATCACTTAAACCAAGATTACTTGTCTGTGATGAGCCAGTAAGTGCACTAGATGTATCGGTTCAAGCACAGATTCTTAATTTACTTACAAGTTTACAAGAAGAGATGAATCTAACTTATGTATTTATTGGACATGGTTTGGGTGCTGTACGTTATATCAGTACGAGAATTGCAGTTATGTATCTTGGTAAGATTGTGGAGATAGCAGACGCAAAGGATCTGTTTGAGAATCCGCAACATCCGTATACGAAAGCACTTGTAGATGCTTCACCAATTCCAGATCCTAATCTTCGTGACCGATCAAGGATTGTGATTAGCGGAGAGATACCATCTCCAGTGAATCCACCTAGTGGATGTCGATATCATCCGAGATGTCCTTATGCAAAAGAGGAATGTAAGAAGGTGGATATGGACTTACAGGTAGTAGATAATTCAAGTAGTCATCTATGTGCTTGTCCATTTTATGCAACAAACTTAGCAAAGGAGGAATAACGCATGTGGAAATACATTCTAAAGCGAATAGCAGCTGCAATACCAGTGCTCATTGGTATTACCATAATTGATTATCTTATTATGAGCCGTGCGGGAAGTCCTCTAGCTATGATGCATGGACCAAAGATTTCTGAAAGTGCCATTGAGGTTAAGGCAGCTATGTTAGGCTTAGATAAACCAATTTATCTACAGTATTTTGACTGGTTAAAACAAGTGTTATCTGGAAACCTGGGGTATTCTATTAAGAGTTATCAGTCTGTTACTAGTATTATAGGAAGTCATATTGGTTCTACACTACTTCTTATGGGAACATCCTTACTTGTTGGTCTTGTTATTGCTATACCAGCAGGGATTTATAGTGCAATACATCGTTATAAGAAAAGAGATTATACACTTGTTACACTTTCTTTCCTTGGAACAAGTATACCAAGCTTCTTTCTAGCACTTATCTTCATCTATTTGTTCACCGTAAAACTTGGTTGGCTTCCATCTAGTGGAATGATTACACAAGGTACTGGGGGCGATTTTTTAGATGTTGTGAAACATATGATTATGCCAGTATCGGTACTTGCTGTATCTATAGCTGGAACTAATATTCGATATGTGCGCAGTGCTATGTTAGAAGTTTTACAACAAGATTATCTTAGAACGGCTAAAGCAAAAGGGATTGGAAGATTTTTAGTTATTAATAAGCATGCACTAAGAAATGCCATGCTTCCTGTTGTAACCGTTATCGGAATGCAGATACCAGTGTTGTTTGGTGGAGCCGTTATTGTAGAGCAGATGTTTAGTTGGCCTGGACTTGGATTGATTACGATGAATGCAATTACAAGTAGAGACTATCCTGTTATTATGGGAGTATGTTTACTAACTGCAGTAGTTGTTTTATTAGCCAACTTAATAACGGATGTAATCTATGCGATCGTGGATCCCACCATTCAGTATAGGTAGAAGGAGTTGACATATGGAACATAAGGGAAACATGCAAAGAGTCACAAA
This sequence comes from Clostridiales bacterium, assembly GCA_018372435.1. GTDB lineage: Bacteria > Bacillota > Clostridia > Lachnospirales > Lachnospiraceae > Anaerosporobacter. The sequence continues at coordinate 22,458 of JAHAJA010000010.1, read as the reverse complement.
AAGATTTATGAAACATAAACTAGCAGTAGTTAGTTTGATTTTTTTACTAATTATGATAGTCTTAGCTATCTTAGCTCCAGTGATTGCGCCGTATAATCCAAACCAAGTTAGTGGTGGATTTTCGAAACCACCATCGATGGATCACCTTTTAGGAACGGATCAGATAGGTAGGGATATGTTAAGCCGATTATTATATGCAATGAGAATATCGTTGTTCGTGGGTGCAGCAGCCACAGTTATATCAACAGCGATAGGAGTTATACTAGGATTGTTATCTGGTTTCATTGGTGGAGTAGTTGATAGTATCATTATGAGAATCACAGACATGGTAATGTCTTTTCCATACATCTTATTAGTATTAGTTGCAGCAGCAGTATTTGAACCAGGATTATGGAGCATTGTACTTATATTAGGCTTTGTAGACTGGCCTGGAGTAGCGAGATTAGTACGTGGCAATGTATTATCGATACGAGAGATGAATTATATTAAAGCAGATATTGCGGCAGGTATGCCAAAGCGCTTTATATTATTTTCAGAGATATTACCTAATACCATAGCACCTGTGTTTGTTTATGCAACACAAGTATTTGCAATATCTATCTTAGATGAAGCTGCACTTAGCTTTTTGGGAATGGGTGTTCAGCCGCCAACCGCCAGCTTAGGTAATATATTAAATGGAGCAGAATCTATTACCGTACTTACAAGTAAATTCTGGTTATGGGTTCCAGCTGGAGTACTAATTGTTTTGTTGGTAATCAGTATTAATTTTGTCGGGGATGCACTTCGAGACGCATTGGATTCATCGGTTTAACCAGTTGCTACTATGCTAGCGTACTATGACTAAAAAACGATAGCGAAACGTCTTTTGTACAGATTTGGAAGTATTTAGGTGTGTAGCATGTTTTGTGTTATAGTATGCCAGCAAAGAAGCTATGATAATATATATGAGTTTTGCACCAAGAATGAGGAGGGATGTGTATGAAGAATTATTTGTATTATCAGACATCCGAATATGATTGTGGGCCTACCACGTTGTGTAATGCAATGAGATATTTATATAGAAGAGAAGAAATATCACCAGAATTGTTAAAAGCAATATTCATGTATACCTTAGATGCCTATAACGAGAAGGGTGAAGTTGGTAGACATGGAACCTCTAGAATGGCGATGGAGTTCTTATCCAGTTGGTTTAATCAATTTGGGAAGAGCAAGAATTTCCCGATTCATTCAGAATTCCTTGTAGATAATCAAGTGTACATAGGACAAAATAGTAGAATTACAAGTTGTCTTCAACAAAAAGGAGTAGTGGTTGTCCGCATCTTACTTGAAGGCGATGGACATTATGTATTATTAACCGGATTACATGGCGGAATGGTTGGTATATTTGATCCCTATGATATGTCAGACGATAGAGATTTAGCTTTCCCAGGGGTTAAAATAGTTGGAGATAAACCCAAGAAGAGAAATCGTTTAGTAAGACCTGAGATTATGAATTCGGAGTTGGAACGCTCCTATTCCTTAGGTGCCTTCAACGCACGAGAAGCGATGCTCATCTATAATACCGATACAAGAGAGACGCCAGATAAAACCATTGAATATATGATTTAGTACACTATAATAGTGGCTAATTATAGACTATAATGTGGATTTATGGAAAGTAAGTCTTCATTTCACTTGCCAATAAGTATAAAATGTGATATTCTGACTTTACTATAACGTTTTAATAAAAGAAAATCAGGCAGGTGAAGGTATGGCGAATATTACAATTAAAGATGTTGCAAAAGAAGCAGGGGTTTCGATAGGAACAGTTTCTAATGCTTTGAACGGTAATAGATATATTAATCCTGATACTAAGCAAAGGGTTATGGACGCAGTTAAAAAACTAAATTATGTTCCTAATTTAAATGGTAGATACTTAAAGGCTGGAGCTACAAAAAATCTTGGTTTTTTTACTAATAGTATATCAGGCCCTTACTTTTGCAATTTAATGGATTATATGTGTAGAGAATGTGAGCGCAGAGGATATAATCTTAATGTTTTTATAACAAAGGATTCTTCTGTTATTATGGGGAATATTCTAGGTAAGAATCTAGATGGTGTCCTGATATATGAAGACACAACGATTAAGGAAAATGAAATTCGCATTTTTGAAAAGGAAGGAATAAAAGTAGTCTTTCTTGACCGTGAAGTAAGTAAGCAAGGAGTATCGAGCATATTATTCGATTCTTATAAGGCAGGATACGAGGCTACAAAGCACCTTATTAATTTGGGGCATAAAAAGATCGCTTTTATTGAATGTGTTGATGAAGTAACAGATAGTTTACGTCGTAAAGAGGGCTACAAGGCTGCCTTGCGAGAATGTAATTTGCCAGTAGAAGAGAAGTTTATCTTAAAGGGAGCTTTTGAAGAGGAATATACATACAATACGATAAAGACTATATTGAAATTCCATTCATCGGATCTTCCAGATGCTTTCTTAGCCGGTAATGATTTAAGTGCTATTGGTTGTATTAAAGCATTACAATCAGATGGCTTTCAAGTGCCGGAAGACTTCAGCGTTATGGGATTTGATGATATTGACATCGCGCAATATTTTACCCCAAGTTTAACAACAGTAAGAAACCCTATTGCTAGGCAAGGAACACTAGCTATTGATACTCTAGTTGATATGATTGAAGAGAAAGAACAAGGAACAATTGTTAAATTAGAAGGAAATTTGATCATAAGAAATTCCTGTACAAGAAAGAAATAGTTATAATAAACGAAAAGTGAGAGCAAAGAATATGTGTAATAGTATTCTTTGCTCTATTTTTATGCTAAAAATCTATATTATTTTTTTGTCTTGTATAAAAACGTTATTATAAAGGCGGTAAAGTGCATGTTTTAGCTGAAAATAATACAATCAATCCTGATAAATAGAATAATGGGTGTACAATTTTACTAAAAAATAAAAAAAATACATTGAAAGATTAAAAATTATGTGATATATTAATGATAATTAAAACGTTTTAATACTCAACATAAAAACAGTAAAAAATTTTAAGGGAAGTGTACTTAGAAAATTAAATAAGGTGACTAGGAGGAAAAAATGAAAAAGAAAAAGTTGTTAGAGCGGGGGTTTGCTTTACTTTTGAGTTTGGCAATAAGCATGAACACGGGAGGTATTGCAAATAATCTTAGTGGAATGAATGCAGTAAAAGCAGATGGAATAGATAATAAAATTACATTTGCTGATTTTGAATTACCTTTTAATGGTCTTTCTTCAGGAAATCAATTAGTTTCGGATGATGAAAGGCAAACTGTTTTAAAATACATAACGACAAATGGTGGAGGAAGTGATGAGGTAACAATCAAAGGCGTGGATCAAGTGCCTGTGGATATTACTGGTATGACAAAGCTTGTTATAACAATAAAAGACACACAAGGAAGTAATACAATACGTGTTAACGTTGATAACAAGGGAGAACAATGGTCAAATGATAGTACAGTTCCAGGAGAATGGTGTGAAATAGAAATGCCTCTTAACAAGTGGGGGATTACAAGTGGTCAGATTTCACAAATTAAAATATATGAGTGGAATAAAGGATCGTACTTTATTGATGATATCTATTTCTCTAATGATGATGGAACTAGTAAGATAGTATTCCAAGACTTCGAAAAGGCATTAGGAATTAATAACCCATCTGTTAACAGGATAACAGCGCAGGAAAAGAAATCTGGAGACACCTCTTTGTTGTATCAAAAAACAGAAGGAGATATTCAAATTACGCATCCAGGTGCTGAAGGGGTAGATGCTTCTGGTAAAGAAAATCTAATCATCTGGATTAAAGATACCAATGGCGATAACAATTTTGAACTACAATTAACAGATGCCAATGGTGGTACTTCAAAATCGGGATATTGGACAACTACAAACGCAGTTAAGAATCAATGGGTACCAATTGTTGTACCTATGACAGAACTAACAGCAGGTGACTCCACACTAGATATATCAAAAATTGTTAAGGTTAAGATATGGGAGTTTAACAATGGAGAATACTACATAGATGATATATATTTCTCTGATGTCATTCCACCTAACATGCCTGAATTTAGTCGTGAAGAAGGTAATTATAGCGAGGCTTTTGAATTGGTTCTTTCGGCAGAAAGCGGAGCAGATATTTATTATACAACAGATGGTACTACACCAACAGAAAGTTCTTCCATATATACGGAGGCAATCTCTATCACAGCTACGACTACTGTTAAAGCGATGGCGGTAAGAGACGGGGAAAGCAGTGCGATAACAGCAGCAGTTTATGTTATAAGACCTAGTGAATTACCTACTAAAACTGTTTTACATAGCTTTGAACAAGAACCTACGGTATTAGTTAATGCGATGGTAACTTCGGAAGATAAATATACTGGAGAGAAGTCGGCAGCATATGTAGTAGGTAGTTCGGGAAGCCCTAATGAAGATTCAAGTTTCTATGTAGAGGCAGATATTAGCTTGAATTGTAAATACTATGATTATTTTGTCTTTTGGTTAAAGGATACACAAGGGAATAATAATGTAATGTTACAATTTGTTGATGAAGATAATAACGCGACAAATTGGGCTTGGTATGATAATGCCGCTTCTGCAAGTGGTAAATCAGTGAAAAACCAATGGACAGAATATGCAATTCCTATGTCGAAGATTGAACAAAAGGAAAGAGTGGATTTAACTAGAATCAAAGGAGTACGTATTGGACAATGGAATGTAGGTACTTATTATATTGATGATATGTGTTTTTCGAATACATTAGCACCTAAAACACCTGTTGCGAATTATAATTCTGGAACTTATGAACAGTTAACAGATATTACGCTTACAACAACGAACACAGATTGTCAAATCTACTACACGACAGATGGAACGCAACCAACCCTAGATTCGAAAATCTACACAGCACCATTTGCAGTGACAAAAGATACGACTTTAAAAGCAATTACGGCAAGAAGTGCAGATGATTTTAGTGGTGTTGCAACGTATAACTATAGAATTAAAGCAATGCCTGAGAATGGTGATGTTACGTTTCATACCTTTGAGAATGGAGTAAGCCAGATTCAGAACGCATATGGTGTTCGATATGCACTAAAACAAGATGCAATAGAAGGTGGTTATTCTTTAGAATGTGATATGTACACTGTTTCTGGAAATCCTTCAGAAAAAGTTAGAAGTGTATTCTTAAAACTTGAAGATGAAAAAACGGTGGATATAAGAAAATCGAATTACTTAACATTCTATGTGAAAGATCTTCAAGGCTACAACCTACCAACTGTGATATTGAAGGATAAGTTTGGGACGGTAGTAACAAGCAAGGTAGCGGGAACCACTGTATATGGAGAATGGACAAAGTGTTATGTATATCTTGATGATCTGGATAGCAAAAAGGAGTTAGATAGAGCCTATATCAGTGAAGTTGGTCTTGGATTCAACAATACAGGAACTTATCTGATTGATAGTGTTTCGTTTGCGGAATATGTCTACGGAATCGATAATGAAGTAACAACTGACGATGTTGTTGCAAATGCAGCAACGGATAAAGAGTATGTTGGTTCTTGTACAACAGAATTATTTAGCAAAGATGGAGCTGCTATTTATTACACAACAAATGGTAAGGAGCCTACAAAGAATAGCAATCTGTATACAAAGGCAATTACATTAACAAAGACAACAACAATTAAAGCGATTTCTGTGAAAGGTGACGTAACAGGACCGATAAGTGAATTTACTTATGTGGTTAAACCAGGGAATGTTGTTATTACTCACGGAGCTGCTGGAACATATGATGAGTTTGCTGTTGTAGAGTTGGTATCATCATCGGGAGCAAACATCTATTATACGTTAGATGGTTCTGAGCCAGATAAAACAAAATTGTTATATAAGAAAGCGTTTCGAGTTGATAAGAATACTACTTTGAAAGCTGTGTCTTATGGCTTGGATGGCAGTGTGAGTGGAATTGAATCCTGGGAATATGCTTTTAATAAGAAAGAAGTTACCCCTCCAGAAGAAAATCCGATTGTAGTTTCGAATTTCTTAATGACTGATGGCAAAGTAATTCGAGATAATTTTGGTAAAGGTGATGAAGTTGTTCTACGAGGAACGAATGCAGGTGGTTGGCTCGTTACTGAGAATTGGCAGTGTCCAGTTGATGCCGTAGATATGGTTACGATATTAGAAACATTTACAGAGCGTTTTGGTGCAAAGGTAGCCAATGAATTGATATCTCTATATCAGAATCATTGGTGGACAGAGAAAGATTTTGATTTGGCTAAAGCAGAAGGCGTGAATGTACTTCGTTTACCGATAACATATTTTGAGATGGCTAACACAGATGGATCATTAAAAGAAGATGCATTTGAACGTCTTGATTGGTTTATTAAACAAGCGAAGAAACGAGACCTTTATGTGATGATTGACATGCACGGAGCATTCGGTTCCCAAAACGGTAAAGATCATTCAGGAGATACTACAATTGCTGATGTAGGCAGGTTCTATGGTGAAGAAGAGAATATTGAGAAGACAATCAAGCTTTGGGAAGCAATAGCTACAAGATATAAAGATGAACCAATGGTATGCGGATATGACTTATTAAATGAGCCTAGTACCAGCGGAACAATGCAATATGATGTTTATGATAGAATCTACCGAGCAATACGAGCTATCGATAAAAATCATATGATTTTCATGCAAGCTATATGGGAACCTACAGATTTGCCAGAACCTGAATTATATGGTTGGGAAAATGTTGTATATCAGTATCATTTTTATCAATGGAACGACTTAAATAGTTTGAATTCACAACTGAATTTTATTAATAACAAAGTGTCTTTAATCAATGAAGCAACTAATTACAATGTACCTGTATTTATAGGAGAATTTACATTCTTTGCAAATACAGAGAGTTGGAAACAGTGCTTAGAGATATTTGAAAGAGAAGGCTGGAGTTACACAACATGGACCTTTAAAGTATCCGATGGTGGTGAGGGAAGCAGCTGGGGAATCTATACGAAGAAATCTAATACGGTTAATATTGAAAGCGATTCAGAGGCGACAATTCGAAGTAAATGGAGTGAAGTTACTACGGATACATTTACTAGAAATACGGAAATTGCGAATATATTAAAAGGTTTCTTTGAAAAGAATGGGACAGTAAAGATTCCGTATACAGATAATTCCAATAATAATGGCGGTAATTCTGGTAATACACCAGGTGGTACAACAGAATCTGAAGAAAAAGAAGAACAAGGTAATTCAGGTGAGTCGAATCAGCTAACAGTACCTTCGAGTGTTAAGAAATTACAAGAAAAGATTAAGATTACTTTAAACGCTAAGAAGATCTATGCAACTGGAAACAAAGGTAATGTAGCGCAAATTAAAGTTACCATACCAGAAGGATTGAATCGGGTTGTAAAATTCAGTTACGATAAAACAAAAACCAATGAAGTAATTGTTACGTATACATCTGAAAATCCAAAGATTGCAGCGGTTAGTAAAACTGGTAAAATAACAGCTAAGAAAACCGGAAAAGTAACAATTGTTGTTACCACTGAATTAAGAGATGGAACGAAGATTGCAACGAACTGTGTAGTAGAAGTCGAGAAGGCTACCATTTCAGTAGTTAAACAAGTTACTACTATGAAAGTTGGTAATGAGCAGATGATTAAAATTGACTGCAAAGGGTTTAAGACATCTACAATAACATGGAAATCATCAAATAGCGATATTGTTTCAGTTGGAAGCAACAAAGGAAAAACACAAGTGAAGCTGAAAGCTAAGAAAAAAGGAACTGCTAATATCATAATCTATAGTAGTGGTAAGAAAGTAAAGACAATTAAAATAATAGTAAAATAAAGTTAAGTTAAATAGTTAATTTAAAGAGGTTTAATTGATAGGGTTAATCTAGGATAATGGCGTCAAAAACGTAATTCACATTAGTGGCGTCGTCCTAGATAAACCTACATGAAGTTTTAGTGAGTGCGTAATTTGGTTGAGAGTTTGGTAGTATCTTGCATCCCATGGCATGTAAGAGTCCATACTATAAAAACAGCAATTACAATTGATATCGCTGATGGCGGATATGCGATCGGAATAAAAAAATGGGATTAATTACTGCTGCACAAGACATTGAAACGTTTCATAGTGAATTTATAAATGATGACAATGGAATATTCATTAGAAAGCCTTGGGGAATCAGTGGAACAACCAGTCAAGAAGCAGGAACCTTTAATATAATAGATAGTTATCCTAAATGGTAATTGTATGAGTTCAATTACTAAGTGACCAAGTATCCAATGTGTAAAGGATTATGTAAGTATTCAATACAATAATAAGCAAATTATGATAAAAGTATAAAAATATTCTGCAAATACTCTGTTATTTATGAAACGTTTCAATCAATATGTAGGTATAAAACATAAAAACAACACTTGAATCTTAAATAATATATAAAAATAGCACAAAAAAGAATTGACACAGCAATGAAATAATGATATTATTTTAAACATAGATTAAAACGTTTTAATAAAAACTGTTAAAGTTAACAATGGAGGTTCAAAATGAGCAAGAAAAAACAAGGCTTCTTAAAAACAGTAAAAAAACAGGCTGGCTTGCAAAGTATGGTTTTACCTGGTGTCATATTCATGATTATATTCTGCTTTATGCCAATCTATGGATTGAGCATTGCATTCAAAAACTATACAGTTGTAGATACGTTAGCAACTGCCAAATGGGTAGGTTTTGATAATTTTATGATTGCTTTTCGAGATAAGTTTTTTTGGAAATCAGTAGTCAATACATTGGGAATTAGTTTCTTAAAGTTATTAATAGGCTTTACAATTCCTATTATTTTGTCGGTCATGATCTATGAGATAAAAGATGGACCATTTAAGAGAATTATGCAAACAATCTCATATCTACCACACTTTTTATCTTGGATTGTACTTGGTGGTATGATGATCAGCTGGATGTCTACAACAGGAATGTTTAATGAAATATTGCTTTCACTTGGAGTAATAAGTGAACCGAGAAATATATTACTTGATGCAGATAAATATTGGCTCATAGCTGTTTTATCAGATGTATGGAAGGAAGCTGGTTGGGGGACGATTCTATACCTAGCGGCAATGGCAGGTATTGATAGTACATATTATGAAGCTGCCAGAATTGATGGAGCAAGTAGAATCAAGCAAATCTTGCACATTACACTACCTTTATTAAAAACTATTATTTGTTTGAATTTCATATTAACAGTAAGTGGATTGTTAAAATCGAATCTTGACCAGACGTTAGTATTAATGAATTCACAAAATCGTGTGAAAGCTGAAGTAATAGATTCCTATGTTTATCGAATGGGTATTACGCAAGGAGATTTCTCTTATGCAGCCGCTGTAGGATTAGGAGTTTCCATCGTCTCATTAATTTTATTACTTAGTGCGAACTATTTAACTAGTAAGATTAATGATGAATCGGTATTGTAAGGAGGAGAAATCGTATGAAAAAAGTTAGAATGAGTGAAAGTAAGAGGTTTGATTTATTCAATCGATTTGTTTTACTTATAATTGCAGTTATTATTGTTGTTCCAATATGGAATATCGTAGCAAGTTCCTTTAGTAGTGGGAAGTCGTTAGCAGAAGGTGGATTTGTTCTTTTTCCGAAGGAGTTCTCCATTGAGAACTATAGGGCTGTAATGAATGATCTTAGTATATGGAAGGCGTATATCGTATCCGTATCTAAGACAGTAATTGGTGTGGTAACTCACGTATTCTTTTGTTCTATGGTTGCTTATGGTATGAGTAAAAGAGATTTAATGGGAAGAAAGTTATACACAGCTATGGGTGTTGTTACATTATTCTTCTCAGGTGGTATGATTCCTACTTATTTATTAATGAGACAATTAAATCTTACAAATAGTTTTATGATTTATATTATTCCTGCTTTATTTAGCTACTATGATGTTGTTATCCTAATGAATTTCTTTAGACAGGTTCCGCCGTCTTTAGAAGAATCAGCAAAGATTGACGGTGCGGGTGTTTGGAGAATCTTCCTGAAGATCATAATGCCTTTATCAAAGCCTGCAATTGCAACGATAGCTTTGTTTAATGGAGTATTTCAATGGAATGACTTCATGACTGCTAAATTATATATCACGGATAAGGCTCTATATCCGGTTCAAATGAAATTGTACGAGATCATCGTACAACAAAATGTTAAGAATATGCCAGTAGGTAGTGTGGTAATGGAAACTACTTCAAAAGGGGTACAGCTGGCAACAATTGTTATAACAACAGTTCCAATATTAATCGCTTATCCGCTGTTACAAAAGCATTTTGTTTCTGGCATGATGCTTGGTGCAGTGAAAGAATAAGAAAAAGTGGAGGTATGTATTATGAGAAAAGGATTATCAAAATGGATGACAAAGTCCATTGCACTATTAATGGCAACTACAATTGTGCTTGGAGGTTGTAGTAAAAAAGAAGGAAATGTTACAAGTTCGGGCGGAGATAAAGCAGCGAATGCATCGGAAGCCAGATATGAACTAGATCCTGAGACCCCAGCATGGAAACTAGATCCACAAGAGATGACAGAACTTACATGGTATGTTAATGCAGATTGGTGGAATTCAGATTGGGGTAATGATATTATCACTAAAAAGATTGAAGAAGATTTACACGTTAAAATCAAATTTATTGTTGGTGATGACACAACACTTAATACTTTGTTTGCCAGTGGAGATATGCCGGACTTAATTAGTGTATTTGATGCTAGTTCGCAAGTAGCTCTAAAAGCAAATTCATGGGCACAGCCTTTATATGAAGTAGCTGATAAATACGATCCTTATTTTAGAAAAGTTGCTTCGGAAGAAACATTAAACTGGTTGCAATTAGATGATGGAAAGAGCTATGGTTATGCGAATTATTCTAATACAGCAGCTGACTACGAGAGTGGTCTTATCAATACCAAAACAGCTTTTGTAATTCGTAAAGACATCTATGAAGCTTTAGGAAGTCCATCTATGGGTACTCAAGAAGAGTTTTTAAACGTGTTAGGTCAAATTAAAACTCAATACCCAGAACTATATCCATTCGGATTTAATGCTTTCACTACAGAAAGCACAGGTTCTATGGGTGATCCATTCCAAGATTTTATTGGTGTACCATTATTAGATGATAACGAAAACTTCTATTATAGAAATCTTGATGAAGATTATTTATCTTGGATAAAGACGTTCAGTGAAGCACATCGTTTAGGATATATCAGTGATGATAGCTTTGCAGATGACGGAACTGCATTCGAAGAGAAATTAAAAGCAGGTAAATATGCAACTATTATGTTAGATGGTACTCCTCAAAGTTCTGGATTCTTAACATCTTGGATGAATGCAAATCCAGATGCAGCTTACATTGCAATTGATGGTCCGCAAAGTACAGTAGGCAACCAACCTACATTAAATCAAGCTGGTATCAGTGGTTGGATGGTATCATACATTACGAATCAATGTAAAGATCCTGCAAAAGCGATTCAATTATTTACTTATTTATTAAGTGAAGAAGGTCAAATACTTACTACATTTGGTATTGAAGGTGTATCTTATACAATCAATGATGAAGGTAAATATGTACTTACTGATGAAGCGAAAGAAATGCAGAAAAATGATAACGATAGATTCAAGAAAGAATACCGTATTGGCGAATTCTTCTTCTTTGGACATGACAAATACAAAGCGTATGGAGAAGAGCCGTTCCCAGAATCAATTAAACAGCTTAATGATTGGGGACAAGGAAAATTGGTTCCACACTTCGTTATTGAAAACACAAGCCCTGATGCAGGAACAGAAGAAGCAAGAACTAATTCAGCTGTTACTACAGAATGGACAACGACTTTAGTTAGTTTAATTCGATCAGATAGTGATGAATCTTTCAATTCGGTATTAGAATCATACAAGTCATTCCTTAAAGATAACGGTTGGGATGCAGTTGTAGAGATTAAAAATCAAAAGATAGAAAAGAATAAGCAAAAGCTAGGAAATTAATATTGGGGGTAATCTATGAATATTAAATGCTATAAAAGTAATGAACAAAAGCAATTTGAAACAAGTGAACTTTCATTTGTTGGAGATGATAGAGCAGAAATGAGCCTGATTAAGGTTTATCCGAAAGAGACGAGACAAACAATTCTTGGTTTTGGTGGAGCTTTCACGGAAGCGGCTGCTGAGACAATGAAGTCAATGAGTGCGGATAAGAAAGAACAGTTTTTGCAAGCATGCTTCGGCACAGAGGGAAATCAATATAACTTTTGTAGAACGCATATACAAAGTTGTGACTTTTCTCTTGGCAATTATGCTTATGTGGAAGATCCAGAGGATAAGAATCTAGATACCTTTACACTTGAAAGAGACAATCAATATTTAATTCCAATGATTAAAGATGCGTTGACTATTAACCCAGATATTCAATTGCTTGCAAGTCCATGGAGCCCCCCAGCGTTTATGAAAAGCAATCAAGAGATGAACCATGGAGGAGTTCTTAAGAAAGAATATTACCAGATGTGGGCTGATATGATTGTAAAGTATGTGGAGGAATATGAAAAGTTAGGGATAGCTATTCATAGAATATCCGTGCAGAATGAACCGAAAGCAACACAGACATGGGATTCCTGCTTATATACAGGTGAAGAAGAAGGAATCTTTGCTACAGAGTATCTAAGAAAGACATTGGATGCACATGGATATTCTGATATTGTTATCGTTATATGGGATCACAATAAAGATTGTATCCTAGAGCGTGCTGATGAAACCTTCTCAGTGGTAGGTGCAAATGATAGCGTTGGAGCGATTGGCTTCCACTGGTATACAGGTGATCATTTTGAAGCACTTGATGCAGTAAGAGCAAAATACCCTGACAAAGAGCTTATCTTTACAGAAGGTTGCGTCGAGTATTCAAGATTTAAATCCAATAATCAAGTGAAAAATGCTGAGATGTATCTACATGATATGATTGGGAACTTGAATCAAGGAATGAATGGTTATATTGATTGGAATCTTGTGTTGAATGCACAAGGGGGACCAAATCACGTAGGGAACTTCTGTGATGCACCAATTATGTATGATAAAGATAACGATCAGTTAGATATTAAGTTATCCTTCCACTATATTGGTCATCTAAGTAGATTTGTTAAAAAAGGTGCGAAAAGAATACTGGTATCTAGATATACAGACCAAGTTGACGCTGTCGGTTTTGTAAATCCAGATGGTGAAAAAGTAGTAGTTTTAATGAATCGCACAGAAAATGATCTAAAGATGCAAGTTTGCGAAGAGAAGAATGTTTGCGATATTACGCTTACAGCACATTCAGTAATAACGCTTTGTTGGTAGTATAAAAAGAGGCTGTGGCAAAATAGGTTGTACTATATTTTGCACGGCCTCTTGGTCCGTTTGAATGATCAAGTTCAAATTTCGCACTTGAAGATTCCTTGGAGTAGCTAACTGCTATATTCAACGAAAAACTCGCTTCGAGAATTTACTGAATAGACACTAAATAAAAAAGGACATAAAGAATATGGATAGATTTTTGAAAGTAGTAAATAACAAACTTATTAATGGGCTTGGAGAGGAAGTTGTACTCCGTGGCTTGAATCTTGGCGGCTGGCTCATCCAAGAAAGTTGGATGTGCCCTGTTAGCGGAGAGGATAGAAAATGGGCAAATCTAGATACGCTTAACGTATTAGAAGAACGTTTTACTGAAAAAGAGGTACAAGAGATTCTTGATACCTATCAAGATCATTGGATTACAGAAGCTGATATCAAGAATATCTCAGACATGGGCTGCAATGTTTTGCGTGTACCATTCTGGTATCGTAATTTTATGAAGAGTGAAGATGGAACATGGATTAATGAAAATCTTAATGAAAACCCGGGATTCAAGAGATTAGACTGGGTTATTAAAATGGCTGAAAGATATGGTATGTATGTTATCTTGGATATGCATGGTTGTCCAGGAGGACAAAGCATGGATCATTGTTGTGGTACCTTAGAAGAGAATCGATTATATACCGATATTGTTTGTCAAGAATCCATGAAAAAGTTATGGGTTGCTATAGCAAACCGTTATAAAGAAAACAGTACCGTTGCTGCTTATGATATTATGAATGAACCACAAAACAATTCTGGATATGAGGGAAAGAATAGCTATGACCCTTGGGAACAGAAATCGTGGGAGATGACAAATCAGATATATGACAGCATGATCAAAGCCATACGTGAAACAGGGGATAATCATGTAATTACTGTTGAAGGTATTTGGCGTGTGTCGAATCTACCAAATCCGATGGAAAAAGGTTGGGCGAATATGATGTATCAAACACACTTGTACGATGATGACCAAGGATTCAAAAAATGGGTAGAAGATATGGCAGACACCATGGATAAGTATGGAGTAGCAGGATATATTGGCGAATTCCAGAACCTTAATGGTATACCGATGTGTGATGAACATAATATTAGTTGGACAACATGGACATATAAAGGTACCAATAATGATGTCGGCACTTTTTTCTGCTATTTTGCTAATATCGCAAGGGTTGATGTGAAGACAGATTCCTTAGAAACCATAAAGGCTAAATGGGGAGAAAAGATTGAAACGTCGAATTTCATGGAGAAAAGCGAGGTTGTAGAAAATATAAAAGCTTCTACTAAAAAGATGTAATATAGCAAAAAGCTAATCCTATAGCAGTTTACAACTATAGAATCAGCAGGTTGCTATGGCTATAGCTTTAGGAATTCGAATCTACTTGTTCTTATCTATATAGATTCTTAAAGCTTTGATTGCTAAAATTATAAGATAGATAATGAGTATGAAGAAAAGGATTTGAGGTATTAATAGAAAAGATGCTATTGTACTCATACTAGTCATAATAGTGGAGAAACCTCCTTTCGAATTGACTATGATATTACAAGGTGTTTTGACAGTATTGTGGTGGAGGTGTATTTAGCTTCACCACGGTATATACTCTGTATAACTAATATAGATAATTATAACAGAATATGGAAAAGTATTCAACTGCTCTGGTTAGTAAGATCATACCAAACAGGTAAATAGAAGGAGTTACCCCCTCTTGATTGATGAGGGAGTAACTCCTTCTACTTTTTTGAAGCACGTGGAAAAATAAGACACGGTATTAAAACCACAACGCATGGCTATGAATGTCATGGATAGATTGGTAGTTTGTAATAATTGCTTCGCTAAGTTGATTCGTTGTTGTAGAACATATTCACTGAAAGTCATATGTACTTCTCGTTTGAACAAATCACATAGATAGCAATGATTAAGATTAATTGCTTCACAAACTGACTGTAAAGAAAGGGTATCACCTAGATGGTTATGAATATAGATGATAGCCTTTTTGATATGTTCATTTTCATGTTTCTCAATTAGATATTCTTTGCAATTAGAATAGTTTATTAAGATTGTTTCGCCAATGGTAGGAAAATTTGTTGATGAACACTGTAGAAGTAGTTGATCATTCTTAACACAACAATCATGTAAAGAAATCTGCTCATTTATAAGAATATAATTGTAGATTCCATGATTGAGTGAAGATAAATACAGGCGTATCTGTTGCAGTGAAACCTGCTCAAGTTGATTACAATGCTCTGCGAAAACTAAAAGTGCTGTTTTTAGATTGCCATTATAGATTAAGGCATATAGCTCACGATGGTTTAGTAGGAATTCATTTTGGTAAATCATGTATCGTTCTCCTTTTCAAATATTTTATAATATCATCAAAATATTTTGAAACACAGAAAGATTATATCATGTTATCATACCTTTAGTTAGTTAAAACTAACTTATTGAAAAATATTATCAATGAGTGATATGTTTGTCGCTATTACAAAGAGTATCGCAATTGACTAGTTTCACATTTATCTAAAAAAGGAAGGAATTTAACATGAAATTAAAGAGAGTTATTGCATTAGGATTTTTGCTAGGAATGAGCGTTTTAGCAGTAGGTTGTAGCAAAAAAGAAAAGGCAAACAAAGATGCTACATCGAACGCAACAGAGGTGGTAGATGAAACGGAAGATACAGCTGATAAACAAGAAGAAAATGCAGAGACAAATGAACAAACAGATACGACAGATTCCAGTGATTCAGTTTCCGAGGAACGTGTAGTGGCTAGTTCGGTAGCCGTTGTTCAGATTCTAGATGCACTTTCGATACCTATGATAGGCGTTCCAACGAGTAGCTATGAACTACCTGAAAGTGTAGCAGATGTAACAAGAATTGGTAGTGCGATGTCTCCAGACATGGAAGTGATAGCATCATTAGAACCAACTGTAGTTGTTTCAGTAGATTCATTATCTGATGATTTAAAAGCACAATTTGATACATTAAACATCGATTCTGAGTTCGTTAATCTTAATAGTTACGATGGATTAAAAGAGGCAATAAAAAGCCTTGGTGAAAGATTTGGAGTAAGTGAAAAGGCGGAAGCATTGGTAGCGTCTTTTGAAGAAAGAGAAAATGATATTCAAAAATCTATTGAAGGAAAAGAAGGACCAAGTGTATTGATTATCTTTGGCGCAGGATCAAGCTTTATGGTTGCTTCAGAAGATTCTTATGTAGGGAATCTTGCAAGTATTGTAGGGGCAGAGAATATTCTTATAGATGCGCCAAGTTCCTTTAGTCCAATTGACATGGAATATCTTGCTGATAAGAATCCGGATTATATCCTATTCATGGCCCATGCAAATCCGGAAGAATCACTAGAGGCATTTAACCAAGAATTCGAGAAGAATAAAGCATGGCAAAATTTCGATGCAGTTAAGAATGGAAATGTAGTTGCACTAGAGACTGAATACTTTGGTATGAGTGCAAATCTATACGCTGTTGATGCTATGGAGAAATTAGTAGACATCTTATATGGAGAGTAAAACGATGAAAAGACGAGGTAGTGCATTTTTAATTATTTCAACCCTCCTTGTCATTATGATTGTAGTTGCAATATCAGTAGGAAGCGTGTCAGTGCCACTTGATCAGGTAATAGATAGTATCTTAAATGGAACTAGAGGAAGTGGAGGTATCATTAGAGATATTCGTATACCAAGAGTCATAATGGGTGTGCTGGTAGGCGCTAATCTTGCGGTAGCAGGTGTTCTTTTGCAAGGCGTTATGGGGAACCCTCTTGCAGATCCTGGAATAACTGGAATCTCTTCGGGGGCTAGTGTAGTAGTTATGCTTGTTATGTTATATTTCCCGGGGGCTTCAGCGAGTATTCCTTTCTATGGATTCATAGGAAGTATGGTAGCGTGTATGCTTATCTATCTGCTAGCTTGGAAGAATGGTATATCAGCAATTCGTATTATCCTTGCTGGGGTAGCAGTGAATGCTATGCTAGGTGGAGTGACAAGTATGATTTCTATATTGAATAGCGAGAATCTTACTGGGGTATTAAGTTGGTTGAATGGTAATCTTGGAAAGAAGGGTTGGTCTGAGGTACGAATGTTAGTAATCTATACGGTTATCGGTCTTGCACTAACAATTCCACTATCAAAGAGCTGCAATTTACTTGCCCTTGGAGACAAGAATGCGAAAAGTTTAGGGTATAGTCCCAACGTGTTACGAATTCTCATCTCTATCGTGGCTGTTTTCTTAGCTGGTATATCAACAGCCTATGTTGGAGTAATTGGTTTTATTGGACTTGTAGTACCACATATAGCAAGAATGATTATGGGTACAGACCATAAAGTATTAATTCCTTTTTCAGCTTTACTAGGGGCCACGATGTTATTGTTGGCAGACACATTAGGAAGAACAATTACTGCTCCATATGAGATACCAGTTGGTATTGTAATGACAATTATTGGAGGGCCATTTTTCCTATATTTATTAAGAAAGGATCAGAGAAGATATGGACATTAAGAAGCTTGAGTTTTCCTATGGCGATAAGCCACTGATTCATGAATTATCTACTACAATTGAAAAAGGGAAGATAACGACTATTATTGGTCCGAATGGTTCGGGAAAGTCAACACTTCTAAATCTTATTATCAAGCAGTTGCAACCGAAAGAGGGACAGATTGTTGTTGATGGAAAGAATATCACAGCATGTTCCTATAAGGATATTGCGAAGATGATGGCGATTGTTCATCAACATAATACAGCACCAGAAGACTTGACAGTAGAGAGGTTAATTGCTTATGGAAGAACTCCATATCAAAGTTTTTGGTCTTCTAAGGACGAGGAAGAAGAGGAAGTAGTTACTTGGGCACTTAAGGTTACGAAACTTGAGCAGTTGGCAAATAAACCAATCAGTAAGTTATCTGGTGGGGAAAGACAGCGTGCATGGATTGCTATGGCATTAGCTCAAAAAACAGATATTCTGTTATTAGATGAACCAACCACGTATCTAGATATCTTTTATCAATTGGAAGTACTTAATTTGGTTAGAGAATTGAATAAAACATACGGAATAACCATTGTTATGGTATTACATGATATCAATCAAGCTATTCAGTTTAGTCATAATGTAATCATAATGAAGAATGGAAAAATTGTATTCACAGGGAATGTGATAGACGGGGTAACGACAGAGCGTTTACAAGAGGTCTATGGTATCCAAGCCACGATTCGTTGGTGTGACAAGAACTGCTGCCCGTATATGGTGCCTATTGCAATCTAGGTGTATATTGAGGTGTTTCGCTGTATGCTTCAAAATCAATGTATTTAAAGGCATTTTAAACTTTAGTATTCAGTATTTATAGATCAATTAATTAAGTAAGGGAGAATTAACATGAAAATATTAGTAACCTATTCAAGTAAAACAGGTAACACAAAGAAATTAGCGGAAGGTATCTTTAACGAAATCGAAGCAGAAGATAAAGTAATTATGCCAATCAAGGAAGTAGGCAATCTAGATGAATACGATACGGTATTAGTCGGATACTGGGTTGATAAGTCTGCACCGAATGCAGAAGCTGGTAAGTTCATGGAGACTTTAAAAGGGAAAAATGTTGGTATCTTTGCTACATTAGCTTACTGGCCAGATTCACAGCATGCATGGGAGTCTCTATGTAATGGAGAGGCTCTTGTGAAAGAGAATAACAATGTTATTGGGAAATACATCTGCCAAGGTAAATTAGATGAAAAAATCATTGCTATGTTTGAGAAGTTACCAGCAGATAATCCACATAGTGTAAATGATGAAAAAAGAAAGCGCTATGAGATAGCAAAAAACCATCCAACTAGAGCCGATATAGCGGCAGCAGCGGAGTTGTTTAAGGAGCGATTACAAGCTTTATAAAAGAAATCGTGAACTGAAAAAGGCTTACCTGTTGGGACAGCTAGCCTTTTTGATATACGAATCTAAGAAAGGTATAACTATGTTTAAGGAAAGAATCAAGACACATCATAGTGCGATGGGAGATGGTAAGAAGCATCTGAAAGGGCCTGGTAATGTAAGTGAATTACTTTCGGTAGCAAGAAATAACACGGACAATGCAGTTATCTATATTCATGTTCCTTTTTGTACTAAAATCTGTACGTTCTGTAATATGAGAAGAAGTTTGCAAGCTCCAACGAGAGAGTATGCAGATTTAATCGTTGAAGAAATCAGAGAGTATAGTAAGTTAGAATATGTGAAGAACACCGTATTTGACGCGGTATATTTTGGTGGTGGAACACCAACGACTCTATCATCAGCGGATCTGACTAAGATATTACGTACTCTTAAGGCAGAGCTTACCTTCACGGAGGATGCTGAGTTTACTGTTGAGACAACCGTAACACAATTGCAAGAGGAAAAATGGAGAACGTTAATAGAAGAAGGCGTAAATCGTTTCTCTTTAGGAGTTCAGACCTTCAATGAGGACGGTAGAAAATTAATGGGACGCATTGGTAGTGGTGAAAAGGCTTATGAACTTTTGAAAGCTTTAAAACAGGTGAATGTAACGGTAAGTATGGATGTAATCTATAATTATCCAGGACAATCCATGGAAGATCTGTATGAAGATTTGGATAAGATTATTAAACTTGACCTAGATGGTTTTTCTATGTATTCTTTAATAGATATGAAGGAAACTAAGATTAGAGAAGCACAGGGACAAGACAATGATGAGAAGATGTTTCTTGCAATTAGCGAACATATGGAGAAGGCAGGCTATCGCTTTCTAGAACTTACCAAGATGGTGAAAGGAGATTCTTATCGGTATATTATGAACCGACATGCAGGTGCAGATACCTTGCCACTTGGAGCTGGTGCAGGTGGTTCTATGCGAGGTGTCGCCATGATGAATCCGATAAACCTTGATGAATATAAAGATAGTATTCTTGATTTTAAGAAACGTATGGGAATGGAGTTTCTTCCTTCTTATAAAGATATTGTCCGTTTTAAAGGAGATATTCAAACAATACGCCTTCCTAGAAACACAGAACTTTACAAGGATAAAAAGGCATACCTGGAAATGCTTAGTAAATTAATTGAGAATGAAATGGTATGTAAGAAAAATAATGAATTCTATCTTACGCAAAAAGGCGTGTACTGGGGTAATACGATCTCTAGAGAATTATATAATTTAATATAGTATAAGGTGCTGCAATTAAACAAAACCTATGTAAAATTAACTTGATATTATATGCAACACAATGTAACATGAGAAATGTTACATTGTGTTGCATTTTTTGAAGTAAAACTATAATTTTGTTAGGTGATCTAGACGAGAATGAATAAGATGGAAGAAATAGAAAGAGTAGGACAACTATGACAAAACAATTTGAAAGCTATCAATTATCAAAAGAGATTATTGAAGCATTAACGATATTAGGATATAAAGAACCAACGAAGATTCAAACAGAAGTGATTCCAATTGCATTGCAGGGAAGAGATGTAGTTGGAAAATCGCAAACAGGAAGTGGTAAAACTGCTGCCTTTGCCATACCATTATGTGAAGAAGCTGTATGGGAAGAGAATACTCCAACAGCTCTAGTTCTTGAACCAACTAGAGAGCTGACGGTACAGACCAAGCAGGAGATTTTTCATATAGGGAGAAAGAAACGTCTGAAAGTTCCAGATGTGTTTGGTGGCTTTCCTATAGACAAGCAGATACAAACATTAAAACAAAAATCACATATTGTAGTAGGAACACCAGGACGAGTAATGGATCATATACGAAGAGGAACTCTACAATTAGGTAATATCAAATCAGTAGTAATTGATGAGGCGGATTTGATGTTAGATATGGGATTTGCTGAGGAGGTAGGACAGATTCTTGAGGAGATTAAGACGAATCCAAGGATAATGCTATTCTCTGCTACCATAGGTGAAGAGATTGAACATATGATTGAGAGATATTTGAAAGAACCAGTTATGGTTGAGATTGAAGTTTCACAAGAGGAAAAAGGGAATATTAAAGAAGAGGTTTATGAGGTAGCTGGTATCAATAGTGCGATGCAGTCAACTAATTCCTATGATAGTAATCTATCGGATGAATTAGTAGAGCAAAATAAAGATAAATATCATTTATTCTTACGTCTATTAGCAAGAGAGAATCCAGACAGCTGTATGATCTTTTGTGGTACGAAAGAGATGGTTAATGTATTATGTAGAAAACTTCGTAGAGATGGTGTGAAATGTGGTATGATCCATGGAGACATTGATCAGCAAGATAGAATACGTACCGTGGAAGGCTTTCGTGAAGGACGGTTTCGTTATCTTATTGCAACGGATGTAGTTGCAAGAGGAATTGATTTCGATAATCTATCCCATGTGTTTAATTATGATTTCCCAACTGGTAGAGAAACCTATGTTCATCGTATAGGAAGAACAGGACGGAATGGGAAAACTGGAATCGCAATTAGTTTGGTAACGGATTCTGATCAGAAGATGAAGAAGATGGTTGAGAACTATGTAGGGTATGATTTACCGATGGAGAACTATGTACCAGTTAGTAAGGAAGAAGAAAAAGCATTTTGGAATCGACAAAATGAGAAGGTCGTGCTGAAGAAAAAAAAGGGTGCAGAGTTTAATAAAACGATTACCAAACTTTCGATTAGTGGTGGCAAGAAGAGCAAGATGCGTGCAGTGGATATTGTTGGGACAATCTGTAGTATTCCTGATATGGTAACAGAAGACATTGGAGTAATTGATGTAAGAGATAGTTTAACTTATGTTGAGATCTTGAATGGAAAAGGTAAGAAGGTTCTAGATGCATTGCAGGAGAAGACCATTAAGGGAAAGGTAAGAAAAGTCAGAATTACTAGATAGTTTAAGTATGCAATGAAGTATATTAGTAAAAGACAATCTTCAGATTTATGCGTGGTGCAAGGATATGTAATATCTATGAATGGTGTGCTACCTGTCAAGAGGACAATAAAAAATAATAAATTATCTGAATCGTCAGCCATGTATTGGCTGGCGATTTTTTATACTGCTTTTGTATAT
>JAHAJA010000001.1 GCA_018372435.1 Clostridiales bacterium | reverse complement strand
AGGAAGGCGAGGCATGGACGCCGAGCCAACATTCGCTGAGGCAGGATGCCGAATCGAATGTGGTTCCGAACCTTTTATTAAACTACGCGTACACACTTAGAAGTACTCAGATGTGCAGCATGTTTTGTGTCATAGTGCGCCATCTAAGAAGTCGATAAAAGTAACTAGAGTTTTGCGTCTCCCTCTCTAATTACCACCATAATTGTAGATGAAATCCTGTAGTGCATTCACATTAGTCTCCATCTCGGGAACTAAAACGGCCTTATTATTGATTCTTCGTTGTTCATAAGAATTATCAACTGGAATTCGCATCTGGTCTATCTCAGTTGTTCCAAGCATGAGTACCGACTGCATATAGGACATAATCTGATCATTCGATAAATCTGTGGATATACAAGGCATTAGTTCTTCTGCCAACTCAATTAATTCCGATAAGGATAAGGATTTGGCCTCTGTAAATATTGCTTGCAATACTTTTCGTTGTCTTTCTGTTCTGCCGAAATCCCCTTGGGCATCTTGACGTATTCTCGTATAAGCAAGTGCCTGTGTTCCATTCATAACATTCGTTCCAGGCTGTAAATCCAGTACAGACCCCTTCTTGTATGCGGTTGTTAGATACTGATATTCCTCATCTGTTAAAGTAATCTTAACACCGCCTATTGTATTAATTACTTTCTTAAAAGCTGAAAAATCAACAACAGCATAACCATCTAAACGTATACCAAAATTACTTGCTATTGTTTCATACATTAAACTTACTCCACCAAAAGAATACGCGGCATTAAATCGATTTTCTCCGTATCCTGGTATTGTTAGGTACATATCTCTCATTAATGAAGTTAACTTCAACTTCTTATGTTTTAAATCTAATGTGGCGATCATTGCTGAATCAGAGCGACCTGTTTGTGTCCAAGTCGCACGCTTATCACTACCAACTAAAAGGATATTGATTATTCTATTATCCTCTACTAAATCTACATCATCTAAATCAACTGACGATAACGATACACCGTCTTCTCTATTCAATCCATCTAATACACCGTAGACTCTTATCTTAGCCTCAGCTAGTAAAAATCCTGTTGCTGCAGACAATAGCAACAAGAATATGAAAGTAAATTTATAAAGAAATCTCTTTCTTTGTTTTCTCGTCATGTAATCTTCCCCCTGTTAAAGCACGAGTAATAAACCTATATTCCTTGGCACACCTGACTTCTTATACCCATAGCGGTACACTGCATATCGACGGTAAAACCAATTTCTTTTATTCAGATTTGCAAATCGTCCAATCAACGATTTTTGTTCTTTTGTCAATAACATATTATAGATCTCCAGGAATTCCTCCGCCTGTTTCATATTCGAATAAATCACTTCTCTTTGAGACCGAAGACTTGCCAACCTTTTCTTAATATAAGAGCCATATTCTTGATTCCCTATTACATTATCCTCATGTTGACGATATAGAATCGTAGAATCCTCAAGATAGCCAATCTTACCAAAAGCAGCTGCTACAAGTGCAATCCACCAATCGTGCACTCTTGCATTCTTTGGAATTGCTATGATCTTATTCTTTAATGCTTTGTTCATCATCATGGTACAACCAATTAATTTATTCTCCATTAATAAATGCGCTAAATCTACTCGTTTCGTATTCAAGTGATTGGAACGATGGAATGAAAAATGGATCAGATTAAGTGTTGAATCAACTACAATTGCATCCGTAAATACTACTAGAGGGGTATCCTTACCGTACTTACCCTCCATCTCTTTCATCTTCTCTAACGTTCGTTCAACTTTATCCTTATTCCAGTAATCATCTTGATCACTGAACATAGTGTATTCTGCCGCGCTATCTTGTAATCCCTCTAAGAAATTTCTCGTACAGCCTTTATTCTGCTCATTCTTCTTATACGTAAGTTTCTCACCGTATTTTTCTGTCATCAATCTTAAGATATCTGTCATAGCAGCCGTCGTTTGTGCTTCCTTTGTATCATCATATATTGTCAGATGAATATTCTCGTACGTATTCTTCATGATTGATTCAATCTGCTGCTTTATATACTTTTCTCCGTTGTACGCTGCCATTATTATCTCAACCATTGGTGTACCGACCTTTCTAACTTCCTATTTTTTATCCCAATAGGATTTGTTCATACTAAACTTTCTTCTTGTTTTCTTTGATAGTTTCTCATATCTAAGACCCGCTTTATAGCCGAGGAACTTAAATCCACTTTGCAATACCAAATCCGGAATTAAGTAGAACTTCCCCTTCTGTATCAGATGTTTCGCAGTCTTTTTAACAAGGGCAATGCCTTCTGATTCTGACTTTATATTCTCGAAGATTTCTCTGTATTGTCTTTGAGAAACTCCTAAATCAAAGTTACGTGTAAACTGTTGGCGATACGTATATTTATGAGAATGTATCACCCTTGCATCAGCCGCGTATGCTATCTGGTAACCGCTTTGTATTACCTTAGACGCAAAAATCATATCCTCATTGAAGATCGTTTGCGTAACAAATCCGCCTAAACTCATATAAATCTCTCGTATATAAGCTGAACATACATTAGAACAAAAATACGTCTTAATCCCTAACGTTTCAATATCTTTTTTGCTCTTATATATACTAGTAGCTGGATAATTAAATTCTCTTGTATATCGTTCAATCTCTCCAGCCCTTTCATTAGGAAGTTGTCTTGCATAAGCTACTACTACGTTTTCTTTCCTTAATGGTTTAATAAGGTTCTCTACCAATCTATAATCTTCTGGCATAGCATCTTGTGTCATGAACATAATAACATCTGACGTTGATAAACTAGCTGCAAAATTTCTTGTCCCACCATGATCAAACTCTTGCCTCGTAATGTGTCTAACTTCTATCTGTTTACTTCCCTTGCACACTTTTTGAAATTTATCTTTATCAAAATACTTTTCTTCTGTATTCATTATATATATTTTGTTCAGATATTCTTCAGCTGTCTCGTCCACCTTATCAATCGTTTTCACTGTTTGCTTCAATAATCTCTCTAACAGCTTATAAAATTGATCATCTGGACGATAAGTTGGTATTATTATATCAACCGACAATTTTGACTTGCCCATTTATATTTCCTTTCTGTGACTATATATTCTAGCTCTTTATCGAAGTTACTCATAATTCTTATGATACTGGCTTAAGAATTACGTTCGTACTTAATTCTCTTCCAATGAATTATCTTATCACACAACTAAATTACTGACAATATGAATTATTTCAGCAAATCTTTAAAAAGCTTTCCATTTCAATAAAATAAGATAAAGAACTTATATACAATTTTACTTTATATTAACTAGAATTTATTATAAAATACCACAAAAAGGAAATTAATTCAAGTAATGCCTACATATTGTAGAATTGTACAAAGTAAACTATACTTTGAATCCCTAATAATAAGATAGTCCATTTACTATTAAAAACCTATTTGCTATAATCATTATAGCTACTACGGATACTGTACTTCCTAGTAACTAATAATACACACAAGTTCGTAAATCCTAGATGGTAATTTCATAGCATTGCAATACTTGGTCAATACTATACACTACATAACAAATATCTGGATTACAGCACTTGAGAAAGAAGGTAAATATGAATACAGAATGGTCATTAGACGTCCTATATAAAGGTTACGATGATCCTGCTTATCAACAGGACCTAGTAAACCTCGATACTCTTATCAACAAACTTCACACATTCGCTGAAAATTTAGGGAAAAATTCCGATAAAGAAACGGTACTTGAATACATTGCATTAACGGAAGAATTCTCACTTTTAGTTACAAAACTTTACTCTTATACTGAACTTAGGGAGAGTACTGATACAACAAACAGTGAAACTACTTCTTACCTGAATCGTATTCAGTCGAAGATTAGTGCAACTTCAAAAGACTCTGCTAAAATTGACAAATATATCGCTAACCTATCTAATCTAGATGACATTGTTGCTTCTGATGAATCGTTAAAAGAGTATACATTCTTTTTTAATGAATTAAAAGATCGCGCATCTCATACCTTAAGCGATGATGTAGAAGAAGTAATTGCGAAACTTAATCTATCCGCTGGATCGGCTTGGAGTTCCTTACAACAATACTTAACTTCAACAGTTGAAGTTGATTATAACGGCGAAAAAACAACCCTTTCAGGAATTCGTAATCTTGCTTATAGCAAAGATAAAGAAGTACGAAAAGCTGCTTATGAAGCTGAAATTGCTTGTTATGATAAGATTAAAGATGCGGTAAGCTTCTCATTAAATAATATCAAATCACAGGTAAATACGATTGCAGAACTTCGTGGATATGAATCTCCTCTTGCTATGACATTAAAGCAAGCTTCTATGTCTAGGGAAACACTTGATGCCATGTTAACAGCAATGAGGGAATACATGCCTAAATTTCATGAATATCTAAAGAGAAAAGCTACTATTCTTGGATACGAAAACGGTCTACCTTGGTATGAATTATTCGCACCATTAGGTGAAAATCATGTAGAATATACAACAGAATCAGCAAAAGAATATCTTTTAAAACATTTTAGAAACTTTGCTGATGATCTTGCTGATATGGTAGAAGATGCCTTCGATAATAGTTGGATTGATTTCTTCCCTCGAAAGGGTAAAGTTGGTGGTGCGTTCTGTGCTAATCTTCCATTCATCAAACAAAGTCGTGTCTTAACTAACTTTGATGGTGCGTTTGGAGATGTAGTAACATTAGCTCACGAACTTGGTCATGCATACCATGGCTTACAGATTCAAGGACATCGTCCACTTAATTTAGACTATTCTATGCCAGTTGCAGAAACTGCATCTACATTTAATGAAAATGTCATTATGGATGCCGCTATCCACGAAGCCAACGGTACAGATAAATTGGTTCTTATTGAAAATCAGCTACAAGATACCACTCAAATCATCTGCGATATCTACTCACGTTTCTTATTCGAAAGTGCTGTATTCGAAAGACGTAAAGACGAGTTCTTATTCAGCGATGATTTGGAAAAGATCATGTTGGATGCACAAAAACAAGCTTTCGGGGATTCTTTAGAAGAAGATACCTTACACCCTTACATGTGGATTAACAAGGGCCATTATTATTCCGAATCTCTTAGCTTCTACAACTTCCCATATGCATTCGGTGGGCTATTTGCTCGTGGTTTATATACTATGTATCAACAAGAAGGCAAAGATTTCGTTCCTAAATACCGTGCCTTATTAAAAGCTACTACCGTAAGCAGTGTTGAAGATGTTGCTAAAATGGCAGGTATTGATACAACAAAACCTGACTTCTGGAGACAAAGCTTACAAAGCTATGCAAATGAAATTGATGAATTCCTTGCACTTACTAAATAGATGATGGGACGGCTGTTGCTGTGAGGTTATAGAAGGGGTGGTCACACCACCAAGCAACTCACACACCAGCAACAAAAACAACCTTTATTCGCTGTTTGTCATGTTTGCGGACACTACGTATCCGCACCTGACCCACAGCTCGATAAAGGTTGTTTTTTTGATGGTGCATTATGTTGCTTGATGATGCGCCAACCCCGTATGTAAGATTTCTAGCAACAGCCTGGTTATTCACTTGTTTAGTAGGGTGATGACAAAGTGAGGAATTATATAGTGCTGGGTATTCTAATACGCTCTCGATCACAACTCTTTAGAGAATATGGATAGCTACTTTGTAGCTGAATCCCACTCTTCTAGGTATCTTCTTATAATCTTTGTTGCTTCGACTAAGCTTTTTAAGCTTTCTACTGTTTCTGGGATTCCCCTTGTCTTTAGACCACAGTCTGGGTTTACCCATAATTTATTTTTATTAATCTTGGTTAACATTTCTTTTAATGCATCTGTGATTTCTTCCACGCTTGGTATTCTTGGGGAATGGATATCATATACCCCCGGACCAACCTCTGTTTCAAAATTATTATCCTTAAGTGCCCTAAGAATTGATAATTTAGACCTAGAAGCTTCAAATGAAATTACATCCGCATCCATGTTGTCAATTTCTTTGATAATTGCTTCAAACTCACTGTAACACATATGTGTATGAATCTGTGTTTCTGGTTTTAATTTACTGTGACATAAACGAAAAGCTGGTATGGCAAAATCAAGATATTCACTAAACCAATCTTCCTCTCGAATTGGTAATTTTTCTTTTAAGGCAGCCTCATCAATTTGAATGATATGTATTCCCGCAGCTTCTAAATCAATAACTTCTTCTTGAATTGCAATGCCAATCTGATAAGCCATTTCACGCAAACTGATATCTTCTCGTGGGAATGACCAGTTCAATATTGTAACAGGTCCAGTTAACATCCCCTTAACAGGTTTGTTCGTTAAGCTCTGTGCATAGGTGGTGTATTCTACTGTGATTGGTCTCTCTCTTTTAATATCCCCAAAGATGATTGGTGGTTTCACACATCTTGTTCCATAAGATTGAACCCAACCATAATCACTGAATACATAGCCTTTCAGATTTTCTCCAAAGAATTCGACCATATCATTACGTTCATATTCTCCATGGACTAACACATCTAAGCCGATATCCTGTTGTAATCTGATACATTCTTGTATAAAGGTCTTGATATTGCTGTCATACGTATCTTTATCAATTTCACCGCTACGATACTTACTTCGGTTTGCCTTCACATCCACCGTTTGAGGGAAAGAACCAATTGATGTAGTTGGTAGAATCGGTAGACCTAATTTTTCTCTTTGAATATGCGCCCGGTCTATTCTCTTCATATTCCTACTAAAATCTTCCTCAGTTAAGGCATTTACCCTCTGTCTGACATCTTCATCCTCATAGAGACGTTTTATTTCAAATAATTTTTGATTCTCTTGATATTCGTTGAAAGCACTACCATCTTCACTATCTAGTAAAATGCTTAGTTCCCTGAGCTCTATTAACTTTTCTACAGCAAATGAAAAATGTTGTTTTACTTCTTCCTTCATATTAATTTCACTATCTAAAGTAAAAGGAACGTGAAGAAGAGAACAAGAAGGTTGAATCACAATATTATCGGTAACTTTTTTAATCTCTACAATCAATTTGTCCACATTACTATAATTCGTTTTCCAAATATTCTTTCCATTAATCACTCCCGCAAACAGTAGCCGATCTGCTGGAAAACCTCCCTGCCGAATCAACTCCAAGGTCTTCTTTCCTTCAACAAAATCAAGACCAACTCCATCAAAAGGTAATTCAAGTACTTCCTCATAACAATCTCTAATATCTCCAAAATACGTTTGCAATAAGACTTTAACCTTTCCCTTATTACGCAATACACGTTCATATAATCGCTTGAATAATATCTTATCTTCTTCATTCAAATCAGTGACAAGAATTGGTTCATCAAACTGTATCCATTGTGCACCAACCTGATTCATTTCTTCCAATAATGAAAGGTATACGTCTGCCACCGCATCCACAAAATCTTCAGCTTTCTTTTCGCCAAGATATCTTGCTAACTTTAAGAACGTTAAGCCCCCAATAACAACAGGTTTTGTTTCAATTCCCATTTCTTTTGCTTCTTGATATTCCTCTAGGGGCTTTCTTGATACTAATGTTAATTTCATATCATCTTCAAGTTCAGGTACCATATAATGATAATTGGTATTAAACCATTTCTTCATAGCCAATGCCTTAACATCGCCTTGTGTACCTTGATATCCTCTCGCCATAGCAAAATAAGTACCAAGCTCATCTAAACCCAAATCTCTATATTGATTTGGAATTGCATTCAATAATGCTACTGTGTCTAGCATTCCATCATAAAAAGAAAAATCATTTGAGCTAATATAATCAATTCCTTGTTCCTTTTGAAGATTCCAATGATCACTTCTTAGCTTTTTTGATGCTTTATTTACTTCCTCTCCACTTATTTCTCCTCTAAAATACTTTTCTAGCAAGAACTTTAATTCACGATTTCTTCCCATTCTAGGGAAGCCAATAATTCCACTTTTCATACTAATAGATTTCTCCTTTTCGATTTAATACGGCTTAATCAATAGTATACTAACAAGGGATTATATGGTAAAATACATAAAAAATATAGCTTGCTATAGTTCCTTTCTATAGCAAGCTATGTACTACGTACATACACGTATGTCAACGGCATGTTTTAATTTTTCAATATAGATTTGGCCAAGACGACTCAATGTCACTTCTTTATGAACAATATATCCGACTTGCATCTCTTCACCTTTCACATCTAGGGGTATCGCTACAATGTTCTTTCCGTTCAGTGCTTCACTAATAACCCCAGTACTTATCGTATATCCATTAAGGCCGATTAGTAGGTTAAAAAGTGTTGCTCGATCACTCACTTTGATGGATTTTTTACGACTTAATGTACTTAATATCTCCTCTGAAAAATAAAAGGAATTATAATTACCTTGCTCAAACGATAAATATGGACATTCTTCCAAGTCACCTAACGTAACTTTATTCTTGTTGGAAAGTGGATTATCCTTACTGATAAATACATGGGGAGATGCTATGAATAATTCGTGAAATTCTAATTCTTTTTCTTTCAATAATTTATGGATTACTTTGTTATTAAATTCATTCAAATATAGAATTCCAATTTCACTATTCATATTGTTGACATCTTCAATGATTTCATAAGTACGTGTCTCTCTTAATTGAAAGTCATAATTATCAAATCCACAGTCCTTAATTAAATCAACAAAAGCATTGACCGCAAAAGAATAATGTTGTGTGGACACACTGAATTTTACTTTTCTAGAGGTTCCTCCCATATATCTTTCTTCCAATAAGGAGGTCTGTTCCATAACTTGCCTTGCATACCCTAAGAATTCTGCACCTTCTGATGAAACAGTAATTCCCTTGTTTGTTCGGGTAAATATATTTATTCCGACTTCTTTCTCTAAATCTTTAATCGCATTGGAAAGTGAAGGTTGTGATATGAACAGTTCCTTCGCAGCATCATTCATAGAACAATGTTCTGCTACTGTTACCGCATATCGTAATTGCTGTAAAGTCATACTTTTACCTCCTTATTCGAGTACCCTACCCACTATGATAATCGTACCAATAGTGACATATGTTCTCCTTTGCTCACTCCCTTACCCCCTCTTATACTGCCATTAATCTCTTCACCAATCGAACCGCATCCTGTGCATCCGTTGAATATCCATCTGCTTCTATCTCATCTGCATAACTTTGTGTAATTACAGCACCTCCAATGATGACTTTGGCCTTTAATCCTGCTTCCTTGTTAGCTCTAACTACTTTCTTCATCTCTAACATAGTAGTTGTCATAAGAGCTGATAATGCTATAATATCCGCATCCTTATCTTTCGCTGTATCAATAATCTTATCACACGAAACATCTTTCCCAAGGTCAATTACATCAAACCCGTAGTTTTTGAGCATTAATGCCACAAGGTTCTTTCCAATATCATGAATATCACCTTCAACGGTAGCTATAACTATCGTTCCTAGTTTCTTATCTGATTGATTACTTTGTAACATTGGCTCAAGATAATCGATTGCCGTCTTCATTGTTTCTGCACTACCAATTAATTGTGGTAAGAAATAAATCTGCTTGTCGAATAGATTACCTACTTCATTGATTGCTGGTATCAACATCGTATCCACGATTGTTGACGGCTCTTCTCCAGCTGCAAGTGTTTCTTTCACATGGTCAAGAATATTCTTACGATTTCCTTTAATTACATCAGTGTAAATTACCGATTCGTTGGTCGCTTGTCCGTTAGAATCTGTTCCTTGTTTTCCTGTCTCACTTGACGAAACATTGGCACTTGCTGCACTATTACCATCAGACTTCCCCGTATTCGTAGTAGTAGTGTTTGCACTACCACTTGTAATTGTCATGGGTCTGCTCGTTACCCGATTAATGTATCGTAAATCTGATTCTTCCTTATTACACAATAAATCAGTAGCAAATGCGGTATTCACTAATAAATCTTGAGAGGGATTTGCAATTGCCATTGTAAGACCTTCGTGAATTGCCAAAGCAAGGAAGGTACTATTTACAAATTGTCTCTCTGGAAGACCAAATGATATGTTTGATAAACCTACAATGGTAGCTAATTCTAACTCTTCTTTGCAATAACGAATGGTTTCTAAAGTCTCTATAGCTGCTAGTTTGTTAGCTCCTATTGTATTCACGAGACCATCTACAATGATGTCTTCTTTCGTTAGTCCCTGGGCATATGCTGCTTCAGTTATTGTATGAATAATTTGCTTCTTCTCATCAATATTCTTAGGTAGCCCTTTGTCCGATAATGGTAATAAGATAAACATTGCTCCGTATTTTTTTGCAACCGGAATTAATTTCTCAAATTTTTCTTTTTCCAACGAGATAGAGTTAATTAATGCACGGCCTGGATAGATACGAAGTGCGGCTTCGATTACACCAACATGGCTTGAATCAATACATAATGGTAAATTAACCGCCTGGGATAATTCATAGACAACCGAAATCATTGTCTCCTTCTCATCGATTCCATTCATCCCCATATTAACATCTAATATAGAAGCTCCATTTTCTTCTTGTTCTTCGGCCATTGATACGACTAAATCAAGCTTACCTTCTTTTAATTCTGCTTGAAGATTCTTCTTACCTGTTGGGTTAATACGTTCTCCAACAATTAAGAACTTTCCATTTAAGTCGATTTCAACGGTCTTACGTTCTGTAGTTATCGCTCTGACTTTAGGATTATAGGAAAGATTAGGCGTTATTTCTGTAACCCCATTAGCAAGTTCACGAATGTGTTCTGGTGTTGTACCACAGCAACCACCTACAATAGTTGCACCATCCATTACAAGCCCTTTTACTTGCAAACCGAATTCTTGTGGTCCTAGGTTGAATACGGTTTCGCCATCTATAAGAATTGGTAATCCTGCATTAGGCTTAGCTATAATAGGTACATTTGCATATCTTCGCATAGTCATAACCACATCTCTCATCTGATCAGGACCTGTTGAGCAGTTTACGCCAACAGCTGCTGCACCTAGACTCTGCAACACTGTCACAGCTGTCCTAGCATCTGTTCCATACATGGTATGTCCATCTTCATTGAAAGTCATAGTCACCATGACAGGGAGGTCGCAAGTTTCTTTTGCTGCAATTAACGCCGCTCTACATTCTTGTAGACTCATCATAGTCTCCACGACTAATAAATCCACTCCTGCTGCCGCCATATATCGAATTTGTTCCTTATAAACTTCAACAAGGTCCTCAAACATGAGCTTACCAATTGGATATAACTGCTCCCCAGTCATGGTTAAATCCCCAGCAACATAGATCTTCTTAGATTTAAGCTCAGGATTCTCTTCCTTAGCTAATTGAATAGCTTCTCTTGATAGTTCAATCAGTTCAGCATTCATCTGTTCCATCTTATCTGCTAGTCCATATTCTTCTAATTTGATACGGTTTGCTGTGAATGTGGGACTATAGAGGATATCTGTACCTGCTAATACATATTCCTTTTGTAAGTGAACTAAAGCATCTGGATTTTTAAGTATCCAATCTTCTGGACATACTCCCGTGGGCATGCCTGCTTCTTGAAGATTGCTACCTGTCGCTCCATCAAGTAATACAATTTTTGATTTACATAATTCCTTAAATTCCTTATGGTTCATACTATATCCTCCCTTGAATAATATCTCATTCGATGTTCGCGAAACTCAATTTATGTTTTTAAAGCTTCTTGACTAACGTACTATAACACCAAACACACTTCACACCTAAGTACTATAAGTGTTGCGCTATCGTTTCTTAAGTTATAATACACCAGCCAAGAAGCTGCAAATATCTTTAGAGTTTCACAATTGTCTATAGATTTATATATCGTACAGTTAATGACCAAATATCTTCTCTTGTATATTCTTAGCTGTAGACGTAGCTGCAAGCCCACCTAAAGCAGTTTCTCTTAGTTCAGATGGAAGCTGCTTTCCTACTCTATACATCGCTTCAACTACTTCATCTGCTGGAACGATACATGTCATACCTGCTAAAGCCATATCTGCGCATATAATTGCATTCACGGCTTGTGATGCATTGCGTTGTGCACATGGTACTTGTACAAGGCCTGCTATAGGATCACATACAAGTCCCATAACATTGATTATTACTAGTGAGAATGCATGGATAGCCATCTGTGCACTTCCTCCTGCCATCTCAACTGCTGCTGCCGCTGCCATAGCTGCAGCAACACCGCATTCTGCTTGGCATCCACCTTCTGCTCCCGCTACGGTTGCATTCTTCACCACAACTGCTCCAACACCTGAAGCCGTTAGCAATCCTTGTAACACCTCTCGCTCAGTAAGATTTCTTACCTCCTTAACGCCAATGAGTACAGCTGGTAAAATCCCACAAGATCCCGCTGTAGGCGCCGCACAGATCTTACCCATAGCTACATTGACCTCACTAGAAGATAACGCTAATGCCATTACATGATTAATCAACTCGCCACTTAGTGTATTTCCTTGTTTCGCATACTGATTTTGAGAATATGCCAAACCATTAATCAGACTACCCTCCACATGTAGGTTTTGATTCATAGCCTTATGCGAGGAGGATTCCATTACCTTGTACCTACGACCTAGGTTTGTGAATACCTCGTCCTCTGTCATCTGTGATAGTTTCATCTCATTTTCTAATATAATCTTCCATAGCGGAACTTCACGTTCTGTTGCTATATTAAGAAGCTCTTGTAAATTATGATACATTCTTACTCCATTCCGTTACTAATCAGTAACATTAATAACTTGTACTTGAATAATGTTTTCTAATTCTTCCATGGATTCCTTCACATGATGAGGAATCACGTCATCCGTTTCAATAATACAAAAGGCTTCTTCTCCTCTTGCATTACGACTTAGACGCATGGTGGCAATATTAATATAATTATTGGATAAAATCGCAGATACTTCACTAATAATTCCTTTTTTATCATAATGATTTATCACGATCGTGCTATACTGAGCCGTAAATTCCGTTCGAAAGCCATTAATATTAGTGATTACTATCTGACCACCACCAATAGAAGACCCAATTACATAATAACTAGAACCATCTTCTAATAAGAATGAAATCTTTACTGTATTCTCATGAACATTCTCTAAATTTATTTGGTCAAACTCGTATTCTAATCCTTGTTGCTTTGCTAATTCGAAGGAATCTGCTAATGCCTCATCATCCTCATATAGTCCAAGAACTCCCGCAACTAACGCACGATCTGTTCCGTGCCCTTTATAAGTCATTGCAAACGAACCATGTAAACCAAACGTAACCTTTTTAAATGGTTCATTCACAATATTTCTAGCAATACGTGCTAATTTCGCTGCACCAGCTGTGTGGGAACTTGACGGACCAATCATAATTGGTCCCACTACCTCAAATATACTTACATCCATTATAATCTACCTTTTCTTTCTAGCCTAAATTGTTGATAATTTATGGTTATAATATAGGATTACCATAGAGTTTTATCCTATGCTTTTGTTTTGTTACACTGCTAAACTAATATTCTAGTGTAACCGCTCTAGAACTTGGTTCTATCAATAATTTATCATATCATAAATAGGCTAGCTTAGTCACTTGTATATTTATAAATTCATTTTCTCAAACATAGATACACGATTGAACGGAATCATGAAGTAATACCCATCTGCATATGGTTCAAGTTTCTTCACTAACTCCCTACCAAGAGAGGCTCCAATCTTTTCAGCTTCTTCTTTGATCATATCTTTTGAATACCTAGAAACGATTTCGTCAGGAACATGAATTCCAGAAAATTCATTTTTAATAAAGTTAGCATTCGTGTAACTTACAAATGGCATAATGCCACATAAAATCTTAGTATCAACATGTTCTTTAATATAATGGATTTTCTCTATTGTTTCCTCATCATATATCGGCTGCGTTAGAAAATACTTTGCTCCAGCTTCCATCTTACGCTCCATTCGTTCAATAATCTTATCGACTCTTCCAAGTGCTGGATTTAGAGCTCCTCCATATTGAATCGGGTCCTCCGAAAAATGTTCCTCATTCATCTGCTTAATAAACTGCATAAGTTGAATGGAATTGTAATCAAATACATTAGTTGTTGATAAACGTTGCTCACTGGGCACTGGATCTCCCGTTACCACAAGGAGATTGCGTATTCCATTCACATATGCTCCAAGTAATGTGGAGCGCATCGCTATCATATTCTTATCTCTACAACAAACATGTGGCATAACAGAAACTTCATGTTTTGCAGCAATCTTTAAGCTCATTAACAGGGAATCTACACGACTTCTTCCCATTGGTGAATCTGCAATGGTGATAATATCCGCTGGTGTATTCTTAAGAGCCTCTACGCAGCTCATTATCTTCTCATCGTTACTATCATAGGGAGGGTCAAGTTCAACTGCAATAACCTTCTTTCCTGACTCCAAACGCTCTATGAATGTTCTCTGATCTTTGATTCTGTTTTCTAGATTTTCCTCGAATATAGACCTAGGTTTCGTTGTCTTGCCTTCTTCTCTCTCCTCTTTCTTACTGTTAGTGGTCGAAGGAATATCTTTATGTCTTACTTTTACTTGTTCTTTAGAAACTTGGTTGTTAGAACAAGTTTCTTGGAGCGCTTTTATATACTCTGGTGTTGTCCCACAACAACCACCAATAATAGATACTCCTAATTGTTTTATTCTACACATATTGTCTGTAAAATATCGAATATTATTATTAAATACCATTCTAGTATACAATTGTTCTGGATATCCAGCGTTAGGTAATACAGCAATCTTTTTATTCACTGGCAACTCTACTGACTGTAAAAACTGAAACATATGTCCTGAACCTATACCGCAGTTAAATCCGCAGATAGAGATTTCTTCCATATTCATAACTTCTTTCAGTAGCTTATTGCCTTGAATACCAGCCATTGTATATCCATTCTTATTGACACAGAAATTCGTGATAATACAAGCATTCGCATTCATCTCTTTGATATACGATACAACCTCTTTTAACACGTCGACTTGAGGAAATGTTTCAAACAAGAAGATATCTGCTCCTTCTTCTAAAAACACGCTGCATATTCCCTTATATTCACTAATCACTTCTTCTCTCGTTCTCTCTGCATGTACTGGAATTGGTCCAATATCTGCTGCTATATAGATAGGAGAGTTCTTAGTTTGATTAAATTCTGTAACCGCTTGTTTTGCTAATTGATACCCTTTCTTAATCAGTGCTTTTTGCTCTTCCTTATCTATCTCCAGAACAACTGAATTGACCGCGAAAGTGTTGGTTCGAATTATGGTAGCTCCAGCCTCCATATACTCTTTATGGATAGCAACCACAAGCTCTGGATTATTCATATTGGCCCACTCTGCCATCTCATTGGAGTTCCCGTTCTTCTTAGCATAATAGGTACCCATGGCTCCATCCATAATGATCGTACCTTCTTGTAATTTCTCAAGTAATGTTTTCTCCATCCTTCGAACCTCCTTAGCTAACTTTTATTTTGTTATTGTAAGTAATTAGTGTACTAAAGTCAATGGCCTAGCATAAAATCAAATATTCGTAATACCGATATCTAGCTATATTCATTTGTAATAGCACTGCTATACAAGAAATACCTTCACATAAAATCAAAAAATCCTAAAGAGTTGAGTTCCAATGCATAAGAACACCTACATTGTTATTCAACTCTTTAAGATTATTTTCATAAGCTTATCTTTAACTATATTTTAAACATCTTCATACTCGTATTTAGATTTTCTGCTGTTTCTAACAATTTTGCTGCATCTTCATCTACTGTATGACTATTTTCTGTAACTTTTTTCGCATGATTAGATAAATTTTCAGATGTAGCAAGAATTTCTTCTGCTGCTGCTGATTGTTCTTCTGTAATTGCAGCCACTGAAGTTGCGACTTCATCAACTTTAGTTACTTTTTCCATCATTTTCTGAACAATATTATTTGTTTCATTTACTGTATTATAGATATCTTCAAAAGTATTCTCCGCAGTGCCGACCAAATCAATACTATGTTTAATATTATCAGCACTTTCCTGGGTTTTTTGAATCGTATTGTTTACCAAACTCGCAATATTGCTTGTCAACTCTGTAATATTGTTTACTGATTCCTGACTTGTCTCTGCAAGTTTTCTTATTTCACTTGCAACTACTGCAAATCCTTTTCCCGCTTCTCCCGCTCTAGCTGCTTCAATTGCAGCATTTAAAGACAATAGATTTGTCTGGTTAGCAATTTCACCAATCAGTAGTACAATATTATTTATTTTTTCACTAGACTCGTCCACTTCTTCAACTGATTTAATCAGTTGCTCAATCGAATCATTTAAATTTGTCATTGCCACTGAAACCTGTCCCATATCTGCTTTTCCCTTTTCAGAAATAGCAACTGTATCTTTCATTTTAATGCTTGCTTCCTTCCCATCTTGGCTGGCTTCTGTAACTACAATAGATAATTCTGTTGCATTTTCAGCCACTTCGGATACAGCCATGGCTAATTCATCCACTGTTTGATTTAATTCTGTCATAGCATTTGACTGTGTCTCTGCAGAATCATATAATTCTAATGCTACTTGACTACTATTTTTCGCCTGGTGATCAAGACTTTCAGACATTTTTCCAACCTCTTGAATAGTATTATGCATAGTCTCAATAAATCTTTGCATGCTACTACTCATTGTTGCTATTTCATCATTTCCCTTAACCTTTACTTCTACAGTAAAATCACCTTCAGTAATACTTTTAATGGTATGATTTAATTCTTTTACTGGTTTTATGATAAAGTGTACGACTCTTTCTATTAGTATAATTATCAATATTACAGCAACTATGAAAAGTTTTATTACTATCTTTTGGAGATCGTTCAATGAAGAAAGTACTTCTTCGTGTGATACATATCCAATTAGCTTCCAAGGTGTCTTATTAATAGCTTGTACACATACTGAATACGAAATTCCATTAGAAGTTAACTCTTTCACACTATTTTCGTTTATGTTAACTGTTTTCGCAATTGTTTGAATTAGTTCATTCGGATTCTCCATGGTAAATGATGTATTTATCAGACTATCATCTCCAATTGCTATAATCTTGTTATTAGAACTATCCACTAAGAATAATTTCCCTGTATTTAATATACTTTTCGAACTGACCATTTCAGAAATTGTTTTTAATGATACATCTGCCGATGCTACACCCTCAACATTCTCCACTGATCTTAATTTTGCAGTTGCACTTACTATATATTCTCCCGTATTTTTATCCTGATAAGCCTCTCCGAAATTAAACTTCTCTTCATTTTTTAGTCCTTCAATATACCAGTCTCTCTCTGTAACTACATAATCTGCATCTGGAATCCAACCTGATGGTTCAAAGAATCTATTATCTGAAAATCCAATATAAACTCCATCTTTGTAACTTTCATTCTTATTCATTGTTGTCTTCAAATATTCCATTAACTCATCATCGCTTAGTTGAATGTTATCAAGTGTATTCTTTACTTGGTTTAGCCCCGATATTATGTCCTGTGACCAATTTTCAATCTCATGTGTATTTGATATTGTTAGTGATTGAACAAGCTGATCAGCATATTCCATGATTATCTCTCTTGATCTTTTATATGTAATACTTAGCATTATAAATGTTGCTATTATTACAAGAGGAATAATAACTAAAATTAATTTCAATTTAATACTTTTTATCCCTATTGTTTTGTTTCCCTTGTTTCCTTTGTCTTTACTCATATTCTTTTCCTTTCATCTTTAAGAATTATTCTACATTTTACTCACCCTATAAGATTAAGTTTCTACTAAATCTTCGCACCGAATCAGTTTTTTTACATGCTTACAATAACATCAACAATATAATAATATATTATATATTATTCATCGTAAAGTTTTTTACATAAAAAACAGGCCTGTTATCAATCCTATTTTCAGGATTTACTAACAAGCCTGTTTTAACATAATAGTACTCCACTAATTGCAATACAAAAGATAATCATGCAAATGGTTATGTGGAATTCTTACATACTATTAAGTATTAGGGAACTATTTCACAATTATAGTTGCCTTGAATGTATCTTTTCTACCATACTGTGCTACTGTTACAGATACAGTCGTCTTACCACTTTTCTTTCCTTTAACCACTCCATCTTTTGATACCGTAGCAATTTTCTTATCTGCAACTTTATAAGTAACTACTGCTTTCTTGTCTAGATTCTTAACTGTAATCGCTTTCTTCTTATCCTTTGCTACCTCTACTTTACTAACAGAAGGTGCATTAACAATCCTTACATTGGTAGATAAATAATCACTTTTATTATACTGAACTAGATTAAATCCAAGCATTGTACTTCCACTAACTGCTTTATCTGAGAATACAATCTTGTTGTTGTTGCCGTAATCAACGTAACAACCATCGCCAGATGCCCATGAGCCAACCGTTTTGAATCCTTTAACACCTTTCATGTAAGCACTAAGGTCTTGTTCCCCTGCATACAACGTAACATTCTCTGGTACAGATGGTGCTACAATGGAATCAAATATCTCTTTCGTCTTATTCGATCCTGTAATGACATTGCCCTTCTTATTCAATACATAGTAAACAACATCGCCATTATAGAAAGTACATTCTAATAAGATTTTACCATCTTGTACTGTAGAATTATTAAAGAATTCTGGCTTGAAAGTAATGACATTTGCTGAATAATCAGGCACATAAGCACTACCATATTGAAGATAGCCCCACCATTCACTGTTAGGTCCAACTTTACCGCCCGCTTGATATGCTGTTACTTTCTCAAGAGTATTTCCACCAAAATCCACATTAATAATTGCTTTATTTGTACTCTTCAAAGTAGATTTGAATACTGGTTTCTTTACCTTAGAGATTCTTTGAATCCAATCAGCACCGCCACTGAACTTGAACGTAACTTCTGCACATACTCCATAATCTTTATCTGCAAGAACCTTGCTTAGGTAAGAAGAAGTAAATGTTACTACTGCATTCTTACTATCGTATTCATAATCTTTTCCTTGTACTAAAGTACCATTTGCATCACTTAATGATACTAATGTGTTACCATTTAAAGTTAAAGGAATCTCAACAGCTTCCTTACCGTTTTCTAAATATGTATTATCAAGACCTGTAGCATAAGATGATCTTCCCTTCAGGTTTGCTCTAATGATTGCTTCGAATTCACTATCTTTCCATTGTAATTTGTTACGATCTATCATTCGCAAATTACTTCCGTTATCCCATAGCATTAATGCGATACCTTTTTCTTTGGCTACATAGTTCATGTACTCAAGATATTTGGTCTCTTCTCCATTGTTAAGACAAGGATATTGACTATCATGTCCAAGTAAACCATACTCTCCACATACTACTCCAATTCCATTCTTAGTAAATGTATTATAGACACGATCAAATGCCTGATCTACTGCCATTCTTGGAGTGTAACCATACTCATTACCCTCTGCATCTTTATTATTCCATAGTACTTCATCGAATCGAGTCTTACCTAGATTAGCACTGTATACCCATTCACAATAATAATGGAAAGTTGCAATAATGTTAGTATCTTGTTGACCATTTTGCTTAAATTCAGTTGTTATCTGGTTATATAATGCATCACAACGATCTTGTGAATCATTGGTGTTTAAGGTTGGCACAATAATCATACGACTACTATTCATTCCACCAGAATTACGAATTG
Source organism: Clostridiales bacterium (assembly GCA_018372435.1). GTDB lineage: Bacteria > Bacillota > Clostridia > Lachnospirales > Lachnospiraceae > Anaerosporobacter. The sequence goes on along the minus strand of JAHAJA010000001.1, from coordinate 470,891 downwards.
CCTGATAAGCAGCATTATTTATAGTATGTAATTTCTCTGCTGCATCTGTTGTAAATTGTGGCTCGTTGATTGTTTCAAAACAAACTTTATTACTGTAGTTTTTGAATTTCTCAGCAAGTTGTTCCCATATACGTACAAACATCGTATATTCATCTGATTCTACATTGCCATCCCAACTGTTTAACCAAATCCAAGAATCATGGTGAACGTTAATCATTACATATAAGTCTGATTCCAAAGCCCAGTTTACAACTTGTGCATATTTATCTAAAAACGCCTCATCAATAATGTAATCATCTTTTGTAGTAGTATCATCCGTCCCCTTACCAGACATTCTACGATATAAAGTTAGTGGAATTCGAATACTATTGAACCCTTGATCCTTTATATATTGAATCTGTTCTTTGGTTACAGCAGAATTTCCCCATGCTAACTCCTGCTTGTCCTCCTCCTCAAGATTCGTATTCACCGCATCAAATTGATTTCCTAGATTATATCCAGGTTCCATCGCCTCCACATAAGCTTGGGAAGCGGTCTTTGTTGCAGCTTTCACTTCTGGCTTTCCCATTCCCATAGCAGGTAACGCCATAACAGTGGCTAATAAAAGTGCCATAATCCTCTTTGCTTTCTTCATAACTAAGTAATCTTCTCCTTTCATAAACCTAGAGATATGCTTGAACTATAACCTCTAGTATCCCATAAATTATTGTTACTACTTTTCGTATATTTTACCTCAGAGTAATAACCATACTTATTATACAATAATGTTTTTATGCAATATACATAACAAACAAGTTATATTTTACCCTATTTTTTATACATTTTATGTTTTTTATGGGTTTATTTACATAAAAAAAGCCATTATATCATGTATCTCACTAATATAATAGCTTGTAATCATATGTTCTTATTGATTTTTTACAATTTTAGACCTTTTCTTTTCTAAAAAACATGCAGATCGCAGTAAGAATGCTTCCTACTATTATAAATATATCTGCTATATTAAATACAACATTTTTCAACCATTTGAATGAAAAATAATCAACAACATACCCACGGTGAACACGGTCGAACACGTTGCTGGCTGCACCACCAACTAATAAAGCTAATGCTAACTTCAATACTTTGTTCCCCTTCTTAGGTATTACCATACCAAAAAGGAGAAGTAGACTACCTAATAAAATACCGGATATAAATATTACAAGTTTCGTATTCTTCTCCATAAAATTAAGCATCGCACCTTTGTTATGATATCTTGTCAATGTAATCTTGCCACCTAGGATTTCTTCTTCCTCATTCATCTTCTTATTCTTTTCAATATAATTCTTAATAAATATTTCCGCTACAAATATGATTCCTGCTAGTGAAAGATATATCATAGTAATAACCCCTTTCTTTCCAATGTGGAGATTCTTAGTCAATTGCAAAACTCTTGCAACTCTCCAGTTAAAAAGTATCTTTAGAATTCTCTTAAATACTCCAATTCCTAGCTAATTCTTCATAAGCTCTTGTCTGCTCTACATCGCCAAGCTCACGGTAACAATCTGCTAGTTTCATCAATGGATAATCGCCCCCATAATGTATATTCAATTGACATTCCGTCTCATATGCCGCGTTATAATACCAGATAAGCGCTTCTTCATAATCTTGTAAATCAAAATAATGTTCTCCTAATTCATAACAAACTTCTGCACTCGCCTTAGAGGCTATGTTCTTAAGCGCAACCTTCATTAATAATTCTAGATTTCCTTGTAATCTTGCGTATTTTGCTAAAACACACTGTATATAGCCATATTCCTCTGGAGTTCTTGTTACATCTTTCTGCCATTCATCAAAGTACTCTCCTGCCTTTATGAAGTCATCGTCTTCTCCCGCAATAAACAATTCTTTCGCAAACATATGAATTAGTTTTGGAGATAATCGTTCGCCTTTATTCAATACAACATAGAAATTATTAAAATCTCGTTTTGCATGTGACATGGTTGGTCGATGGATGATCTCTATATCGCTATCATATATAATCGGATCCAAGGTTACCGTTTCATGAATGGGATCTTGCCACATAAACTCTCGAAGTCTTCTGTAAAGTTTCGGTCTATATTCTTTATCGTAGTTATATGTAGTACCATATTGTAATTGATTTGTATAATACATCTGTACGATTTCTATCTCTGGAAGCATAGCCTCCTTTAACATTCTGAATTTCTCTTGATTATCCTTATCAATTTCTTCGTCGGCATCTGCCACATAGATATAATCCATGGTTGCTTTTGAAAAGGAATAATTTCTAGCTGCTGCAAAATCATGTACCCACGTGAAATCATAGACCTTATCTGTATATGTCTTCGCAATTTCTTTCGTCAGGTCCGTAGACCCTGTATCAACTATTACGATCTCATCCACAAGGTTTTTCAAACTATCTAGACATCTTTTAAGTACTGCTTCTTCATTCTTAACTATCATGCATGCTGTAATCGTAATCATTGTTAACCTCCAATTAAACGAAATAACAATTCCGTCTCTAACCTTAATAAGCACCCATATTACACTTTTGTCTCTTCATTCCTCTGTGTAGTTATTATAACATCTCGTTTTATAGATTGAAAGGTAAAAACCAAATGCAACAGAAAAAAACAACTTTAGTAACTGTGTGCCATATGTAACGGCACACAGTTTAGAAAAGTTGTTCTTTATTCTTAACGTTCTTATAATTAACTCTAAGATTAAATTTCTTTATTTTACTACTATTGTCTCTTTTATTACCCTCTTTTGCTTATTCTCTAATAATATTGTAATTTTTACAGTTACTTTACCTGCTTTTTTGGCTTTCAGTTTTCCATTTGTCGATATAGTTGCTATGTTCTTATTATCTACTGTATACGTAACTTTTGCTTCCTCTTTCCCACATGGATCGGTCGCTGTAAACTCTGTGACTAATTCCAACTCTACAGGAAGTACTGCTTTGAGATTTAGCGTCTTTCCTTCTGCGACAGTTTTTTTGGTACTAGCTATCGTTACCTTATCTGTCAAAGTAATTACATCATTTAACGCTTTGGTTGTAAGAATGAATTTTCCTCCTGATAATGTAGATAATGTAACATACCCTGTATCACCTGATTTTTTCTTATTGTTTGGTACCTCCTCTATCTTGCGTGTCTCTTCATTCTTTTTAAAAATATAGATACTATCTTTTTTGTTTAGCTCAAGCAAACTATTCATATTTATTTTAATACTAACAGGTATGGAAAGAATCCCTTCTTCTCCAAAAGTAAGTAACCCCTTGCTCTTATCCCCCTTTGCTGTATCTACAGTTATATTAAGATCTTTTAAATTCTCCCCCGCTTTCTTTAATTCATCTTCTGGAACTGTTATTGTATAGGTTGTATTCTTTCCCTCTTTTACTTGAATTACTAGATTCTCGTTTACTTGTTTTGCAGCCTGTAGTGCCTTGCCACTAATTATAATACTCCGATTATCCAGATTTAGGTTAGTAGGTACGATTACTTTGAGTTTTGTACCATTTCCTTTCTTTATAACACTAGCAGCACTTTCAATCAGTTTTTCATTAATCATTATCCTCCATGCGGTAATGTTGGATACTTCCTTCTTAATTTGTTTTACCAGTTCTTCATTAACCACCACTGTCACCATATGATCTGCAAGCTGAATATCCGAAATATAGATAGTAGCTAGTGCCTCCAATATATTTCCCACTTTATCTTTTGAAATAACTACCTCTGCTTTTGAATCTGATTGTTCACAGTTTACTACTATTGTCTGTTTCTGTTCCTTATCAACTTCTTCTACCGCATTATTATTATCCGACACGTTAGACCAAGTTAATTTAGGGATACTTTCCGAAATGATTTCTCCACATCTGCTACATGTTTTTTCTCTACGTCCTTCATTCGTATAAGTCGGCTGTTTGATGATTACCCACGCTCCATAGCTATGTTCGCCTATTGGCTCAATTGTAGTAACACTACTTTTCCCACAAGAATATACGGAATTTCCATATATTCCAGCCTTTGTACAAGTTGCTTCCTTTATGGTTTGTGGTTTATATTTCTTACAAATATGATCCTTAATATCAATGTTTTTCAAAACACATTTCTCAGTCCACCAATAGGCACTCTCTCCTTTACCTACACCAATAGTTAGCTTATTACAAGTTCTAATAAAGTCCAATATATCAGAAAAAGTTGCCTCGCCGTTGGTCACATAGGTAAGTAACGTATCATCTAAATAGATTTGTAAATCATCTCTGGTTATTACATATCGGAATGTATAATCTTTCCCTTTTTCTAAACTTGCCGCAATATTCGTAACTCCTGATAAGTCCGGATTGTTTATATCGATCCATTTTCCTCCTCCATTAAAACACAGATATGGAAGCGATTGAAAGGATACTCTTCCTGAATTCTGTGTATTATAGAAAGCGAATAAGCCATCCCAACCATTCTTAGCTGCATCATCATTCCAATTAATGGTGTAAGCGATATCTATCATCTCTAGTTTCTTACCATAAAAGGGATTCTCATAAGATGTAATGGAATCCGATGTTGATAACTTTGCCTCTTCCAAAGTAAAATGGGTGCCAGTATTCTTTACTTTAATGTTATCAAACAACAGTGTATCTTCGCTGCCGCTGCTACGTAAATAATATCCATCTAACGTCCCACTACCATCAATAGCTACGACTCCTTCATAATAAGTCGTACTTGCATCCGCAATGGTTACTACAGCTATGGAATTTGAAGTAGATGTTACAGCGGTCACATGAAGCCATGTATTTGGCAGTGATATCACTTCTTTATCATTGATCTTGTAAGTATTGGCCTTTGTTTTAGTTAGTTTTAATATATATCCTGACTCTACACCGTCATTAACGGAATCATTGATATATTTCTTATCTGTTCCTAAAATTGCTATCTCTGTACCAACTTTATTTCCAGTCTGTAATGCCACATCACATTCTGCGACATATTGCTCGCCTAGTCTTGCATATTTAGGAAGTTGGCTATATGCCGCCTTAGCCTCTGCCACTGTAAATTCTACATAATTACCGTTCTGCTCATTATTCTTAATCGTAACATTACCTTCTGATTGCCATCTCGTGGTAGCATCTGTTATATCTGAATAATCCATTTCATATATGGAATCACTAGTGAATTCTCCTACCGGTTCTACATAGCACTTAACATTACTAATGGTACAATTTGCTTCATCATATCCTGCTGCATTCCACCATGATCCATATCCAAAATATATTTTATCAGCGGAACCTGATATCCATGACAATATGTTTTCATAACTTGTTATTGTTCCTTTTCCGTTTTCAGTGTTTAAAATATCCTCATTATAAACCTCTTCCCCATCTACACTTACATTAAAACCAGATTTATGAATATTAATTCTAACTGTAGCTGCATCTCCTATGTAGTCATTTACCATCTTGAAATCTTTTACATTAGCATCAAAATAACTGCCTGCTGCATTATATCCCAGATAAGAACCCGGAGTAAAAAATAATCTTCCATTATCTCCAAACATACTTATGATCGTACCAAGCATGTTAATCTCACCTGTTCTCTTAACATCAAATTCAATGGATATTCCATTCGCAATATTCACTCCTGCATTTGTCTTATTACAGAATGGATTTCTTACATATAAACTACCATCAAGTGCTGTAGATAAATCCCTGGGATTGTCCTTGAAATAAGATCCGATCAGGTAATCCTCCTCACTTTCTGAACGATCTGCATATATCCTAATTGTATAGTCGCAAGTGTAGTAATACTCTCCCTTATATATAATCATTGTCAATGTAACATCGGTATCTTCCTTTGGTGTAATCACCGTACCATCATTTAAAAGTACATTTTCATTACTGGATTCCCATCTAATTTTTGTTTGGTAACTTCCTTTTGATGGGAGCGTAAAATCACTAAATGCACCAAGCGGTACGCTAATCTGCTGCGCATTACAAGCCACTGCCACATCATCTGCAAGGTACTTTGAACCCCAAATGGAAAGACCATCTTCATTAACAGCCGTAAAGCACAATGTTTCTACATTTGTCCCATCTATTACCTGCTTTGCAAATACACCTTTATAGTTTTTCCCATTCATCTCCAAATTACAATATGCCGTATCTTCTGACATAGTCCAAGTACCTTTGTAATCCCCGGTAATCGTGCCATCTTCTAACAATTCTATAGAAACAGATTTTACTGTCTCCAGATTAGCATAATCCACCTTATACTTATGGATTATCATTTCGTAATTTCCAACTATATCTGTCTTGCTATAGCCTGTTGGAGATATGGTCTCTCCGGCATATTCATAAGGTGCTGCCACAATCCAGCCTTCATCATTAAGATAAAGCTGATGTATTCTCAGTTCATGACCAGCTGTACCATCATCAAACTTAGTATGGTATACAACATATGCCTTTCCATCCGTATCTACAAACGCCGAGTTATGCCCTTGTGCCACTTCTCCTTTTGACATAGTGCTCCATTTGTAATTACCCATTAATTTCATACCACGATTATCATTGGTTCCATCATAGTTATGTACATAGTTGTTATATATTGCACTTGTTCCTCTTGTGTCTACATATGGTCCATCGGGATTTTCTGAGCGAAATATTCTCATCGTATAACCACCCTCAGGCGAATAAAATCCATAAGACACAAACAAGAAATAATAATCTCCTATCTTTTCAATATATGCCCCCTCTCCAGACACATAATATCCCCCTGCTATTTTTGTCCCAAAATAAGCATCACTTGTAGCACCTTTTGTTCCTTCTCCAATGTTAGGATACTGTACAGAATAATCCCTTAAACCTGTTTTCTCATCTAGTTCAATCATGTATATTCCACCTGACCACGAGCCATATGCCATCCATAACTTCCCATTATCATCATAGAATACACATGGGTCAATCGCATGTGGAAGATATTCTCCCCAAGTACCATCACCAACTTTGTTGTATTTTTGAGGCAATTCGTCTAGAGTTGTCCCTAATGCAATTTCAAGATCCGTATCTTTAAAGGACTTACTTGAATTACTTGTGCTAAAACCAGAGAATATAATTGGTGCTTCATATATGTACGGACCAAACTCTTCATCAGATGTCAGTAAAATAATAGCGGAGTTCCATTTTGATCCATTTAAACTTAGGTACATGCACCATTTTCTAAGCTCGCTATTATATACAACATCGGGTGCCCACATATTACCATTCACTGTATTATCTGAAATCCATTCTGCTATATCATATGATCCGAACTCTACTGTATAAGGGTTATTCTGAGCATCATATAATGTTGTAGATCCTGTCAAACGATTCTGCCTGAATGCATTCTCATAAGATGTTACATTGCCACGGGTATCTCCAAATAATATGCTCTCCACAGATTCAGATGTTACAGATGTCCAATTCTTCAAATCATATGTCTTGGATACTCCCATATGAGATCCAAATACACTGTATACATTTTCTCCATTCTGGTCAGTTGATAAAACAATTGACGGATCATGTACAGAGTTTCTTGTCTTAGACATCTCTGAATACAATGCATTTAACTCTTCCTGTTTTATCTGAATTGTTGGAATAACATCTTCCTCTTCCTCCATTACTCCACCAGTATTCATAACGCTTTTTCCTGAAACCGTTCCCTCTTCAAATGTATATAGGTACTCAGGTATTATTGAATTATCTTTAAGTTGCTCTATTGTTAGAAAAGAATGATAGATTGCAATATCATCATAATAAGCATTGACGTCTTTATCCTCCCAGAAGCAATTACCGCCGATATTCACGCTAGTAAGCTGTGACAAAGAATTCAATAGTACTCCGCTGCTTTTACCAGCCGTACCATCTAATATTACCTTAGATACTTCTACCCCATCACAGTACACACGAATCTCATCTGCTTTTACTGCATAGGCTACCTGATGCCAATTTCCATCTGTCATTAGGTTATAACTTTGAACATTATTATCTGAACCATCTGTTGTATCTACATAGCCATCTGCATTCACTCTACCAATTAAATTGAAGCCTAATTGTGTAAGCGGATAATTTTGATTATCATTATAAGCACTAAAAACTGAACTCCAGTATGGCTCTGCACCGCAGGAACTTTTAATATACATACTAACGGTAAAACCTTCTTTAGCCCCTTCTAATACTTTTGGCATAGATAAATAGTCTGTTCTTAATGAAGAGGACCCTGACGAATTGTTATCAAATACGAATCCTCTTTGCGCATCCGTAACAATTGTTCCACTTCCCACGATTGTAGCACTGTCAGCAATGGAAGAATTTATACTTCCAGATTCAAAATTATACATATAATCTGGTGCCATTGCATATTCTGTCTTTTCTCCTACATCTTCTACATTCGATGCTTTCGCCACACTTGGTTTTATCCCCCATGATAAACTTTGTGGTATTATTAGCGCTGCTGTCAGTACCAAAGCTAGTGTCCGTTTTACAAATCCCTGCCTTCTCATAACCTTCTCCTTTCAAAAACCCCATAAATCGTTACTATATAGTTATTCTAGTATTTTACCTTAGGTCAAAGATACTAATTTAAACTTTGCTTTTAGTTATTGACCATTTATTAATATTTGACATTTAGATAAAATACTTTACAATTTTATATTGCAACTTGTTGTCTTTCTTGTCAACTTGTATAATTCTTGTATAATTCTTTATTATTTTTTATTAACTATTTTATTTTTATTATAACTTCTAAATTATTTCACTATATATTTACTAACTTATTTTAAAATTTCACTGTTTTTATGACATCTTAAATAAGAAATTACTTTAGTATGTTATATTCGATAAAACAAAACATTATCTAGTAAAAAATAAAAACGGCAAAATACAACTAGTTTAACTAGAAGTATTTTGCCGTATATTATTATATAAATCTATTTTCTTTTTTATAATGGAATATTGCCATGTTTCTTACGAACCACAGTTAATTCGCTCTTACCCCGTAACATAATTAAATCGGAATACAATCTTTCTCTTGTTTCAGATGGTTCAATAATCTCATCGACGTATCCATATTTAGCAGCAATTTCACCATTCATACAAGACTCACGGTATTCGGCTGCTTTATCATTAAGGAAATCTCCAATCTGACCTTTTGATAGAGACTTAAGTTCTTTACTATGAATAATCTCAACTGCACCTTCTGCACCCATAACAGCAATCTCTGCGGATGGCCATGCATATACATAATCAGCACCAAGATGTTTACTACACATAGCAATATATGCGCCACCATATGCTTTACGAAGTACAACTGTTAATTTGATTGTAGTTGCTTCTGAATACGCATACAGTAATTTAGCTCCATGTCTAATAATTCCTTTCATCTCTTGGTTTACTCCTGGCATAAATCCTGGTACATCAACTAATGTGATAATTGGAATATTATAAGAATCACAGTAACGAATAAATCTAGCTCCCTTATCACTTGCATCACAATCTAGAGAACCTGCCGCATATCTTGGTTGACTACCAACAACACCAACGGTGATATTACTTAATTTAGCAAAACCAACAACGATATTTTGTGCAAATTCTGCTTGAACTTCTACAAAGCTATCTTTGTCAAACATCTCAGTAATTACTTGGCGCATATCATAACTTTGTGACATACGCTCAGGTAGAATGGAATCTAACGCTTTTTGATTCTTATTCACATATAGTTCTTGCCTGAAAGTACGCTTGTCTCCATAATATTGTGGAAGCATCTCAACTAGATTACGTACACCTTCATAACATTTTTCTTCTGATTCATATCTAAAATGAGCAACCCCACTTGTTGTGGAATGTACTCTTGCACTCCCTAATTCTTCAGCTGAAACTGTTTCATTGGTTACACTTTTGATAACTTTTGGTCCAGTAACGAACATATTACTAACCTCATCAATTGTAAAGATGAAATCTGTAATACCTGGTGAATATACTGCACCACCCGCACATGGTCCTGCAATTATTGAAATCTGTGGAATATAGCCAGAAGCTAATGTATTCATATAGAAGATATCACCATATCCTGCTAGTGAACTAACACCTTCTTGAATTCTTGCTCCACCCGAATCATTAATGCCTATTACTGGACATTTGGTCTTAATTGCTAGTTCAATAACATGTGCAATCTTCTTTCCATGTTCATTCCCTAGTGTACCTCCCATTACTGTAAAGTCTTGTGCATATATGTACACTTTTTGACCTTTAACAAATCCATAGCCTGTTATGACACCATCGTAAGGTAATGTGTCTTCACATAGACCTAAAGCACTCTTGTGATTTGTAACTCGTGATCCAATCTCTTTGAATGTATCCTTATCAAGAATCATTGTAATACGTTCAATAGCATGTAATTTACCTTTATCATGTTGTTTTTCTAATTTATACTTATCTGCATACTCCGTTTCTTTTTCTTTCATAAAGGGAATATTCTCCGCGATTATATTCTTTAGTTCTGTTATTCCCGTAGAAAATATTGTTGACTTCTGTTCTTCCAAGAAATTACACCTCACTTATCTTACTATTGAATTTTCAGTTTTTAAATTACTAATATTTACATATTTTGTAATATAAAAACACATTTTCTATTGCAAGATATATTATAACCCATATTAATCTCATTTTCAACCATAATATTTTGATTCTCAAAATATTATTCCATATTTTTCAAATTTTACATTTTAACCATTCGATAGCCTATACCAACATGAGTTTGTATGTACTGCTCTTTATTATCTCCTGTTCCTAGTTTCTTTCTAAGTGAAGCCATATAAACTCTAAGAGAAGACATATCCGATTCAATTGCATTGGTCCAAACTTTATCTAATATAAAACGATGTGTAAGCACCTTACCAACATTCTTGGCTAATAAACAAATCAAACTGTATTCTAAAGGCATCAAATGTATCTCTTGATTCTTCACAGTTACTGTTGCACTTGGGTAATCAATCTTTAAATCTCCGTTAATAAAATAAGATTGACTCGGTTCCTCCATCGCCCCACTCATATGTTGTAGCCTTCGATATGTAGTTCGTAACCTAGCCAAAAGTTCTGCAACGCTAAAAGGTTTCGTAAGATAATCATCGGCTCCTGCATCTAATGCATTGATTTTATCCTTATCTTCACTTCTTGCACTGATCACTATAATGGGTAGCATCGACCAAGATCGTACCTTCTTAATTATCTCAATCCCATCCATATCTGGTAAACCAAGATCAAGTAAGATAATATCTGGATTGTGAGAGGTTGCTGCTAGAATAGCCTGTGCACCATTCTCAGCAACAATGTACTTATAATCTTGAGTCTCAAGCGTAGTGGTAATTAGATTTCGTACAGGCTTATCATCTTCTACGACTAAGATTTTTGATTTTTGATTTATCATAATAACATACTCCTTTCCAAAGTTTAAATACATGGCCTACTGCAATTCCTTTACTTCCTCTAATTTCAATGTAAAGCGAAAGATTGCTCCCTTTGGTTTGTTATCGAGTACTTCTAGCTTTCCTCCATGTGCATCTACAATTGATTTACACAGTGCTAAACCAAGCCCCATTCCTCTTCTACCATCAGATACAGAATCATTGACTGTATAGAACATCGTGAATATCTTAGTCTTTTGTTCCTCATCAATTCCCGGGCCGTCATCTCGTATCTCGATAACTATATATTCCCCTTCTTTACAGGAAACTACTTCAATATGAGAACCAGAAGGTGTATATTTGATTGCATTATCTACTAAGTTAATTATCACTTGAATAATACGTTTTGCATCAACTCTTGCTACTAGTACTTCTTCTACATCAACCGATACCCTATGCTCTTTTGACTTTCGATCAATGTGTTTCATAGCTTCCATGATTAGATCTTCAACTAGCTCTGGTTCTAAATCTAACTGCATGGTTCCATTCTCAATTCTTGTAACACTTAATAAATTCTCTACCAAATTAATCAACCACATCGAATCATCATATATATATTCATATAACTCATGCTTCTTATCTGAGGATATTAGGTCTGAGTTTTCAATTAGCATACTTGCGTTACCTGATATGCTAGTCAAAGGTGTTCTCAAATCATGAGAAATAGAGCGCAATAAATTGGCTCGTAGTTGTTCTTGTTTTAGCTGAATTGCCACCTCACGTTCCTTTAATAATAGCTCTTCCTTTTCTAGTGCAAAGGCGCATTCATTCAGTATAGCCACTAATATTCCTTGTTCAAATGCTTGAATCACCTCTCCATTTAATTCAATTCCAATAACCGCAAATACTCTATCACCATTACGTACAGCCATATACAGACATTTGGCACCTGGTAACGTTGTGGTTGATGCACCCGCATGCTTGTTGTTCTTATATGTCCAGGTCGCAACAGCTAATTCTGTTTTTGGTATCGATGTTGATATGTTCCTGCTACTATGGTAGATGATTGGTTTCGGATTCTTCTCTGGATCTCCGATATAACAATAGATTGTCTTATCTAATAATTTCCCTAACTGCCTTATGGTCCGCCACACAATATCTTCTGTATTCTTACCATGCTGTAATTTCTGGCTAGTCTCTAGCAATACTTCTGTACGATAGGCTTTTTTTGCAGATACCTTCGCTTCATTCTTGACCTTTTGGGTGACAGTTGAACTGATTAAGGACATAATTAACATAATCACAATAGTGATTATGTAACCTCCTTCATATACATTGAATGTAAGTTTTGGATCAGTAAAAAAGAAATCATACGTAAATACGCTTATAAAACTATATATATAACTGGTAAATTTATATTTTGTTATTATCGCTGTGACCAATACACCTAGTATATATGTCATTACTATATTCGAATCTTGAAAACCCATATATTTAAAGAAAATTGCAATACCTGATGAAATACTTAATAATAATAGAGTCTTAATTATATCAAGACTTACGATAGAAGGCTGAACCTTTGTAGTTTTCTTCTTCTTTTTCCGATACATCTGATCATAGCTATCCGGAATAAGGAATATCTCAATAGATGGACAAAGCTTAGAAAGCCTTTCTGAGAAACTCTCCTTTACCAAAAACAGACTTCTCTTACTATAGCTTCTCCCTAGTACCACTTTTGTTACCTTAGATAACTTAGCATACTCCGCAATCTGTTCTACAATGTCACTACCATAGGAGGTTACTGTATTAGCTCCAAATTGAGCTGCTAACTTGGTATTCTCCCTTAACCTTTGAATGTCCTCTTTATCCATATCTGAAGATTCTGGTGTCTCAACATAAAATGCTGTAAACTTACCATGGAAAGCCTTTGCCATTCTTGCTGCCTGTCGAATCACTTTATCATTCGAGGGTGAAGGAGATAAACACATAAGGATATGCTCTCCCACAGCTCCCTCCTTGCCTAATTGGTGAATGGATTTACTCTGTTCTTGATTAACCCAATCTGCCATTCTTCTCAGTGCTATCTCACGTAGCGCTATTAGATTATCCTCGGTAAAGAAGTTTCCTAACGCTTTTTTTACACGATCCTTCTTATATATTTTCCCTTGTTCAAGACGAGCAATTAATTCCTCTGGCTGTATATCAATCATTTCTATTTGATTTGCTTCATCAAATACAGAGTCTGGGATTCTCTCTCTTACCATAACCCCAGTAATTTGTGCAATTAAATCATGAAGGCTCTCAATATGTTGTACGTTAACAGTTGTATAGACATTAATTCCAGTATTAAGTAGTTCTCTAATGTCTTCATACCTCTTAAGATGACGACTTCCAACCGCATTGGTATGTGCAAGTTCATCAACTAGTATAATATTCGGCCTTCTCTTAAGTGCACTATCAATATCAAATTCCGTCAGCTCAATGGATTGATAAGGTATTACTTTCGGTGGTAAAACCTCTAAACCCTCTACTAATTTCATTGTTTCTGGCCTTGCATGTGGTTCTATGTAACCAGCTACAACATCAATGCCTGCTTTTTTCTCCTCATGCGCAGCAAGCAGCATAGCATAAGTTTTCCCTATACCTGCTGCATACCCAAAGAAGATCTTCAATTTTCCTTTTCCTACATTCTCTTCATCAGAGGCAATTCTATCAAGAATTGCCTCCGGATTCATTCTTACTTCTTCCATATCTTTGCTCCATCTACGCATATCAAGCGTTGAATACAACTCCCAAATACTGCTTTATATTGTTATCCCATTAGCTTTCTAGATTCATCTAATTCAGAATTCCGTCAAGTGCCAAATTCACTTCAAGAACATTAACAACCTTTTCTCCAAGAACTCCCAATAATTTTCCTGTGGTATATTGATTAATGATATCCTCTACTTGTTCTGTAGATATACTTCTGACCTTTGCTATTCTATCTACTTGATACATGGCTGCTGCAACACTAATATGAGGATCAAGACCACTACCAGAACCCGTTACTAAATCAACTGGAACTTTCTGATTTATCATGGCTGGATTTGAAACTTTCATAGCTTCGACACGTTCTGTAATTAAGGAACGGTAATCCTCGCTAGCCGGTGTCAGATTTGATGGTCCTGCATAATACAACGCATTGCCTTCTTCATCTTGATATGTCCCTGTATTATCATACATAACACGTCCCCATAGATACTTATCCCCCGTAAACTTTTGACCAAGTAATTTACTTCCATACTGTTTTCCATCTACCTCAATTATACTACCATTTGCTTTATCTTTAAAGAAAAGTTGTGAAATTCCTGTTACTGCAAGCGGATAGATAACACCACATACAATAGTTGTTATAAGTATGAACATTGCTGTTTGTTTCAGCAAGATCTTAACTGACTTCATGATGATTCCTCCTTATTTCTTAATTCGTTTTGTACTTGTGATTTTTTGTAACTATAAAACTAATGATATTATTTTATCGTTTCTTGCCCTACCTGCTATGTCACAAAGCGCACAACCTTATTGTAGGATAACCATAAAGTTAATTTACGCTACTTAATCTTATTGTATATAACAAGACTAGCATTTAAAATAACCCTGTCGCTACTAGCAACATATCGATTAATTTAACAAAGATGAACGGTGCGATAATACCACCTACACCATATACAAGAAGGTTCCATGATAACAACTTACCTGCGGAAACTTCACGATACTTAACCCCTTTTAATGCCAACGGAATCAACGCGATAATGATTAATGCATTATAAATAATTGCTGAGAATATGGCACTTTCTGCACTATGAAGATGCATAATGTTAAGTGCGGATAATTCGGGATACAATCCTAAGAAGAGGGCCGGTATTATTGCAAAGTATTTTGCTAAGTCGTTAGCAATACTGAATGTAGTTAAACTACCTCTTGTCATTAATAGCTGTTTTCCAATTCTTACGATATCAATTAGCTTGGTTGGGGAGGAATCTAAATCCACCATATTACCAGCTTCTTTTGCCGCTTGTGTCCCTGTATTCATAGCAACCGCTACATCAGCTTGTGCTAATGCCGGAGCATCATTGGTACCATCACCTGTCATGGCTACTAGATGACCTTTTGCTTGGAAATCACGAATCATCTGCAGTTTTCCTTCTGGAGTTGCTTCTGCTAAGAAATCGTCTACACCAGCTTCTGCTGCAATAGCAGCTGCTGTTAATGGATTATCACCGGTGATCATGATTGTCTTGATACCCATCTTACGAAGATCTGCGAACTTTTCGTTTACTCCTGCCTTAATGATATCCTTAAGATAGATAACTCCAAGAATTTCTTTATTCTTTGATACAACAAGTGGAGTACCACCTTTACTAGCGATGGACTTTACTGCTACGTCGCATTGTCCACTATATCTTCCACCTTGATTAATTATATATTCTTTGATGGAATCAGCCGCACCTTTACGGATTCTATCTGATTTCATATCAACACCACTCATTCTTGTGGTTGCCGTAAATGGAACAAAACTCACATGTAACTCTTCTAGGTTACGTTCCCTTATACCAAACTTCTCTTTTGCTAAGATTACTACGCTACGCCCTTCCGGTGTTTCATCTGCTAGAGACGCCAACTGTGCCGCTTCTGCTAGTTCTTGCTCCGTATGACCATCTACTGGTATAAATTCCGCTGCCTGTCTGTTCCCTAGTGTAATGGTACCAGTTTTATCAAGCATAAGGATATCAACATCACCAGCTGCCTCAATTGCTCTACCACTCATTGCAAGTACATTTGATTGATTCAAACGGCTCATACCTGCTATACCAATCGCAGATAGCAATGCACCAATCGTCGTTGGTGCAAGGCAAACCAATAGAGCAATTAATGATGTAATGGATGTTGGATTATCCACACCTAATTGTTTCGAAGAAAACAGACTGTAACTATATAACGAAGCTGTTACTAAGATAAATATTACTGTTAATGCTACCAAGAAGATTTGTAAGGCAATTTCGTTTGGAGTTTTCTTTCTTGAAGAACCTTCTACCATTGCAATCATCTTATCAAGAAAGCTTTCGCCTGCCTCACTAGTTACCTGAATAACAATCCAGTCAGAAGTAACCATTGTACCACCAGTAACAGCACTTCTATCCCCTCCTGCTTCACGAATCACTGGGGCAGATTCTCCAGTGATTGCGCTTTCATCAACGGATGCTGCACCTTCCACAACTTCACCATCCGCTGGGATTTGTTCCCCCGCATTCACTAAAACGAGATCCCCTTTTTTTAATGTTGCTGACGATACTAGCTTAAATTCCTCTTTGTGATTAATTGAATCGATCTTTTTCGTCTCGATATCTTTCTTTGATGCCCGCAGAGAATCTGCTTGTGCCTTACCTCTACCCTCTGCAATTGCTTCCGCGAAGTTCGCAAACAATACAGTAAACCAAAGAATAACTGCTATTCCTAATATGTATCCAGAAGAAGCATCTTTAATCCCAAAGCATGATAAGATAAAAAGAAATGATGTTAAAATTGCTGATATATATACTAAAAACATTACCGGATTCCCAATTTGTGTCTTAGGAGACAGTTTAATAAACGAATCCTTTAATGCATGTAAGAGTATTTTCTTGTCTTTCATATTAATTTCCATGCATATCACAAGCTTCTTGTGATTCTGCCATAATAAATAGGTTGAAAGAAAGCAGTGCATGGCTCCTTTCATAAGATTTATATTCTTTCAACCCTTCATCCCTATGCAATCATCTGCAAATGTTCTGCAATTGGTCCAAGTGCAACCGCAGGAAAGAAACTTAATGCTCCGATTAATAAAACAACGAAAATTAATAAAGCAATAAACATACCATTCGATGTAGAAAGTGTACCTACTGAAGTTGCAATCTTTTTCTTCTTAGCTAAACTACCTGCAATTGCAAGAGTTGCTAACATTGGTACAAACCTTGCGAATAACATACATAAACCAATGGCTATATTAAGGAATGGCGTATCCGCACCAAGTCCAGCGAATGCAGATCCATTGTTTCCGCCTGCTGAGGCAAATGCATATAATACTTCTGAAAATCCATGTGCCCCTGCATTATTCAAGCTATCTGCTACAGAAGGAATCACCATAGCAATTCCACTACCAATTAGGATAGCTACTGGTGTTGCTAAACAGACGAGCACAGCCATCTTCATCTCGTAAGGTTCAATCTTCTTACCTAGATATTCAGGCGTTCTACCAACCATTAAGCCCGCAATGAATACCGTTAATATAGCGAAGCCAAGCATACCATATAATCCACAACCTACACCACCAAAGATTACTTCACCAAGCATCATTAGAAGCATTAATACCATACCTCCAAGTGGTGTATAGGAATCATGCATGGAGTTTACAGAACCATTGGAAGCTGCTGTTGTGAATACCCCCCAGGTTACCGAGGAGGCAATTCCAAATCTAGCTTCTTTTCCCTCCATGTTACCACCTGCTTGATCGTCCGTACTAATATCCACTTGCTCCTCGCTATTTCTTTCAGAGCCTTGTAATTGTGGAGTAGCAAATTGTTCACTAACAGCTACCGATGCAAGGGCGATAACTAAAACCGTAAACATAGCGATAAAGATTGCTCTTCCTTGTTTCGAATCCTTGATATTTCTTCCAAATGTAAAGCAGAGTGCTGCCGGTATTAACAATATGGATATCATTTCAAGCAAGTTAGTTAATACGGTTGGATTCTCAAAAGGGTGTGCTGAATTAACACCAAAGAAACCTCCACCGTTTGTTCCCAATTGTTTGATAGCAATCTGACTCGCTGCTGGTCCCATAGGAATAACTTCCTCTGTTACAACGGTACCATCTTCTGTTGTAATAGGCTCTATTAATTGAACGGTATCATAACTCTTAAAGTTTTGCACCACACCTTGTGATACTAAGCCAATTGATACTACTATTGATAATGGAATTAATACATAAACTAAGGTTCTTGTTACATCTACAAAAAAGTTACCGATTCCATTTGCCTTCGTTCTTACAAATCCACGAATGAGTGCAAATAATACTGCAATACCAACCGCAGCTGATACGAAGTTTTGAACTGTTAAGCCAATCATCTGTGTAAAATATGAAAGTTGTGCTTCACCGCTATATGCTTGCCAGTTTGTATTGGTAATAAAGCTTACTGCTGTATTAAAAGCTAAATGCCAACTTGTTCCGTCAATTTTTTCTGGATTAAGTGGTAAAATTCCCTGCAAGAGTATAATTAAGAATAAAGTAACTAAAAATAATGCACTAAACAAAATTGCAGATAACGCATATCTTTTCCATGTCATTTCTTCACTTTCATCAATATGTAATAATCGATAAATTAATCTCTCGCACGGTCTTCCGATCCTTGATAAGAAGACCTTTTCTCCGTTCATAACCTTTCCTATATACCTGCCAAGGGGTATTGCTAGGGCTATTAATATAAGCAGATATATGATGTATTGAATTGCTGTTTCCATTCATTCTCCTCCTAAACTACATACTATTATAAATTCTAACTATTCAATTCTCTCCCAATTGGTTTTACATGAATAGATTAACAGAGATGATATAAAATTGGGGTTATGGATTTTAGGTTTGGTATTAAAATCGTATTAAAATGGATCAGCGTGATATAAATTATTAATAGTAGTGGAATCGGTATATTGATCCAAATTATTCCTAGCAGGTAAGTAGGTTGGATCTAATGCATATGCTGCTCGAAAATGCTTTAATGCTAGAAGGTGATTTTTTTGTTTTACCATTAAAATCCCCATTAGGTTATGAGGTATTGGAGAATGTGGATACAGGCACATTGCTTTTCTCACCTTTTCTTCCCCTTCTATGTAATTCTCATCTTCAACCAGGGAGCAGATTATCATACTGAGAGTACGTAACGCCTTTTCTTCATTATTTTCTAAAGACTTTATTATTTCTTTATTAACAGATTTGATTAACATCTCTATGCCTCCTAATTTTTAAACTATTAAAAATAAAACTAAATTAATGTGATTTGAATATCTAAAATCTTATTTATTTAAAAAATAGGTTAGCATTATTGTTATTAAATGGGGGTTAGGATTTAACAGGTGGATGTTAAAATCGGATAAAAAAAAGTTCTACAATTTATGATAACTAAATTGTAGAACTTTAATTCAACAGCTTAACAAAAATATGATTATCATTCAAAGTTCGATTTACATTGACATAATTTAACACATTTTATATAATATAGAAAAATATGGAGGTAAAATAATGAAAAAATATGGAATATTAGTTAAATTGTTTATGTTAATATCAATCGTACTTTGTTTTAATTCAGTGTCAAAAGCAGCAGAAGGTAATTCCAGCGACAATGAAAAAAATCTTCTTGTAAATGCGGATGGAACTCAAGGTATGACAGGATGGGTTAGTGCTCAAAAATGGTATATTAGTCCAGAAACATTTTGCTTATGCCCTCAGCCCCAAGTTTCAGCTACGATGTATCAAGATGTAGCAATTGTTAATATGTCGGTAGGAACAGAAATGCAGTTAACTTCTACAATGTATTGCTATAACCAAACACCATCTGATATAGGTACAATCAAATTGGAGTTTTTAAATGATGATAAATCTAAAGTATTATTATCCAATAGTGTTACACATGCTAGCCCTGAAGTCGTTAATAAAACAATATCTTTGAACATACCGGAAGGAGCAAAATATGCAAGGGTAACTTTGCGTGGTGACCGGAGATGTGGAACCTATCTTGACACCTATTTTAAAAATACTAAATTAACAGTTTCTGCACCAGTCATTGTTGAACCACAGTCTAGTCAATTAAAAGTCGTATTAGAACCTAAAGAAGAACTACAATTAAGTGTCGATGATGACTTAGATGAAAACACCCAAATGATTTGGACTTCATCTGATAATAGTGTTGCTACTGTGGATAATAATGGTGTTGTAAAAGCGATTGCACCTGGTAATACTATAATACAAGTTGTAAGCAAAGATGGTTCATATGTTGACGTAATCTATGTTCTTGTAATTGATGATGCTAAAGATTACAGATTGGCTGTTGACTTGAAGAAGGGTCAGTCCTGTAGACTTACTATAGATGACATGACAGATACAGTTCCCGTAGAATGGTCTTCATTAAATGAAGGAATAGCAATTGTATCGAATAAAGGAAAAGTAACTGCAATGAGTACAGGCTTAACGATTATAACTGCATATGATAAAGAAGGAAATATAGTAGGTCAAATTTACGTAAGGGTAAGGGAATAATGCTTTTTATAAATAGTAGATGTTAGTAGAATATTGGTTTAACTACGAATAAAGTTCAATAAAAGAAAGGTCATCTCAAGCGCGCATTTAAAAAAGACGTCAACACCAGTATAATAATAAATCTACTGGTGTTGTGACGTCTTTAAGTTTTTACATTTCGCTGGTATCTTTGCTGGCCACGAAAGCAAATCAGAAACCTGCAACATATCATTCTTCTGAATCTGCTCAAAAATATATTCAAGATATTACTTTGCTCTGATTTACTTTCCATGCTTCTTGGAACTTTCTTTTTGCACGAACAAAACAGCCGCATAAAGTAACATTCTCTAGTTTTTTTGTAGCCATTTTATCCATCACAATGCAAGTTTTCACTATCTTAATTTATTATTATTTCTGCAATTCTTTTTGCTCCGTAACCATCAACTAAATTTTTCATTCTATTAGAGATGTTTTTTCTACAAGTTGAGTCATTACAATATTCATATATTCCGTAAATAATTGATTCACATACTTCGTTTACTCCAGATCTTATATCACCACAATACTTCGCAACTCCAATAGAATGGAAACCTTTAACCCCAGCCAACTGGTTATCCGCAAACGAGTATGTAATCATAGGAACACCACAAGCACATAATTCATACATAGTAGAACCTCCTGCCGTTATTGCAAGATCTGACTTTTTCATTAACTCCGACATATTAAGAACATCCATATGTAAAATAATATTTGGATAATCCTTAGCCATATCTCTCAGCTTCTCTTTATCGGTGTTGAATTTACCTACTACCACATGAAATTTTATGCTTCGTACTAAGCTATCCAAATTATCTGCTTCGGAGCCCTTATAATCTGATAAATGATTTTCAATCATGTATTGCAAAAATTTGTAGGCAACATGATAGCTATCAGATCCTCCAGTAGTCACCAAAACATTTTGCAAGGTATTAGATACATTACTCGCAATATCCCTGAATTCATCTCTTAAAGGGGCATAACTGCAACCTAATACTAGCTTAGTATCTGTTGTTGGATAGAATTTCTCATATCCCAATCCACTAGCATAATTATTGTAGTTAATTAATACATCTACTGGATATGCAAAAGTAGCTAAGTCATCAAGATATATAAGTTTTGTATATCTACGAAGTTCATTTAGATATTGTTCTGTTACAAAATAACTGTCTATCAATAACTTTTTTATGCTATTTCGTTGAATCACTTCTATCAACTTCTTAATCTCTAATTCCAGGTCATTCCACGTAGAATCAAGACATAATACAGCAAATCCATTACGTTCTATTAATTCTTTTGATTGTAAATCTGCTGTAATAAATGTCACTTCTTCTCCAAGTTTACTAATTTCTTTTGCTATAGACATACAGCGCATGACATGTCCTGTAGCGATGATTGGATTGGCATCTGTACGGATGTAAAACATCAATTACCTCCTTTAAAATAACTGTTCCGTACTGAAAACCCATAGCACATGAACAGTTATCTAATTACTTACATAATTCAATTATTTTCTCTATTACATATTCTTGCTCTTCCAGCGTTAAATCCGGGTACATAGGTATGCTTATTATATTCTTATATAATTCTTCAGCATGTTTACATGTAACAGCCTCGTAACCATGTTCTCTATAATATGGGAATGTATAAACTGGAACATAATGCACATTAACGCCTATTCCCGATGCTCGTAATTCTTCAAAAACCTGTCTGCGATTTACGTTTTTTACTTGAATAACATATAAATGATAGCTATTATTGCATCCTTCTTTTTGAAATGGAACAACGATATTGGGATTTACTGAAAATGCCTTATCATATCTCTTAGCTATCTCTCTTCTCTTAGCCACAAAATCATCTAATCTTCTCATTTGTGATATACCCAGTGCACATTGTATATCAGTTATACGATAATTATATCCTAAATCAATTTGTTCATAGTACCATGGGCCTTCATCGCGAGATAACAACTTCGGATCTCTGGTAATTCCATGGGTTCTAAATAAAATAAGTTTATCAAATAATTCCTTGTTATTTGTCATAATCATACCACCTTCAGCCGTTGTGATATGTTTCACTGGATGAAAGCTAAATGTAGTCATATCAGACATACTACCAATTTTATTTCCTTTATATTCTGCCCCTAATGCATGAGCAGCATCCTCAATAACAATAAGATTATGTTCTTTAGCTATTTTATGAATAGAGTCCATATCACAAGGTTGTCCAGTATAGTGAACCGCTACAATTGCTTTTGTTCGTTCAGTTATCTTTCTCTTAATATCTTCTGGATCTATGTTATATGTAACAGAATCTATATCTGCAAAAACCGGTTTTCCTCCGCAATACAAAGCAGAATTTGAAGATGCTGCAAAAGTAATTGGTGTTGTAATTACTTCATCACCTTCGCCTATTCCAGCTGCAAAACAAGCAGCATGTAACGCTGCAGTCCCATTGGATATAGCCACTGCATATTTAGCCCCTACATAATCAGCTACACATTTTTCAAATTCTTCTACTTTCGGTCCAGTTGTTAGAAAATCAGAACGTAGTGTTTCAACTACTGCTTTGATGTCGTCTTCGTCTATAGACTGTCTTCCGTATGGTATGTTCATATTTTCAGCTCCTTATCCATTTAAAGTAAGTATCATTATTATTATAGTTCACTTTTAATATATTTTCGATATACAAAATGATCATTCTCAACGATCTTTTCATAATAACATTTTTCAAATACTTTTTGAGATGCTATATTATCTAACTTTACCTTGCCAACTAATTCGTTTATATTATTTTCCCCGTATAACCTATATTTTTCTATTGACTGTATTAATTGTAGACCAAGCCCCAATCCTCTAAAGTTTTTATCAATACTATAACTAATTAATGCTGTTCTTTCCTTATACATCACTCTTAGTTGACCTACTGGTATAGAGTTTAAATAAGCAATATAGATATCAACATCATTAGATTCTAATTTATCACTACACCACTTTACATGTGTTTCATAAGGTATAGATTCAGTCTGAAAAGAATTTTTTCTACAATCAGGATCATTTGCCCACTTATAAAGCAATTCCACTTGTTCCATTGTAAATAGCTTTAATACCAACTTATTCTCCATCACTAACTCCATCTTATAAAAGCTAGCATTACTAATGCTAGCTAGTTAATTTATTCAATAATTTCAAATTGAATAGGCGTTCCTTTTTCAATATTGAATCTTGCTTGTTTTCCTAGTATCTCATTATAGTACTTTGGTTTTAGCCCATATCCTGGTCTTATTACCCTGATATTATCTGCTGTAAGTTTTTCTCCAGCTTTAATATCATTAACTGCAAAAATGGATTTTCTAAACTTAATATTTTCCATTTCCTGATCTGTAGGCCCATACTTTACTTTCCCTATAGCTTTTTCTACAATACGAATATCTCTAACCATTGTAGCAAATTCATCTGCCTCCATAGAGAACGATGCATCTGGATTACTAATATCACGACTTATACAAAAATGTTTTTCAATAATAGAAGCTCCCATAGCAACTGCAGTCACCGCCCCTAATGATCCCATCGAATGATCAGACAGCCCTACTGGAACATTAAAAGTCTCTTTCATATTAATCATTGTTTTCAAATTCATCTCATCTGTTATAGCTGGATATGCACTAGCGCAATGTAATAGGGCCAATTGATTATTATTCTTCTTACGTAATGCGTTAACAGCATCTTCAATTTCACCTAAAGTAGCCATACCTGTGGACATAATTATAGGTTTTCCTTTTGATGCTACATATTCGATTAGTGGTATATCAACTACTTCGAAAGAGGCAATTTTATAAAATTCAACACCTATATCTTCCAAGAAATCCACTGCCGTTTTATCAAAAGGTGTAGAGAAGAAATCAATTCCAACCCGATCTGCTTCGGTTTTTAATTCTGCCTGCCACTCCCAAGGTGTAAACGCTTTTTGGTAAAGAGAATACAGATTATCCCCTTTCCATGCACCACCATCAATCTGAAAATAACTATTACTACAATTCATTGTAATAGTGTCCGCTGTATAAGTTTGTATTTTAATACAATCAGCTCCAGCTTCTTTTGCAGCATGAATGATTTCTTTTGCTCTTGATAAACTCCCTGCATGGTTTGCTGACATTTCGGCTATAATATAAACTGGTTTATTAATACAATCACTATATTTCATCTTTATCCCCTCTATATTCCACTTTTGTTTGTATTATGTTATTGTTAATAGAGGACCAATCAGGATGATTTTTATACTCATTTATGATATCTCTATAATGGAATATATTTTTCTCTTCATATAAAGCATGATATATGGAAAGAATAAGATTTTTATCTTCTGCTGTATCCATAGTCCAACGTAATTTCGAATGATCATTTCCTGCATTTTCCACTCTTAACGAACAGAACTTTTCATTATTTCTATATAAATATGGTGTAACATGCTCAAGACACTCAGGATCTGATGCTTCATTATGCGCTCTTTCTAGAGCTGAGAACTTAATAATTTCAACAGCCATGCCAATAGGAAGTCCCTCTCGATAGTATAAATAATCAAATTTTTTTTCTTTTATAAACATTGTTAATGCTTCATCAATAATTTGAGGATCAATTAAGGCATTATCTCCTGTTAAACGAACAACTATATCTGAGCTATAATGATTTGCACATTTCCAAAACCTATCTAACACATTATATAAACTTCCTCTGTAAATAGGAATATTAAACTGTTTCGCAAAGATATCAATCTCATCATCTTCTTTTTCATCAGATGTAGCGATAATAACTTCATCAATAAAAGAACTTTGCTTGGCACGTTCAACAATATGCCATAACATTGGTTTTCCACATATATCAGTTAACACCTTTTTGGATAATCGACTTGAAGTCATTCTAGCCTGAATGATTGC
Organism: Clostridiales bacterium; assembly: GCA_018372435.1. GTDB lineage: Bacteria > Bacillota > Clostridia > Lachnospirales > Lachnospiraceae > Anaerosporobacter. The sequence continues at coordinate 445,185 of JAHAJA010000001.1, read as the reverse complement.
AACAATTCTCATATAATCTCCTTTTAACTTTTCAGATTCCATGTTCTTGGATCAATGATTCTTCTATCAATATATTTGCTATGACAAATAATATCTTGTATTTCCTCTTTAGAAAACTCAATATTATTCTGTAGCATATTAATATTTTGCTTTAATTGACCTATATTTTCACACCCAACTATAAAGTCAGTAATACTAGACTCACTTTTAACATAAGACATTGCTAATTCTGCCACTGAGATATTCTTTTCTCGGGATAATTCATCTAGCCAAATCAAACTATTCTCAACTTTCTCTATCTTTTTATTTTGAGATTCCGTTAATAAAAGTCCCTGTAAGTAAATGCTTCTTGCATATATAGTGAATTTTTCATGTGCTTGTTGTAACAAGTCATTTTCTTGCCAGCGATAACAATCCAAAATATTAAATGGAATCTGAATAACATCTATTACCTTAGACAATTCAGTGAAAATATAGCGTAATTCCTCAGGCTCATAAATAGATATTCCAATTTTTTTAATAATCTTCTTATTCTTTAATTCGTTGAGTTGATTTAATATGTTTTTATCTTTGCATTGTTCAAACCTATGCAAATAGATAGTATGCAAATTATTGTATCTTAATTTTTCCAAACTCTCATCTACTACAACCGCTAGATCGTTTTTAATTTCTATAGGTAATTTAGTACATATATCAAAAGAATTACCCGTCATTAGCTTATACTCTCCTATAATCTTTTCAGAATCCCCATAGGAGCTTGCTGTATCCAATATATGAATTCCATTATTATAAGCATAATCTAAAATTTCACATGCTTGTTCCTTAGACGGTTTACCCGTCTTATTATTGATACCATACTTTAATCCTAACTGTACCGTTCCTAATATCATCTTAATTATCACCTCATATATATTGACCACAATCAATTTGGTATACTTGTCCGGTTATGTTATTAGCCATATCTCCTGCCAAAAATAATACCAAATTAGCCACTTCATCTGGTTTAGTCAATCTACGTATAGGACATTCATCCAAAACCATTTTTTTAATTAACTCACTTGTATTCTTTTGACCATCGGTATCAATATATCCTGGTGCAACAACATTACAATTAATATTATATTGTCCCAATTCCTTTGCTATTGTTTTCGTAAACCCTTCAATCCCAGCTTTCCCTGTTGAATATGCGATACTCCCCTCTCTTCCCCTCATTCCATTGATTGAACCTATATTGATAATTTTACCGTAACACTGATTAATAAAATGATCACATACAGCTTTAGAATAATTAACCACTGGATACAAAACGTTGTTAATAGTATAAGAAAAATTATCTATATTCAAATTCTTAAGAGAACTATCTTTCGCACTAGATGCATTATTTATAAGTACATCCAATCCATTAAAGTGCTTTATACACTTATCTACTGCATCAATAGCCTGCTGATAGTCAGAGGCATCTGCTTTTATTGAATAAATATCTTTACCATATTTCTGCTGTAATAACATTGCATTTTGTTCACTATTCCTATAAGTAAAACATACTTTAGCACCTTCTTCAATAAATCTAGTCACAAATACGCGGCCAAGTCCAGATGCCCCTCCAGTTATAAAAACAATTTTATTTTTAACAGACATATTATTCCTTCTCTCTATTCTACTTAATTATGCGAAACAAATATCACATCTAACAACTTTTTAATGTATTCAAAGGATTGTCTCCTCTAGTTTCATGCAAATCGTACCTTCAATATAAGCTCCACCTTCAGTTGCATCAATGAATTCCACACTTGTTATTCCTTTTATACGTTTCTCAATCCATTGTCTATATATATTAAGATGTTTATTAGTCTTAATAAAATTTCCGTAAATATCTTTTATCCATTTAATATCTTTACTATCCACTAATTTTCTTTCCACAATCCCCTCTGCATAAGCTGAGTCATTGGGATAAGCTAGGTCCAATCCGACAAATATAATTCGGCGAGCCTGCAGGGAAATAGATATATCTACAGCGGTTGTAACCACACTTCCGCCTGTTTTGTATAGCATATATCCTTTATCTTTGGCAAATTCCTCCGCCAAATCATATTCCTTTTGGCAAGCCAAATACTTTTTCCCCTTGTATTGTGCTGTTACTTCCCTACTCGTAGTTGTTAATAGTATTAAAGGTACTTTTTCATTATACAAACCTTCGATTTGTTCTAGTACAATTGGTTTACCATCAGTAATAATTATATAATCAGGCGTTATACCATTATTCATAAGCTTTTTAAATACAGCTCCAATGGCTAATATTATACCTTTATTACCAATTTTTTTTAAGTATTTATAATTTAAATCAAGAGATGGACCCGCTGCAACTATATAGACATCTTTATTACTCCATTCAGTTAGCAGGGTATCAACACTAGCATCATAATTACAGATGTTATATCTATAATTCCCATATAGAAGTCCTTTTTGATTTCTAACTGAATTATAATGTAGAAAATATTCTTCCATTCTCTCTCTGATATTTTCATTGTTAATTAATCGTTGAGATGGTCCATGAATTACCAATTCTGTATCATCATTAAAGCAACTAACTCGCTTTGAAAAATTCTCAAAATCAGGATCATAAAATATCCTAACCTGTCCGCTTTCCAAACATTCTCCTATATTTCCATAGGCTACTGCTAATTGTAATACCTCTAAATTTGATTCATATACATCGATTTCGATGTAGCAGTTACGCTTACATAATTGATAAATATGGTATCCCAAGCCAAAGCCATACACAATATACTTATATTTACTATCAGCATACCATGCATTAGCCAAAACAGCAGCATCAAGTTGTGGATTATTATTACTATGTAAATAAAATTCACATCCATCTTTATTACATTTTATTGTTGCCAATCCACTAGAGGTAAATTCACACTGTATATTAATATTACTGCTTTGGCTTCCTTCATTTATTTTTGTTATATAATTGTATAACTTTTTATCTCTACTTTTAACGATTTGCAGGTTTCTCTCTCTTGCATATGATGGTAATGAGTTATATTCAAGCATTACCAATTCCTGTAATCTAGCAAAATATGGACGAAGCTGTAATATAAGCAAATCGGACACAAGGATATAGTCCGATTCAAACTGCGCCTCAGAAATCCCCTCCAATATTTGTACTAAATAATCTTTTTCCAAACTCTCTTGATGTGAATCCAATAAAGGTATTATAGATTCATAATTTACCAATATCTTCTCTAATTCATTAATTAATTTATCTAATTGCTGTAATCCTAAATCATACTCCTGCTGTTGAAAATAAAACACACTAATATCAATAAATTCTAGAATAGAAGCATTGATACTTAATAAACTATCCATTCCCTTTTCTCCTGTCGAATACGAACTTTAGATTTTTAACTATTAATTAGACGTAACACAATTTCTACAAGGTAAAGGCATATCACCATTTATAATGTCCCTACGCAAATTATTAATTTTATCACAATTCCACGCTTCCTCTAAAGTCATATCCTGAATATTCCCTAGACAAAAATACTTACTATAAAAAGTACAACATGGGTAAATATTTCCATAACTATCCACATGAAGCGTTGTGAAAGGTGCTTCACATTTGTATGGAATGTTAGGTTTGTCTTGCAAATCATTAACATTACCAAAATCTATCATTTCTTGAAAATCAATAATATCAACTTTATCCTTCCATTTATCAATGAAACACTCAACTTCCGCCGCATTTTCTTTTTGTTTTACAAAACTTACTCTTACAACCGGTAGTTCTTTCCCAGCTTCTTTTTTTCTTCTTAGCAAGTTCTCTATATTATTTTCTACTTTCTGTAAATCTCCACCTCGTATTTTAGAATACGTATCGGAAGTTGCAGCATCTAATGAAATGTATACACGCTCAAATTCTAACTCTAACAATGAATCAATTATGCTTTCATTAAGATAGGTACCGTTTGTTATAAGAAATTTATCTATGGCTCCAATCTTACTGAGTTTCTCAAGTATTTCCTTTATACTAGGACTCAATAAACACTCAGCACTTGCACCAACTAGCAAAGATGGTAAATTCATCTTATTACATTCATCTACTAGCTTATCAATAAACTCCATACGAATGTCGTTTTTACTTTTAGTGTAGTAATTTTTTTCACACATCTTACATTTCAAATTACAATACGTATTCGTTTCTAATACTAAATACAAAGGAGTCTCTGCTTTTACTAAATTAATTCTATGATAATCCCACTTTTCTCTATATTCTAAAAACTTATCCCCATGTTTTTTTGTAAGCAACTGTTTTACATCATTAAACTCATAATGCATTAGCCTGCCATCATGCTCGCTATGTTTTTCCATAATTCACCTCATGTACATTTTCTAAATTAAAATAACTGTTGAATATTATCTTTTAACTGTGTGATGGTAAGCCAATCGGTATTATTATTTGAGCTATATTCAAATTCATTAGGTACTAATGTTCCTCCCGGAATTATGCAGTCTTTTTTCCACCACGTAAAGTTCGGATATATTATATAATGATTCTCATATTCATATGTGTTCATAGAATCCTCTCGAGTAATCATTATTTCATGTAATTTTTCACCTTCTCGGATTCCGATTTCATATACTTCACAATCTGGGATCATTGCCTTTGCCAAATCTGTTACTTTAAATGATGGGATTTTGGATATGAAGGTTTCTCCTCCTCTGGCTTCTAATAATGCCTTTATTACCAATTCTACTCCTTGGTTCAAACTAATCCAAAATCTTGTCATACGAAAATCTGTAATAGGCAGTTCCTTTTTCCCTTCTTCAATGATGCTTTTAAAAAACGGAATAACAGATCCTCTACTCCCTGCTACATTACCATATCTAACAACTGAAAAATTTAAATTTCTCTTACCAACATAAGCATTGGCAGCAACAAATAGCTTATCTGATACTAGCTTAGTTCCACCATATAGGTTAATTGGATTAACCGATTTATCTGTAGATAAGGCTACTACCTTTTCAACGCAATCGCTGTCTAATACTGCATCAATTACATTCATCGCACCTTCTATATTAGTCTTTACTGCCTCTATTGGATTATATTCACAAGCAGGTACCTGCTTCATTGCAGCTGCATGTATCACGTAATCTACTCCGTTCAATGCCCTTCTCAAGCGTTCCTTATCTCTAACGTCTCCTATAAAAAACCTCAATACATCTTTATATTCCTTAAACTTGTTGGCCATTAGAAATTGTTTATACTCATCTCTTGAATATATAATAATTTTTTTAGGCTTGTAATTTGTTAAAATATATTCCGTAAAGTGGTGTCCAAATGAACCTGTACCACCCGTAATCAAAATTGTTTTATTGTTTAACATATAGTTATGTACGAACTCTTTCGTTCATACAACTCCTTTCTCCAATTTATGAACAAACCATTTAATATTTTTTACTCTCCAATTTTCTTAACAACTCTTTAGTCGCTTTATCTATCGACCGATATATTTTAAGTGCCCGCTTATATACATTCAGTCTATTTTCACTTTCTTCCTTAAAGCGATTAAAAATCATCTCGTATTCTGAAATTGTAACATCATATATAAATGTATCTATTACTTCTGATATGTCCAATGAACCTATTTCTTTGTTAATTTCAGAAAGTCTTTTCGTTTTATTCATCGAAACATATGATTCTTCTTTAGCCGTTTGGTTTTCCTTTACTAAATATTTGCATAATTCAACAGCTTCCTGTGCTAGTGTATTAGCTTTCAATAACTCGTCTATTATTTTGTTAAACCATTTTTCAGTCTCTAAATCATCTAGTTGATGATTTAATCCGCACTTAAAAAATGTTTCTGAATCAAAACGCTCTTTACAATGTTTTGCAATAGCATCTTCCAACCCCATAATAATCGTTCCATCTATTTTAGCTCCACCTTCAGTCGCATTGATTACAACGCCATCAAACAGCGCAATTTCTCTATTATACCATATCAAATATGAATACCAGTCTTGTCTAGTCCATAGTTTTTCACCATAATTTCCTTCAACTAATGCAAATCTAGACTCCAATGCACCATCATTTCTACCACCTGCATGAGTATTTTCTCCTGCGAAGGCGAGATCCTGTCCAACCAATATAATCGTCTTGGCACCTATATATCTACCTATTTCAAATGCCATATTTGCTACACAACCTGAAATTTGTATTGGTGTGTAATCGTTCGGTATCTGCTTAATTTTTGATAAAAATTTAAATACATCAAAAAATATCTTCTCTCCCTCATTATATTTAATTACAGAGGGATTTGCAGTAGCCCCGGCAAACATCGGTTGATGTTTTCCTATCCTATTATCGAATAAGTCCATCGGTTTGTGCACATCAATAGTAACGATGAAATCTGGTACTACATTGTTTTGTTCAAGATAGTTTAATGCAGTATCTACTGCTAATATAAGTGCCTTTCCTTTAGCCTTTTTAAGCATATGAACATTCTTTTGTAAAGACGGTCCTGCTGCTACTACAATTACTGGTATACCCTCCTGTAAAACATTCCTATAGTCTCCAATAAATCTAGATCTAAATGCTGTTTTAGCATTATCAATACATGCAACAGCCCAATCTCCTCCAAAACGTTTCATAGTGTTTCTATCCATAATTGCATCAAAAACGTATTCTGTATAACTTTTATTAAATTGTTCTCTCTCTTTTGAAAAAATCTTGTCATACTGCGGTAAAGATATATATACATTATTTCCATATATTATACTACTATTAAAATCACTTAAAACATCTTGCCATTCACCACGGCTCAACCCATTCACATATACCAATATTTTGGTATTCTTCAAAGTTTCTTGCAAGTCATAATTTTCTAATGCATGAAAAAAAATTTCTTTCGATGGTTCGTAAATAAGTACTATCTCATCCTCATCAATCACTTTTATCAATTCTTTAATAAAATAACCATTACCAAACCCGAAAATATAAAAAATTCTGTTCGTCCTACCAAATTCATTCGGTTGATAGGGCTTTGCCCAAATCGCTGCTTCTTCCTCTGGATAATACTTGCTATTTAATCGATATGTACAATCATCCATACATACATAGGTAACCAAATTACAATCTCTGGCCTCCTCTGTATACAAGTTATCACACTTATAATTTTTTGTACAGCTATTCCACTCCAAAAAAGCCTTATTATCTTTTAAGGAATTGTATAAAAAACAATCGCTATTTACCATTGCATCAATATTCTTTTTCTTTAGGTACATATCTACCTCCAATTAAACTACTTACAACCCTCTATCCGGATTATATTTTCCTTCCAACTCCACTTAGCAATTCCATCACATCATATTTCAACACATCAGCTAGTAAAACAGTATCTTTGTTTTCTAACGCTTGTAATGCGGCCATCAAATAATCTGATATTAACCCTTTTTCTTTCTCTGTTATCTTTGATTCATCATCCATTAATAACAATATGTCAATAATCTGAATTAACGCTGGATATGATTTTTCGAACATTTGATATCCCTGTTTTTCATTCTGTTGATAAAATGCCGCCGATATCTCATCTATGGTTACTTTTAAATCAGATATATTCATTAACAAATCATTCATTGATATAATTCATACCATCCTATTCTTATATTTCAAATATATTGTCTTATGAACAGCCAATTAATTTGATATCAACTGACTATTATTAATTACTAAGAAATAAGGGAGCTGCGCATTAAAAGATGCGAAAGCTCCCCCATATTAACATAACTATAGAATATTAACCAATTACAGATAAGATACCTTGAGTAGATTGGTTTGCCTGTGCAAGCATAGACTGAGCAGCTTGTTGTAAAATGTTGTCCTTAGAGAACTTAACCATTTCATCAGCCATGTTTACGTCTCTAATACGTGATTCTGCTGCTTGTAAGTTCTCAGATGTATTGTCAGCATTAGCAATAGTATGCTCTAATCTGTTTTGAACAGCACCAAGATTTGATCTGAAATCAGAAACAGATTTAAGCGCTGAATCAAGTGTATCAAGATAAGCAGTTGCTTTACCATAAGAGCTTACATTTGATTTAGCTTTATCCAAACTAAGTGCAGCAGCAGTCATTGTCTTTAAAGTTACTTTAATGTTTTGGCTCTTGTTTGCACCAACTTGGAAGTTAAGTGACTTAGTAGCACCACTTAAAAGTTTCTTTGTATTAAACTCTGTTTGGCTACCAATTCTTGTAATTTCTTCTTGTAACTGATCCATTTCTGATGCAATAGCACTTCTATCTTCAGAAGCGTTAGTATCATTAGCTGCTTGTACAGTTAACTCTCTCATTCTTTGAATAATTGAATGAGTTTCATTTAATGCACCTTCAGCTGTTTGAATTAATGAGATACCATCTTGAGCGTTTGTAGAACCTTGCTCTAAACCTCTAATTTGTCCTCTCATTTTTTCAGAAATTGAAAGACCAGCAGCATCATCACCTGCACGGTTGATTCTGTAACCAGAAGATAATTTTTCTGCTGATTTTGCTAAGTTTCCTGTTGTTACGCCTAATTGTCTGCTTGTATTAGCAGCTGTCATATTATGTTGAATAATCATATTGATTTCCTCCTTGAATTTACAGCAGCATCCATGCTGCTTATGTTTGGTTTTATAGAATAAATTAACTATAAAAGCTTTAGGCCGTACGCTCCTTCACCATTTAAGGTCAATTTTTCTTTTACAATTTATATATCGACTTATTTTATTTTAAACTTAATAGCAAATAAAGAAAATTTTTATTTTTTTTTGTCAAGAAAATAGGATTGTCCTTGGTGTTGATTCGCCATATTTTGATAGTATTTAGAAGCACTTGTATTACTCATCTTAAAGGTACGTATTTCTTTCTTTTTATTAGTACTATATTGCTCAAAACGACTTTTATTTCGAATTTCATTTGTCTGAAGTACCACGCTCAAATCTGTGATCTTCTTAATTAATTGCTGCATTTCTACAATCTCTTCTTGATACTTTTCTCTATGTAACTGAATTTCTTCCTTTACACGTTCAAATAATTTTTCAAATCCAGTATCCAACAAATTCAATTGTTCAATCCATTTCTGTTTTTCTTCAATTAAATCTCCAAATTTGTCGAGATCCACCTCATTATCACTTAATACTAATTCTTGATCTAGTGTATATTCAATAATCTTTTCAAGAACTTCTCTCTTCTTATTTAATGATTGTATCATTACCTGTATATATGTTGAATTATTATCCAATCTGGCACCTCTTATATTTTCTCATTACAAAACATACTGTTATTTAGTTCGTTCTCTACCCTGTTTCATAACCTGTACCCATATATCTCGCATTTCCTTAAATTCAACTAATACTAATTCCAAGATTTCTTTATCTTTCTTAATATTTGCCTCGATAAGTTTACGATACATATAATCATAAACAACCTCAAAATCTTTTGCCACTGGATACTTATGGTCTAGCGTAGTTCTAAATTCGACAATAACATCCTCTGCCTTTTTTATATTATTATTAGCACCTTCTATATCTTTCTTTTCAACGCAAAGAATTGCTTTATTGACAAATTTAATTCCTGCATCATAAAGCATGAGTGTTAACTCTCCTTTAGAAGCAGTTTGTACTTTATTATTCTGATAGGCCGCAGCATAATTAAAAGCCATTATAATTCCTCCTTGTTTACCTGTTATCAAAATAGGTTGCTAAATTTCTGTTTTCACATATAATTTAGCAACCTAAATATAATGATACATTAGTATAAATCTAACTAACATATCTATATTATAACAAATTAATTAGAACCCAACAACCCTGAAAGTGCACTTTGTTGTTCTTGTAAGGAAGCTAATGCCTTTTCCATAGCAGTAAATTGCTTGTAATACGCTGCTTCTTTCTCTTTTAGTTTTGCTTCTAACTTAGTCATATCTTTCTTGTATTGAGTAACCTGATTATCAATTTGTTTATCATTATAGAATGTTAAAGCACTACTTAGAGAAGTTTTACTCATCTTTTTATTCAAAGCAGTATGTAGATTGTCCGTAATTCCAGCCATAACCTTGGCAAAAGTTTCTGGATCTTCTTCAATTGCTTTCATTAATTTATCTGACTTATCCGCATAAGTAGAATCTTCCTTATCACCATAGATGTGTAACAAACCTTTTTCAGTATAATCTTTTGCTGTCGTAATACCAAAGCTACTCAATGAATACTTCTTACCGTCGACTACTACAGTACTCGACATAGCCTCTTTCATAGCTGAAGATATTCCACCCAATGTGGTGTCCCTACGTAGTGAAGAATTTTTTATTTTATCTTCCCATAGTTTAATTTGTTCATCAGTCATCGCTTCTTTTTCTTCATCTGTTAACGGATTATAACCTCTAGCTGAATCTGCATAGTATAAATCATTCATTTCCTTGAGGATTGTATTATACTGCGTTACAAATTGCTTAACCATATCATACATGCCTTGTGTATCTTTTGTTACAGTGATTGAGGTTGCCTTATAATTATTGTTAATATCCTTCTCCGATAAACTAATTGCCTCAAAGGTTAATCCATTGACTTTAATTGAATTAGAAGAACCTGTCAATTCTACACCATTATATTCAACAATGCTATCAGCTGCGCTGATAACTTTACTTCCTGAGTAATCGGATTTATAACTACCATCTGCCGCCTTTGTTATATTACCAACCCCTAATAAATCCAAAGCATTAGAAGGTGTTGCGCCTGTTCCACTTACATAGTTTTCAAGACTTGACGATAACTTGCCATATGCAACTAGTTGATTTGCATCTTTTTGAGACTCGTATTTACTGCTAACATTATTATCAAGTAGTTCTTTCATATCAGCCGATGCCATAGCAGTATCTACTAGTTCACTAATCTCCTCGTCTGTTTTATCAACTAAATCAGAAGCTCTTGGTATCTCAACTCGCAATGTCTTCTCTTCGCCATCAACTGTGATTGTTTTCTCATAAAAACCATCTTCCGAGTTTTTCATCTTATCCATGATTTCTTGTTTGATTGCTTTTGTCTCTGCTGTTGTTATGTCAGCTTTAAGATTCGTATCGGCTTGTGAAACGGTAGCTTTTGCAATCGATTCAATATTCTCAAGCATTGAAATTCTTAATGACTTCTCATCCTTGGTTAAGGTAGTATCCGCATTAATGGAATCTTTTGTAATGTTTCCAGCTAAAACATCACTTACAAAATTCTTCTTAGTGGTTTCACTTCCATCTCCTATTTTCCCCATTGTGGCTTCTATATCATTCAATGCCTTATAAACCGCAGAAGAATTTGCACTTCCAACTAAACTAATAATTTCATTCTTTGCTTGCAGCATACCTGAGTTACTTGAATAATCACTTGACGTTAAAGTGAATCCTTGCTCTAGTCCACTACTAGCTGAACTAATAAAGAAACGATTTTGTTTTTCATCATAACTTGCGTTTAAACCTGCATTGGTACAAGCTCTAGTAAAATCATTTATAGTAGTTTTGTCCGTAATATCGATTGTAGTTTGTCCCTTTGAAGTTTCGATAGTTATTTTATTACCTACTAAAGAAGGATTAATATCTTTTAAACTTGTTGTTCCTTTAACGCCACTATCCAACTTTCCACCAGTTACGTACTGTGAACTCGCCAATTGTTTAACAATGATAGAGTGAGTCCCTTCTGAAGCATTCTTGTCTGCAGATACCTTCACAACTGACTCATTTCCCGATGTAACCTTTTTAGTCTTATAATTGGAGGTTAGATGTAGCTTGGACGTTTGCTCTTGATACAACTTATATAGTTTTGTATTGAGATCCTTCCATTTATCTTGTTTCCACTCAAGTTTCGTCTTTTTATTCTCTATCTTCGTTAATTTTATACGATGTGCATCCATCATTGATTCTACGATTGATTCTGTATCCATATTAGATATCAATCCTGTCATTCTAATTCCAGCCATACATTATTGCCTCCTTATAATTTTTCATCTACAAGTAAGCCTGTAATCTCCCACAACTTTTCAATCATCTTAATCCTTTTTTCTGGTGGAATTTCTTTTACCACTTCTCTTGTTTCTTTATCAATCAACTTGATTGATACACGATTCACATCTTCATGGTAAGTGAACTCACATCTTGTTAGTGGTTGAGATTGGTTTAACTTGTTGTTTGCCATACTAATAGCATCTTTTAGTTTCTTATCTAATTGTTCATCTGTTAATTGTTGATTTTCTGTTGCTTGGCTCACTGTCTGAACATTTTGTCCGCCCATGTTTTCAGTAGATTGAGCACTTACTTTTTCTACTTCCGTTACTGCAGACTCAGATGCAACATTACTTGATACATCTCCTGTTCCCTGTGAACCTGGCTTTACTCCGTTAATCGCCATACTATACACCTCCGTGTGCATTTTAATGTTCTGAAATCAATTCTTCAATTTCACTTTTCTATATTTTATACTTATAGAATCTATCGGCATATATGCTTCAAATATTTATACCTTTAGTAAATATTGTATTTAAGTTAGTCAAAAAGATTTGACAACTCTTCTACACCAACCGTACTATCAGCAGCCTCTTTGTTTGATTCTTGAATCTGAAGGTATAACTCCTTACGGTAAATTGGCACGCTCTTAGGAGCTGCGATTCCCACTTTTACCTGATCACCTTTGATTTCTAATATGGTAATTTCTATATCGTTATTGATAACGATTGATTCTCCTATTTTACGGGATAGGGCTAGCATCTATTCGACCCCCTTATCTTTTTTTCTTTCTTTCATAATATCATATACATTATATCGAACTGTATACTCAGAATTTTCTACAATAATCTGACAACCTTTTCTTGTATCTGCATTAATGATAATCGGGGCTTTCAGATTCACTGTCGTTTTCTTAATATCACTTGGTACTGTTACTGTTAGAAAAACTACAAGATTTTCATCTGTTAATTCTCCAAGCGGCCTTAATACTTCATCTTCTACTGTAGGATTGTAATCTTCTTTCACAACACCTGGTGCAATGATTGGTAAAGCTAAACTTGGCTCATCAATACTTTGTAACCATGAAATCTTAGATTTCTCATCTTCAATATTATACAAAATTGTAAATCTCTTGTATTGTTCAAATCCCATGAGACCACTTTCAAATGTTACAATTTTATTCTCATCAAGATTAATTTCTCCAAAACATCTCGTCTTTATTAGCATATTAATAACCATACCCTTTCCATAGCCTGCAAACTTTGGGCTGCAAGCACAATTTTGCGTGTGAAAGATTCATCTTTCGCACTACTCTCCTTTCAAGAAAAGAGTGGCAAAAGTTTATTCTTTCCACCACTCCACATATCTTTTTGCTTATATTATACCTTAGATAAAATCCAATAGTGTATTCGAAACAGCTTTTGACGCAGCTGATAATGAAGCATTGTAAATTAGCTGAGACATTGATAAGTTAATATATGCTTCTGCAAGATCCACGTCTTCATTCGAAGATAATAGATCAGTAAAATCGGTCTTTTGCTTATCCAAACGATTTTCAGTTAATTCGACACGGCTATAACGGCTTCCTAAATCAGAAATAGCAATATTTAATTTTTCTTGCTGTTTTTGTGTACTTGTAATTGCAGATGAAAAACCTTTTTGTAAAGCACTGTTCTTTAATACAAGTTCCGTATTCATCTGTTCTAACAATTTATCTAGTGCCTCATTCGTTTGATCAGAATTATTTCCGTCTTCACGAAGTTTCTTAACTTCTGCTATCTTCTTCTCTGTAGCTGTAACATCGTCCGCTAATGCCTTTAATCCTTCAATATCACGTCCAATATCATGAGAAAACGCATTTCTAGCTTGTACATTAACAGCTATATTTTGTCCAAAATTTATTTCATATTCAATCTTTTGATCTTCTTTTGTATACTCTACATCAATTACGCGATTTCCAGTAGCATCCTTTTGAATCTTTCCGTCATCTCCAACCTTATATTTGGAACAATCAAAAAAGTTTTCTGGTCTTAATTCCCCTTCTGAAAATTGTAACTTATCATAGGTTACAGAGATATCTGTTGAATTTCTCATTTCATTATAAACATTTTTCCCGATAATTACTTCGCCGGTATCCGCTAGGAAACGTACTTCATCATCTCCAACTTCGTAAGCACTTTTGCCACCAACTAAATCTGTTGAATTTAAGATCTGATAATTATTAGCAGGTGAAGCTGGAAATCCTGGTCCAAATCCAACTGATGTTCCATCAGCCTTTTTATAGCTTAGGTTACAAGAAACTTCCCCTTTATCCCCAAGTGATCCATAAGATAATCGTAATCGATACGCTTCAATTGTTGTTGGTGCATCTCCATAATTTCCAGGTGTAATCGTTGTCGTATCACTTGGAACACTATAAGAACCAATTACCTTCGTAACACTTTCTAAGTTTGCACCTTTAAACGCTTCCGTAACACTATATTTTTCTCTAGCTAAATCATCCGCTGAACTGTAGGTTAAGCTTTGATCTGTCTTATATCCAGTAAATACATGTCTTCCAACATAATTAGCATTACCTTCTTGATAAATCTGTGTTCTTAATTCCAACAAATTCTGAATAATACTATTACGATCTTCAACTGTTAGATCATCATTCGAACCATCTACACAATAACTATTCATATCAGTTAATAGCTGATTTACATTCTTTAACGCGCTTTCTGATACATCCATCCAAGCCAAAGCATCCGGTATATTCTTATCAATGTATTGATTCAATTGAACCATGTTCGTTCTTAATTTTAATGCTCTAACAGCAATAATAGGGTCATCCGATGGTCTTTGAATTTTCTTTCCGGTTGAATACTGTTCATCATATTTATTCAGATTATATTTATTCTTATTAATGTTACTCATCATGTTATTCGTTAACATTTGGTTTGTTATTCTCATTTGCTATTCACCTCCAGATGGATTATACGCCTGTTCCATTAATTAATTTATCGTAGATTTCATTCATTGTCTGAATAACTTTAGCAGATAAGTTGTATGCATTTTTAAATTTAACCAAATTCATTGCTTCTTCATCCACATCAACACCAGATTCTGATAATCTTTGGTTTGTAATTGATTTCATGATACTTGCTTGACTCTTTGTAAACGTTTCATACTTAGAAGCATCTACACCTATTTCAGCAACTAATGTACTATAGAATTGTGCTGGTGTTCCTGCTTTGAATAAAGATTTATCACTTTCAATCTTTAGAAGTTCCTTCAGATTATCTTTATTCTCAACACCTTGTGTAATATCACTTGCTGCCGCGAACTTCCTAGGGTCACTCATAATCTCAGCCGTAATTGTCATATTGAAAGCTGTTAAATTATAATAAGATTCACCTGTAGTCACCGTACCATCTGCTGCTTTATATGTTGCAGTACCATCAGAACTAAACGATGTAAAGTTCTCTAACAAATCTGCTGCACCTTTTTTATCCGTATAATTGAAATAATCTAGGCCTTTATTTCCATCTAAATCTTCTCCTTGATTATGCATCTTGTTAAATACAGAAGCAAATGTACGAGAGAACTCATTCAATTTACCCATATAATAAGGTATACCCTTGTAATTAACGGTTTCACCAATTTCACCACGAACATTATCTGTATCTTTGATATCAGTTGCCAACGGCTCATCTAATTTGAAATTATATTGGTAGGTTCCATCCGCCTGAACTTCTACAGTAAATCCTTTATATTTATAATCCTTACCTGCAATTGTAACATTTCCTTCTGTAGGGATATTTAACTTAGTAATGTCATCACAGTTAGTCTTAGTCATTGTTAATGTTGTTACACCACCAGTTGTAGTTGTTGAAACTTTGCCACCAAGATTCTCTGCATTATTACCATCTCTTACTGCAAACAATGCACTCAACTCACCTTTTAGGTTTGCATTGCTTAAAGAGAATTCTTGTCCATCTGCCCAAGTAACATCATATAAACCATCTATATCTGTTGCATTTATTTTCTCAGTTCTTGGTACTACCTTTAATTGCTTACTTGAACCCGTATCCACTAATAATTGATCGTTAATTCTTACTTCATAAACAACTGTACCAGGGTCCATAGGATCCTTCTTCATCACTTTTTCTTCTGTTGTCACATTAGCAATCTTAGATAACTCATCTACAAGATTTTCTCTCGCATCACGTAAGTCATTGGCAGTAACCCCTGTTACTTCTAATGCATTGATTTGCTTTGTAACAGTAGCAATCTGTTCACCCAAGGAGTTTACACGATCGATAAGATTCTTTATCTGGAAATTTGCATCTTCTTGAATTGTTTGCATACTAGTATACATATAGTTCATGTATTCACTAAGTGAATCTGCATTGTTTGCTACAGTGGTACGGATATCCATACTAGAGGGATCATCAAACAACGTTTTCAAAGCACTAAATAAGCTGTTATATGAGTCTGTAAATCCACCTTCATCTACTTCATTAAAATAGTTTTGAACCTGTAACATGTAATCATTCTTCATACTATACTCACCATAAAGGGCTGCACTGTTACGATATTTCACATCATAATAGGCATTTCTTTGTTGAATAATATCCGCAATATTAACGCCTGTTCCAGCCATACCATATGAACTATATACACGCATCGCCTCACCTGCAGATGTTACTACTTTTTGTCTTGAATAACCTATTGTTTCTGCGTTAGAGATATTATGTGCAGTTGTATTTATTGATGCCTGGTATGCATAGAGGCCAGATAAACCTATATTTAAACCAAAAAAAGTTGATGCCATATAATTTGTCCTCCTCTACAATCTAGTAACCAGATGCTCAAGCATGGAATCTACAACATTAAAATATCTTGCAGCTGCATTATAAGCATGTTGGTATTTAATCATATTAGCTAGTTCTTCATCAGAAGATATACCCATTACATTCTGTCTTGCAGTGGATATATTATCAACCATGATCTGTTGATTCTCAGCACTAGCAATGTACTTTTCACCCTTGGTAGCTAGGTCTCCCCAGATTGCTGTATAGTACTCATTGAATGTATTCACCTTTAATACATTCGGATTCAATGTTGAAAATGGTTGATTCCAGATTTCAGATAAGGCTTTCGCCACTCCGTTATATGCAAAATCACCTGTACCACCACTTTGACTAAGTGGTATTTTTGAATAATCCGCTAATATATCTTTGTTAATTTCAATTTCTCCCAAGGAATATAATGTATATTTATCACTTGGATCTTCTTCATTATATTTATATGCCCGAAAAGCATCAGCATCTGTTTCATCACACTCTTCATACACAGGATTTTCAACGGTTCCTGTATTCTTCATATATATTACGCTATCCTTATCATATCTGCTTGTACTCTTACGGGAGAATAATTCTGTTCCTTGTGTCTTATCCCCATCCATACCCATTGGTGCATTTGGTGAAAGAATCTGAATCTTAGTACCTCCTTTTAATGTTGCTTCCACATTAGGAGATAGAATATCATTCACTGCTGTTACGATACCATGAATCAATGTGTCGAATTGAGCTTGTGTAGTACGAATAACTGAACTATCTATTTCAAGGTTATATTTATCAATAGCTGCTTGGTAGTCTGCATCCGTTGCGAAGTCGCCTTTTTGAGGAATATCCGTATAATTTGCAGAACTATTTCCTCTTGCCCAGATAAGACCTTTTAGCGAGCCAAGATTTGTTCCTGCTTCATAGCTTGGTTCTCTTTTCATATCGAATACATCTGTCTTAATATGATCCCAAACTGGTTTTACCATATCTGTACCATCTGCAACACGCACCGTAGACATGCTGTAGGAAGATGTACCCGTTACAAATTGAACGTTCTCTGCCATAATCGTAACAGAACCATCAAACTCTTCTGTTGCTTTTATATCGATTAATTTACTTAATTGATCGATATATAGATTTCTCTTATCACGTAAGTCGTTAGCTCTCTCTACACCACCTGATTCAACTTTCGTAATCATTTCATTTAACTGTGCTATCTTTTCACCCAAGCCATTGATCTGTGTTACCTTATCATTGATTTGTTGATTCATATTCACTTGGTATTGTTCTAATTGTTTATAAATCGTTTCTGCTCTTTGGATAAATGCTTCCGCATTCTTTGCCAGTGATGCACGGGCAGTTTTATCATCTGGAGATTTTACTAACTCCTGTATGTTACTCCAAAGTTTTTGAATCGATTCCTGGAATGGAGAATTCTCTAATTCACCCATAATATCTTCTACTTCAAGTATAGCTTGCTTTTGTGCATCATAAAAACTTAATCGACCTGATTCTGTACGATATTGTTTGTCATAGAATTCATCTCTTACTTGACGAACAACTTGTGTTGCAGCACCAAGTCCAGTTTGCATGGAACTATATGTAGATTGGCCAATCTTGTTATAGTGGAAATCTTGGATAATTACTTGTTGCCTTGTAGATCCATCTGTATCAATATTGGCCAAATTGTGTGCTGTAGTATTAATTGCATTCTGACTAACTGTGAAACCCGATACAGCAGTCCATAAACTTGTCATAATATTTCCCACAGTATATCACCATCCTTCATCTATTGTTTTGCGTCAAACATACCTGCTTCAGGTAATGCATTACTGGCTTGCCCAGCTGATTTTGTATAGTTATTCCCTGGTGACATCCGTGTACTTTGAATAAAGTTCATATTAAACTCTATTATTTCAAGGGATTGTTCGATCAACGATTTGTTATGATTATTGAATTCCATTAATTCATCAATGGTCTTCTTTAGATTTGTATGAACAGTAGTAAGTCTCTCTTGTTCTTTTGGTTGTGTCTCTAATAGATTAATGATTTCTTGTATCTTTAATGTTCTTGCATCCTTGCACAGAACAACTCCAACATTCGCGATTATTTCTTCTCTTTTCTTATCAAGCATCATGACCTTCTCTACAAATGCTTGCTCTTTATCCGTAATTTCTTGCAATGCTAAGAGGTCATTGTTTGCTATAATATTTGATTTTTCTTTCGCAATTGGTATCATTTCTCTGTAAACATCATTCTCTTGTTGCAAAGTTGTAATCAATTCTTCTATTAAACTAGCCACGCTAAACCTCTCTTTTCTCTTAAACTTATGTGGATTTTAAGAATCCACTCTCTGCTTACAAAGTAAGCTTTGCCTACTTTGTTACTATTACTTCACTTTAGTTATACCTAAACTACTGTATTAAAATAATTATCTAGTAACTTATCCGCAACTTCGTTCATACTTACATCATACGTACCAGAAGCTAATCTTTTTTTGATTTCTTCTACTTTATCCATTCTTACATCAGAAGCACCAGCAACCGCTTGCTTTACAGTCTGATAATCTTTTCCTGTTTGAGAAATCTCTAATTGATCCGATTTCCCCACTTTCTTTGCACTTTCAACGGCACGAACTTTGTTTGTTTGATACATTTGACTTACTTTATTATAAGCATCTATTCTCATAACTTCACCACCTTAATTTTATTGCAAATAACTCCCCAGCTATGTTTTTATATATCTTTTTATATTTCATAGCTTGTTATTGTTCTAAATTAGATATCGGATTTTTTTCAATTATCATTATAGCTAAATCTAAACTTTTTTAATATTTGTATAATTTACGTCTATAGTAATTTTGTCCCATCTACAAAGAAAAGCGAATGTAATTCGTTACTTTCTCTCACCCATTGCTGTAAATCTAGATAGGTAATCGTAACAGATCTTAATCGTTTTACCACCCAAGAAAACGCAATAAAAAAGACATTCTTCCAAATGCTATTCGTGGAACACGGATGTGTAATATCCGCGTATCCACATAAGATTCATGAAGATTGTCTTTTCTGTTATATAAATACATTATTTTTGTAGTACTTCATCTAATATTTCTACAGTATTAATATTTCATATCCTTTAAGATATCACAGAAGTCAAATGTTGCAAAATAATCTTCTGGCTTTTCTGCACGACGAATTAACTGTGTTGATCCATCTTCTTTTAACAGTACTTCCGCTGATTTCAATTTACCATTGTAGTTATAACCCATAGCAAATCCATGTGCTCCTGTATCGTGAATTACTAGCAAGTCACCGATATCCACTTTTGGTAACATACGATCGATAGCGAATTTATCGTTGTTCTCACATAATGATCCCGTTACATCATACATATGATCGCAAGGTTGATTCTCTTTACCCATAACTGTGATATGGTGATATGCTCCATACATCGCTGGTCTCATTAGATTTACTGCACTAGCATCTAATCCAATATATTCTTTATGTGTGTGTTTTTCATGGATTGCTGTTGTCACTAAACAACCATAAGGTCCTAACATAAATCTTCCTAACTCTGTATAGATAGCAATGTCACCCATTCCAGCTGGAACAAGGATTTCTTCATATACCTTGCGAACGCCTTCGCCAATAGCTTTAATATCATTTCCTTCTTGATCTGGTTTGTAAGGGATACCAACGCCACCTGATAAGTTAATGAACTTGATGTCAGCACCTGTTTCATCTTTTAATTCAACCGCTAACTCGAATAAGATTTTAGCAAGAGTTGGATAATATTCATTCGTTACTGTATTACTCGCTAAGAAAGAGTGAATACCAAAGTTCTTAACGCCAAGATTTTTTAGTTTTTTGTATCCTTCAAACATTTGCTCTTTCGTAAATCCGTATTTTGCATCTCCTGGATTATCCATAATGCTTGTACTGATTTTAAATACTCCACCTGGATTAAAACGACAACAAATTGTCTCAGGAATTCCTGCTGCTTTTTCTAAGAAATCTATATGTGTTATGTCATCAAGATTAATAATTGCATTGACTTCTCTGGCTTTCACAAATTCTTCTGCTGGGGTTGCGTTAGACGAGAACATAATCTCACTTCCGTCAAAGCCAAGTGCTTCCGATAACATAAGTTCTGTCATGGAAGAACAATCTGTTCCACAGCCTTCTTCTTGTAGAATCTTTAGTAAGAATGGATTCGGTGTTGCTTTAACAGCAAAGTATTCTTTAAATCCTTTATTCCATGCAAATGCCTCTTTTAATCTTCTAGCATTCTCACGAATTCCTTTTTCATCATATAAATGAAATGGCGTAGGATATTCTTTTACAATTTCTTGCAACTGTTCATTCGTAACAAATGTTTTTTTCATAATATATTCTCCTTTTTCTTTGGATTATTATTGGGACAATTAGAAAACTTTTATACATGTCAATAACATATCTTTGCTTTACGGCTACCTACTTTCTAGAAAGTAAAATAATCTCATTCTGTAACATTTCCTTAAAGACGGATACAAGATTGTCATTCATTGAATATAGACATGTGGTATCCGACGAAGTTGTAATCTCTCCCGTTAAGACTTTCTTGGAATCAATGATCAAACGTATTCTCTGATCTTTCTTGTCTGTTATATATAGGATTGCCTCCTCAAACGGAACCTTCTGGTCAGTAATTAGTACTAGCTTAATATGACGTTTTTGTAACAGTAAAAGTTCTTCCTCTAAACACGAAAGCAAAGAACTCGATACAGATAAGTAAACTCTTTCTTTTGCCTCTATTAGCATAGTTTTCAGTTTATCCATCACGTTCTTCTCGCCTTGAATTGTTATATATCCACTGTTCTCCACTTTCTCAGTGGGTAATGACTCCATTAGCTTATGCTTCGAAGCTTCAAGATTTCGTAATTTATTATTACAGAATTCTTCTACACTTACTGGTGTATATTTTGTTACTGTACCCTCAATAATATATGCAGCACCCTTCTCAACTAACCCTGCAAGGCCATTATACGTATTTGATCTTGAAATAGTTGTTTTCTTGGCGGCTTCATAACCTGTTAGCTCACCTTCTGTGAGTAGCGTCATATATAAGGTTGCTTCTTGTCTTGTCAGACCAAACATAACAAGCTGTTCAATAACTTCCATGTAAACTGCTCCGTTTCTTCTAGTGTTACTTTATAGGAACACTATACAACTTATAAAAAAGAATGTCAATCTTAATTTGATTGACATTCCTTCTATTATGTTCTTTTGAGAAAATCTCTCAACTAAAACTATATACCCCATGAACTTCCTATCGTTTTGAATTAAAGTGCTAATTCAGCAACTTGATCTTCAATTTCTCTTAATTGCTCTTTTGTTGGGATATAATTAATCTTAATTGGCTCCTTAATTGTTTCAATCTTCAACGCATCGAACTCTTTTTGAAGTAAAGCTATACTTTGAGGTCCCCAGCCGTAAGAACCGAAAACAAAACCTTTCTTTCCTTTTGGTGCTAACCCTTTCATGTAAGTAATGAAAGCACCAACTGTAGGTAACATATTTGCATTCAATGTAGGAGATCCTACTACGAGATATTCTGCTTTTAATACTTGCGTTGCAATATCTGAAATATGATTTTCTTTTAAATCATATAGGATACATTCAACTCCTGCTCTCTTAAAACCTTCGAGAATAGCCATTGCCATTTTCTCGGTTGAATGCCACATAGAATCATATATTACAAGAGCTTTCCTTTCGTTTTCTCCATTACAGTAATACCTATATTGATCAAGTATCTCCTTGATATGACTTCTAATGATTACTCCATGACTAGGTGCAATCATCTCAAGTGGAAGTTTTTCCACTATATCAAGAGCTTGATTTGCTTGTCTACCATAAGGCATTAGTATGTTCGCATAGTATTTTTCTAATTCTTGCATTACTATACACATATCCACTTCGTCATCGAAATGTTTTGAAGAAGCATAATGTTGACCAAAGGCATCATTAGAGAACAGAATCTTCTCTTCACTACAATATGTAACCATATTGTCTGGCCAGTGTAACATAGGTGTTGCAACAAATGTTAAACTTCTCTTTCCTAGAGATATAGAGTCTCCTGCTTTCACTGTTTGGTACTTATATTGATCCCCATAATGTGCTTGAAGTCCTTTTAAACCACTAGGTGCCGATGTAATGATCGTTGCATTCTTAGCAACCTCCATAACTGCTGGAATTGCACCAGAATGATCCATCTCAACATGATTTGATACAACATAATCAATCTTAGAAGGGTCAATGATTTCAGATATACGTTCTAATAATTCTCCTGCAAAAGGTGCTTTAACCGTATCTATAAGTGTAATTTTTTCATCAATAATTAAATATGCGTTATATGTTGCTCCTCTATTTGTTGTGTATCCATGGAAAGATCTAACATTCCAATCTACTGCTCCAACATAATAGATATCATCTCTTAATTTAACAACTTCCATTACAACCTCTCCTTCTTTTTTCAATAACAATAATTATTCCTAAATTATATGTCTTTTAATTATCAATGTCAATTAATAAATAGGCTAATGAACTATTACGTGAATAATATATTCTCCTACAATGAGAATATAATCCTCCTGACAAATCAAAGATTTACCAAGTTTATCAATACTTTTTCATTAGCTTTGCACAAAGTTTTATATATAAATGATATAAATATTCAACTAATACTGTTAATATACAATCCTATGTTTTTATTTTATAACAACATTTTTTAATCTACTTAATAAAAAATCTCATTAATTCTGTTTTGCCTAATATATTAAACTTTCTCATTTATCACCTCCTCTCTCACATTCTATCTTCCCCTGTATTTACTGCATCTAGAGTAGTCTCAAACTTTCCACTATGCTTTTATAAGATAAAAGATATTAACATTGACACATTTGGTAAAATAAATATAAAGCAATACCTTACTATTCATTTATTATTATTTTTCTTAAATTTTCATACAACTACGACCATGCATATACATTAATAATTGTATAATATAGCAATAGATTGTTTTCTTTTCTCATTATATAATAAAGCGTCGTAAGTTTGAAAATATTGGGCTTAGTTCCACAAAATAGCTAATTGACAATACACGAGGAGTGATTACATGAAAAAAAACAAAAGTAAAACCAAATCAAAAAAACTAAGTAACCACAAAACTAATTTACCCTTAAGCCAAGTTATTAACAATTCATTTCGCTTAACAAGAATTATCTCCTGTACGATTTGTATCCTATCGATTCTAAGTACTGCTATCTTAGCTGGGGAAATCATTAACTTCAAAAATGGTCCCTACACTTTAGAAAAAAGCGTTTCTAAAACACAATATTTAATGAAGCAACTTGAGAGCAATGTATATCACAAAATTGTACAGATGACCGCCTCCCGAATGAAGAGCGATACAGATAATACGGACAGTATTGTTGAAGAACTCAATTCAGAATTACAAAACCTGTATAGTATTGTAGCGAAAGAGCATTCTTCCGATGTTAATTTACTGACAGAATTACAAAATAAAATGGAGGAAGCTAATCCATATCGAGTAGAAATCTATGATTTTGTTGCAAACCGTCGTATGACGAATGCAAACGATGTACTTGTCAAGAATTATCTACCTCTAGTTGAAGAAATAAACGTATTATTAGATACTATAGCAACCGATTCTGATTCATATGCCAACAACGAAATCACCAGATATATCATCTACTCACTAGTTATGATAATCGTAGTTATTGCAATGATTATCATAAGTTATATATTATCTAAAAAACATGCAAAAACTACTACTACTGTGATTGTTTCACCAATTACTGAAGTTAAAGAAGCGATGAACGAACTTGCCAAGGGTAATCTACAAGTTTCTGTTAAACCTTCTTCTATCCTTGAATTAAGCGAATTATCTAATGCCACAACAAAGACAATCAATACCCTAACAGGATACATACAAAACATTACTACCGTATTAGGAAAGCTAGAAGATCGTGATATGACAGTTACGGTAGACATTGACTATATGGGCGATTTTGCACCAATTAAGAATTCACTAATAGAAATTACACAATATCTTAATGAATTGATAGTAAATATTAAAGATTCTGCAAACCAAGTTGCTTCAGGTGCAGAGCAAATTTCTCATAGCTCACAGTCAATTGCTGAAGGCGCACAAGATCAAAACAATTCCATCTCAACTCTTGTTGAACAAGTTAACGATATCACTACAGTTGTACAAAACAATGCTAAAAAAGCTAGGGATGTAAGTAAGATATCTAGCGATTCCTTGGATATTGTAGACAAAGGAAATACCTATATGCAAGCATTACTAGATGCTATGAGCCAAATCACGAATCAATCAAACCAGATATCGAAGATTATTGAAGTAATTGATAATATCGCCAGTCAGACAAATCTTCTATCCTTGAATGCTTCCATTGAAGCTGCACGTGCCGGAGAACAAGGTAAAGGCTTTGCTGTCGTAGCTGATCAAATTGGAAAACTGGCTAACGATTGTTCAAAAGCTGCTGGTAATACAACAAATCTTATTCACCAATCACTAGATGCTATAAAACATGGTTCTTCGCTTGCAGATGATACTGCAAAGCTACTACGTGATATCGTAACAAGTTCTAGTAAAACCTCTGAATTAGTTGAGGATATAACAACAGCATGTACCACACAAGCTGATCAACTTAATAATGTACTAGCCTCGATTCAAGAGATTTCAGTAATTGTAGAGTCGAATTCCGCAGCTTCAGAAGAAAGCTCGGCTGCTAGTCAAGAATTCCTATCACAATCAGATACACTTAGGGAGTTATTAGAAGGATTCCAATTATAGTGTTTTAGTTATTAAATATTACGAAAACTAAATATCAAATTACTATTCTAGAGTTGTGAATATTACATTGTACCTATTCACAACTCTTTTCTTTGATACTTGGTAGCTAAAATCCATAATTTATGGTATAATCGGAACGATTGGATACCACTAGGATAATTTGATTGCAAATATGCAACAATCTTTTAGGGTATCTATCTTTTTTCTTGCAACTATATATTTTACTCAAACTTCTCACTTGAAGATTTCCAAGAGTAGTTAACTGCCATTACCTACTCTAATTAAAGTTTTTTACGCGAAGTTTGAGTACTTTATTATAAATTACTTGGTTTGAGGCAAAATACATTTATGCATCAGCCTAACTTCGAAAGGAGCACTTAAATTACATGGAACAATATAATGGAAGCCAGATTGTTATTCTGGAAGGCCTTGAGGCAGTACGAAAAAGACCTGGTATGTACATCGGAAGCACTGGTACAAGGGGCTTACATCACTTAATATGGGAGATACTTGATAACGGAATTGATGAACATCTTGCAGGATTTTGTTCACAAATTGATATTACCCTTCGAAAAGATGGGGGTATCACGATTCGCGATTATGGTCGTGGTGTACCTGTAGACATTCATCCAACTAAGAAAATACCAACCGTACGTGTTGTATATACCATACTTCATGCTGGCGGTAAATTCGGTTCTTCTGCATATAAGGTATCTGGAGGTCTTCACGGTGTTGGTGCATCTGTTGTTAATGCTTTGTCAAGCCGTATGATTATAGAAGTTCGCAGTAGCGGACAAATCTATCGTGATATATATGAGAATGGCGGACATCCTGTTATAGAATTAGTTGATGGTAATATACCAGTAGTAGGAAAATGCAATAAATCAGATACTGGTACAAGCGTTACCTTCTATCCTGATGCTTCAATCTTTGAAACAGTTGAATTCAAGGCGGAGACAATCAAGAAGAAATTGAAAGAAATTGCGTTCTTAAACAAAAATTTAAAGATTATGTTCCGCAATGAATATGATGGTACCGAAAAAGTCTATCATGAAGAATACGGAATTCAAAGCTTTGTTAAATACCTTAACCGTGAAGCAACGCTTATACATGATGATGTTATTTACGCAGAAGGTACCAGCGGCGATATTGAAGTAGAATTGGCTTTCCAATATACCAATAGTTATACAGAGCAAATCAATGCATACTGTAATAGAATTAATGTCGTTGATGGTGGTACCCTAGTAACTGGTTTTAAAACAGCTTTGACTCGTATTATGAACCAATATGCAAGAGAACTTAATATCCTTAAGGATAAGGATGATAATTTTGATGGGAAGGACATACGTAATGGCCTTGTTGCCATCATCTCAATCAAACATCCTGATCCTCAATTTGAAGGACAGACAAAAACAAAATTAGGTAATACAGATGCCAAGAGTGCTGTTGAGGAAGTATTTACACTAGAAGTTCAAAGATATTTTGACAAGAACGTTGAAGTACTACGCTCTATATTAGAAAATTCTTTAAAATCCTATCAAGCGAGACGTGCAGGTGATAAAGCAAGGAATGCAGTATTAAAGCAATTAGCTGATGTGGACACTAGAAGTAAGTTAGCATCTTGTTCTTCAAGGAAACCCGAAGAATGTGAAGTATATATTGTCGAAGGTGATTCTGCTGGTGGTACCGTTAAAACAGCTAGAAATCGCCGTACGCAAGCTGTCCTTCCACTCCGTGGTAAAATCCTTAACGTAGAAAAAGCTGCCCTTGAGAAGATCTTAGTTAATAATGAAATCAAATCTATGATTGCATCCTTTGGGTGCGGAATCGGTGATGATTTTGATATTAAAAAATTACGTTATGACAAGATTATTATCTTAACCGATGCCGACGTAGATGGTTCCCATATTAGTACCTTATTGCTTACCTTCTTCTATCGATTCATGCCAGAATTAATACTTGAAGGAAAAGTATATCGCGGATTACCACCACTATATAAAGTAGAATACGAAAATACCACTGTGAAAACAAAGAAGAAAAAACAGTCTGAATATATATTTAATGATTTCGAATTAGAAAAATTCCGCAAAAAATCTGGAATCAAGATTCTTAACTTACAACGTTACAAAGGACTTGGCGAGATGGATGCCGATCAATTATGGGAAACCACTCTGAATCCAGAAACTCGTATCCTAGCCCGTGTAGAAATCTCAGATACCGTTGAAGCTGACGAAATCACAACAACTCTAATGAGTAATAACGTACCTCCTCGTCGAGCTTTCATAATGGAAGAAGCCAAATACGCTAAGGTTGATATTTAAGGTAACTAGTTTGAGTTACCTTAAATTGAACTAGTCAATTACGAAACTCACAAAAAAATTAGTTGCTTCTTGGCTAACATACTATAACTTAAGAAACGATAGCGAATCAACTATAGCACTTCTTAGTGTGTACTATAACTTAGGAAGGCGAGGCATGGAAGCCGAGCCAGCCTGAGCTGAGGCAGGATGCCGAATCGATGGCGATTCCTCAACTACTGTATAAACTCGCAGTACACACATAGAAGTACTTAGGTGCGCAGCGTGTTTCGTGTTATAGTACGTTAGTATAGAAGCTGTGAAAGTATGCATTGAGTTTCGTAATTGACTCTTAATATCTAATAAAGAAAGGAATTCATAATGTCAAATAAATCTGATACTATTATACAAGTAGACTTTGCCGAGGAGATGAAAAACTCGTATCGTGATTATGCAATGAGCGTTATTATCTCTCGTGCCCTACCAGATGTCCGTGATGGTCTAAAGCCAGTACAACGCCGTATCCTATATGCAATGAATGAATTAGGATTAACTCCAGATAAACCACACCGTAAAAGTGCCCGTATCGTCGGTGATACCATGGGTAAATACCATCCACATGGGGATAGTTCTATCTACGATGCTCTTGTTCATATGTCAGAAGATTATTCTCTCTCAGTGCCATTAGTTGATGGACATGGAAACTTTGGGTCAATCGATGGTGACGGTGCTGCAGCAATGCGTTATACAGAAGCTAGATTATCAAACGGAGCTATGACATTATTAAACAACTTAGATAAAGGTCTCGTTCCGTTTGTTCCAAACTTTGATAACAGCGAGAAGGAACCTAGTGTTCTTCCAGCTATGTTACCGAATCTATTAATTAATGGAACAACTGGTATTGCAGTAGGTATGGCTACTAATATACCTCCTCATAACACAAGTGAAGTTATCGATGGCGTAATCGCATATATTGACAATCCAGATATCACCACTGAGAAGCTAATGAAATACATACCTGCTCCAGATTTCCCAACAGGTGGTACAATCATTAATCAAAGTGAAATGGAAAGCATCTATGCGACAGGGGAAGGTAAAATTAAATTACGTGCCAAAACAGAGATTGAAGATGGTGATAATGGTCGCAAGAATATTGTAATTACTGAAATTCCTTATACTGTTGCAGGTAATAAAAGCAAATTAGTTGAAACCTTAGCTGGATTAATGAAGGACAAAGTCTTTGATGAAATCTATGACGTACGTGATGAATCTTCAAAAGAAGGTATTCGTATTGTTATCGAAGTAAAGAAAGACCGCAATATCCAAAACTTATTGAATGGCCTATATAAAAAATCAGCGCTTGAGGATACTTATGGTGTTAATCTACTCGCGGTTAAAGAACAACAACCAATCATCTTCAATCTTCCAACTTTAATTGGGGAATTCGTAACCTTCCAAGAAGAGTTATACACAAAAGAGTATCAACATCTACTTGAAAAGTCACAAAACAGACTGGAAATTGTGGATGGTTTAATCAAAGCTACTGATGTTATCGATTTAATTATTGAGATTTTACGAGGAAGTAGTTCTATCAAGCAAGCAAAAGGTTGTTTGATAACAGGTGATACCACTGATATTACGTTCAAAACAAAAGCAAGTGAAAAAGAAGCTAAGACATTATCCTTCACGGAACGTCAAGCAGATGCAATTCTTGCTATGCCTCTTAGCAAATTAATCGGACTAGAGATTCTTAAATTACATGAAGAAAATGATACTCTTCTTGCTAATATTGCAGAATATCAAAGAGTGCTCTCTGATAAGAATGCTCTCTTTGCTGTAATCAAAGCTAGATTAAAGGCGTATAAGAAGACATTTACCCTACCTAGACGCACCATGCTTGAAAACACTGAGAACACGGGATATGTGGAAGAATTCAAAGAGGAAGATATCTATGTATTAATTGATAAATTCGGCTATACCAAATCTCTAGATTCCGCAAGTTATACCCGTGCTTCTGAAGAAACCCTAAAAGAATATGCTCATATTATTCAGATGAAGAATACCGATAAACTATGCTTATTCACAGCACAAGGTAACATGTACCAAATCAAAGCAAGTGCTATTCCAAAAGGTAAAACGAAGGATAAAGGTGCTCTTATCCAGACGTTGTGTAAGGTAGATAAGGAAGACATTTTACTATACACTTCTTTCGAAGAATTATTCGAGTCACAACTATTATTTACAACGAAGAACGGTTTCATAAAACAAGTCTCAGGAGCTGAATTTGAAACAATCCGCTCTACGATTGCTTCTACGAAATTAGATGCTGATGATATATTAGTCTCCATAACCGTTTTAACTGCACACGATATATTATCGCAATCCATGAAGGTAATCTTGTTAACTGAAAAAGGTACTTCTCTAGGTTTCCTACTTGAAGAGGTTTCCGAACTTAAGAAATCTAGCCGTGGTGTCAAAGCAATTGCTCTTGATAACGGCGACTACGTAGTATATGCAAGCGCTCAAGATTCTAATTTAGAATCCTTCACTTATAATAATAAGACACTAAGTGCTAAGAAAGTTCGTACACGAAAACGTGGACAAAAAGGTCAAAAAGCAAATCTTGATATATAGTCATCTCAACTAAATAAGTCAGAATTATAACCATATTCCAACTGTACTCATATAAATATCTGTTTTTTCATATATTATAGTATTAAAGAAAAAGGCAGGTGTATATATGAGTACAACTATTTTATCTATCGATGGTGGAGGAATGAAGGGAATTGTATCCGCACTGGTCTTAATCGAATTAGAAGATATCATCAAGAAATACACTGGTGCAAATACCGTATATCTAGTTGATTACTTTGATCTTATTGCTGGTACAAGTACAGGCTCAATTCTAGCAGCATTATTGTTATGTCCAAACGATCGTAATCGTCCTAAATATACAGCTTCTGATGCATTAAACCTGTATCTTACCAAAGGTAAAACTATGTTCCAGACTAATCCCTTACATAAATTACGCACACTTGGTGGCTTAATTGGCCCTAAATATAAGAACAAAGCATTAGTAGCTGAACTTAATTCATATTTTGGCTCCGTGAAAACTGCCGAGTTACTTAAGCCATGCCTACTAACATCATACAATATGACTACAAGAGATTCTCTCTTCTTCAACTCCTTATCAAGTCTTAAATCAGAAGATCGTAATTTTAACCTAGCGGATGCTGTACTTGCTTCAACCGCTGCTCCAACTTTCTTCCCGCCAAGCTGCATCAAATCACATGATTCTTGTGAAGACTGTTTAGTCGATGGTGGAGTTTTCGCTAACAATCCTTCTTTATGTGCCCTTATTGAAGCTCTAAAACTAGAACGTACTAAGAACATAACCGATACTATGGTTCTTTCCATTGGTAATGTATATTCTGCCAAATCTTATGACTATAATAAAGTAAAACATTGGGGTGCTATTAATTGGGCTTTTCCGCTTCTAGATGTCTTAATGGATGCAAGTGAACAAACCGTTGATTATCAATTGAATAAGTTATACTCCACTCTAGGTGTCTCAAACCAGTATTTACGAGTGGTGGCTAACGTGAAAGAGAATGTTCCTTCAATGGATGATACTTCCAAAGAGGCAATTGATCGCCTCCTTGAAATCGGTCATGAATTGGTTAAGAAAAAACATAGAGATCTGGAACATTACGCTAGAATGTTACTAGACAATCATAAAAGAAATCAGATTAAAGATGCTCGTAGAGTTATCTAAGTAAAAAGAGGCTGTTGCAGATAGCTTGTTTTCCCATACCACAAAGATATGATATAGATATTCAAACTATTTTTGCAACAACCTCTTTTTATTGATTAACCTACTCTACTGGTTTTAGATTCTTAAGAGAAAAATCTATAATTGGTGCTGAATGAGTTAGTGCACCTGACGATACAAAATCAACTCCAATTTCAGCGATTTCACGTAATCGTTCCTTTGTGACATTACCAGAACACTCTGTCTTTGCTTTATCACCTATTATCTCAACCGCTTTTCTCATGGTTTCATTATCCATATTATCCAGCATAATAATATCCGCTCCTGCCGCAATTGCTTCTGCTACCATGTCTAGATTCTCTACCTCTACTTCTATCTTACGAACAAAAGGTGCATATTCTTTAGCCATAGCCACTGCCTTTGTAACGCTACCTGCTGCTCCTATGTGGTTATCCTTTAATAGAATTCCATCGGATAAGTTATATCTATGATTTGATCCTCCCCCTATACGAACTGCATATTTTTCAAAAGGACGCATACCTGGTGTTGTCTTCCTGGTATCCAAAAGTGTCGTTTTATATTCTTTTAATTCCTTTGCATATTCATTGGTATAAGTAGCAATACCGCTCATTCTTTGAAGATAATTAAGGGCTGTTCTTTCTCCCGATAGCAGTGCTCGTATATCACCTGTTACCGTTCCAATTAAGTCACCTTTCTTCATCACATCTCCATCATGATACGTGGTTTCAAAGATTACTCTACTATCAAGCAATTCAAACACTCTAGCGAATACCGAAAGGCCACATATTACTCCATCTTCTTTACAGATTAACTGAGCACTCCCCTTCTTATATGTCCTCATAACGGAATTCGTTGTTACATCTTCGCTTGTTATATCTTCTTTCAAAGCATTCTTTAGATATTCATCTATATTAACTTGCATTGTTACACCATCTAACATAGAACGTCTCATCCTCTCGTTTAATTTCTTTCCAGATTAGTTGTCTGAATAATTCGTATCGTTTATAATCATCTAACACCTGAGTCTCTACCGTATTCTTTAGTTCTTGTGATTGAAACTCTACATTATTTTCTCTTTGCTGTTCCTTAATAATCTTACCTGCTGCTCTCTCTGCAAACACAAGGCTCTCTAATAAAGAGTTACTTGCCAAACGATTTGCCCCATGAACACCATTACAAGCTGTTTCCCCAACCGCATATAGATTCTTTAATGTGGTTGCACCTTCTGTATCAACCTTAATCCCTCCCATAAGATAATGTTGCGCTGGTGCAACTGGAATTGGTTCCTTCGTTAAATCATATCCTTCTTCTAAACATCTCTGATAGATATTCGGAAATCTCTTTATAATGATATCTTCTGGTAGATGAGAAATATTCAAGTAAACGTGGTCCGTCCCCTCTTTTTCCATTTCCTCTTTAATCGCAGCGGTTACTACATCTCTAGGTAATAATTCGTTTACGAAACGCTCACCTTTACTATTCAGTAGAACTCCACCTTCCCCACGTAAGGATTCTGACATCAAGAATTTGCGTCCCTTTTTCTTCGTATACAATGCGGTTGGATGAATCTGTATGTAGTGAATATCCTGTAATTCTACATTATGTCGCAAGGCAATAGCAAAGCTATCTCCTGTAATATGTGAGTAATTCGTAGAGTTCTGGAACAATCCACCAATTCCCCCTGTGGCCAATATTACAGCATCGGCATAAACATTCTTAATCTCCCCGCTAGATTCCTCAATTACAATTCCTTCGCAAACCGATGAAGTTTTACTGTTTGTAATCAAATCAATCATTGTAGTGTACTCCATCACTTCTATATTACGGCGTTTCTTAACTTGCATAATTAACTTGCTAGTTATCTCCTTCCCGGTCATATCATCATGACGAAGAATTCGATAAGTCGAATGTGCTCCTTCTCTTGTGTATGCAAAACTACCATCTTCATAACAATCAAATTCTACACCATAACCTAATAGCTTATTTATAATCGCTCTTGATGATTCTATCATCACATGAACAGATTCTGTATTATTCTCATAGTGCCCCGCACGCATAGTATCTTCAAAATAAGATGCATAATCTTCCTCATCTTTTAATACCGATATTCCACCTTGTGCCAAGTATGAATCACTATTTTGTATAGCATCTTTTGTTATCATCAAAATCTGTGTATCTTCTGGCAAAGAAAGCGCAGCATACAGCCCTGCTGCACCAGTTCCAACAACTATTACTTGATATTTATTCTGCAACATATTACAATCATACTCCTTCCGCACGTTAGTCATTGGATAAATAATTATTCTCTACTATTCATCTTCAACGTTGTTAAGACCTTTTGACTCCGCTTAATTAATTGCTTTTACTTTTTACGATAACTCAAGCATCCTGTCTAGTGGAGCTTTCGCTTTATCCGCTTTATCAGCGTCAAGTACAATCACAGGTGTCATTTCCCTTAGACAACGGACTACTTTATCTAATGTAATTAATTTCATGTTAGGACAGAATTGTCTATGCCCAACAGAATAGAATCGTTTGTCTGGATTTTTCTTGTTCAATTCATAGAATACTCCCATCTCTGTACAGATAAGAAACTCTTTATCCTCGCTACCTGTAGCATAATCAATAATCCCTGATGTACTGCCAATATAATCCGCTAATTCAAGTACTTCTAATTTACATTCTGGATGCACAAGGACCTTCGCATCTGGTCTTGCTTCTTTCGCCTTTTTCACATTCTCTGCAGTAATACTTGTATGTACGTGACAGAAACCATCATTAAAGATAAAATTCTTCTCAGGTAATTTACTAGCTATATATCTTCCAAGATGTTCATCTGGAATGAAAAAAATGTTTTTATTTGGCAAGGAATGAACTATCTTCATCGCATTGGCTGAGGTTACACATACATCAGCATATTGTTTTAATTCTGCTGTGGAATTAATATAACAAACTACTGCTACATCTTCATATTCTTCTCGTACTTTCTTAATTCGGTCTATATCAACCATATGTGCCATTGGACAATCTGCATTCTTATCAGGTATAACAACAGTCTTCTCAGGATTTAATAATTTGGCACTTTCCCCCATGAATTGCACGCCACAAAAGCAAATCGTCTTTTCTTTTACTGTAGTAGCGATCTTACTAAGATAGTAGGAATCACCTATATAATCTGCAACAGCTTGGACCTCATCACTTACATAATAATGTGCCAATATAACTGCATTTCTCTCTTTTTTTAACTCTATTAACTGTTTTACTAACTCTTCCATACTTACTCCCATGCATATAACTAGCTTGCCTTTAATACTGCTAATACAAATAGGTTGAAAGAAAGCAACGCATGGCTCCCTTCATAATATTTAAATACTTTCAACCTTAGATCTATTGATACTTTTTAATTCTTTAACACGTATTGTTACACATTATTATCTTTTTGTCAAGTTAGCTGTCTTGTCAGCTGTAAGCATTATTTATGCAATTTAATAAGATAATTCAACGAGATTTATTATATGTGCGAATATTTTTGATTAGAAAGAGAAAACTAAGAACGATACAAGATTGAACGTTCCGATTTAATCTATATGCATATTGTTGTAAATAGCCAACCAAGAAAGGAAACGTGTGATATGGATCAGAAAAAAAAGACTACCAGTAATAAAACAACCAATTCTACCTCCAAAAACAATACTGGGAATAATCAAGTAGATTCCAGAATGAAAGATTTCATAAGTTCGTCAATTAATCCAGACAATAATGCTTTCTTTGAAGAAAGAAGTAATCCATTATGTAGCAAAGGTGACTGATTAACAGAAGTCGCTGCAAAACAAAATTAACTTCTTCAATTCCCAGATTATAAATGCATTCAATGCGACATAAAAAAGACAATCTTTCCTAATTTTTAGCGGAACACTGATATGAAATATCCGTGAATCCTCATAAAAATTATTAAGATTGTCTTTTACTTTTAAAGAACTATATTACAACAGTACTTTTCTATTCTACTACTTTTGTTCCACAGTTTGGACAGAATACATCATTATGTTCAACAACACATCCACACTTTAAACAATATTTCACATTCTGAACTTTTGGTAGCTCTTCTTGCTTACTAATATCTTGTGGTCTTGCTTGATTTTGATCTACAGGTTGATCAATTGATCCCATTGGGCCATTTGATCCTTGATACTGATTCCCCATCGATTGTTGCATATTTGCTGATTGTTGCATTCCTGCAGGTTGTTGCATTCCCATTGGTTGTTGCATTCCTGTTGGTTGTTGCATTCCCATTGGTTGATGATTCATTGTTGGTTGCGCATAGGATTGCTGTTGACCGTGAGTGGATTGTCCATATGGTTGCTGAGGTGGCATATTATAGCTGCTTCTTCCGCCATTCATAAGATTGTTATCGTTTTTTTGGTCTTTTAACTTACTGTTAATTTCCTTGATATTCTTGCAAATCATAACAATCATTAATAAACACTCATAACCAACGCGGATTAATAAATTAAGTACAATTAACAGTAGCAATCCTTCAATAAAGGAATACTTCATATGTACTATTGAAATAATCGATATAAATATCGTAATAAACATATAACAAATCTTCAGTAAAGCTTCAATTATAAGTTTACCAAAACTCAATACTTCGTAAAGCCAGCCTGTAAATCCAGTGAATCGGCCTTCGTTACGTTTTGATAGAAACGTAAAATAAACAATAATAGAAACTACTAATGCTACGATAAAAGCTAAACCCAATGCTGCCGAATCAGTATCATAAAGCATATCTCGATAATAATAAGAATAATCATCATAATACGAATAATTCTTTAATAAGTTAAACATAAACCTCTCCCTCTCCTGTTCAAGATTCCTATATCATGCTTATCTCATCATGATATAGTATTAACTATTATCGAAGTAATTTTTCTAACATCGATAACGTTTCTTCTTCTACAGCCATAGTCTCTTCTTTTTCTTCTGCTAAACTCTGCTTTATTACTAAAGAGCCCGATGCTTCTAAAAATTGATATGGCTGGTCCGTATCTTCTTTTTTAATCTCAAATGCATTACTAAGTGCATCTACAATCGAATGACCATCAAACTCATTTAAGATTAATCCTTTTTTCTGCGCCACAATTATCCCCCTTTTGGCTATTAAACTTCCCCCTCGAAGAAGTTATATCGTATAAAATTTGGGACCCCTTAAGCACATGTAGTTCTTATATAAATTAAAATACACTTAAGTAGATTATATTAGGAGCATTTTTAAATGTCAAGAAAATTCTTCCATAAAACTTAAGATAAACAGCCGAAAAAAAGGGGTTTTTACACTTTATTCACTTATCAGCTCATAAGCAGAGATCTTACGTATTCTACCACATAAACTAAACGCGAATAAGAACGAAATAATCATCATTGCTATTGCTGTAATAATAACCATTGGTATTGGTATAAGAAAACCAAGTTTCATCACTCCTAAAACACGAAATAATATAATAATAACGTTGTTCATTGTTAAATAACTTAAGATTGCTCCTATCATAACTCCAATACCCACAACTGGCATTAGACTCCATGAGGTTTGTAGCCGTAATTGCCTTGTTGTATAGCCGACAGCCTTTAATATTCCAAGATTCATTTTATTGTTATGAATAACTGTTTTAATAAGAATGAATAGGATAAGAGCAATTAAAAGAATTGTTATAATGATAATAATAATTGCCATAATTGATGCAATATTTACAAAAACCTGCATCGCACCTTCCATCGTTTTTACTCCGTCAACAAATGAAAGAATCTGATTCGGATATTTTGTCTGCATATCTTTAATATATACTTCTGTATCCGATTCATCATCGAGATAGATGTTTAATTCGGTCTTTTTAAACTGATCATTCAACCTCATAATACCATCCGTTGTTAACTCGATACAGTTTCCTTGTTCATTAACAGACTGCATGAATCCTGTAATCATAAAGTCTTCCTTATTTGATCCGTACCCTACTGAAATACTGTCACCTATCTTGTATTTACCTGAGTCAGCGATGAAATTTCCAATAGCAATCTCATTATTATGAGCCGGTTCTCTACCTTCATAGCAAATGGAATAATCCATCTTGGAATAATCATCTGTAATGAATGCTCTAATCTCTTCTTGATTAATGATCACTTTGGCAGAATCATAGTAAAGTACTGATTTCACATTCTTATCCTTGCTAATCTCATCAAAAAGTGAAGTATCCTCGGAATCAGCCACAAAAAAACTTACAGAAGGCATTGTTTCACATAACGCTTCAATAAAAGCTTGTGGTTTAATTGCAATATTATAATACATTGTTCCAGCGAATATAGCTGTGAATGTAGTCGCCATAATTACTAATAATAATAATAAATTCTTCTTACCATTGGCGAATAAATCCTTAATCGCTAATAGATAATTAACGTTTCCCCTCGAACGATCGATAGGAAAATAATTTCTCCTAAAATTATGTGTTTTCACGCCTCCGCGAAGAGCCATAATTGCCTGTAATTTACGTATCTTTCTAGCCGTTAGATAGGAGGCTAGGATAATTAGGCATGTAATTATTACAACCGTAATTAGCGCTGCGATAAAATCAAAACTTTGAATCCATTCAAATCCTGTTTGCGCATCAAATCCTTGTTGTAAAACTGGTAATGCTACATAAGACAGGCCGACACCTATAACAGACGCCAAACCTGCGATTACAACATAAGCAAATATCGTAGAGAATATAATCTGGTTTCCTTTATATCCAAGAGCCTTCATAACCCCCATATTCTGCATCTCTTCTTCGATGTCATTATTAATACGGAATTGACTAATCAATATACTTACAATAACAATAATACATGAGAACGCGATAAAAATCATTCCGCCTACACTTGCAGTCATTGTTCGAACCTGTTTACAATAATCGTAATAGCTACAAGAGTACGTCGCAGTCATTTTGCCTGTTAACATATCGGTTATTCTAGATGCTACTTCTTTACTCTGACTACGATCGGTAAGTGTTGTTCCAATAGAAACTGCATAATTTGAGGAATCTATAGAATCTTTTAACTGTTTAAATGACTCACTTGGAAGATATATCCCAAGTTTTGAAAGACTCTGTGTTCCAAATGTCATATCTTCAACAAATCCAACTATGGTAAACCTATATTTCATATTGTTTGAGTTAAATACATACTCATCACCTATTTTATAACCGGAATGTTTAAGATAGTATGAAACATAAGCAGGCATATCACTAGTAATATCTTTTTGTTCAATGATTCCTAATTTTGATATGTTAATCGTATCATCAAAATTATAGAATACATTAGGCATACTAAATTCAGAACCATTTAATTTATAGGAACCTTCCATTAAGATACAGTCACGTTTCTCAATGGAATCTACTTCCTTAATATTCTTAATTTTATTATAATAATCCTCTGAATAATCTTGTTTCATCATTATAGTAGTAACATCAGCTGTATTATAATCAATCCATTTGTCTGTAAAAGACTGTCTAAAATTCATCTGAATTACCAAACCTAGGTTTAACATTGCTGCAGCTATAAATAAAATAATAGCAAATGTAATATACTGTCCCTTGTTCTTTCGAAACTTGGCAGCAGTAATAATTATAAATTTATTCATATTAATAACCATGCCTTTCCATAGCCTGCAAACTTTGGGCTGCAGGCACAAATTTGCGTGTGAAAGTTGCATCTTTCACACTATCCCCTCTTAGTAACCCATCTCTTTTAAGAAGTCATCTAGCTTAGTACGGCGGGCTACATCTTTTGGTTTATATGGTTCTAGCAAGCATTCTCCAGCTACTTGACCATCCTTTAGATAGATAATTCGATTTCCACGTAAGGCACAGCGAAGGTCGTGTGTTACCATAACAATACTCTGTCCTTCATTGTTAAAGTCAGTGAATACATCCAATACTGCAGCCGAATTTGATGAATTCAATGCTCCTGTTGGTTCATCTGCAAACAATACACTTGGTTTATTAATTAACCCGCGAACAATTCCAGCTCTTTGTGCTTCTCCACCTGAAATCTGGGAGGCAAATTTTCGGTACGTTATTTCTTCCATATTAACTTTGTTGAATAACTCAACAGCTCTTTTGGTAACTTCCTTCTTATTCTTAGCAACTAATAACCCACTAGCTAAAACATTATCTAATAAACTCATCTTATCCATCATATAGATTTGTTGAAAGATAAAGCCACAGTTTTTTCTTCGGAACACTGCTAACTTATCATCTGTGTATTTACTAATCTCTTCTCCACAAAAATAGATCTCTCCAAGCGTTGGTTTATCCATTCCAGACAGTGCATAGAGCAAAGTAGATTTACCTGCACCAGACGCTCCCATGATTACAGTGAAATCTCCTTCATAGATTTCAATATCTACATTCTTCAAGATATGTTGTTGTATACCCCCATTGGAAAATGTCTTACATAATTTCTTAGTTTCAATCACCTTATTCATTACTTATAATCCTCTCTTCCTTCTATATTAGCTGCAAGCTTTCTGTTTCTACTCCCTTATCTTAGCAGATGCAATACTTAACAGTCTTTATGTATACCTTAATTAATCCTTAATTCGTTTGATAATACCAATCTGAACCCACAGCGAAACTATTCAAGAAAATAAGGACAACTTACAGTACACTTTCCCTTGAACATAATTGTCAAAGATTATCGTGTTTTTAAGTTATCCTTATACCGTCTTTATTATAGTTCTTTATAACCATTTCTATATAAATATTTCATTCCATCTACTTTATCATTGTAAGAGGAATCTCAATTACAACCTCAAATCCCTCTTCAAAATTATTGGCAATTAGAGTACCACCCATCTGTTCCATAAAATAATGGGACATATATAATCCAATTCCTGCTCCCATCTTACCTTCCGCATTCTTGCCTCGGTAAAACTTCCTAGTGAGTAGTGGTACATCATCACTTGATACTCCCTGTCCATAATCTCTAACCCTGATCTCTAAGGTATACTCTGTGAGTCTGCTTACTATATCAATTTTAGTATTTGCGTACTTATATGAATTCGCAATAACATTATCAAAAACCTGTTCAAGCCTTAATCGATCACAACAGATAATACATTCACATATATGCTTATTCGCTACTAAGTGTCGATAATCTGTCGTACTAATAATATCATCTAGTATTAAGCTCTCCTCTTCTTTAACATTAACTTTAAGTGTCTGTAATTCCTCTAAGGTAGAATGAAAAAGATTGTTCGTTAGTTGTTCAATTTGAATCGCTTTCTTTTGTATTGCTTGTACTTTCTCAAGCTGTTTTGGTTCATGAAGTGTGATCTCTAACAGCTCAGACATGGCTCGTATTGACGCTAATGGTGTCTTAATATCATGGCTAAGAGAGGCAACTAATTCTTTCTTACTCTCATTCGCTTCTCTTTCTTTTTCTCTTGCTTGATATAGTTGTTCTCGCATAATATCAAAGCTCTCTGTGAAAGCCCCGAATATATTCTCCCGATCCATCTCTAATGGGGTGTCTAGATTTCCTGCTGCCACATTCCTTGCAAATCGATTTAATTTCTGAAACGGTGCAATCACTTTACGATCAAGATATAGCATATATAGAATTAGACATATACCAACCAAAGTTGTACTGAATATAATCATTCTACTAATATGTGTCTGCTGCATCTGACTTTCCATATTTAGATTAGATAGTATTATCTTTCCTTCTATACTTCCATCGTTACACAAATCCATTATCGTATCACCATGTTCAATGGCCGCTTTTATAGAATCCTGATTCATCCCCTTCGTTTTATATAAACACATACCTGATAAATCTAACACTGCTACTCCCATATTATATGTATCAGCTAATTCAGTAATGCGTCTACTCTTCTCATCACCAATCCCTGCCTTATCCCAATTCTCCTCAATAGTGCGAACCAAATCATTCACATCAATTACTTTAAAGTGGTTATCCACTACTTTATTGTTCTGTAATAATAAGATTCCACTAAAGATTACATAGATTGCAAATATAATTAGAATGAGCCTCTTACTCTTCATATATATAGCCTCTTCCCCAAACAGTCTTTATATGACTTGGTTCATTGGGATTTTCTTCAATCTTTTCCCTAAGATATCGTATATGTACATTCAATGTTCCATCACCCGTTATGGCATCTCCCCAAACCTCACGAAACAATTCTTCTTTACTAATAATTCTACCTCTATTACGAATTAGATAGCATAACAAACGATATTCCATTGCCTTAAAAGGAACTTCCCTACCATCAAGATACACTTTCCCTAACTGATAATTAATAGTGAGCGTTCCATTCGTATAACACGTTTCTTCTACTTCTTTTTGTTCAAGCGTTGAAGAATATCGTTTTATAATAGCCTTTACTTTTGCTAATAATACGCTTAGTGTATATGGTTTTGTTATATAATCATCCCCGCCTATATTCAAGGCAATTAGAATATCATCATCACTGGTCCTTGCACTAACAAACAGAATCGGTACATCAATCGTCTCTCGCAACCTCTTACAGAGATTGAAGCCAGATGCATCTGCCAGATTAATATCTAGTAAGATAACATCTGCGCTATGATCCTTAAAAAATGTTAAACAATCCTCATAATTCGTTACATATGTAGTTAAAATATCAAACAGATTAAAATACTCCGCTGTACTCTGTGCTAACTCAACCTCATCATCTACGATTAAACACTTGTATCTCATGGAGACCTCCCCTTTGTAATATGTTATACTTTCATTATACATAATTAGCCAATATAATACTATCATCTCTCTATTAAATTGAATATTCATACATGAGTTAACTGTAAGAATTTATTTAGAATTTCGTCATTAGCGTTATAGGAATACTTATTAAAATATAAGTAAATAAAACGAAAGGAATAGTTGTTATGTGGATTAAGAAATTAAAGAAAAAGAAAATTCAATTTATTGTACTTGGTCTTATTCTTGCTTTTGCTGCTATGTTGTTATCCGCTTGTCTAAGCTTTAGCATTGAAGTTGAACAATATACTAAAGAACAATTTTCCAGAGAATATAATTCTGATTTATTCCTCTATGCAACAGGTGGAACGAGCGACTATATTCGTCCTCTATTAAAGGAACAGGATTCTACCGCTACTTTAACAACCTACAATGGTTACGTTATTGATTCGTTACCGATGTATCACAACGAAACTTTGGTGAGTGATTACATCACCCCGCTCTTTGCACTAGAACTAGAAGATACCAATCGTATGCCTTATCAGATGGAGGTTGTCTCAAGTAACACGACTGCAAATTCTCCTGCTCCGGGTGAAGTATGGGTTCAAAAAATAGTAGCCGATAATCATGACATTAAAGTAGGGGACACATTTACAATAAAGGGGACTTCCAACGAGCTCACGGTATCTGCCCTTGTGAATGATAACACCAAGCCTGTATCCATGAGCACTGGAGCATTCATCTACTTCAATAAAGCGGATAATAGCATGTTTGAGAGTAGGCAACCTTTGGAATTCATAAGTATAATTTCCGACCAAGACATAGATACACTAAGCCAGTGTATTGAAGATCATTATACTGGAGATCATTATGCTATATTAAAATCTACATTGAATGATCTGAAAATCAGAGCAACTTTAATGACTTCCTTAGTATCCAAATTAGGAACATTAACCTCCCTATTCATGTTTCTCATTACTATCATTATTGTACTTTTCTTCATTCGAAATACAATCTTGAATGAATACGGAGCAATTGGAACTTACAAATCCGTTGGATTCTCTACTACCAAAATAATGGGTTTTTATATGAAAGCGTATTCAGCTGTAGGAGTACTCTCCATTATTATTGGTGCACTCCTAGGTCTTCCAGTATCCATCTTCATCGGTAATATTGTAATGGAATATATGGGTTCTTATCATCTAAGTACCTCTTCTATATCCCGCGTTTTATTCGTTATTCTCTTTACCACGCTTTTGCTACTAACCAGCATCTATCTTGCCTTAAGAAGAATTGGCAAAATATCTCCTGTAGATGCCTTCCATGTTGGAATAACGTCAACCAAAGCTAAACTTAAGAAATCTATAATCAAGAATGCACACTCCTCATTCAGCATGGCAATTAATGATATCTTCAAATACCGCAATCGCTCCTTACTCGTTATTATCGTCGTTACATTTTCCTTCTATATTGGAACGATGCTAATTAATATGTGCAATGCATTCGATCATATGGAGGATAATGCCACCGCATGGGTTGCACAGCCAAAAAGTAACTGTTTCTTAAGTAAAGATAACTCGGCAATCCCAGAAGATTTGCTGAATTATGTTAAGAATAGTCCCTATGTAGATAGCTATATCACTGGTACCGGAGCTACCTATGCTGATCTGCAAGTCTCATGCGAGGATCCAAGTATTAATGTTAAATATGCTAATATCCTAGCCCTGAACACGTATGATTACGAACTTACTGGAATCAAATACGCAAAAGGACGCGCACCACAGAATAAGAATGAAATTGCCCTTGATT
Organism: Clostridiales bacterium; assembly: GCA_018372435.1. Taxonomy (GTDB): domain Bacteria; phylum Bacillota; class Clostridia; order Lachnospirales; family Lachnospiraceae; genus Anaerosporobacter. Next base: position 400,782 of record JAHAJA010000001.1, on the reverse strand, counting down.
CTACCACATTAAAAGATAGTAACTATACAATTGGAGACAACATATCACTTACCATCGATAATTCCACCGATACTTACCTAATCACTGGTATATTTCATTCCATGATGACACCTTGTCTTGCTTTCGTTACGGATGCTTTAGCGGAATTCCCTGCAGAAAATTATCATACCTCCATTGGAATTAACTTAAAGAACCCTGCTGATTCCAAAGTATTCGAAGACGATTTTAAAAATACCTTTCCTGAATATCGTTATGGTACTATGAAGGACATCGTAGATAATATAAAACAATCCATTATGTCAATTATGACGCCAGTTACTATGATTATCATCGGTATCTTCTGTAGCTTCACATTGCTAAATATTATTAATCTAATAATCATGAACAATAATGAGCAACAGAAGAATTTTGGTATTATGAAAGCCTTTGGATTTACTAATTCTTATATTATTAGAAGAAATGTATTTCGTATTTTAATTTTAAGTATAATAGGGGTCTTATTCGCACTTCTATTGAATCAATTGTTTAATGCACGTATCTTTCAATCCATTCTTACCGTAGATGCTTACCAAACTAAACTTGTACCCACAGGCATGTTTATGGGAATCGGACTTATAGTGATTACTATTATAACAATTTTCCTTAGTTTGATGATTCGTCACATCTCACCTAAGAAGCTAATGGAGGAATAAAGGTTTAATTGTTACTGCAAAACTCAAACTTTATTTACACAACTTCTTGCCTAATGCACTATGACACAAAACACGTTACACACCTAAGTACTACACTACCGTTTTTTAGTCATAGTGAATTAGGCAAGAAGTAAGTTTACATTTTAAGAGTTTTGCTTTTAGTCTTTGATACACAAAGTATGAAAGGAATATGAATATGAGAAATATAATAATAGAAACAAAACAATTATGTAAAACCTATATCTTAGGAAAAACCGGATTGAATGTTCTTAAAAACATTGACTTGGAAATCTATGAAGGTGATTTTACTGTTATTATGGGTAGTAGTGGAAGTGGGAAATCAACTTTACTTTATTCCATAAGCTCTATGGATCGCCCAACAAGTGGTACTGTTAAAATCCTTGGTAAAGATATTATGAATATGTCCGAAAAGGAACTAAGCAAGTTTCGTAAAATGGAGGTATCTTTCATCTTTCAGAGTATGAATTTACTTCATGATTTAACTACACTTGAAAACATAACCTATATCGGATATGGAACAGACACGAAAGAGAAAATCAATAAGAAAGCACTATCCCTATTAGATCAATTTGGGCTATTAGAGGAAAAAGATAAGTATCCAAGTGAACTGTCTGGAGGACAGCAGCAACGTGTTGCCATCTGTCGTGCCTTAATTGGAGGTTCTAGGATTATCTTCGGTGACGAACCTACCGGAGCACTTAACTCATCTACTGGCAGTCAGGTTCTCGACAGCCTAACGAAGTTAAATGAACAAGGTCAATCCATTGTAATGGTTACCCATGACCTAAAGGCCGCAACTCGTGCAACTCGTCTATTATATATGGCAGATGGCCATATATATGCAGAATTAAACCTTGGGAAGTATACGGCTGATAAGGAGAAAGAGCGCAAATCCATTGTATACGATTTCTTAAAGGAACAAGGTTGGTAAACTATACATCTGAGGGGATTTATATAAACTATCAACTGTAACATTATTATTAATGCATTAAAATGCAACATCAAAAAAACAAACTTCAACAAATTGTCTGTCCAGATGATTCGTGAAGATTGTTTTTTTGTTGGTATGTGAAAGCGTTCCTTATGCGAAGATATAAATTTTGCAATAGCCTCTCGTTTCAATCACTTATGCAACTGGAATATAAAACTCCAAGGTGGTACCTTCATTCAGAATACTGTCACAGTAGATTCTACCACCATGTTGTGTCACAATATACTTGGCAATACTAAGACCTAAGCCTGAACCAGGAACATTGAGGGTTCTTGCCTTTTCACCACGAAAGAATGCTTCAAAAATCATTGCTTGATCTGTAGCAGGTATTCCTATTCCTGTATCGTGAACAGCTATAAATAACTTACCATCTTCATAACGAAATAGTATGGAGATGGTTCCTTTATCCGTGAATTTCATTGCGTTTCCTATTAGATTTTGCAAGACTTGACGAATTCGCTTCTGATCAATACTAAGAAGAACATTAGGAATCTCCGTGTATTTAAATTCTAACCCTTTCTTCCTCGCATCCTCCCATGATTCCTCAACGATACTGGTGAAGAACTCTTTTGAATAACATTCTGCCTTCTGTATATCGAATTCGTATAATTGTGCTTTCGAATGCTCTAGTATATCATCAATCAAACCATTCAACATTGTAACTTTCTTTAGAATGATAGATGTATACTCTTGTACTCGTTCTCCTTTTACAAGACCGGTATGAATTCCTTCCACATAACCAGATATAGTAGCAATGGGTGTTCGAAGGTCATGGGATATATATGCTAATAATAATTTTTCCTTCTCCTTCAAACGTTTTTCATTTTGAATAGAATAGGCTAGTTCATCTCTTAGCCCCTCAAAGTCGTGACATAACGTACCGATTTCACCATCATAGTCATACTGCACTCTTTCAAGTAAGTTACCTTGACGAATCTTCTTCGTAGAAAGGTGTACTTGACGAATCGGTACCAAGATATCCTGATTTAAGAAACGAATAAAGTGCAATATTGTAATCAATAGGATTATGCCTACCGCCACCATAATTCCTATGAGGTAATATGGCTTCTCAATAAGTTTCTTATATGGAATCTGAACAAAAATCGTCCCTGTCTGTAACTCATTCTCAAGTACGGGTGAACTATAGACATAGTTCTCATTCTTCTGGCTTCCATAAGAATTTCCTGTTACTGTCTTCATATCAATGGGGCTTTGCTCCAAATCCTTTGTTTTATTTGAATGAATCACTTCTCCACTAAGGTTAATGACAAGGTATGAATATTCTTCCAAGGACGTATAATCTCCTTGATTCACTTCATAGATACTGTTATTCATCAATACACGCGCCCGATTATGAATCAATACGTCCTGGTTTTTATTAACCAGATAGATAATTAGCCCACAAAGTATAATCACTCCTAATATAATTGTGCCAGAATAAGCAATAATTCTCTGTTTAATCGTTAACCTTCCCATTTGTAACCGACTCCCCACACGGTTTTAATATAACTTGCCTCTTCTTTTGCTAACTTTTCTCTTATTCTACCAATATATACTGCAATTGTATTATCATCTATAAAATCTGAGTACCCCCAGACTTGACTGATAATTTGGTCCTTGGTAAACACCCTCGAAGGATAATCGGATAAGAAATCAAGAACCTGAAACTCTTTCGGCGAAAACTCAATTGCCTTCCCCGCTATCGTAACTTCATAGGAATCACTATATATTTTTAGGTTACCAAAACATTTTTCCTTTCTCTTATTCCTCTCTTGAACAGGAATAAACTGTGTTACTCTTCTTAGGTGAGACTTTATTCTAGCAACTAACTCGATCTGAGAAAATGGTTTTGTCATATAATCATCCGCACCTACTCCAAGTGCTAATACCTTATCATAGTCAGAATTCTTAGCTGAGATAATAATGATTGGGAGGTGTTTCTCCTCCCTAATCTTCTTACATACAGCAATTCCATCAATTCCAGGTAACATAATATCTAGTACAACAAGAGCAGGTTCACAATCTTCAAGCATTCTCAGACCTTCTGTCCCTGTAAACGCTTGTCTAACATCATAGCCATCATTGGCAATGAAATCTTTCATTACATTAGATAAATCTATGTCATCTTCAATTATTAAGATTGCTTCTTTCATACTTGTTAACTAATCTCCTTCCCCATCACAGTGAGACTATTCTTATAACGTAACCTTTATAACTCGTCCACCATTAACTTGTTCCATATCATTTACTTTGAATTCTACTACATGATCTAAACAATTTACACGAACCGTCTTATAGATAGCATCATAACCTTCCTGTACAAGATTGATGGTACAAGTATTATCCTTATTAACTTTGATATGGAATTCATTAATTTCCCCAGCTTGGTAAGCAAAATCTTCACCATTGTCTTGATAATGTGTATAGCTTCCTTCACCAGGATAAACATCAAGAATTAATGTATCTTGCTCTTTCTCTCCAACATAGCTTTGCTCAGTATAATTTGGAAGAATCGCACCTGCTTTCACATAAATCGGACAAACATCTAATGGTGCATCACGTAAGATATATCTTCCACCTTGTACCAACTCCTTAGTCCAGTAATCATACCAAGTTCCTTCTGGAAGATAAACCATTTTGCAAGTTTGTCCTTGATCTAACACAGGAGCAACCAGTACATTTTCCCCTACCAAGAACTCTTCATTCATGTTTTTAGCAACTTCATCTTTCTCATAATGCATAATTAATGGGCGAACAATTGGTAATCCTTCTCTTTCTGACTGATAGAACAAATCATAGAAGTAAGGAAGTAATCGGTAACGTAATTTAATGTATTTGCGGTTGATATTAAGGGTTTCTTCATCAAATTGCCAAGGTTCTTGGAATCTTGTTCCCTTCGCTGCATGATTACGGAATAATGGTGAGAAGCAGCCAACTTGTACCCATCTACATAATAATTCTTTGGTAGCATCTGATCCAAATCCACCGATATCGGTACCAACGAAAGCCATACCACTTAAACCTAGATTACATAATTGCGGTACTGCCATCTTAAGATGTGCCCAGATACTATGATTGTCTCCTGTCCAAGCTGTAGAATACTTCTGACTTCCTGCATAACAAGCTCTTGTAATTACATATGGTCTTCTTCCATCTAATCGTTTTAAACCTTCGTAGGTTGCTTTTGCCATCATATGTCCATAGATATTGTGGACTTTTGCATGGTTTGATTTCTTTACTCCATCAGAGAATACAACATCATCTGGAAGTTGTCCTTCAAAACTAGCAGGTTCATTCATATCATTCCAGATACCACGAACCCCTTGTTCCAATAAGAAGGAATGATTATTCCCCCACCAAGTTCGCGCCTCTTCATTCCCGAAATCAGGGAATACGGATTTTCCAGGCCATACAGAATTCACGTAGATATCACCATCTTTATCAGTAGCAAAATATCCATTCTTCACGCCTTCTTCATATACAGAATATCCTTCTTCTACCTTAACTCCTGGATCAATGATGGTTACAATCTTAAATCCATCATCTTTAAGATCTTTAATTAATTTCTTTGGATCCTCATAGTGTTCCTTGTTCCAAGTAAACACCTTGAATCGTTCCATATAATCAATATCAAGATGTATAACATCACATGGAAGATCATATTTACGTAGGTTCGTTGCAATTTCCCTTACTTGATTCTCCGATTCGTATCCCCATCTTGATTGTTGATATCCTAGTGTCCAGATTTGTGGTACATAAGTACGTCCTGTCAGATAGGTATAATTCTTAATTATAGTTTTGATATTATCACCAGCTACGTAATAATAATTAAGATTTCCTTGTTCTGCACCGAACAAATAATACTCATCACTTTCTTTACCCATATCAAAATAACTACGATATGTGTTATCATAGAACAAACCATATACACACTCTTTTCTTAGTGCAATATAGAAAGGTATTGATTTGTATAATGCCTTAAAAGAATCCACTTGTGGATCTGGAATATCTGAATTCCACATCTCATATTCATAGCCACGCTTATTAAGAAAACCTGTTTTATCACCTAATCCGTAAAAGGCTTCATCACCCTGCATCTTCTTTAGGACTTCAATCTTATAGTGTTCCTTCTTTTGTTCAACTTGATGTCCTTCTAGTAGAGCCATTTGTATGAATTCTTCACTTACACCTTTACGTACTACTCGTTCTCCTCTATAATCTTCACAGACTAATTTTCCTTCTGCATTATAAAAATCTATTTTAAAATCATCATATACATTAGCTATAACACTTTTAGTTGCTATCTGAAGATACTCGTCCTTCTTGACAACTGTAAATTCTGTATCCCTTTGTTTATTCCCTTCAATGGCTGCTGATGGTTCCTCTTCACTATCAAAAGAAGCAAATACATTCCATATCTCATCCGTAATAATATGTATCTTGCTTTGTTTTTTCTCGAATTCTACTGTAATTTCTTGATTCTTAACTTGGTGATTTAATAATTTGCCAAACATTTCATTTCCTCCATTGTTATACTACATATTGCAATATCTTTATTTTATCATGTTACCACCTAGGTAACAATCACTTTCCTTACCTCTTATATTACTATTATGCTTTCTTAATTCTAATGTTTGGGATGACCGTGCTGACGTGTTCACCTAGTTTTTCTTATGAATCTTTCAATTACCTACTCTAAATGACACCTTAACCAGTTATATAATATTTTGAAATGAAAAAAGGCAATCTTTCATCTGGTTTATTTGGGGAGCAGATCTGTAATCCGTGAATCCACATTTAAACTATGAAGATTGTCTTTCTTAGTGTGTAAATACATTATTCATTAAGATACGCAAGCATATCCTCCATTCGTTTATCTGCAATTGTTTTGCCTATCTCATACAAGTCACGCAGTTTCTGAACATCTTTCTCCACACGAGATACTAGTACAGGCTCCTCTGGTCGAATCACAAAGATTCTTCCCTCATTCTCTAACCTAGCAATGTTTTCTTGTATCTCATTATAATGCTTTGGTATCTGCTTCAATTTCTTAAGCAAACGCGGATAGTCTCTATAGCTTCTTTCATATGCTCGCATCATTGCACTTGATACAGGCTGTTTCCTATATCCTTCTTGTCTAGTTAGGACAACAACAATCTTCTCATACCCTTCATTCATCGCCCAATCAACAGGAATCGGATTTGCTATTCCTCCATCAAGGCATTCCATTCCTTCCACATGAACAATTGGGGAAAGCAATGGCATACTACAGGAACTACGACATGCCATCATCATATCTTTGGTCTTTCCTTTTTCAAAGCTTACCAATTTTCCAGTTTTGCAATCTGTAGCAAATGCAACATAACGCTGAGGTGAATTATAGAATGTTTCTTCATCAAACGGTATTAACTCTTTTCCTATATCATCAAATAGAAAATCAAAGTTAAAGATAGAACGGTTACGAATCAAGCTACGAATTCCCATTAATCGTTTATCTTTTACATAGTCCATATTCACTTTAGCTGTTCTTCCCATTTGCTTTGAGACATAGTTTAGTCCACTAAGCGAACCAGCAGATACACCGCCCACACAAGGAAATTCAATTCCGTTTGCTATAAAGGTATCCAAAACTCCCGCTGTGAATAAGCAACGCAAGGATCCACCTTCCAATACTAATGCTGTACTCTCCTTCATGCTATCGTTCCTTTCGATTACTTATACAAATTAGGGTTAGGGTGTCAAAAGCAATACGTAGATTCATCAATTTGCACAATTTACAAATCAGTATGTGATGCAAACCATAGTTTAATCGCAACCTGCTCTCGCTTGGATGAAGGCAAGTTTTCTGGATGGCTTTTGACCCCTATCTGCTTTATAATTTCGTTTTATCGTTAACTTATCGGGTTAAATCAAATACTCGCTTCGCTCGTGCTTGATTTCCTTCCGATAAGTTACATTATACACATTAACTTTTATATTTTCCAGTATTGGTAATATTTTAATATGCTATTCACCAATTACTTTTTACTTACTGATACCCATACTTCAAAAAAACACCCTGGTTTTACGTTCTCTCTATATAGCTCGAAATCAGTATCATTTAACATGTCCTAATCTGAACTTTGCAAGAATTCTTTGAAGATACATTTGGAATACTTTTGTTTATCGCTTAATCTTCTCGTTAATCTTATAAGGAATAGGTTCCGGATGTTTGCTTTGAAAAAGACCAATTGCATCTGCAATAATATTGTATATATTATCATTAACATAAGCAATTTTGTTTATATCAAATTCATTATCATCTATTTGTCCACTTTGATATTGCTTAGCATAACTTCCACATTCCTTTATATAATCCATTACTAACGAGATTTTGGCTTTTTCTTCTCTCGAATAATAGGATTGATTACATAGCGTTTCTTTAAGAAAATAACAGAAAAAAGAAAAGTCATCATCCCAATTTATATTACCATTGCCTTGCGCTTCACAACGAAGTTTTTCGATTTGTCTTAACAATTCCCCTTGTAACACCTTTGATTGACCACTTTTTGGGATATAATTTTGCCAAATGAACTTACACTCATTAAAGTATTTCTGTTCATATTCTTCTGAGATAATCTGTTCTAACGTTATCGTAACTTTCATTTTTTTGAACTTATCAATGATTCCCATAAATCAGTCTCCTCATCAAATTCTAGTTTTGAGATTTATAACTTTTCTTAAATATAAACTGCAAAGTTCGTTAATAAACTACATAAACTTTACCATCATTTTACTGTTAAAGCAACTACAGTATGAAGAAGGGGCCTAAAAAAGAGACTGTTTCTCACAGCCTCTACAAGATATGCACATTAATATTGCCCTGCACACACGCTTTATTCACTTTACAATTCGGTTGACTTACAATCTTGCCATCATCAAACCATTTTTTAATCTCTGTTCTTGACCGTCCTAGTAGGTCTGCAAGGATACGATCCATACGAAAACGTATATAATATGGATTATGAATCTGTATTATTTGTTGATACTTCTGTTCAATCCTATTTGTATCTGTATCATTATCTATCCCTATTATATTCGTATCTGAATCGTTATCCTTTTCTATTATGTTCGCCTCAGAACTTTCTTTTACTTCCATGGAATAACACTCTTTCTCCATATCAATTTCTACATGGTTTCTCTTCAATACTGCCCCATCATAACTAACACGCCATGCTAACTTTTGGTTATTAGAAAGGTATTCTTCATATTCCTCTAGGGGTAATGATTTTGGACGAATACGTTCATGTATACTTAGATTATAGGTCGTCTTACATTTCTCACATTGATAGATTAGCCATATATCAATAGCATTGCCATTGGCATTCACTCGAAAATTCTCCGTATTGATATATGTTGATTTTCCTCCACACTTTGAACAGTTTCGAATAATTTGTTGTCCTTGTATTGGTTTGATTGTAACTTCTTTTGTTAAATGATAGCTCATTTTGCATCTCCTTATTCTATTAATATGGAATCTGCAAAGGCTATTTTTTATTATCAACTCAAACTTCGCACCTAAAAAAATTCATTTTGAGTAGGTAATTGCAATATTCATAAGAAAAACTATCTGAACACGTCAGCACTTGATTGAGCAACGCGAAATCTTAGTACTGCTACGTGTGAAGCTAAGCGAGAACGTGGTTTTCGTTGAATATAGCAGTTAGCTACTCCAAGGAATCTTCAAGTGCGAAGTTTGAGTTATTATTTCAATTTGCAATAGCCTTTGCTATGCAAAATAAAAAGGTTCACACATACAAGTAACACTCTCCTCTCATATACTCTAAGTGTAATTCATGTGGAACCTTATAACGACCTTATTCTCTTTTTCTAATTATGTTTGAGGTAACCAACAAAAATCCTCTAAGAAATTGCTTTTACACATTGTACAATCATATCCTTTGCCCAATGATATAAATCATCTGTCTCGTACTTCCGATACTCGCTTTCTAAGATCATCAATAAGAATTGATAAACATCATACCATCTAGCACGACGGTCTTCTTCTTTAGTCAGACTTAAAACTCCATATCCTTCAAAAAAGTCTGCATTTCTATCATAACTGCGAAATCCAAGCTCTAAAAGTGGGTCTCCCCAGATACAGCGTTCGAAATCAATGATTCCAGAGATTTTCTTATCCTTGATAAAGACATTCCCTTCCCATATATCCCAATGCACTAGTACTGGTACTGTTACTTCATCAAAATACGATTTATCTCTATCAAGCAAAGATAGTAATTCTTCCTCTTTAATTGGTACTTGTATATTAGCTGCATTGGCATCATGATATGCTAATTCTATCATACTGCGAAATACATTAAACCAATTCGTTCCTTGTAATATGGGTTGACCATAATATCCAAATCTTGTCCCCGTAATTTGATTCATGGAATGAGTATATTCCCCAATTTCTTTTTGTATTGCTTTCTTTTCCTCTTCTGATAGGGAATCTCTAATAACGTTAAGTGTTTCCCCTTCAATAACACTCATGAAATAGTACTCAAAGGAGCAAAACTCATAACTATTATCATAATAGATAATATCTGGCACAGGCACATCTGTCTCCTTATTCACTAATCGAAGGGAATCCACTTCACTAAACATAATATTCTTTTCATATGACATGATTTTTGAATCCGGATGAGGCGCAATCTTAAGGATTGCCTTCTCATCGTTATCTAATATAATTAGATAAGCAACATTAAAATAGCCTTCTTTTAACTCAGTGATTTCTCTACATGCCATATTAGGAAAAGCTCTTGAAACCATCTGCTCGATTACTTTCCTATCTTGCTTATTCTTTGTTAAACTCTCCATAGTTAATATCTCCCTACATCATCTTATTAATTAGATCAATAGCATCAATAGGAGTCTTCTTCAGGTGATACCATTATCCTACTTCATATTACCATAAGAGTTTTACGGTTTCTAACAATATTCTCACATTTTATACTATGATATTGTCACCTTTATTAATGTAATTTGCAGTAATTGTTTGCCCTTCCTGACACATCTTCATCGGAGTACCTTCGAATACAATTCGGCCTCCATTCTTGCCCCCTTCGGGACCAACATCAATAATCCAGTCAGCTTGTCTCATAACATTTACGTTATGTTCTATGATAATAATAGTATTTCCCTTATCCACCATCTTATTGAATAATCCCATCAACTTATCTACATCAGATACGTGTAAACCTGTTGTTGGCTCATCAAGAATATAAATATTCCCCTTCTTATCCAGGTATTTGGCTAATTTAATTCTTTGCAATTCTCCGCCAGATAATGTACTAAGTGGTTGCCCCAAAGTCATATAAGAAAGTCCAACTTCTTTCATGGCTCGCAAAATCTTAATAATCTTGCTCTCATGCTTGTCAAAAGCTGGCTTGCGATTCTGTGCATTCAATGAAGATTGAGCAGTAGAAAAGAATTCAATGGCTTCATCTACTGTCAACTCTAGGACTTTTGTAATATTCTTACCAAGATACTGATACGAAAGTGCCTCTTCACTATAACGACTACCACTACAAGCCTCGCATTCCGTAATCACTGGATCCATGAATACTAATTCTGTCACGATTACACCTTTTCCCTGACAAACTGGACACGCCCCTTTTGAATTAAAACTGAATATTCCAGCATCTACTTGATTTTCTCCAGCAAACAACTTTCGTATCTCATCAAAGAATCCAAGGTACGTTGCGGGCATGGATCGACTACTTGCCGTAATCGGACTCTGGTTCACAATAACAACTTGGTCTTCATATTCCTTAGCAAAGACTTCACTGATTAAGGTACTCTTACCAGAACCAGCAACACCAGTTACTACAGTAAGTATGTTAAGAGGTATGTCAACATCAATATTTTTAAGGTTGTGTAGTGTTGCATTCCTAATTGGCATATGCCCCTTAGGTTTTCTTACCTTTGTCTTAATATCGACACGCTGGGTTAGATATCTTCCTGTTAAAGTGTCCGATTTCAATAGTTCAGTATACGTTCCTTGGAATACAATCTCTCCACCTTTTTTCCCTGCCAATGGACCTACATCTACCACCATATCTGCTATAGAGATAACATCTTCATCATGTTCTACCACTAATACCGTGTTACCCTTATCTCGTAAGCTAATTAATAATTCATTCATACGATGAACATCTCTTGGATGTAATCCAGTACTTGGCTCATCAAAGATATACGTCATGTCACTAAGAGAACTTCCCATATAGCGTACTAACTTAAGACGTTGTGCTTCTCCACCTGACATAGTAGAAGACTCCCGGTTCATATGCAGATAGGACAAACCAATTTCAATCATACGATTCAAAGAGGCAACTAATGAATGCACCATGGTCTTTGCTCTTTGATCTGAGATCTGTAACAAAATCTCTCGTAGTTCCGTGAATTCCATCTCACATAAATCGGCAATAGAGTAACCAAGAATCTTACTCTCTAATGCTCTTTGGTTCAATCTTTTGCCTTTGCAGACAGGACATTCCTTCTCTATTAATAGGTCCTCCGATTTCTTCTGTGTATGTGAGCTCATACTACTAATATCTCTTTTTAGGTACAGTCTCTCATACTGTTTTTGTAAACCCTCTACTTTTGGATGTTCTTTCTCACCGTCTGGACCGCTCCTTGAACCATACCACAGTAAATTAAACTCTTCCTGTGAATACTCTTCAATCTTCTTGTCAACCTCAAACAAACCAGAATCCGTATACTGTTGCCAATACCAAGACCCCGGCTTAAACATTTTATCCTCTAAAGGTCCCTCATTCCAAGATTTTGTCTTATCTAATATCGATATTAAATCTACTTTCGTAACTTTACCTATTCCTGCACATTCCTTACACATTCCATTAGGGTCATTAAAGGAAAAATATGATGCTGTGCCAACATATGGTTCTCCTATTCTCGAAAACAAAAGTCGCAACGTTGCATATAAATCGGATATGGTGCCAACGGTTGAACGTATATTCCCTCCTAATTGTGATTGATCAACTATGACCGATGCAGTTAGGTTCTCTATTAACTCTACTAGTGGCTTTTCATACTTTGGTAAACGGCCTCTTACGAAGGCACTATATGTCTCATTAATTTGCCTTTGCGACTCAGCCGCTATAGTATCGAATACAATACTCGATTTTCCTGAACCCGATACTCCTGTGAATACGATAATCTTCTTTTTGGGTAATTTGAATGATAGGTTCTTTAGGTTATTCTGAGCTAATCCCTTAATTTTAATCTCTTCCATATACTCTTGTCCTCCTATGCGCTCCACATATACAGTATTACTGTCTCTTAATTACTGGTATCTGAATCTCTGTTAACCAATCCTTCTCATCTTCTTTATTCCAGATTCCATCAATATAAGATTCTCTTGGATTATCTGTAACAATATATCCATTCTTCTCAATCCAGTCAAATGCATACGCATATGCAAGCCCAAAGTCTTGGTAACGTCCCCTATGCATTACAGACACCACGGTTGTTGATTCAATTTTCTTAAACTCAACCCCTTCTGGCGCTACTCCAAATCGGTCGACCGCCTCACAAAACTCAATATGAATATCTTTTTCTCGATACTCCATATCCCGATTAGAGATAAAACAATACTCTGGTGTTACGCACTTAATCTCTGGATTCATTTCCATTACTTTAGCTCCTAACGGTGGTAGTACCGTGAAGTAATCCTTGTAATCTTTTAATTCCATCTTTGCTGAGTATACAATATACTCTGGTATTTCTTTCACAACAGCATGATAATTCATATAGGCTTCTTCATCCTTTTCTTCCTTCATAAATTCTATTCTTGTTAACTGTTCTTGCATAAGTGCGATTGCTTCTTCTATTTCCTTCTGTCTCTTCGATAGTATTAGCTCTTCATTCTTTCCCATAAGGATAAGACGAATCTCATCAATTGACAATCCTATTTGACGATAGGATTGAATCCGATGAATCTGTACCAGTTGATTCGTCGTATAGAAACGGTAGTTCGTTTCATTGTCTATCCATTCCGGCTTTAGTAAATCGATTTCATCATAATAGCGAAGTGTTTTAATTGAAACCTTACTCATCTTAGAAAATTCACCAATTCGATACATAGTAGCAACGATCCCCTCTCTCTGTTTAATACTTGTTAGGATTCCAGTGTCAAAATCCAGTTTGTTTTTTTATCACGTCAATTTGCACTACTTATTAGTTGCGAATCTTTTCACCATTTTAGGGCTAACTATTTACCCATACAATGATACGTAGACCCTCTTTAACATACATTAACTGGAGCTATTATATTATCATAATAGCTCCAGTTAGGGGAGAGTCAAGTACAATATTCATCGATACCAATGAAGACAATAGTATAGGACGCTCCAAGCAATAAAAACCTAAGAGACCTTTCAAAAGAATATCTCTTAGGTTTTTATTTAATAGTTAGATGTAACACATAACATTTTATCTTATTGTTGTATTTTAATCTCTCTATGTTAATTGTAATATATTAATCAATAACACCCAGGCAACTCCATAATAAGTAATTACTGCAACAAGGTCATTCACCGTTGTAATTAATGGACCTGAAGCAACAGCTGGATCAATCTTAATCTTATGGAAGAACATGGGTATTATAGTTCCTACAAAACTTGATATTGTCATTGCAACAAGAAGGGCAACCGCAACACAACCTGATATTGAGAACGCATAGATTGGTGTTTTTCCCTTTAGTAAATATATATATAAGCCAACGCTTAAAAACGATAAGAGGCCTAGTATAAATCCGTTAGTGAAACCAACTCTGATTTCTTTCCAGACTAATTCTACTTTATCTTTCATAGTTAATCGTTCATCCATTAGTACACGAATTGTAACAGCCAAAGACTGTGTTCCAACATTACCAGCCATATCAAGAATCAATGACTGAAACGAAACAATCAGAGCAATTTGTGAAACTACATTTTCAAACATACCAACTACAGAAGATACAAACATTCCAAGTGCAAGTAAGGCTATTAGCCAAGGTAAACGCTTCTTCATACTTTCAAAAAGTGTCTCATTCAAATCTTCCTCAGCAGTTAAACCTGCTAATTTGGCGTAGTCTTCTCCCATCTCATCGTCTACAACTTCTACGATATTTTGCGAGGTAATTACACCTAGTAATGTGTCTGCGTCATCAAGTACAGGAATCGAATCTTCCGCATAATCCTTCAAACGTTCAATACAATCATCAATCTTTTCATATGCCCTAACATAAGGATATGATGTACTAATTAAAGACTCCAGTTCAACGTAATCTCTTGCACATATTAAATCTTTCAGATCAATTGCACCATAGAATTTGTCGCTATCGTCTTTGACGTAGATAGTAGATATATTATCATTCTCTTCTGCTTGCTCAATTAGAGTTTTCATTGCCTGCCTAATTGATAAATCCCGTCCAATTTCAATATAATTCGTAGTCATTTGACTACCAATCTCGTTTTCATCATAAGAACGTATTAATTCAATATCTTCTTTTGCTTCTTTCGTCATATATTGAATCAATTGTTCTCTCATATCAGAACCCACTTCATCAAGAGCATCAACTGCATCATCAGCATCCATGTTTTCAATAATGCCTGCTGCCTTCTGTGGACCTAATTCTTGGAGATACATACCAACATCATCTAGGAAGGTGAAGATTTCTGAAACCTTCTCAATTCCAATTATGTGATACAGTCTTTTTCTCTCTACTTCACCAAGGTTCTCTAACGCTTCTGCAATATCATTCTCATGATAATCATCTAACTTTTCCCTAATTTCTTGATCTGATGCGTTACTAGTAATAATCGCAATCAGTTCTTGTAACACGGTTTCCTTCTTTCTTTTTTTAACATGCATTCTATATACCTCCTTTTCCATTCGTACAATGCAAGGGAGTAAATAGGATACAAACTAATCAATCAACATGCACATGGTCGATCGATCATCCTGCTATATTCTATTCTACTCCGCCTATGACTTCGACCGTCACTGTCCATGTAATCACCATCCTTTGGAAGCTAGTATACCACATTAGCTCATAAATTGCTAATTTTAGCAGTTTTCCGAAGAATATGATACGAATACATTACTTACTGTAGTATCTGTAATATTGGTTCGTTCCATACATTCTACATATTAAGTATCTGTCAAATCAGTATTCGCAACCTGTTTTCTACACAAAAAACCAGCAAATTGAATTTAAAATTAGCAACTTGCTGGTGGTATATATTTAACTATTCACTTTTAGACAACTTAATAGCTATCGTAGTATAAAACAAAACTCACTTCTCTCGTAGTTATAGGGCTTGTAGGCATATTGGTGCACTAAGCATGGCTAATTACAGGAAAATGTAGGTGCTCTCTTTCTATTCTCTTAAGATCTTCTCCTATATAGAATAATGTACAGTCTTCTTCTTGGAACTCTACCACTTCAAAACCATCTATATTGCTAGGAGTGAAATCAAGTACAAACTCATCTGCCACTTCTGAGAAAGAATCAAGAATATCCTTTAGCTCTACCTTTTTCTTTGCTATAATACAACTAAGATACAATGCCTGATTCTTTATATCGGCTACTACATACGTATCTAAACTTTCACTATAGTACACGTCCTCTAGATCATGCAAATAAAATCCCATCAAGCCAACGTTTCTCATTGTCATACCATCATTTGAAACTGCCTGCTTAACATAGTCAAAGAATTTTATTCTATCCTCATTCGATGGATTCTCTATCTTAATAAACTCCCCAAATTTATTGAGCTCTAGCGATTCTTCTTTCACTTCATCTACTGGCAACTCCTTTTTGTAGATGTATTCCTTACTAACTTGAAATCCATATTTGGGATAATAGTCAAGCACACTATCGTTTCCAAAAAGATAGATTCCATCACACTCATCTCTATAAGTATCGATCACTTTTTCCATAAGATATCTTCCTAAGCCCTGACCAAGGTATTCCTTCGCAGTCATTACGGTTCCAATCTGAATGTAGTGTTTACTCTCGCCACCAATCACGAACTCCATACGATTTGCTGATACATTGGCAACCATTCGATCCCCATCCATCAAGGAATGTGGCATGTACATATCTTCTTTCCAATACCCATTCTGATACCATGATTCAAAATCAAAACCAAAGGTTTCTCTTGTTAGTTGATTTAGTGCTGCTCTTATTGAATCATTATCTTTATACTTTGTAACGTATCTATATTGCATCATCTTACTTTCCTCCGATTTCTTCTTATATTGTATACCTACTCTTCGCAGAGCCTCAACCCGTTCTCCGTCAACTCATATATAGTATCACATACCTCATTCAAATATTTTCTATCATGGGATATACTTATAATAGCACCAGTATAATCTGACAACGTTCTTCTAATAACGGGATTCGATAGTGGCGAAAAATTACGCGTTGGCTCATCTAATACTAATACATTATAACCCTCTATACTCATCTTCAAAAGAATCAGTTTAGCTTTCTGACCGCCAGATAAATCTTCTATTTTATGATTCATCTCATCTGCTGTATACTTCATACTTCCTAGATAGGTACAGATTCTTACGTTCTCTTCTCTATCTCCCGTTCTTGTTAGGAACTCCACCGGCGTTTGATTCATATCAAGTAGGTCAGTATAATTCTGAGGCATGTATGCCACTTTAACATCTGTCCTTGCTAACATCTGTGTAACTATTTGTTTCATCAAAGTTGTCTTACCGCAACCATTCTTACCGATAATACCTACCTTCCTCGGACCTTCGATGCGAAGATGGATATCCTTTGATAAAACGCGGTCTTCTATACATAGCTCATCTAATGAATAATCCAGTACTACCTTACCATTTGGTATCGCTGCATTATTCGCAAACCTTATAAACATCGCATCTTCTGTATCTGGGATATCAAGAAATCCCTCTTTCTCTCTCTCAAATCGCCTTCCCATCGCCTTAACGGAATGCATCTTCTTCTTTAATAATCGTCCACCAGCTGGATCCTGTCTTGTTATTGTATTCTGTTGATGTTCTACCTTTTGCTGAATCTGCATATAGCGATCCATTTGTTTTTGATACTCACTTCTTTGCTTTCTTGCTACTTGTTCTTGATGCTCAAGCCCACGAATTCTCGTATCATAATACTCGGCATACCCCATCTTAATAACTACATGCTTTGGAACAGTCTTTCTTCTTACTTGTTCTAGATGAATAATCATATTAGCGGTATTCTCTAATAAGGTTTCATCATGGGATATATACAATACTGGCTTCTGGCATTTGATTATAAATGTTTCTAGCCATTTTAATGTATCAATATCTAAGTCATTAGACGGCTCATCTAGTAATAATAAATCTGGTTGTTTCATTAATAATCTTGCTAATTGTAACTTAACCTTCTCACCGCCAGACATCGTACCTACTGTTTGATCCGAGTAGAAACGCTCCATTAAAAAACCAACTTGGCGTGCAATGTCCGTTAGTTCTTTCGGTGTTAATTCAGAGAATGTCTCTTCTTCTAAACAATACTCATATATTGTCTTCTCCATATCCACAGTCGGTAATTCTTGTGCTAGATATCCTACATGGTTTTCTCGATTAATCCTCTCTGCAGTATATTCAATATAGTCCTGAATCCTATCTGGATTATAAATCAGCTTAATTAATGTGGATTTTCCATTTCCCTCTTCCCCTATAATCGCCGCCTTATCTCCATCATTCAAGGTCAAAGAAAAATCAGCTAAAATCGTTCTTAAATCCTTTTTATGTGTCATTGTTAAATTCTTAATCTGTAACATATATTCCTTAACTCCTTTCGAATATCTCAACTAAAAAAATCTGCCTTCAGCAAAATACCGAAAACAGATTCTATACGAAAGGATTGAAACCAATAACAAAACCGCTATTGGAATTATTCTGATAGAAGCAATAAAAACAATTGCCTCTGATTCAATCGATGCATATACTAATCCATAAATCGGTAACAGAAATATACCTGATATACTACAGGTATCTGAAAGCATTTCTGTTGTAACGAATTATCGATTAGTTATTCATCTTATCCCTCTTTTACTATATTCTTTTGTTGTAGCTTATTAGCTACAGCCTCTTTCTACATCATAACAAATAAGAACTTTCTTGTAAATACATAATTTAGTATTCCTTTTTTGCAAGAAATAATACCGCCTCGACCGTTTCTCGCACCTCAACCTTAAATCCGGCTGCTTTCAGCAATTCTACTTCATGCTCTAACGTTAACGGAGTATCAAAATGAATAAATTGCTCCTCAGGTATATTCCATTTATCTCTTCTTCGCAGACATTCTTCATAGCAAATTGTCTCTTCTTCCTGACAGCACGCAATATAATCTACATAAATAAATTGACCTCCCTGTAATAAACTATCGTAGAGTTTCTTGAAAAATCCTAGTTTCTTCTGAGACGAATAATGATGTAAGGATTGAAAAGAAATAACAATATCATAAGTACTTGTCAAGGGATATGTAAAATAATCCCCACAAATTAATTCTAGTAGATGATTCTCATATTCAGTTATATGTTTTTCCATAAGTTTTGTTAGCATTTCCTTAGATAAATCAATTCCTGTTAGTTTCATTTTAGGAAACCGTTTATATATCTCATCAACTTCTAATCCGATTCCACAGCCAATATCTAGAATATGCTTCGTCTGTTCTGGAATTACATTTGCAATCTGTCTATACCCTTCTGACCAAGGTTGCATATGCTTCTCATAATCCATAAGCCTGACTGCAAAAAAGTCCGCCATCCCTTCTAACGGAACTTCTTTTGTGGTTTCTAGCCATAATTTTAATTCCTTCATGTGTTTTTCTATGTCTTTTCTAATTACTATGTTATTCATGATATCTCCTTTCCCATTCAATTTATAAAAACTGTTATTCCTATAACCTTCTTTTTTCATTATAAGATACAAACACGATATGGGAACCTACTCTTTGATTATCAAATAACTTCAAGACATAGAATAGCTTAAAGTAACCACTTCTACTATTTCTTTATTTTTTAAATCCTAACTTAACTGGCTCATACATCTTCTTAATCACCCGAACTACTTGATTCATATCTCCAGGCTCAATGAGTACATCATACTTGTTAGGTATAGTTCCAAAGGAAACAACCTTTTCAATACCTAAATCTTGTTTTAGGTATTCTAACATATTACTCTTACTTGCATTCTTGTTATAGATTTTGATGTATGCATAACCAGGATAATCATCGGAGTTATATTTCATAACTTTAAACTGCTCCGTGTATCCCTTTTCTTCTAATACCTTATAGAATCGTTCAATTGTATCAATCTTATCAAGAATCATAAGATATACAACTTCTTCATCCTCAGGCAACTGTCTCTGAACATAGTTTCTAAAAGGAGAACGTCTCATCGTTGTTACAAGATTATTCTGTACTTCATCACCCATATCTTGATAATAGATTACTAGCATGTCATCAATTACTACATTTACAAAATAATTAAGTTCATTTTCTTCGATTAAATCAATCATCTCCTTGGCTTTATCATAGGAGATGACATATTTCTTCAGATACCGCTTTTGCTTAATATCAAACAATACCGCTCCATCCATAGCTATTACAGGTAATTTCAGATGAATCCCTTGCATTGGTTCCATCATGGACGCTGGTGTACGCTTTGTTGATATGGTAAACTTGGCACCATCATCAAGTATACGATTTAATTCAAACTGACTATACGCTGTCATGTTATCATTTTTGTTCAATATAGTTTCATCAAGTCCAGAAAGGAAAAGGATATCTCTATTCTTTTTCTTCGGCAAATGAAATGCATTAACGCCAAGACCAATGATAATACCAATCATCGTATCTAAAAAACGATTCCACACGAAAAGATATGGATTCTGATCAGCTAAGTGATTCACCACAATACTTAAGAAAACAACGCATGAAAAGTATGATGCCTGCTTCTTATTAATAATAACAGTTGTATAGATAACAACGATAATCATGAAAGTAACTGCAATACTATATATCATCGAATGTTCTTCTGGCAATACATGAAACTCATTACTAACTAATATAACCACAAGCGCATAAAGGGCACCAATTATTGTACCAACTGTTCTTTGCTTGGCACTACTCAAACTATTTTTCACATAATGTTGCATGCACCACAATGCTGCTAATTGTGAGTAGAATACAATCCCATTTCCCTCTCGAAACATAGCAACCACATAACAAAGTCCTACTGCTATTGCAGACTTAATAATTCTCATACCTAATGGAGGAATCTCCATGCTCTTGAAAGCTTTCATTCTGATACCAAACAAATCAGAAAGTGATCTGTTAATTCCTTTCTCTGTAACTTATACATTTTATTTTGCTGATAAAACTACTTATCTCTAAGATCTTACTATTATAAAATTCAAAAATTATTTTTACAAGATTCGAATTAAGTTTTTACTTTTGTTAAGAATTTCATAGTATCTCTGATCATTTTTGATACATTACTATTATTTAAATTAATAATATTTATATACATTAGGATTAATTTAATAGGTTCTTAAGGTGTATTATCTCCTAGAATCTGATATATGAAAATGTTCACCAAATAATCACAGTATCTTCACAGTTCAAATACATCTACCTTTTATAATTAAGTATAATATTCCTCAATTAGTAGAATCTATCAAAGTGAAAGGAGAACTTTTATGGCTAAAATGTATTTACATAAAAAAATAATCGTACTTGGTCTGTCAGCAACTCTAATATCAAGCACTTTTGTTGCTTGTAGTGGAAAATCTAATAATACAAATACCAAATCATCTGATTCCGTTGAATCGACGGAAATATCGGAGGATACCAATGCTTCAGAATCTGTATATGCTAAGGTTCAAAGTGTAGACGGCAATAGCATCACTGCAATAAAAGGTGATCTAAATACGGATGTAGGAGCTAATGCTACACCCCCATCTGGAGATGCTCCTACTCCTCCCGAAATGCCTGCTGATAATGGCACTGATAGCAGTGGCAACGCCCCTTCTGGTGATACCGCCACTCCTCCCGAGAAGCCTACTGATAATGGCACTGATAACAGTGGCACTGTCCATTCAAACGACGGCAATGCTCCAGCCAATATGCCTTCCGGAAATCCTGGTGGTGGGACAACTTTCGTAGAAGGAACAGATACCTTTACCTTCACTGTTACTGATGATACTTCAATAACCGTTGAATTCCTTCAAGGTAGTGAAGAAGGTACCCTTGATAATATAACAGTTAATTCAGTTCTAGAATTAACTCTTGACGAGAATAACAATGCAACTTCGATTGTCGTTAAGAATCTTCAAAGCGGTGGTGGATTTGGTGGAAGTTCTACCGTAACAAACGGAAGGTAACTCTGCTGCTGCTATTCGAAGTGACCGTGGTGGCGGTAATGTTAATGTTACTGGTGGCTCTTATGTGACGAACGGAACAGGTAGCCCCGCGATCTACAGTACCGCCAATATTGCCGTTAGCGACGCCACTCTTAATGCTAACAATTCGGAAGCAGTTGTTGTTGAAGGAAAGAATTCCGTATCCTTAACAAACTGTAATCTAACTGGCAATATGACTGGTACCTATCAAGAAGGGGAAGAAAACATTCACTGCGTAATGATTTATCAGAGTATGTCTGGTGACGCTGCACTCGGTGATGCTTCGTTTACAATGAATGGTGGTAGCTTGACTTCTAAAAATGGTGACCTCTTCTACGTTACCAATACCAACTGTGATATTACTCTATCTGATGTTTCACTTATATTAGCTAATGATAATTTACTTACCGTTGCAGGTAATGATTCTAGTCGTGGTTGGGGTACTAAAGATTCCAATGGCGGTACTGTGAATTTTGTTGCTGAATCACAAACAATGGAAGGCCATATTACATGTGATTCCATCTCAACGCTTAAAATGACTATGAAAAACACTACCAACTTCAAGGGTACGATAAACACTACAGGTGCTGCAGGTACAGTATCCGTAACTATAGATGCTGACTCTACATGGACACTTACTGGTGATAGTTATGTAACTTCCTTTGATGGTGACTTAACTAATGTGAATACAAATGGTTATCACCTATATGTAAATGGTAATAAAGTGGCATAATATAGTAACATAATCCCCTCTGAATCTTTCCCGATAGAAATTTGGAAAGATTCAGAGGGGATTTTCTACGTTGTTTATCACCTTTTAACTCCCGAATCATTATATTGCATTTAACTCCCATAAAATGGTATACTGTAAAAAATTTATATTTTGATTATAGCTAACTCAAACTTCTCACAAAAAACTTGACTTATTGCAAATAATTTCCATATTCACAAGAAAAACTATCTGAACACGTCAGTACTTGATTTCGCAACGTGAAATCTTAGTACTACTACGTATGAAGCTAAGCGAGAGCGGTTTTTCGCCTATTATTGCAGTTAGCTACTCCTTGAAAACTTCAAGTACGAAGTTTGAGTTACTAAATTTAGATCGGAGGTTTCTATGCACTCAATTGATAAAATCAAATCTCTAGTGGGAGAAAACGTGACAAAGGAAGATTTACGATATGTAGATTGTTATATCTATGATAAAATCGGCATCTTCATACCAAGTATGGGACAATGCCAATATGCTATAAAGCCGGATCACACGCATCCTTCTTATATGTTTATCATATACTTTGATCCTACAACTTACGGCAGTGTGAATAGTTTGGATATAGAGATTCCAGATAAGCATTATTTATCGATTGCTTTATCTCCTCAAATTAAGCACCAAGATACTGGTCCGGACCTTCTACACTACTATTGTATCCTAATTGACAAACAATATTTTGAAAGCCAATATTTACTATATGCATCCTCTGTTCCAGAATTTAATTCTCTTCAGTTCCCATTGTGTCATGACATTCTAAAGACATTAAATATATTCGCATTTGAATCAAACAAAGAGATGAAGAACAGTGATATTACACTTACTGCTCAAAGTACAATAATTACTCACTGGTTGATACGAAGTATTTTACAAGAAAACTATGATCTTCGATCGATTTCATCGAATTATGGGATAGCACGTGCACAACACTATATAGAACAGCACCTAGACGAATCTATTACGGTCAACTCTTTAGCCTCCTTATCGAATATGTCTGCCGCTCATTTTAATAGGGTCTTTAAAAAGGAAACCGGTATGACTCCAATTGATTATCTAATTGATATTCGCCTAACCCGAGCGAAGAAATTACTTCGAAGGTTTGACCATTCCATAACAGAAATTTCACTTAAATGCGGTTTTAATAGTAATGCACACTTCTCCTCCACCTTCCAGAAAAAGATAGGGATTACCCCTACTGAATATCGTAACTCTTATCCGCAATAATTTGATTGTATCTTAATACAATATGATGTTATTTTGAAATATTTATCCTTTTCTCTCTGTTATGATATCTGAATCAGTAAACATTTGGGACTCGTCCTTCATCCTACTATTGACGGACACAAGTAGCAACCCAATATCACAACTCATTACATAATAAGATGGAGGGAATCATATGTCTAAAGAAGAGATCTTTCAACAACTAAATTCACATCCTGCCTTTCACGTAGCAACTGTAGAAGGTGACCAACCACACACACGAGCTGTTTTACTTTATCGTGCTGATGAAAACGGTATTATCTTTCATACAGCCCGTAGTAAAGACTTATTCTCGCAAATCAAGAAAAATCCCAAAGCGGAATTCTGTTTTGGCTGCGATAGTGTGCAGATCCGTATTTCTGGAGAACTAACGATCCTTGATGACAATAATCTCAAAGACGAAATCGTAAATCACCCTACAAGAACTTTTTTAAAAGCTTGGACTACTAACGGTGAACTAAGCGATTTCTATAACTCATTGCAAGTTCTTTGTATGAAACATGGTAAAGCAACCACATGGACAATGGATACTAATTTTGCTCCAAAAGAATACATACAGCTATAGAATTTTCTTCCTTGCTTCTATCCTACTAAACCCAGTGTCAGAAAAATACTTTGATTATCAAAATATTTTTATTGACACTGGTTTTGTTATACGTTATAGTAATCTCAACAAGAATAAGTTCACTTATTGGACTACTTTGAAAGGATTAAGATATATTAAAAGTGAATTTTGGAACAATGAGATTTATAGGATTATGTAAGTAGAAAGGTTGAAAATTATGAAAACACGTATTATTATAGATTCCGCATGTGATATATCAAAAGCTGAAGCAGACCAGTTAGGGCTTGACTTTTTACCGCTGAAAACATTATTCGGAGAAGTAGAATATCTTGATGGTATTACACTCTCACCTTTTGAATTCTACGAAAAGTTAGTAGAAGGTGATTGTACGCCAACTACAAGTCAGGTTCCTCCATATGATTTTGAACAATTATATAAACAAATTAAATCTAACGGGGAAACTGCTGTCGTTATAACCTTATCAGCCAAATTATCAGGAACCAATTCTAGTGCTCATATTGCTTTAGATAGCTATGAAGATTGTATTCATATTGTAGATAGTGAGAATGTATGTTTAGGAGAACAAATCCTTGTTCGTGAGGCAGTACGTCTACGAGATCAAGGTCTTAGCGCTTCAGAAATTGCTGATGAATTGAACAAAAAGAAAGAGAAAGTTTGTTTACTTGCCTTACTTGACACATTAGAATATCTAAAACGTGGTGGCCGTATCTCTAAAACCGCTGCCTTTGCTGGTGGATTATTATCCATCAAGCCGGTTATTACAATTCAAGATGGTGAAGTCACTATTCTAGGTAAAGCTAGAGGCTCTAAGAATGGGAATAACATGTTAATTGAATTAATTAATACCAGTGGAGGTATCGATTTTTCTATGCCACTTACCCTTGGCTATACTGGTTTAGAAGATTCTCTTCTTCAAAAATATATTAAGGATAGCAATCACATCTGGGAAGGAAATATTGAAACTCTTCCAATCAGTACAATTGGAAGTACAATAGGAACACATGCAGGTCCTGGTGCAATTGCCGTCGCGTTCTTTCATAAATAATATTTAGAGGCGAGTATCTACCATGAAATCAACTTATTCAACCTCAGAAATCGCAAAGATAATAGAAATCCATCCCAATACCGTACGCTTATATGAAGAGATAGAATTTATATCTAAGCCTAAAAGAAATACCAATGGATATCGAATATTCACAGACCTTCATATAGACCAGTTTAGGTTAGCTCGCTTAGCCTTACAAGTCGAAGTTCTGCAGAGTGGCTTACGAAAACAAGCAATCAACATAATTAAAACGTCTGGAAGATGTGATTTTGATAAAGCACTTGAATTAACATCTACCTATCTCGAGAATATAGCTACAGAACGCCATAATGCGGAAGAAGCCATTTCTATTGCGGAACATATTATATTAGGGGATTCCACATATGATAAAGATTGTTGTTTAACTAGAAAAGAAACCGCTGATTTTCTTCATATTACCATAGATACCTTACGTAACTGGGAACTGAATGGATTGTTTACAGCCAAACGCAAGAAGAATGGGTACCGCGTGTATACTAGTTCCGATATCTCTACTCTTAAGATTATCAAATCTCTACGTTGTGCTAATTACTCCCTATCCTCTATCCTTCGGATGTTATCTGTAATATCAGACGATCCACGGGCCAATATACGTACGGCAATCGACACTTCAAGTGCAGAAGAAGATATTATAACTGCATGCGATCAATTACTGAGTTCCCTAGAGCACGCTAACAAGAATGCAGATGAAATAGTTACACTATTAGAGAAAATGAAAACAAAATATAAGTAAACCCTCCACTTTAACACCAGACTTTGTTCTGGTGTTATTCTTTTCTAAGTTGATGAAGAAAGTATTCTAATAATACAGTCTCTCAGCTGAATGCAACACACTAATAAGGAGGTAACTATGGAAACTACTATCCGTGTAGAACAACTAAACAAATCTTATGATGCTATTCCTGCCGTCTGTAATCTGAACCTTCAGATTCAGCGTGGAGAGGTATTCGGCTTACTTGGTGCTAATGGTGCTGGAAAAAGCACTGCTATTGAATGCATCCTTGGAACTAAAACTGCAGACAGTGGAAGAATATCCATACTCGGTCTTAATCCCAAGAGCCACCGCAAACAATTATTTGAACGAGTTGGAGTTCAATTTCAATCTACAAATTATCCAGATAAAATAAGGGTAGGTGAGTTATGTGAAGAAACCATGTCCCTTTATAAGACGTTCAACGATTATCATGGCTTGCTAAAACAATTCGGTCTAGCTGATAAAGAGAAAGCATTCATTAGTGAGCTCTCAGGTGGACAAAAGCAACGGTTGTTTATTGTACTTGCTTTAATCCCTAATCCTGAAGTAGTCTTCTTAGATGAATTGACAACCGGGCTTGATCCCAAAGCAAGAAGAGATGTGTGGCGTTGCCTATGTAAGTTAAAGTCAGATGGATTAACGATTCTACTATCCTCACATTTTATGGATGAGGTTGAAGTACTTTGTGATCGTATCGGAATTCTTAAAAAGGGAGAATTGATTTTCTGCGGAACTATACAAGAATCTATTAATGCAAGCCCTTATGAAAAGCTAGAAGATGCTTATCTTTGGTATACAGACGAGGAGGAGAATGAAGATGAAAGCCTATAAAGCAATGTTAAAAACAGAATTCAAATTATCCCTTAGAGGCATAGATATGTTCATATTTGCAATCTGTATGCCTATCGTTGTAACTATCCTATTAGGTAGTATGTTCAGTAATAAACCTGCCTTTGAAGGAGCCTCCTTCACCTTCTTTGAACAGTCTTTTGGCGCGATATCTACAATAGCTATCTGTGCGGGTGGTGTAATGGGATTACCTTTAGTGATATCGGATTACCGTAATCGTAAGATTCTAAAGAGACTTCAGGTTACTCCATCAAGTCCTTCCTTAATCTTGGCTGTTCAAGTAAGTATCTATACCATTTACTCCATCGCTTCCCTCTTACTTGTATATGCGATCGCTAAGATTTTCTTCCATTATGAAATGGCTGGATCATTACTATATTTTACCTGCAGCTATTTTCTAGTAATGTTATCTATGTTCAGCATCGGCATGATGGTGGGGGGAGTCGCTAAAGATATGAAAAGCGCTAGCGTCATTGCGAGCTTATTATATTTCCCAATGCTAATCTTCTCAGGGGCAACTCTTCCCTATGAAGTAATGCCTTCCTCACTTCAAAATGTAGCTGATCTTCTTCCACTAACACAAGGGATAAAACTCATCAAAGCATCAACATTAGGGCTACCTATTAATGGTGTTGTTCTACCAATCATACTTATGATTCTACTATCTATAATCTGCATTGGTATCTCCATTCGCTTCTTTAAATGGGAATAAAAAATAGGCGAATAAAAAAATGAGACAGTGTCTCATTTTTTCATTCGCCCATTTACTCTTAGCAATACCGTTCCACAAGCTGATTGTAAAGTAAGACTTCCACCATCTAAGTTCCAAGCACTTGCTCGTACTTCTTGATTTTGATTTTTATATGCTTCAATAGTCTCATCAGGGTTTCCTAGTGATCCATTAATTCTATTAAACCAATCCTCATATGTTCCCGACTCGGGTGTGATTGACATATCCGTAACATTACCATCTTGTAAAGAAGTAATCATTGATAGTGATTCTCCAAACAAATTCGTATTATATCTTCTTAATTGTATTGAATTGGTACCATCAGCCATAGTTATTTTGCCATCACCTAAAATATTAGTAATTGCATAATCAGGTTTCCCAATCGTAGCTATATACTTCTCAATTGCTTCTGAATCGGATAACTTTTTATTACCAGGAGTATCAATTGCAGGAGCATTGTAATCTCCTTCATCCTTGCCTGAAGTACAACCAGTGAACACAACAATAGCATATACAATTAATGTTAACAGGATCGTTCTATTCTTCATAATCATTACTCCTTTATAGTCAAATATAACAACTTATTCTTATATTCTCCTATATTAGAATAATCTATTCAGATGGATTAGCCCAGTTTATCTTCCCATTCCTGTTTTTTAAAACCAATTAATACAAATTCTTCTGTAATAATAAGTGGACGTTTTACTAGCATACCGTCTGTAGCTAATAAGTCTAACTGTTTCTCTTCTGACATTGTTGGCAACTTATCTTTAAGTCCAAGCTCTTTATAAAGATTTCCGCTTGTATTAAAGAATTTCTTAAGAGGCATATCACTTCTTGTATACCATGTTTTTAGTTCCTCAGCTGTAGGATTGTCAAGTTTAATGTCTCTATCCGTAAACGAAACCTTATGCTCTTCTAACCACTTCTTCGCTTTCTTACATGTTGTACACTTCGGATATTCTAAAAATATCATCTTCATCCCTCCGTCTTCTCTATTTTGCTTGTAATGCAGCCATCGTAATATAGTTATATGGTTGATTGAAATGTGGTAAGAAAAATGCATCAAACAATTTCATCTTATCAATTGTTAACTTCTCTTGTACTGCTAAACTGAAGAAATGAATTGCTAAAGAAATATCATGGTCAGAACACATCTGTGCTCCAAGGATTACTCTTGTTTCTTTGTCATATACAATTCTTAGTTTAACTTTAAAATTATCATGTTCAATGAACAGAGGTTTTTGCCAATCTTCAAAATCTGTTGCTTCTGCATTGATTCCCATATTCTTAGCCTTAGTTAGAGTTAATCCTGTGGATAACATATTAAATCCAAAGATACTAATACCATTCGTTCCTTGCACACCTTCCGTTGCAATCTCCGTTCCACAAGCGTTATGTGCAGCAATAATTCCTGAACGAACCGCATTAGACGCTAAAGCAATATAATCAGTATCACTCGTTGCATTATCAAAAACAGTTGCACAGTCACCAATTGCATATACATCTTTGATACTTGTCTCCTGTTTTTCATTTACCAAAAACGCACCATTCTTAAATGTTTCTAGCTTGCCATCTCCAAGAGTGGTGTTAGGCTTAAATCCAATACAAAGTACGACCATGTCTGCTTTAAATTCTTCTTTGTCAGTTACAACAGACTCAACCTTTGTTGTTCCCTTAATTTCTTTCACAGATTGACCAAATGCAAGACGAATCCCATTCTCTTCTAGATGGTTGGTCATACGGTCTGTATATTCTTTATCATAGTATCCACTAAGACAAGTATCAGCCATATCTACTAATGTTACATCGTTGCCATTACGTTTGAACGCTTCTGCTAATTCAACACCAATATAACCTGCACCTACCACTACTACATTCTTAATAGCTCCACTCTCTAACTTATCAATTACTTCTTGCGCATTCTGATATAGTTTAACGAATTGAACGTTTTCTAAATCAGAACCTTTAATAGGAGGCGCTATTGGAAGAGAACCTGTAGCAAGTATTAACTTATCATATTCTTGCGCATATTTCTCACCATTCTTGCCTGTCGCATAGATAACCTTGTTATCATAATCAATGGAATCAACAGGAGTTTCCATATAAACCTTCGCACCTTTATTCTCTAATTTCTCTTTATCTGAATAAAATAATCCTGATGGACCCGCAATCTGCTTTCCAATCCATAGAGCCATTCCACATCCAAGAAAACTGATATTGCTATTCGCATCAAAAGTTGCCACTTCTTTATCCTTATAGTTATCAAGTATCGTATTAATTGCAGCCGTACCTGCATGATTTGCTCCAACAACAACTATTTTTTCCATAGAATTATCTCCTTATATAATTTAATTTTAGTAATAGTAATTATTACTAATTACCACTTATTGATATTATACGACTTTAATAATTTTTTGTCAATGTTACAATTAATGGTATTGCAAAAAAACTATATTGACAACTTTTTTACTTAATGGTATATTTATGACAGTTCTTGTGTGTTTATGTGTGATTGAAAGGAGTTGGTTGCGTTTGTTTGCTAAACAAAGACATGAGGAAATACTTTTACTTTTAAAACAAAAACAGTCTGTTACAGTAACAGAACTATGTGAACTTTTTAATACTTCATCAGAAACAATACGTAGAGATCTGCTTTTATTAGAAAAACAAGGGCATTTAATGCGTGTTCATGGTGGTGCTCTTTTACAAAAAAACATGGCCGGTTCTTCAACAATCCAAGAAAGGTTGTCAGAAAATATCCCCAACAAAAAACAGCTTTGTATTAATGCCGTAAAAGTTATTGAAGCTGGTGATGTAATTGCTATTGAATCTGGAAGTACCGCAATTGAATTAGCAAAAATGATAGCAGCTTTATCGTTTAACGTTACCGTTGTAACCAACGCACCAGATGTTGCAGATCAGTTGTATCATTGTCAGAACGTGCAACTAATCATGATTGGAGGCCAATATTTACAAGAAGAACGTGCCTTTTATGGTCAACTTGCGCTTGATAGCATTACGAATATTCATGTAGATAAATGTTTTATCTTTCCTACAGCTGTTTCGTTACAGCAAGGGGCCGCTACAACTTGTTATGAATTATGCGGTATATCAAGAGCTTATATAGCTATTGCGGATGACGTTTATTTTCTTTGTGATAGTAGCAAATTCCAGAAAACCGCTTTTGTAAAAATATGCTCTTTAACTGCAAGACATACCATTATCACTGATTCAGAAGTAAGTTCTGACATTGTAACGATTTACGAAGAACAAGGTATTCGATTAATAAAATAATTAATACTAGGTTAGTGCGTCAAAAGCCCTCCAAAAACTTGCCTTCGTCAATTTGCACATTCACAAACCTGTCTAATGTGATGCTGAACATAGTTTGATGAGCAACTGTATGAAGTCGTTGGTACTTAGGCTCTGTACTTTAGAGCCTTATGTACCACTACGAACTTCATCCAAGTGAGAGCGGGTTGCGAATAAACTTTGTTAGCATCACATACTGATATATAAATTGTGCAAATTGACGATTCAAAATATAAAAGTGGCTTTTGACATCCGAACCAGTTAATAATTAATACCATAACCAATAAATAATATATTTATGAAGGATACTAATGAAAAATAAGAACACGGAGGTTCTAGTCTGCTATGAGACAACTACGTAACAAAAGTGAAATCAAACTCCTAGTAATCATGTGCTGTATTGTATATTTCACCAGCTACTTAACTAGGTTAAATTTTAATGCTAGTATAAGCGAAATCATTGCAAGTAACACATTAACGAGAGAAACCGCAGGTATGGTCAGCACAGGTGGCTTTATAGCATATGGAATAGGTCAACTCTTATGTGGTTATCTAGGTGATAAGATTTCTCCAATTAAACTGATTGCTTTAGGGCTGATATTAACAGCTACTGCTAATATGGTAATACCATTTTTAACTGTAAGCGGATTATTTATTCTTGTTTGGTGCGCTAATGGTTTTTTTCAATCCATGTTATGGCCTCCCCTAGTTAGAATAATGGCCGAATCACTGCCCTCAGATAAATACAACAAAGCTATTGTTCAGATTGCTTTTTCCAGTCTTCTAGGTACTGTTGTAGTTTACTTTTTAGCATCTGCATGTATAACCTTGTATAATTGGAAAATCCTATTCATTATCTGTTCATTAATAGCAATTCTTGTGACATTTTGTTGGTTACTTATTCTAAACCGAATGAAACTTATGGATTCTATTGAATTAAGTGATATAAAAAAGAAAGACCTAGGCCCTTCAACTAGCTTACCAAAAAAGATATGGATAAACTATTTGCTCCCAGTAGCTATAGTTGTTATGTTACAAGGGATTATGCGAGATGGAATCACTCTTTGGATGCCAACTTACTTAAACGAAGTTTTTCAGATTCCAATTGCCTCTTCAATATTAACTGTTATTGTTTTACCGCTATTCGCGCTTGTTAGTGTGAAATTAACCTCCATATTATATATAAAATTAAAGGATGAAATTCTTGGATCTTTGATTTTATTCATTATATGTTTATTCACTAGTATCTTACTTTACCCATTGTATTCAAGTAATGCTTTTATTGGAATACTGCTTATGTCCATGATTACTGGTTGTATGCATGGTGTAAATACTCTGCTCATTAGTTATTTACCAGCACGATTTTCTAAAATGGGTAAAACTTCAATCGCTTCAGGCGGATTAAATGCTTGTTCTTACATAGGTAGTTCTATCTCTTCGTTTGGGATAGCATACGTTAGTAAATTATATGGTTGGCACATAACCATTCTTTCTTTTATAGTTATCTCTTCCCTTGCAATACTATTTTGTCTCATTGCACGGAAACAAGTAAAAAAATCAATGTAGCAAAATAGTTCGGGGATTAATTAATCCTCGAACTATTTTATCTAAAGTCTAAGACATACTATATATTTATGTAGTATGTCTTACTATAATAATACTGCTTCTATATTTTTTCTATATTTTTATTATTTCTGAACTCCTAGAAGATTATATCTTACTCATCTTGTTATAAGCTTAGCTACTAACTCCATATAAATGTTATCTGTTCCACAACAACCGCCAAAGATCTTTAATCCCTTATTCATCTGCAATTTTCTCATCTCATTGGCGAACTCCTCAGGATTGCTTGTATGTAAGTCTTTGGCTCCATCTAATTCTGCATAGGATAATGGTGAGGTATTTGCTTGAATTCCCAGAAATCTTTTACGAACTAGCTCCTTATCGTTGCAGGGCTGTGATAATGCCTCTAATACTATAGATGGATGGACGCAATTCGTCATATAACACATTGGCTTTCGTTCCACTTGTTCATCAATCGTACTAATAGCTTCATAAATCGATGTCCCATCAATCAAACATCCATCACGCTCTATTGTAAAACTAATGATATACGGTATATCTATTTCGGAAGCAGCTTCCGATAATCCTAATGCTTCATCAATTACTGGCATTATTCCTGCATACACAAAGTCTACTCCAGCCTCCTTGAATTTACCGATTTGCCAGCCGTGAAATTCTTTTGCTTCTATTCTAGATAGCCTTCCTTCTCCTGTATATGCATCCCCTTTACATCCCATCAGACCACCAATATATAACTCGATTCCTGAACTCGCTTTTACTTCCTTTAATACTGCAACATTATCCCCAATTACTTGGTCATCATATTGAGATAACTCAACTCTTTCTTTATTGGCACGCCTTGTTGGTGTTGTCACTAACAATGGTAAATCAAATTTCCTTGCAATATCTATATATTGACTCCATAATTCTATCAACCCCTGCTTGCCCTTATCTGAATAAACAAGACTAGCCATAGCAATCCTTTCATCAAACTCTATAGAATATTCACGCTTCAGACGTTCCCCCAAAGCTCCCTCCATTAATAACACTTTTGTTTCTTTAATTATCTCTTCCCTCATTGTCTTATTCCCCCTCAATTATTATGTAGTTCATATATTACCATCTTATGGTCACGTAAACAAGAATTAGTAAAATAATATCAAAAGAGAAAACCGTAAAGGAACATGAATTATACCCACCTCCCATTACGGTTTTATTCTATGAATCAATTTCTGATAACGTCTTAAATGTATACCCCATCTCTTCCCATTTGGTCAATAGTTCATCTAAGATTTCTCCATTTGTCTTTGAAGTGCTATGTAATAATACAATGGCACCTGAATGGATTCTCTTTAATAATTTGTTAAATGCTTCTTCCTTCGTTGGCTGAGCATCTACATTCCAATCTACATATGCTAAACTCCAAAAGAAGGTCTTGTATCCCATCTCTTTTGCCATCTGCAGATTACTTACACTGTATTTCCCTTGTGGTGGACGATAGAATTTAGCTAACTTTTGACCAGTTATTTCTTCATACAATTTCTCTACATCAACCATCTCTTTCTCAAATACCGTTTTGTCAGAGATTGCTCCCATATCCCTATGATGATAGGTATGATTTCCAACCGTGTGGCCTTCTGATACCATACGTTTCACTATATCTGGGGCAGTCTCAAGAAAATGGCCTACCACAAAGAATGTTGCTGAAACATTGTGTTTCTTTAAAGCATCAAGAATTGGCGCTGTGTTGCCATTCTCATATCCACAGTCAAATGTAAGATAGATTACCTTCTCGCCATTATTACCCATAAAATATGTATCGTATTTCTTCAATTCATCTGTAGATGCATTGCCTGTCGGTGGTTGACCTTCCGTTGAGAATCCTAATCCCCAGTTCTCACTTCCAGCTTGAACGGATTGATGTTTACTGCTCCATGTACTAACAACTTTTCCTGCACCTGCTCCTACAAAATACAGCGCAACATAAACAATAGCAAGCACAATAAGAGGTTTATAATTTCTCTTCACACCAAAAACCATGCCCTTTCCATAGCAGTGTCAAACATCTTTCACACTACTATCTATAAAATGTCTTTTTATAAATATATTAATTTCTTCTGTGAATATACTTATATATGCAAATTAATTTATTATATGACAAGTTATTGGTGTACATCATACCTACAATCCTATATGTAAGTAATAATCCTCACGAAGTAATCCATACCAGGCAGCATCACAAATCCCCTGATTGTTATAATCGGATTGATGTAATGTTCCTTCATACAATAGCCCACACTTTTCCATAACCTTACCAGAGTAGATATTCCTTGGATCATACCTAGATTCAATTCGATTCACTTTCACTTCGTCCATGAAGAATCGAATCACCTCACCGAAAGCCTCCGAAGTTATTCCCCTATTCCACCATTGTCTACCTAGACAATATCCAATATGCACAGATTCTACGTTCTCATCTAATCTAACTGCTCCTATGCCTCCTATTACTTGCCCAATCTCCTTTAATTCAATTCCCCAATTATAATTATTTAACTTTTCATACCCATGAATTAATGAATCGATATACATTCTAGAAATTTCAGCAGACTTATGTACAGGCCACATTAGGTATCTTGTGACCTCTTCATCCTTCGACCAATTTTCATACATTGCGTTCACATCATCTTCTCTAAATTGACGTAATTGTAGTCTGCTTGTCTCTAGTGTTTTCGTCCCCATATGATCCATATACTTTCTCCTTTACTTGAATGAATGCAGCGACGGTATCCCCTGCAATTCTTTCGCCCTCATTATTCTATTCTACCTTATAACCCAAATCATAATAGTTTCTTTCATTACGATTATACCATTTATTAACAAAAATAGCATCTCGATTTTTAGCTCTCGCCCCGCTGAAGTTCGTAGTGGTACATGAGCCTCTAAAGTACAGAGCCTAAGTGCCAACGACTTCATACAGTTACTCATCGAACTATGTTCTGCATCACATTAGTCAGGTTTGTGAATGTGCAATTTGACGAAAGCAAGTTTTTTGAAAGGCTTTTCATACCCGAATCAATTATTAATCAAAATTATACTTGAGTTCTCCTCGCCTTTCGCTTATATTTAAGGCAGAATCAAACATAGTCACCCGTTACTTAGGCATCTATGATACGATATTTTAGAATACAAGAGAGGATAGCTTATGAGATATATCAATGGTCAAGATTTGATACCTAGAGAATTATTAGATCTGCTTCAAGACTATGTACAAGGAGCGTATGTCTATATTCCCAAACGCGAAGATACGAAAAGACGCTGGGGCGAGCAAACGAATTATATTATGGAACTAAAGCATAGAAACAAGCTGATTTATCAAAAATATCTTGAAGGTGTTTCTACGTCTAACTTAATCTCGATCTTTCACTTATCTTCTTCTAGTATTCGTCGTATTATATTACAAGAAAGAAGGACGTGTGATTTTATGAATAATCAAATCCCCCAAATACTTACTAACTGGAATATCTCAGGTGAAATTTCACAGATTTATTCAACTGCTTGGGATATCTCTAACCAATATGTTCTAAAAATCTATGAAGATCTAGGATTACTAAAACGTAATATTATCATGTTACATGCACTACATGATTCAAGTATTCCTGTTGCAAGAATTATCCCATTATCTGATGGTAGAGATTATTTGGAGTACCATGAGTCCTATTGCATTCTAATGGATAAGTTACCTGGAAAGAATCTAGTCAACATATCGCAGAAGCCTGCGGTACTTTCCTATCAGATGGGTACTGTACTTGGTAGATTACATCTTGGTTTTCAAAGATGTGAAGGTCGAATTACATTCTGGAATAACAGCCTTTTAGATGAATTAAATGGTTGGATACAAGAATCCTTCCTAGTCAATGGTTGGAATTACATATCTAGGGAAGACTTTGACGATACGGTTCATACTCTAAGCCAGTTATACGATGAATTACCAAAACAATTAATACACCGTGATGTACACTTTGGGAATTTCTTATTTGATCAAGGTACTTTTTCTGGATATATTGACTTCGATTTGAGTCAGAGAAACATTAGAATCTTTGATATCGCGTACTTTTTATTAGGACTTTTAGCCGATAAGGAATACAATAAGCTTTCTGATGATAGCTGGCTTATTATTGTACAGGAAACAATTCGTGGATATGAAGAATATATATCTTTGCTAGACTATGAAAAGAGTGCGTTACCAACTGTTATGAAATGCATTGAATTATTATTTGTTGCATATTTTACAAACGAAAGAGATCCTGCCCGTGCCAAAGATGCGGCTGATATCTTTAATTTTGTAAAGACACATACTGAAATGATAAGGGATCATTGTAAATAACTATGAAAGGATTCGGGTGTCAAAAGCCTCTCACAAAACTTGTCTTTGTCAATTTGCACATATAAAACTTGACTAATGTTATACCGAACATAGTTCGATGAGCAACTGTATGAAGTCATTGGTACTTAGACCCTGTATTTTAGTGGCTTATGTACCACTACGAACTTCAGCGGGGCGAGAACGCATTGAGAGTGAACTACGTATGGTATAACATGTTCACACATAAAATTGTGCAAATTGACGAGGCCAAAATTAAAATTAGCTTTTGACACCTGAATCAGTTTTTAATTATACTGTTTTAATTAGTCCGTTGAAGTTCTGTTTCCAATTTTATGACCTTCAATATTTTCAAATATTTCTTTAACAGACATTGGTTTTCTACCTGTTAATGTTTCGAAATCATTTGTACAGTTATTCATCTGTTCGAGACGAATTGCTCGTCCAAAAGTAACCATACCGTCTGAACAGAATGGGAAATTCTTAGCAGCTTCTGCCCATTTTCCTTCTGTATTACGAGGCACACCAAGAGAATCAAAGAATGCATACATCTCATCGTCTGTTATACTATTGTAAGCTACTTTTCTACCAGTTGTATCACTAGCAATTTGTAGAAATTCTGAAATAGTAAGTGCTTGTGGTCCACTAATATAGTATATAACATTGTTATCACCAGCTCCTGCTGCTGCATTAGCAGCTGCTTCTGCACAATCATCTCTTGATATAAATGCCATATGGCCTTCACCCATATTATTAGATAATACACCATTTGTATTATTGTAAGCTTCTTCAAATGCTGAAACCATTGCTTCTGCATATTGAGAATCTCTTAAAAATACGTAATTGATGTCCTGTTCTTTTATATATGCTTCTGTATATTTGTGGTCAGTAACCTCATAAGTATCACATTCTTCAACACCAGCACCAACGATTGAAGTATAGATTAGTCGTTTAACACCACAAGCTACAGCTGCATCAACTGCGTTCTTATGTGCAGTTTTTCTTCTCTCTCCAACGAATGGCATAGATATTAATAATAATGTATCCCCTCCTTGAAATGCTTCTTTTAACTGTTCTAGATCACTAAAATCTGCATATCGAAGCTCTACACCTGTATTCTCATAAGACTTTAATTTTTCCTTGTTTGGACTTGTGAATATCAACTTATCTGCAGGTACTAATTCTAATATTCTTCTTGCAGCATAACCACCAAAGTTACCATCCACACCTGTCATTATTATTTTTCCCATATCTGTTTCTCCTTTCGCATTACCTTTTTGTTAAGTATGTTATTAATTTAACATAATTAGCTTTTCAAAAAAACCATCAAAAAGTTTGATTTTATACTCGTATATACAACAAAATGTGGTATAATCAATCTATAGAAAGGTGGATATTTATGAAAGTAACGTATAGTGATCTCTTAGTATCTGATAAGTTATTCAACTTGAATATTCCTGTGGATGAATTACTAGATATACAATATATAACAGCAGACACAAGTACAACAAACAACCCGTATGAACTTATCTTAAGTAAATATATGGGGCAGTATATATTGAGCAACCCCTTATCTACTTCCACTAAAAAACCTAGTTTCTCTTCTACACTCTCGATCAAGGAATTACTTCTATTATTGAATCAAAGGCTTTTGTATCTTCAACATTGGTGTAGTACATTACAACAATTTGTACTAGAAGAAAAATCCCTACATGAATTGTTCTATCTTGGTTATGAAGAAATTAAACATCCTCTTATACTTTTTGATCAGACGTTTAAAATCGTCCAGACAAATGGTACAGAACCTCATCAAATTGAACAATCTTATAGACCAGAAGATATATGGAGTAGTACGAAGGAACACGGTTATATTAGTAAAATATCAAAGGAAGATTTCACAACCTATCAAGAACTTGAAAAAACCAGTTCAACCAATTGGTATTATCATTCAGCTTCACCAAAACAGTATCCTTCCTTTTTGGTTTACAAAATCAAAATAAACAAAGACATAAGTTTTTACTTACATGTTATGGATCCAACTGGTGAACTAGAGAAATTGCGCCCATTTATAATAAGCGAATTTGTTAAGTTTCTAACCTTGTGGTTAAAAAGTTCAACATTCCTAAAAGAGCATTATACAAATCCTCTACTTTCTAACTTATTGAATAGTACTCTTACTAGAGATGAGTTAATCCACCGAGCTAACTATCTGAATTGGGATTTATCATTGAAACATAGTATTTGTGTCGTCAGTTCTTCCAACTATCACATTTCCTATAAACAAGAAAAATTTCTTATTTCTGCCTTCAAACAAGCTGGGATTTTCTTCTCACATGTAACCTATGAAAACCACTTTCTTGTTTTATTACATTCGCAAGACTTAAATTATTTGAATCAATCCATTTTTCCAAAGTTATTGAGCTATCTTGAAGAGAATAGTTTAAGAATTGGGATAAGTGATGAGTTAGAGAATCTATTAGAACTAAAGAAGTATTACACCCAAGCTCAAAAGGCTTGCTATTATGCTCTATACAATGACAAGCAACTAATTGTTCATTATGACTCCATTAAATTATATACATTTTATGAATTCATGAAAGATTTTGAAAAAGAGCAGGGATTTATACCGAAGTATATTCAAGCAATAATTGAATATGATAATGCACATAAGACTAACTATCTGGACACTCTTTTCATTTACTTTAAAGAAAATAAACAACAAACGTTAGTTGCCAATATTCTTAATATCAATCGTAGTACCCTTTTACATCGACTATCGCGAATTAAAGAATTATTTCTAATCGACCTTGATCGCAACGAGGTTCAGATTACGGTTTTACTTACACAGATAATACGTACAAACTACTAAGCTAAGGAGGCTCTATGCTCGATATATTCTCATACTTTATTATTCCTGTTTACACAATCTTATTAGCTAGGCAAGATAGCCTTTTTGATGCAAATCTATCCATTATTAGTTCAGATATTGCACACAAAGATGCCTTTATGCTATGGGCTTTTATGATTGTAGCCTTTATCTATCTGGTTCTAAGCAAGGTGATTTCTAATCATAAATTACGTTATAAGAAACTAGATAATATCCTGGTAGTCGTTTCCTGTGTGCTCTTATTGTTATCAGCTACAACACCATTCCTTCCTGATATATATCCAGTAAAAGCAGAATTACATGTAGTATTCGCATTCACCTCTACAGTCGTTTTGCTTCTAGCTTTTTTACTAATTACTTGGGAACTACGTTGTCTTGATAAAAAGCAATACAATATATTTTTCATATTAATCATTATAATTGGCCTCATATCCTTCTTTCTTTTTATCTACTTCGGAATGGTTACAGGATTCTTAGAAGTATTCATAACGATAACAGGTACAATTATGGCGAAAACCTTATATGAACGTTCTAAAAAAGCAGCGAGTTGTTCTGTAGAAATGAACCTATAACTATATTCAACATACTCTCTACCGTTAAGACACCGCTCAAAGGTTGCTTGCAATCCCGATAAGTGATATACTAAATATCAAATTGCATAAGAGGATACGAATATGAAAGAAAACAAATATGATAATGACCAGTTTTTTAAGAAATACAGTGAAATGAATCGCTCGATAAAGGGGCTTGATGGAGCAGGTGAATGGTCAGAGCTAAAAAAACTACTCCCTGATTTCAAAGATAAACGTGTTTTAGATCTAGGTTGTGGGTATGGCTGGCATTGCATCTATGCAGCTGAACATGGTGCGAAAGAAACAGTCGGAATAGATATTTCTAATAAAATGTTAGCTGTAGC
Source organism: Clostridiales bacterium (assembly GCA_018372435.1). GTDB lineage: Bacteria > Bacillota > Clostridia > Lachnospirales > Lachnospiraceae > Anaerosporobacter. The sequence goes on along the minus strand of JAHAJA010000001.1, from coordinate 359,508 downwards.
TAAAGAAAAAAGTGAAGGATTGAATATTAGATATCATTGTAGCGCTATGGAAGATTTATGTATGGATTTTAATAGTTTTGATATCATATTAAGTTCACTTGCATTCCACTATATTAAGGATTTTCAAAACCTAGTTCATAATATTAGCAAATGGGTCGTTCCTGGTGGATACTTGATTTTTTCCGTTGAGCACCCTGTTTTCACGTCTTACGGAACACAAGATTGGTATTATAGTGAAGATGGACAAATATTGCATTTTCCTGTGGATAACTACTATTATGAGGGAGAAAGAGATGCTATGTTTTTGGGTGAACATGTTACAAAGTATCATAGAACATTAACAACATATCTTAATACTTTACTGAAACATGAATTTATCTTAGAGCATATTGTTGAGCCACAACCACCAAGAGATATGCTTGACATACCAGGTATGAAAGATGAGATGCGTCGTCCAATGATGCTACTTATATCAGCACGTAAGAAATAATATAAAAGAAACAAAGGGGGATTTCATTATGAAAGAATATCGTTGGGCTTCATTAGGCTGTGGAATAATTGCAAATGAGCTTGCTATGGCAATGCAAAAACAAGGCCGAACTTTATATGCTGTGGGTAACCGAACACATGATAAAGCCGTAGAATTTGCTAATAAATATGGTATTACTAAAGTATACGATGACATCCATGAGATGTTTTACGATGATGAAGTAGATATCATCTACATCTCAACGCCTCACAATACCCACATCACATATTTGCTTGAAGCACTAAAAAACGGAAAGCATGTATTATGCGAAAAATCAATTACTCTGAATTCAGATGAACTAAACCAAGCAGTGGAATTAGCCAAACAACACAACGTAGTACTAGCGGAAGCAATGACGATCTATCATATGCCGCTCTACAAAAAACTCTATGACATTGTAAGTAGTAATACCTTAGGTCCTCTACGCTTTATCCAGATGAACTTTGGAAGCTATAAAGAATACGATATGACAAACCGATTTTTTAATCGGAATCTAGCTGGTGGTTCTTTGTTAGATATCGGCGTATATGCTCTATCCTTTGTGAGATGGTTTATGTCAGAAAAGCCAGATCAAATAGTATCTCAAGCAAGATTCGCACCTACCGGTGTAGATGAACAAGCAGGTATCTTATTAATGAATTCCAAACAAGAGATGGCTACAGTTTCTTTAAGCCTTCATGCGAAACAACCTAAGCGTGGAATGGTTGCATTTGATAAGGGATTCATTGAAATCTATGAATACCCAAGAGCTGAAAAAGCTGTTATCACCTATACAGAAGATAATCGCCAAGAGATTATTGAGGTTGGTAAGACGAGGGATGCTCTATCTTATGAAATTATAGACATGGAGAAAACCATTTCAAAGGAATCCGATGAGATGCACTTAGACTATACGATAGATGTTATGGATATCATGACCACCATAAGAAACGACTGGAATATGAAATATCCCGAAGAGGAATAAATCATTCTATTGACAATATACGTCACATTGTGCTAGAATGTCGTAAAATAATTGAATATATTTCTGACTTATCCTCTATCGCCGGATAGAGGAATAAAGCGTCAGACTTCATATCGTAGGCCCGTGAAGATATGAAGTTCTGGCGCTTTTATTTTATGTATGGAGGTTTGGTTTCTATGAATAATGCAAAATGCTTTAAAGAATTTGCTAAATACACATCACTGAATGTGCTTGGAATGATTGGTTTGTCCTGTTATATCTTAGCAGACACCTTTTTCGTCTCAAAAGGACTTGGTGCAAATGGTTTAACTGCGCTAAATCTTGCAATTCCTATCTACAGTTTTATTAATGGCAGCGGCTTAATGCTTGGTATGGGTGGTGCTACAAAGTACTCTATTCTAAAAAGCCAAGATAAGACGAAAGAAGCAAATCGTGCGTTCACTAATACTGTTTTGTTTACACTTGGATTAGCTCTTATCTTCTTCGCAATTGGTGTATTCCTCTCTGGGACTATTACAAGATTGTTAGGTGCAGATGATATCGTTTTCCAAATGAGTAAGACTTATCTACAGGTAATCTTGTTGTTTGCTCCGATGTTCATGCTCAATAATGTACTTCTATGCTTCGTAAGAAATGATGGGGCTCCACAGCTTTCCATGTTAGCAATGATTGGTGGAAGTTTATCTAATATTATACTGGATTATATCTTTATCTTCCCATGTAATATGGGGATTTTCGGAGCTGTTTTAGCAACCGGGCTTGCTCCAATAATTAGTATGCTTATTCTTTCTCCATATTTCCTTAAAAAGAGAAACCAGTTTCATCTTATCAGATGCAGTGTTTCAGGGAAACTAATTAGCAACATTGTATCAACTGGCTTGCCATCATTAATTACAGAGGTATCTTCGGGTATTGTAATTATTGTGTTCAACAAGATTATATTGGGATTACAAGGGAATATCGGTGTTGCCGCATATGGTGTCATCGCCAATCTATCCCTTGTGGTAATCTCAATATATACCGGCGTTGCTCAAGGTATTCAGCCTATCCTAAGCAAAAACTATGGTACTGGAAACAAAAAAGATATTAAGCAGATTCTGCACTATTCCTTAGTAACCGTGTTAGCTATCTCGGGAATCGTTTACAGCAGTGTGTTTTTGGGAGCAGATTTTATTGCCAGTATCTTTAATAGTGAACAAAATGCACTGTTACAAAGTATCGCTGTTACAGGTTTAAAGATTTACTTTATTGCTTGTGTATTTGCTGGATTTAATATTATACTGTCCGTTTATTTTACATCAACTGAACATGCACGTCCCGCACATATAATTTCCTTACTACGAGGGTTTATAATAATTATTCCGATGGCCTTCTTACTCTCTTCCATAGGCGGTATGATTGGGGTTTGGTTCACGTTTCCTACAACTGAATTAATCGTAGCTGTTATAGGACTTACCCTGTACCTCCTATCTAAGAGGAAATTAAGTTAATGGGTTGCCAGTTGACCTAACTGCAAAGATCTCATTGCTTCTTTTACAAATATATGATCTGCAGTTAATCCATTCTTTTGTTTGACATATTCTTCAAGAATATTCTTCGTCTCCTCGCTTGGAAACGCCGACAAACATAAGATACATTTCCACACGATAATATCATCCTGATGATACCTTTGCATTGTAGAATATATAATATTTTGATTCGCCCCACTTGATAATTCCTTATGATAAAATGCCATAAAACCTATAGCATCTAACACTTCTCTAATCTGAATGATATTCTTCGTGTCTAATACATTAAGTAATGTTTGAAATATAGAACTATCCATCTTACCAAGAGATCTGGCAATAATATCTCTTGGTAAGGGATAGGACTTCTTAGCAGATACCTTATCCGGTAATTTTATGTACTGGTTTTGACCGATTGCCCCTAGGTATAGGGTCATCTTCGCTGCTGTAGCTTGATCACCTTTCTCAAGAGTTTCACATATTGCAATCTTGGTGTAAAGACACTTTTCCTTTGAAAGTTGATTTAACAATTCATCTACTACTCGATTATCTAAATCGGATAAGTTATTTGCTGCTATGGTTCTCTCACAGGGATTTGTTGCATGTAACATAGTAAGTAAGATGCTGACTTTTTCACCTGCATATTCGCTAATTTGATCTTTCGTTACATAACCTCTCTTTTTCAAATCTTGTTCGCTACTTTTTATATCAATCACCTACTTTCTTCAACTAGACTTTTACACTTTATTTTATTTTACACTTTATTTCATTTTACACTTTATTTTATTTTAAACTTTATTTCATTTTACACTTTCTTATATTCAAATACCAGAAAAACCAAAAGAAGCCGCTTATCTACGCTAATAGATAGGTGAAAAAGTTTTTATTAAAAAACAATATAAAACATGACATATATTGTCAAGGTTTGCTTGCTATAATTAGTTAAAAAAGGTGAATTCCTTTGAAAAGGAGAATACAAATGAGCGAACAATTCATAAATCTAACGCTTGATAATTTAGAACATGAACATTTATGTTGCGCGATTGCCGATAAGAAACATCAATGTGGTGTAGCGACGAAAAAACAATGGTTAAAAAACCGCCTTGTAGAGGGACACGTTTTTAGAAAACTTGACGTAAAAGGGAAAGTTTTCATAGAATACTCTCCTTTAGAAACAGCATGGGTACCTGTATGTGGAGAGAATTTCTTTTATATTTATTGCCTTTGGGTATCAGGGTCATATAAGGGAAAAGGATATGGAAAAGCACTATTAGAATACTGTATAAATGACGCTAAAGCACAAGGGAAATCTGGTATCTGCGTCCTTAGCTCTAAAAAGAAAAAGCCGTTTTTAACCGAGAAAAAACTTATGACAAAGTTTGGATTTCAAGTAGTAGATACTATTGACGATGAATACGAACTCCTTTGCTTGTCATTCAATGGGGAGAATCCTTCTTTTACAGATAATGTAAAGCAAATGAGTATAGACAAAAAGGAATTGACTATTTTCTATGGAATGCAATGCCCTTTTATCCCGAATTGCATTGAACAGGTAAAAACGTATTGTGGCAACAATAGTGTTCCTTTAAATCTAATTGCAATAGACAGTTTGGAAAAAGCGAAAGAGTTACCTTGTATCTTCAATAATTGGGCTGTATTTTACAACGGAAAATTTGAAACAGTACACTTATTAAACGAAAGCTATCTAAAAAAAATACTATAAAAGAAACACCGAAAACCAGCAAAAGCAGATTGTTTATACTGGTTTTCGGTGTTTTTCTTATCTCTACCCAGTACGAAACCATAACTGATAGGGACAGATTTTGCTACTATTTCTTAATTCTCGAAGGTTATAATAGCCTTGAATAGATCTCCGTCAATGACAATCTCAAACCTTCCACCTTGAAGTTCCACTAAGCTCTTCACAATTGCTAATCCTAGTCCCGAACCCTCGGAATTTCTTGATTTATCACCTCTTACAAATCGTTCTGTAATTTCACTTGTGTCAAAGTCTAATTCTTCTTTTGACATGTTCTTTACTTCGATTTGTGTAACTGATCCAGTTGAGATTACATCTACATAAGCTTTCCTATTTGGCATCGCATATTTTACCAGATTTCCAAACAGATTTTCAAATATACGATAGCTCTTTTGTCCGTCTAACTCTAGGTATATCTTCTCTTCATTGGAACGAATACAGACTTCAATACCTACTTCCTCTAACTTCTCTGAAAGTTCAAGTTCCGCTTGTTTTATTAAAGATAGTACATCAACCGTTGCTAAATTCACTTCCATGTTACCACTATTTGCTTTACTTACTTCAAACAAATCTTCAATTAAATGTTTTAGTCGTTGTGATTTCTTATCCAATGTATCAATATACGATTTTCTCTCTTCTTCCGTAATTTCTTCATTCTTTAATAAATCAACGTAAGTTATAATTGCTGTTAGTGGCGTCTTTAGATCATGTGATACATTAGTAATCAATTCTGTTTTCATATTCTGACTCTTTAACTCTTCTTCAACAGCTTTCTTAAAACCACCTTGAATTCTTGTTAAATTTGTCTTCATTGGTTCGAATACACCTAAATCACGCTCTTCCGTTACGTTCAGATTTCCTTTTGCCAACGAATCTGTGATCTCCATGATACTATCATAATCGTCTTTTATTTTCTGCAATTTCTTCTGTAAAAAGAAGAACATAGCAATCGTATATACTATTAGACCAGCGATTCCAAAGAACCAGATACTACAGAATATAGTAAGAATGATGAAATTAAGAGCAAGTATCTTAAACAGGAATTTGTTTACCGTATCATCTACATTAATCTCTGTAATCTTATTAATGAAATACTTTACTTTCCATAAGCACCAATTTATTATTCTTATAATTAACACATTCTCTTTGCAATATCGTCTAAATCCTTTTACGAAAAGTTGCTTAATTGATAATGTAATAATTGCAACTACTCCAAAGATAGTAGCCCAGGCTCCAATATGAAGGAATGGTATTAACTTATCAGGAAATCCGATACTAATCAGATATTCGGCAAGTTTACCAGTATGTGTAAGATATATTATTTCAGACATACTAATCGCTAATCCGAAAGCCAAAGTTCCTGCTGCCACTATTATTTCTAATGGGATCTTCGACGTAATTCCTGTTCCTACTCTACAAATTTTCTTACTTGATAGTAATAAAGCTATAAACATTATGATTACTGCAGCACCAAGTATTACAAATGGAAATCCTGAATTCTCATAAAACATATGTCTATACCCCATCTGTTGTTGCCAGTAGATTGAATCATATGCTTGTAACTCCTTTGGTACCGCATAATTAAATGTTGTGTCTACGATTGGATTAATCGAATATGAGCCCTCCCAATACGATTCATTATACTGTACAATAAAATCACTCAAACGTTGAACTAACTCCGACTCATTCACATTGTAACCATCTTTAACGCTAATTTTCCCTTGTTTATCAAATACTACTGTTACATAGAAATCATACTCATCTTTCGTCTTCTCACTAAACGTCCAATCATATGAAGTAACGACTTTTCCGGTCTTATTATCCACCACTTGATACTTTAGATTTTGGTTTGCCGAAACGGTATCACCATTTATTCCATTAAGTAAGTCATCAAATTCACGTACCATGTTCTCAATGGAATAGGGATCATCATAGGTATAATCTACATAATCTTGGTCATTGATAACAGTTGTTTCACTCTGTTCACTGTCTTCTTTTTCTTCTAATATTTCTTTCTTCTCAATATTCAGATAGATATCAGATGGTTTTAATTCCTTACCTGCTCTTTCTTCGGCCACAGCCATATAAAGTGAATATGCATTCCTATTCAGATAATCATTAAACCAATATTCCTCATAAGGATTCTCTTTTTTATTATCCACTACATCCCAAAAATGATCATACGTAGTTACTACAGCTCCAGCCGTAATAATCACTACGAATGTTAAAATAATACTTCCTATAATTCTACTGCTTTTCGATTTTATATCCAATTCCCCATACCACCTTTAAATATTTTGGTTCCCTAGGGTTAATCTCAATTTTTTCACGAATCTTTCTTATATGAACCATGATGGTATCTGTTGTAATAGCCTTTTCATTCCATACTCGTTCATAAATCTCATCCGGTGAAAAAACTCTCCCAGGGCTTTTTATTAATAACTGCAAGATTTTAAATTCCAGTGGAGTTAATTTTACTGGATTTCCATCCACCCTTACTTCCACCATATCCTCGTCTAATTCCAGACCTCCAATTGTATGCACATTACTTTTAGGTACATCTTCCACTACTTTAAGATATTTGGCATATCTTCTTAATTGGGAATTCACCCTCGCTAATAATTCCATTGGTACGAAGGGTTTCGTCACGTAATCATCTGCACCAATATTCAAGCCTGTAACTTTATCCATATCTTCTGACTTAGCAGATAACATAATAACTGGGAAATCAAACTTCTCTCTTAACTTCATCGTCATCGTAATTCCGTCCATCTTTGGCATCATAATATCTACTATTGCTAGATGTATGGTCTCACGTTCTAATACCTCTAATCCCTCAAATCCGTTTGAAGCTCCAAAAACCTTGTATCCCTGATTTCTTAGATATATACTAATTCCCTCTAATATCTCTTTATCATCTTCAACAACTAATATCTGATACATACTATTTCACATACTCCTTCCACGCATATCTTCTTCCTTATATGTTAGTATAGTATGTATCAATATACAAGGACCTTCCGACATAAATTATATGGATCACTATGTTTTTCACCTCCCTATTATTAAACTCCCCTGTGATATTATCCATAATAACGTTTAAATCTAAATATCAAACGGTAAGATATCTTAAGAAATTCTAAAGAAAAAACCACAAAAAAAGGCAATCTCATAAGATTTCCTCTCAAAAGATTGCCTTCTACTTATATATATGCTCTTATAATTGTTGTTCGATCTTAGCTTTAATTCCTGCCTTTGGTGTAACTCCTACTAATTTGTCAACAACTTCACCGTTCTTAAACACTAACATTGTTGGAACGGATTGAATTCCATATTCATTCGCTAATTCTAAACTTTCATCAATGTCTACTTTGTAAAATCCAGCTTGATCACCTAATTCATTACCAAGTTCATCAAATATCGGTGCTAACATCTTACATGGCCCACACCATGTTGCGAAGAAATCAACGATAGCAACCCCTTCCTTTTTCACTTTATCATTAAAATCATTTATAGTAAGAACCTTAGCCATAATAATTACCTCCATTATCTATTTACTTCTTTTTGTTTTTGTCTATGTCTGTATTCTATACTGTTTTTATTAATACTTCTGTGACTATGTCACAGAGTCCAATTATTGCATTTGTATTATCCGCTTCACTTGTATGTTTCATCACCATGAACATCTTACTTATAAAGAAACAGCGCATGATATAATAGATACAGTATCAATTATACGGTGAAAAAGGTTGCCACACTAGTTTATCAAAAGGAACACTTGATAATAAACTAAGTATGGCAACCTTCTTATTATTACCACTCTCTACGATATAAACCGTATCGCTCTCTCGTCATCTCATAATCAACACTCGATTGCATCTGACCTAACTGGTCTTCCCAGGCGTCTTCATTTACTCGTACCTTCATAAATCCTATTTTTTCATATACATGTCTAGCACGTTCATTCTTTAGATTGGTATCTAGTATTATTTTATCGATTGGAACTGCATAATTAAGTACTTCATTCGTAAATAAATAGTCAATTAGCATCTCGATAAATTTCTTTCCTAACCCTTGATTTTGATAAGACACGTCGCAGATTTTAATTCCGATATTTGCATAACGGTCTCCAATTCTATAACTCATCTCACCAATAGGTATACTAGAAACTTCGATGATACATATCTGCGAAAGTCTACGTTCATTGCTTTTAATTTGCTCAATCGTCTCTTCTAAACTCTGATTCAAACCATTAGGAAATCCCGCATGTTCCATCACTGTTCCATCGTTCCACCAAGTTGTTAATTGTTCTGCATCTGTAACTTCTGCGCTTCTTATTGTAAGATTGTTTTGTCGTATTCGAATCTTTCTTTGTTCGTACATATAGAGGCCTCCAATATTATGATTGGGAGAATTATTCTACCCATTCCCTCCCCACGTATATATGGAAATTATTTTTCTATAATATTTCTTTCATTATGATATGATAAAATGTACGAAACTATCCTCTAGATAATTCCGTACATCTTGATTAGATAAAAACGATCTCATCACAGATTCGTTCGATATATTCTTCTCTCTCGCTAGCGATTCCAATGGTACAGCCAAGCTTTTTAAGCTTTGCTAGAATCTTTCGTATGTCTGCATGGTTTCCTTCGTTTGCAGCGGTGAAGACTCCTGCATCAATTAATAACATCTTCTGCCCTTCCATAATTGCCTGTGCAATACTGAGTTTTTGACGCATACGGTCTGAATATCGTAGTACCTTTCGGTTATTCGTTGGCGATATTCCTACGAATGTCATTGCCTCGCATATTTCCTTTTCTCCAGCTATTTCATTGATTCCTGCGATGTATTTGAGATTTTTAAAGCCTGTATACTCTGTTAGAAAACCAATATCTGATATATAAACTCCAACATGTCTAGGAACTTGCCCATACAGTCTGAGACTCTCATCTTTATAATATATTTCTCCTTGGCACGGCGTTATTTCTCCCGCTAATAACTGCATAAACAAGGATACCTTTTCATAATTCGATCCAACAAAACCAACAACGGTTCCTTTGTTAATTGCTAAACTAATATTTTCTACTATTGTATGTCCTTCGTATCTTTTTGTCACGCCTTCTAGTCTTAATTCGTATTTCATTTTCTCTTCCTGTACCTTTAACTGTTGTAAATCTCTTATAGTTTTCCTTAGAAAACGATTTTCCTCGGCTTACGTAATCTTCTTGTTTTCCATAAAATATCGCACGAACACCATACTTCTAGGTACGTTCGTGCGATATATTTTGTTCTGTTATTATGATTGTGATACAAAATGGCTTGTGTTATCAATAATGTTAAATCATTATCTTAACTTCCATAAAATTGTCTTACCTTGTTTCAAAGACTCTTTCACATCAATAATTCTTTGATTGGAGGAACCACGGAATGCTAATGTAATGTCCTTTAACTCTTCTTTGAATTCTCCATCCACTAAGACATCAATTAAACCAAGCATCTCATCGGTATGTTCACATCGTGCTCTACTCTCACTTAGTAAATCATCCTCTAGTGTATATCCTGTATAGCACCAGATATTCTTCTGTGGGTATTTCTCTTTCACTATGTGTAAGAATGGTAAAAGTACTTCTTGATTTGGTCGTTCAAACGGTTCTCCTCCAAGGAGTGAAAGTCCATTAATGAACGAAGGTTCCAGCGCTTCTAATATCTCGTTCGCGGTATCCGCTGTAAAATGTTTACCAAATGTGAAATCCCACGCTTCATAATTAAAACAACCTTTACACTGATGGGTACAGCCAGATACAAACAAAGAAACTCTGACGCCCTCCCCATTAGCAATATCGTATTTTTTTATTGCACCATAATTCATCTATAAATGAAGCACCCTTTCTTTAATCTCTTGCGTTCTTCCTTGATTCCAGAATTGTGTTCCTATATATCCACAAGTTCTACGAGCTACATTCAGTGTATCCTGATCACGATTACTGCAATTTGGACACTCCCATATAAGTTTGCCACCCTCTTCATTCACAATCTTGATCTCACCGTCAAATCCACACTCCTGACAATAATCACTCTTTGTATTCAACTCCGCATACATAATGTTATTGTAGATGAACTTAATTATCTCAAGAACCGCTGGAATGTTGTTTTGCATGTTAGGAACTTCCACGTAACTTACGGCACCACCTGAAGATAGGGCTTGGAATTTTGATTCAAATTTTAATTTGGAGAATGCATCGATCGGCTCTGATACATTCACATGATAACTATTTGTGATATAGCTCTTATCCGTAACACCCTCGACTATACCAAATCGTTTTTGTAAGCATTTTGCAAACTTATAAGTTGTACTTTCAATTGGTGATCCATACGTACTGAAAGCGATATTCGTCTCTTCTTTCCACTTATCGCAAGCATCATTCATATATTGCATAACTTCAAGTGCAAAAGGTGTAATTTCAGGATTGGTATGAGACTCTCCTGTCATGTATTTTACACATTCATATAATCCTGCATAACCAAGTGAGATTGTAGAATATCCGCCATATAGTAAGCTATCGATTGTTTCACCTTTCTTAAGTCTTGCTAGTGCACCATATTGCCATAGAATTGGTGCTGCATCGGATAAAGTTCCCTTCAAACGATTGTGGCGACACATTAAACCTTTATAACAAAGCTCTAATCTCTCATCAAATATCTTCCAGAACTTGTCCATATCTCTACCCGATGATAAAGCCACGTCTACAAGGTTGATGGTAACAACACCTTGGTTAAAACGTCCGTAGAACTTGTAATTTCCATTCTCATCTTTCCATGGACTTAACGCACTTCTACAACCCATAACAGGGAAACAGTTTCCTTCTTTTAATTCTCTCATCATCTTTTCAGAGATGTAATCTGGAACCATTCTCTTCGTCGTACATTTTGCTGCTAACTCTGTTAAGTAATAGTACTCAGAATCTTCACTGATATTATCCTCTTCAAGAACATAGATTAATTTAGGGAATGCTGGTGTAACCCAAACTCCTGCTTCATTCTTAACACCTTGATATCTTTGTTTTAATGTTTCTTCTATAATTAAGGAGAGATCCTTCTTCTCCTGCTCATTCTTTGCTTCATTCAGATACATGAAAACAGTTAAAAACGGTGCTTGACCATTGGTAGTCATAAGTGTAACTACCTGATATTGAATTGTTTGAACACCCTTTGTAATCTCTTTTCTTAATCTCTTCTCTACCAACTTACTGATCAATTCTTCGGATGCTTCTGTTCCTAATAGTTCTATTTCTTCAATTAAATCCCTACGTATCTTATCACGAGAAATCTGAACAAATGGCGCAAGATGTGCTAAACTGATACTTTGTCCACCATATTGGCTACTTGCAACTTGTGCAATAATCTGTGTTGCGATATTACAAGCAGTGGAAAAGCTATGTGGTTTTTCAATTAATGTTTCACTAATTACTGTACCGTTTTGAAGCATATCTTCAAGATTAATCAAATCACAGTTGTGCATATGTTGTGCATAATAATCGGAATCATGGAAATGTATTATACCCTCTTTATCAGCTTCCACAATATCAGCTGGAAGGAGTAATCTTCTTGTTATGTCCTTACTAACTTCACCCGCCATGTAATCACGTTGTACACTATTTACAGTAGGATTCTTATTGGAATTCTCCTGTTTTACCTCTTCGTTATTACATTCAATCAGTGATAGTATCGTATTATCTGTTGTGTTTGCTTTACGTACAAGAGAACGTTTATATCGGTATCTGACATACGATTTCGCCACATCAAATGCTCCCGTAGACATGATTTGGTTTTCTACCATATCTTGGATCTCTTCTACAGATACTACTCGATTCATCTTTAGACATTTATATTCAACATAGTCAGCAATTTCACTGATTTGCTCCTTTGTAAGCATTGAATTCAATGTTGCATCACTAGCTTTAATTACTGCTGCTATAATTTTATTAAGATCAAAAATTTCTTCTGAACCATTTCGTTTTATGATTTTCATAATGTACCTCTCCTCCAATTAATGTGCAATAATCATTATAATCTTTATGAAGGATTTTTTCAATTGTTTCTTGGGTAAAAATTTATTTTTTTCACAATATGTTGTATATAGGTATAATTAAAGGTACACTATAAAGTGTTTTACGAGGACTATTCTCCTATATACACAGAGGGGTTATCTGTCTATCTTATATGTGTTTTTTCATCAAATACATGGATTCATCGGCTTCTTTCAACATCTGATCAACGAATTCTCTTGTCGTCTTGAATGCTTCTGTATACGAATATCCCATGTCCACAATCACATAACTTTGTTCCTGTTCATTATAGCAGATCTTGTTTACCTCTTTACGTAATAATTCCATCCTTGCCACAATCATCTCTTTTGTGTAATTCGCTAAAACAATAACGAACTCATCACCACCCATACGAATAACGGAATCACTTGGTTCTATATGTTCTTTAAGTGTAGCTGCAACTTCAATTAATATCCGATCCCCGATGTCATGTCCAAGCAAATCATTAATTTCTTTAAATTTACTTAGATCTGCCATGATAAAACCAATATGCTTTGCTACCTCATCGTTGTTTTTATAGAGGTAAATAAATTCATCTAGATATCTTCTATTATAGACCCTCGTTAGCGGATCTTCATATACTTTATGATAGATATCTGAAATTAAACTAACTACACTTTGGTCCATTTGACCGCTAACTCCGAACTTATGAAAAAGTACATCATCTGATACTCCGTTTATAATCTCCAAAACTACCTTACATTCATTCCCAGATTCATCGCAAACCACAACAGGTCTAGATGATACATGATATAGATCACCTTCTATGAACTCATACTTCGTCTTAGTGCAACCTTCTAACGCGCCACACATACTCGTACAATTCTCACACCTGACGTCTTTATTCCATAATTTATAACAACGCTCTTGCTCTTTAAGAATATTTAGCTCTTCGTCATATGAAATAACCGTTGTTTTGGTTGTATCCACTAACCTTACAATATCAAAAAATGATTTCATGGATTCGATTGCATTCTTTATATTCTGTAAACTTAATTTTTCCGCCATGTAAATTCTCCCATTTGAAACTTGTTTCGAGTTAATCCATATCTTAGCATATCAAAAGAGTATACATGAAACCATTCTACTTGTACACTCTTTTCAGCAAAATTGTTTTATTAAGTTAGTTCCTTAGCACTACCTTATTCATTTACTGCAACAAACTAGCAAAACTATATTAGTATTACGTATGCAAGAATTGAAAAAAATGTCTGTATAATTAAAAATCGTACAACAACTTGTGTATCCGACCAATGATGCTTCTTCCTGACATGGTCATGTATTGGCGTTAGTGTATTCTTCAGAATTCCAATCTTTAAGAACCGTAATAAGAACACTTTAACTAAGCCCAAACCACCATCAATCAGAAATACCCCTGCCAACAAGATAAATATGAACGGATGTCCTGTCTTAATCGTAATGATTGCAATAAAAAATCCCAAAGCCCGTGAGCCAGCATCCCCCATCAACATACTACTAGGCGAAGAATTAAAATAAAGATACGCCAATAAAACTGCTACGAACAAAAAATTTGCCATGGCGTATTTACCTAGGGTCTGACTGAAAATAATACTAAATGATACAAGTACTACACTTGCAACACTTGCGCATAATCCGTCTACTCCATCCGAGCAGTTTGTAACATTAATAGCTACCCAAAACAGAATAATTCCTAAAATTATATATAACACCTTGGGAATTATAAGCTCCGCAGTTCCTATATAGATAGTTGTCGAATTGAAATCCATAAAAGTTAGAATCGTTATTACTGATAGAATTAGATCAATTAGTCCCTTCTTATATTCATTCCATGGAGTATCGGAGGCATCATCTAGATACCCACTTAACATAACTCCAAACAAAAGAATGGAATAGATCACGTATTCGCGGTCCACTGGGAGAAATATAAAGCTACATATTAAAAAGCATACTACAAAAGTTAATCCAACACCTCGAATTTTCCCTTTTGATAGGTTTCCATTCAGTGCATAGTCTCGTCCTTTGTCACTGGGTAGAAAGGGTAACGGGCGCTTTAATGCCAGAAATGTAATAACAAAAGCAACAATTATACCAATCATAACAATCTGGTTCACACTCAGATAGTTACTTAATATCTTGTACATACTCCTCACCTTCTGCTATATAGCAGTCCTTTCTTGATGTGCTTGTGTATTATTAGTTTTTGAGCAAAACTCGTATACATTTCTGCAACATCTAAGTTGACAATACACAAGTACAGGTTAGCTCTATACAGCTTATCCTATACTACTCTATTCTACTATCAATATTTACCAATTATTCGTCCTATTAGTAAATTTGACAAACTATCTGGTCCTTATTCATAACAAATTTCTCATATGGAATGCCTACACTACATTAATTGATTTTTCATAATTTATTTTTACTTATATTTACCATTTCCCCCGTATGATATATAATAATTTTATTACTGAAAATTATACAAATTAAAGAGGAGGATCTATTAATGAAAAGAGAAACAGAGCAAATTCTAAAAGAATTTGAGGTGAAAACATTTGGTAATGTTAAAAATATTGAAAATGCTGAAAGTAAATTAAGACCAGGTGAAAAAATATTATACATATCTCCAACTAATGCAATTATCACTACTGTCAACATAAGAAAACAAGAAAAATTACCGGGTATTTCAGTTCTAACCAATCAACGTTTTTTCTTTGTCTATAAATCTTTAAATATTGAAAATACCGAGGAGTTTTCTTTAGACACACTCAATTCCATTAATTGTTCTGGTAATGGCATAACTGGAGGTCATATTCAAATACATACTAATACCAAAAGTTTCGATCTCCTTATTACATATAAGAAAGATATCATGGAGAAAATTAGAAATACGTTTACTAATGCAAAATTAAATTTCAACATATCTAGTACAATGAATGTTTCAATTATCACTACTAATGATATACCAGAACAAATCGAAAAATTATCTCAACTAAAAAATAGTGGAATTTTAACCGAAGAAGAATTCAACAGCAAGAAGACAGAATTGCTTGCACGCCTATAATAATATCAATACATATAAATTAGATATATGCTGTAAATAAGGACAAAACCTACTTGATAGGTTTTGCCCTTATTCTAATAATTACCGATTTAATCGATAACCAGCTCCCGACACTTCCCGTAACGAACAATGTCAATCTATACATCTCACCTTATCCTAATAACCTGTATTTTTTTTAACTTTATAAAAATACTTGTAAGAATAACCATTCCTGCCAAAGCAATCGTTAGATAGCCTAGCATATTAAACGTTACTGTACACACCTCAAAAAGTGATGGAAGTACTGCCAGCGCGCCAAAAGCCCCAAGAATCATAGTCGCACAAGTAAATACTCTGAGTTTTGTAAATGGAATACAGCTCTTTACTACAGCCATCATGGACGTCATCATCAAAAGTAAATACATAATTGTCTGATTTTGATTTGCGTCAAATGGGGTGGTCAAACTTACGATTACAATCATTATTGTAATACTTAATGCGAACGGAGCAGCATTTCCCAATACTTTCTTTAAAAAGCCCCCATGTATTCTTCTCGTATTTGATTCAAAGATTGTAAGGAAAGAAGGCGCTGCTTCAATAAAAGCATCAATTAAAGTAATCTGTATCGGTATGAAAGGAAATGGAATATTTAACAGGATACAGAATAAAGACACAAGGATAGAGTATATAGTTTTAATAAAGAATACCCCTGCGGTTCTTGTCACATTGTTTACTACCTTTCTTCCCTCTAACACTACTTGAGGAAGATGCGTAAAATCAGAATTTAGTAACACAATTTGGGAAATCTGACGGCTTGCATCACTTCCCTCTGCTACAGCTATAGAACAATCTGCCTCTCTAAGAGCTAGTAGATCATTAACGCCGTCTCCTGTCATTGCTACATGATGCCCCTGTCGTTTCAATGCTTGTACCAACTGTTGTTTCTGTTTTGGTGTAACTCTTGCAAACACAGCATATTCCTTGCAAATCTTGTCATAATTCACATTTTCTCCTACTGTGCTTAAATCTATCGCGTCGTTCCACCGTTCTAGTCCTGCCTTTTTCGCAATTATAGAAACTGTCTTCATATGATCCCCTGAAATGACTTTTACATCAACGCCCTCATTACGGAAATACTCCAGTGTCTGGCGAGTATTTTTTCGAATGGTATCTGTCAGAATTGTAATATACATAGGTTGAATATCCTCGGGCAATTCATTTTCATTGTTCCACATTCTCTTACAATATCCAATCACCACCACTCGATAACCTGCTTCCATCTGCTCTTCCACTTCTCTTGGTAGATGCTTCATCATACGCTCTGGAGCACCCACAAAGACGGTACCCATGTCACTGAAACTGATAGCTCCCCACTTTCTGTGTGAAGAGAAGGATATTCTATCCACAGGTGAATATATGGCCTTCGCTGAGAACTCTTCTTCCAAAGCTTGAAATGTTGCATTGTTATCATTACATGCTGCTAGGTAAGACTGAATCAGTGCATCTGTTTCTTCCTTCGGAAGTTTTGTCATAGGAATCACTGTCTTTACTTTCATTTTACCATCCGTTATAGTTCCTGTTTTATCCAGACAGAGAACGTCCACATGAGCCAGAGTCTCTAGCGAGTAGATATTTTGTACCAGGATTTTCATCTTCGCTAACCGTATTACTCCCGTTGCCAGAGATACCGAAATTAACAATACTAGACCTTTCGGCAACATTCCCAAAAGTGCCGCTGAGGAAGTTATAATAGAATCAGCAAATGTCATATGTCGCAGTAACACCGACTCTATAAAAAGTAAAATTCCTAGGGGAACAATTAAGAAACTTGTGAAACGCGTCACCTTCTTCATTGAACCTAAAAGTTCTGAATGGACCTGTTTTTCCTTTTTTACATCGTCTGCTAATTTAGTAGCGTAATTCTCACTACCCACATGTATAACTTTTGCATAACATCTGCCGGAGATTACAAAACTCCCCGAATAGAGCTCATCTCCCTCCTCTTTGATCACAGCATCGCTCTCACCAGTTAAGAGTGATTCATTCACTTCCAATGATCCTCGCAAGACAACAGCATCATTACAAATTTGTTTGCCACTATCTAGTACCATTACATCATCTTTTACGATTTCTTCTGTCTCAACAAGAAGTTCTTTTCCATCCCTTAGTACTGTGACATGTGGGCGATTCAGAATGGACAGGTTATCCACCATTTTTTTTGCTTTCAGTTCCTGTGCAATCCCTATACTTATGTTTAGTATGATAATCGCAATAAATAACAGATTAGAATAGGCTCCTACCCCCAAAAGCAATGCTGCGATTATGAAATTTAACAAATTGAATAATGTAAATATATTTTCCTTAACAATCTGCGTTTTTGTTTTTGTAATAGATGACCTCAAATTCCCCTCATCTTCTGTTTTTCTGTGTTCCATTACTTCTTTAGTCGATAACCCTAATATAGGTTCCTGCATATGATTTCCTCCAATAGCTACTTTCTAATACTTTTTATTAAAATTACATATCGTAATATTTTCCTTCACTAACCAATGTAACATATTTCATTGTAAAACATGCATTATAAATTCCTTGACTTCATCTTCATTATTACCAGTATACTTCAAAACTTCTTGTAGTAAGTTCATATTCTCTAAAATATCTTGCTTATTAATTCGACCATTATCAATGAATTCTTCTAAAAACTTCTTATTAGAAAAAGAGCATGCCAACATAGTGGCACCATAAAAGAAAGATAAAAGATGATTTCTCTTATTATTATTAAGTTCGATTAATTCCTCCAATAGTTTATCCCAATCTTCTAAGTTTTGAACTAAATCAAGACGAGGTAATATGTACTGACTAATATCATTGCCTATTCTTGTAGCAGCATCATCATAATCTGTTATAATAGGTTGTCCATTTTTTATTCCACCTATTGTATATCCGTTTGATCTATAAGGATGTAATAATCCATTGTCTGGTAAGAATGTCTCTTCCCTAGTTGGAGAATTACCTCCATAGCTACTCTTCACATCATTGATATCAACAATTTCTTTCTTATCCAGTACTCCTATATTAAACCAAAAATTGAACCCACTCTCTTCATTATTAAATTGTGATGATTGTAGGTTTATAATAACATAACATCCCTGACATTCCCTGTAGAACGTCGTACCACTACATTTATAACCAGCTGACTTAATAAGTGGCTTTATTACTTCCTTTAGAATTCTATTTTTCTTCTCTTTTTCAGTCATTACTTGATCCTCCAGACTTACCGCTAATCATATCATATCATAACGTCAGTTATAATTGTTAAAAAAATTAGTTGTGGCTGATAGAATTTCAAAATGCATTCTGTCCGAAAAATATATTACAGGTATTCAAATTGCAACAGCTTTTCTTTATAAACAACATACTTAGCAGTGTATCTTGGTGGATTTCAATTTCATAAGATAAAGAAAACTCGCTAAGATACACTACTATAAGTGGGTCTATTCCCCTTGCTTCTCAATCCAAAAGGTGTCTGCTAACAATAACCAATTGGCACGGAATAATTTCATAACTTGCCAATACCCCATACCTCGTAAATCAAATTCTTTTACCAGATTAAACTTTGCTTCCATACTACGTACATCTTCAAACCACACTTCATGCTCTAATCCATCTCTTGTATAACGAAAGAAAGGAGACATAGCAACCAGATCAAACTGTATCTCAGCATTATTCTCAACAGCAATTTGAATTGCTTCGATATTACCAATCGTTCTTGCTTTGGATTCTCCTTTTACAAATGGTAGGGTCCAGTCATATCCATAGTTTGGAATTCCCATATCGATCTTATACTCTGGAATACGTGTAATAGCGTATTCAACCACTTCACGTACTTTGTTGATTGGTGCGACCGCCATAGGTGGCCCGTAGGTATACCCCCATTCATACGTCATTAATAATACGCTATCTGCAGCCTCTCCAAGTAGAGCATAATCCTTTCCTGCGTATAGTAAACCAGCCTGTGTATCTGAGGTTTTAGGTGCTAGAGCAACGGATACTGGATACCCTATAGCATTGATTGCTTCTCGCAGACGTCCGACGAATTCTGCAAAAGGCACTCTGTCTTCCGGCAGAATATATTCAAAATCAACATCTACTCCTTGAAATCCTTTCGCTTGAACTGTTTCCGTGATTTGTTGAATTAAATTCTCCGAAGCCTCCCAGTTATTAACAACACGACTTATTAAATAATTACTAAATTGGCCATCCGGTCCAAATGGCGTTAAGGTAAGAATCGGAGCTGCTTGAAACTGAATGGCGGCCTCGATCATGAAAGTGTCATCTAATGGCGGGTAGACCAGTTCCCCCTCTGCACTAAACCCATAAGAAAAGACAGAAAGAGCACTTAGATAAGGCAATGTTTGATTCAAAACATAGGAATCAATAAATGGGTAGGCATATCCATTCACCGATACCGTTTTTCGTTCATTTGAAGGTGTGCCTTTTGTTAATAATAAAGCCTGACCAACCGCAAGAGCATATGGATATTCAATTTGATTATTATATAACACCGACTCTACCGAAACTTCATTCTCTAAAGCAACCGAATCAACCGTATCTCCAGATTTAACTATATATATTTCCATAAAAAATCCTTTTCTATTAATATATGTAACAGAAATATTTATGGGATTAAAGATAAAATAATAGGCTGTTGCAAAATTATATATCTCCTCAAATTTTGCAACAGCCTATTCTATATGAACCTTTTTATAATCTAATCTTCATCTTGTAGTGCATCATAACCATGTTCATTGGTACGAATCTTGATTACGTCCTCAACATCATAGATAAAGATTTTTCCGTCACCGATCTTACCTGTATACAGAATCTTTTGGATAGTGTCAACGAGTGTTTTCGTTGGGATTTTGCATATTACTACGTCAATCTTAACTTTCGGAAGCAATCTTGTGTCCACAGGTGCTCCTCGGAAATAAGTTTGGTGTCCCTTTTGCATACCATGCCCGAAAACATTGGTAACTGTAAGACCTGTAATACCAAGCGTATCAAGTGCATCTTGAAGTTCTGCAAATTTGGTTTGATTTGCAATAATCGTAACCTTCGTAAGTTTTGCACCAGCATGTTCTTTGTGTACAACAGGGATTGCAACATCCTCTGAAACTGTATCTGTAGCTGCCGTAGAGGCTGTTTTATCTAACTTGATAGTTTCGATGTTGCTTGGTAATTCTGATTCAGTAGCAACTGGAGCAAAGTCTGGATAAGCCACATTACCATGCTCACCAATATCAAGACCAGCTATTTCTTCCTCGCGAGTTACACGAATGCCGATGGTCTTCTTAATAACAAACCAAACTATTGCAGAAGCAGTGAATACAAATGCTCCAACAGCAACGATACCGATTATCTGTACACCAAGTAATTCGAAGCCACCTCCATAGAACAAACCATTCTTAGTAGAGAGACTTGTAACACCCTCTTTTGCGAACAAACCTACGCATAATGTACCAAAAATACCGCAACCAAGATGAACTGAAGTTGCACCAACTGGATCGTCAATCTTAATACGGTCAAAGAACAATACTGCAAATACAACAAGAATACCTGCAATTGCACCGATTAGTAAGGAAACCTCGATACTTACATAAGCACAGCTACCAGTAATTCCTACTAGACCTGCAAGACATCCGTTGATCGTCATTCCAAGGTCTGGTTTGCCTAAGAAGATCCAAGCGGTTGCAGTTGAGGTTAACACAGCCGCAATTGCCGCAGTGTTAGTTGTCATAAGTATGTAAACGACATCGGAAGGATTCTGGAAACTCATTGTTGATCCAGGATTAAATCCGAACCAGCCAAGCCAAAGAACGAACAGTCCGATAACTGCAAGTGACATATTGTGTCCAGGAATAGCCTTAACCTTGCCCTTCTTATCGTATTTTCCAATACGAGGGCCGAGAATCAACGCTCCAGCAAGAGCTGCCCAACCACCCACAGAGTGAACAACTGTATCACCTGCGAAATCCATAAATCCTAGATCAGCAAGCCAACCGCCTCCCCATACCCAGTGACCTACAACTGGATATATAAAGAGTGTAAGCACAAACGAAAAGATTATAAACGAAATATATTTGACACGCTCAGCAACCGCACCTGATACAATCGTTGCTGCGGTACCACAGAAAACTAGTTGGAAGAAGAACTTACCCCAAAAAGGAACATTTGATGTCAATGTGCCATCATAGAAGGAAAGATCTGCATTTCCTAAAACAAAAAGATGTTGTGTTCCGATGAAAGGATTGTCACCACCAAACATTAGACCCCAGCCAAGTAACATAAATCCGAGGGATGAAACTGCAAATACAATAAAGTTTTTTGACAGGATATTAACCGTGTTCTTTGATCTTGCAAAACCAGCTTCAACAGCTGCAAAGCCAAGGTTCATGAAGAAAACCAAAATAGCTGCAAGAAATACCCATATTGTGTCAATAATCATAGTAGTACTCATAAAAACACCTCCGAATATAATAATAAAAAATAGGGCGAAGGTGTTCTTTCTCAGAACACCTTCGCCCTATTTTTTTACATTTACATTCTATCAAAGTAATTATTTACTGTCAATATTTTTTTTATTTTTTCTTAGCGCTATCTTAGTGCTTGTATTTTCCACTCATTTATATACTTAATCATGTCTAATTTATTCTCATTAAACTGTGTGAGACGATTCACATTGGCTCCTGACGGATGGGGAAATCCCTTTAATATCTGGTGTTTTCCAATCCTTCCTTCTGCTTCAAGTCTAGCTAATACCTCTTCAACAGCTTTCCCTAGTGGAATTAGTAATACCTGTTCTTTGTTCTCAAGTGAGCCGTACTCTTTTATGAAATTTTCATATACATAATTCATCAAGAATTCATTCTTAATAAGATTTGGTGTATGGCCCGAATAATTTTTCTTATTCACAAATACAGAATACGGGATGAGTGAAACCGTGTGTAATAAGTAATCCTTCTTAGCAAATAAATCATTACAACTATTAATTTTTAATACTGTATTTAGCCCTATATCATCTAGCATACTAATGATATTCTTACGAAGAGGACCACTGAAACGCCCTGCGGCTTTGCACTGATATTGAATGATTTCTATCTCTTCACCTAGCTCTAAGCCCTTTCGTGCAGCTGTTATTGCAGTACTCATCTGCTGAAAGCCGGGTGTAATTCCAATAATGAACACTTTTGCCTTTGGATTAATATAATCATTGTGTGGGGCATAGTAAATCTCAATCGTGTCCTTTTTCTCAATTAATAGCTCCGGTATAAGAAGTTCTTCCTTTGAGTATCTATCTTGCAACGGTAAGCTCTGTATAATCTCTTTAAAATCATATAATGTGTATTTCAATTTTGATAATTGTAGTCTTGCTCTGTTAGATATGGAAAAGAAATAATATCAGTGGATTCAATGTTTTCTTTTCTTATATCAATTACATTTATTCTGCTATTATCGTAAGTTCTGTAAAAATAGATACCATGATCCAAGTCCATACAGGAAGAATATATGGTCAAATCCTCCACTCCTTCTTCGGTCATAGCACCACCTCTCACCATCTTAACATAATCAAGCATATTAAAAAATTGTGAAACGGCTTGGTTGTCGCTATTGATAGAAGGGGTATTTGCTCTAATGAAAGCAATTCTTACAAATCTTGAAACAGATGCAAAATCTCCAGGTATTCCAAGTGTCCCACTACCGATACCTAGAGAATGTAATTCTTTGTTACTCCATACGCTCTTCTTGTGATGCACGGGAGAAAGAAATAAATATTCATTCAAGTTTGTTAGATGCCAATCAAAAGTTGGATTATTCGTCATTACCCCAACCGGATTGTCATATACCTTGATGCCTTCAACCGTCTTTTCAACAACAATGGACGTACCGCTCTTGTCGGTCAACATCCAATGCAAGGTTGCCACTGGTGTCTCACTGTTTATAGGTGCATCTACTAACTCTATTTCCTTAATCGCTTCTTTAACCTCGGCCACTGTTGTATAGTTAGATAACGCCCACTGAATCAAATCATAAGGGGCAATATTTAATTTTCCTTCAACACTTTCCTTTTCAAAGTAAGCATATCCACCAAAATTCAGTCCTGCACAAGCCAATCCTTCCCTGTTCATTGCTTCTGCAAATGTTGCATGGTTATCAATAACAGTCCCCATGCCGATTATAGCTTTATGATTAATAACAACCTTACCAGTAACCTTATCTTGGTACTGATAGTTTGGTGGCATAATTATAACACGTTGATTAAAATTATATGCTATATCCATGTTCCGTCCAAAAAACACTTTGTTATCTGTTGATTTTATATTTAGCGCTGTACACATATAAACCATCTCCTTCGTTATTAATCTATATTTTGCTTTTGTTATAATAATTATTCAAAGTAAATGGAATTTACTCATTCTATCGGCACTGAACTAGTACTGGTAGCAACAGAAGTCCGCGTAAATAGTGAACTCAAAGATAACCAGCGACATAATACTTTTCCATTAATCTGTGAACGCCTTATAATATCGCACCCCTTATAACGACTATCATAGGAGTTATCTAGTGAATCACCAATAACGAAATACTCCTCATCTGATAATGCAATTGGATACGTCTGATCCCCTGCTTTCGTTGTTTTCCCACTCCATTCTGAGGTTTCTTTGGAGGTTCCATTGACTAAGAGATAACCATCTTCATAGAAAACAGTGTCACCAGGCCCTGCAATAACTCGCTTAATCCAGGTGCCGCTATCTTGAAATGTCAAAGCTACAAGATCGTTATTCTTTGGTCCATGTAACAGATAGGCAGCCTTGTTAATAAGAACCGTTGCTCCATTCCCATACGTTGGCTCCATACTATTTCCATCAATTCTACTGGTATTAAAAATTAAAGAAAATATAAAGCTGATTACAAGAAACGAAGCGATTACCATACTACCTATTATACGTCTTCTTTTTTTAAGTCTTTTTGCAACGGCCGTTATATGTAGTGTTTCTGGTGTAGTCTGCTCCTTTGTCTTCTCTTGATGATTTTTTTCTCCCATAATAGCCTGACGGTAATTCCTACATTCTTCGCAGTTTTCTAGATGTAGTTTTACAAATTCCTCCGTTTCTAAAGAAACTGCTTGTTCTTCATATAAAGGTAGTAAATCTCTAACAATACTACAAGTTTGCTGTTCCATATGCTTTTTCCTCCAATTCTCTTTTCAATAAATCTTTTCCTCGATAAAAAATAACTTTTGCAGAATTCTCACTAATAGAAAGTCGCTGACTTATCTGTTGGAAGGATAATTCAAAGTAAACCCGTAGTACCATCACCTCCCGATACTTTCGCTTCATATTCAGAATTGATATACGAACATAATTTGATAATTCTTTGTGCTCAATACATTCTTCAGGCCCAATCATAGTAGTGAGGAGTGTTTGTTTTAAATCCTCCGAATCAATATCTTGATTCAATGGATTTTTCTTAAAGTACTTGTAACAGGTATTTTTAGCAATTTGACAGATATAGCTCTTGATGTCACAATCCCCACGATAACGATGAAGGGAAAGAAACGTTTG
This sequence comes from Clostridiales bacterium, assembly GCA_018372435.1. Lineage (GTDB taxonomy): Bacteria > Bacillota > Clostridia > Lachnospirales > Lachnospiraceae > Anaerosporobacter. The sequence continues at coordinate 333,995 of JAHAJA010000001.1, read as the reverse complement.
ATAAAATGTCTCCTGTGTCAATTCCTCTGCTAAATCTTCTCGGTACCCAACAAGCTTTAAGAGAAAACGATAGATTTCTTTGCTATATGTTTTATACAACAATTGAAATTCTTCATTCAACTACTTCACCTCCTAATCATTAGTACCCAAATACCTCAAAAGGTTACAGATTTGGTTTATTTTAGAAATTTGTATGATATAATTAACTTATAAGATTCGAATGAAATTATAATTAATTTGGTAACAACGAAAAAGCATTATGGATAATTATAACAAAAACAAGGAATTACCGCCAACGTATTTCCTATTCAAATCAAGGAGAAGAAATAAATGAAAAAGATAATTTGCTTTATATTTGCTATTATACTGAATATTGGTTTAGTTGGTTGTGCTCAGGGAAAAATACAAAATAATAACATGAACATCGAAGTTGTTAAAGAAGAAAATATGAATTCCATCAAAGAAGATGCAGAAATAAAAGAAGTAGAAGCAAAAGAAATTAAAACAAAAGGAACTGAAAATAATGAAACAGAAACAGTAGAAACAACATCGCAAGTTAATAGTGAATCTATCGAAGACGAAATTGTTGATTTTTCCGATTGCTTTGAAAATATAGACGGTTGTGCTGTCTTATACTCACCAGCTAAAAATCAATACACCTATTATTCTAAAGACAAGTGCCAGACGCAGTTTTCCCCCTATTCAACCTTCAAAATAGTATCCACATTAATTGGATTAAACAATGGTGTACTCCATTCAAAAGATACAATTATGGGATACGATGGAACCCATTATCCTGTAGACGCATGGAATGATAATTTGACATTAGAAGATGCATTTAAATCGTCTTGTATATGGTATTTTAGAAAGGTCATAGATAAGGTGGGTTTTGACGAAGTTCAGAAGGAACTGAATGAATTACAGTACGGGAACTGTGATATTTCAGAATGGGAAGGAAGTGGTTGCAACCCTCTACCTGAGCTAAATGGCTTTTGGCTTGAATCCTCATTAAAAATATCCCCCAAAGAACAAGTTGACATTTTAAATAAGATCTTTAATACGAAAAACCAATATTCAGATGAAAGCATCAAAATCCTAAAGAATATTATGCAGACAGAAAGTAGTATCGGTTGTAATCTATACGGAAAAACCGGCACTGGTGCCTCTTCTGGAATTGCTTGGTATGTAGGTCTTTTTGAGAAAGACAACTTCACCTACTATTTCGCCATATATCTTGATGATGATAGTAAAGAGAATATATCTGGCTCGGATGTAAAAGAAATTGCTGAAAAGATTATTGAGAAGTATTACTTAAAATAATGTTGCTGTTAGATTTAAGTATTATCTTCCTTCAAGATTTAAAAGAAAGGTTACCCTATCCCTTCATTCTTGAGGGAATAAGGGTAACTAAACCTTTTTAGTTTTTATCTATTGAATAAATGCTTTTCCTTGTTCTATTCAATGATATAAGCAGCTACAATCTCGCCATAGTATACTGTATGATAATCACGGTTTGCACCGTGGAAGCTACCGTCTACATCCTGTGGATAAAAATTACGATTGTTTTCCTCAGTAATAGCCTTAGAGTCTTGCTCTTGTTTGTAGCTTACTCTGCATTCCAGAGTCAATGGCAGTTCTCGAATCGCTGGTACAGAAATGACTTCAGCGGATTCTAACGTAAGACCTGCTTCCTTGATTTTATCTGTATCACGCCCTGTTTTCGTACCGCATATCCCCAAAATCTTTTTTTCAAATTCTCCATAAGGAATATTAATCGTAAACTCTGGGTTTTTTTCTAAAAGTTGTCTAGTAAAGCGGTTTTCCCGTACAAATACCGTAAAGATTGGCGTTGACCATTCAATACCGAGTGTTCCCCACGAAATCGTCATGGTGTTAACCTGTTCTCCTGCTTTGGTTGTCAGCAAAACTCCCTTTTGCAAAGCACTCATAATTTCATTGGCATAGTCCCAAATTTGAATTTTTCGTTTCATTTCCTTTGCTCCCTTACTTATTAATGTTTATATAATATACTCAAGTCTACATTTTATCAAGAACACACTTATTTGTTAGATACTATCCAAAAGGAGAGTCGCTAAATAAAACAAACAAAAAATATCAGGTGCTGGTTATTGGCCATAACGAAAGAAATCTAAAAAAAGCCAAGGGCGTTGCCCCTAATCAAAACGCCTGTTAAGGAAATAATTCTCCCTAACAGGCGTGGATTAGACTTAAACCTATTTTTTCATGACAGGCATATGCTGAATAATATCCGTTTCTCTATCAATAATTTGATTCTTAATCAGGTATTCCTCCATAAACGGCTGTTCTCCAAAAGAGTAGTTCTCGCTTTGCTCAATGCTCTGAATAAAGTTGAACCACGATGGTCCATTGACTTTATATTTTACTTGTCTCCTTAGATACCTTCCACCAGGAAAGATCTCTTTCTTTATCTTATCATCCGCTATATTCATATTCTCCGGTATCATTATAAATAACTTATAAAAATAATCTGGTTTATTGATCCGTTCAAAATTATAAAATGCAAATATCCTGACATCCTCGTTGGCAAAATCTATTTTCTGCTCCTTTGCCCAGCTAAACAGATATTTTCTTGCCTCTACCTCAGCACCACGTCCAGTAGCTGTATAGGTTGCCACTGTGAATGGGTCTATGTACTCTTCTATAACTTCAAGTTCTTCAATCTTCGTTTTTTCTTTGATTGGCATATACAAATCGACTCCACCAAGGTGTTCAAAATCATCTCCGAACCCCAGATGCTCCTCAAGCCACTGTGCCTCCCCATAAACATATTTACTACCTTCAAGCCATTCGCTAAATCTTTTCCAACCATGAGCAATCTCTTCACCAAGATTTCCCTTAGGCTCTATAGAAGTAACTGCATATAGTCCACCAGATATGGTTTTCGTCCTTATTTTTTCGCCCATGACCTCCATATCCTCCGGAATAGTAACACATACTTCATAACCATATTCCTCCGCCGTGGCATCTGAGTCTGGCGCATTGTAACCAAAGATACGGTAATCTCCATTCTGATAATCTATCTTATTATCCAATACCCACTGCTTCATTACCAAAAAGGCTTCACTCTCTGGATTCTTTCCATAGAAGCAATAATATGCGACTTTCATCTGAGGTAAATTACTCAACACTTTGATATCAGGATACTGCTCCAGCTTTTCCTGATCAACACTTGCAAAATATTTCTCCATCACATTCATCCTTTCAAATCTATACTGATAAATTCCTTGGGCACATGTGCTTGGAGTACATCCAGTTATCTTTTTGAAAATTCTTGAAAATGCATCTACGCTATTATAGGCATACTTCATGGCAATATCAATTACCCTTGTCTGCTCCTCCTTTAAATCCTTGGAAGCTCTGCTTATTCTTCGATTAATCAGATATTCCTTCGCCTGATATCCGGTAATTGCAAAGAAGATACGGTAAAAGCTTGATACCGACATATATGCTTCCTTTGCAACTTCTTCTACTTTAATATCATTCTCCAGATTATCTTCCATAAAATCAATTGATTTTTGAATTCTCTCATAATAATTCACTGTCATACCCTCTATCATCTTAAGATATTTCTATCGTAACAGTTTTTACTTAAATGAGCACGACTTTTTCTCTAAATCTTTGATTATCAACCAAAATCGCTCAACCCGCTAATATAGAATTGAGCGATTTCTACTTGTTCGGTTACTTGTTTGGTTACTTGTTCGGTATCTTCTATTTCTCCGAACATTATTGGTAACGACTTTCTTTACCAATGCTGTCATTTTTATTATATCTGATATAATGGTTAATATATGTTAACGAAAGGATGTTTGAAAATGAATAAACATGAGATTCTAATTGATAAATCGAAATGTATAGGATGCAGTTTGTGTGCCAACGACTGTGTAGCTCATAACATCACGATAGAAAACCAGAAAGCGAATCTAATTGCAAATGATTGTATAATGTGTGGTCATTGTGCAGCAGTTTGCCCCAAAAATGCTGTGTCTATCAGTGGATATGAAGCAGAACCAGTAGCCAAAGAGCAGTCAACATCTTTAAATCCTGATGATGTACTGAATGTTATACGCTTTCGACGGACTATAAGACAATTTCAAAAGAAACCTATACCACAGGAAGTGCTAGATCAAATTCTTGAGGCAGGAAAACTGACTCATACAGCTAAGAATATGCAGGATGTTTCCTATATTGTACTTGATAAAGAGAAGGAGCAAATAGAAGCATATGCTGTTAGTCTGTTTCGCAAGATAAAGCCGATTGCTGGTATTTTTAGTTCCATGGTAAAAAGAGTTAATATCGGAGATCATTTTATGTTTTTTGAAGCTCCAACAGTTATTGTAATTACAGCAAAAAATACTGTAAATGGAGCATTAGCTGCACAAAACATGGAATTTGTGGCAGAGGCAAATGGTTTAGGTGTTTTGTTTAGTGGCTACTTTACTATGGCAGCGAATATTTCCCCGAAAATCAAAAAGAAACTTGGTATTATGAAGGGAAAAAAGGTTATTACAACCTTAGTCTTAGGATATCCTAAGGTAAAATATCAGCGGTCAGTACAACGTGAAGAGGTAGATGTTACTTATCTATAGGAGATAGTAGTGTGAAAAATTATAATTTTTTACACGCAACTTTGTGCCTGCGGCCCAAAGTTTGCAGGTTTTGAGAAAGGCATGGTTATAAATATGAAAAAAGAATGTCAGGAACGAATTAATAAAATAACAATAGGATTTCAGGAATGCCAGAAGGCATTCTCTGCAATCGGTGATGAAACAAGGCAATTGATTTTACTTGTATTATTGCAAAGTGATTTGACAGGAATCCGTGTTGGTGAAATATCGCAAAAAACCCATTTGACAAGGCCATCTGTATCGCACCACCTCCAGATTCTTAAGGAGGCTGGCATTGTCAATATGAGAAAAGAAGGCACAAAAAATTATTATTATATCAGTGCGGATGAAAGTCAATGGAAATCTATTGTTGAACTTACGAACCTTGTTTATGAAGGGGTTCTGGATATAGGGAAGAAAAAATCCTGAAACATTATTGTTTTCTTCCCACAATAATCACATGATTACTTGCTCCCATTATCGATTCTTCCCTGCAGACACTGTAATGATAATCACTCCAGATCTTAAACTGGTCCTCACTCCAGTTATCCACTTTATCAGAGAATAATGGGGTTAGTCCATCCTGTGCAAAATGATCTATAATCTTAATTCCATGCGTCTTATATATCCGTTCCATTTCGCCTTTTGTGGAGTAATAGGTATCTGTCCAAAAACATTTCTCATCATCATGTCTCAATACATTCAATACATATCCTCTAATTTCTGTCGATAAACTTCAGATTGCCATCTGGTTTCTTCACTCCATTTTTCGTACTCATTTTCTACATCTCTTAGAGTATACTCATCACGCAACCTATGCTGCATTTGACATTGGTATCCTGCACGTACAGCTCTTGTGAATCGCTCAAGACAAGTTTCTTTCAGATAATCTAAATCACCAAAGCAAATATCATCAAACTGCTTTCTCATAAAATCTATCAATTCACTGTCAGTTAATTCATCTTGAGACTCATTCTTATATAAGTAAAATATCTCTTGCAATTGACTTAATGTATCCATGTAATTATCCTGATTAATATAATCGGAATCACAAAAGGCATTAATTATGTCTGACAAAATTCCTTCACCAAACTCTACTCTTTGACTTTCTTTAAGAACATTCTTTTTACGTACCATCAATTGGTCTACTTCTTCTTCGGTTAATGCAAGGCCATATTTACTGGTCTTATCATTGCAAGAAATAATTTTTGTGATTTCCTTCTTCTGCTGCTCAGCTAACATAAATTCAAATATTTGATCCACGTAATTTTCCTCCATATACACATTCTCAAGAGAATCATGACTTACTTCATTCTTAGTTTTGCCAATAAAACTATCAGTTCATAAATAATACGCACAACTTTATCGATTATGAATTATATTATTACAGAATTCCTCTTTCCATTTCAAGACTGTTAATTCTATGGAAAATTTGATATAATAAAAGTAGATAAAGAGGCTGTTAATTATGATCTCTTTATCTACTTTTATTTTATTGTAAATTAGCCTCTGATAATTCTATGTAGTAAGATTCTTTGAAAATTCAATTCTTCCTAATAGGAGCATTTATTTTTCTTTTATACAATTATACCTGTAAACATATCTTCTTCCCCAATAATCTTTACGCAACATCCTTTCTCCTGTAACTCAAGAGCCTTTGCAATCTTGCCTCCTACATTACCATACTTCCATGCTTCGCTTCCAATACCACCTACAAAAAGATAATCTAATTTAGATGAAACACCGCTTTTCTCAATACCTCCAAGATTCTTAAGAACTTCTTTAATCTCATTTTTACTTCCCTTTTTGAACTCGCCAGACAAGCAGAATGTTCTTTCTTGTAAATCCATAACTGCCACTGATTCTTTCACTGGATTAAGGATATCATTAAAAGTGTCCATCAAATTATCCTTTTCTTCTTCCGTAAGTATTCCATCTTCTAACACATCATTAACGATAAGAAGTACCTTATCATATGGATACACGTCACTCAGGTAATCATTTTCCTTGAGCCATTTTTTCAAACTTTTAACTTCTTCTATAACAATCTTTTGATCGCAGATAATTCCCTGAAGAATTCCTTGAAGAATCTGAAGTGCTAATGTAGTCTCACTATAGAGTTTCGAACTATGAATGCTCTTTACTAAACATATCAGTTCTGCTCGTTCATATTCACTAATGACGTCATCTTCTAACACTTCGGACAATTTATTCAGTATTCTATTAAATAACGTATACTGCTTATACTTTTGATTTTCTTCAACCCATTTTTTAATGAATTCTACTTCTTTTTCATTAACTGTACCATCATAATTAATTCCCTGTATGATACCAAAAAGGTTATTGATATTCGTGGATAATTTCTCATCAAGTTTGTCACTCGTTGAAAATTCATATCGATAGTCTTTGATGCAACTGTCATCAATATCATTATTACTATTTAAGTATTCAAACAGTCTATATGTAGCATAGGCATCTTCTTCTGCGATATGTGTGGTATATTGAACGCCAATTTGTTTTGCTAATTCCTCTAGCTTATATGAATAGGAGTCTAAATACCTCTTACTCAACTGCATTGTACAACTATACCTGAATGCTGGCACCACAATTCCATATCGATCTAAAGATTTGGATAGCACACTTAAGTCATAAGTCACATTATGTCCTACTATCACATTGTCAGCTAATAATCCACTGATTTCAGGCCATAGTTCCTTTAGTGTAGGTTTATCTAAAACCATACTACTATTGATATTGGTAATCTCCGAATTTCTTGCATCAAAACGATCTTCTGGATTTATTAATGAGTACATCTTATCAACTATCTCTCCGTTCACTACCTTCAAAAGTGCAATGGAACAAATTGTGTTTCCTCTTGTATTTGGATTTTCTATGTCCAGTACTATGTAGTTTTCCATTATACTCTATTCCTCCTCTTAAAATTCATAGTTTTGATTCTGAATAACTGCTCACACCATCTGTATCTTTCCTATCAGTATCTGTTTTTGTTAAATTATACCTTTATTTGTCACAAATATCAACCTTTCGTTTACTTCTTTTAACACCACTTATTAACAAAAATTAAGTAGCTTCAGCAATCTTAAACATAAACAATACCTCTCAAACAGGAAATAGAACGTTTTCAACCGTTTTATCGGTGTAAACGTTCTATTCTTGCTTAACTTAGTGACTTTGACTACAAGGGAATCATATATTCTAGGGCCACTTTAATTTATCTACAACATATTTATTTTTTCTGATTTTTCAATCTTTGATATACATAGAACGGAATTCCTGAAAACATAAGTAAGAAAACCCACATAGCTACATCAGCACCTGTCGCATAGATTATATAGATTGAATAAACGAAAGCAACCAGTGATAATCCGTGCTTTTTCACAAATTTCATAAAAGTATAGGATTCATTACTTTTAGCTGTCAAAATTATTTCTGCCGCTGTTGTGAACGCATATGCCGGGATGAATGACAGGGTTGCAAGCGTAACCATAAAATTAAACGCTTCCGTCAAACTTTGTACATAATTTAAGATAAGAAGTAGATTCGTAAAAATCCCTGTAATAATAAGCGATGAATATGGTGTTGCATACTTCCTATGCACTTTTGCAAAAAAGTCTGGAAACAGTCCGTCCTCACCTGCAGCAAAGGATAGTCTCGCAGTGATCAATACCCAACCAGAAATTGTTCCTAGTACAGAGATAATAATCCCTAGTGAAATGAAGCTACCACCCCATGTAGCACCAGTAATATGATTAATGATACCCACAAGCGGTGCTTGCGACTGCGCCAGTTCTTCTTGTGGCAGACCTCCCATAGATAATACCGATATAATTAAATAAATTAACACTGCGGAGATTGTTCCAATCACCGTACTACTCTTTATATTAACCTCAGGGTTTTTAATTTCTCCTCCTGAAACAGACGCACTTTCTAATCCTACAAAAGACCACAATGTTACAGAGATTGCTGCTGGCAATGAGCCAAATCCTTGAACCTCTGGAGATGAATAGGTATAAAGATACTCTCCATTAAATCCATAAAAGGCAATCATTACAAAGACAATAATTACACCCAGTTTTAATACGGTACTAACCATACTAAAATATCCTGCCTGCCTTACACCTCTAATATTAATCCAAGTAAATAACCATAATATCGCCGATGCAATCACAAATGACAGCAAGCTATTCTCAGCAATGATTGGAAAGAATACCGTAAGATATCGCAATACCGCAGTTATAATAGCCGCATTTCCAATCCATGAGCCTATCCAAAAGGTCCAGGCTACCAAATACGCAGTAAATTTCCCAAAAGCTTTTTCTGTATATACAATGGGTCCTCCTGTTTCTGGAAAAAGAGTCCCTAGCCTTGCAAAAGAAAGCGCAAGTAACACAGAACCACCACCTGTGATTACCCAAGCTAAAATAGTTGTCATGGGATTAGATACCTGTGCCAAACTTTGAGCGGAAGTAAAAATACCTGAGCCAATCATATTACCAACAATAATGGCTATCGCTGCTCCCAGTCCAAGTTCCCGTTTGAGCTTAGTATCCTTCGTAGTTTCATTGTTTGTCATAAAACACCTCTTCTCATCAACTTCTGTAGTTGTTTATAATAATAGCAACTATAATATATAACATTAGTTATAAAAAAGAGCAAGTAGTTTTTTGGGCTTTTATGAACCTCTTATTAATATTCTAAACGACTTTATTTCTTTTCTAGATAATGCGTGGTAGAATAAATGGTATCTCACATAAGAATTCAAAAAAAACCTTAAAATAGTACAATTCCCTGGTGTCAAATACTTTTTACATGCTCATATTCAGTAATGTCAAAGCCATTTGATAGCAGTAATCCCATAATTGTTATATCCTAGGTTCAGATCAAGAGAGCAACAAATTAAGAAGGAGACATTCTACATTGGAACTAAATACTCAAATAAAGAAATACCGCACAAATATGAATTTAACTCAAGAAGAATTAGCTGAAAGAGTTTACGTAACTAGACAGACTATTTCAAATTGGGAGAATAACAAAAGCTATCCAGATATTCATAGTCTTTTATTACTCAGTTCATTGTTTGACATATCTCTTGATCAATTAATTAAAGGAGATATAGACATTATGAAAGAAGAAATTAAAGAAGCAGAACTCCAAAAATTCAATCGTTATGGTAATATTTTCACCGCACTATTGATAATAACCATAATCTCATGCGTACCACTTGCAATGTTTTTGAATTATTATGGTCTGTTAATTACAGGCATCCTATTCATTGTAACTATGTTCTTTGCTAATAAAGTTGAGAAATGTAAAAAAGAATATGATGTTCAGACTTATAAGGAAATTGTGGCTTTCACAGAAGGAAAACGCTTGGATGAAATCGAAAAGCATCAGGAATATGGTAAACGGCCATATCAAAAACTTGTACTGATGTTAGGAAGTGCTTTGATAACTCTGATTGTTTGTATTGTATTGTATTTGGTGCTTAGTATTATATTATGATGAAACTATATAAGAAATAATTCATAATCAAAATAAATTATAGGACATAAAGAGACTAACCTCCAAATCGATGTAAGATAATTACCTGATATGTCCCTTATCAAGTAGACAAGGGGCATATCAGACCTAATAATCTAACTTATTGGAGGTATTTTTTATGGCAAAGTATATTACTAATTTCAAAAGAAAAGTTGTAGAAGAATACCTTAATAGGAAAGGTAGATACAATAGTCTGGGCATAGTCTACTAAAAAGGGGTGACGGAATGTTCACAAAATGCTATAATTAAAATAAAAATGATGTTGGGGTAAAGACTTATGAGACAAGAAATAAAAGACCATTTGGTTAAACGTTATAATCGGTTGGAATATAAAAGTATCGCAACTTGTATAAAATATCATTATATATATAATAACGTTAATGTTAATATATTTTTCGATGCATTCGAAGCACAAAGTATGGCATTGTGTTTAATTTTAGCATACGACAATAAATATTATTATACCTCCTTAAATATTGATGATACGACAATCCGTACTGAATATCTTAAAAAAATCCCATCGGAAATTTTATGCCAAATAATTGTTGATACACATTTGACAGATTTTTACCAAAAGCTAGAACAACATATTTTATCAGACAAACCTTATGTTAATACATACCCCAGAGAAAAAGTTTTTATAAATACAATGAAGTACTCTCGAAACGAAACTGATTTACCGTTCTGGTCTCATTTGCGAAAGGTGAGAATGTCAGACGATACATTAAACAGACTTAGTGCAAGTGCACATATTTCAAGAAAAGTTCTAATACAAATACAAGAAAAAAAATTTACATTAGTGAGAACAGATAAACCGGAACGCAGAAAGGAATTAACTGTGATTTTAGATTCAATAGGTATCGTATTAAGCTAAAGCTTTATTTGCCATATTCTAAGTAGCAGACTTCTTAACGTTAGCTGCTTTTTTTAATAACTGGGATTATAAATTATTTGATCGAATATTGCATTATGTTCATTTTATTAATATAGCAGGTAAGTCATATCGACTTAAGGATAGCAATGTGATGAGTAACAAATCTGTACATTCTTAATGTGATAAAAGGTATTCCTTTTATGTTGACATTTATAAACCTTTACTTTTTTCCAAATCATGTTATAATAAATGTAGTCTAGCACCATGGTTTGGTAAAACACTATGTTGTTTGGGGGTTCGATTCCCTCCTAGACAAAGTGAATAAATTTACTTATTTATTTTGTCTAGGTGAGAATCATAATCATTTTAACACAACTGTTGGATATCTTAATTCTATATCTTGTTTTATTGTTTCATCAATCTTAATATACTTTAATGATTTACTTTTAATTAGTTCTTCTATTGAAATATTGTAACTACCTAATAAATTTGCCCTTTCAAGGTTACAATCCGTAAAATTCACCTTCTCAAGATTACAATTTCTCATAAGAGTATATCTCAAATCAAGATTTGTAAAGTCAGAACCTTTCAAATCACACCTTTCAAAAAAGCAACTTCTCATATTACCATCCTTACATTTTAAAAACTGTAACTTGCAATCAATAAATTTACTTTTTCTAAAAATTGCTTTTTCTAAAAATGATCCTTTTAAATTACATTCCCTAAATTCAGAACTTTCAAAATTGGATTTACTAAAAATTGCTCCCATCATATCACTATTAACAAGTTGCAACTTTTTTAATTTAATATTCCCCATATAGCATTTAGATAAGTTAATTGTGAAAATATTATCCTCTTGAAGAGTAGATACCATTGCTCGCAATCTATATGCTGCCTGGTCGCTATTCCAAAAACGACAGGCATCAATTTCTTCTATACATCTTTTCAACGCATTATTTTTTTCCCATTTTGAGAACAAAATAGAAACTACAATAGTAAACACAAAAAAATCAGCAATACTACTATACATTCCCTCAACAAAGGATTCATAAAAAGAATCTCTACCCAATATTCCTTGGATATTAGGTAACCTTAATGTATTGTATAAAAAGGTGCACATTATTGTTACACCTACATATGTAAAGAATACGCCCCATAAAATAAGTATTTGGTTATTTTTCTTTTTTTTCTTTTTCACGCTTCTTTCCCTCTTTTCCAAGTCTATTTATCAATTTTTGTGTAATAAATTATTTGTAACTATAATTTACCATTATATACAACTCATTTCTAGTCCTTTCTCTGTTCAATTTAATCTTCACACCCTTTCCAAGCACATTTTATAAACTTTTGCTAACTATCTTTTCACCACCTTTACTTCTATGTATCTTGGTACTGTTGTGTAATTATGTATCCGACCACATATTCGTTATATACAAATTTCTCGTCTAATTTTTCCTTTTTGGTTATATCGTATATTATATTACACATTCTACCATTCTTCAACAAAACACTTTTTCACTTAAGTTAAAACAACCTTCTTTCATTTCCTTAGGATATTTGTTATAGCTCATCTCTATCACCTGTCCTTCTCTGATACCTATCATATCAGTTTGGGCGCGTGACAACTACCCTAACTTAAGGGGATTAAATACATACCATTCAATATCTATACCATTCATTATTTATCATTTTTCAACAAATTTTCCATTATCTTTGCCTGGACTTTTCTACATGTCTATGGTATTATTAATTAGCGTTTACAATAATAAAATCCCTGGACTTTTCTATGGATATATGATATTATTAAAAAAAAGAAAGAAGAGGTGCTTATTATGCCATATGCTGTCGACCTATTCTGTGGTGCGGGCGGATGCTCAGAAGGACTTATCCAAGCTGGCTTTCATATATTATTTAGTTCTGATATCAGTGCTATGGTTGAAGTAACCTATCGTCATAGACACGATCAATTAGGACTAATTCAAGGTAAAAATACATGGTTCGAACGTTCTGATATTAGAGAATTAACCGGAGCCGCTATTCATAAATACATTTCTGAATTAGAAATATTTTATAATAAAGAAGTTCCTGAAATAGATTTAATGATAGGTGGTCCTAGTTGCCAAGGCTTTTCTAGAGCAGGACGAAGAGATAAGTCAGATCCCCGTAATATGCTTTTTGGGGAGTATGTGAGAATAATAAATGAAATACAACCTAAATATATAGTTTTAGAAAATGTAGAAGGCTTTAATGATATGCAATTCATTGGATACAAAGGACTCACAGGAATAGAGTATCCTGATGGTAGTGTTACACCAGATATTCTAAGGAGCGAATTACAAGAAATTGGATACGATACATTAGAGCCAAAGGTTCTTAATGCAGCCGATTATGGTGTTCCCCAAAGAAGAAATCGAGTGTTTTTTATTGGATATCGAAAAGGATTAACTCCTCCAGTATATCCAATACCTACTGTAAAACCTCAAGATTATTTATCATTACGAGATGCTATAGGTGATTTAATAACTGATACACAACTTAAAAAGAAAATGAATCGTAAATTAAGTCAATATCAAATCGAAAGTAAAGCTGGTAGAACTCCTGATATAAATGGGAATCCTATACCATCCCCTAAAAAAACAGTGAATGCAGAATTATCTAGTATAAATGCTATTGTTAAAGAAAGATTTAGTTTATTTATGCAAGGAGAAACATGCTCAAAATTAAAAAAGCGAGTTATAGAACAAGGAATTGACCTAACTAACAAGCCAGCTCTCATACAACTTTGTTGTGATAGGTTTCAACTTACTTCTAAAGAAGTCATAACTCTATTTAAAGACGCAAAAGCAACAAAAGAGCAAGTTAATGTTTTATTAACCAAAAAAAATATTCGACAGCGATTTAACGAGAATCAACCATCGGCTACTGTTGTAACAATTGCTGATGATTATATTAGTCCATGGGAACCCAGAACATTTAGTGTTCGAGAAATGGCTCGATGCCAATCATTTGATGATTCATTTGAATTTCTTGGTAAGCGTACTACTGGTGGATTAAAAAGGCGCGTAGAGGTACCACAATATACACAAGTAGGAAATGCTGTTCCTCCACTATTAGCAAAGGCAGTAGCATTGGAAATATTAAAAGTATTATAAAAAAGGAGAGATGGTATAATCCTCTCTCTTTTTTTATAATATATATTCCTTAGGCTCTCCCATTAAAAGTGGTAAGTCATTAGGCTTCATTTTAAACAATATCCCATGATCTCTCCATTTCCCATCTGGCTTATAATGCGCTGCCAAATCAACAGTTATCTTATTAGCTTCAAACAAAGGTGCAAGTAATGAGGCATTTGGATTTTTTGTATGTAAAACTTTATCATATCTAAAATACTCCATTCCATTTATTGTTTCTGATTGCGCCTTTATCCAAAATGTCTCATGATGTTTTAATAATAATGCTTTTCTCAAATTATCCAAATACCATGCCGAAACATACTTGCGCATTCCTTCTCCTTGATAAAGAATATTAAGCTTATCATTATTAACATCAACATCAAGAAGAAGATCATACGCATTGGGTCTAGCACACATAAGTGTTTCATATAACTGAAGTCTTGCTATCGTTGACCCTCTAGGAACTTGTACTTTTCCATATGCGTCAACAATTTCTCTATAACTCAATCCCTCATCTGGAACCCTTGTAAAAAGTGTCGAACGAGTAGTTGGCCTATTTCCACCATTACGAGTTATGCGTGTTGTCTTCAACTCTATCCCCTTATAATCCGGTGATTTTGAATTATTACGTTCTATTCCCAAAGCATGTTCTAATGTATCTCCAACCCCTGGGTCCCCTGGCGTAATTGATGGTAAAAATCCCTGATTATGAATTACATGCAGTCTATTAAGCAATTCTTTCGAAACAAGATTATCCTTATATACAGCTTCCTCTAATATCGAATAGCAATAACCTCTATTAAAAAGTGATGATGCAATACATGGGTCTGATAAATTAAATACATATATATCTTTTTCAATTACAATCAAAGCCAATAAATTGCATGGGCGACAAAAATCTTTTAAATTATAAACCCATATACGAGGATCTCCTTTTTTAGTTTCAGGTCTGTATAACGATGTTCCTGTTTGATAAAGAGAATCATGCTGAACAATGTAAGTATTAATTACCTCTTTATGTTCTTGTCCTTGAAGCTGCCTTTCATAATCATGAACATTCGCATTAAGTAGCAAATCTCGAATTGGAGCAGTTGCATCCATTATTGATTTTCTTAAACCTGTCGGGGTGGGAACAAGAAACGCTACTTGCACTCCCGTTTCCGCAAAAAAAGGAAGAAACTGTTCTATGTTAGTATCTGTCATTGCCAACAAATATTTCACCTCCACAATTCTTATTATTGTCATTATATCAAATAATAAGAGGAATGTGTGGAATAATTATCGGTTATATTTAGAGAGTTTTTTATTTATTTGTATACTACCTCCTTTCTTATAGAGTATCTGTATAAAAATCTAATAGTTTGAAAAGTATTTCAATCTTATATTCCCTTTAATAAATCTGTAAATACTTGTCTTCTCTTACTATTAGGCATATTATTAAACTCAATGGTATTATACCAATTTATTAAATATTCCCTTTGTTCATTCGTTAATATAAAAGAAGAATCTTCAAGGTTAAATATAAAATATCCAACTAAATAATTAATATAATCTATTCTATCTTTTACATCTAATGTATTGTCGTTGATAAAATCTAATACTTTATCTAAAGCGTCCAAAGTTCTTCTAAAGAAGTACTTTAATTCATCTGCAGTTAAAGAACAAAGTTGATTTTCTTTTGTATCGGACGGTATTGGCGCAAAGTTACTCTTTGTATGTGCATTAAACAAATGTTTTTCTAGTATCGGATTTAATGCCGCAATTGGATATGAAACTGTGGTTTTTTCAGGAGTGAAAACATCATATCCAGACTCAAGAATCTTATTATTGAATTTGCTAGTATATTGACTATAAATATCAATACCTTCAAGTTTTAGCCTGGAGAATCTCATTTGAATAATACTTACACGACTTCCAGCGTTGTTTAAAACCTCGAACCATTCAACTTGTTCATCTTCTGTTAAATCCTTGGCTATATTAATGGTGTAATTATAAGCTAGTAGCTTTTTTCTCACATCAAGTAGAACCATCTGTACATCTAAATCACCAAAACGTTTATTTGTTCTAATAAATTTCTTTAAAGTTTCATCATCTTCACCTAACAGAACCCCTACAGGTACTTGGTTAGGTTTGATAGCCGCATCATTCAATGTAAACCTTGCGCTTCCTAGATCTAAAACGATATTCCTGAAGTCATCATGGTTTATGTAAGCCTTAAAATTTGTTGTTAATCTCTGTTGACCATCCACTACAGAGTAGTGGTTATTGCTAATATCATCAATAATCTCCCTATCAATAAAAGATACTTGAGCCACATTTGTTTCATCTGGATTATCAATGACATTTATAGAGATAGGTGCCACTGGTGCTTTTCCAAAAAGCTGATAATTAAGCAAGTCGACACTTTTTGAAAGTGTCCAACTAACATCACGTTGATATAAAGGTAAAGAAATTTTATTGTCTTTTATTTCTTTACACAAATCAATAATGGATTTCTGATGACTCATTTTTGTAGGGTCAAAAGAAGCAGCTGATATAAGTTTTTGATTTATTCTCATAAGATTCTCCTATTCATGTTATTTAATATATTACCAATATAATACATAAATTCATATTGGTCAAGCTATATATTTTAGCTGCTACTATATATTATTAATTCCAGCTGTATTAATGCGTTTTTATTAGTAGCTGCTACTAATTATAAAATAATTATCAAGCTTAAATCTTCAATATTTTTTAGCTGCTATTAATTTTTTATTCTAAAAATTGCAAAAGAAAGCTACAACCATTTCTAAGGTTACAGCTTTCTTTTATCTAATATCTATAATCCTATCACCAAGCGTGGTTATTAGAGGAACTACCAATGCATTACCCATGGATAAGTATCTAATCTTATGTGGCATACCTATATTAGTCTCGTTATCTTCAACTCCGTTTAAATGTTCACATTCGAGGTAAGTAAGCGAAGTCTTCCAGTAACCTCTATTTTCTTACATTTTATCACCGTCCTTGACAGATTATATAGATAGGAAAAATATATAGAAAAAAAGCAAATGCCGTAGATTTTACTCTGCAGCATTCATATTATACATATTCAAATTGTACAGGAAACAAATTGGCAACGTTTTTTGCAACCAATTTGCAACCACGAGTTTTAGAAATACAGTAAAATCAACGATTTCAGGCGTTTATCTCCTATTCAAACTCGGGTGCGGATTATGTAATCAGCATTATTCTCAGTACACTTTTGTATTCTTTCATCTTCATATTCTCTATTTTTCTTAATTCTTTTTTCTCATTCAAAATTATTTGAGCCAAAATAGAGCCAAGAATACATCATCTAGCTTTACCTGTTTAGTTATATTATTCAGCTCTGCAAAGTGTTATTTGTAATTATATGTTAATTTCACTTATACTATGACGTTATAATTTTCCATATTAATAGCTATCCAACCATTGGGACGGATTTCTTCGTCAATAGTTTTGAAACCTACTTTCTCATAACATCTAAGTACTGATTTACTAAAATTAAATACTGTTAATCCCACTTTTTCAAAACCAAAATCGCAGAAAACAACAGTGAGTAATTCCTTTAAATCTTTAGTCCCGTGCCCTTTTCCTGTTGATACGGGATTTAATAAGAGACGTCCAAATTGGGCAGTTCTAGCATTGTTGTCAATATTCATAAGCTCAATTGTACCAAGCATTTCTTTATCTATTGTTATTTTGTAAAGCTTGTAGTTTGATATATTTTCTCAATTCTATCTGATATTTGTTTTTCTATAATATGAAATTCACAACCTCGCCCTTTAATTCTGAAAGAAAATTGACATCTATACCATCAATCTTAACCACTCGGCAACCGTATATAGTATTTTTTTGAAATTTCTAAAATCCCCCAACATTCGTTATAACATCCCAATCTATATTATCTCTCATCCTCTAATAAAATTCTATATTCTACTTTTAATACTTTTGCAAGTCCTTTAAGTTCAATATCTGTCACAAATCTTTGACCACTCTCTATTCTTTGGATTGCATTCTTATCCAAGTCTAAACCTTCAATCTGTAGCATATCTGCCAACTTCTTTTGTGATGTCGTTTCTGGAAGTGACTCCCTAATCTCTTTGATTTTCTTACCACAAATATTATTCAATCCATCTTCAGCACGATTTTTATACACATCAACACCCCATTCAAACATTTTTGACATTTAGTAATTGTCAATATTAAGATTATATGTTAAAATAGATTCCAGTTTGACACTCACTAGATGTCAATCATTATTGAATTTATTATATTTATGCTTAGAAAGGAGATTTTTTATGTACAACGAATTGCTCAATGAAAAATTTAACTGCAAACTTAATAAGATTAAAGAAAAAACCTTATTTGATTTAGTCGAAAAGGATCAACACTATCAGTTACTCACTACTGAACTGGATCATGTTGAAGAAAAATATCTTTCTCTTAATCTTTCTGATGAGCAAAAAGCCTTTATTGACTTCTATCTTTCATTAAACGATTCCTTTCATACGAAATACAACACACTAAATTATTTAGCAGGTTTAATTGATGGGCAAAAATTAGGAACTATCATTCCTGTTAATGACACTAATACTACTACCAAGGTAAAAAACATTCTTAAATTCTACAACGCTCATCACCAATCTATCGAATGTTATCAATCCACAGAAACATCGGAATTCTGGAAAGAATTTCACCGAGAAGAAGAGGCATTTTCTTCTACTCTCACATCTGAACAGGTAATCAAATTCAGAGAGCTTTCAGCCAAACGATTAGAGGGAATCGGATATAGTATGGCTGATTCCTTTGCATATGGTTTTCAATCATGTTCAAAACTTCTACAACTGTTATTTGATTAGAAAAACACCTGCATAGCCTTTTTATTCGCTATACAGGTGCTTTTTCAGGTTTTAGACCACTTTTTTTATCCTCTAGGTTAAAACTTTGCACATATTCGAATACTCTTACCTTCTTTTCCTTGTATTGTTTCATATAGAGCATACAAGTCTTAGTAAAGTTATCTCTTTCACAATTTAGAGCGGTATATAAAATATTCCACCAAAGAAAATACTTAATTTCTCCCACAAGGAATGTTACAACCAAACATAACATTCCTGTGTTTTTCTATTTATGATACAGTCAATTATAGTATATTACTTCCTATATATCACCCCTACTATTAAGTCAAGAATCATATAATGGATTTAATATAGTTGTAAAGAAAGAAACTGCTGGAATTACTGTGAAGATGCTGCCATAATAGATTTAGCTTGCAATTCACAAAAGTTACATCTTCTTTTTTTAAAACAACTACACTTATGGGAGGCTATACACCTTTATGAAAACAAAGTTAAACGAAACACAAATGGTAACAATTCTTGACGAACTCTACACAAAGGTACTAAATGGCGTACCGAAAGTCAGTAAACCTGTTGAGTCACTTGCAAATGACTATTTAATCCAAAATAACTCTCCAGAAAAAGCTGCAAAAGAACTAACAAAATACCAAATTGCCAAATGTGGAACATCTGGGTTTATTACTGGACTGGGCGGATTAATCACATTGCCAGTTGCAATTCCCGCAAATGTAAGCAGTGTTCTCTATGTATTGTAACTGTATAAAATAAGTCATCCACTTTTACAATACTTTTTAAAAACAGAACCAAAAGCCAAAAAGAAACCTCATAAACCCGCATAAATTGAACTGACCCCCATAAGTTAGACCTAAAAAATCTAATTTGTTGGAGGTCATTTTTATGGCAAAATATAGTTTTGAATTTAAGAAACAAGTCGTCCATGCCTATTTAAACGGAGAAGGTAGCTACGCAAATCTATCAAAAAAATATGGGATTCCTCCAGGAAAAGATATTAGGAAATGGGTAAATGCATATAAATCGTTTGGAAATGATGGATTAATGAAATCTAGGCAAAATAAAAGTTACTCTTTTGAATTTAAGTTCCATGTAGTAGAATTATATCTAACAACAGAAGTTTCATATCAGGATTTAGCTTTATCTGTCGGAATCAATAATCCTCCATTGATTACTAAATGGGTTAATGATTATAGAATTGCTGGTCCTGATGCTTTGAGATTAAAGAGTAAAGGGCGGCGACGAACAATGGATAAACCTAAAACTATATCTCCGGATATACCTGATACATCCGACAATAATGAAAAATACATCAAACAATTAGAAGATGAATTATTAAAACTTAAAATAGAGAATGCCTATTTAAAAGAACTGAGGAGGCTGCGTTTAGAGCGAACACCTCAGAACAAAAAGCGAGAATCATTCACAGCCTCCGAGGATCCTTCAAACTAAAAGATATTCTCGCAATCACAGGTTTTCCCAAAGCAACTTATATTTATTGGCAGAAGCGTTTTGATAAAGAAAATCCAAACAAGGAACTAGAAGAAAAGATTCTTGAAATACGAAAGAATCATAAGGATTTCGGATATCGACGTATTTATGGAGAATTAAGAAAACAAGGTTTGGTTGTAAATAAGAAATGTGTTCAACGAATTATGCAGCTACTAGGACTTCAAGTTGCTTCATTTACTAGGAAAAGCCGCAAATATAGCTCATATAAGGGTAGGGTTGGAAAGGTTGCTTCTAACAGAATTCATAGACGTTTTGAGACCCATATTCCACATCAGAAGATTACAACAGATACATCTGAGTTTAAGTATTATGAAATAGATGAAAAAGGAAGAATGATAATTAAAAAGCTTTATCTAGATCCATTTATGGATCTGTGTAATAGAGAAATAATTAGTTATGGCATCTCTAGGCGACCATCTGCTGAGAACATAATGAAAGCCTTAAATGAAGCCATAGAAATCACAAGTGATTGTAAATACAGACGTACATTCCATTCAGATCAAGGCTGGGCTTATCAAATGAATGTTTATGTCCATAGGCTTAAAGAAAAAAAGATTTTTCAAAGTATGTCTAGGAAAGGAAATTGTCACGACAACTCCGTTATGGAAAACTTCTTTGGAATTATGAAACAGGAAATGTACTATGGTGTGACCTATTATAGCTATGAAGAACTCAAGATAGCTATGGAAAAATACATAAAATATTACAATGAAAAAAGAATTAAAGAGAAACTAGGATGGATGAGTCCAGTAGAATATAGACTCAACCTCTTGGCTGCATAAAGTAATAGCGTAGCAGTTAAAAACTACTACGCTATAAAGTCTAACTTATGGGGGTCACATCAAATCGGGCAGCCGAGGTTTTTAATCCATTATTCAAACTCAGTTCAACAATTATAAATCCCCTTACAACAGACTGCTATTAAGAAATTATATTAATTATATTATTTTTAAAAAACACTAATAAAAATAAATTGGAATTTTTTAATGCCATATCAATGCCAAAACATTTAAAAAACATAATCAATTAGGCACATTTTTCTTTTCTTAGAAATTTATTTTGTAAGTAAGTAATTAACTCATTTGGCACATCAGCATAATTAGATAAAATACATACCATATTATCCTCTCCAATATTTATATTTACTTTTCTTCGTTTTTTTAACATTGTTCTATTCTTCTTTTTGTTTGAATCTTCAAATACTTTTCTAATATAATATGGTATCGTCTGTTCAAAATATTTTCCTCTTAGTCTAACTACAGGATTTTCCCTTAAATATTTAATTTCTTCCGTCATCATTTCATCAGAAACAGAAACAGAATTAGGTACTAAACTTTCCAATTCCTCTTTACTCTTAATATTTTTTATTGCCTCATAATTTTTTATTGCTGTCAACTTTGGACATTGCTCTAAATCGGTCAATCTGTACTGTATAGAATACCATGCATTTACATATAATATTTGTTCTATTATTTTATTCCTATTATCTATTAAATATTTAAATGCAATTTCCAAATCATGTTTATCATCATCATCATTGCTTTCACCTGATAATCCCAATTCACCAATTAACATATTTTTTAATGCATTATCTGATATATAAAAGTTTTCTATTGCATATGTAGGTGTTATAAATATATCTTCAGGTAAATTAAGTTCTTTATCAAAATCTCTATCAACAAAATATAGGAGTTTTTCTTCCTCATTAATTTTCGTTTTATTTTTTATCATGTCATAAATACTAATAACATTATTTTTGCAGTTACAAATATATTTTTTATATTTTTGATTTCCTATAAAAGGAGAAATCCTACACCAATAATATTTAAAATCATCTTTTCCCTCAAAGAAAAGAAAATTTTTATGTGTTTTTCTACTTTGAACATAATCTTGAAAAATTACCTCTATACAATCACATTCTTCTTCCATCAGTTGTAATCTTCCCATTTATTTCTCCTCTTTATACATATCAATTTCTAGTGTATAATTTCTTAATTCATTTTTAAATATAAACGGAGAATGAGTTGTTGCAATAAGCAATCCAACTTTGCCCGAATTATATATATCCACCAAAAACTCTTTTTGCCACTCTATAGATAAGGATATTTCTGGCTCATCTATAACAAATATGCAGGATGTTGTAATATCTAAGTATACTTTTGAAAAGATAGAAACAATCTGTTTTTCTCCTGATGATAAGTTTTCAAAATCTATTTTCATATTATCATCATCAAATATATCTAACGACAGCATTGCTTCATCGTACACTATTTTTTTATTTGTTAAATACTTTGTACAAACACTTGCAAAGTTACTTAATTTATCATCTATAGCTTTTTGACTATCATAAATTTCAACAAGCTTATCCAAATAAAATTTTAAAAATTCTTCATTGGGATTGTCTGTATTTCCATTTACAAATTCTTTTAATCTTTCAATGTTTTCTATTCGTTCTTCACCAATTCTTTTAATAACTACTTCCACTTTATGTCTATTAATTTGTGGTATATTCTTTGTTAGTTCTGTAATGCTAGATCCTTTTAATAAATCACTTATAATTGAACCATTCATTTCTATATAAGAATTATTTGCATCCTTCCCCATCTTATCTAATAAATCTTTTATCCTCTTTTTAACGTCCTCCATTCCAAACCCAATGTATTTTGTTAATTCACTAGTATTTCTAGATGAATTGTTTAAGATGACTTTATCTAAAGAAACTTCAATTCGTCTGTATGTTGAATAAAATAATGGCTCTTCTATAACTTTTCTTTCTATATCAAATAATATCTTAGAAAAATTGTTAAGTTGCATATCACGTAATTCATGCAACATATAGATAAGTTTTTTTGCATGTATATTCTTATTTGCTTCCCTATATATATTTCTATGTAAGATATCCTCTATATAATCAAAATCTATTCTTCCTTGATTTCTATACTGACTGATTATTTTCCGGTAATATATCAAAGGCAAATAATCTTTTAATTCTTCAAAGAATCTATCTACATACTTTGTTTCTAAATCATTATTTTTTATACTTGTCTTATCAATTGTATACAATTTATTTTCTATAAAAATATGTATTTTATGAAAATCAATTTCAGCTAATGTTTTTTTATCACCATTTAATAATGCAATAATTATATTTAGTATAGTAGTTTTTCCTACACCATTTTCGGAAATCCAGATATTTATATCATTCTTAAAATCAATATCATAATTATATTTACCAAATAAACCTTCAATACGTAATCTTTTAAGTGATGTTCTATTTTTATGCCCACCTAAATTTTTTTTAGTTTCTAACTTTTTTGTAATTTTACTAATAGAATTAACATCAACTGAAGACATATGATTAGTTACATCAATATTATTTGCTAATAAAAAATCAATCATTTGCTCATTTGTCAGTCCAAATTGTTTTGCTAATTCATGAACTTTGATACCTTCCATTTTTTCCTCCTGAGTTATGCTTAATAATATAAATACAATTTGTTAATTATATTACTAACAAATACTTATTCTTTTATTTCAATATTCATTTTATAATCAATACTTACCTTCTTACTATCAGTAACTCCCTCTAACCTGCTATACGTATCTGTAGCTAAATTCATAATTTTCTCATCAACCTTTTTTGATTTATTATTATTATCAAAAAAACTATCATCTTCATTTAAAAAAATATTATTTATAGCATCTTTTCTATTTGATGGAATATTTAAAATATCCTCATACTCAAAAAAAGAATTCACATTATGGTTCCTATATGCTAAGTAGGCCATAACACCTCCCATAACTCCTGCTACTATAAATGCCATCATTACAGGACTGTTCTTAGTTATTTCCTTTAACCTAATTTGACTTTTTGCTTCCTCTCCATTCATATACATTTGATCAGCATTAATAATTGTAAACTTGTGTGTTTGGTTATCAAATATACCTACAATTGGTCTGGTACAACTATTAAATAAGTATTCGAATTTACATTCATATTCATCATTCACTTGCTCATGTCTTTTAATAATTTTTTTATCATTATTTGCTTTTTCACACTCTTCCACAATTTTTTTCATTTTTAGGTAATCCGGCGAAATCCTTCTTTCAAATGTGTCACATATTTGCTCCTTTGCTCTATCCAGTAATATACTCCTTGCTAAATCCAAATTTTTCTCAAACAATAATTTATATGCTTCTTGTAAATACTCCTTTTTTAACCTATATTTTAGATTTTTATTAATAATAGAACTTAATTTTTTATACAAATCAAATAGAATATTTATATTCATAATATCATCGTTACATTCCATTGTAACTAAATTACCCATATTACAAATTTTATCAACTTCTATATTCATTTCCCCCGTTTCAACAACATACTCGCTAAAATATGTTTTATAATTAGTATTAAATGAATAAGACTTATCTAAAATAAATATATTACATTTTTTTATATCACTATTAATATGATTATTCAGTGTTTTAAGTATATCAAACTTATTATTAACCGTTGTAAGCGTGTTTACAGTATGAGTTATCTGCCATGTAGACATATTATTGTGCGAAACATTATTAATCTTCATGTTATATGTAGTCATTATTATTTTCCCTTCTGATTTTTTATATCTATTAACTTTATTTCCATAGACCATTGTCCTGCCATTGTAAAAAATAAAGCCAACAGTAATAATATATTTGAGTCAAAAGTATTCATCATTTTATTGACTAACTTTATATTGTTAATTTGAGGTAGTACTATTGCAATACCTAATGCTAATGTATCCAAAATATAACGTACGTTACCTTCTAATTTATTTTCATGTGAAAATGTGTCTATAGAAGATGAGATACTAAAAATTAGTGCAGCAAGCGTTAATGCAAAATTTGTTTTTTCTGTTATATTCACAACTCCAACAATATATAAAAAAACCATCACAATTAAAATACTCATTACTGATAATCTATATTTATTCATACTATTCTTCTCTCCACTAAAATATTTTACTCCAACAGATCATCATATACTACATTCAAAACTTCTTTTATTCCTCTTAATTGTTCCAACTGAATATGCTGAATACCACGTTCAATTTTCACCAATGATTCCCTCGTCATATCAACATTTTTTAATTGCAATCGTCTAACCAATTCGGTTTGACCAATCCCCTGTTCTTTTCGTATTCGACGTATATTTTTCCCTATTGTATTTGAAAAATTATTCTTTATTTTTTCTCTTATCATCCTATTTACCTTCACGAACAAAAAAAGTCCATTTTTTTCTTTATTTTACAAAATAAGTATGATTTAATGGGACTGATACTGGTCCATAAAGTCAGCCTCAAAATTTATATACCTTATATTAAAAGTAACATAACAAGAATGCAATTATTTTTATTACATAACCAATATACCTCAAATATAGCAAAATTCCTATTTGAGGTATATTTTAATAATTTTTAATTATATTATAAATACCCTACATTTTTATCATTATACTTTTTGCAAGTATTCATTAAAAGATTGTCACAATTATAATTTTATAATTCTATATGTGATACAATATTATTTTAATAATAAACTAATAATTTTTAATTATCTTAATTTAATAATAAACCTGACTATAGTAACGCTATTACTATGTATTTATCATATTACTGATTTTATTATTATTAACCAATTAAAATATCATAACGCTATATATAACACATAATCTCCCTAAATTAAGAAACAACCTAATTATACAACTTATAATTATGATATTCTATGAGTAGCGTCTGATTTATTCCAAAATTGTACAAATAAAATCAGTATATTCACTAATAATAAAAATTATATTAATCAAGTTTAGGAAAGAGGAACTCATGAAAATCGAAATTTAAACAGTAATCCAGATAGTAAAACACCTATTTCAATATATTGAAAAACATATTCCTAAAAATATGAGATTATCTTCCTATTTTGGTAGAATTTATTCTTGTTGAATATGACGAATACGAAATAGATGGTACACCCGTAATGGATATTTATTTATATGACTATTATGATAATCTAGATAATTGTGCTGACTTTTCCATTGAAGATGCAAACTTACTTTTCAATAATATTGATTTTAAATCAGATCAATTACAAGTTGATGAACTATATTACACATTAAAACCTTATTCACATAGCTCAAAAAAGAAAACAAAACCCCCAAATTAATGAAGAACAATAGTCCCCTCTTATCTTTTTTATTTTATCTGATACCTTTTCCTCATCTCCTAACTTAATATCCTCTAACAACATCTTAAGAACCAGTTCCAATTCATGTAGGGATTCTATCAGCCTATCAACATGTTGTCGTGAACCGACAACAACTATACGTCCATATAGACACGATTGTAAATAATACTATGTTTTCTTAACACCACTCATTTCAATTCTTGCCTCTAGTTGACTTCTTTCTGCAGGTGAAACACGAAATGATATTGTTTGATTTCTAAGTCTATTCGTATGTCTTACTTTCGATGATAGAGAGCTTTCTGACTTCATAGTTGATTGGAATAATCATAAACAAAATTCTAATCTCTCAACCAAGACATTAAGAGAATATGAAAATTGGAAAATTGCATATCCAAATGATTTACTAGATGATTTAGAAAATAAGATTAAGAGTAAAAAAAAATAGCTAGAATAATAATTAATACCAAATTAATGCCATAGAACGCAAGGAAAGCCCACAACCCCTTATAATTACAAGGTTTGTGGGCTTAAATTTTTTATTCAAACTCAGTAATTTCTACTATATCTAGTTTATTAATTTTCTTTATTTACTACATTTTGTACTCACATTCTATATATTCCACTTATTCTTCTACTTTATTTCGATTTTTGCAACCATAATGTAACCTATGATTGATTCTCATAATGTTACTTATAGTCTGTAGACTTATAGTATACATTAGTTAATAATTTATATGAGGTGATTTTATGAGTTTAATTAATGTTTTTTCTACAAATTTAAAAAAATATCGTCTTGAAAAAGGACTAAGTCAAGAAGGACTAGCCGAACTAGCTGGCCTTCATAGAACTTACATAAGTTCTATCGAACGTGCAAAACGAAATATATCAATAGATAATATTGAAAATATTGCCAACGCCCTTAATATAGATGCATATTTATTGTTAAAATCGGAGGACTAATTATGAATCAAGATAATAGTAATAAATCCCAATCAGGATTATTTTCAAATTCTTCATTAGAAGCTCAGCTAAAATACTTAGAAATGAAAAAATTCATTATGTCTTTTACTACCATGAAGTATGGTTATCCTGACAAAAGAAAAGATCAGTTTAAGTGTGACTATGTAATTACTTTACCAAATGACCAAAAATGGATTCTTTTTTCTGCTTCTTCTATGACATCTGATCGATTAAAAACAAAACAATGGGATTCTTTTCATATAAAATCTATAAATCCTGATGTAACTAAAGCATTCGTTCTGTGTCCAGATATAATTGCTAATGATCAAATCAAATATGGAAATATTCGTCGTTATAGAGAATACATTAGACAAGGTCAGGATATTTCTAGTATTGATGATATACTTCTTCACAGTGAATTTATAAATTTAATTGAAAATATTAATTTAGGTTCAACATTAAATGGAAGTCGGGCAGCAAAAAAAGGATTAAACTTTGAAGCATTACTTAAACAAATTCTAGAAAATAAACAGAATCTACTTAGATGGAAAGGAAATAATCTCGCTGCAGGATTTTCATATCCACTATTTGAATCCATCGTCAATAAAGTAGGATTAAATTCTTCTCAAACCAAAAAATTAGAAGCAGATATTAAAATTCCTAAATTACCAACATACATATATAAGGATGGGACTACCAAAAGAGGAGGAAATGCAAAAACAGATTTAATTCTTATTGCAACCTTCCAAGATAATACAAGACATACATACACATTTAGCTGTAAATCCACTACAAAGAAAGATATAACTGTACATCAATTTCCACCAAAATATTGTATTGAGTTATTAAATATTGTTGAAACAGATACACAACAACTTCTTGACGATTATATTTCATCCGGTGGTCCAACAAAATTTGATAATTCAAAGTCTCTTCTTCTTGAGCAAAGACTTAAACCCTATCTCTTACCTTTTACTAAATGGGCTTTACATGGCTCAAATAAAGATGGTTCTACTGCTCTTCAGCGGGCAGATTATGTTATTATTCGTTATCAACATGATTCCATCGAAGATTGCTATGTAGAAACAATTGATGAATGTATAGCTTATTCCCAGAATTTAAACAAGGGCAATTTTGGAACAATTTTTGGCTGGACAGTAACATCAAAAGATAATAACGGAGTAAACTATCCTGCTCTTAGAATTTATATTGAATAAGGTATGAGAGTCACTAAAAAGTGACTCTCATCTTTGAATTTATATATGTGCTGGTAAACAATTAACAAATTCTCTTGCAATAGCACATGCTAATAGTGGTGGAATTGCATCCCCTATTTGTTCATATTTATCCTGTACTTTGTCTCCATGAAATTGTACATACGGACCTGCAAATTGATACCAATCAGGAAAGCTTTGTAACCTAGCGGCTTCGCGTGGGGTTATGGCTCGATTTAATATAGGATGCAATATTTCATCAAGACAATGAGAAGTTACTGTAAAACTCGGTTCGTCCCATAACAATCTACGATTTCTACTTCCGTAAATTGTATTTGGAAACAGATGCCTATAATTATCAATTTCACCTTGATCAGTCAATTGACGAAATGTCATACGCATACTACTTCCCTCAGGAATCAATGCCAATAATTGTTGCTTTCTCCTAATATGTCCTGGTCCCTTATGAGAACTTACATTCTCCTCTGAATATAAACCACGTTCATAAAGATGTTGTGGTGTAAATGAATGTATACCATCTTGATTATAGTTTCCACGCATTATCGATATATATTTTTGTTGATTATCAGATATATATCTTGTTGGCATACGATATTCTATTATATCTCCACCTTCTCCCATATTAACATATGGTAAATCTGAAATTGCTTCTCGTACGGTAACACATTGGTTCATTAGTCCATCTCCGTGTGTCCTCTGTGGATAATGAAAATTTATACCTTCTAAATCAGACCTAATTGCTACAAGAAATAATCTTTCTCTAGCTTGTGGAACACCATAATCACTTGCCTTAAGTAATATATCATTTTGATTTCTAGATACTAGATTATAACTTGGAGTTATATTTCTTTGCTCAAATGTATCACATATATATTGAAATATTGCACCTCTTACCCCATCGGGATTTCTCTTTGAAAGCATCCCCTTTACATTTTCAAAAAGAACTGCTTTAGTATTAACAGCTCGTGCTATTCGAAGTATATTACCAAATAAATCATCTCGCTCATCCCCTAGGGTCCTTGTTCCTGCCATACTAAAACTTTCACATGGTGCTCCACCTGTAACTATATCAACGGTTTCATTTACAGAATCTATTCCGTATCTTACCATTAATAATTGACTTATCAGTTCATTATTTACTAAATTAATATCCCCATGAATAATAAGAGTTTGTGAACTTTCATACATAAACGTATCTAAGTATTCTTCATTAACAACTCCATTATCTATATATTGGTGTAGATGAAGTATCTCTGCATTATGGCTTAATGCATATGTTTCTACTGTAGTATCTGTCCATTCTACAGCAATTAGTGGCAATATCCCCGCCCATTTGAATCCAGTACACAAACCACCTGGTCCTGAGAACAAATCAATGCTAACCAGATTATACTGTTCATTTCGCATTCGTTCCGCAAGCATATCATTCATTACTTTTATCTCCTTTAAGTTTACTGCCTTTTTCATCAATTATTTTTGCGGCTTCAATTAAAGCTGTCCTTCTAACAAATTCACTGTATGATGCATATGATTCTAATTCAGCAGCTTGTTTAAATCTATTTAATTCTTCCTCACTAACTCTAATACTTATAGATACAGTTTTTTTCATAACGAATCCTCCCAACATATTATATTCAGAATGTGCAACATTGTCAATACTTTGCCCGGCAATGTTTTAAATAGCGACGCCTTTATATTTAATTATAGTGATTCTTTCAAGCATAACTTTTCTACTCTTCATAATTCATGCTCTCTTCTTTCTTCTCAAATCCATTCTTCTTACACCATTGTTTCATTCCTTCTGTCATTACAGACTCAATTACTATTTTACCTGTTTTATACCTTCTCTTTATATTTTCTAGTATCTTATAAAGCTCAGTCATGTTACCACATCTTTGATGAACAAAACAAACTTTTGCAACTACTAATTTATTTTTTGATCCTGCAAAACGTAACATTAATTCACATTTACCTTCTTTATGTATCCCAATAATAAACAACCTTTTTGCATCTACATAACATTCTTTTAATTTATAATCACAATCTCTTGCAAATAATGAAATTATATCAAAAAAGATTAATGGACAGTTTTGATTATTTATCATTCCATTCTTTGGTCTAAAATAATCAAAATTATGCTCCACTCCAGTGTTCCATTCATTATTAAATAAATTTCTTTTTATCCTCTTTAATTTTATTGCTACCTTATCTTCTTTCATAAAGAACCTCCAATTAATTTTCAATGTATACCTTTAACATTTATATAACTTCCTCACGGTGAGTAATTTCTAACTATGAGAAATTTTAGAAGCCGCGACTTCCTAAGTACATACGAATGAATATATATATAAGCTGAAATATAAGATAAAAGAAAATCAAATTACAATTAATTATTTTTCCTATATAATCACCGAACCATACCACTAGAGAGAAACTAACGAGCGAAACCACAACACTTGCTTTATCTGCAAGGTTTAAACAATAAAAACGAATAACTCTATATACTCCCCAAGTAATACCACCTATTATCAATGTTAGAACAAGTATAATAATTAATTTTCTTACAATCCAAGCAAAAACAACAGCCACTACTTTATATGGTATTCTATAGCACGTCTCTGACACTGTATTCGCCCAAACAAGCACATTATCCCATATTATTAAGCAAGTACTATATATACCCTCAATAAGTGCCTTCAAATCCGCCTTAAATCGGACAGTATTCATTATTGTAAGTACTGTTACCCAAAAGCTATATAGTATCCCTCCAAAAGTCAGTGTATATAGTTGACACTCTTTTAGCTTATATGTATTATTCAATTCTTTCTCTTTATTCCTCTGTACTAATTCTAAAGACTTTCTTATATCGGAAGTTAATTGCCTTGCTTTTTTGTTTATCTCCATTTCCCGACTATTTATTAAATAATCAGCCCTACTTTCACGCTTTTTTATATTAGATTCCCTTATAGCTATCTCTCGCGCACTTCTTTCATAGTATTCTTTTTTTAAATTATCTTTCTCTACCATAATTTTTTCTAATTGTAGTGCTTGGTCTAGCTTTTGTTTGCTTTCCTTTAATTTCTGCTCTGCTTCTTGTAGTTGCAAGTCGCTGTCGTTCAAAGTCACGATTTTCTCTTGCATTTCTTGAAGCATCAACTGTTGCTCTTGCACTATCTGTTGTAGCTCTAATTTCTCGGATAAGATCTTCTGTATCATTTCCGCTTGTTCCACATTTTCCGTCAGGAGTTCCTCTAAGCTGGGTATACTTTCGTCGTTCAAGCAACTGTCTAATTCGCTCATTCTTATCACTCTCCTTCTGCTTATTTATTTTTGTAAATTCTTCAATGATCCGATTTGTATTTGTAATGTCTGATTCTGTTCCAATAATTTTTTGATCTGTAACCTTAACATTTGATTTTCCTTGTTCAATGCTATCTCTAATTGTGTTGTTTCCTCTAACGATTCTTTCAATTGTTCGTTCATAGTCTCTAATTGTTCTATTTCCGTCTGTTGTTGTTCCAAGATGCACAACATACTCTCCTGTTCTTCTAGCATCTTTACTACTTCCTCTAAATTCATTAAATCCACTAATAATCAACCTCGCTTTCTCAATAATATTTTTTGTGATTTCTTTTGCTAGTGTCTTCACATTTTGTAAGGCATAATTGTATTTAATAATCTCCCGATTCAATTCACACTTGTTAGAGATACCACCATTTTTTTCTATATCTCTTGCAACAACTCCCTCATGAATTGTTGCCATCTTCTCCACTCCCTGTTTTTCATAACTTCTATGGTCAATCTGTTTCTCAACCGGCAGTATTTTATTACATTGTTCTGCCCAAGCTTCTCTCCACTCATCTGCTTTAGAATGGTCGTTCCAATCATTTGACGGAATAGAAATTCTAATCCATAACTTTTCAGTTCCTTTTCCCTCACGGATTCGTACCTTTTGTTCGCCTGTGGCTTCATCAATAACCGGAATCTTGTTACCCGATTCATCATAAGCAAAAGTAGTTTTTTGTTTTGCAATCCATTTACCTTTTTCATCAAATGCCCTGACCGTTAGTAGTATGTGAGCATGGGGATTTCCCTCATCTTTATCATGTAAAGCCCAATCAGCGCACATTCCTTTTGAAACAAAATTATCATTTATATAGTTTCTTACACATTCCTTTTGTTGCTCTCTTGTAAATTCTCTTGGTAATGCAACCTCAATTTCTCTTGCAAGCTGTGCGTCAGCACGCTTTTCTACTTTTTGAACCTCATTCCAAAAATATTCTCTATTTGCAAATTCTCTAGGCGCATTATTGGGAATACATATTTCAGAGAATACGACACCTCTTTTTCTAGTAAAATCATGTGTAATTCCTGTTTCGTCATTATATAATTTTTCTCCTGACCTATAAGCTGCACTGGCAACAGCAGAGCGACCACTTGCTCTTGATATAATCTTGATTGAACAATGGAACATTGCCATATTACGATTCCCCTTTCGATATACTAAAACTCTCAATAGCTGTCTGCAAGACCACCCTCTGCGTAAGAGTGCTGTCCGCATAGGAGTTTTGCGTAACTCAAAATCGACAAAGTCGCTCTCCATGAAATGGTGCTATCTGCACAAGCCCCCTCGGGGAGCGGACTAATGAAACAAAGTGAAGTGGTATATGTGGGCTTCGCCCACATATAAGTGCGCCCTTCTCGTTAAAACAGAGAAGGGATTGTAACAACAACCCCTTCATAATCCTTGCAATATATTCATTAACTTTAATTGCTTTTACCCATTGCTTTTGAAAAAAATCTTCCATTGCTTTCTTGCTTATTAAGAAATTCAATTAATTTAGGAATTTCGTCTGTTTCAATAGCACTACCTAGAACTGATTCAACAGCACCACCCACTTGGCATAATCGGTTGGTTCTTTTCTTTCTCTCGATTTCTTTAAGTTGTCTATCTAATGCCTTTTTCTGTGCTAAATATTGCTTTGCTTTTTTGAGACTATCCTGTTCCTTTTTTTCTAATTCTGCCATTCTTTCTTCATAAGTTTTTTTCTGACTACTCATTTATACCGCCCTCCTTTTCCAATCCCGCTAAGATATCCAATATCGTACGTAATGATTCTAATATTTCTAAATCTAATTCCTCTGCTTTTTGAATGGATAATAAATGTCTATCAATAATTTTCAACCTACTTTTAATAACATCAAAGGTCTTAACATTCCCATAAGTGACTATCTCCTGATGCAAACAACTTTTTATTAGATAATCTGCTTTTGCCATTCCTGACAGTTCAATTCGATTATTTATCAAACGTTTTTCTTCTTCCGTTACTCTAAAATTTAAAATCACATTTCTTTTTCTATTTTTTTCTTTTTTCTTTATTGTTACACCCTTGATTAGCGTAGCTCTATGAAATATATCACCCATACTATATCCTCGCTCTCACATACTCCAAATCGCCCTTATATGGAGTACCCGTCAAATACCATTCATTCCCTATATTTGCCCATGTCATTTCCATACTTGTTGCAATCCATTTATTATCTACCATAACTTCTAATGATTCCCCACAATGGAATCCATTATTTTACCACAAATCATTAACCAATAACCCGAATCTATCATTTTCATAATTGTATCCAAGTCTACCCACTATCATTAAATCTCTTCCTTTCCCTATTTAATACTGTTATTTTTTTCTATATCTGTTGTCCTATCTTCATCCAACTTATCAGCAAGCATTTTCTGTTTTGATGGATAAAGATGTGAATATGTATATGTTACAGAAATTCCTTCATGTCCTAACCTCTCTGCTATCTCAACTGGTGAAAAACCAAGTTCAATTAAGTGTGCCACATGGCTGTGCCTTATGTCATGAATACGAATTCTTTTTACACCAGATTGTTGAACACCTCTATCCATTTCATGGTGTAAATAACTTTTAGATATTTCAAAAAGTCTAGTATTATCATCACACTTATATAACATTCCAAAATAATCTTCTAATTCTTCACATAGAAATTTGGGTAGATCAATAACACGATTACTTTTATCTGTTTTAGGTGTCGTAACATAATCTTGTTTTTCCAAACGCTGATATGATTTACTAATGGTAAGTTTTCTGTCCTCAATATTTATATCTTTTTTCTGTAATGCAAGTAATTCACCCTCACGAATACCTGTCCAATATAAAATCTCAAAGGCATAAAAGGAAATCGGCTTAACTTTCATTGACTTTGAAAACTTTAAATACTCCTCTTTCGTCCAAAACAGCATTTCTTTAGCTTTTCCTTTTCCCATCTTGCCTGCTTGCTTAGACGGATTTAATGGTAGATTATAAAACCTACATGCATGATTAAAAATAGCACTGAGCTGGTTCTGAATGGTTCTAAGGTATGTTTGTGAGTATGGTCTATCATTCTCATCTCGTATTTTAAGTAGTTCATTCTGCCACTGAATAATATCCGTTGCATCTATATCTGCAAGTACCTTATTTTTAAAATATGGAATGATTTTAGAAGCAATAATATGCTTCTTTGTAAGAAAGGTATTATACTTCAATCTTGGTTTTATATCTTCAAGATACTGTTCCACAAACACTGAAAAACCCATATTAATGTTGCGAGTTTTCTTTAATAAAAATTCTCGTTCATACGCAAGAGCTTCTCTTTTGGTCTTAAATCCACGCTTTGTGTGAATTTGATTCTTTCCTTGCCAATCCACATAGCGAATATACGCTCTCCAAGTCTTTCTATCATTATCCTTAATAGCTGACATACTATCGCCTCCTAAACTGTATATGGATTGCCACGAAGATATTTTAAATAATCATCATGTAGTTCTGCTTCCTCAACAATGGTTCCGTTAAGACTTTCTGTATATAGTGTTGATATCAAGTATGAATTCATATTCTTTATCCTTAAATCAGCATCAACAATACGATTTAATATATTTGATACATGAATTCTAGTAAGCTTAAGGAATTGCCCTTTAACGACTTTCCAAGGGTACTCTATCTGCTTAATAATTACTTTATCTCTTGGAATAGTAACCATATCACATATTGTTTCATAAACTTCTGTTACCATTGCTGATTCTTCTTTCGGATGTCCTTTAGCAATATCATATAAAATATCTAGTTCAATATTTTTAGCAATTACTTTTTTATAAATTTCTAATTCCTTCATTCTATCTATCTCATCAATATCATTCTGATTGATAGATTGATTGATTTTATTATCTTTATTTGAATTAGATTTAATTAGATTAGATTGGATTAGATTAGATTGAGCCGTCCATGGACGGTCCACAGACTGTCCAATTGCTTTTTCCTTACTTTTCTTCATATCTGTACGTTCTTTCTTCTCTAATAATTCAATATCAGGTCTTAATTGTATTAGTAATGTTTTATATCTACTATCACTCTTCCTGTCTGCCCTTAAAACATTTTGCTCTCTCCAATCCTCGATAAATGCCACCAAATCCTCATTAATCATAAATACAAACTTCTTACTAACAAGAACCCTTAAATCATCTTCATTAGCTTTTGTTAATGCTAATACTGGATATGCTTCTACAATTCCATCATCATCCGCATTTACAATTAGATGAAAATATAAATTTTGAGAAGTGGCTGGCATTTTTAAGAATCTTGCACTTTCCACGATTTTTCGTGATACCATTCTTCTATCGCCCAATGTTTCTCCCTTCCTTTTCATTGCGCAAAACCAGAAATTGTGGTATATTGCAAGTGGAATATTTGTGTAAGCAATATACTTATTTCTTAGCTCCTGTGACAGCAGGGGCTTTTTGTTTCGCTATTTTCATAAGTTCCTACCTTTTCATGCAAACTTCTTCGTAATAAATACGATTTATCTTGCCACTCATAACTAATAACTTTGGATTTTCCTTTTTCATCTGCGCTGATAACTGTTTGATTATTGCATATCCCTTACTGCGACTTACGTTCCAATCTTCACAAACTTCCGCAACGTCAACATATGCTGTTTTTTTCTGTTCTGCAATCATATTTTTCTCCTTTCTTAAAACCTTTATAGTATGTAACAAAACCTTTAAGGTTAGATTTATTATAGACAACCAAAAAGGTTGTGTCAAGTCCACATATTATATTTATTCTAAATATTTTTGATTTTTTTTCATTATGTGGTATACTGTTTCTTAGAAAGTATACTTTTTAGGTTAGGAGGAAAGTGATGTTTGGAATTGGGAATAGTGATTTTGTTTCCCCTGGTTCTATTGGCGCTAAAATAAAGAAAATTCGAGAATATCGAGGGTTAACCCAAAAGCAATTAGGACTCCGTTGTGGTTTTTCTGAAGCAACCGCAGATGTACGAATTGGACAGTATGAAAAGAATAAAAAAACACCAAGAGAAAAGGCACTAAAGACGTTATGTGAAGCACTAGAAATTGATGAATCTGCATTATTTGATGCAGATTTACTAATTGAAAATCTTGCAAAACATGCTTTATTTGATATAGAAGATTTCCATGGATTACGTCCAGTTAAGATTCAAGATAAATATTATTTAGAATTTAGCGGAACAACCGTGTTAAATCAAAGAATAGAGCCATATAGCCAATCAGACTTTTTAAAGGTTTGGCTTGAAAATTTCGAAAAATATTGTCCTTCTGATAATGATAGTGAAGAAGTTAAGAAACAAAAAAAAATGGAATACGATTTATGGCGCTATGAATATCCATTGAATGAAGCAGATAAATTTTCTAAAAAAATTAGATTACATCAAGAGAAAGAAAAACTTGAACAGAAGTTAAAGGATATAAATGAATTATTAGAATCGCAAAATGATTAATACAACTTTATTTCAAACAGGTACAAAAGCCACAGACATCAAGATCCGTGGCTTTTTTTATATATTCTATGTTACAATAATTCTTATATTTGTAGCTATTTTATTATGTTCTCATAATAATATTGTCTATACAGGTCAGCACGCATTTTAGTCAATTAAACCTTGGAAAAATCGTGTTATTGCACATATATCTATTTTTTTCCCTAATAAATATTAACTTACCTATCATCTGTCATCATCATATTTCTTCAATTAAACTTTCTATTATAGAAACCAGACCATCTAAAAACCCTGCTTTTTGAGTGATTAACACATCATTTGGACTATTGAATGTTTCTGGTATTGCATTTGCCACTATAAGCTTAACCTTTTTTTCAATTGCATCCGTCCATTGCATTCCTTGTGACAAAAAAGTAGTTTTCAATCGTTCTGACCATTTTTTATTTCCTCTAAATTCACTCACTGAAACATTCACACCAAATTCACTTTTTATGGCACCTATATATACATCTGTTCTTAAGCAATCTTCAAATTCTGATTCAGGAGACCCATTACAAATTGTAAGACGAACTTCAGCTTCTTTAATAACTCCATTCGATACTGCTTTAGAAAATGCATCCTTTCCAGCTTTATCATTATCAAGCAACGCTACAAATTTGCACATAGAATTTTTTAAGTCTGCAGCATCATGTGATAGATTACTCGCACCTCCCATTGACTTAATTATAAGAGTATTGGTGCGTAATGAGGTTCCAATTTTTTGACTATACATTGGGAGTATTTTACTAAGGGCGATTTTATCATCTTCCCCTTCTACAAGTACAACATATCGCGCATTTCTTAAATTATCAGATGGCAGTACCCCTAATATATTTCTGATTTCAGAAATTGTTTTTGCAGTACGAGCAGTTCCCCCATCTACAATGATATTTGCATTCAATTTATTTTGCTGAACAAACAGCGGATTATGTGTTGTTATAATAACCTGATTATTTTGTGACATTTTATTTATAACATCAACTAAACTATGTATTGCACCTGAATGTAAATGCGACTCTGGTTCTTCTATTGCAATAATTGATGCTCCATTTCTATTCTGTCTATCTTTTAAAATAGCCATTGCGACTAAGCTTTTAATTCCATCTCCTTTATTTGTAATACTTGTTGCTAATCCATCGTCTATTATTATATCAAAATCCCTCATAATATATCTTATTCCTTGTTCCTCTGAATTTCCGATGATTGATACTTTTTGTAAATTAGGCAAAAATACTTTTAATGGTTCAACCAATTGATCAGCTATCCTATTAAAAATTTCCTGTCTTAATTGCATTACTTTATTTTGTGCTAAAACATATTCCTCATTTTCTTTTAATGAATACAATTCTGTTCCGATGACTTGTTGTAACGCTTCTACTGCCATCTCTTCTGTTCGTATAGCCTGAATATAATTAAATGATATCCTTTTAGATATAAATTCGGTGATTTGTTTCGATTTCAAACTATATGAAGATGATCCCTGTTTAGGCACTTCTATCTTTGCTTTACTATCCTTACCGAACTTTACCTGTATTGGAATATTTTCATTTCCACGGATTTTAGTCTGTGCATGAAATTCACTTAGTTCTTCTCCTTCAAGTATAAAATTAAGTCTAAATATCGATTCTAACCCAGATTTTCTTTCTTGATATTGCATGGGAAAATCTCTTTTCCAATCATAGATTCTATCTTTATATGTATATCGTCGAGATTCTCTCCCTGTACTATGCATAATAACAACGGTCATAGCTACATTTAGAGCAGTCAAAAGATTTGATTTACCCTCATTATTTTTTCCCACTAAAACAGTCAAATCTTGAATCGAAATTTTATGAGCTTTGGTAATGCTTCTATAATTTGTAACAGAAAACTCTACTAATCTCATGTATCTTTGCTCCTTTCTTCTTGTTCTATCATAAAGTATATAAATGTATGACTATATTAAATTGAAAATATTCCATACTTAATATACGTAAAAGCAATACCACCAATCTAATGGCGGTATTGCTTTTCAACTCATATATTTCTATTATGATTCTATTATTTGCAACCAATTTATAACCACAGTTTTCTAAAATCCAGTGTTTATGCTGGTTTATAAGCTTTTTACCTTATTCAAACTCAATCGTAGCAGGTGGTTTCCCCGTACAATCATAAAGTACTCGATTAACACCTTTCACTTCATTTACAATTCTGCTAGATACTTTACCGATTACTTCCCAAGGAAGTTCAGCGAACTCAGCTGTCATGAAGTCTGAAGTTGTTACGGCACGAAGTGCGATAGCGTAGTCGTATGTTCTTTCGTCACCCATACAACCTACAGAACGCATGTTAGTTAATGCTGCGAAATATTGACCGATTTCTTTGTCGATTCCGGCTTTCGCGATTTCTTCACGGTAGATGAAGTCTGCATCTTGAACGATACGAACTTTCTCTGGTGTGATGTCACCGATGATACGGATTGCAAGACCTGGTCCTGGGAAAGGTTGTCTGAATACAAGTTTCTCAGGGATTCCAAGTTCAAGACCTGTTTTACGTACTTCATCTTTGAATAATAGACGAAGTGGTTCGATGATTTCTTTGAAATCTACATAGTCAGGAAGTCCTCCAACGTTGTGGTGAGACTTGATTACTGCTGATTTACCAAGACCACTTTCGATTACGTCTGGGTAGATTGTTCCTTGAACTAAGAAATCAACGGTACCGATTTTCTTTGCTTCTTCTTCGAATACACGAATGAATTCTTCACCAATGATTTTACGTTTTTCTTCTGGCTCAGTTACACCAGCTAATTTGCCGTAGAAACGTTCTTGCGCATTAACACGAATGAAGTTTAGATCGAATTGTCCGTTTGGTCCAAATACTTCTTCTACTTCATCACCTTCGTTCTTACGTAATAGACCGTGATCAACGAAGATACAAGTTAATTGTTTTCCTACCGCTTTAGATAACATAACTGCTGCTACAGAGGAATCTACACCACCTGATAATGCACATAAAACTTTACCGTCACCAACTTTTTCACGAATCGCTTTGATAGATTCTTCTGCGAATGAACTCATAATCCAATCACCTGAACAGTGACATACATTGTATACGAAATCGTGGAACATCTGTGTTCCTTCTACTGTATGAACAACTTCTGGGTGGAATTGAACAGCATATAGATTCTTCTCTGGGCACTCTAATCCTGCTACTGGACAAGACTGTGTTGTTGCAGTTACCTTGAATCCTTCTGGTAATTTAGCGATGTAGTCAGTATGGCTCATCCAACATACTGTTTCTTTTGTAACATTAGCAAATAATTTAGAAGAAGGATCTGTAGTTACTTCTGCTTTGCCGTATTCTCTAACTGGTGCTGCACTTACTTCACCACCAAGTAAATATGTCATTAACTGAGCGCCATAGCAGATTC
The DNA here is from genome assembly GCA_018372435.1 of Clostridiales bacterium. Taxonomy (GTDB): domain Bacteria; phylum Bacillota; class Clostridia; order Lachnospirales; family Lachnospiraceae; genus Anaerosporobacter. The sequence continues at coordinate 292,624 of JAHAJA010000001.1, read as the reverse complement.
CAAGTACTGGAATACCTAACTCAAATAGTTCTTTGCCACAACGTGGAGATTCATCTAGATATACACTAGCAGGACCTCCTGTTAAGATAATACCCTTAGGATTTATTTCTTTAATGCGTTCAATACTTGTATCGTAAGGTAACACTTCACAATATACATTGCATTCTCTAACACGTCTTGCAATTAACTGATTGTATTGTCCACCAAAATCAAGTACAATAACCTTTTCCTTATTCACGTGAATTCCTCCTATTTCTTTCATCTGATTCGTATTAATTGCAGTAACATTATGGTAATCTAGCTCATGGCACTGGTACCACAACTTCACTATCGCCTATCCTACTAATCGTCACACAATAATTATATCATACAACAATATTTCTGTTTTAACTAGAGTTAAATGTATTTTTTCATAATATGTCACATGTACTCTTATTTTATCATAAATGATTGTACTTTTGTTACAACCAATTATGACCAAGGGTTAATATATACTTATGTTACTTATTCTGTTTACTTATAACTCTTGCAATCCCTCCATCTATTATATACAATACACTATACAAACTTTAATTAAAGGAGCTAAAACAATGGAAGAAATGAGTACCAAACAATTAGCAGAATTAGTCGCTGTTCTTATTGATAAGTTAATCGCTGATAATCGCATGGAAGATGTACAAAAAGCAACAAAGGATCAAGCGGAACGTGACCGTTTATTAAAAGAGTATAACTTAATCTAATTCATAAGGGGCATTGCAAAATTCTTATTTTGTAATGCCCCTTCATCCTATATTATAATCGATAATTGATTTTTTATAATTCTATATAATTGAAATATTAACTTATCCTTCCCTAATATAACCTTTTATAGTCCTACAGGAAGTTTAATAATACCTTTCACAATAGACAATCCTAATTAATAAATTAAATAAAAAATTATGCATATGTAGCCTTAATAAAATCTACAATTAATAATATATCAATATTATTTTGTATGAATTAAAGGAGGATTTCTATGGAGCATCTAAAACTATGGCATATTGCAGGCGCAATCTTTACCTTGATTTTGGGTACACTCCTACATTTTGCTTATGATTGGTCGGGTAATAATGAGTTCATCTCTTATCTTGCACCAATCAACGAAAGCATCTGGGAGCATCAGAAATTATTGTTTACACCAATGATTCTATTTACAATCATCGAGTTATTCGCTTACGGAAAAGACCTTCCTAATTTTCTTCCAGTGAAAGTCTTATCTATACTGATTGGTATCGCAGTCACTATAACTTCTTATTACACCTACTCTGGGATTATTGGACAGAACTTCCTAATTGCTGATATTGGAACCTTTATACTTGGTACTCTTGTGGCGTATCTATTTAGTTATCATTTTCTGCAAACTACCTGTTTTAGTTCCCAGTTATCAAGAATTATAATGTTGATTCTCCTAGTTCTATTAATCCTATGTTTTGTCATATTCACTGTGGATCCTCCTCGGATTCCTCTGTTTCAAGACGCACCTAGCGGTACTTATGGAAGATAGCGGTTACCTCACTACGTCATATGGCCAATCTATAATTCCGCCAAATTCCTTTATGTTCGTATAGCCTAATTCCGCCAGTTGTAATGCCGCCTCCTTACTTCGTACTCCACTACGGCAATATACTAATAGCAATTGATCCTTATCTGGTAATATGTCTGTTGCTTCCTCATCAATATCATCAAGAGGAAGTAACATGGCATTTTCTATATGGCTTGCATCGTATTCTGACTTTGTTCTTACATCAAGAATCACATAGTCCTCTTGTTGATCCATTATTTTCTTAGCATCTTTAGCAGTTATTTGTTCGTATAATATGATATCTTGACTAGTATTCATACTCTTTTCTTCTGTTCCTTTCTGCATTGTTTTTCGATTGCACGCGGCGATAAACACGATTAGTAGTATAACCCAAAACAATTTCTTCATATGCACCCTCCATTTTAACAATAAGTTAAGTAACTCAAACTTCGCACTTGAAGATTTCGAGGAGTAGCTAACTTCTATATTCAACGAAAAACCCGCTCTCGCTTAGCTTTCACACGTAGTCAGTACAGTGCTGACGTGTTCAGATAGTTTTTCTTATGAATATAGCAATTATCTACTCTAAGTGAAGTTTTTTAAGCGCGAAGTTTAAGTTAAGTATAGTTTCTTCTATTGTTTTGTATTTATACCAATGAATGAAAATCATCTAATTTAATTACTTGGCAGGCTAAACTAACGTATGTTTTTCATTCAACTCTCTTTCTACAATCCCTTTTCTTATCAGCTCATCACTTACAATATAGATTCTCACTTACCCTATTGTCAATTCTTTTATTTCCTAATGAGAAATTTAAGACTGTTGGTAGATATACTTTGAAGATCTATAACATAAATAATACGCAGAAGGCATTGATATGTAACTTAAATAAAATAATCTTCTACGAATTGTCTGTCAAGAGTAGACACGCAGTGTCAATATAGACATACAATTCGTGAAGATTATATTAATCTCTATTCTTTCTCAATCTTTCCCTGCACAATCTGAATTGCCTCACCTAATCTTTGATAATGTACAATTTCTCTTGCTCGTAAGAATCGAATTGGATCACTTACCTCCGTATCATGCACATTGGATAAGATGGTCTCATATAAGCATTGTGCTTTTTGTTCTGCAACCATATCCTCATGTAGGAACATAAGAACATTCTCCTTCGTGTTATATGCCGGAAATTCAAACTCCGGTACACAAAAGTCCATCCTTGCAAACAGATCACTGGATTCGTCTGCCTGTAGATTCTTTGTCAACTGATATAATATAGCACTAACAACCTCCATATGGGCTAACTCTTCAGTCCCTACAGAAGCATCGCTAATAACCAGTTTTCCTCCCCTCTTCTACCCAATATACCCTCCAACCACCTGGTAATCCTTTATAATATACATCATATGTATCGAAAGCGATACGGACAATCCTATCCACAATTTCTTGACAAACCGTATCGTTGAATCCAACTCCATATATAATATCCTGTAAAATCCCCTTAATGGACTCCACTCTTTCCTCCATGACTTTATCGTTCAAATTGTTATTATCTGCTTTAGCCATATCTAAAGCAATTTCACTTACTAGAGCATTATCCTTGCTATCCCTTCTGGACATACTCTTATACCTTTCTTCCTCCTGCCTACATTCTTCTCTCGCTGCTACAAACTCTGCTTCTGTTATGTAGCTTTTTCTATAAGCATGCAATAAACGTTTCTGTTCTTCTTCTATCTCCACAAGTCTATCTTGTATCTCCTTACTACCTTCCTCCCTATACAAGCACCGTTTCAACAGTTCCATCATATGAACCATGAATTTCTTCTTGTCTATCGGTAGCTGTATGGTTATTTTCTTAATCATCTCCACAAGCTCTTCATTTTTAATACAAGAGAATATGCATCCTTTATCTATACCATTACCAACTTTTTTATTCTCATCTATATTATCCCCAACTCTCTCCTTCTCATCGTTTCCAACCACATCTTTCTCTCTATGAAAACATCTCCACACAAGATATGTACTTCCATCTTTTCGAATCCTTGACCTTGCTATGTAGTACTTCCCACAGCCTCCACATAGAATCTTTCCTGAGAAGGCATATCGACTGCTTTCTCTTTCCTTACTAGCTATCTTCTTTGCTCTACTATCTAAGATTACTTGAACCTGATTGAATACCTCTCTATCAACTATAGGGGCATGGTGATTTTGTATTACTACATATTCTTCTTCACCGTAATTATATCGCTTCTCATGGGTCAGATAATCTGGTGTATAGGTCTTCTTCTGAATCAAATCACCACAGTACTTCTCATTACGTAAGATACGTAGGATCACGGAACTTGACCATTTCTTTGCTCGAAGAGGTAGAATTCCCTCTTCTTGTAATTCCTTGGCAATCACATACGTCCCTTTTCCTTCTAACAAGAACTTATCGTAGATTCTACATACCACTTTCGCTCCCTCTTCGTTCCGATAGATCTGACCATTCTGCACATCATATCCAAGCATGCTAGAACCAAATACCACACCTTGTTCCATGCGCCGTTTCTGCCCCCATTTGACACGTTCAGAAGTACGCCTACTTTCTTCCTGTGCAATGGAAGAAAGAATGGTAAGACGTAACTCTGCATCTGGGTCTAATGTATTGATATTGTCATTTAAAAAGAATACTCCCACTCCGTGTCTCTTAAGCTCTCTGGTATAATAGATACTATCAAGGGTATTTCTAGCAAAACGTGAAATCTCCTTGGTAAGTATCATCTGAAACTTCCCTTCTCTCGCATCTTCAATCATACGATTGAAGGCTTTTCTTTTCTTGGTACTGGTCCCTGATAGCCCCTCCTCTGCATAGATTTGATATAGTTCAAAACCATCAGTTCGTCTTATGTATTCTCGAAAATACCTCTGTTGGCTCTCAAAAGAATTGGTTTGATCTTCTCTCTCGGTAGAAACCCTGCAATACGCTGCAACGTAGATCATGTTTACTCCCTCTCCACAATTTCTACTTCTTCAACTGTTCCAAACACCACTGATATTCTTCCTTTGTGATCAAATCATTCTTCAACAGTGCTAACAGTAAGGCACTTTCATATACCTCTATAAAATCGGTATTTTGCTTGTTGGTGTTTTGCTGCTCACCTTTTGATTCCACAATTACTTCTTTCTTTTCCAACGCCTTACTCACTCCTTCTTCAATACCAAACTACTCACCTTATAATATATGTATTCACCTTTGTCCTGTATTCAGAAAGAGCATAGAAATTGCCTATCCACCTTTTTACTCCTAGCATTTGAGTTACTGGTTAGTGTGTCAAAAGCCTCTTGTAAAACTTACCTTCGCCAATTTGCACATATAAAACTTGACTAATGTTATGTCGAACATAGTTCGATGAGCAACTGTATGAAGTCGTTGGTACTTAGGCTCTGTATTTTAGAGACTTATGTACCACTACGAACTTCATCCAAGCGAGAGCGCGTTGTGAGTGAACTACGTTCGATATAACATGTATATAAATTTATGCAAATTGACGAAATCAAAATTAAAAATAGCTTTTGACACTCTAATCAGTAACTTTCCTGTGAAACAAAAAGATAACCCCTACACTACACCTGCACCGTGTATAGTGGGATTATCTTTTTCTTCTTGTATTACTCATTCCTTGCATATGCTATTCCTTACTGATATCTTTTTTGTCCTTCATCTTTTCTAAACATTTCTCATATTGGACCTTTGTTATCTTATTCTGCTCCACCATAGAATACAGATTTGCTTTTTGATAACTTGAGATAAAATGGTGCTTATGTAAAAGATCTTCTCTTGTAATACTCGGACACGCCTTTACTAACGTATCATGTCTGGTTACATTAATACTCCTATGCATAGATCACGCTCCATATACTATAATATACAAGACAATCTAGAACTACTATCCCCTGAAGACTTAATGGACGCAGTTCTGAAAAGTTATTCTTATACTATATATATATGAATAAAACCCCATAAGGTATGTTAAAAACTTTTTTTATAATGTACTTTTTTTTATACATATGGAATATATTTAATACAGCGTCAGTCTAATGACTGACGCTGTATTAATTTCTCTAATTAAACCAATATCCTTCCATGGTTTCCTTCCTTACACGGTAGGTTAGATGTTTCACCTTCATCTTATAACTGCTAATTAATTTACCTTTACTATCATACTCTGCAAAGATTCCAGGTACACCAGAACAAATTACACGATTCCCTTCATATTCCTGCGCATTACTTACGATACTCGAATAAGGAACATTGATTTTCTCTACCAACTTAAACGTACCTTTATTCTCATCGACTAGATACTTATAGTAATAGGAGTTCTTCGCATCCTTTTCTTGCGTACCAGCGCCTTTGATAAAGGACCAATTAAAGTTAGGATAGGATAATCGTTGTGCATAATTATTATTAAAGAACGTCAAATAATACTGGCCAGTCTTTAACGAACCATCTGTTACGTAGTTAACAGAATGTTGTCCTGCATGTGAGGTAAAGTTACCGCTCTTTCTAAGTACTAAATTACTATACTTCGTTCCTTCATAGATCTTTGGATCCGAGATGATGTAAGCAATCTTAGGGGTTGTATAGTAATTATTAATTCGAATAATAGAACTCAATTCACGAGAACTTAGAATCAGATGTTTTCCATTTACTACTTGTACAGAATTAAAATGTACCCAATCCACTTGTTCCTTGTCTGGTGAATCCTTCGATATTACTGCACCTTTTTCGATGTCGGGCATTAATTTACCAAAGTCTACTACTTCCTCTATGTCTCCTGTCTTCATATTCAGTGACAAGATAATATCTTGTTTTGTCTTGCTCTTTTTCTTGGTTGCTAGAATGATCACTCTATCATTCTTTTCATCATAATCAAAGTCGTGATGCGTAGTATACCCTTTTGTCTTATAAATTGTCTCTGCCTGCCCTGCCTGATTCACTAGTGCATAACTTGCATCTGTACAAGCATAGAACATCTTACCGTCTATGAACTCTATATTCACATCGCCATAGGTAACATTAAGTGGTACTTCTGCACGAATAATTCCATCATTATCGTAAAACAGCATATGTCTAGGCTCTTTATTATTTCTTCTATCGTATCCAAAGATTACGAACAGTCCATCACTTAACTTCTTACTATCTTGTTTACTCGTAACTTTTAACTGCTGTTCTTTAATTGTTCCAAAGTCAGGTACATCGAATTTGAATGTATTTTCACCAAGAAACTTACTATCCTTACCATATATGCGAAGTGTAACGGTATTCGTCATACCTTGAATTAAGCCAATAATTTGTCCCTCATGTTCCTTCACCGCATTTCCCTCTTCATCGGTGTATAAGGTTCTAGTAAATTCAGGTATAGATACATCACTGACGGACACCGTGTATTCTACATTAACCGCTTCATCTGTATTGAAATACACGTACATTCCTGTTACATTTGTTCCGAATGGATTCATAACAAACAACGGTTCTTTGAAGGTAGAAGCATAATTCTTCTTCAATGCATCAAGTTTTGCTTTTACTGCTGATTGATACTGTTCATCATATACCGTCTTTACGGTATCCATACTCAATGATTTCATTACTTGTTTTTGAATTGTCTCAGAAGCTATGTAGTTTTCTCCACTATCTGTTCGATCTGTTTTTTTAGCCCCCGTACCTATGGTAGTACACAAAACTAAAACAATGCCAAGTGCAGCAACGCTAAAAAGCAAAGCTATTAGCAATCCTTTACTTGATCTTTTCTTCACATCCATGTCATTAATCCTCCTGTAGCTATAATCAACCATAAGGCACATTCTTTACTTTATACCTTTTTATTCGACACTTTTATATTACTATTTTATACATATTTCTTCCATCTGTCAAAGAATCCTTTTCATAATCACTTGAGACTTTTGACTCATATGAACAATAGAAAAAGAGTTATTGTACTCTAATCCTAATACAATAACTCTTTCTTGTTATCCACAACATATGATTTTTTTAATACTTTAATCCACAATCACTAAAACTTATCCACGATTATCTAGCTTTTTCGTATGGCTTGCCATTAGCAGCTGGTACATGTGATTTACCAACGAATAAGATTAATACGATAATTGTTACTACGTAAGGTATCATAGAGATCAAGTGAGGTGATACGGCACTTCCTGAACCTACGAATACTCTAACACCATTACAGAAACCGAATAAGATACATGCAAGCATGGCACCTTGTGGTTTGAACTTACCAAAGATAACAGCTGCTATTGCAATGAAACCTTGGCCAGTAATAACTGATGGACGGAACTGTGAAACAGTGGCTAATGTAATAGATGCACCACCGAAACCTGCTAAAACACCTGATAAGATAACACAGATGTAACGAATACGAATTACGTTGATACCAAGTGTATCCGCTGCTTTTGGATGCTCACCTACGGCACGAATTCGAAGACCGAATTTTGTTTTGTAGAATACAAACCAAACGACAGCTACTAATATAAATGCTAAGTATGCAGTTGCATACGTATTAAATACATTATCAAGGAATCCACCTTTACGGAATATTCCTTCTGTTCCTTGGAATAATCCCTTAAGGAAACGTGGCATCTTATGCGCTAAATCAACACTATGTGTTTCTGTTGAATCATATAATACACGACATAAGAAGATTGCAAAACCAGGTGCTAAGAAGTTAATAGCAGTACCAGAGATTGTCTGATCCGCTTTACAAGTAATCGTTGCGAATGCATGAAGTAAACCGAAGATACCACCCGCTAAACCAGCGATTAAGAATCCTAACCATGGATTGCTTGTTAATAAGGTTCCAACAACACCAGCAAACGCACCAATCGTCATCATACCTTCGATACCGATATTAACAACACCGCTTCGTTCTGAGAATACCGAACCAAGTGCTGCAAACAAAAGTGGTGGAGTGTACATAAGAGTAGTATTTAAAATCAGACCCAAATTCTTGATTAATTCATCCATATTACTTTGTACCTCCCTTTTTACTAAATCTAGTTTTCATTGTTTTTAATATACTTGATATTGCAATGAAGAAGATTATTGAACCCATAATGATATCAATAACTTCTGTAGGAGCTCCAAGAAGGTTCATATTCTTTCCGCCATATTTCATAGCACCATAGAATAAACCTGCAAACAATACTCCAACCGGATGCGTTGCACCAATCATGGCAACCGTGATGCCTTCAAAACCGTACCCTTCTTGTCCAGCAAACTCACTGATACTATAATTATAACCAAGTACTTGTGTTGCACCAGCTAAACCAGCAAGTGCTCCAGAGATAGCGATTGCTGATACAATTGCAACCTTAACGTTAATACCTGCATATTCTGCAGCATTACGGTTAAAGCCAACGGCACGTAAACGGTATCCAAGAGTTGTTTTATTAATAATTAAATAGATTATAATTACTGCGATTATCGCAATAATGATACCCCAGTTAACTTTTTGACCTAAGGAAGCTTTCAAACTGTTTACAGATAACTTAGCTGTATCTGCTACTTTCTTACTAACTTGCTTACCTGCATCATTGAAAAGCTTACTCTTAACAACATAATTAGAGAAATAATAAGCAATCCAGTTGAACATAATCATACAAAGTACTTCGTTAGCACCAAGCTTCGCTTTTAAGTAACCAACTATTGCACCCCATAGAGCACCTGCTAAAGCTGCAGCAAGCAAACATAATGGAATATGAATAATTGCGGGTGCATCCACTAGAACACCAACTACCATGGCTCCTAATGAACCCATTACAAACTGACCTTCTGCACCGATATTGAAGATACCTGTTCTGAAGGAGAATGCTATTGACAAACCAGTTAATATTAATGGAGTGGCATATACAACCGATTGAGCGATGTTTTTAGGAGTACCAAAGACACTTTCAATCAATAATCCGTATGCTTTAATTGGACTTACTTTAACAACAAGAAGCATAATAGCACCAATTGTAAAACCTACTAAGATTGAGATTACGGTATATAAGGCTTTGTTATCTTTTGCTATCTTTTCTTTTCTTACTGTAGGTTTTGAATTATTTTGATCCATTTGTGTCACCTCCCGCCATCATAAGACCTAATGTATTCTCGTCAGCGTCTTTACCCGGAACGCTACCCACAATCTGTCCGTCGAAGATTACTTCGATACGATCAGATAAACTCATAATTTCATCTAATTCGAAAGAAACTAATAATACCGCTTTGTTCTTGTTTCTTTGCTCAACAATATAACGATGTACATATTCAATCGCACCAACATCAAGACCTCTTGTTGGGTTAACTGCAATTAATAAATCCTTATCATTCGTTACTTCTCTGGCGATAATAACTTTTTGTTGATTACCACCTGATAAGTGACCCGCTGGTTTTTCAGCCGAATCAGCTGGACGAACATCGAATTTTTCTACTAATACTTCTGCATGTTTATCAATGGCATCCTTTTTCATAAATCCTGCTTTTGAGAAGTTTTGTTCTGCATAATTTTGCAGTACCATATTCTCTGCAACTGAAAAATCAAGCACTAGGCCATGCTTTTGTCTATCTTCTGGAATACTAGAAATTCCCTTTAAGAAACATTCTCTTGGTGTTTTATTGAATGTGTTTTCTCCAAGTAAAGTAACTCGTCCACTATCAGCTCGTCTAAGGCCCGTAAGGATCTCCACTAATTCAGACTGACCATTACCATCAATACCAGCGACACCTACGATCTCACCTCTTTTAACATTGATGCTAAGGCCTTTTAAGATCTCAACACCACGGTAATCTTTTGCACGTATATCTTCAACATTAAGTACAAGTTCACCTGGGTTCATATCTTTCTTATCTACTTTGAATTCTACATTTCTACCAACCATCATAGCAGCAAGTTCATTCTCATTTACTTCGTTAACATTTACTGTGTTAATATATTTACCTTGACGAATAATTGTACAATAATCAGCTGACTCCTTGATTTCTTTTAACTTATGAGTAATCAAGATAACGGATTTACCTTCCTTAGTAAGGTTGTGCATTATCTCTACTAACTCAACGATTTCTTGTGGTGTTAAGGAAGCTGTAGGCTCATCTAAGATTAAGATGTCCGCTCCACGATAAAGTACCTTAAGGATTTCCGCTCTTTGCTGCATACCTACAGAGATATCCTCAATCTTAGCATCTGGATCTACTTTAAGACCATACTTTTCAGAAATTTCAATAACTTTCTTTCTAGCTTCTTTGATGTTGACAACGCCAGCACCTTTGGTAGGTTCCATACCTAGAATGATATTCTCTGTTACAGTAAATGGTGGAATTAACATAAAGTGTTGATGAACCATACCAATTCCAAGCTCTATAGCTTTGTTTGGCCCGTCAATTGTAACCTTTTGTCCATTAACGAAGATTTCTCCAGATGTAGGTGTATACAAACCGTATAGGATGTTCATAAGTGTACTCTTACCAGCACCATTCTCACCTAGAATCGCGTGAATTTCTCCTTTGTGAACCGTTAGATTCACACCGTCATTAGCCTTAAAATTACCAAACATTTTAACAATATTCTTCATCTCAATTGTCTTAGCATTTAAGTCTATGTTTGAATTATTTTGCAAGCGAAAACGCCCCCTTCTTCCACATATTTATATTTGAGTGAGCACGATCCTTATTGAATTCACGTTACTCCCTTATATCTTAACTAGATTATATTACTATCTGGTAGTAGCTTCTGCTTAGCAACAGATATGCACACAGTTGTTTATATAATAACGATATCTCTCATACCGTTATTGTAAGCAATATCACGCAACTGATTCATATACTCCTCTGTTGGTGTTTCATACGAACGATATTCTTCTCTTACCCCAATCGGTCTGTACTTAATAAGTTTGTACCGAATCCCTTCTTGTTTTCCAACCTCATGAAGCAATTTGCTTGTCTCATAGACCGTATGCTTTGTATCAAACAATTCTGGCACTGCTACGGTACGCACTTCAAACAGCTTGTCACACTCAGCTAGATAACGAAGATTTGATAACACCATATCATTATGAATACCAGTTACCTTCTCGTGTTCACTTCTATCAAATGCTTTCACATCTAACATAACAGCATCGACCACAGCCATTAATTCTTTATCTTTCGAAAAATCATAAGTACCATTACTATCTAACATTGTAGATAATCCTACATTCTTAGCTAATGTTAACAACTCCACCAAGAAGTCTCTCCATAAGGTACATTCGCCCCCTGATATCGTTATCCCACGAATATAAGGCATATTCTTCTTTACTTCCTCAAATACCTCTTCTGGGGTCATTCTCTCGGTCTTAGGAGAACTTCCATGTGGGCAATGATGAAAACATTCATCGCAGTTTACACATCTATCTCTATCATATAGAATCTTTCCATCAACTAGGGTTATGGCGTTTGTTTTGCAATAGGGAACACATGCTCCACATTGTCTACAAGCTCCAATTGTTTCTGGGTTGTGGCAGTATCTACAATTAAAATTACACCCCTGAAGAAAGACAACCGTACGATTACCTGGTCCATCTACAGAGCTAAAACGAATTATCTTATTAACGATTGCTGTATTCACTTGCATACTCTTTTCTCCAGATTAAGAGGTACAATCGAATAAACCTCACCTTCGTATTGTACCCCAAAACTAACTCTTCTATCTAACCTTACGTTCTAATATGTGAGAATTCCTTGATGCACCAAGACCAAGTACTGTGGTATCTTGTAAAACATTCTCACCTTTCTTTAATTTCTCCATCTCTGATTTCTTAACTAGATATCCTGTTACACGAATTACATCACTATCTTTTTCGTAAACAGACATATAACGAACTTTGTTATCGAAAGCTCCTTTGATTATATCAAGTAAATAATCCATATTCTTATGCACTGTGGTATCAATAGGGAAGATATCGCCTACCCCCGATGGGAAATATTTGTGGAACTTCGCACTATGTGCTAAGTGTTCAATTAATTCTTCTGGTTCTTCACCAATTGGAATTCTACATCCTGGACTTGAATTAACATCTACATCAAGTCCTACTTGTGCATGTAATAAGAAATGTCCATCTGCACCATAGCAATATGGGCTTACATGGTTATTGTTGAATTCGTCCATAATTTCCATAATGCTAATACCAAGATTATCTGCTACTTCTGAATGACCATATCTACCTTGGATTCCTTCTTTTTCAAGAAGTGTATTCACACATTCAGCCATTCCAACCATACCAAACATAGCAGTGAAGTTTTCTTTTGTAATAAATCCTTCTTTTGCTAAGAAATTGCTTTCGAAGAAGCCACTTTCCTCTACCATAAAACGGATTCTTTCATCCATATATGCCGCCATAATCTCTAGTGTTTCAGGTAGTATTTCCTTCTTAAAGTGTTCAATGTTATCCGCTTTCTTAGCAAGATTACCAAGTAACACACGACACAAAGTATAAGAACCGCCACCTAGCTTAAGACCATTATAGCAACTAGCAATTACATAATCTTCCGATAATTCCTCAGAGAACATCTTATGGTTTGCAAAGCTTGGTTTTGCTGTTTTTAATGCAGTATCAATTGCTAATAATGCAAAATCATCTGGTGTAATATCTTTATCGTATTTTAATGTTAAGTTAGGAACCGCATTCTCAAGTTCTGCTTCTACTTCTAAGATTAATCTACCCGCTTTTGTTGCTCTTGGTCCTATATTGGCATGACAGAAGGAATCTAGGATTGTTCTATCAATGTGCGTTAAGAATAGACGGATTGCTTTCTTCGCTTCTGCTTCATCAACTACAAAAGGCTCAAGTAATTCATCAATATTACCTACGTATACTGGAAAGTTTGTTACACTCGGTACATTCTTATAAAAGATTAATAATGAGTTTACTGCTTCCCATATATCTGTTGGTGGATCTAATTGCAAAAACTCACTTCCATTTTTCATAAACTTAGCGTAATCAGGAATGATGTATCTTGGACGCATTGGTGCATGACCTTCATTCAAATCACAGATAATCTTATCCGCTGGATCTAAGTTTAAGCGTTCTTCTAAACCTTCAGGTAATTCAAGCACTTCCATTAATGAATCTGCCTTCCCTGCTAAAGCCGCAACTTTTTGTTCATGAGTTAATGTTCTGTTTTTAATTATACCTAGAATTTCGTTTCGTGTTGCATTTACTCTATCCATACTAATATCTCGCATGCTTTAAGCTCCTTTTCTGAACATCAAACTGTTTAGCTTCCTAAACATAACTATGAGTTTCGTGTACATTCGTTTATTTTTCTTTAGTTTTATTAATACCGATAATACTATAATTGCCCATTACAATATTTCTAGTATTAATAACATTACATATACTATCATTATACAATTTATCGCTTCCAAACGCCACATTTTTTATTTGGAAATAAAAATTATATTCTTTCCTATTTGCTTTATTTTTCTAATTTTATCAAACTTCCACCAAATAGAACTCATAGGAAAAAATATACGCTCTTCTGGTTATATTATTCCGTAAAACAAGGAGGTGTCCATTCATACAATATAGGACTGCCTCCTCGCTTCACTTATATTATTTAGATAATAACAATTTACTTGTTAATCGTTATAATTAATCTAATGTATATACATCGCCATATTTAGCATCGAATTGTTCTTGTGTTTCAGGAACAACGATATCTCCTGCAAGAATCTTGTCTTTTGCTTCTTGAACTTTAGCAATAACTTCTTCTGGAAGTAAATCTTGTGTAGGTGCGATATCTACGCCACCGTTGTCCATACCATAAGTTTGAACACCTTGAATTTCTTCACCTTTAGTCATCTTTTCTACTAAGTCATAGATTGCATTATCACATCTCTTCATAGCTGAAGTAATAACGTTTTCTGGAGCTAGGTAAGCTTGGTCAATATCTACACCGATAGCATATTTTCCTTGTTCTTTAGCAGCTTCGATAACACCATTTCCTGTAGCACCAGCTGCGTGGAATACTACATCTGCACCGTTTGTGAACATTTGAACTGCTGCTGCTTTACCAGCTGCTGCATCGCCGAATGCGTTTGCATTGTATAATTCAACTTTTGCATCTGGATTAGTATCAAGTACACCTGCTACATATCCGTAACCGAATTGGTTCATTACTGGAGTAGACATACCAAGTACGAAACCAACTTTATTTGTTTCAGACATTAATGCTGCTACAACACCTACAAGGTATGAAGCTTCATTTTGTTTGAACATTAAGCATGATACGTTTGGTAAATCAGCGTTAGTAGAGTCATCAATGATAGCAAATTTTTGATCTGGGTAAGCTTCTGCAGCTTCCTTAATTGTATCTGCCATTAAGAAACCACAAGCAACAATTAAGTCATTTCCTTGATCTACTAAAGTTTCAATGTTAGAAACATAATCAGCTTCTGTTGCTGATTCAAGGTAGCTAACTTCAACACCAAGTTCTTTTTGTGCTTTTTGAAGTCCTGTCCAAGCACCTTGGTTGAATGATTGGTCATTAATACCACCTACGTCAGTTACCATAGCGATTTTAAGTTTAGTAGTTGCTGCTGTATCATCTGAAGCCGTATCTTCTGAAGTCGTATCATCAGTTGTTGCTGCACCATCAGTTGTGTCTTCAGTTGATGGAGTTTCGTCTTTTTTGTTGTTGTTCTTTGAGCTACATGCTGTGAACGCCAAAACAACAACAAGCATAAGAGCTACAAGTTTAGATAATTTTGTCTTTTTCATTGTCTTCCTCCTTATTTTTAACCAAACGGTTACCATAATATAAACTTATACGTTACATTACAATTTAATATAATACTATCATATCTGTATTTTTGCAAGCCATAATTTTGTAGTTTTCCTTTGAATTTACTATTATTAGCAACACTTATAGTATTCAGTAATATTACTTATAAATTGCGTATATTTTCCTTTTTCCTTTAAATATTTTAGGCATTAGAGTGCACTACCGATACTTCAGTACCAATATCAGTAAGTAACCCACTAATCTCTCTATAATGAGTACGATATCTATGTGAGATATACTGACAACTAGCTTTGGTTTCGAATGGTGCCTTATTAAGACATTCAATAATATAATCTGCCAACATCTTATCTGGGTGTCTTATATATACTGGATACTGTAACCTTCTTTCATATATCCACATCGTTAATTTTCTCCTTCCCAAGGCCAAGGCTTGGTACACCAAGACCAATACTCTTCTCTCTTTATGTTGTAAGCATCAAGTGGATCAAAGAATCTATTATATTGATTCACGGACTTCGTCCGAATCTTCTTATAAGCATCATAATACTCACAGGCCGCGATATCCTCAGGATGCGTATCTAAGTAGAGTCTAACATCCTCCATCGCAAAACTTACCGATTGTATCTTATAGAATAATTCCTCTTTATTGATTTCCTTCACTGATATTTCCTTCTTTCACCTTATAGTGTTTTATTAATCCTGGAAAGATGGTTCCTTCCATAAGGGCAGTATCAGCATCGAACACATAACTCCATTTCTGTCTAGCAACATATGCGGATACACTTACTTTTCCTTCTATACCTTCTAATGAACTATATTCATATGGAGCACTACTCATAATGAATCCCCTCCAACATATCACTACTTATTTCCTTTTGATAAGATATCTTATGTCTCTTAAACCATGTTGTTCCTTGCTCAGAGCCTTATATATTAATCCATTTCAAGTATCTTATTCTGATTCATTTTAGGCAAAAAAAGAATTTTTATTATAAACACTTGCTTATGAGTCAAGAAGCTACCACTTCTTTTAATTAGCTTTTCTTATTTGTTAATACGTCAGAAAACTTCATTATCTCTTCTTTATCTTCGTTTATATATTAACAATGTAAGACTTCATTTAATTCACAGATTTTATGAAGAGCTTCTAACTTCTTAAGAAACCTCGGAAACTTCAATCATTTTTTGTGATATATTAATAGTTTCATCTAAAATAATTATATACTTAACTTCTTCATCATCAAACATCATATCCTCATCAATCCAGAAGGGGTTTGTGTTTCGCTCTTGCAGCTTCCTATCTCAACTATTTTACTTTTTTCCCTTTACCTTTTCCTTGCATTAATTAGTTTCTAATGATACTTTATTTAATTTTCTAATTTGTTCCTTTCTTTTATGATCTACAGCTCTTGATTCACAGATTTTCTGCAAAGTTTTCTTATATGTGAATTCATCTAGTTTATTATCCCTTAGATACATTTCTATTGCTTCTGGAAAATGAACATAGTAGATGGATATTGTCCAAGCAACTGCCATCTTAACATAATATCCACCATGTTCTATCTGATCGAATATCTTGCACACTGGTTCAATATACTCTTCCTCTAGATAATAATTTAATAACATAACAACTGCAAACCTAACTTCAAATTCCC
The DNA here is from genome assembly GCA_018372435.1 of Clostridiales bacterium. Lineage (GTDB taxonomy): Bacteria > Bacillota > Clostridia > Lachnospirales > Lachnospiraceae > Anaerosporobacter. Next base: position 275,585 of record JAHAJA010000001.1, on the reverse strand, counting down.
CTTGTTTATGAAAATACGGCTTCAAGAAATCCCACATGTCTTCTCTATAATCTTTTGTTATTTTAAGTCCACAGCAAAAACTATCACAAACAGACCAGTTATCGATCTTCTCAACAAACTTCGCTATGTATGGTATAACTTCATATAAAGATTGCTTAACATAACCAATTACCATGCCCTGTAACATGATTTCTTCAAAGGATTCGTCGCTGGCATACTCAAGATACGTTCTCCAATCCCCCTTAACTATCTCTTTTGCCATTTTGCGAAGAATTGGGAGCCTGACACCCATTATATTCGATACCCCTGGTAATAACCTACTTGTAAACTCTTGATATTCTGGCTCTGCTATCGCCTCGATTTGTTCTCTAATTATTCTATTTTGTCCATTAATCTCTTTGTTTTGTCTTTTATTCGTCAATTTTTTCATGAATCAGAACCCTTTCTTTCTTCTCTATAGCATTAAACTCAATATACGTAAAGTATAGCATAAAAAGAGCGACTCTACTCTTAGAATCTCTAAGAATAGAATCGCTCACAATCATTATATTAATTTTTAATCCATTTGATTAATTGAATTATGAATAGATTTACTAATGATAATCCATATATAAGAAGTAATTGAGTAACTGTTAATGCCGTTACTTTGAATACAGATGCTAATCCTGGAATAAGAAGGACACCATTAATTAATAGGAAACCAAGTCCAAATGCTCCCCATAAAAACTTATTATCAACGATTCTCTTTGAGAATAAAATTGCTCTGTCGGATTTACAGTTAAATCCATGAACCAATCGAGATAAACACAAGGTAGCGAACGCCATTGTGCTAGCTGTAGCTGCATCTACTTGGTATCCAAAATAGAAAGCAGTCATGGTCATACATGCTATAACAAAACCTTCTTCTAATATATCAATTAAGAAATTCTTAGTTAATATAGATTCATTCGCTCTACGTGGTTTATCTTTCATTACCAAATCCGTATGTGGATCAAGACCTAAAGCAATTGCTGGTAAACTATCTGTTAATAAGTTGATAAACAATAAGTGAACTGGCGCAAAAGGAACTGGTAATGCCATGATAGAAGCATACATAACTGCCCAGATTGCAGCCATATTACCTGATAACAAGAACTTAATTGCTTTCTTAATATTCAGATATACATTTCTTCCGTTTTCTACCGCCTTAACGATTGTTGCGAAGTTATCATCTGTAAGAACCATTGCAGCAGCATCTTTGGATACTTCTGTACCTGTAATACCCATTGCTACACCTACATCAGCTTGTTTTAGAGCAGGTGCATCATTAACTCCATCACCTGTCATCGCAACTACATTGCCCTTATCTTGCCATGCCTTTACGATACGAATCTTATGCTCTGGCGAAACTCTCGCATATACAGATACTTGTTCTACGAACGTTTTTAATTCTTCATCATCTAGTTCATCAATTGCACTACCCTCTACGGCAATTGTTCCCTCTGTAAGAATACCAATTTCCTTAGCTATGGCTGCTGCTGTAATTTTATGATCACCAGTAATCATAATTGGTCTAATTCCTGCCTCGATACATTTACGAACCGCTTCTTTCGATTCTTCTCTTGGTGGGTCCATCATGGCAATTAAACCTAAGAATATCAAATCATTCTCATCATCTAAACTAACAGATGCATTATCTAATGTTTTATATGCAATTGCTAAAACACGTAATCCATCTTCTGAATATTTTAGGTTAGCAAGTTGTATTCTTTGTTTATCAGCTGAGGTGATATTTACAACTCCTGCTTCTGTTTCAATGTAATTCAATCGATCTAATAATACATCAACTGCACCTTTGGTAATCATACGTTTCTCAGATGATATCATATTAACCGTTGACATTAACTTACGATCGGAATCAAATGGAATCTCTGCAACTCTTGTGTATGTTTCTCTTGTTTTTGTTATATCCATACGGAAGGTCTTGGCAAAATTACATAATGCAACTTCCGTTGGATCACCAATCTCTACTCCACCTTTGTTTGTTGAATCGTTACAAAGGACACTATAGAGGATTAATTTATTATCAAGTTTCTCTACCAAACGTCCATTATCAAGTATGTCTTTATTATAATCATTATTATTCACATAATAATTCATAACTGTCATCTTGTTCTGTGTTAATGTTCCAGTCTTATCCGAACAAATTACAGATACACTACCAAGACCTTCTACCGCTTGTAACTTACGAACAATTGCATGTTCTTTTGCCATCTTTTGAGTACCAAAAGCTAATACAATTGTAACGATTGAACTCAAAGCTTCAGGAATAGCAGCTACTGCTAATGCTACTGCGAATAAGAAAGCATCTACTACTGCTTCACCACGGAACATGCTTATACCGAAAACAATTGCGCAGATTATTAATATAAGAATAGACAGTTTCTTACCAAAGTCATCAAGATTCTTCTGTAATGGTGTCTTCTTCTCAGTGGCATTATTGAGTAGGTTTGCAATCTTACCTACTTCAGTCATCATACCAACGCGTGTTACAAGGAAGGTTGCACGTCCATATGTAACGTAACTACCTTGGAAAACCATATTTTTCTGATCCCCTAGAGGAACTTCTTTTTCAACTGTTATATCTTCTTTTTCAACACTAATACTTTCACCAGTTAATGCACTTTCATTGACTTTCAAACTTGCATTATCAAGGATTCTACCATCCGCACAGATATAATCTCCTGCCTCAAGCATTACGATATCACCAACAACAACTTCCTTTGAAGGCAATAGAACTGTCTCACCATTACGGATAACCTTAGCAATTGGCGCCGCAAGCTGTTTCAAACTATTAAGTGATTTCTCTGCTTTTTTCTGTTGAACAGTTCCAAGTATAGCATTCATGGTGATAACTACTCCAATAACGATAGAACTCTCCAAATCGCCTAAGAAGGCCGCAATAATAGCCGATATTATAAGGATTATAACAAGAAAATCTTTAAATTGTTCAAGGAAAATCTGTACTACTGTTTTCTTCTTAATTTCGACCAATTCGTTGGAGCCATATTTCTTTCTGGCTTCCTTCGCTTGTTCTTCCGAATGGCCCTTCCACGAGGTTCCAAACTCGCGAATAATCTCTTCTTTGTCCTTTTGATACTCTAACATATCAATCCCTCCATTTTTCGATAACTCCTAATTATGACTCTTAATAAATGAATTCCGAGTATTTCAGCATTATTGGAGTATTTTTTGTAAATATTTTAAAATTATACAAAAAAAAGCAACACTCCTGCTGTATTTATCCTACAACAAAAGTCTTGCTACTCAAATCAAATGATCTCTGACTTGATCACGATACCGGATTTTATACTAAGTATAAAATCGTATTGACGACATCGCAAACATTTTTCAATGTAAGCTACTCCCTTTTGGTTTCATTTATTCTATCAACAAATTAATATGGGTGTCAATCACTTTATTTTTTCTTAATATTTTCTTAGCGTTTTCTTAGCGCATATAATCTCAATCGAAGACACCGTCAATCTAGATTAATTCCTTTACTTTATTAATTGGAAGCACCTTAGCAAAGCGACCATTCCATATTGTATAATGGTAGAATTCGTTCAATTGTCTTGCTGTTAATTCGCCATTATCTCTTGTTGTAATTGTTCCCACTGGGACAATCATACGATATCCATACTCAACTCCTGCTTTAAGCGTGGCATCTATACAATACTCCGTCTGTAGTCCCATTATAATTAGGTTTGTTATGTATTTTTCTTTTAGATATTCTTTAAGCCCTGTTTTCTTAAATATACTATTATATGATTTATCGAATACGATTTCCCCATCTTCTGGAGCAATTCCATCAAACACATCATAACCTGGCGCTCCATTGGTAAGTGCTTCTCCTACACCATCGTCATGGCGAACATAGATAATTTCCAGATTCTTTTCACGTCCAAACTGAAGCATATCTTGGATGTTTGAGACAAATTCCTCTTTATTATATAATCCGTCATTCACTAGTGCTTGCTGTACATCTACTACTACTATCGCATATTTCATATTTGCTCCTTTCATAGTTCAATATCCATACTTCATAAATAGTTATACCTATATGATACCATACAAACAGCTTTCATTGGTAAGTATTTTCAAATTTTTCAAAATTAAATCTGAAGATGACTTATATGTATTTGTATATGAAATGTGGCTATTTAAAACAATCGTCAAGAAGATTCTCTCAAAACTCCCTATCAATAAGGCTCAAAAAAGGAGCCTTTGCTCCATAGATTATTCATCTACATTGCAAAGGCTCCTCCTTCGGTTTTGATACTTATTCTACTGTTACGTTAACAGCTTGCATACCACGATCGCCACGAGTTAATTCAGATTTCATCTATCAAGGCTGCATTTGATTACTTTTCTGAAAAACTATGTCGCCCTAGCACGTATTCTTTCTATAACTACCCATATAAGAACGATCATACTTACCACTGCTATGATCAGTATAACTATATTCTCTTTGAGTAGAACATCACGAATCGTAGGAGTCATGTAATTAAATTCATCTATATGTTCACGTATCTGGTTTATAGTCCGACTAACGCTATTAAAATCCGACCATTTTGTAGGTATATATTGCAAAGGAAAAAAAGCAAATCGTCTCGCAGTAACTACGATACCTATTACAGCAAGTATAGGAGGCATAGTCAATTTAATAAAAAACAATGGCGGTTTTTTTAAGGATTCCTGCAGTTTGAAATATTCCGTAAGCAGATGAACTCTCTTCCAGATGATAATGATACCTGCAAATAACCAAGGTAGGAATAATACATTTCCGAGTAACCTTACAATCAGATTCTGGTCAACGATTACCCCTGAGGAACCTAGTGGATAAACCATCATTAATTGTTCTACGTATTCTCTTCCTCTTGAACTATTGCCATAATCAAATTGTAGATAATGAAACTGCGTCTTATCATCTCTTGTCTGGACCATTACAACCGGATGGCTTGTATCAAGTATTCCTCGTACATAATATTCTCGTTGTTTACTCGTAGTCACTTTGCTCCCTTGCGAACTGCTGCTATTACTCTCGGCATTCTTATTAATTACATTCTCATCAATCACTACCTGTTGACCTATTATATCTAAACTTCCAAACAATGCATATGCGGTATCTCTATCTAACAAACACCCCTCATAATCTTCTTCATATACATAATTTCCGCTATAGATCTGTATTGGTAAGATCTGATTCATTCCTCCATAGACAAGGTACCTCGTTACATTCATAGTTTTTCCGAATTTCGTGTCTGAAACCTTCATATGCTCTTCCTTTTCATATGCAGTAATCTCAGGTACCTTTTTTACTGTATTTCGCTGGCTTACTTGTTTCTTTTGTTGTTCTTCCCGTCCTTCTTGCTCTTCTTCCATTCCATACTTCTCTTTTTCTTCCTCTAGGAGTGTCTTCACCTGTTCCTTCGTTGCCCCCTCCCCCTGTAACTGCACACTCACACTTTGATAATTCTCCCGTAGTTCATAATACTTCATAACTCCAATGCTATAACAAGCAATAGCAAGAGCGATTAATACTACATTTTTTATCTTCCATAAACGCTCTTTATTCATAGGTTCCTTTGCGAACACGATCGCCCTCCATAACATTACGATTACTTCCTATAATAACTTCCTCATCGTAACCTAGCACATCATTGATAACAGCCGTCTGGAAATCCTTCTTATCAACGATGACATTAACACGATAAGCCTTAAACTCCTTGCCAAGTATTGTACTAGTTTCTCTCATAACAAGTACATAGTCACCTGAGTTATCGTTCCTAAGCGCGGTCAATGGGATACAATTATCATACTTCTCAGATGATTTTTCTATTGTAAATTGACCAGTTATTCCAGGTGCGAATTCTCCATCTGGAAGTTTAGCCGTCACATAATAACAATCCCCTTCGCTATTATAGGCGATGTCAATTACTTCACCTTCTACCGGTTTCTTGTAACCTGTAAGTTGGCAACTAATCTTGTCACCTTCCTGTACATATTCCACATAATCCTTTTCAAAGCTACCAGTGAATACAGAATTACTTGGTGTAATAGCCACCTTTTCGCTTCCCGAAATTGTCGTCTTCGGTTCAATATCAAGAGCGGTAACCATACCATCTATGTCTGCAGAAACTTCACCATCTACCTTAATTACTTGATTAAGCTTCTCAAGAATCCCTGCTTTTCTTTCCATATCCTCTCCTAGTTGCTCCATATCTAGCTCTGCAATCTTTGCATTAATTCCTTCGTTTTCATTCTTAATCAAATTACTCTTTTGAAAATCCGATAATTTATCCTCTGCATCTTCCACCGCTCGTTTAGCGGTATCAACTCCATCTTCTTTGGCTTCTAAACTTTCTCTTGCAGCTCGTATTCCATCTTTATCATCATATACCTTATCTAATAACTCATCTACAACCTTTGCCTTCTTCGCCAGTAAATCTTTCGCCTTCTTTTCTTCTTTCTTCTTCTCAGCTATAATATCATTCACTGCAGTTTGCGCCTTAGCAACTAGTTTTGCTTGCTCTTTTGTTGTTTCCTCTACTGTTTTCTTTGCTTTCTCCACTGCTTTATTCTTTGCCTTATAGGCGGAGTCATCTACTACAGAGGAATCTAATATAGCAGTATAGTAATTTTTGTATAAAGTAACATCACTTCCCGATGGATTCGCTGCTAGATAATTAAAGTAGGCTATTGCCGCATCTGATATTTCCGTATATTTAGGGGATACACTGCTAACTTGTTTCTTAGCACGATCTACTGTGGCTGTGGCTTCTCTTATTGCATTCTCCCCTTCTAATTGTTGAAGTTTGTATTTGTTTAATGCAGATTCATAACTAGGATCACTTTGATCTATCTTAGCAAGTTCACGGTCCTCTTCTTCCATAGTCAATTTCCATTTTGCCTTGACAGCCTTTAGATTATTCTCCGCATCATCAACAGCGTTTTGCGCCTCACTGGTTTTACTTTTAATCTCCTTATATTCATTCTTACCGAAATACGTGTTATAGATGTTCTCTAAATCTGTATACATCTCAGCAAACTTTTGATTCTTTGCGTGTTGTTCTAATGTATTCATATATTTGATTAACGTTGTCTTCTTAAGCATAACCTCATCTAACTCACTCTGTGCATCTGCAAGTTCATTCTTGGCATTTTGAATCTCTTTATTACTGGTTTCACCTGCCGTGGCATATGCTTCATTGGCCTGCGCTAACTGTTTTGTATACTTAGCTTTTGTATCCTCATAAGATTCTTTTGCTGTATCATACTCTTCCCCGGCTTTATCATATTCTTCTCTTTGTGTATCACTTAGCTTATCTTTAATCTCTTCTAACTTCTCCTTATAGACTACCTTCGCCTCCTTATAGTCCTCCTGTGCCCTCCTATAATCTTCCTTGGCACGTGTTACAGCCTTCTGCTCATCACTACCATCGGCATCCTCTGTCTCTAATGAAGCTGTCAAGATTGCCTTATCATAAGCCCTCTTACTCGCTACATATTCATCTGTAGCCTTTTCAATCTGCTCCCTCACTTGTTCCAAACTATAACGAAAGATTAGATTTCCCTTCGCTACACTCTGTCCTTTCTTCACATAAACTTCTGCAATTTGTAGATTACCAAGTAGCTCTAGGTATATGGCATTCGCAGAATCAATTTTTCCATCTCCTTTAATTTTATAATTCAATACATCTTTTCTTGCCTTTTGTGTAGAAACAAGCGGTACTGTCAAGCTAGCACTAACACGTGATACCACTGTTAACACCATCATAACAACTATAAATATGGCTAGACATTTTCCTGCCTTTTTCTGCAATCTATTATCGCCTTTATTCTTATCTTTCTCATTCATAGATTTCAATCCTTTCCATCTAATATCTATTTTGACAATTGCGAAACTCTTTGTAGTGCATAAAAACATATCAATGTGTTTTATGTCTGTCGTTACTGTTTGACGAATTGTGTGTACTACGCATACAATGTTTTTTATTGTATTCGTAGGTCATACAATTCTAGGAAAACTGTAGTAGACAGCCTTAAAACACAGATATGCTTTATGCACGGAGAAGGGTTTCGCAATTGCCTATAACACCTATTGTTTAATACCTGACGCGACAATTCCTTGTTCTAAATACTCCTGCCCTTTCAGGAATATCAGTACAGCCGGTAACATCATTATTAATGATGCGATGAAGGATACGCCTAGGTTATCCGCTGATATCTGTGGTAGATATAAGGACAATGGCCAATACGACTTATCACGCAGGAAGGTCAATGGTTGCTCAATACAGTTCCACAATTCAATAAAGGAAAGAATCAATGCTGATATGATTCCTGCGTTCCCTAGGGGAATACCTATATGAAAAAATATATATCCCTCCCCTGCACCATCTAACCTTGCTGCTTCTAACATCTCCTCCGGTATCCCTTTGAAGAACTTTGTCATGATAAAAACAGGAAATGTTGAGAATATAGCTGGCAATACAATAGCTAGATGTGTATCTAACACATGTAATTTGTTGAGTACCAAATAACTAGAAACAATCGTCACCTGGAATGGTAAGATCATTAACACAATGTATATGTAAAACAAGATATTCTTACATGGAAAACGATATCTTGCAAAACTCCAGGCCGCAGGTACTGCAACGAAAAACTGACCAAGTACCGCAGGCAATACTTGCTTACATGAATTCCAAAACATCACGAAGAATTGTGGTGCATCAAACAACAACTCTACGAATGATTTAAGTGTTGGATATAAGGGCACTAACGGCCATGAAACATAACCTTTTCCCTGGTCTAACACAACACCAATATACTCCGTAAGTTCTTCTCCTCTCATCAAACATCCACTTAACACCATATAGATGGGAATCCATATGAGTAAGCATGACAGGATTAAAAGGCTGTATGTGAAGATATGATTTTTATGAATTGTTGACTTTCTATCCCTCAATCTGTATTCCTCCTTAATCAAATCTACAAGTATTTTGAGACATAGTGATTTAGTGTCATCTTTCTCATACTTGAACTATATACAATACCTAGTAAGCGCTTTCCATTCATCATAGTACCTCTTCCTTATCACTCCCTGTTAGCTTCTGAATACCTATAATGACTGTCAATAACGTGATTGCAACAAGGACTGCTCCCGCACACATCTTTTGAATATCTAAGTTTGTAAACCAGTTATTGAATACATGCTGCAACATGTAGATACTCTCATGTGGATAATCCCCTGCGATTAGATATGCCTCTCGAAACACCTTAAAACTATTAATCAACGATAAAACCGTAACGATGAATAGGGTCGACATAAGATTAGGTATCGTAATATATATGAACTTAGTAAACGTCCCAGCTCCATCAACAGAAGCCGCCTCGTAAACACTTTGTGAAATTCCATTCAGACCAGCAAGCCATAGAATAATGTCATATCCAATATTCTTCCATATGTACGTGAATACCAAGATATAGAATGCTTTGCTCGAATTCATCCAATCTGTTCCACTACCACCGAAATGTACGATAATCTTATTCAACATTCCATACTCATCAAAGAATACTCTCCATAGTAATACAATGGATGCTGCCGGTATTACCATTGGTATTAAGAAGGTGGTTTTAATAACGTTTTGTAATCTCCCTATTGAAAACAAAAGGACAGAGAAGAATAATGACAGGAGTAATAAAAGAGGAATACATATTAATAGAAATTTCCCTGTATTCTTCGCTGCTAACTTAAAGGCTTCATTAGCAAATACTAATCTATAATTCTCTAATCCAACAAATCTCCTTGTCATTGTTTCACTAAAAGATCGTCTAACCGCGTCAATAAACGGAATTAGTACGAATATCGAAACCCCTAGAAAACTAGGAAGCAAAAAAACGAAACCAAGAATAGTTTCTTTTCTTGCACGTTTTGTTTTAAAGTACTTACTCATTCCCATCTTCATTCCTTACCACCTGGTATAATAAAGTCATAGCAAAAAGCTATGCTAGTTCTAACTTGCATAGGAATACATTGGCTCATCTTAATACCCCTAGCGATTTTTTGACACGCAGCGTCAAAGATAAGAAAAGAATACCATGTAAATCTCTAAATAATCTTTAAAACAAATAAAAAGAGTGCTTTTCCATACCCTAGAAACGCACTCTCTTCATACTAATTTTCTTATAAAACAGTATTAAACTGCTGATGAGAAGCTAAAAACTATTCCTATTACAAACCAATAACCTAACTTTTTTATTAGTCCTTTTATTCCAAATAGTAAAAACAAGGTAACTTTAAAAATGTATACATAATGAAATAAATTCTTGAATGAAAACCATAATTCCGCATATTAGTTAAAAATATATATGATTTTCTATAAACCAAACATTATAAGTTAAGTAGAGGTATAGATTAATAAAAAATAGTTAATAGTAGGAGGGATTTAGTGAAAGTCAGTATTGAAAGGGGGCAAAACCAACTTATCGGCTTTGCCCCCTAATACTTTAATAATATTCATTCTTATTCCGCCAAATATCCCTTTGCTACATTCATAATATTCTGAACAGCTTCTTCTTTGCTAACCTTATCTTCAAGGAAATCCTTAACCTGATTAATTACTAACGAAGATAACATATAATCATATGATATTGGAGTATCTAATTCTTTCATTTTATCATATAATTCTTTGACTTGTTCCTCATCCGGAGCTTCAATTTGCCTAATTTCAGTATCTATAGCAATTGACATACCCTGAAGCGTATCCACTTCATTCATAACACCATCTAATGCCTTTGCATTCACAGGAAAACCATCAAATGCCGTAGAAGATTGTACTTTGTCACCTAATAGATATGCCAAGAATTCCTTTGCTAACTCTTTGTTTTTACTAGCCTTGTTAATGCCTACCAAGCCACTTTCAATGTACTGATTATCAAATGTGCTATAATACATTCCTACTTCCCTTGCTCCCGCTAAAGTAACTTGACAATCTGACAATGACAGTAGTTGTTCTACGAACGTCTCACTTTTATTATTCTCTCCAAAATACATACTAAAACCACGGTCTAGCTCAATGGCATTATCTACTTGTAACTGTGTTGTACCGAAGTCGAATATATTCTCTTCTCCAAGCTTATCCATCAGCGACTGTAACATATCGAGATATTTACCTAGGGCTTCTTCATTAATTGTTTTCTCAGCCGTAACTAATTCTTTGCTATATAAGGCCCAGAAGAGGTTTGCAAAATTCTCTGCACCTATGTTGTTGAATAGGCCCGTAACGTCTTTGTTTTCTAATAGTGCAATCATAGCATCTAAAGAAGGCATTGCCTCTACTACCTCTTTATTACCGTAGGCTAATGGCACTTGGAAACGCAACGGAATATAGTAGCAACTGCTATCTGATAGATAGTTTTGCATAATATTTTTATTCAATGTTTCATCATCTACAAGTGGCTTGATAAGGTCACTAATGTCTTCGAGTATACCCTTTTCAACATAGGAGTCTCTTGGTAAACCATCTAATACTAGGATATCTGCACCATTACCTGCCAACAATTCTGTGTTTAATGCACGAATTGTATCCGATAAGTTTGCGTTGCTAGCTTCTCCATTCTCAATGGCATATGTATAATTAATCAGTACATCCGGATGTTCTGATTGGTACTTAATAATTGCCTGCCTGATGGTTGGATTAAGATACAACGAATACACATTCATCTGTGTAGATGGTACCGAAGCAACATTCTCGTCAAAATGATAGTAATATAGCTTAATATTATATTGGCTATCATAAGCTAGAACAGCATATGCAGTCTTTTCTTTTTCCATAACTGCTAAGTTCTGAAATACCATTGTTTGATCAGACAGTGTAGTAAGATCCCCTTCGACAATCGTTTGCCAAAGTGATCCATCTTTTTGTAATACTGAAACCCCTGCCGAATTCAAACTATAGATATTACCGTCTACTTCCTGAATCAACGAATTATCAAGTACAGAATCATAAACATAACTTGCTGTCTCTCTTCCACTCTTATCCATACGAAGTAACTTCTGCTGATCCGTGCTATAACCTATTAGATCTTGATTACTAACTGCTACTGGCGCCATAAATGAATAATCTTGTATTAACTCGCCCGTAGAAGGGTCAAACATGTTAACACTCTCACCGTAGATACTTGGTAATATAACCAATGTCCCGTCTTCTAACACTTGTACATCTTCTACATTCGGATAGCTCATTTCCCCCTTGTAATCCTCTATCTTTGTCTCTAACCATGGGATTTCTAGTTTCTGTGCTACTTCTCCATCCGCTTTATAGATCACATATTGGTATTCTCCACTAGTATAATCTACCGTGATCATATAATATTGATTATCCTTACCTAGAATAACCTTATAAATCATATACTTATTTTGATCAATACTATTAATCCAGCTAGTTGTTTTCTCCGTCCAGCTCTCACCATCATAAATCAAAGCTATCATATTTGTAGCTGTAGCTAAGTAGACTTCTAGTTCGTTGTCTACATTGGACAGTATCGAGATAATGTTTGATTCTTGATACTTTTCTGGTAATTCTAACTCTTGTTCCATGTACCTTCCCATTGGAACACTAGAAGTCTCCTTATCTCCCCTTGACTTACATCCAGTTAATAACGAGCTGATTAGAACCACGCATAGAAATAATGCTAGTAATCTAGTTCTTTTGTTATCAGACATTTTCTTCTTCCTCATAACTCCTACAATCCTCCTTGTTTTCAATATACCTTGTCATAGGTCAATGATACCGCTAACTGACAAAGATAGAATAGCAGGGAATCCTCTAAAAGTTCTCTAAGATTTGTTAAACATTGTGATAAATCTGTGGTATAACCTAGCCTTCTATAACCTTGGGTAACTTGATTGTAAATGTACAACCACCGCCCTCTGTATCTTCTAATAACAAAAGACCTTGATGCATCTTAACCAGTTCCCTTGCAATGCTTAGCCCCAACCCGTAATGCTTTCTATCATTGTGTGAAGAATCCATTTGATAGAACTTCTCAAAAACTGCTGTTTTCTCCTCATCAGGAATTCCAACTCCATAATCAACCACTTGTATATAAACATAATGTTTACTTGTATATGCACGTAATAAAAGTCGTTTTACACTCTTAGAATATTGAATCGCATTGTTCAGTAAAATCAATATAATTTGTTTTAACCTCATAGCATCTGCATTGACAGAAGGTAATAGTGTCTCTGGCAAGGATATCGTAAGCCCCATATTAGCTTCTTTACATATGGGTAGTAGATCCTCATAGATATCTAGTAATATCGTATCTAATTCTACTTTCTCCATTACCATTCTCCATGTCTTCGTCTCTGTGGAAGATAGAATTAACAAATCATCTACCAAACTAGACATTCTATTGCACTCCTCACCAATGGTCGCAATGTAGTGATCTGATTTCTCCGGAATCACTTTAATTGCACTGGCACAGGTTCGTATAACCGTAAGAGGAGCCTTTAATTCATGAGAAGCTGCTGCTATGAATTCCGTTTGGAGTCGCTTGCTCTCTTCAACAGGTTTCATAATAAACCTTACATAAATTAGATTCAGGATTACCATGCATAGAATTCCTAGTATCTCAATCAGTAAGAAAACCTTTTTTAATTGATCAAATGCCTGGTTTTCTTTCGTAAAATATTGAATCATTATGGCACTTCTATACTGTTTTTCAAATGGTATTACGAAGGCAACCGCATAGTATTCATGCCCCTGTTCATTCTTTAATTGATAGTGTCGATAAAAGCCTTCTTTTTGTGAAATTGGCTTTACATTTAATAATAGATTGTCTTTTCTGGCCAAATTCTCAACCTTAGTAACTTCTTTCTCTCTTTCTTCCTCTGGTACCCAACTCCCCCATTGTATTAATGGTTTTCCTGCATCTACAATATGAAGAATCATCTCATTAGAACTTTCCATCTCTGTAATCCAAGTATTAGATACCGTTGTATCAGAAGATAATTTCATATACACAGATGTTGCTGTACTTTCAAATAGTCTGCTTTTATTCTGTTTCTGCTCATGGACATTCATTAAAAACACTGTTAAAAGTGCTCCAGAAAGAATCACTCCCATACTTACACTGTATAATAAGACAAGTCGGTTTTTCGCCTTCTGTACACTATTTCTTTCTTCCATATGACTTTTATGACTACTTCTTTGATACCTACCTTTTGTTGGTCTCACTTAAGGCCCCCTCTTCTAGCCGATACCCGATTCCATATACCGTCTTAATCCATACGTCACTCTCAATACCCTTTAATCGTTTTCTCAAAAAGTGAATATAATTATCAATATTACCATCTTCCACAGTCCCATCTACTCCCCATACACGATCTAGAATCTGCTCCCTCGTTACTACTTGACCAGAATTACGCATGAAGAATTCTAGTAATGAACTTTCTTTCTTTGATAATATATAGTTCTCTTCCCCTTTATTAACGATCTTTCGGTCTATGTTATATGTAAGGTCTCCGAATTTCAAACAATTTGCTGCTTCTATTTGCCTCGGTCTCCTTGCTAATGCGCGAATTCTTGCAAACAATTCTTCCATAGCAAAGGGTTTCACAAGATAATCATCCGCTCCTGCGTCTAGTCCATCCACTCTGTCATAGATTCCATTCATTGCTGTTATTAAAATAACAGGAACCATGATCTGTTTCTTGCGAATCTCTGACAAAAACGTAACCCCGTCTTTACCAGGTAACATTCTATCTAAGAGTACCATGTCATGTGACGTTGCGGTTAGATAATAACTTGCATTAATCGCATTATGGCAAACGTCAACCTCGTAACCTGCTGTCTTTAACTGTTCCTCTAATGCATCACACAGATTCAAGTCATCCTCCACTAAAAGTAACTTCATTTTCTTCCTCCTCTCGTATCAGGTTGATTCTTGTACTATATTTTTCTACTTTTCGGTTATTGTAATGTATTCCCTAATTCTTGTCAATCGAGTATATGTAATCACCTACTTAGACAATTCTCCCTTTCCCAACAAGTACAATAGCTACATGAAAAAAATCATACTCTTTATATCTTGGTTTAATCTCTTCAATAAATTCCATCCGTAGTTTGACTATATTCTCTATATCATTAGTAGTTGCGCGGCAAATAATCATATTACTCTCCTTGTTACTCATTCATACATTCCTCCTATACTTTACTATTAGGCAATGAAACTCCTAGGTCTTTTGATTCCTGTTTCTAACAGAGTTACGCTCTCCACCAAACCCTCTTGACCAAAGTATATGCCGAATGGTATTATTTGTATAATGAATTAATCTAATATTAGTAATTCGAAATATAAATCACTATAGTTTAATACCTAAGCAAATGGAGGAATCCTATGGATACACAAAATCTACGTACTTTCTTAGTACTAGCCGATATAAAGAACTTCACACAGGCGGCGGATCAACTATTCGTTGCTCAGTCTACCGTTACCAATCGTATTGCTGAATTAGAACGTCAATTAGGCAAAAAGTTGTTCCATAGAGACAATAAAACCGTTGTACTTACAGCAGAGGGTAATCTTTTTCTAACCTATGCAAAACGTATGATTGACTTAGAGGAAACTTCAATAAAAGAGATGAATGCCATAAAGCAATACGAACATAGTCTTAGAATAGGAACAACGAATACCATCTATGAATGCCACCTTGTAGATACCATCAAGCAATTGCTTACTTCAAGACAAGATTGCGCACTGACCGTAACCGTTGGTCACTCTATATCTTTGCTACAGATGCTACAAGATGGTCTTCTTGATGTTGTATACTCCTATCTCCCACTTGTTAAGAATGGCTACAAAAGTGATGTGTTCGCAACTGACGCACTTGTCTTAGTCACTTCACCCAATACCAATCAATATCATAATGGGATTCACCAGGAGGAACTTACAGAGATTCCATATCTATTCTGTAACTTCGCACTTCAAGAAGTTGGTTTATTCATTCGAGAACTATTTCCTACTTTCTATCAATTTCATTTTGAAATTGATAACAGTACCAAATTAGTTCAGTTCTTACTTGATGGAATCGGTTATAGCTTCTTACCAGAAAGCCTTGTAAAACCATATATATTAACAGGGGAACTTGAAACTGTACCTTTACTTGATTTTAAGACTCCAAAAATTAATTCTTATCGTATCTATAACGAGATGAATGCGAAACAACTATGTGAATATGACTTATTATAACTTGTAATTTTATTTCTAAAGCTTTATAATAGTTTTGAAAACTAGATGATATAATATCAAGAACGAGCATTAGAAAATAAATAAGTGTGAAACTCTTTGTAATACTGACATAAACAACAATGTGTTTTATGTCTGCCGATACAATTGCCTATCATCACTTATGTACCAATAAACTAGTATAAGCAAAACTCTTAAAATGTAGATTAACTTCTTGCCTAACTCACTATGACTAAAAAACGGTAGTGTAGCACTTAGGTGCGTAACGTGTTTTGTGTCACAGTTAGTTAGGTAAGAAGTTATGAGTAAAATGATCGGAGTTTTGCGATAACAGAGAGGAGCATGATTGCAATTATGAAACGGAATCAATATTGGTACCCTGTAGATAATGCAGGCAAGATTTTTCCCGCCGTATCAAAGGACAGTAGAAGCAGTGTATTCCGCCTCTCCTTTTATCTGAAAGAGGAAATTAAAAAAGATGTGTTAGAAGAAGCTGTTAATCAGGTTCTACCAAGATTTGAAACATTCGCAGTAGAATTAAAGAGTGGTTTGTTCTGGTATTACCTATCTGCGAATAAGAAACCATTCCATGTTGAAGAAGAGCCAGCTATCTTATGCAAATACTTCTCCTGGCAAAAGAACAATGGTTACCTATTCAAAGTTTACTACTTTGGAAATAAGATTACTTTAGAGACATTCCATTCGCTAACCGATGGAACAGGTGCTATGGAATTTCTCAAATCCATTGTATATATGTACTATGAATTACAAGGCCATGATTTAGAACACGACGGTAGAATTCGAAGCCACTCTCCACATGATGTGACAGGCGAAGTGGATATGTTCGTTGGTTCTTATGATAAATCAAACAAGAAGAGTCTTACCGAAGAACCTGCTTACCACTTGACAGGTGAGACTTTCGATAATAACTTTTCCTTGGCTATACGTGCCCAAGTACCGACCGATGCTCTCCTAGCTACCGCCAAAGCGCATAACGTTACCATTGGACAATTCGTAACAGCTGCGTTTGCCTACAGTATCTATAACTGTAGCCTTGGTTGTCGTGCCAGCCGTAAACCAATTAAAATGTTTGTTCCTGTAAACTTAAGAAAGTTCTTTCCGTCCAATACTTTACGTAATTTTTCTCTCTACATAAAAGCAACATTTGATGGTAGAGAATCATGGACATTCGAACAAATGCTTGCTTCTACGAAGGAACAATATGCAAAGCAGCTTACAAAGGAAGACCTCCACAGGCGAATCAATTCAAACGTAAGTATTGAAAAAAATCCTTTGGTTCGATTTCTACCACTTCCAATTAAGAATCTTGCATTCCAGATTGGCTACTTCTACTGTGCCGAGAATATTAGCACGTATTATATCTCCAACTTAGGCAACATTACGTTGCCAACATCATTAGAGCCATATGTTGAAGATGTGGAATTTGCATTAGGGGGTACTTGTATGGCAATCACCTCAATCAAAGGACATACTAACCTTATGTTAAACTCCGAATTCAAGGATATATCGACAATTCAATATTTCCTTAAAATACTAACCGACACAGGTATCCCTGTAACCATTGATACGAACTATAGGGAGGGATTAGATGAGATATTGTAAGACTTGTGGAATACATTACCGTACTCCTATTAACAACTGTTTGTTTTGTAATAATCGATTAGAAGGGGAGAACCGTTCAGATGAAGATATGAATTTCTTCTATCCACCGATGAAACGACAACATAAACCAGGGAAAACCGTTCAAAAGATTCTCTATTTTATCTTACTAGTTAGTTCCCTATGTTGCCTCTGTATTAATTTCATATATATGAATGCATCTGGTAAGGGGTTTGGATTATGGTCTATCTATGTTGTGTTTTCATGTATATTAGGTGCAATCGTTGTTCATACCTTCACCACACCTTCTAAGTTCTTTCACAAGGTGTATCAGATTGGTTTGAGTACCCTAGTGTTTCTTATAGCAATTGCTTTATTAGGCAATAGTTATCACTGGGCACTTGATTATGTGTTACCATTCGGGCTTCTTGCCCTGAATATTTTAGCCACTTGTTTTATATTCGGCAACAAAGAGCGTCTGTTTGGATACTCGATGTATGTATTTGGCACGAGTATCCTTGCATTCATACCATTACTACTGTATTTCTTATCGATTATATCAGTAGGATGGCCTGCGCTCAGTTGCTGCTTATATGGTATACTTACCTTGTTTGGGCTATTCTTCTTCTCAACGAAAGAAGCGAAAGAGGAATTAAAAAGGAGACTGCATTGGTAGTATTACTATAGTTAGTGCGCGTCTTTTACAATTAATGTTACGACCGCACCACAATCTTCCGAATTGTTTGCAATAATAAGTTTACCACCATGCTTTTTGGCAACCGATTCAGCAATAAAAAGACCCATGCCATAGTGCTTGCCAGAGCGTTCTTCCTGTTCAGTATAAAACTGCTGCGTAGCGTTTTTGAGGCTTGCGATAGAAAAGCCCTTGCCACTGTCGGTTATAGTGAATGTGAGCATATCTTCCTTCCCGCTAATGCTAATCGCAACATTACCGTGCGGTGGCGAATATTCTATGGCATTGGCTAGAATATTGGAAAGTGCACTGACTAAGAGTACTGTGTCCCCATAGAACATTTCAGGTAGATTACGTATCTCTGTGGTCAGTGTAATATTCTTTGCAAGGCAAAGAGCTGTTGCTTCTAACTTAATTTCTGAAATAAACTCGCCTACTGAAAATGATTTGGGGTTAAACTCCACAGGACTTTCTGCCTTTGCAGCCGACATCAGTAGTGCGAGATACTGTTCAATTTTATCGGAGCTTGCATGGATATACTCAAGCAATTCCTTGTCCGCCTCGGATAATTCGGCTTCCAGTAGAAGCTCTGTATTGCCCTTGACTATAGTCAAGGGCGTTTTAATATCATGGGCAAGAGCAGAAATTTGCATTTTTCGTTTTTGCTCAGCGTTCCATTGTTGCTTAAGAGAAGCCCCAAGTGCAATTTTCATTTCATCTATAGAATTCAAAACTGTATTAAACTCTTGAATGTGCGTTGGCGAAACTTCAAAATCCAAATCCTGCTGTTTAATGGCATCTGTTGCGGTAATCAACGGGGATAGCTCAGCGTTCAACTTCTTACCGAAGCGCGAGGCTATAACACATGCTACCAAAAGAAAACCAACTAGAAAAAGTAGTATTGCTAGTAGCTCAGGCATTGGAAACAACTCGTGCAAAGTAGGAGATGCAAAGTGTGCTTGTAGATTGTATTGTATGATACAGTAGCCATCCTCACGATGGATCAGCTGATATCGACTGATTGGTGTCTTTGAGTTATTAAAGAGAACATCTTTTGATGTTACAATTTCCTTATTAGTCATATTTCCGCTTACTAAGTTATCATTTTCATCAAACAAGGAATAGGTACATGGGTACGGAATGACTGTTTCATCAAAGGGCTGACTGTTTTTAATCTGTTCTTTAGCTTGTTCGATAGCTTGTTCTGCATAATTTGCGGGTAGAATCGCACCACTTGCCATTCCATAATAAAAGCTAAGTACAATTGTTGCGATAAGCAAAATTGTGAGGGTAGTAAAAACTGCTAGATGGCGCAAAAACAGCATATATAACTTTATAGATTTCTTGCTCTTTATCTCCATTTGTACCCCACTCCCCAGACTGTTTCAATCGGATTTTCCGTATATCTTGAAAATTTATTACGGATATTTTTAATATGGACACGAATGGCGGCAATATCACTTTCTGTATCAAACCCAAACACTGTCTCTAAAATATGTTCCAGTGAAAAGACTTGCCCCCTATTACGCACCAACATTTCACAGATAGCATATTCACTCTTTGTCAGAAGTATTTTCTCTGATGTTCCTGATGCCATCTCTACTGTAATTTCCTTCGCAGATAAGTCAAATCGGAATATTCCCTGTGTTAGCGATTGATGATGTTCTCTATGTTCTCTGCGTAGATGTGCTGCCACCCTTGCTCGTAATTCTAAGAGGCTGAATGGCTTTTTAATATAATCGTCAGCACCAACGGAAAAACCGTCTATCATATCCTGTTCCATGGTTTTGGCGGTCAAGAAGAGTATTGGACAGTCCACAGCCCCTCGAATACTTCGACATAGAGAAAATCCATCCACCTCCGGCATCATCACATCCAACAAAACAAGGTCATAGGTTTTAAAGTCCTGTGCTGTCAAATTAATAGCACTGTTTTTCGTGGTAACGGTATATCCGTCTTTTGATAGTGCGCGTTCAATTAACTTGCAGATATCGTTTTCATCATCAATTACTAATATACGAGCCATTCATACCCTCCATTTCTATCTGATTCTATCTAATTATCTTTATTTTTTCTTCCATCCCATTTGGTGCTCCAAAGTACTAGTATCAAAAGTAGTATGACACTTGTCAGTCCAATAAACATCATGCCCTGAATTACTCCAGGCAAATTTATGAACGACAAATTTGTAACCTTACTCTCCACAAACATACTACAAAAACGTATGGCAATACTCCAAGGCAAGAATGTCCATATTCTATCGCCAAGCCCTGTTAAAAGAAGTGCTGATAGCAAGCTGCCCACAATCCCCAAGCCAAGACCCATGCCCTTTCCAAGTGCAAAGCTTACAATATATTGAAGAATATATAGAGTTAGGTTTCCAAAAAACAATAATATCGCCAACTTGATGTATATCGATAGAGGGAAACTCACATTTCCCAACAACCGGAACGCGAATCCAAATCCAAAAACAGCTATTATAGAAGATAAAAAACCAAATATCAAAATAACCAAAAGCTTTGCAAAGTGTGGAATATATCTTTTGCAAGGAGTAGACAACAGCATCTGACATGAAGCTGCTTGTACCTCCTGTTCTGATACTATAACTGTTACAAGTCCTATTAACATCGGAAATGCCATTGCCAGCACTTGCAGATATGCAGACACCTTTTGCGACTCCCCCCAAGGTGAAATGGTATAATAAGCAAGGAACGCTGCCATACCAAAGACTGGCACAAAAAGATGTATGAGTAACACTTGGGAATGTAGCGCCTTGTAGATGTCAGATTTTATAGTTCTTATAAATTGCTTCATGCTCACACCTCACGTTTCTGAAACCAGCATGAGGTAGCAATGGTTAGCAAGATAAAAAGCGTGATAGCAATCAATACACCTGGTAGGATAACAGCAGGGTCTTCCATGCTACTACCAATCTCTACTCTAAGCCCATTAGGTAGCACTCCGATGGTAGGACACATGAGTCTTGCGGGAATAGAGAACGGAATCCACCAAAATCTTTCTACTGCGCAGATGACCGCAACACCAAAATTGCAGAGTAAGCTGATTAAAACAGTTAAAAATGTACCAACTTTTTCTGTCACAAACATCCATAGTGGAATTTGCCAAGCAAATGTGACGAATAGCAATACACTTGCGATAAAGCTTGCTCCTACGCCAATTGTTTGCCCAAACAGCAGACCTCCTAGAGTAATTCCGATAAAAAAAACAATACAGGTGGTTAATAAGAATAAGGTACATAGTATAATCTGAGCAAGCCACAGTTTCTTCTTATCTACAGCCACACCTAATAAACCATGTCTGTTCTTTTTTTGTTCTCTTGCCACTGTAAAGGCAGAAAACATGGTAAAGCAACCAGGTAAAAGCATTGTATACCACCAATTATAAGCACCACCCTGCAGGTATCTTCCTCCCATTAAAAACAAGGCCAGCAAAATTGTAAGCGCCGGGGCAAGCCATAGAATTACCTTGTTGAAGCTATGCTTCTCCTTGAGCCATCCAGATTGTAGAAAGTTAAGCATTCGAATCACCTGCCTTTCGTACAACCTCCATAAACAGTGCTTCAAGGTCATCTGTAGCATCAATTATGTCCTGATGCCACAGTTCACCGTTTGCTATAATACCAATATGATCAGCGATTTGTTCCACTTCGGATAGAATGTGACTAGAAAGAATCACCGTAATTCCCTGTTGTGGAAATGATCTGATTAGCTCGCGTAAATCTCCGATTCCGATTGGGTCAAGTCCATTAGTAGGTTCATCTAAGATGAGTAGCTTTGGGTGATTGAGAAGTGCCATAGCTATGCCCAGTCGTTGTTTCATTCCCATGGAAAAATGCCCCGCTCGCTTCTTCCCCGTGTTTGTCAGAGCTACAATTTCTAACACCTCATCGATGCGGCTATCTGGCAAGCCATAGAGTAGAGTACGTACCTTTAAATTCTCCCTAGCAGTCAAGTTTTCGTATAGTGGCGGTGATTCAATCAGCGCACCAATGGACAGCAAATCATTGCGACTCCATGACTTACCATCAAAAACAATTTCTCCTGAGGTAGGAGTAATCATACCTGTTAGCATTTTCAGCAGGGTGGATTTTCCCGCGCCGTTTGGACCAAGGAGTCCATAAACAGAATTCTCCGGTACAGAAATTGATATGTTGTGATTTGCTTTTTGTTTTTTGTAATTCTTATATAGATTATGTGTTTCTAATATGTTTTTCATAAAAAATGCCCTTTCCTCTTGTGATAACAAAAGTATAAGGGCTATTTATAAAGATTTTATAAGTTTTTTGATTAATAGCCTTCAATAAACTTCTTCACTTTTTTCTCTGTTGCCTCTGGATTTAAATTATAGATCTGTTCCCGTATCTTCTCATAAGCTTGTTCTGGAACAATCCTTTCAGCTTCTCTTATTAACTCTTCTCCCCAGAAATCCTCTACTAGACAGAATACGGTTGATGACCAGCCATATTCTTCTCCCGCATTAGACAACTTCCTAGCTCGACCAGACATTGTAATAAAGAATCGCATCTGCAACTCTGTTATTGCACGATCAAACTTTGATTTATCTTCTTTGGTAAACCCACCATATTGCTTAATGAGATGCAGAGGCAATTCCTTATATTCCTCTATCAGCAGATAGATTTGTTTTGCATATTGACTAATGGTACCAGCTTCATATTCATCTTCTAATCTCATACAGCCACGGCGAATTGCATAGAAGTAAGGAAACCACTCCTTCGTAATATAACCACTCTTCTTAAAGAAGAACTTACCGTATGCAATGTCTTCTTTCTCATTCAATACACGCATGCGCCATTCCCATGGGTCCGTATCTGCATCTTCTGTATGCCAGCATATCTCTTCCCCAAAATAGTTACATAAAGAGAATACGCCTTCGTTATTCTCACCGCCAACGCTCATTCCCGCTTGGTATAGCTCAGCAAGAAAGTCATTAAAGTTATGAATGAAATTCATTACCATTCCCCTCCCTCATTCTCAATCATACTGCTACAATATACATATTATAAAATTATACTCTGTAAACTATAAGAGCTTATTTACTTTAAAGAACTCCATCTCCACACGCAAAAGAACGTATAGAGAAGAAGGATTTTGAATATATAAGTATTAACGGAAAGCTATAAGGAGCTAGAAACATGGTAATAACCCCTGGTATAAAAGACTTACCTTTTTGTTATAAAAATGGTCGTAAATACTTCGAATTAGTTGCCCAAGAAATCACACAAGAGCTAGTTGATGGTATCTATATGCGTGCATGGGGATACAACGGTTCTACCCCTGGTCCAACTATTCATGTTTTTCCTGGAGATAAGGTAACCATACGTGTTATTAATAATCTCCCTGCTCGTACTAGTGTGCACTGGCATGGGCTTGAAGTTCCAAACAATATGGATGGGGTACCGCCGATTGAACCCTCTCCTTACATATACCCAGGTGAATATTTTGATTATTGTTTCACCATACAAAATCCTCCAGGTACTTACCTGTACCACTCCCATGTTGAAGTTATGATACAAGATAATGCTGGTTTATTCGGAGGACTAATCGTAGAGGATCCAACCGACCGAAACCGAAAGTGCTATCGTGATTATCTATGTATCTTACAGGAATGGGCTATCAAAGCACTTCCATGGGGCGATTTAACCCCTGGCACCTATAACTTAAACTTTATTGACCCCATGTTTAACTTCTTCACAATCAATGGTAAATGTTATCCCAAGACACTGCCATTAAATGTTTGCTATGGCGATACCGTAAAAGTGCGTTTTGGAAACATTCAGATGCATCACCATCCTATTCATCTTCATGGTCACCAATTTCGTGTAGTCGGCGCAGATGGATTCCCAATCGATCCAAGGACACAGATTTGCAAGAATACTATTCTGGTTGCCTCCGGTGAAACATGGGATGTTGAATTCCTAGCAAACAATCCTGGGGTTTGGCCAATGCATTGTCACATGCCTCATCATGTAACTAATAATGGGGTATCTGACACAGTTGGCGGAATGTTTACTACCGTTACCTATGTGGATACGAATACTAACTCGAATAAGAACACACCATTTTAGCATTGGCTAATTAGGTAGGAGCGGACATCAAATAACTTTCCATCCTACCTGATTTTTATTACTACTATCCTAAAACATATAGAATCACCGTCCTAATCAACCTTACTTAACTCGCCAGTGACAGAATCAATTACTAAGCCATGTACCATTACCGTCTCTGGTATTAAAGGATGTTTATGTATCAACTCTACTGATTTCTTAACAGTATCTTCTAGATCTATAAAACCACCAAGCCAAGAGTCAAAGTCAATTCCGCAATACTTAACCATATCTATATTATTTTGTGTTATTCCATGCTCTTTCATCTTCTCTAGCATCTTCTGGCTGTCTGTGTATCTAGCTCCGCAATCGGTATGACCGATTACTAATATTTCTTTAACATCTAATTCGTAAATTGCTATTAATAAACTACGTATTACACTTCCAAATGGATGGGATATTACTCCACCTGCGTTTTGAATGATCTTCGCATCACCATTCTTAAGCCCCAAAGCTGCCGGTAATAGTTTTGTTAATCTTGTATCCATACAAGAGACGATGGCGATTTTTTTTTCTGGAAACTTATTGGTAATATATTTTTCATAGCTTTTATTCTCAACAAAAATTTTATTATATTCTAGAATTTCATCAAGCATACTTGCTTTCTCCTTTATTCTACTTTGCAATATAAGTCAATTGCGACATTCTTTGTGATGGGGATAAACATATCAATGTGTTTTATGTCTGCCGTTACAATTTTAGGGAAATTGTAGTAGGCAGCCTTAAAACACAGATATGTTATCGTCATGGAGAAGAGATTCGCAATTGACTATATTTTGCAATATTCTTGCTACGGTTTCCATTATATCATACTTTTATGACTGTAATGTTTTAAGTTTATTAAATTATTTATCAAACTGTAACAACAATTATATCAACAAACTATAAAAGTGCTGTCACACTAAGAAATTTCTTAGTGTAACAGCACCTTTCTCATTCTATACCGCTACTTCTGATACCTCCACAGTATCCTCTATTTTATTGCTTGCCACCTTCTTTGCAAGTGAAGAATTTGCTCCAAAAGCGGATATTTCATATAGCATCATTAACTAAATTATACATTGTCAATATTCAGTTCAAATCACTTAAGACTGTAAGGTTTTAAGTTTATAGAATTCACCCTTTTTCTCCATCAGCTGTGCATAGGTACCGATTTCTTCTACGTTTCCTTCCTTAAGTACAACAATTTTGTCTGCATTCTTAATTGTTGATAGACGATGGGCAACTACAAACGTGGTCTTATCCTTAGTAAGTATTTCTAAAGAATCCTGTATCTTTAATTCAGAGATACTATCCAGTGCTGAGGTTGCCTCATCTAGAAGTACAACCTCTGGATCTCTAAGTAATGCTCTTGCAATGGATATTCTTTGTCTTTGACCACCAGATAACTTTCCGCCATGTTCTCCTATTACTGTATCCAATCCCATTGGGAGGGAATCTACCAATTCCTTCAAACTAGTTTGTTGCAATACTTGATCGAGTTGTGCTTCTGAAATAGAATCTAAACCATAAGTTATATTGTTTCGAAGTGTATCCGCAAACAAGATACTTTCTTGAGGTACCACTGCCATAAATCTGCGATAACTGCGAATGTCTAACTCCCTCATATCTTTTCCATCAATAAGTACAGTTCCCTCTGTTGGTTTTAAGAACCCAATAATAAGATTCATTATTGTTGTTTTTCCAGCCCCAGAACCACCAACCAAAGCTATCGTTTCTCCCTTATTTACTTGGAGATTAAAGTGATTTAATACATTCTTTTCTCCGTCTCCATAAGAATAGACCACATCATTGAACTCATAACATCCTTCTAGTTTCTTCACCTTACGCTTTCCCTTATAGCTCTCCACATCATGAACGGTAAGAATATCACCGATGGAATTAAGGGATTCTATTCCTTTCGTGAAGATTGGTACTAGATTAGCAATCTGTGAGATACTATTTACTATGGTCGAAAAATACGTTTGATAAAGTACAATGTCACCAACACTGATTTTCCCCTTATATGCGAGAGTTCCTGTGAAAGCCAGACACAACACTTGAAAGAGTTGGAAGATTACCCAACTTACGGAACCAAAGAGAGATTGTATTACATCTAGTTTATACCCTTTGTGGGCAACCTTACTAATTTGCTCCTCCAAACGATTAATTTCCTTTTCCTCAACGCTATATGCTCTAGTAACTGGAATCAGCTCCACCATCTCAATTACTTTTGCTGAGGTTTCTTCCATCTCTTTACGAAACTCAGTATTCCTTAACCTTATCTTTTTTCGAAATGCAATAATTGTAATTACCGCAATCGGTATAGTAACAAGAAAGAATAAAAATACTACCATATTCTTTGTAATAATTACAGAAAACGCAACAATTATATTTATAATAATTGCCAATAAACTGGTAAATACTTGTGTTGACATTGACTCTACTGCTTCTACGTCACGAATAATCTTTGATTGCAGTCTTCCTGACTGCATATTCTTATGATAACCTATGGACAATTGCTGCAGCTTACGTATTAAACTTCCACGAAGCCTTGCCTCCACATCACGAATTGCCAAACTATACATCCTTACATATATGTAGTTTGTAGGTATGTTTTGAACAATTAATATCACCATAATTCCTACATAATACGCAATTTTTCCCACATGATAATCTCCGGGATTCGTAGCAACATCCACAATTCCTGCAATGGCAATAGGCATTGCCCACGCTGGCGTATGTTTTAGTACAAAGAAGAAAGAGGATATCAATAATTTACCATAGTTACCTTTGTATATGTTTAACAATAGTTTTAAGGAGTTATGTTTGTTTTTTTCAAATTCTTCTGTAAGAGTGCCTTCCGTCTCAAAATCCATTTTCTCTGTTGTCATTCTATCCTTTCCTTCCTTACAGAGTTTGATAAAACTCCTTGATTACCTTAGATGAAGGCTTATCATACACGCTATATCCTCTCTCTTCTGGTAAGTCTTCTCTAAAGTTAGAACTCCAGTCCCAAATTCCATAGCCTTCCACCCATTCTCGTGCCTTTACAGTCTCAAACATCGTCTTAAAATAATCTGCTTGTACCTTCAAATCTACTTCACCTTCAAATGTCCAGTCATTTGGTACCTCTTGGCACCCTTTCACACACATACAACCACATTCCGCAAAGAAAAATGGTTTATTATATTGTTTTACCACCTTTTCAATGCGATCTAGGTTTTCTTCCCATCTTGTTTGTGGGTAATATCCACTAGATGATATCACGTCGAGGCAATCCCACCACTTAACCTGATTTTCTTGGTACTTATCTGTATTATATGTAACAAGGCCATTATATACTTTTCTTACTTTTTGAACTAGATTCCTCCAGTATTCCTCTTTTCTTTCTGTTTGAACCAACTCACACCCCACCATAAACATTTCACAATGAGTTCTCTCTGCAATTTCAGCATATTTAAGAATATATTTTTCATAATTTGCAAACCATTTACTCCACTTTGGCTCACAAGGAACTTCTACATCAAAGAAGTTAATATGTGCTCTCCACACTCCGTCTCGGCAATTAAGCATTGGCTTTAGAATAATCTTAAGACCTAGTTTTCTTGCATAATCAATGACACTTAGGAGCTCCTCGTCTGTAGGAATATGTTCCCCTATATAATCAATCTCCTCTGATTGAGGGGTATCTTGTAAAGCGATAAAAGCTAAGATAATGGTATCGCAACCTGTAGTATCTACCAAAGTTTTCAGAGACTCTTTTGTCTCCTCTCCTGCAAATTTTTGTGTCTTACTTGGGTTTAACTTGAATGTAAATCCTTTTATAAAATCCATATTGTTTTCTCTCCTTCTATTGCTATTAATAGGCAATTGTGAAGTCTTTATCGTAAAAAGACTATTATTATGTTATATGTCTGTCGTTGCACATCCTTCTTGGTACAGGATACGTGGCAACGGTAATAATCGCGTTATCAAGTTCCGGATGGGTTATCTTTTCTAATGTTGTTGATACCAAACGTCTTCCAAGTGCCTCCATCCTTATCTCTACGGTAATAATATCCGACTTAAAGAATTCAGGTTCGATGGTATTATCAAACCCTACAATTATGATATCCTTGGCGAGTTTCATATCCTTTTTCATTAAGGCTGTTGCTACATATTTTGCTACGTCATCATCTACACAGACAAACACCTCTGGAAAATAAGGAAGCCTTTCTATATTTTCCTCGATCACACTAAAGTTATAGTAACTGTTTGGCTCTCCCTTAGTTAACATTAAAGATTCTTCTATGGATATAGCATTGGCTACAAGCGTCTGTCTCATTCCTTCATAACGCATCGAAATACTCATTGATGCGTCACTGCATCCAACAAAAGAAAATGTTCGTTTTCCTTGGTTAATCAGTTCCTGCACGATAGCCGCGATAGCATGTCTACCTTCAATTGCTATAATATTACCAAAACGTAGATATTCTTCCCCATTCTTTGGTGCATTGAACATGGTGATTGGTAATTTACTTATGGCTAACCCTTCAATAAATGATACTGGGAACCTACACAGAAGAATAATCCCTTTCGTATCCTCTGATGCAGCTTTTAATGTTTCTGTTGCATTCAAATCATCTTCTTCAACAATATACATCTGCATGCGATAACCATTATCATTAATCTCATCACTGATTCCAGTAATGATTTTATTCCAGAAGGTGGATTCTGCTCGGTTAAACAAAACCAATATGGTACCACCGACATTTTTCTTCGATAACCCTTTTGCTTGCTCAATCATTGTAGCATCTAATTTTTCATAGCCCATCTCATAAGCCTTCTGTATCACTGTCATTCTAGTAGCATTTGAGACCTCTCCACCATTTAGAGCCTTTGCAACGGTATTTCTAGATAACTCTAACTTAGCTGCAATATCTTGAATCGTAACTCGTTTCATCAAACTCCTCCTAATCTATAATTACTTCATAGAATCTAATCTTGTACTATCTCCATCAACTATCCTCAATATACCCTATAACAGACCAGAATGTCAATATATATATGCATATAATTATGCACTATTTATGCACACGTGTGCATTTAGTGTGCATTTTATAGATAGCTTAGTTTATTAATAACATGCATAAGATAAAATTGACGCAAAAAAAGCCTTTGCACGATTGCTTATATAGCAATTTTACAAAGACTTTTTGTGTAGTAATTTTATTTTTTAGTATTCGTTCTTCTCCATAAGTAGCCTCAACTTATATGTTCTTTAAATCCTACCACTCTTCAACTATAACCTTAGTTACTACGGATTGGTTTCCACATCTAATTGTGATTTTTGCTTCTCCAGCCATCAAAGGTGTATATTCCCATGATTGTTCTTCTTGATTGTATTCTACTTTTAAAACTTTGGAATTATCAGACTCAATGGTAACCTTATCTGTAGTTTCCCAAGGCTCTAAATCATAATATATATTAAAATAATCACCTACATATGCCGTGTATTCCTCAGATTCTAAAGTAATGCTTTCACAAGGTGCCTCAGCTACAACAACAGTAACAGTTCCTATAACGGCTCCTTCTTCTGATCCTTCTCTTATTATTACTTCGCCGGTACCCGTTTTATTACCGCGTAGATATAATGAGCTTTCATCTTGAATAAGATCTAATACATTATTCTCTGGATTTGTTTTATCATAATCCTTTATTTCAAAATAATATAATGAACTTGCATTCGTATAGTTAAGTAAGTTAAATACGTTGATATAATTGTCTACCAGTAGCTCTACATTCGGTTCAGCAATACTAACATCTTTTATTTCTACTTTAAAGCTACCTAAGGTTTTTGTTTTCTTATTATATGTTTCTTTTACTGTAATTGTATATGTACCTGCTTTTTCTGCTTTAAACTGATATCCATAAAAATAACGTTTTCCAATATAATCCTTAAGTACAGATTTATATTCGTCATTGTCTGTGACATCTTTTGCCGATGAAGCATCGTATTTCTTTTCATTAATAGTAAAGTTACTACTATCTGATGTTACTGTATAAGTAGCCTTTGGATTTCGATATGCTATAGTAAACATAGCATCTGAAGAACTATAATAGTCTGCTAGATCAAATCCACCGCTTCCAACAGGGAACACCGCATCTTCCGACATCAATGTAGCGTTTTTGACAGTAACCTTACATTTCCCTACTGTAGTCTTTTTATTCTTATAAGTCTGTGTACAGGTAATTGTTGCACTTCCAGCCTTAACTCCTGTTAAAAAACCACCAGCTTTACTGATTTTTACAACTTTGGAGTTGCTAGATGTAAATTGATACGTTGCTCCTTTTATTTTGTTTTTTACAGTAAGCTCCTCTCCATTATTTATTTCCCATGAATTTTTGTTCCAATAAACCTTACTGTCCATTTTACCAACAGGTATTGTCAGTTCTTTTACACTTATTGTTGCTTTTTTAGTTGCTGCCTCTGCCACCTGGTTTGGTATAATAAAGTTTCCTACCATTAGTGCACAGCATAACACCATTAATACTAGTAATCGCATAACTCCAATCTTTGGTCTTTTCATTATTTATACTCCTCTTTATGTATTTTTGGTTATTTTTAGTAACAAAACAACCTTATACTAAATTTTACTCAAATTTCAATAGTATGTCAACTATATCTATTTATGATTTCAACTCCCCATGCCAATACATAGGGAGTTGAAATATAACTATTAATTCAAATTTTTTATTATATCTAAAATCTCTATTTCAGATACACTTATAGAGAATTCTAACGAATAAGTATAACTATCTTTTTGCCAAACAGCTAAAGTGTATCCATTCATATCTCCCTTAATGGTTACCTCATAATCTTCAATTTTACATTTCTTTTCTAAAGAATATTCATTGTAGATGCCACTTATATCGTCATTACCAACTGCTTTTCTATATACAAGTTCTTCTTCATCATTCGAGTACGTTATCTCGGCTAACTCTCCCCAATACAGAGTGTATGTGGTCTTTTCAATACTAAAAGGAACGTTCTTTACCTCCGAAATCTCAAATCCTGCATTTTGACTTAGTTCAGCAATTGAATTATACTCCACTATATCTGGCACTACTTGTTCAACTAAGTTCTCTTCATTGTTAAATATAAGTTTACCTCCAATAATTCCAATACATATGATCGCTAAGCAAGCAGCTATAGATATAATTCTTCGATATTGATGATATGAACTACGATTTGTTGTTTCGGTATTAAAATCTGTTTCGTCAATTTTTCTCATAATTCTATCATGCATCTCTTCGGTTACTTGAATATTATTCATAATTTCATTATACCTACCCTTCAAAATCATACACCTCCTTTAGAATCAGTTTAAGTTTTTTTCTTGCTCGATGTAAGAGGGATCGAACCGTCTGTTCATTCTTTCCTAGTAACGAAGCAATCTGACTAGTAGAATATCCCTCATGATAATAGAGGTGTGTTACTTCACGATACTTTACAGGTAGGCTTTTAACCGCTTCCCATACAAACGCTAAATCTTCTTTTTCTTCACCCATCAATTCTTCACTTAGTTCATCTGTAGTTCTTATCTTGTTATATCTAATCTTGTTTTTACATATATTAATTGCACCACGCATAACCCATGCTTTTTCGTGTAATGTCGATTCAAACATTGGTCTATCTTTAATAAAACGTATTATCGTATCTTGCAAAACATCTTCTGCATCACTTGTATTATGCAAATAGGAATATGCCATTCGTAATACAGAATTACCATAATCATTTAGTAGATGTTCTGCTTGGTTGTTTATTGCAGCTTTCGTTACTACACGATCCAGTACCTTACAATCTTCTTTTAATAGAAAGTAAAATCTTGTTCTTGCCGCTAATAAAAGCTCACAAAATACTAGTATTACTCGTGTCCCTAAAGGTATATTTAATCTTTGATTTATACATACATTATTCATAACCGCTCCTGCATAATATGAAGTGCGCCACCAGTCCCCACAGTGTCGCGCTTCACTACTCCTTTTATTCTATTCCTTTTACCATATCAGTAATTACGTTGCTATCAATACCTTCTTCTCCGCTGTTCACAACAATTGAATATGCAAAATCTTCGTCTTTCCAAACAGCCACATTAATCTTATCGCCACTTCCTTTTAGTGTTACACTTCGATTATTAACTTCTACCGTAGATATCTCATCATACTGTGTATAATCACCACTTACATCATCCGTTCCCTTCCCCTTACGAATACATAATTTATCTTCTCCATTATCGTAAGTGATATCAATCATCTCATTCTGAATTGCACTGATATTCTTATTGATAAATCCATCTGGTACTTTCTCTGGTATCACAAGATCAAATCCGGCAATTTTTTCTGCTTCCTCAATAGTCTCACACTCCGCAAATGGATTTGGAATTTGAGTATTCTCTTCTACAGGCTCTGTTGGTGTTTTAGTTTCCTTACCGCAACCTGTCATTGATGCTACCATAGCTAATACCATTACACATTTCATCATTTTCTTCATATTATCATTCCCTTTCTTCTTGGTCAACGGACTAATATGGTCATGCCTATAATTGTCTCAGTTGACCAGATATCCATAAATAGTAACCGGCTTTCTTACGGTTCTATCTTATATACACTTAAGAAGTTAGAAATGTTGCAATCAAATTAATTTTTTATCAGCTATTTTACCCATACAGAAAATTTTTTCAAACATAGGAATTTGAAAAAAGACCACCGTTTCGTTTTAACAAATCGGTGGTCTATACAGATTGTATGACAATTGTTTTCTTGTATCTGCTTACTGCGCAATTAGTGGCATTATTTATTATTTGGTATTCTCACAATAAACTTGGTTCCCTTCCCCCATTCACTTTCACATTGAATCGATCCCGAAAGCATTGTTACGATACGTTTTACAATGGAAAGTCCAAGACCATTCCCTTTCTTTTTATGCGATTCATCGCACTGGTAAAACTTATCAAAAATCTTACCTTTCTTATCCGAATCAATACCAATTCCCTCATCTTCTATCTCTACGATAATTTCATTTGCATTACTTGATTCTTTAATCCATATCCTTTTCCCTGAATCCGAATATTTAATGGCATTATCAATCAGATTCATCCACACCTGAAAAAGCAAATCCGCATTACTTTTTACATGATTTTTCTCTAGATTTAGATGAAACTCCATTTCCTTCTCTTGCCACTTTTCAGATAGGATAATAACTGTTTTACGTATCTGTTCATCCAACTGCACAACATCACCTTGAGGTACGATTTCTTGATTATCCAACCTAGAGAGTCGTAACATATTCTCACATAAATTTGATAACCGAATAGACTGTTCATTTACTAAACCTAAATATTCCTTCTGTTCTTCTTCTGATAAACCACCATCTAATAATATTTCAGTAAAACCTGTAATTGCCGCCACCGGGGTCTTTACCTCATGGGATACATTACTCATAAAGTCTTTTCGCATATAATCCATGTTATTAAGCTCTTTAACCATACGGTTAAAATTCTCTGTAAGCTCATCCAGTTCGTTGGTATATTGGTAACCACCTCGGTAGTTCGTATTTCTCTTTATGGCTACTTGAAAGTTACCCTCTGTCACCTGGCGGAAACCATCCCTTAATTTAATAATCGGCTTAATCAAATATCTACTTCCAAACCACATAGTTGCGCTTCCAATAACCGCCACCAACAAACAAACTAAAATACATATTATAACCGTTATCTTAACAGTTATCTCACCTTGATAAAACCAGAGAAATGAAGTACAAACAAGCAGACCAGCAATAAAACACGAAATACACAAAATTATACTGAATATGAAAGCAAAATAATTACTTAAAGGAATTCTAAACTTTTCCTTCTTCTTGTTTTTCATAATTCCCTCCTTTTATCGGTATCCCACTTTATATCCAAGCCCTCTAACTGTGATAATTTCAAAGTCTGGACTAGTCTCAAATTTTCTACGCAGTTTTTTTATATGAGAATCCACTGTTCTGTCATCCACTTCTGTATCCATTCCCCATATTTCATCAAGCAAATCAAGTCTAGTAAAAATCTTATTAGGATTACTCAGAAGTTTATATAAAAGATAGAATTCTTTCGGTGGAAGTGTCTGCACTCCTTCTTCGTTTTGGACCGTCAATGCTTCGTAGTCCAACACTGTATTTCCTATCTTTAACTTTTTTTCATTGGCAATCTGTGCACGACGTAATAACGCATTTACACGCAATACAAGCTCTTTCAAATTAACTGGTTTAATCATATAATCATCTGTACCAGCTACAAAACCTTTTTCCATATCTTCTATCTGATCTTTCGCAGTTATCATTAACACTGGGGTTGTATATGCTGCATCCCTTAATTCTTTCGTAAGTTCATATCCGTTCATATTTGGCATCATAATATCACTAATTATTAAATCAATATATTCCTGATCCATTAATTTAAGTGCCTCTTCTCCATCAAACGCTGAAAAAGTTTCAAAGGCTTCCTGTTTAAGCTTTGCACATACCATTTTATTTAATACTTCATCATCTTCTACAACAAGAATCTTGAACATACCATCACCTTCTTCAATCATTTAATAACATTTATTTAACTTCCTAGCAAAGAGGTATCGTAAACATAAATTGCGCTCCACCTTCTGGACGATTACTGGCACACATCTCGCCTCCATGAGCTTTAATTATAGTGCCACAAATAGAAAGTCCGATTCCCAAATTTCTCGTTGAATCTCTACACGGGGCATCCGGTGTAATCGCAGATTTAAATAGCAATGGAAGAATCTTTTGATCTATTCCTGGACCAGTATCGCTCACTATAAAACTCACAAAGCCCTCCATCTCCTTAACTTCTATTGCCACATCCGATCTTTGGCCTAGCGCATGTCTTTGTGTATTTTCCAAAAGATTAATAATAACTTGAGAGATTAACATAACATCTACCGGAAGCAAAATCACATTTTCAGGCAGTTTTACAGTGATTTTGGCATTAGGAAAGCGTTTTCGAAAAGTTAGTACAGCTCCTTCTATAATCTCTTCTAGGATTTCTTCCGATTTATGAATCACCATATTGTTCTTCTGAACCTTCGTAATAGATAATATGTTCTCAATCATATTAAGAAGCCACTGAGAATCACTTTGTATTCCCTCTATCAGTTTGGTACGTTCTTCATTAGGGATCTTCTCCCCTTCTTCTAATAAAGTAGAACTAGCCCCCATAATTCCTGTAAGCGGTGTTCTCAAATCGTGAGATCTACTTCTTAGAAAACTGTTCCTTCCCTTTTCCGTTTCTATCATCACATTAACTTCTTGTTGCTCTACCGTAAGACGATACATTCTAATCGCTTGAGCTGTTTGTTCCGCTATAATCTCTAAAAATATCTTTTGCTTCTTATTCAATTCTCTTGCCATAAAAGCAAAAGCAAATACCCCATACGTAATGTTCTGTGTAACAACTGGTAAAAAGTAGCCATAGTCTTTATCCTCTAAGGCTTCCTGCTTATCTGCCGCTTGTCTTACTAGATTAGCTACCCCCTCTCTCTTAAAATAATCAATGTCTACATCATTTTTCACACGAATAAAATAAGGATTTAATTTGTCCGCTGATTTAATCTCTTCAAAAAAAGCTATGGAATGTACCAACTCATCTGTGAGGTATTCCATCGAGTATCCTATGATGGTATCCATATCTCTTGTAGATAGAAGTTTACGATTAATACTGTATAACAATTCAGCATGTTGACGCTTTTGCTTAGCCTCCTTCGCCTGCGCCTTAATCCTATTAGTAATTGTGCTGCTAGTAAATACCACAAGTAGTAGGACAATAAGTGTTACTGGAAAGTTCACAGTAAAACTAAAACCTAATCTTGGAGAAATTATTAGAAAATCATATGCAAATACACCGATAACTGCTGATAACACACCATAAATATATCCCTCTGTAACAGCTGTAATAACAAATATTGCCATAGACATAACAATATTTATATTTTGACTTCCAAAATCATAACGGTAAAGAACTTCGCAAATAAGTAATGAACTACAAAGGACACCAAGTGAAAAAAAACTATTTTTAACTTTACTCTTATTCAATATTACCCACCCTACACTTTTTAAATTCTTTTTTTTTACTTATATTAACTTGTATTATATCATAAGTTTAGTATACCAGCTATATGAATAACTTACTACCCATAACAAGATAGCCTAAAGCCATATAAGAATATACTGCAATCGTAATCGTTGGTAATAGATGTCTCGCTAGCTCCTTTGTTAAGAAACGTTCCCTTTTATTAGGTCATGATTCTATCGATAGTTTATTCAACAACATTACTGGTATTCTGAGCCAAATACTACACCTCAAAGTTAAAACGTTTCACTCGATTATCAATTCATTTTAATAGTGTTTTACGACAGTTTGTATATTTTTTTTATTATTTATTATTTTTCTTTGTTGCTTTTTTATTATATTAATGGTAATATAATGAAAAAGTAATAAATTTGTACATTTTCCCATGTATTTTCCATATTGTTTTTGCATTACTTATCAGTTCTAACCTTTATATTACCGCATAGATTTATTTTTTAAGATTATATTAAAACGTTTTAATATAATTATAGTTTTTTGGTAACTAAGAGAATCTTTGTGATTTCAAAAGATTGATAGGCAAAGATACGCTATCTGTTCAGCCTAGAATCTCACAATTCACTTTGATAATTTAAAGGGAGGTTTACACGATGAAAAAGAAACATTTTCTCACCAAAGGGCTGAGTGCCCTGCTTAGTCTGACTATAACAGTCAGCTTATTATTTACAGGTACCGCATTATCACCTACACCAACCGTTAAGGCTGCTGTTAGCCTTACTTCTGCAGACTTTTTGAAGACTAACAAAACTTCAATTAAAAAGAATTACGGGAACGGTGATTCTGTGTATCTAAGGGGAACCAATGCTGGTGGTTGGCTTGTACAAGAACATTGGATGAATCCAACCAACGCTAGTGACCAGAAGACCATGATGAATACGTTAAAGAACCGTTTTGGTACCACTGTTCGAGATGAACTAATTGCTGTTTATGAAGATAATTATTGGACAGAGCAGGATTTTGATAACTGTGCTGCTATGGGTATGAGCGTTATACGTCTTCCCTTTACTTACATGAATCTATGCGATGATAACGGCAACTTAAAATCTAATGCTTGGAATCGTCTGGATTGGTTCGTAAACAACTGTAGTCAACGCGGAATCTATGTAATTCTTGATTTACATGGAGCATTTGGCTCCCAAAATGGCATGGACCACTCTGGCGAAATCAATGATGGCAAACAACTGTACTGGAATCAAACAAACCGCTCCAAAACTCTGTGGTTATGGGAAAAAATTGCCGAACATTTTAACGGTAATCCTGCTATTGCCGCTTATGATATCTTAAACGAACCAGGCATTAAAGCTGCGGCAACTACAAGTGTACAATGGGATTTCTATAACGAAATCTATAATACAATCCGATCAAAAGATTCCGATCATATTATTATAATGGAATCCTGCTGGGATGCCAATGACTTACCGCATCCTTCTACTTATGGCTGGAGTAACGTAGCTTATGAGTATCATTATTATCCATGGGATCATGTTACCAGCGCTTCTGGTCAAGCTTCTTATACGGCAAGTAAAGTAAACGACATTACTAACCATAATTACGGTGTCCCTACTTTCGTTGGTGAATTTACTTGCTTTGATGTTGAAGATGCTTGGAAAAACACAATGTCCACCTACAACAAACAAGGCTGGCACTGGACAACATGGACATACAAAGTAACCGGAAACAGTTCTTGGGGTATCTATAATCATAGTCCAAGTGCTGTAGATATCTATAATGATTCTGCGGCTACCATAAGACAAAAATGGTCCACTGTAGGAACCAATAATGCATGGGTAAATACCAAGATATACAATGTTATCAAATCTTATCTTCCTGGAACAATAGATTCTGGAAATCCATCGGGTGGTTTGCTAACTGACGGTGAATATTATATTACCTCCATTGCCAATGGTGGTGTTGTATGCGCTGAAAATAGCGGTTCCGATCCTCTCATCGCCAACCGTGAATCTTGTGGTGGAGCTTGGGAAACACTTATTCTGCAAAATAATAGTGACGGTACGGTTTCTTTTAAATCTGCTGCAAATAATAAATATGTGTGTGCTGTAATTGACGAAGAAAATCAGCTTCTTGCTCGGAGTCTATCAATCGGCACTTGGGAGAAGTTTAGGCTTGTCTCGATTGCCACTGGTGGATACTCCATTCAGGCCATAGCAAACAACAAATATATTCAGGCCGATTTAAACAAACAGGGCAAATTAACAGCTACTAGCAGTTCCGTAGCTGGAGCTTGGGAAGCATTTAAAATCACACGGGTAGGAAGTTCTTCTGACCTTACTTATGATCCTAATGCTGGGGAAACTGGTGCTGACTTCTACATAGATGCAAATTATAGTGGGCATTCCACAAACCTAAAACCAGGAAAATATAATTATAATGATATGGTTTCAAAAGGAATTACAAATGATTCCATATCATCAGTAAAAGTTCCAAAGGGCTATAAGATTACACTATACAACGATGCTGATTTTAAAGGAAGTAAAAAGGTTCTTCTTTCAGATGCCTCTTCTCTTGGAGACTTTAATGATAAAACTTCTTCTATTATTATTGAAAAAATCAGTTATGCAACCTTGGGTAATGGCGATTACTGCATCACATCAATTCAAAATGGCAAGGTTGTCTGTGCGGAAAACAATGGAAGTAATCCACTTGTTGCAAACCGTGACTCCTGTAGCGGGGCATGGGAAACCCTATATATAGAAAACAACTCTGATGGTACGGTATCATTCAAATCAAGAGCGAATGGAAAATATGTTTGTGCCGTTATTGATGAAGACAATCAACTTCTCCCAAGAAGTAGCACTATTGGTACATGGGAAAAATTCTATCTTGAAAAAATTACTGACACCCAATATGCTATCTATTCAGTTGCTAACGGTAAGTATGTTCAAATAAATCAAAACAGTAAACTACTTGCCATTAGTGAAACAGTTGCCGGTGCGTGGGAGGCCTTTCTTGTTACAAGTGTGAATTAGGTCTTTAACTATTGAAAGCTCATATAGCTTAAGAATTCATCCATTGTAATCCAAGAAAATAAAAAACCAAGAAAGTGAATATCTACGACAAGTAAATGGTGCACGTTATAGATATTTAACTTCTTGGTTTTTTATAAAAAACTAACTACATAGCAAACAGTGTTTACATTGGGACTCGAGGGTTATATAGTTTAGAATAACTTAAGATACTCGCCATATCCCTCTTTCTCCATCATCTTCTTGGGAATAAACTTTAAGGAGGCACTATTGATACAATATCTTAATCCCCCTCTATCGATTGGACCATCTTCAAACACATGACCAAGATGTGAATCACCGGTTCTGCTTCTTACTTCCGTTCGTATCATTCCATGGCTTTTATCAATAATATTCGTAATCAAATTGTTGTCAATTGGCTTGGAAAAACTCGGCCATCCACATCCTGACTCAAACTTATCATTTGACATAAAAAGTGGTTCACCCGTGGTAATATCTACATAGATTCCTTCCTCGAATTGATCAAAATACTCATTTCTAAATGGAGGTTCCGTTGCATTATTCTGTGTTACTGCAAACTGCGTCTCGGTCAAGCTCTTTTTCAATTCATCAAGAGGTTTTTTCGCAAACTTTTTGCTTGTATCCACTGCCTTTTTGGCTTTTTCGAATTTATCTACTCCAATATGGCAGTATCCATCAGGATTCTTATCTAAATATTTCTGGTGATATTCCTCTGCCTTGTAGTAATTTTCGAGAGGCTTTACTTCAATTGCAATTTTCTCTTTATATTTTTTCTGAAGTTCGATTATAGAGCCACGAATAACTTCCTCATCATTCTCATCAACAAAATAGATTCCTGTCCTGTATTGGGAACCAATGTCTCCTCCTTGACGATTGATACTTACTGGATTAATTACATCATAATAAAGTTCCAATAT
Source organism: Clostridiales bacterium (assembly GCA_018372435.1). Classification (GTDB taxonomy): domain Bacteria; phylum Bacillota; class Clostridia; order Lachnospirales; family Lachnospiraceae; genus Anaerosporobacter. Next base: position 234,747 of record JAHAJA010000001.1, on the reverse strand, counting down.
ATAAAGTAACCCAATTCTGTCATCATCATATTCTACTTTTACTGTTTCTGCATGTCCTGTATTATTGTAACACACTTCTTTGTAAGTCGGATTCTTAGTATTACCATTGGCATATCCAACTTCTGTAGACAAGACACCTGGAATGTTTTCTAGATACTTTTCTGTTCCCCAAAAGCATCCGCCTGCTAGGTAAATTTCTTTTTTCATAGGATTAAATCTCCTTTCTTTGTATGCGAGTTTATTCAATTGCGAAACTCTATTCCAAGTCGAATACATATCTTACATTCTTAACAAACCTACGCTTAAGTATCCATAAATATAATCATATTCTAATATTATACTCGTCAATCAAGTTCACTGCTGATTTTACTATCTGTGCTGTCATACCCCAGATAATACACTTCTCATGTTGGTAAAATAAAATCTCATACATACCTTTTGCCCATGGATAATTTTCCCTTCCCGTTATTCGTTCATAAGGGAAATCCTTAGGTGGTTCATGATTCAGCTTACTCTCATACTTCTCAGGCTGTTGATTTCGAAAGAAGTCCAATGGTACTTTTATTATTTCCGATACTTCATCTGTACTAAAGGTATTCCGATACTCTCTTATTATACCGATATAAGGATGTATCATCAGGTTAAACGGCGATATATAGATATCTCCCGGACCAATCACCTCAATTTGCTTTTGGTTAACTAATAATTCTTCAACCGTTTCACGAACAGCACACTCTTGCAAAGATTCACCTGCCTCATGTTTTCCACCAGGAAAACAGATTTCTCCCGGTTGATATCTTAATGTACTGGATCTCTTTTCAAATAATAAATACGTTATTCCATCTATATCAATCAATGGAACCAAAACCGCATACTGCCTGAATTCTTCTTCTCCAATGATTCCAGGATGCCTTACCATAAATTGTTCTTTCTTCATAATAGCCACCTCCTTTGTGCTTTTGATTAAGCCCATATCCCATGTTATGCGTTAATATTATTGTAAACACAATATACTTTCTATCTTAATAACCACTCTTGTGCATCTTCTGTATTATTGTAAAATCTAATGTCATGACCCTTATTCAATTCAAGTGCTAATTCTTTAAATCTGTCGTTCATTGTTCTTTCTTCATTAATTATAAATACTACCTTTATCTTATAATTAATAATTTTCTGCAAAAACGTTCCAAACAACTTTGTTTTCAAATCATAGAGCTCATCTGCAACTATTCTACCATCAATCATTACTGAATTTATCCCACTTTCAAAGCATGCTGATATGATATCTAACATATCAGCTTCTGAATTTATCTTTGACCCTAATTCATTAAATATAATATAACTTTTATTGTTTTTGTTAACAACACTATACTTCATTATTCTATTCCTCCATCTCATTAACATCTACAAGCATTGCAATATCATCTAAGAATTCTTTTGTCATATCAATATTTGCCCATAGAATAATTCTTAGCCTATTGGTATTTTCATTGTATTTTATATTAATTGTCTGCCCCTGTAGCCTTTCATCTTTACAATTCATAATTGCTAAGAGAGTATTTGATACTCTAAAATAAGTATCTTTACTTATGTTTTTTAAATCTACAACACTAGAAACTTTAATTTCATTATTCATTACTATTTTATCATCAGCTTTAGAAAACTCTACTTCTTCATCAAAAGTAAGCGCCTCATTATCTATAGTAGAATTCTTGTTTTCCATGAATACCTCTAAATCTATCTGGGATATTCTCCATTGCTTACCAACCTTATTCGCTTTGAGTTTACCTTCTTTTATAAACTTTCTTACTGTTTTATGATGAATATCTAAAATTTCTGCAACCTGATCTATTGTATAAAATTTATTCTCCATTTTAAGTTTCCTCTTTCCAGATGATATGCTTATATTATAGTCTTATTTTATTAATGTCAATACTTTTATTGCACTTTATTATACTTTATTGTATTTTATTAAACTTTTTTTTGTTTTGTTAGAACTTAATTCTGTAAGATTTTGAAATCAGAATAAGAGAATCAAAAAAATAAGAATCCTTAAGAACAATTTCTCCTACATTCTATTAAGTAAGATCATCCTCGTTCTTAAAAATCCTTATTTTCTTAGTTAATTATATTTTTATACTGCACTATACACTTATGGATTAGTAATACCTAAAATAGTTTCTGCATAATCTAACACGTACCCTCTAATCCTTATAACTACTTACCACCTGAAATGACTTTTATATATTCCTCAGTAGATAGCAGTTCCGAATTTAGACCAGATGCCACTTCTTCCGATAATTTGATTTTTGAGGCAATTTGAAAACCAGCTTGCTCTACAAACGAAAGATATTGTTTCACTTTTTCTTGTATATCAGCTCTATTCATTCGAAGTAGCATGCCATTGTTTCTATATATTTCCAATATAGGATTAGACGATTTCATTACTTCATGCATTGTCTGAAAATTGTTATCACCTGGAAACCCTGAGTTTGATATTACTACAATATCCGGTAATTTCAAACTGTTTTCCATATCATAGTTACCATCACTTTCCACCACATTAGGATTCTTCAAAGGAATTAACCTATCCGCAAAGTTCTTAAGACAAGCTGTCATATTCCAAAGATAAACTGGTGTAGCAAAACATACAATATCTGAACTTCTATATTTCTCAAGCAACTCCATCATATCATCCTGATGAATACATTTCCCTGGAGTTCTAAACCAGCAAGTAAAGCACCCTGTGCAATGCTTGATGTCTTTATCAATCAAAAAAATGTTCTCAGTTTCTGCACCAGCTTTACGTGCCCCTGCCAAAAATGCTTCCACAATTACATTTGTATTACTATTAGCTCCTTTTGGACTTCCATTAAAAGTAGTAATTTTCATATTACCATCTCCTTAATTAATTGTATTTGTTGTTCGACTATTTCTTCGGAGACTGTAAGAACAGATGAAGAGGTTTTCATTCCATCAAAAAAATAAATAATATGTGTTGCTACAGCTGCAATATTAAAATGCTTAAATTCTCCTGTCTCCTGACCATATCTGAATAAATTGCTCAGTAAATCAACAGATGCCTCTAATCTTTTATCAAAATAGGCACGCTGTTCTGGTTCAGCGAAAGCAAATTCGTGAGTCGCAAAAAACAGCCCTTTATTCTCACTAAATATTGCATTATTTTCGTGATCTAGATAATGTTCCAATATTACTTTTGCGGGTACTTTTCCTTCCATCGCTTCTTTCACTGCCTTTATATCATCATCTATGTCCCTATCAAGCATAGCTATAAATACTTCTTTCGTGGAAGAAAAATAACGATACACGCCCCCTCTGCTCATATCGCAACAATCACAGATATCTTTCATAGTAACAACTTGATAACCTTTATTCGAAAACAATTGTATAGACGCATCAATTATATTATTTTTAGTGTTGTTCCCTTTATTTGACATCTTATGTCTCCTTTCCACAAACACGACATGCATGTCGTTTTTATGTATTTTACGACACTTGTGTCGTTTTGTCAAGAGCGATTAACTAAGAAGTTCTTATATTTGAATAGTAAAAAACCATCTGTTTATAAAAACAGATGGCTTTTCACACGTCCTGAAATCTTACTAGAACTCTTTATACATTTCCTTCTTAACACCACAGACTGGGCATTTATCTGGAGCTTCATCAAGAATGGTATGACCACAAATAGGGCAGATATATACATTAGTCAATTCTATATCTTTTCCTTCTCTTGCACAATCTTGAGCCTTCTTAAATAAGTCTGCGTGGATTTTTTCAGCCTCTAAAGCATAATGGAAGGAGCGTTCTGCACCTTTTTCTTCTTGAAACTGAGCTGTATTCAGATAAACTGGATACATCTGCTCTACTTCATGAAGTTCTCCATCAATTGCTCCCTGTAGATTGTCTACAGTCTTTCCAGTACCAAATTCTGCACCAGCTGTTACAGTAGCACCTTGAGTTTCTCCAGCAATTACATTGAAATGATTATTCGCATGTACTTGTTCTGCATAAGCAATCGCAATAAAGAGCTTTGCAATATTAGGAAATCCCTCCTTTTCTGCCATGGTTGCCCAAGTAAGATATCTCATATGCGCCATACTTTCGCCACCGTACGCTGAATGTAAAAATTCACTTGTCATTGCATTTTTTACTGCCATTGTTTCATTCCTCCTATATAATTATATTTAACCAAGGGCTATTACTTCATAAAAGTAACAGCCCCGATTTAACATGAACTATATTACTCCAAAAACTCTTTATACAAATTCCTGTATTAAACTTTGTATTACCTTCATATCTGTCTTTTGGTCCAGTAGAGGCTCTTTTCCTGCTAGCACAATATTCTTCTTATGAAAGTCTTCTTTTTCTTCTTTGTATATTACACCAATAGGTATTCTTTCATCAAACTCCATTGCTCTCTTCATAGCTTCCAGTCGATCTGTAGGATCATAATCAGCTTCTAATTGATATACTCTATTCTTATAATAAGCAAAAGTATTGATCTTGTTATACGTTACACATGGTTGTAAGATATCAACCATCGCATATCCCTTGTATGAAATTGCTTCTTTCATAATTTGTTTCAGATGATCCCTATCTCCACTAAACGATCTGGCAACAAATCCAGCTCCTGCTGCGATTGCCAATAATATCGGATTAAGAGGAGTATTTATGCTACCAGTAACCTGGACACCAGTAATCTGTCCTTCTGCAGTCGTAGGAGATGCCTGCCCTTTGGTTAATCCATATATCTGATTATCATGTATAAAATGAGTTATATCAACATTTCTACGTATATTATGAATAAAATGATTGCCGCCTTCACCATATGAATCGCCATCACCAGTATTAACAATCACTGTTAGCTTATCGTTGGCAATCTTTGCTGCCGTCGCTGCTGGAAGTGACCTACCATGTAAACCACAGAAGCTATTTCCACTAAGATATTGAGGTGTCTTTGCAGCCTGACCAATCCCACCAACTAATAGTACTTCTTGTGGGTCTTTTCCTAATTCTTCTAAGGTAGACTTTAAGCTTGATAATATTCCAAAGTTACCACACCCAGGACACCATGCTGTTTGAAAGGTTTGAAAATCTCCCATATTATTGCACACCTCCTTGCTGTATTCTTTCTACGATTTCCTCACCAGATATCTGACGTCCATCGTATTTTAGAATACTTCTATCAAAAACAATTCCAGTTTGCTCCCTAATTAATCCACCTAGCTGACCTGTCGCATTTTGCTCTATATTAATCAATTGTTTAGCCTGAGTTGCTTTCTCTATTAATAATTTTTTTGGTAATGGGAACACATCTCCAAAAATCAAAGCTCCGTACTTACCTGGTTCTTTCTCATTCAGTACTCCTACAGCCTCTCTAATTGGACCATAGGTAGAACCCCAACCAACCAATAAGGTATCAAAGGATTCTCCACCAATGAATTCTGGTTCTTGTAATTCTTCCATTAACTTATCAAGCTTTCGCATACGTTTATCCATCATCTGGATTCGTTCTTCCGATGATTCGATTATGAAGCCACGTTCATCATGCTCATCACTATCTGCAGAGACAAGATTCTTTGTTTTTCCTGGAATTAATCTTGGTGAGATACCATCCTCAGTAATCTTATATCTTAAATACTCTCCTTCACTGTAGTTATCTTGGCATGGCTCAGCCACATGAATATTACTGAGATCATATGGTTCCACCGTAGCCGTGGAGTCTCCCAAATATTGATCACTTAATATTATAACTGGTATCTGATATCGTTCCGCAAGATCAAATGCTCGAATCGTTTGATAAAAGGCATCTGTATGATTACGAAGAGCTATTACCATTCTTGGAAATTCACCCTGAGCAGCAGAAATAACAAATTTCAAATCACTTTGCTCTGTTCTTGTTGGAAGTCCGGTTGCTGGACCCGGACGCTGAACATCGATAACTACCAATGGTATCTCAGCGATTCCTGATAGCCCTAGAGCCTCTACCTTTAAACAAAAACCACCACCAGAGGTACCAGTCATTGCTCTAGCTCCTGCAAAGGAAGCACCAATTGCCATATTAATTCCTGCAATTTCGTCTTCCGCTTGTTCCACAACAATACCAGCTTCAACACTTTTTGATGCTAAAAACTCCATTACTGCTGTAGATGGTGACATTGGATAAGCAGAATAAAATTTCAACCCAGCTGCTAATGCACCAAGTCCAACTGCTTTACTACCAGATAAAATCATATAGTCACCGGTTGTACTTTCAAGAGATTTAAATCTAGTATCTACACTTTCATAGCCAATACGTACGGCTTTTAAATTCATCTCCAAATAAGCTTCTTTTACAAGATGCTTCATGGTCTCATCCACATGATCTAATCCAATTCCGAAAAATTTTAAGATCGCACCTATTGCTATACTTCCGGATACTTTTGGATTGCCAAGCTCCTTTGCCATACTACCCATGTTTAATTTGATGGCTTTTTCATTTTCTGCTTTTAATTTGGTATCACAAAGGATAAATCCATCCTTGTTTAACTCTTTATTATGTATCTCTACGGTATCATCATCCAGTGCTATAATGCCATCCAATTTAGCACTGTGTGAAAAGATTGGTTCATTCCCAAATCTTATAATTGAAAAGTTATGACCACCGCGTACTCGAGACATAAAGTCTCTCATTGTAAATACATAGTATCCTGCTTTTTTTAAAAGCATCTCAAGGTTTGCAGCTGTAGTGTCTATTCCTTGCCCAGCTGCTCCTCCTACTAAAATATTATACATCAAAGCACCTCCTTAATTATGTGTTAATTGTATTATATTCTTCATTTTTCGTGAAATCAACCTCTAATGTAAAATATTTATGCGATTATTATTCTTTTTACGAAAAGATAACAGTTAATTAAAAGCCTTCTAATAGTGTGTAAAGGAAGGACAGATAATTCGGCAATCATTAGCCACGCAGAAATCCCACTGCGCGATACTATTTAATTCTATATAAACATCTACTTGTTTATGTCAAATATTTCTCTAACATCATTTCTAAACGTCTTTGTAACTCAAAGCGAACATATTCGGGTTCTATACAAGTTAACTTATCTCCAAAACTCATTAGAATACCATAACCATAATCATCATCGATAAAATTGAATTCCACCAAGAATCTTCCATCTCCCACGTCCATAATATCTTCCATTGTGCAGTAATCAAGCATCTTGTCCACAGCAGAAGATTCTATCAATAACTTTATAACAAAAGTTCTGTTACCCATTTTGTCTGTAAAATCAGAAAAGGGATGAGGCAATGTTCGCTGACCAAAAGTGCTTGCTTCACTATGTATCTTGTACATTCTACAGAGTTTAAATAATCTAAAATCCTGTTTTTTTGTTAAATAACTTTGTAAGTACCATTGGCTATCTTTAAAAACAAGTCGGTGCGGCTCAATACCATAAAGTTTTTCTTTTCCCTTGTGCCCAAGATAAGAAAAAGTCAATGTATGCTTTTTTTCCATGGCAGATTTAACAATATCAATCATCTGGTTCGAATCCTTACCTTTAATCCATGAAGAAAGGTCAAACATAAATTGATCCTTCTTTACAGTTATGTCATCTTCTAATTCTTCCGAAATAAAGCTTAGCAACTTAGCTTGTACGTTTGCAATATCTTTTTGGGACAGTGCACTGTGAACAATTCCAAGTCCCATCAATATTGTACTAATATCATCTGCTGTAAAAATACCTTTTTCAATTTTATATTGTTCTATAATACTGATTCCTCCGCCAATCCCAGAAGTGGTTACAATGGGTATACCGGCTGCATTAATTGCTTCAATATCACGATAAATAGTTCGGATTGATACTTCGAACATTTCCGCAAGCTCTTTTCCAGTTATCTTTTTTCTTTGCAAAAGTAACATCACGATTGCAAGCATTCGCTCAAATTTCATAGTAATACCTCCAAATTTATTCTAATTGGCTGACATATAGATGTCAACAATACTTAGGTATAATAAAGAAAACTACAGGAGGATTCATTATGAAAAAACTATTTTTATCTTCATCATTTAAGGATGTGGCCAATTTATTTCCGGTATTCGCATCTACCGATCTAATGGGTAAAACTGTAACATTCCTCCCCACAGCCGCATTACACGAAAAGATGAATTTCTATGTACAATCCGGGAAAAAAGCACTTGAGAAAATGGGGCTTATAGTGGATGAATTAGAAATATCCACTGCAAAACAATCTGAGATCATAAGTAAACTGCAAAACAACGATTTTATTTATATTTCTGGAGGAAATACCTTCTTTTTACTTCAAGAACTGCAAAGAGTGGGAGCTGACGCAATCATTATAGAACAAATCAAATTAGGAAAGATATATATTGGTGAATCTGCCGGCTCTATAATTCTATCACCCAATATTGAATATGTGAAAGATATGGACGACTACAAGATGGCAACTGATTTGGATACATTTCATGCATTAAACGTTATTGATTTTTATCCATTACCCCATAAGAATAGTTTCCCATTTCAAAAAACAGTGGAAAAAATAATTTCTAAGTATGAAGAAACTTTTGTTTTGACACCTATTACTAATTCTCAGGTAATACTCATCAATGACAACGATATACGAATCAGCGAATAAATACAGACAAGAGCCACCTGTTCCAAAAACATATGGCTCTTGTTACTCTTTACTTTTTATTCTGATCTTAATGCTTCTACTGCATCTTTTTTCGATGCCATTTTGGCTGGAATATGTCCACCCATAACTGTTAATATCGTACTAATTACAACAAGTAATATGGCATGTTCTGGTCTTAATTTTGCTACATTTTCCAAATCCGTAATACTGTATAATACGGAATTAATTGGGAATGTTAGCAACCAAGCAATAACAATACCTAGTATGCCTGAGAATAAACCTAGTATAAAGGTTTCCGCATCAAATACACGTGTAATATCTTTCTTTCTAGCACCAAGTGCTCGTAATACTCCAATTTCCTTCGTTCTCTCTAGCACTGATGTATACGTAATAATGCATATCATAATTAAACTTACAACTAAAGATATCGCTGCAAATGCGACCAAAACAATCGTAATCGCATCCATAATACCACTTGTCATATTTGACATCGTTCCTGCCATGTCGGTATAAACAATTGCATCATCAGAATCCTTATCTTCGTTATAGGCATCTAGATAATCCAATACAAGATCTTTGTTCTCGAATGTTTCTGGATAAACCATGATCATATAAGGAATTGATGTTGCTCCAAGATAACTTAAAAACTGTGACTTTGCAGTATCATCGTCAAAGTTTTGCATAGTCATAACATTTACATCGCTGTCTTCTTGTGCTTTAACAATATCCGATTCTTCATTTAATTCGATTACCTTACCAGCTAAATTGTCGCTATACGCAATACCTGTTGATAACACTCCAACTGTAACATTTGATTTCTGCCTTACTATCGCTGCAATTTTAATTGTTATAGCATCTTTGGAATCATACATTGTTTGATAATCTGTACCTGGTATATAATTGCCCATATCTGTCTTGACATAATACTCGTTGTTCGGTATGATCTTCATCTCTGTTCCAACGATATCATCAAAATCTATCGTTTCCACATCTTTTGTATCAAATCCTAAAGCTTCCATAACGTTTAGTGGTATTCTGTTTTTCTCATCGATTACTAAAACTACTTCGTTATCGCTAGTTGGATACTCACCTGCCATTACGTCGTAAGTTTTTTCAAGATATGATTTCCCACTATCAGCTAACTGTCTCGGATATGAAGATAGTCCTAATGACATCGTAGCAGATGACATCATTGATGACATCCCATTATCGTTAGAGGAAGCACTCGCTATACTAACAGGCATTACTCCCTTATCTGTGTTTCTTACCATGTTAAGATTAGCAAGTCTGGTATAACCTAAGCTACCACAGATTTCTGGGTCAATTGATTCTAGATAATCCATAAATTCATCTGTGAATACATTAGTATGTATCTGTGTATTCTCAGATGGGTCGTATAGATATACCTTGTTAGTATCTTCAAACTCAGCTGTCCCTTTCACTACTGCCATTCTGTCATTTGCTAATTTGTGCATCGTTTCTTCGTCTATCTGCTGGGTGTTTTGCGAGATAATAATTGGCATGTCTGCCATTGCATCCGATTGAAACTTTAATATCTGCTCCTTAAATCCTGATGATAAACTTAAGATCACTGCGATACCTATAATACCTATACTTGATGCAAACGAAGTTAGGAATGTTCTTCCCTTCTTAGTCTTTAAGTTGTTCAGGGATAAACCTAGTGCTGTTTTAAACTTCATGGCAGTTTTCTTAAGATGGAACTGATCCTCCTTCGGTCTTTCCTGGTGAGGATTTGTGTCATCAATTATTTTACCATCTTTGAACTTAATAATTCTATCTGCATACTCCTGCGCTAATTCAGGGTTATGAGTAACCATAATTACAAGTCTATCTCCAGCAACCTCCTTTATAAGGTCCATAATCTGAATACTCGTAGCAGTATCAAGCGCACCTGTTGGTTCATCACATAAAAGTATCTCTGGATCATTGGCAAGTGCTCTTGCTATAGCGACTCTTTGCATCTGTCCACCTGATAACTGGTTAGGCTTCTTATGTAGATGTTCTTTAAGTCCAACTTGCTCTAACACTTCTACTGCTCTTTTGTGTTTCTGCTCTCTCGATACTCCACTAAGTGTCATACCAAGTTCAACATTTTCAACAATACTAAGATGCATAATAAGATTGTAACTTTGGAATATAAATCCAACCGAGTTATTTCTATATGAATCCCAATCAATATCTTTAAAATCTTTTGTTTTCTTACCTTTGATTACCAGATCACCAGAATCATATTTATCAAGTCCACCTATAATGTTTAGGCAAGTTGTTTTTCCCGATCCGCTTGTACCAAGAATGGCTACGAATTCCTTCTCCCTAAATGCTACGCTGATATCATCAAGGGCTATTGTATCCATATCTCCCACATGGTAAACCTTACGTATGTTTTTTAGTTCTAACATATTTACCTCCCGTTTACTATTCGTCTGTTTTAAAAAGTTTTGATTTGAGTGTCATAAGGTATTAACACACGAATCAAGTTTTATAACTTCGTATATAGTATTCTCAATAAATTAATCTGTCAACGTTATTTATATTTATTTAATGAATCGTTCTAATAATTTAATAATTACCGTATTAACCAAGTCACACTACAATTCTGTTCCTTGTAGGTTTTATGGTATCACAGAAAAAACACGCCTCAAAAATGGGCGTGTTTCCATATGTATATTTATTCAGAATAATAAATAAAGTCTTTTTCCATGAGTTCGTAATCAATTGAGGATTGCAATTCACCAAGTTGATTTTTCCACGCATCTACATTTACACGTAATTTTTGAAAGCCTAATTTTTCATATACATGTTGGGCTCTAAGGTTATTTAAGTTCGTTTCTAAAACAATCTTCTTATAGCCTAAATCTTTAAAAAGATCACTGATTAACATTGAAAGCAACTTCTTTCTATGCTATTGATTATACCACTGACATTTTATCACAAACTCCTTTGAATGGAAATGCATCACTATAAAATTGTAATAAAAAGACTGCCGCAAGCAAAGTGTAGCCCGCTAACAGCAGCCTTGAAAGATTTAATATACAACAAACTAATTAATCTTAATCAACTATAAAATTGGACACGCCAACATTTTCAAGAACAATGATTGGTTTGCACCAATATGTCTTGCAGCAGTTTTCAGACGGTCTTACTTTTAAGACATAACAGCCTTCATAAGGAACTTCAAATTCAAAGTAGCCACAACCTTTAATCTGTACACAGAATAGAAAAGTATTGATATCGTCCACTCTCTCGAATAATTCCACCTCCCATTCATGGGCAATACAGCATTGGCAGCCCCAAATACAACCCCTAATAATACCAGGTGTAATCAGACATTCCGGGCAAACCGGGCATGGTTCTGGCATAGGACAAGGTGTTGGTTCCGGACATGTTGGGCAAACTGGACATGTTGGGCAAACTGGACAAACTGGGCAGACTGGACATGGTTCTGGTGTTGGACAAGGTGTTGGCTCCGGACACGTTGGGCAAACTGGACATGTTGGGCAAACTGGGCATGGTTCCGGGGTTGGACAAGGTCTAGGCTCTGGACACGTTGGGCAAACCGGGCATGGTTCTGGGGTTGGACAAGGTGTTGGTGTAGGGCAGACTGGACATGGTTCTGGGGTTGGACAAGGTACTGGTGTAGGACACGTTGGGCATGGTTCTGGCGTCGGACATGTTGGGCATGGTTCCGGTGTCGGACAAGGTGTTGGCGTAGGACAAGGTGTCGGTGTAGGACAAGGTGTCGGTGTAGGACAAGGTGTTGGTGTAGGACAAGGTGTTGGTGTAGGACAAGTCGGGCATTCAGGTACTTCTGGGGCTGGAACTTCTGGAGCAGGAACCTCTGGGGCTGGAACCTCTGGGGCTGGTGATATAGCTTGACATTTTACACCTCCAACAAATGGGAAATAATGAAATTCAAAGCCACTTGCAGCATTAACAGCAAAAGCTCCTAATGCAGCATTACCGCTTACGTGGCCACCTGTGGAGTGTGCATGGAACATGGCCTGTGGTGCCAGTATACTTCCCCAGATATCCGAAGATTTTTCCATATAAATATTAGTTGCATCCTCAAACACGTACAAGGTCTGAGCTGCCTTACTTCTTTCCCCATAAACGCCGTATTGCAGATGGGCATTTGCTCCCGTCCTCAGCCTTACAATAACTCTACTTCCTTCTGGAACTTCCGCACGTATTCCTTTGTTAATCAAACCGTTTGGTCTTACATCTATAAGGAATACATTCTGTTCAGGGTCATTACCCCTTAAAATCCATTCGTAATTATTATCCACCACTCTTCCATTTGGATTTAAAGCTTCTATACAATTTTTATAGTATCCAATGCCTTCTCTGGCATCACTAAAGAATTTTGGTATGTTAGCACCTATCCTTCCTGCTGGTATATATCTTGGAACATCATAACTTGGAACCACATAGTGATCACCTTTATCTGTTGGCGTCCAATATTTGCTACCTCCATTGGCCTGATACAAAAATTTTAGTTGTTTTATTCCATCAGTCATACCATCTTTTCCGATTAGATAAGTGCTTCCCCTATCTGCACGGAATCCACCGCCGGCAACTACATGGCCGATAACAACCAAAGGGCCGCCCATTGATACATTACCTCCAACTAAAAAACGTACTAAATTCGGTGAGTAATCAATTTTTCTGTAACCTCTTACTCTACCAAAACCAACACTCAGCCCCCTTGGGCTGTAAAAATTTCCACCTATAGCCACCGGCCCTTCAATATCTATAATGTTATTAGCATCATTAAATACAATAACATTAAATCCGGAGGCAGCACCAAAAGGCTGACCTTCAATATTATACCAGTTTATATCATCATAAGGTAATCCAGCACTTTTCATGGCTTCATCACTAAAACTGATATTATCCATATAAACTCCTTTAATTCGCTTGCATTGCAACAAGTTTTATTCTTAGTTCAGTTTATTCTACTAGAAATGGTTCTGTGCAAGTTTCTATGCAATCGGAGTAAATTTTATGATAATATTAGATTATCTTTCACAATACAGGATGAGCTTCATTATTTTAAGTCCATTTCTACCAATTATATTATAAAAAAAGTTCAAAGCTGGTGATGGTTATCAGCTTTGAACTTTTCCTCAATTTTCGTAAATGTCTTATTTAATTTTCCCTTCTTCAGTTTCCACTTTATTCACAAAGTCCAAATTGTAACGAACAGCACCGTGATCTTTAATTACTGTGGCTCTTGTGATACGAATTGCTAAAATAATGCAGTTTTCATCCTTTTCATTATTTGCGCCGTCGTACCAATTAGCAAATGCTTTACGAAGTTTAGACCTTAACTCAGCATTTTTCGGATCTAAAACCCAACCGAGATTTTCGCCAATTCCGTTACCGGAAAACCATTCGAAGCAAACCGCAAATGCAACTTCTTGGTTTTGAGCTATCTGTTGCATTTTAGTTGATTTTGCCCAAGTAGTAACATAAAACACACCATCTTCATAATAAGCATCCACATCACGGATATAAGGGCGGGGGTTACCGTCAGCGCCCGACTCCATTGCGATAGTCGCGAGAGAGATGACATTATCTTTTCCGTTGCCACACCTTTCCTCAATTATTCTTAATCCTTCTTCATACCTGCTCATTTTTATTTCCTCCTCATAATATTTTAACTAGTTATTTTACGTCGTCAGAAATAATAACCTAAACAATTATTATTAACATCCATTATATACCAATATCCTAGAAGTTTCAAAGCATTTATTCATTTATCTACAGCAAATGCAGATGCGAGGTATTCCACTTCTTCTCTGCCATAGTCAAAGAACTTCGTTTCAGTAGCTGGCATGTGTTCGCTCCAGTTCTAGTAGCTTTTCCTTGATATCCAAACCGGCCGCATAGCCTATCAGCTTCCCAATCATTTCCGCAACCTGCTTATAGCTGCGTGTTTGTCCATATGGAATCTTACGCAAAGCATCCCAGATATTGATATAGATTTCATAATTCAATATTCAGTGCATAAAATAGCTTATATCGATCTATTTATTTGCGTTATCCTAAAAATCTTATCAGCCAGACGAACAACAATAGATAGAACTGTTTAACAGTTGATTATAAAAATATAATAAGTGAGGGCTATATAATGGAATTCATGATTATGGTAGAACCAGGTGTTAGGGTTTATGTGAACGATATCAATCCTTCCGGTAATAAAACAATTATTTTTCTTCATGGTTGGCCGGCCAATTACAGATTATTTGAATATCAATATAATATTCTACCCCATATGGGATATCGTTGCATAGGCATTGATACGAGAGGATTTGGTAATTCAGATAAGCCTTGGAGTGGCTACAGTTACGACAGTTTAGCAGATGATATATCACAGGTTATTAAAACATTGGATTTAAATAATGTTACCTTGTTGGGACACTCTACAGCCGGAGCTGTTGCTGTCCGGTACATGGCGCGCCATAACGGTTTTGGAGTCTCAAAGCTCGTGCTTTGCGCTGCCGCCGCACCTAGCCTTATAAAGCGTCAAAACTTTCCTTACGGGCAAAATAAAGAGGATATAGAAAAAGTTTTTATTGAGGGCGCATATGATGACCGTCCTAACATGTTAGAAAACTTTGGTAGAATATTTTTCTATAAGCAAGTATCACCGCCATTTTCCGATTGGCTCTTCCAAATGGGATTGCAGGCGGCCAGCTATGCAACGATTGCAATTTCTAAAGATTGGATTACAGAAGAATTATTTAATGACCTTCCAAAGATACATGTTCCAACGTTAATTATGCATGGTATCCATGACCAAGTTGTTCCGTATCAGTTGGGTGTTGTACAAAATAAAGGAATTAGTAATTCAAAACTGATAACATTTGAGAATAGCGGCCACGGACTGTTCTATGATGAGATGGATAAATTTAATAGGGAGTTGACGCAATTTGTAGGATGACTTTTTTAATAGTTATCTCTTTACGCATATCATAAATGATCAACTTCTCCTTTTGCTCCATATAAACTTCTCCCTAACACCGCACTGATTCAAAAAAAGCAAGACCTTCTCCTTGGCAGAAAGTCTTGCTTTTTTATGGTTCTATAATAAATGTTCAAATTGGTGTGATCCTCACATCGCCTGACGAATTATTTGAAGTACTTTCTCTCTGTCCTTCAAATTTCCCACAATATCATACTTTGCAGCCTCAATAACTAGAAGTGGTGAAAGATTATAATTTGAGAAGTAATCTTCATATTCTTTATTAAGATTCTCCCAGTAATCTCTTTCAACTATCTGCTCATAGTCACGGCCTCTTTTCTTAATGCGCTCTATTGCGGAGTCAGTATCAATTTTAAGATAAATCATAAGCTTAGGTGCCTCTACATGATCTAGCATATTGGTCAAAAGATCTCGATATAATATGAATTCATCCTTCTCCATATCCCCCTCTTCATAGAGCATTTTAGCAAATATCATATCACCATAGATACTGCGGTCCATGAGGCTTGGTTCTCCCGATTCTGAGGCCTGCTTCAGCATCTCAAATCTTCGATTAAGAAAGTATATCTGAAGCGGAAAGGCATATCTCTTTCTATCATAATAGAACTTGTCCAATAAAGGATTCTCCTGTACAGGTTCTTGGAAACAAGGTATCTTCATCTCTTCCGATAACATCTCCATATATGACGTCTTTCCAGCACCGACAACGGCATCTATAACAATTGTTTCATTGGGCTTATTTTTTTTAATCATATTAAAAAACTCCTTATACACAAACATCCTCCTTAGGTACTTCATTTAATAACATTATTCAATACAAATGTGCTTCTTACCAATTATGTTGTCATATCCATTATTTTATTTAATATATACAATATATTGTAGCACGTCAATAGTTTTTAACATTATATTGTATTTTATTTCTAGCAATTCCTTCCATCAGAATTAAGTTTACACCTTACACACGTATCGAAATCAATGTATAATCTTCTTAGCATCTTCAACATCTGAGGGTCTTATTGTTGGCCGTTCTTATAAATATTGCAGGCAGGAACCGTCCTCTGTCCAGTACCTGCCTGCGCTTATTTTTACTGCTATTCGATTGGCTGATCATCATCAAATAATGATGGGTTTTCCTTCAACAGCCCTATGACCCAGTCTGTCATTGGCTTCACTTCGACCACATAGGAAACAGCATCTCCGATTTTTACTTCCTTAGCAATCCCCATATGTAACATCGGAATAAGCAGCTTGTCATAGTTCTTTGACACATTCCCACGGCTGAAATAATGACCATGTAAATCTATTTCACTAGCCTCCCCATCTTCGGACAATAGTTTGATTTTCCTTGATTGAGGGTTAATACGGTCAGGAATATTCATCCATTCTTCAATACTGTGAATATATGTGTTGGTCTTAAGTGTGGCACCCAAGAATAGCAATTGTGCTTCCTCATCGTATAGTCCTCCAAAGCAACCGTCTCGTGGACAAGGTGTAAGAACATCACCGTTTCGCAGAACATCGCTGTCACGCTGAACATAGGCTTGCGCCATGCTCCCTATGGCTGTTACTGAATGGGTAGGATGCATCGAGCGAATAGCATCAGCTCTTTTCATAAAAAGGTTGGGCAGTATTCCAACGCAAGCTGGTTCTGTCTTGGGGTCATAAATACCGTTTTGTAGATTTTTATCAGACCATGAATGAGTTGGAAATAACAATAGCCCCTCTTTCATATATTCGATAAAGGCATCTAGAACCGTATCACCTCCACCTTCTACCTCTCCAATCGCTTTCATTGAAGAATGGATGAGCAAAGTTCCAGTTTTTCTAATTCCTGATTGTTCAATATCTTTGATTAAAGTGTTTTTCGTATACATATGCAGTCCCTTCTCCTTCCGGAATGACATTATCAACAACAATACTATTGTACTATTATAAGAGGGGCAATACAAGGAAAAGGCAATATTACTACTTGACATTTAAAAACAATACATATATTATGATATATATACTATGATATATATCAAATAATTTATGAAAGGATTAAAT
Organism: Clostridiales bacterium; assembly: GCA_018372435.1. Taxonomy (GTDB): domain Bacteria; phylum Bacillota; class Clostridia; order Lachnospirales; family Lachnospiraceae; genus Anaerosporobacter. The sequence continues at coordinate 217,028 of JAHAJA010000001.1, read as the reverse complement.
TAAATTGCCACCTAAAAACAAATTTACAAAAGAACAGATAATAGAGATTGCATTTGAGATTGCAAAAGAAGAGGGAATAGACAGCATTACGATAAGAAAAATCGCTGATAATTTGGGTAGTTCTATTGCACCAATTTATGTGAATTTTAAAGATGTAGAAGAATTAAAAGAAGCGGTGATATCAAAAATATACGAGATTGGTAATTCTATACTACAAGAGCAAAATACCGGCGATGTATTCCTAAACATAGGAATAGCTAGCGTTAAGTTTGCTAAAGACTATAGCGTAATTTTTAAAGACTTAATTCTAAAAAACAATGGCTACTTAGATAACTACGACGGACAACTAGGCAATAACATCATTCAAGAAATGAAAAAAGATGAAGATCTGAAAGAGTTTTCAGAAGAAGAACTAAAAACACTTTTAATGAAAATGCGAGTATTTCAAGCAGGTCTATCCATAATGGCTACAAATGAATCGTTTGCTTTATTATTAAATGATGAAAAGATTATAGAAATGTTAAGTGAGACTGGTGAAGATATAGTAAATGGTATGAAAAACAGGAGGTTGGGAAGATAGTACAATGAATAGACATATTAGAAATACGTCAATTTTTGTAGTAGTAGTAGTGTTATCAGGATGGATAGGAGTATTAGTAGATAACATAATTGGGGGGCCAACACAGCGAGAAACACTTGGAATGACAGTTTGGTTAGTTATGCCCTTAATTGCAACAATATTATTAAGAATTTTTGCCAAAGATGGTTGGAAAGAAACAGGACTTAAATTAAATGTAAAAGGAAATGTTCGGTACTATATATCATCTATCTGCATATTTCCAATCGTTACGTTAATCATTTGCTTTGTTGGTTACGCTTTCGGCTGGATTGATATATCTAATTTTAAAGGAACTGAATTTATAAAGGTTTTTGCCGGAATGTTTCTCTTTAATCTCTTTAAAAATTTCTTTGAAGAATCTGTTTGGAGAGGATACTTAACAGAAAAATTAATGCATTTTAAAATCAAAGACTGGCAACTATATCTATTTGTAGGCGGTATCTGGGCATCTTGGCATATTCCATATTACATGGTCTTTTTGCCAATTGAGGACATTCAGCAAATTATCAATGTAAGTAGATTTGGATTCGTCCTAATTTCCTTTACGGTTATGATATGTTGGTCAATTATGTTTACAGAATTGTATTTAGCAACGAGGTCTATATGGCCCTGTGTACTTTTACACTCTATGGAGGATGCAATCATAAATCCACTTATATTAAATGATTTTATCTATATTGCAAATGGCAAGGAAATATTAATATCGCCAATAGTAGGAATTATTCCTGCTCTCCTTTTCTTATTGGTAGGTTATATATTAAGAAAAATGAGAAAATCAGAGCTTTTTCTAAAGAATTATTGATTGTTTAATTAAATGGAAGTAGTATCAAGAAAGGTAAGATAATATGACAATTAAAAACTTTGAAAAGATATTTGATAAATCAATGACTTCCGCAAAAGCTCATGAGTGTATTGCCTATATTGAAAGTAGCAATGGGAATTTTTCATGGAATAAAGGCTATGGTGGGAAAGACTTAGATACTCCAATCATAATGGCGAGTGTTTCAAAGCTATTTACTACCACTTGTATTCTTGCTTTGCAAGATCAAGCAAAACTTTCGCTTGAAGATAAGTTAACGAAATATTTTGATAGCGATATATTAAAAGGACTACATATCTATAAAGGAAAAGACTATTCCTTGGAATTAACCATTTCTAATTTACTATTTCAGACAAGTGGTTTGCCCGACGTGTTTGGAGAAGGTAAAAACAACCTAAATAAGCGAAGTGTCCATGAGGACATCTCAGTATCTTTTGATGATTATATTGCAATCGCAAAACAACTAAAGCCGCACTTTAAGCCTAATACGAAAAATAGAGCCTATTATAGCGACCTTAATTTTGAAATGCTTGGTAAAATTATTGAAAAGGTGACGAATGAGACATTGAAAGCTTCTTATCAAAAATTTATTTTTGAACCATTGGGTTTGAATAATACCTATCTACCAACAAGTGAAAAAGAGTTTATCCCACATAGCTTTTATAAAGAAAAAAAGATATTTCGTAATAACCTTATTTTGAGTATTCCAGCTTGTGGTGGTGGGGTTTCCACCGCACGTGAAATGATGATATTTCTTAAAGGATTTTTTGGCGGAAAGTTATTTGATAAAACAATTCTTGAGAAAAACCAAATGTATAAGCCACTACAAATTACAATGGGTGGAATACACTACGGTTGTGGGCATATGCAAATTAAACTAAACGGAATTGTAACAGGTTTCAAAGACAAGGGTTTAATAATCGGTCATGTGGGTATGTCAGGAACCTTTGCTTTTTACTATCCAGAAAAAGATTTATTTTTAGTTGGTGACGTAGCTCAATATGCGGATCCAGGTATGTGCGTTCGATTGGCAATGAGGCTTGCATTAGGTGCAAACTAAAAGATTATATAGATGTAATTTTACACATCATAGCTTTGATGTTCCCCTACTTGAAATTGAAAATGGTATAATGGATTTGCAAAGATGATAGAGAAACGGAAAGGATATGGACAAAAGCTAATCGATATGATTTACTTGAAGAGGAATTTATAAAAGGGAACTTACGCCACCCAACGGAAATAAAAAAACCGTTGTTGTGGCGATAGCTGCGGGAAGTCGAACTCCATAAAACCCGCCTTGAAAATAAAATTGAGGACGTAAAGCTATGCCGCAAGGCTGTGGAGCAGGATGCTACTACCTCGGCGAATATCTCCCCTCTGTTAGCAACCTTAGATAAGGTCTGTAATAAAATTAGCAAAAAGGTATTATTATTTCCTCCATTGCTTTTCTCGGTCTTTGAGAGGGTGATTCAGCAGGATAACCGATGGCAATACCGGAAACCAGTTGAAGGTCATTATACCCAACCGCCTTGCATATCTCATTTTCAGTATATGAAGTGTCTCTAATCCATAACGCACCAAGCCCTAAATTCACAGCTTCTAGACAAATATGTTCGATAGCAGCTCCTATTGATAGCATATCGCCAACTTGCCAATCATCGTCCTTGTCCTTAAATACCAATATCAATAGAGGAGCATTTTTAATGATCTTAGCCGAAGATTTCGAGCTGTTCATATATCCTGGAAGTTCAACATTGCTTTGTTGTACTAATTCGAGCATAATATCTGCAATCTCATTTTTGACATGGTCCTCTAAAATCATGAATTTCCACGGCTGTCTATTTTTTGATGACTGACAAAGCCTTGCACATTCAAGTAATTTTTCTATTTTTTCTTTCTCTACACAATCAGGATAAAATTTACGTATGCTTCTTCTTTTTTGAACTACGTTTTCAAATTCCATGATTATACCACCTATCTATTGTTCTATTGTATATAATTTCTGTAGCTTTGTTATAATTCTCCTACAGGCGCGAGGCGAATGCCATAATCTCAACCGAAATTTGAAAAGAAATTGGCAAATAAATTATCCTGTTCAGACTTGTGTGTAACATATCCAACGGCTATTTTGTTGTGTGTCAATTCTATCATCTTCTGAGCATTTTCTTCGCCAAAGGCTCCACATAATTCGATTGCACCAACACCTTCACTTACTAAAAAAGAAAGCTTATCACACGCTTCTTCAAAATTTCTAACTGCAAAAATATAGCTAATCTGTTTTTCCGTTTCAAAACAAGCCATATGTTCCTCCGGATCATAATGACTTCCCATAAGCAAAAATGCAAATTTTTTCTTCATATAACTACCTCTCCTATATAAAATTCCTGTAGTTCTATTTCAATCCGCCTACAGGAGCGAATGTTTATTTTATCTAATTTGTTATTTGATAGCATAGGTTTTTAGTCCGATTATATTCTTACAAGTGGTTGCGTACTGCATCTAAATGAACCGCCTAAACTTCGCGAAATTTTAAAATCAACATATTCAACAACGATTCCTCTCGCTCGTAATTGTTCTGCAATATATTCAAATTGGGGATCTAAAATATAAGTAGACTCATTTATCGGAAGTCCATTCACTGCCAGATAGGCAATATCCTTATAAGGGACAGAAATTCTATCCCAGTCCCTCAACGGTTCAGGAACTCCATTTATAAGCGCTTCTTCACAAACAATCATCAAGCCTTCTCTCACTAGACTTAAAGCACAGTCCAAATGAAGTACCTCCTTTTTTAGTGGAACCTCAACCACTTTATAGTCCCAGTGGGATAAATATGACTTAAGCCAGAGATAGCCATTATGATTTGAGGCTTGCCCGGAATTTCCTACAAAGACAGTCTTGTTTAAAACTAAAACATCTCCACCCTCAAGAAAAGGACCTTTTTCAGCGTCAAAGCCTTCTGAAATATCTGGTCTTGGAACAGACACATAAAAAGCGTCACTATTATAAGCCTCTGCCACAAGAATATCTCTAATTGGCATGATCTCATCTCTACGATGAAAGAAGCGTAATGAACCTTCGATGATGGAAGATCCAATCGTAAAAAAAGGATCTCGCACAAAGAAATTACAGCACCCATATTCCTTACCAACTTCTCTTTCATATTCAGTCAATAATCGAGGACGAAGAACCTCCACTCCATATTTTTCAAGAACTTTCTTTAATTCTTCACGTTCTCTTTCCCATTGCTTCTGGCGCTCTGGAAAAACGTCCTTATAATCCTTTCCAGCGATATCAACACCGGCATATAGATTTAGGCTTTCCTCTGCTAGAAATGTTTCATCATTATTACTTTCTTCCCGCTCTGGAAAGATAAACTCCGATTGCGTTAATACAACTTTTTTTAGCGCCGCAAATTCACTTTTTACTATGATCATATCATTCTTCATTCCCAATCAAATCCTTTCAAATTGTTTTTGTAGAATTATCATTAGGCAATTAATCAGTTGCTGCTGTAAAATATTTAAGCCTGATTTTGGAACTGACTCATGTACAATTTCTCATAAAATCCCTTGCTTTCCATTAATTCATCATGAGTTCCCTGTTCGATAATCGTTCCATCCTTCATAACAAGGATTAAATCCGCATTTCTAATGGTTGAAAGGCGGTGCGCAATAACAAAACTTGTTCTGCCCTTCATTATATTTTTCATCGCTGTCTGAAGCATTAATTCAAGTCTGGTATCAACTGAACTTGTCGCCTCATCAAGGATTAAAATAGCAGGATCTGCCAAGAAAGCTCTCGCTATTGTTAAAAGCTGCTTTTCACCGACTGATACGTTTGAGGATTCTTCATTTAATATCATATTGTAGCCATCCGGTTGTGTTTTGATAAAATGATCTACATTTGCTGTTTTTGCTGCATTCTCAATCTCTTGCCTTGTTGCATCTTCTTTCCCATATTTTATATTCCCGGCAATCGTTCCGTTATATAACCAGGTATCCTGTAACACCATACCAAAGATAGAACGAAGATCATCCCGTTTCATATCTTTAATATTGACACCATCAACTTTGATTGCACCTTTATTTACGTCGTAAAAACGCATTAAAAGATTGATAAGCGTGGTTTTTCCAGCACCCGTCGGTCCGACAATTGCTACCATTTGCCCACTTTTCACGTTAATATTTAGATGTTCGATGAGCATTTTATCTTTATTATAACCAAAAGATACATCTTCAAAGGTAACATTTCCTTCTACGTTGTCTATTTTTACCGGATTGTGAGCTTCCGGCACTTCTTCTGTCTCTGATAGAAATTCAAATACCCTTCCAGCTGCTGCCATGGCAGATTGGATAGAGGCGGACAATTGTGTCACCTGCTCTAGTGGCTCATTTAACTGCCACATATAACGGATAAATGCCTGAAGCTGTCCAACCGTTATGGCACCTGTAATTGCAAATGTAGCACCTAGTATGCAAACAACTACAATCGCTATATAAGTAATTAAGGAAATTAACGGTGACATCAACCCTGATATAAACTGTGCCTTAAATCCGTTCTCACAAAGATCATTATTAATCTCTTTAAACTGTTCTATGGAATCCTCTTGCTTTCCGTATAGTTTAATTTCGGTTAACCCGGTGTATCTCTCTTGAATGTAGCCATTTAAGTTACCAAGTGCAACTTGTTGCCTTTCAAACATAGCGGAAGAACGTTTCATAATAAATTTCATAATCAAAGCGCTCCCCGGTATCAGTAAAACTGCAACAGCACCCATAATCGGATTAATATAAAACATTAGTACTATTGCTAAAATAATGGATAAGAAAGCACTCAAAATCCTTGATAAACTTTGCTGCAGCGCATTTGACATGGTGTCGATATCATTCGAGATTATACTGAGAATATCTCCGACTGTACGTTTATCAAAATAGCTGATTGGCAGTTTTGTAATCTTTTTTTGTACATCATTTCTTAAATCACGCATTGTGTTTTGAATGCCATTTGTTAAAAAGAATTGTGATCCATAGTTGCAAAGTATATTTCCAATATAAATAGCAAGTAACAGTTTTAAGATTTTAATAACATAGGAAAAGCTGATGGAAGCCCCAGGAACTTTGTTCATGATATCTACTACATCATCTTTTAGTCTTGTAGTAATTAAACCTTCCACCATTGGTGCTGCTGATAAGAAGCCGGAGTATCCCATCGTAAGGAGAATAGCCACAATAAAGAATTTTAAATATGGTTTTATATATGGATATAGTTTTCTCATCGCTCTAGTTCCTCCTTTGTTAATTGTGAATCTGCAATTTCATAATATATATTGCATGACTTTAATAATTCTTTATGAGTTCCCATGCCAACCACTTCACCCTCATTTAGTACTATTATTTTGTCCGCATTCATGATTGTACTAATTCTTTGTGCAACAATAAACACAACAGATTCTTTTGTTTCTTCCTTAAGTGCGGCACGTAAAGTAGCATCTGTTTTAAAGTCAAGGGCAGAAAAACTGTCATCAAAGATGTAGATTTCAGGTTTTCTGACCAATGCTCTTGCAATGGAAATTCGCTGTTTTTGACCTCCCGATACATTTTTTGCACCTTCACTTATATATTCCTGTAATTTATTCGGCTTATTCTGAATAAACTCCTTTGCCTGTGCTACCTCAATTGCATGATCTATTTCTTCCGGTGTAGCATTCGGATTACCGAATTTTAGATTTTCTTCTATGGTTCCTTTAAATAAGAATGCTTTTTGAGGGATAAAGCCAATTTTTTGACGGAGTGCCTTTAAGTCATAGCTACGTGTATCTACACCATCAATTTTGATAGAACCCTCTGTCACATCATAAAATCTTGGAATTAAATTAATTAATGTACTCTTTCCGCTGCCTGTACTACCGATAAATGCTACAGTTTCCCCTTTGTTCGCAGTAAAAGATACATCCTTTAAAACCGGGAGTTCGCCATCTGGATACTGGAAGGTAACATGGTCAAATTCTACCATGCCTTTATTTTCAGCTATAATACCCTCTGTAGGATTTTTCACTGATGGCTCCTCATCTAGTAATTCCTGAATACGGTTTGCAGATACCTGGGCTCTTGGATACATTACAAACACCATGGAAAATAGCATAATAGAGAACATTGCATGAAACTGATACTCTAAGAATGCAACTAACTGCCCAACCTGTAAGCTACCTTTATCAATCATTACACTTGATATCCAAAACACTGCCATCATTGCAAGATGCAATAAGAAGAAAAAGGCAGGCTGTGTAAATGACATAATTTTAAATAAATTCTTCGAATTAGTAGCATAATTATCATTGGTTTCTGCAAAACGTTCTGCTTCATATTCACTTTTTCGAAAGGCTCTGATTACACGGACCCCTGTTAGATTTTCTCTAGAAATCAGGTTCAACTGGTCCATGCCTTTTTGCTGTTTCTCAGAAAGGGGATTGGTTAATTTAGCAATGAGTATAGTACCCACTACTATAAATGGTAAGCTTCCTCCGATAACCAAAGAGAGATTAATACTAGTTTTGATAGTCATAAAAACACTAATGAAAATCATTACCGGCGCTAAAAGTGCAGTTCTAAATAACAGATTGGAGAACAACATTAACTGAAATGCATCATTAGTTGTTCTTGTAATCATTGAAGATACTCCAAATTTATTATATTCTGTGTGGGAGAATTTCTGCGACTGAGTAAATACATCATTTCTAATGTCACGAATCATATTGGTTGAAATTCTTGATGATGCGAAAGTTAATAAAATGGTACCTGCACCTCCAAGGATACAGACAATCAGCATGATTCCTCCCATCTTCTTAATATAAGCTATATCGCCATTACCTATTCCGTTATCGATCATCCATGCCATGACCGTGGGAATTCCAAGTTGTACCGCTACGAAACTAAAGATTCCTATGAAGTTTAACAGAATTAGTTTCGGATATCTTTTCAGATATTTTAACATTAATTTCATAAACGACTCCTTTATCTTACTGAATAAGAACATAAATAATTCAGCCATATTCCTTGACAGGAAAAGGCTGTTTGATTATTATAAACTATAAGGTTATCTTATAGTCAAGAAGAAATAAAATATAATAAAATTTTACTAAAGTGCGGCAATAGCAAAATGAAATCCACAAAAATATAGCATAGAATCGAGGTAATATATGCTTGAAAACAAAAATGAATATTTAACAACAGGACAATTTGCAAAAATCTGTGGAATCCCAAAGCATATTTTATTTCATTACGATCAGATAAAGCTTTTTCAACCAGAGAGCATAAAAGAGAATGGCTACCGTTATTATTCCTTCCGACAGCTCGATACTTTTTCTATTATCTCTGCACTAAAAAAGCTAGGAATGCCGTTAAAAGAAATTAAAAAATATATGGATGAAAGAAACCCTGCAAAATTGGTAGATTTACTGGAACAAAAATCTAACGAAGTGACTAAGGAAATAATAAAATTAGAGAACACGAAACGTGAGATAGATTCTCTTAAGGATTTAACAGTAAATGCCATGTATGCAAAATACAACATCATTGAACCAGCTTATCATAAAGGCATGAAAGCTATACGCAGTACTTTAATGGATAATGACAATTCTTACTCTACTTTTGTAACAGAACTGATAGCGTTCCGTAATAATAGTAATGCAAGTATGATTGATTTCCTAGGAGCATCACTTACTGTTAATAGTATCCTCGAAAAAAGATTCGACAGCTTTTCTTATCTATATACGAAAACTAACTCTGCTGATAAAAAAAACAATACTCTGATACGAAAAGAAGGTTGGTATCTTCAAGTTTATTATAAAGGAAGTTACCACAATATCAGTGAAATATATACAAAGATTATACAGTACGCAAAAGAACATCAAATAAAACTTGGGATGAATGCTTATGAGGAATATCTAATATTCGAGATAGGTACAAAAAACAGAGATGAATATGTTACATTAATATTGATTGAAATTGAGGGCGAACCATAGAAACATTAAAAAACAGCGGCAGAAAAAGAAGGCCACTTATGGCCAATCTCATTTAGTTTGATTGCAATAGAGCATAGGTGTCCACAAAAGTTACTTGAAAATGAAATGTTTAATGGGTATACTATAAAAGATTGGGGGGATGAACCATAAGGAAAAGCAGGAAACATTGTGCATAGCAAGGGCTATTGCATATTACTAAAATGGAATAACAATAGCCTTTGCTATCCTAAAGAATAATTTCTTAGGAGGGCACAATGGGCTATATTCATGCTTTGGAAATTTTGCCAGAAGCATTAATTAAAGAAATACAAGAATATGTTGACGGGCAAGTTATATACATTCCAAAAATAAAATCAAAAAGATGTACGTGGGGAGAAAAGACTGATACGAGAGTATATTTCAAGAAAAGGAACCTCGAAATATACGATAGCTACAAAAACGGTACGACTATTATTGAACTGTCAGAAAAATACTTTTTAACCCCCAAAAGTATTCAACGCATTATACGAAATATTTAAATTTTATGAGTAGATGTGCCCTTTTAAAAAGTGGCACATCTATTTTTTATAATAATGTATGTTCCCCTACTTGAAATTGAAAATGGTATAATGGATTTGCAGAGATAATAGAGAAACAGAAAGGAAACTGGATATGAAAATCGTGAAAATCAATGATAACGACAAAACAAAGTTTATGGATTTGCTGCTTATTGCAGATGAGCAGATAAGTATGATAGAAAAATACTTGTTTCGTGGTGATATGTTTGCTCTGTATGATGGTGATGTTAGAGCAATTTGCGTTACTACGCAAGAGCAAGCAGGTATATATGAACTCAAAAATATTGTTACCGTTCCTAAATATCAACGGAAAGGATATGGACAAAAGCTAATCGCATTTATTATTGATTACTACAAGAAATCTGGTAGTGAGTTATATGTTGGAACAGGTGATAGCCCTATGACACTTCGTTTCTACGAAAGGTGTGGATTTGTTAAATCACACGTTGTTAAAAACTTCTTTATAGATAATTACGACCACCCTATATATGAAGATGGACAACAGCTAATCGATATGATTTACTTGAAGATGAATTTATAAAAGGGAACTTACGCCACCCAACGGAAATAAAAAACCGTTGTTGTGGCGATAGCTGCGGGAAGTCGAACTCAACAAACAGAAAAAATCTCTAATTTCTTCGCAAATCAAAGAAATAGAGATTTTTCCATGTGATGGGGCTGAATTGCCTTTGAAGTCTATTTTATTTAATTTTCCTGTTTATAATGATGGTGGAGATGTTTGTAGGTTTTTGTGGGACAAAAGTACACACGTCTCCACATGCCCCGTATGCCCAAATTGATCAACTGCTCGTATCCTCTTCAATTCAAATCCATTGTCACATAGATATCTACAATCTCTTGCTAGCGTAGCTGGATCACAAGAAACATAGACAACTTTATTAGGATTCATCTTTACAATCGTCTCTAATAAGGCTTCCTCACAGCCCTTACGTGGTGGATCAACTACGACTACATCCGCTGACATCTGACCTTCGCTCTCTTCATACTTCTCAGGCATTAGATATTCTGCTGCCCCTACGAAAAACTCTGCATTCTCTATATTGTTAATTTCCGCATTCTTCTTAGCATCTTCAATTGCCTGAGGAACGATTTCAACACCGTAAACTTGCTTCGCTTTCTTTGCAAGGAATAAAGATATTGTACCGATTCCACAATATAGATCCCATACGATTTCATTACCGGACAAATCTGCATATTCAAGTGCTGTCTCATAGAGGCGCTTTGTCTGCACTGGATTTACTTGATAGAAAGATAATGGTGATATCTGATACTTGATGTCTCCAATGTAGTCAGTGATATAACCTTGTCCCCACAATGTTTTAACTTTTTGTCCAAGAATAACATTGGATTTTTCCTTATTAACATTAATAGTAATACTTGTCATACCTTTCACTTGTGTCAGACGATCCACTAGTTTTTCATGAGAAGGTAATTTACTACCATTAATTACGATACATACCATGATTTCGCCTGTAACGAATCCCACACGTGTTAAGATATGACGAACTAAACCTGTATGATTTTCTTCATCATAAGGTGGAATTTCTTCTTCCTTCATGAAGTCTTTCACAATATTCAAGAGTTCTTCATTTACCTCTGCTTGAATATAGCAGTGTGAAGTATCTATAATGGAATGTGTTCTACTTGCATAGAATCCAGTAACGATTTCACCTTCTTTATTCTTACCAACAGGAAACTGTGCTTTATTACGATAATAATAAGGATCTTCCATTCCGATAATCGGTTCCATCATTGTATCAATTTCATCTCCGAAGTGCCCAATTCTCTTAAAGCATTCCGTCACTTTGTTTTGTTTGTACGCTAACTGTGCATCATATGCATAATGTTGAATCTGACAACCTCCACATTGTCTAGCGATTGGACATCTTGGTTCAACGCGGTCCTTAGAAGGTTCAATAATATTTATTAATCTTGCGAATCCATAGTTCTTTTTTGTCTTCATAATCTTAACGAGTACTTTATCGCCAATTACTGCATCTTTAATAAATAATGCATATCCATCTATGTGTGCAATTCCTTCCCCCTCTGAACCAAGGGCATCGATTACCACTTCTAATTCATCATCCTTGTTGTATAGATGTGTTGCATTCAACTCATTATTCTTATTCATCTTGCTTTTCCTTGTCATCTTAACCCTCTCTTAATCTCAACAGCCTTTTAAGGCCATTTATCTAGCTACAGTCTTATCTCATTTCTTCGTAACTATACCACATCTATGGTGTCACGTATAGCAAATAATATAATCCAATAATTACCATTTATAACACGCAACAAGTGCTCTCACCTCTCTTTATATAAGATCAGGTGATTTCGAAATCACCTATTAGAGAGATGAGAGCACATTTCATACTATTCTATAACTACTATTTCTTTTATCAACTACTTCTCATTGATTTTTATTATTTACTGCTTCTTCTTATATTTGATTCAAAGAATTTATTATATCCTAACCAATCCGACTTATCATCTGCTCCATTAAGGATCTCAGTCATTGTTTGTAGCTTCGCGTCTGTATTATCTGCATACGTAAGTGCCACAGCTTCTATTAAAGCCGGCTTCTTAGGCGAACCATATTCTAATTCTCCATGGTGAGCTAAGATACAGTGCTTTAATTCATTCTCAAGACTTTTAGGAAAATTCGGTATAGTCCTAATTCTAGCTCCAACTTTCTCTGTTCCAATATAGATATGTCCTAATAATTGTCCGTCATCTGTATAATCATTCTCAGGGAATGTTGAGATTTCATCTAATTTACCAAGATCATGGAATAATGCTGCACTTATTAACAAATCACGATTAATTAACGGATAATTAGCCGCCATGTATTCACATAGTTTCGTAACACCAAGTGTATGTTCTACTAATCCACCTACAAAACCATGATGTACCGTCTTAGCTGCGGAATGGTATTTGAAGGCTTTGATAAACTCTTTATCTTCAACGAAGAAGCTATTCACTAACTTGCTTAAATAAGGATTTGTCATCTTTGATATTATAGTAAGGATTTCATTATACATCTCATCAATATTCTTCGTTGTTGTTGGTACAAAATCACTTGGATCGTATTCGCCTTCTTGGCTTTTACGAACCCTCTTTATATTGAGTTGTAGAGTATTCTGAAAGCTTGTAATTTGTCCTTCAATATGAATGTAATCCATAGAATCAAAATTCTCTATACCATTGGATAATTCCCAAACTTTCGCGTCAAGTGTGCCTGTCTTATCTTGTAAAAGTAACGAGTAATAACTCTTTCCCGCTTTCGTTTTTAATGATTGTTTTGATTTACATAGATAAGTTTCTGATAACATCTCACCTTCACGTAACTCATTAATATATCTCATCTAACTACCTAGCCTCTCTAAATATAATATACTCTCGTATATTCTGTATTAAATTCATCTATTCTGCTATTATACCTTAATTCTTTTTCTTATGCAACTGCACACGGAATGTCATCTCTTTGTCTTCTTCTCCAGTAGTATTCGTTGTTCTTTTTACAACTATCGTAATTTCATCTCCTGGTTGATACGAAGAGATTATTGTATTAAGTTGTGCCATGGAGATAATTGTACTGTCATCGATCTTAAGTATGACATCTCCTGTTTGTAATCCTGCTCCTAACGCGGGTGATTCTGTCTCAACTTCATTCACATATACACCATTACTGACATCAAGACTACGTGCACTTTCATCCGTTAAATCTGTTCCAGTAATTCCAAGGTACGTACGATCCCGACCAGAAACAAGGTCATCTATAATTGATTTAATTCTTGTAATTGATAGTACTGTATTAATATTCCCATTCAGATCATTCTTGAATTTGTGCGTAATAATTCCAATCACTTCACCACGTAAGTTTACGATAACTCCATCTCCATTCGAATTATCCGTAATATCCGTATTGAATAAGTCGATTCTATTATCTGTGATAAACGCACTGGTTGTCTTCCCTGTAATAATACCATATTCCCTAGAATATGGATAACCGTTAGGGTTTCCAACAGCAATAATTGGATCACCCACGGAGGAGCTTATGGATTCCCCAAGCGTTGCTACTTTAATTGTATGTTTTACCTTCTGGGATAGTTCAGACGTATCAACTTTGATAATGGCTAAATCAAGCTTACTATCATAATTTGCTAATTTAGCTTCCACAACATTATTGGCATCGAATGTCACACTAATCCTATTCACTTCTTTAATTTTGCTATAACGTACTAATATTGATAATGTTTTCATATCTGCGGATTCATGAATAATAATTCCCGACGTTATATCTGATCTTTCAGATGGGTTTTGCAACCAATCCACACTATTTACAATACTTGTCACTGAAACAACAAATCGATTCGCTTCATCCGCAACCTTATCTATTTCCTTATAGAGATTCTTGTAATCCTCTAACGTAATATCCACTACATTTTCCATAACAATTGTGTTTGTTGCTTGTTCCCCCTTAAACTCTGGTATTATTGATGCAATTCTAATCTGATTCAGATGCTTTGTAAGACTTGATAGTCTTCCCTCCTCATCATCCTTAATCACATTCTTAATGTAAGGATAGGTAACACAAATAACAATACTACTTATAATTCCAAATAGTATTGCTAACAATATTGTTTTTACTACACTTCCCATTACATTTTTCCAAGTCTTTTTGGGAATAATGTGTTCCTGAATGAAATTAAACTCCTTTTGTTCCACAATAGGGCTAATTCTTTTATCCTTTGGCATATTACTTCTCCTTAAACTCCCGTTAAAAGTAGTTAATTTATCAATTTAGTTCCAATTCAGCGACACTTGGTATCCTTAATTAATTTAAACCGTTTCTAATATTTTACCATTTTATCATTTACTTGTGAACACTCTATGAATAAAATGTTAATTGATTTTTTAACATTATAATAATAACTTAATAATAACGCTTTTTTAATAATTTAATAGTTTTCATTTCGTCCTACATCATGTAAAATATAACTAGTTCGTCGGAACGAATTAAAACTCTTTGTCGACCTATCCTATACATACAGAATACCTGTGAGTTCTGTAAGGAATACTAATACTAATAACATAAGATTGAAAGAATATTTAGAGAGGAGCCATGCACTGCGATCTTTCAATCTGTTTACGGAAGCAGTAAGCAAGCTTGCTTGCAAGATGCATGGATATAGTTTTGAATACCAAAGCAATAAAAACATTAGAATATAATAAAATTATTGATAAATTAATTCAGTACGCAGGTTCTACTCTAGGTAAAGAAAGATGTAGTAAACTGTTACCAATGAATAACTTAGAAGACATTACAAACGCACAGAAAGAAACTTCTGATGCACTAACAAGAATCCTACAAAAGGGAAGTATCTCATTCTCTGGATTAAAAGATATTCGTGGAGCAATTAAGAGACTCGAAATCGGTTCTACACTGGGAATGGGTGAGCTTTTACAGATTAGTTCTGTTCTTGATGTAGCATTGCGTGTAAAATCCTTCTCAAGAAATGAAAGCGACGAAATATCATCCGATACACTTGATATGCGCTTTTCCTTACTCGAACCACTCTCTCCTATCAACAATGAAATCAAACGTTGCATCGTATCAGAGGAAGAGATGAGTGATGAAGCCAGTTCAACGCTTAAGCATATTCGCCGTACCATTAAGAACACGAATGAAAAGATACGTGAACAACTAAATTCCATCGTTAGTTCTCAAACTACGAAATCTATGTTACGTGAGAACATCATTACCATGCGTAATGGCCGTTACTGTCTACCTGTTCGTTCCGAATACAAAGGTCAATTTCAAGGTATGGTTCATGACCAATCTTCAACTGGTTCTACCTTCTTCATCGAACCAATGGCAGTTGTTAAATTAAACAATGACTTAAGAGAGCTAGCGTCTCAGGAACAAGATGAGATTGAACGTATCTTAGCAGAACTCAGTGCTACTATTGCCCTTGAAACTGAGAAACTTACTGATGATATTAATATTCTTACAGAGTTAGACTTTATCTTTGCTAAAGCTTATCTATCGAAACAATTGAAAGCCTCTGAGCCTATATTTAACACAAAAGGCTATGTGAATATTAAAAAGGGTCGACATCCACTCATTGATCCAAAGCAAGTGGTTCCAATTGATATACACCTAGGAGATGAATTCAACCTATTGATTGTAACAGGTCCGAATACTGGTGGTAAGACCGTTTCTCTTAAAACCGTAGGTCTATTCACTCTTATGGGGCAATCAGGTCTTCATATTCCAGCCTTTGATGGTTCTGAACTTGCTGTCTTTGAAGAGGTATATGCAGATATCGGTGATGAGCAAAGTATTGAACAAAGCCTAAGTACTTTCTCCTCCCATATGACGAATACCATTAATATCATTAAGAATGCTACACCAAACAGTTTAGTACTATTCGATGAGTTAGGTGCTGGTACTGACCCTACTGAGGGTGCTGCACTTGCAATGTCTATCCTATCGTATCTTCATAACCAAGATATTCGTACTATGGCTACCACTCACTACAGTGAACTTAAGATCTTTGCCTTATCTACTCCAGGTGTAGAGAATGCTTGTTGTGAATTCAGTGTAGAAACCTTACGACCAACATACCGTTTATTAATAGGTGTTCCCGGTAAGAGTAATGCCTTTGCAATCTCCAGCAAACTTGGATTACCTGATTATATTATTGATGATGCAAAGAGCCGTATCGATAGCCAAGATAAGAGTTTTGAAGATGTGATTAGTGATTTAGAGCAAAGTCGTATCACAATTGAAAAAGAACGGGAAGAAATTGCTCTTCTAAAAGAAGAAGCCGCTGAATTAAAATTGAAATTATCTGAGAAACAAGAGAAACTCGATAATGCCAAAGAACGTATCCTTCGCGAAG
Source organism: Clostridiales bacterium (assembly GCA_018372435.1). Lineage (GTDB taxonomy): Bacteria > Bacillota > Clostridia > Lachnospirales > Lachnospiraceae > Anaerosporobacter. The sequence continues at coordinate 200,083 of JAHAJA010000001.1, read as the reverse complement.
CGAATGAAGAAGCACGTAATATTCTTGCCGATGCGAAAGAATTCGCTGATGAAACCATTAAGAAATATAATAAATGGACAAAAGAAAGCGGCCTTGGCAAAGCTATGGAAGACGAACGTGGTCTATTACGTAATAAACTGAATGCAGCCGAGTCAAAACTCGCTCTAAAGAATAAAGCAAAGCCTTCTAAGGTACACAAAGCCAAAGATTTCCGTATTGGTGATGCCGTTAATGTCCTTAGCCTTGGACTTAAAGGAACCGTTAGTACTTTACCAAACGCCAAAGGCGATTTGTTCGTACAGATGGGTATATTAAGGTCACAAGTTAATATCAAGGATCTCGAACTCATTGATGAGCCTGTAATCACAACACCAACTCTTAAGAAAACTGGTAGCGGTAAGATTAAGATGGCAAAGAGCTATAACATTAGTACTAGTGTGAATCTAATTGGTAAAACCGTAGATGAAGCATTACCAGAATTAGATAAATATCTTGATGATGCATACCTAGCTCATCTTCCTCAAGTAACGGTTATCCACGGTAGAGGAACCGGAGCACTTAAGAATGCCGTTCACCAACATTTGAAAAAGTTAAAATACGTAGAATCCTATCGTCTAGGTACATTCGGTGAGGGTGATCAAGGTGTAACTATTGTAGAATTCAAGAAATAAATAGGGGGAAATTTCATGGCAGAGAAACAAAAGATCTTAATAGTAGATGATGACGCCAATATCGCTGAGTTAATCTCACTATATTTGCTCAAAGAATGCTTTGATACACTAATTGTTAATGATGGGGAAGAGGCTATAGAGAAATTTCATTCGTATCAACCTGGACTAATTCTCCTTGATTTGATGCTTCCAGGTATCGATGGCTATGAAGTATGCCGTGAGATACGTAAGACCTCAAACGTTCCTATTATCATGTTGTCTGCAAAAGGGGAAATCTTTGATAAAGTACTTGGCCTTGAATTAGGTGCTGATGACTATATGATCAAACCATTTGATTCAAAAGAGCTTGTTGCAAGGGTAAAGGCGGTTCTACGTCGTTTTCATCCAGTTGTTGCTACTGCACCACAAACTGTATCATCTGCTATTCCACCGACGGGTGATTATGTAGAATATCCAGACCTACTTATTAATTTATCCAATTATTCTGTAACCTACTATGGCAATACCATTGATATGCCACCAAAAGAATTAGAACTTTTCTACTTCTTAGCTTCTCATCCAAATCAGGTATTTACTAGGGAACAGTTACTTGACCATATCTGGGGATATGAATACATCGGAGATACACGTACTGTTGATGTGCATATTAAGAGACTTCGAGAGAAGATCAAAGATCATACAAGCTGGAGCCTATCCACCGTCTGGGGTATTGGCTATAAATTCGAGGTGAAGAACTAATGAAGCGAACTTTGCTGTTTAAGCTATTAGTCTGCTATTTTGTAGTTGCGATTTCCATGTTCACACTTCTGAATACATATGGAGTTAATCGTCTAAAACAGAGTCTTGTAGAACGTCAGAAAACACTTCTTCACAACGAAGCTTCTACCATTGCATCTGAATATATGGGGAATTATTACTACAATTCTTCCCCGCAACTAACGCAAACTGTATTAACACAGCTTAAAACGATTGATACTTTCTTGAATACTCGTATCTGGATTGTTAATAAGAATGGGACAATTACAATGGATACTCGCTCCTCCTATTCGGATACACAAATCAATCTAAATGAATTAGATCCTAACTTCTTAACAAGGACATTTTCAGATAATACGTATTTTGCAGGTATTCTATCCGAACCTATGTTAAGTGTGGTGTACCCGATTTCTTATAAATACCAGATACGTGGTTATATCGTTATGCTTACTCCTCTATCCTCAATTAAGCATGACAGTATATACTACATGGATATCATCAATATATGCTTCTTGCTCTTTTTAATTCTGATGATTTTCGTTTTCATATACATCTATTACTTAACTGTACAACCATTAAAGAAAGTCATCAAAGCAGCCGTTGAGTATTCCTCTGGACACTTTGATTATCCGCTTAATATTCAAACTACCGATGAATACAAAGAACTATCCGATGCTGTTACGTATATGGCTAGTGAGTTAAATAGTCTTGATGACTATCAGAAGAAATTCGTTGCAAACATCTCTCATGATTTTCGTTCTCCATTAACTTCAATAAAAGGTTATATTGAAGCAATACAAGATGGAACAATTCCTACCGAGATGCAAGACAAATATCTAGGTATCGTCTTGTTTGAAACGGAGCGACTAACTAAGCTTACTACTAATCTATTAGCGCTTAATACATTCGATAATAACGGAAAAATACTAGAAATTACTTCCTTTGATATCAATCATATCATCAAACAAACAGCTGCTACCTTTGAGGGCATATGTACCAAGAAAAAGATTTCCTTCAAACTAGTGTTTTCCGATCGTGAAACATTCGTAGACGCTGACCTAGGTAAGATTCAACAAGTCCTCTACAACCTAATAGACAACGCAATTAAATTCTCTCACCAAAACTCTAACATTAAGGTTTCCACTGCAATAAAAGGTGATAAAGTATTCGTTGCGGTTAAAGATTATGGAATAGGAATTCCAAAGGATTCTATCAAAAAGATATGGGAGCGGTTTTATAAATTGGATACTTCAAGAGGTAAGGATAAGAAAGGCACTGGACTTGGGCTTTCTATAACCAAAGAAATCATCAATGCCCATAACGAAAACATCAATGTAATCAGTACAGAGAATGTCGGCACAGAATTTATCTTCTCCCTGCCAAAGACAAAATTATAAAGAAATTAGTGAGTAGAACCAACAGTTACATCATATAAACTAAGATTTTTAGATAAACAACATACAAGCATTAAAAATACAACCTCAAAAAATCTAATTCCTATAGCGGATATTTCATATTCGCCACTGGAACACAACTTTTGAGGTTGTCTTAATATTTTATTTGGTTTATTTGTTTATTTCAGATCAAATTGCTACTAGTTCAACCTTATTTTTCACAAAAATAACAATCTTTAAGAAAAATTAGCCTAGAATTAAAATACTCCATAAGTCAAAACCTCTTTATTCGCTATCTATGTATAGATAAAAAACAAAAGCAAAACTCTCAATAACTTCACTTGCGTCTAAGTTGACGTACTATGACAAAGAAACAATAGCGCAGCACCTAAAGTACTTAGGTGCACAGCGTGTTTTGTATCATAGTACGTCATATTAGACGCCCTGAAAAAAGTAAATTGAGTTTTGCTTTTATAAACTAATGTCTATTCTGCTTCGCTCCATGAGTGGTGATGAAGATGCCCTTCTAACTGCATGTGCGAAAAATTATTCTGACGAACTGCTTCATATAATACTATCGCTACCGAATTCGAAAGATTAAGAGAGCGAATATCTCCAATCATCGGAATACGGATTGATGTATCTTTATGCTGCAACAAAATATCTTCAGGTATTCCTGCACTTTCCTTACCAAACATAATAAAACAATCTGGTTCATACTGTACTTCACTATACACATGTACTGCTTTTGTTGTAGCCATATAAATCTTCGCATCAGGATTTTTCTTCATAAAATCATCGAAATCATCATAAACCGTTACATCGAGATCTTTCCAATAATCCAGTCCTGCACGTTTTAATTGTTTCTCATCTAAACTAAACCCAAGTGGTCCAATAAGATGAAGTTTGGCTCCTGTAGCAACACAAGTTCTTCCTATATTACCTGTATTCGCAGGTATTTCCGGTTCATGTAATATAATATTAAACATTAAACAGTCTCCTTTTAGCTATTATTCAGCCACAAATATCTCGGGAGAATAGTAATCCTTTTATACAATACCTATATTTAATTCAATTACTTTATCATCATCATAGGATAATGGTACACAGATGGATTTGCTTACATTCATGAATGCCATTTTTCCTATACACAAAGAAGGTGGTGTAATATCTATCGCTAAACCTTTTGTAGAAAATACAGTGGCAGCATTACCTAAAATCATATTCCCAAGTTCACAAATAGCACTTCCTGAAAGTTCATCTATCTCTGAAACTGGCATCATTATCATCTTACTTGCTAAATCGCAGGCAGCCAATTGATTTAGTAAAATCACTACTTGTCCACGTAGTTGCCCTGTAATACCTAACATAATAATTACACTATCATTATCTATATTATCCCTAATATAGGGCTTACCAATCTTCGTATCAACAAAGCACATATCTTTTAATATTTTGGTCGCTGATAGCAAAAATGGATTGACAAAATCTGCATTCAAATCACCCATATACATTCCTCCCAAGTTAGTACTTTAATATTATCATACTTAAGTTGCATAATTCAAGCATTATCAACAATATCAAAGAAAGAATTCTCAGATTCTTTACATATATGTCTAATTTAATATTAAATTCTATTAATTTAGTTTATGGTTATTAACAAAGTTTTCAATTCTCTCTAACGCCACCTTAAGGTTTTCAATAGAATATGCGTATGATATACGAAGAAATCCTTCTCCACATTCACCAAAAGCAGTACCTGGAACAACTGCAACTTTCTCTTCTCTCAATAATGTTTCAGCGAATTCTTCCGAAGTCATACCAAACTTCTTAATACTTGGGAATACATAAAAAGCACCATATGGTTCAAAACAATCAAAGCCTATTCTTCTTAATTCATCAATCAAGAATCGTCTTCTGGCATCATATGCTTCTTTCATAATTAAAACATCATTATCTCCGTTACGTAATGCCTCAACAGCAGCATATTGACTTGTAGTAGGTGCACACATAATAGCAAACTGATGTATCTTAATCATCTGTTCCATAATAATTTCAGGCGCACATGCATAACCTAAACGCCATCCTGTCATTGCGTAAGACTTCGAAAAACCATTAATTAATATAGTTCTTTCTTTCATTCCTGGAAGTGATGTTATAGACACATGGTGTCTTCCATAAGTAAGTTCTGAATATATCTCATCAGACATAACATATAAGTCATGTTCTCTCACAACTTCAGCGATATCAACTAAATCTTCATATTCCATTATTGCTCCAGTTGGATTATTAGGAAATGGTAGAATTAATACCTTAGTTTTATCTGTAATTGCATCTAATAACTCCTGCTTTGTTAACTTGAAGTTGTTCTCTTCTTTTAATTCTATGATGACAGGAACACCGTCAGCCAAAGTAACACATGGTACATAGGATACGTAACAAGGTTGTGGAATCAGTACTTCATCACCTGGATCTAACATAGCACGAAGTCCTATGTCAATTGCCTCGCTACCACCAACGGTTACCATTACTTCTTTATTATAATCATATTTCACATGACATTTGCGATTTATGTAATTACATATCTCTATCTTAAGCTCTTTCAAACCGGCGTTAGACGTATAGAAGGTCCTTCCCTTTTCCAAAGAATAGATTCCTTCTTCTCGAATATGCCATGGTGTATCAAAATCAGGCTCACCAACACCTAATGATATAGCATCTTTCATCTCACTTACAATATCGAAGAATTTACGAATGCCAGAAGGCTGAATACCAACAACTTTATTTGATAATGGATTTCTCATGGTGTCACCAACATCCTTTCGTCAACTTTCTTATTATCTAATTCCATACCATGTTCTTTGTATTTCTTCAAAACAAAATGAGTTGCTGTACTAAGTACCGAGTCCATTGGTGCAAGTTTGCTAGAGACAAAGTTAGCAACTTCTCTCATGCTTTTACCATCGATGATTACCGTCAAATCAAATCCGCCAGACATTAGATATACCGATTCTACTTCTTCAAACTTATAGATTCGTTCTGCGATTTTATCAAAACCTTCGCCTCTTTGTGGTGTAACTTTAAGTTCAATTAAAGCTGTAACACGCTCATTATCCGTCTTATCCCAATTAATTAACGTAGGGTATCCACATATTATGGATTCCTTCTCCATTGCTCGAAGTTCCGCGTCTACAATCTCCTCTGTCATGCCAAGCATACTAGCTAACTCTTTACTTGTAAGTTTACTGTTCTTATCAATTGCTTTTAAGATTCTTTGTCTCATAATAAACTCCTTTCATTCTACTTACCTAACACTTTATATAGTTGATCGGCTTTAGGTGGTTCCAAGTAACGTCTTTCATAATCATTAACTACTATTCTTTCATTATTATCAGTAATTCTTCCAATAATAGTTGCAGGGATACCCTCTCTTTCTAGGTGTGTAATCAATTCATTCGCACGCTCTGTTACAATTAAGAGACTACCACTTGATATTAATAAATATGGATTAATATCGAAAAATTCACAGATTTCTACTGTTTCTTGTTTCATTGGGATTTTGGTTAGATCAATCTCCATGCCTACACCACCAGCTGCCCCAACTTCCCATAGAGCACCGAATATACCCCCCTCTGTCACATCATGCATCATAATAGCATTATGTTCTGAAGCAATTTTCGCTTCTTTTACAATTGATATATGTTTAATTAATTCACTAGCCCCCTCAATAAACTCGCTAGTATATCGTGTACATAATTCTTCTTTCTTTTCATTCGCTATGATTGCTGTTCCTTCTAAACCAGCCCATTTTGTCATAACGATTTCCTGTCCTTCTCTCATTCTTTGTGGATTTGCTAATTTTTCTTTTGCAATCTTACCTACTCCTGTAACAGTAACGATAATTTGATTTACCGCTCTAGATACTTCTGTATGTCCACCCATAACTTCTATATTCAACGAAGCACAACACGCCTCTATCTTTTGCATCATCAATCGTAGGTCAGATTCGCGACCTTTTTCAGGCATAATAATCGTTAACATAACTCCAATCATTTCAGCACCACTTACCGCGATATCATTAGCAGTAATATGGATTGCCAAGTCACCGATATTATTCGCCGTGCTTGTAATAGGATCTGTTGAAAGGACGATTGCTTCCCCCTCACCAACAGCTATAGCAGCGCAATCAAGCCCAACACCTGGCCGAACTAATACCTCTTCTCTTCTGTGTCTAATTTGTTTAAATACCGATCTTTTCAATACGGTTTCTGGTATTTTTCCTACTTTCATTATTATCCATGCATATCACAAACTTGCTTGTGATACTGCTACATAAAACGGGTTGAAAGAAAGCAACGCATGGCCCCTTTCATAATATTAAAACTCTTCCAACCTTACACTAAAATATAAAGAGGCCCTTACACAAAATTTTCAAGTGATCACAACTTTAGAATCGTTTGATTTTCGAAAAACATTCGTGTAAAAGCCTCCATATCAAAGTCGATGGTTCTCTCGACTTAAACAAGCCTAGTTATTCCTCTCCGCTTACTTCTTCATCTTCCGTTTGTGAATTTTCCTCCTCATTAGGAGTATCTTCTTCACCTGTAACGTCATCTGTAGCAGGTTTATCTATCTCAGTCTTGTCTTTATCTTTGTCTTTATCTTTATCTTTATCCTTGTCTTTATCTGTATTCTTATCTTCTTCGTCCGTAGTTTCCTCTTCTTTTACTTCTTCCTTACCAATCGTAACGTACTTTGGAGAAGCATTGTAAGAACTTGAGTTAATTTGAATACGTTCGGTCTCTACACCATCTACATAAACTACTTTCCATAAACGCGCCTTATAACCAGTATGCGCTGGAGAAGTTACTTTATAGTAAGAAGATGGTAATGACTCATCAACTGTTATAACATCTTTTGGTGGTTGAGTTGTTTCTAAAACCTCTGATACATACTCAATCGTACGATTAGAAGGTCTTGTCTCCTTACCATAGATTGTAAATGTAACATTTCTACCAACAAGATACCCTTCAATATAGATTGGTGCATCTGTACTGTTCTTAAACTTAAGATCTTTATAGGTCCCCGCTATTGCAGCATCTGCGGAAGGTTTTACATACGATACAATCATCGAATGTGGTGCTCTTTCCACAATTTCTAATTCTGATTTTAATACTGTATTATATAATGTGGAGGAAACTTGGCAAACACCACCGCCTTCACTTTCTACAACAAGACCATTCTCATAGGCACCAGCCTTCATATAACCATTCGCAATTGTGATAGGTGCAATAGACTCATAAACGGAGAATGTTTCACCTGGTAATACTACTGTTCCATTAACAAAGTTTGTGGCAACTGAAACATTATTGACACGAGCTTGTTTGGAATCTGAGAAGTTTGTTGTCGCTGTACCAAGAACGTCTGTACATTCTCTTAAATCTTCAGCTGTATATTCTGGAATATCCTCAATAACAGTAGCTGTAATCGCAATATCTTGACCATCCCAGTCATTCATTATAGAATCACTGATTGCTTGTACTGTCGCATCCACGTCTATTTTACTTCCAACAACATGTTCTGTGAAAACAAATCCACCATTCTCGCGTTTCATAGTCGCGTTTTCAGCCGGAACATCGTACTTCGTACACTCTTCTTTAACTAGATCACGGACTTTTTTCTGATTCATAGTAAATTCTAAGTCAAAGATTTTATTTTCTTTTTCAATATCTTTAACTTCTTTGTATCTTTTAATAATGTTTCCTGATTTTCCAATCTTCATCGCCTCTGCTACTACATCATTCTCATTAACTTGGTATCCAAGTTCTTGAAGTGTACTAGACACAGACTCGTTATCTACTTGTATGGTAATCTTCTTCTTCGCCCTATCAGCGATATAATTATCGACTGCTTCTTGCGCTTGCTCCATTGTCATTCCGCCTACATCTACAGACTCAATGAATACTCCCTTACAGATGGTATTATCATCAATGGAAGCGGATATTGTTATATACGCCCCAGTTAATATAATTGCCACTAGAAGTACTGCGCTTACCACTATTAGGGTAATCTTTTTCTTATTCATTTACATTATCCCCTTTTATTTACGCTTCTAATAACCTAGGTTACATTTTAACATAATTCATAAATTTATCAAGTAATTATTCATAGCCTATTATGGCCATTTTATACTCAATATTGCCTATTATGGACTAATTGACAACTTTATAAATATTATGTATAGTTAAAGCAAAATAACCTGTATTCTACTAAACTATCGTACGAATGCGTCAAGTACTACTGGAACGATCATAGATAAGACTAATATTATGATTATTACTGTTGAAATAGTTTTTTTTGTTTTTTTGTTATTAAAATTAATCATTTTATCACCTCTTTATTTATATTATTTATTAAATTAATCATTTTATCAGAAAGGTGCGTTACCATATGCTTATCATTATATCAATATTCTTCATCCTTGGTTTTATATCTATCTTGATTCGGTCTTCATCTTCCAAAACAAACAAAAATAGAGAAAATGCAGCTAAAACCTTTTGGGATAAAGAGCGAGAATCCAATTTTGTTCGTAAAAAAGATATTTCTAATCTTCCTTACATCATAATCCCTATGGAGTCTCTTCCCTTCCAAGACACCGATAATAGTGATATTAATCGGTATCAAGATACAATCAAAAGACTTGCAGATAGAAAGTTGTTGAACCTTTCAAGCCAGACAAACACTGACCTCAAATTAGCTTATGGTGCTGCAAACTTCCCATTCCTTATGGACTGCGATAACGGATATACTGAATTAATTAGAACTCTTCAACAATGGGGAAAATCCTTATACAATTCAAACAACCTCTCAGATGCTAGAACCGTTTTAGAGTTCGCTGTTGTTTGTAAAACAGACATCGCTGCTTCGTATACTTTACTTGGTGATATCTATTCATCATCAAATAGTACAGAACAGATTAAATCTTTACTAGAAGCTGCCAAACTTATGAACAGCCCAAATAAAAATAATGTAATCAGCTATCTTAAGAGTCTCCTTTGTGAATAGTATTGACAAAAACATTATTATTTAAAAAGAAATTCTTCCATAATTTAATATAATTTTATCAATTAACCTTGAAGCATCACTTTTTGTTAAACTATCAACTGGCGTTTCAAGGTTTATTTTATGATATTTCATTAAATCATTCAAGTAGAATTTTTGTCTATTTGTGATACTTTCTTCCTTTTTCACCTTGTAGTTGATCATCTTCGCTCGAAACAATTCTGTGTTAGTTTCACCAAATTGATTATACATCTTTTCATACAACTCAGCACATGCTTTCGCATCGTCATATGCTCTATGTGCGTGTTCATTAATTATTCCATAGTGTAGGCACATCGCACTAAGTGCACGACTCTCAAGCTCTGGATGTAATTTCTTTGCAAGATACAGCGTATCGATTGCTTTATTATCGAAACCTTTCTTTTGCTTATAAGCATGTGCCTTTAGAAAACTATAATCAAACCGAACGTTGTGACCAATAATATCTTCATCACCTACAAACTCAAGAAACTCCGGTAGGACTTCCTTACTTGGACGTTCGTTTTCCACCATCTCATTGGTAATTCCCGTTATCTCGGTAATTCTTGATGATACTACCGTGTTTGGTTTAATCAGGGAGGTATATGTCTCAATTGCTACCCCTTCCCTATATCTTACAGCTCCAATTTCAATAATCTCATCTTGCTCGGGTCGTAAACCTGTTGTTTCTATATCAAGTGCAACGTAATTTCTACACATAGTTCCTCCTCTGCACTGCATTCATAAACAATTATGAAACTCTTTGTAGTACTTAATGGACACCAAAGTGTTTTATGCACAAAGAAGAATTTCATAATTGCATCTCCTGTTACATTGTTTTTGCCTTTGTCTTAGATTGACGTTTTGCAGTAGTGGCTCCACCAGCCTTACATAAATCTTGAAGGAAACATTCACTACATTGTGGATTTCTTGCCGTGCAGATACCTCTTCCATGTGTGATGATTTGTATATTATACAAGATCCAATGGTCCTTCGGAAGTACCTCCATGAGGTCAAATTCAATCTTCTCTGGATCTTCTTCTTTCGTAAATCCTAATTTCTTAGAGATTCGTTTTACATGAGTATCTACAACAATACTAGGCTCATTAAATATATTTCCACGTATTACATTGGCTGTTTTTCTACCAACCCCAGCAAGGGAGGTTAACTCTTCTACTGTTCTTGGAACTTCCCCACCATACTCTAAGATAATCTTATTAGCACATGCAATTATATTCTTTGCTTTATTACGATAAAAGCCAGTAGAATGGATATCCTTTTCTAGTTCCTTTAAGTCTGCTTTTGCAAAATCTTCTAACGACTGATACTTCTTGAATAAATCCTTTGTGACAAGATTAACTCTTTCATCTGTACATTGTGCACTGAGCATTGTGGCAATTAATAATTGCCATGCATTCTCATGGTTTAGATAGCACTTATACTCTCTAGTATACGTCATATCAAGTCTATCAAGAATCTGCTTAATTCTTTCTTGCTCCGCCTTAGTAATTCTTCTCTTTGCCATAAACATTCCCTATCTTTCTAATCCTTATAACAACGCTCTTTCCTTGTTACCTATATAATATAGTTCAGTTTCATTCCTCTTCTCAAATATGTGGGTACAAGCTGCATGATCAAGTGGATTTCGATTCTTATAGTCGAATAGAATATATTCTTCTTTTACTACTGCCTGTCCCGTACCTGCTGATTCAATAATATCATAAGCGAACTTCTCCATATGAGTCAATCTACTAATTTGCTTACCAGTATACTCCTCATACCCCTTAAGATATGATTTAACAGACTCTTCTTCCACAAAGAAATGGTGATAGATCTCACGTTCTACTTCATTTGTTGATAAGAAATCTGGTTTACTCTTAAGATTCTCTCTTAGATATAGATCGTATAAGAGGATTGCTTCTAGTACTTTCATATCAAATGTATACGCAGCCTTCTCACTTGTTGCCTTACCCCGAGTACGCTCACCCATAAATCGAAGTAATATTTCATAACGGCTCATTCTCGTATGACTCATACTATTTAGTTTCTGTTCTTCATAATATTGACCAATTTCTTGATAGAAGTCAAAAGGTGTTTCAAAGAAATGTTCCAAATACTGAATACTGTACGTAAATTGCCCACTATTATGATAAACTTCAACCATGTCTTCTACCTGTTTTAATTGTAACACTTCGTCATAAGACATCCAATCTGTAAATAATACCTCATATGGTGCATGGCTCTTATACGTGATACAACCTTGTCTACTAAACGTGTGCATTGCAGAACCCTTTAGCACTTTCAAAAACCCTAGCTGTAGTTGATTTGGCCTCATCGAATATACTTCATTAAAAGAATTACGGAAGGACTCATAATCTTCATATGGAAGACCCGCGATTAAATCTAGATGTTGATGAATATTCAAACCACTATTCACACGGTCAACTGCTTTTCTTAATTTATCCAAGTTCATTTTACGATCAATTGCTTGAATCGTCTCTTCATTGGTTGATTGTACTCCAATCTCTAATTGCACCAAACCTTGTCTCATCTTTGATAAGACTTCTAGTTCTTCTTCCGTTAATATATCCGCCGAGATTTCAAAATGGAAATTCGTTATTCCATTATCATTCTCATGAATAAATCTCCAGATTGCTAATGAATGTGCGCGATTACAATTAAAAGTTCGATCTACAAATTTTACTTGTGGTACCTTATTATCCAAAAACACTTTTAGTTCACGTAATACCAAATCAATATTACGTAAACGGACTCTCTTATCAATAGAAGATAAACAATAACTACATGAGTATGGGCACCCACGGCTTGACTCATAATAGATAATCTTATTCTTAAAATCATCTATATTCTCATAAGGAAATGGAACTGTACTTAAATCTAATTGTTCTCTCGGTAGGGTTACCTTAACCGTTTCGTCTTCGTATAAGCTTTCACGAAAGGCAAGTCCTTTAATATCTTCTAATTTCCCTTTTCCATCTACATAATGTTCCATCAATTGTAAGAAGGTTTCTTCTCCTTCTCCAATCATAATCCCTGTAAGATAAGGAATACGCCCCATTCTTTCTTTCGCATCATAGGAAACTTCTGGTCCACCTAGCCATATCTTCATATTTGGTAAAAGTTTATGCAATTCTTCTGCAACCTCCTCTACCATCTCTATATTCCAGATATAACAGGATAACGCTAAGACATCTGGCTTTTTCTTATAAATCTCCTGAATAATATAATCTGTATAATGATTTATCGTAAATTCAGCTAGTTCAATATGATCTTCGTATTTCTTCGCATACGACTTCAAACAATAAACTGCTAAGTTAGAATGAATATATTTTGCATTAATTGCTGCTAATAAGACTTTCATAGCTAAAATCTTACTCCTTCCTAATTGTTATATCTTAATTAGGCAATTACGAAACTCCTTGTAATGTCTAAAGACATAACAATGTGTTTTAGGCATGTAGAAGAGTTTCGCAATCGACTTTATATCCTAGTAGTATAGCACACTCTATTAATGATTGTATAGACAAGGTTTTCCCTAGTTAGACTTGTACTTTACAGTTCAGCCAGTCAAAGCAAGTTTTTTTGTAAGTGAGCGAAAAAAGTCACAGAAAACCCGGGACATACTGTACATAATTTGTTGCTATGAAGCCAACGGCTGAATAGTAATACTTGTATTACCAATTAATTATGTTATAATAAAAAAAAGATAATGAAGATTTTGTGGCAAAACTGTCAAAAATACTTAATATTATTATGTTAAAGGAGTTAATCTAAGATGAATCTAGTTACAATTAGAGAGTTATACAAAGAAAAAGATAAATTCATCGGCCAAACAGTTGAAGTAGGTGGATGGGTAAGAAGTATTCGTGATTCCAAAACATTCGGATTTATCGTTGTTAATGATGGAACATTCTTCGAAACATTACAGATCGTGTACAGTGACAAATTAAGCAACTTTGCTGATATTTCTAAACTAAATGTTGGCGCTGCTATCGTTATCAAAGGACAACTTGTAGCAACACCTCAAGCAAAACAACCTTTCGAAATTCAAGCAGAAGAAATCGAGATCGAAGGTGCTTCCGCTCCTGAATATCCACTTCAAAAGAAGAGACACTCAATGGAATACTTAAGAACAATCTCTCACTTAAGACCAAGAACGAATACCTTCCAAGCTGTATTTCGTGTACGTTCTCTTATCGCATACGCTATTCATCAATTCTTCCAAGAAAGAGATTTCGTATATGTTCACACTCCATTAATCACAGGCAGTGACTGTGAAGGTGCAGGTGAGATGTTTAGAGTTACTACTCTAGATATGAATGAAGTACCTAAAACTGAAGATGGCAGTGTTGACTACTCACAAGATTTCTTTGGTAAAGAAACAAACCTAACCGTAAGTGGTCAGTTAAATGGTGAAACTTATGCGATGGCATTCCGTAACATCTATACATTCGGACCAACTTTCCGTGCAGAGAATTCTAATACTACAAGACATGCAGCTGAGTTTTGGATGATTGAACCAGAAATCGCATTCGCTGACCTAAAAGATGATATGATTCTTGCTGAGAACATGATCAAATACGTAATCAAATATGTACTTGAACATGCACCAGAAGAAATGAGCTTCTTCAATTCATTTATTGATAAAGGATTAATCGAACGTTTACAACATGTAGCATCTTCTGATTTTGGACATGTTACTTATACAGAAGCTATCGAAATTCTTGAAAAGAACAACGATAACTTTGATTACAAAGTATCATGGGGCTGTGATTTACAAACAGAACATGAAAGATTCCTTACTGAACAAGTATTCAAAAAACCAGTATTCGTAACAGATTATCCTAAAGAAATCAAGGCTTTCTATATGAAACTTAATGATGATAATAAAACAGTCGCTGCCATGGACTTACTTGTACCTGGTATCGGCGAAATCATTGGTGGTAGCCAAAGAGAAGATAACTATGAAAAATTAGTTGCTCGTATGAATGAATTAGGATTAAAAGAAGAAGATTACGACTTCTACTTAGACCTCAGAAAATACGGTTCCACTAGACATGCTGGATTTGGTCTTGGATTTGAAAGATGTGTAATGTACTTAACAGGTATGACAAACATCCGTGACGTAATCCCATTCCCAAGAACAGTTAATAACTGCGAATTATAAGAGAAACTTATATTTCACTTTTATCACGCATATCACTTATAACACATATATCACTTATAACAATAGAAACTAGTAATACGAACTTTCTAGTTATATGAGTATGTAGAAGGAGAATTACAATTTTCGTTTGTAATTCTCCTTCTCTTTGGGTATGTATCCGCACTCCTGCCACAGCGCACATAAGTGTGTTACCCCGTGAGACATTGCATGAAGTCAATCATTAACTTACATGCTTGTAAATTGATGCGTCAAATCATTTATAAAGGTTCACATATACACTAAGCAAATTCAAGAAAAAAAGTTAATGCGAAGACTAGGGAGATAATCATTTTATGAAAAAGAGTCTTTTTAAAATACTTATATTCATTATATTAACTTTATCTGTTATAATTTTTTTCTTATGTTTTTATATCTTAAAGGAAAAAAAGGATGATCGAAAAAGTAATAGTATTACAATTAAAGAAGAAATCACTAGTAATTATTCAAACTACTATTTTATGAATAATCCTATTGATGAATATTTTATTAAAATCTTTAACAAACCAAATCTATGTGAAATTGAAGTAAGAGATTATCAAGAGGACTATCTATTAATTTGGGAAAATGTATATACTGACATAACAAAAATCATCCAAGAAAAATGTATATATGATGAAGATATAGCGCGCTATGATCAGTTCATTAAAGAAATTGATACTAGTTTTGATACTATAAAACCTTTACTTTTAGCCGAAATGTTAGATAATTATGATATGCCAGAAAGTCCTGAAAAACATAGCTATGGTAATGGAACAAATGAAAAATTAAATATGTATAAAGGTATGATCTATAGGAATGCGTGTATGTTATTTATTCCTTATTTAGAAGATGAATATATTTTCGCAAGTGCTAATGAGATAGAAGCTATAATAAAAAAACTAAAGTTGGAAGATTAAGCTCCCAACTTTAGTTTTTTAGTATAACGAGAATACTTCCTTTTTGAATATTTCTAATAGCGGTATAGCCACCGCTCTTCATACCTTTGATTGGCCCCTCCTTATACATACCATTAGTAATACCTAACAGAGACTTCCTTTCCCATCTTCTTCATATATTCCTTCAGTTGCTCAATTAGGTGCATTCGAATACTGAGATCAAAAGGTAGATTAGGATTCTGATGAGCTACATTGATGGCTTTTCCTACATACATCTTGAGTGATGTACATTCCTCAATTAAGACCTTAGCCAACTTTGAACCACCATTCTCCTTATCTAATTCTATAAAGAAATTCTCGTCAATACTCTCTTCCACATACTTCTTCAAAAGAGATACTGCCCGGTTCAAGGTTAATACCCCTTCTGTCACCAATCTAAATCCATCAATATGAGCTGTTGGTGGTATATCTGGATCAATATAATTTAAAGAAGTTATAATCTCTCTATTCAAAACACGCGATACAATATTGGCGCTTGTGCCACCACAAACGATTCTTTGTGCTTCTCCACTCATGAAATCTTGCATTAAGGTCTCGTCATCCTCTTTCCTCCTTGGCGGTCCTGTGAAGATATGAACAACCTTTTTATCAATAATTCTAGCTACTGCTATGGTTGTATCATCACCTGGTGTTTGCATATACAAATCATCACATGCCCTACTAAGAATGGAGGCTAACCTTGATGCTGATAATGTCTTCTTCGTTGATTCAAGGGTATACTCCGCCATATGGTCCCAAGTCCAGCCAAAGTTTAACACCTGACCAACACCTGCATGAATCACTCCGTCACTCATAAGCACCAAGCAATCATTTAGCTTAACGTCAAACCTACATTCGCGAATCTTTTTATCTGCAATAATTCGTTCTGTAAACGGTAGGCGAATCAACTTCTCATCCCTTACAAACACACAACTCGGATTATCAAATTCAACAAGATACGCTTTCCCGTCTTGAAAAATCTGCAAAATGCTAAAAGTAGAATATGCCACTTGCCTGACTTGACATACCGGTAATGTTTTAACAATTGTCTCTACACACTCATCAATATTTGCACCATTCAAAAACATAGTTCCTAATATCTTAGATGTTAATGTGGCGAGAATATTTGCCTTTACACCACTTCCCATCCCATCTGCTAGAATAATTATATTAGAGTTTTCAGTCTTTAAAATCTCAACTTTATCTCCACACAATTCCTCATGATGCTTGTTTAAGCTCTTATAGGATACATCTATGCTAATACTCATATCGTTCTTCCCCCCTGCTGCAAAGCCAATGGTTTCATCGACTTACTCTTCTCCGTCATTCAATATGGTATCTCTTAATTTCGTTAGCGTCACTTTCGTCTCTGCTGTGGTCTCACCTAATAATCCAGCAATTTGTTGTGCCACTAACATCTGCTTATCAATTACTCTTTGCGCCATCTCAATTGTCTCTACTTTCACCTTATATGCTTGTTGTTTTTTCTCTTCCACCCTAGTGATATCTTGGAAAATCCCTAAAACATTGTTCTGTTCCTCTATATAAACAATATTCTGCAACGTAGCTAACTTACGATCTGGATAATCTACCTTCTTACCATAGATGTTAGTATGAGTCGACATTACCTCTTCAAAATCCGTATGGTCAATGAACTCATAGAGATACTTATTAAGTGCTTCTGTTCTTGTTACACGAAAGTACCTTGTAGCAGCCCCTGAAAACTCAACAATCTTCATATCAGCATCTACAACAATAATTATATTCGGTGTAGTATCTAGCACTATGTTAGCCATAGACTGTGCTTTCTCATGCATATATGGTATACACATCGTTAGTTCTGCTTTCCCTTGATATACGGCAATTGCTTTATCCCTGCACGTTGGATAACCACAAGCACCACAATTAAGTTCTTGATCCTTCTTCACTTTTCCAGTTTTCTTTAAGATCTTCCTTAATTCATCTTCTGATGGCATCGATTCTTCTGGTGCTCGGTTTTTGAAAGTTTTAGCCAAAGACCCTTTATTTAAATTATGGAATTCGCTTTGATTTGGAGCTTCCTTTCTAATGGATTCCTCCATATCTAACTTCACCTTAAACCGCGAGATCTCTTTCCTGCTCACTGCTGGTCCCTTAATACAGCCACCATTACATATATTAGCTTCAATAAAACAACCTTCTACTTCTCCACATTCCATACTCGCAAACAATTCCATACAATTCTTAATGCCATGTACATAGAGTTTACGATATTTCCTTACTTCTGCATCCTCTTCCATTGCTACAACCGAACTAATTACTCCACTACTAATGGGATACAGACGATTCACCGCCGGATTACTATTATCAAACTCCATTGGTTCTAAATCCGTAATGTGAATCTTTTCCTTAGCTAACCACTTCTCTATTTCCTCAAAATTAATTACTGCATCTATGTATCCCCTTGTCCTTTCATCCCCTTGGGCTTCTCGTTTCTTTGCCATACATGGACCAAGGAATACAATCTTAACTTCTTCTTTTAAAACCTCTCGAATCATTTTTCCATGCGCTATCATTGGCGATACAACAGGTGCCATCTCATCTACTAAACTTGGATAATAGATTTCAATTAAATCATTTGCACTTGGGCAACTTGTCGTAATAATATTACGCATCTTTCCTTCTTTAATTAATCTTTCATATTCATTCGTAACATAGACTGCTCCCTCAGCGGTCTCACGCACTTGATAGAAACCTAATTTCTTGAGTGCCGTAACAATCTGTCCTGAGTTATTGAACTTCATAATACCTGCATAAGAAGGAGCTATGGATATAACTGTTTTATAACCGCTTGCAATGTAATCCTTTACTTTCTCTAGATCACTAATGAATGTTTTTGCATTTTGTGGACATGCTTCTAGACAGTGCCCACATAGAATACACATGTCATTTATAATCTGTGCTTGTTCATTTTTAACTTGTATTGCCTTTACTTCACAAGTTCTAACACATTTGTAGCAATTCTTACATTTTGCCTCTTTAAAACCAATTACGTTCATAGCTCCACCCTTCCTTATGCCAGTCTTTTAAGAATTTGTTCCAAGAAGAATTCTTCCACTACCGCTGGGCTAAGGGAAAACAATTCTTCCTCGATCTTTACACATACTCCATTCATGCATTCACCCATACAGAATGAACCACGAAGTTCAACTTCCTTTTCTAATTTATTTTCGTGTAGTAAATGTTGTAACTTTTCTATAATTTCCCGTGAACCTTTTAGATGACAGGAACTACCTATACAAACTGTAACAATCATATTCCTACCTCCCAAGTTAACAACAATAGCCTACACTAATATCTTTCACGATATGTATAGCGTGTGTGCAATTGATGATGTGCGATCTCACTACCTGGTTCTTCATAATACTCTTCATAAAGTGCTTTAATTGCAGGATTCTCATGAGATTTTCTAATTACCTTCGCCTCATCAATCTGGTAAGTTGCATTCGTACGTGCCTTCAATATATCTCCGTCACCATAATGATATGGTTGACCACCACCGCCGATACAACCTCCTGGACATGCCATAACTTCAACTGCATGTAGATTCCTTGGATTACCATTCTTAATCTCTTCCATAACTTTTCTTGCATTGGATAGACCATGCGCGACCGCAACATTAATATCCTGCCCTGCAATCGTAACCGTAGCTACTTTCAAACCATCGAATCCTCTAACTGCTTCGAATTCAACCCTTGGTAAAGTCTTCTTCTCTAGGACTTCATAAACCGTACGCAAAGCCGCCTCTAATACCCCTCCAGTTACACCAAAGATAACCGCTGCACCTGTTGATTCCCCCAATGGGCTATCGTAATCACCATCTGGAAGGTTTACAAAATCTATATTGGCTAACTTAATAAGACGCGCTACTTCTCTTGTTGTAAGAACTACATCCACATCTGGATTACCGTCTTCTTTTAATTCATCTCTGTCTGCCTCAATTTTTTTAGCAGTACATGGCATTACCGATACGACAAACATCTTCTTACGATCAATGTTTAATTTCTCTGCAAAGTAATTCTTTGCAACCGCACCAAACATACCTTGAGGTGATTTAGCAGTAGATGGTAAATCTAACATATCTGGATAATTAGACTCATAAAAATTCACCCACCCTGGACAACAAGAAGTTAATAGTGGTAATGCTGTCTTCTCACCATTCAAGAACTTGTTTAATCTATCGATTAACTCTGTTCCTTCTTCCATAATGGTAAGATCTGCTGCAAAATCCGTATCAAATACATAATCTGCACCCAAATCCTTAAGCGAAGTAACTAACTTACCTGTTACATCCGTACCTGGCTCCAAACCGAACTCTTCCCCGATTGCTACTCTTGTAGCGGGAGCTGTTTGGAACACAACTGTCATATTCGGATCAGCAAGTGCTTTTATTACCTGGTCCGTATCGTCTTTTTCCATAAGTGCTCCAACTGGACAGACAGCTACACATTGCCCACACCCCACACACATGGTATTATCTAAGGATTCATCAAATGCAGTTCCAACAACCGATTCAAACCCACGATCTACGCCTGATAAGGCATGAACGGATTGAATATCCGAACACATCTGCTCACAACGACGGCACATAATACACTTGGACATATCACGTACAATGGCTTTATTCTCTCTTATTTCATATTCAGACTGCGATTTTCCTGATAAATGAATATCCACAACACCTGTTTTTCTTGCTAAATCCTGAAGTTCACATGCTCCAGATCTGGTACAAGTTAAACAATCATTGGGATGATCCGATATCATTAATTCAACAATCATCCTACGTGCGCTAAGAACACGCATACTACTTGTCTTAATAACCATCCCCTCCATAACTGGTGTTGCACATGCAGGACATAGATTTCTTCTTCCCTCAACTTCTACTACACATATACGACAAGAAGCTGGTTGGCACTTATACTCCGTGTTATGTAATCTCATATAACAAAGTGTTGGTATGTCTATACCAATACTTTGCGCTGCATCTAGTATTGTACTACCAGGGGCAACACTTACCTGTTTCCTATCTATTACTACATTTATTGATTTCATGTCTGCCAAAAGAATCACTCCTTCCCTCATCAGCCTTTTGATATTGCACCGAATTTACATTTTTCCATACAAGCTCCACACTTGATACATAATTCATCTTTAATAATATGTGTTTCCTTAACTTTGCCTTCAATTGCATTGTTAGGACATGTTCTAGCACATAACGTACAACCCTTACACTTATTCACATCAATCTTATAAGATAGTAGCTTACGACATACTCCTGCTGGACATTTCTTATCAACAACATGGGCTACATACTCATCATAGAATGCATCAAGTGTTGATAATACTGGATTTGGAGCCGTCTGTCCTAAACCACACAATGCAGTATCCTTTATAACCTGGCTAAGGTTTCTGAGTTCATCGAAATGTTTCATCTCACCCTTTCCTTCACAGATTAAAGTCAGTAATTCTAATAATCTTGTGGTACCAACACGGCATGGTGTACACTTTCCACAAGATTCTTCCTTAGTAAACTCTAGGTAAAACTTAGCTACCGCTGGCATACAACTTTCTTCGTCCATAACAATCATACCGCCAGATCCCATCATTGAGCCTTTTGCTATTAAGTTGTCAAAATCAATTGGAGTATCTAAATCTTTCTCCGTTAAACAACCACCAGAAGGGCCACCGGTTTGAACTGCCTTGAATTTCTTTCCGTCCTTAATTCCTCCACCTATGTCAAAGATAACTTCACGAAGAGTAATACCCATAGGAACTTCAATTAATCCTACATTATTAATCTTACCTGCTAAGGCAAACACCTTCGTACCTGCAGATTTTTCCGTACCAATAGAACGATACCAATCTGCTCCCTTCAATATAATCTGGGCAACATTAGCATAGGTTTCGACATTATTCACATTCGTTGGTTTTCCAAAGAAACCACTCTCTGCTGGGAATGGTGGTTTTGTTGTAGGTTCTCCACGACTTCCTTCCATAGAATGTAACAAAGCGGTTTCCTCACCACACACGAAGGCTCCTGCACCAAATGTAATCTCAATATCAAAGCAGAAATCTGTTCCAAGAATGTTGTCTCCTAATAATCCATATTCTCTAGCTGATTTGATTGCGTTTTCAAGTCTTGTTATTGCAAGTGGATATTCTGCACGAATATACACACGACCTTTCGTTGCATTAATTGCGTATCCACAAATCGCCATAGCTTCAACAACACTATGTGGATCACCTTCTAAAATAGAACGATCCATGAATGCTCCTGGATCCCCCTCATCTGCATTACATACAACATACTTTACATCCGCATCATATCGGCTTGCTATCTCCCACTTAAGTCCTGTAGGGAAACCTGCTCCTCCTCTACCACGAAGTCCTGAATCCTTCATAATTTGAATGATGTCTTTTGCTTCCATAGTTGTTAGGCATCTTGCAAGTGCTTGATAGCCATCTTCCCTTATGTACTGCTCTATTACTGCTGGGTCTATATAACCACAGTTCCTTAATGCGATACGCATCTGCTTCTTGTAAAAGTTCATATGTTTTGAATCAGGAATGGATTCACCAGTATTTTGATCCTTATATAAAAGTCTCTCTACCTTCTCACCATTCACAATGTGACTTTGAATAATTTCTTTGGCATCTTCAGGTTTTACCTCTGTATAGAAGGTATTGTCCGGAAGAATCTTCACAATTGGTCCTTTTTCACAGAAACCAAAACATCCCGTCATAAGAACAGAAACACGATCCGTAAGGTTTTCCGAAGCTAGTTCCTCCTCTAGATTTTTAACAATTAAATCAGAATTAGCAGATTTACAACCAGTTCCCCCACAAACTAGAATTGTTATTTTTTGATTCTTCTGCGCTTCTAATGCTTTGGCTTTAACATTACAAAGTTCTTCAATCGAATTAATCTTTGCCATATGAATACACTTACTCCTTTCAAAGTCTGGCGACCTTGTGCGAAGCACAACCCGCTAACTCCTTGATTGTTAGTCTTTTCCGTTTTATTACGCGCGAAAAATTGCCGAATATACTTAACTTAATATTCAGCAGGTGTCTTGCCTATTCATCTTAGGCTAAACTGTATTGGATATTTTCATTCTACAAGGAAGCTAAGCGACATGTAATAGTGTTTACATAGAGTGATGCCGAGTCCGTAGATGAGAAAATAGGCATTACAGTTTAGCTAATTATGACTAAGGCAAGATGCCAGTATGTCTTTCACCATATCCTTCGTTACCCTACCATAAACCTCGTCTCCAACCATAACAACTGGAGCTAATCCACAAGCTCCCACGCAACGAAGCGCATTTAACGAGAATTTACCATCTGCAGTGGTCTCATTACAGGATATACCTAACTGCTTTTTAAATTCATCTAATACAGGCTCTGCTCCTCTAACATAACAAGCAGTACCGAGACAAACAGATATGTTATATTCACCTTTTGGAATCATAGAAAAATAAGAATAGAATGTTACCACTCCGTAAACTTTAGATGTTGGGACATCCATCTTTCTCGCTACAAAGAACTGTACCTCTTTTGGGAGATACCCGAATATACCTTGTGCACGATGAAGAACACGTATTAATTCTCCTTTTTTAGAAGGAAGCGAATCTATGTATGCGCCCAATTCTTCGAACTTCTCTTTTGACAAACTATCTATTGCCATGTTGCCTACACCTCCTAATAATAGTACAATCAGTCTAACTACTTTTCTTTCGGAAACGATGAGTCACAATAACTAGTCCATTAATTGAGAATATTATAGATATTACTATATGACTTTAGATATCAATTTTATGTACATTTGCTTATTCTACTTCCACCTCTCTTTTGTCTATTATGCACCATTTGTTAAACTTTTATCAATGATGTTTAATAGATATATTATAGCAAATATTCCAATCAATGTAAACACATTAGTGACTTGTTTCACTATCCGCTTTATTATTAGATATATTTTGTATATTATGTCAAATTATGAAGTATTGGTTTTCACATTCCTGCTTACTATATTATCTTGCCGTTATACCTTGACAATTTCTATTTATCAACATATAATTAATAATGATTACTATTATCTTGATAAGGAGGTTACTATGACTAATCTAAAATATAGTAGACAGCGAGAAGCCATTAAAGAGTATCTTGCAAGTACTACCTGCCACCCCACTGCCGATACAGTTTATATGAATATAAAGAAATTATATCCCAATATCAGTTTAGGTACTGTTTATCGTAATCTTAGTCTCTTAGCTGAACACGGTGAAATCATCAAGATTTCCTGTGGCGACGGAAGTGATCGTTTTGATGCAAACATTGGTCAACATTATCACCTTATCTGTAGCCAGTGTGGCGAAATTATTGATCTTCAAATGGACTCTATTGAACACATCAATGCAATTGCAAATGCTTCATTCCCAGGAAAGATTAATGGTCATACTGTTTACTTTTACGGGACATGTGAAAATTGCTTAAAAGCAGAGAATTATCCTTAATTCCCAAATTAGTATAAAGCGGCTATAAAAAACCATATATATGATAATTTTTATTATATATGGTTTTTTATAGCCGTTTTATCTATACCACTCCCCCCTTACACCTTTCTCTATCACATATTTATTAGTAACTAAAACTTCGCACTTGAAGATTCCTTGGCGTAGCTAACTTCTATATTCAGCGAAAAACCCGCTTTTGATTAGCTTTACAATACTCTAAGTGAAGTTTTATATGTGCGAAGTTAGAGTTAATAACTTCGAAACTCTTTGCAATAATTATAAACATATCAATTTAATATAAAGAATAAAAATAATTGAAAATATACTTGACAAAGTTTCTCAACTAATGTATCATAGCAATATCAGTAATGATTACTATTTTTATTTTAAACTAGAAAGTTTAATAACTCTCTAGAACATAAAGCAAAGCATGAAAAGGAGAAAATTAGTATGAAAAAATTTGTATGTCAAATATGTGGTTATGTTCACGAAGGAGATTCAGCTCCAGATAAATGTCCAATCTGTGGCGCAGGCGCTGATAAATTCACAGAACAAGTAGGTGAAATGACTTGGGCTGCTGAACACGTTGTTGGTGTTGCTCAAGGTGTTAGTGAAGATATTATTAAGGACTTAAGAGATAATTTCACTGGTGAATGTACAGAAGTTGGTATGTACCTTGCTATGGCACGTGTTGCTCACAGAGAAGGCTATCCAGAAATCGGTTTATACTATGAAAAAGCTGCTTATGAAGAAGCAGACCACGCTTCAAGATTTGCTGAATTATTAGGCGAAGTAGTAACAGATAGCACTAAGAAAAATCTTGAATTAAGAGTAGCTGCTGAAAACGGTGCTACTGCTGGTAAATTCGATCTTGCTAAACGTGCTAAAGCTGCTAACCTTGATGCAATCCATGACACAGTTCATGAAATGGCTAGAGACGAAGCTAGACATGGTAAAGCATTCCAAGGTTTATTAGAAAGATATTTTGGTAAATAATTTACTATAAATATAGAATAATATATAACTCCTCCCCCCCTTAGCTTATATATTAGAAAAGATTATCATATGAAGTGTTTCCCCAATTGCTACAGTAATGTAGTCCCTACACTTCTATGGTAATCTTTTTTGCTTTCTTATCCAGATATAGACTCGATTTAATCATATACTGGTTAGGGTGTCATTTTCAAAGGTAGGCAACCAAGTAGCTATGCAATATGTATAAATCATCATCTTGTATTCATTGACAAACCGTCAAATTTATAGTATGTTAAATATATAGTTTAATGATTAAACAAATACTGCGTAGCACCAGTACATAGAAAGGACGAGGTATTTACATGTTATATATTGGTATTGATTTAGGTACATCTGCGGTTAAACTTCTTCTTATGGATGCAACAGGGGATATTAAGAAAATCGTTTCAAAAGAATATCCAATCTTCTTCCCACAAACAGGTTGGTCAGAGCAAAATCCAGAAGATTGGTACAATGCAACAATTGCTGGTTTGAAAGAGCTAACCGCCGAATGTGATACTACATTGATTAATGGATTAAGCTTTAGTGGCCAGATGCACGGACTTGTTATTCTTGATAAAGATGACCACGTTATACGCCCAGCTATCTTATGGAATGATGGTCGTACACAAAAAGAATGTGATTACCTTAATAACGAAATTGGACGCGAGAAATTATCCCAGTACACAGCGAACATAGCACTTACTGGCTTTACTGCTCCTAAGCTACTATGGGTTAAGAATAATGAGCCAGAGAACTTCGCTCGTATTCAAAAAATCATGTTACCAAAAGACTACTTAGCTTACCGTCTAACTGGAAACCACTGTACAGATGTATCAGATGCTTCTGGTATGCTACTACTTGATGTTAAGAATAAATGTTGGTCGAAGGATATGATTACAATTCTTGGCCTTACTGAGAACCAATTAGCTGAGATTCACGAAAGTTCAGATGTTATTGGAACTGTTAAAGAGTCGGTTGCCACAGAATTAAATTTCCCTTCAACTGTTAAGGTTATTATTGGTGGCGGTGATCAAGCTGTTGCTGCCGTTGGTACTGGTACAGTTGGTGATGGTATGTGTAATATCTCTCTTGGTACTTCTGGTGTGGTATTCATCGCAAGTAAAAACTTTGCCGTAGATGATAACAACGCATTACATTCATTCGCTCATGCGGATAGAAAATATCATCTTATGGGTGTAACACTAAGTGCTGCTGCTTCAAACAAGTGGTGGATGGACGAAATCATCGGAACAAAAGATTATGCAACAGAACAAAAAGAAATTAACGAACTCGGTAAAAACAACGTATTTTTCTTACCTTACTTAATGGGTGAACGTACACCACATAACAATCCAGATGCTAGAGGTACCTTTATCGGTATGACAATGAATACAACGCGTGCAGATATGACGCAAGCTGTTCTAGAAGGTGTTGCTTATTCCTTAAGAGATTGTCTTGAGATCGCACGCTCTCTTGGTGTAACAATTGAACGCACTCGTATTAATGGTGGTGGTGCAAAGAGTCCATTATGGAAGAAGATTATTGCTAATGTAATGAACGTTACTGTTGATACAATCAATAGCGAAGAAGGTCCAGCCTTTGGTGCTGCTATCCTAGCTTGTGTAGGTTGTAAAGAATATGCTACCGTTGAAGAAGCAACAAGTTCATTAATTCAAGTAGTTGATTCTGTAGAACCAAATTCTGAGCTAGTATCGGCGTATGATCAACAATACAAGAAATTTACTATGCTATATCCTGCGCTTAAAGATGTATTCAATGTAATCAAATAAAAATAACTGTAATGCAAGTTAATATAAAAGAAGAAGCCGTCGTTTGACAGCTTCTTCTTTTATATCAATAAACAATTAATACAATTATTATAGTTTATTTCATTAATATTTCTATTTATTAACTTTCTTGTATTTATTATCAATACGAATTATAACCCCTTATTATAATTACGTTCGTATAGTTTCAGCCTACCTTGTTTTCCAACAAGATTAATCGCTCCAACACTACACATCACATTCAAAGACACCTGTGCTAGTGTGACAGATACCTTTGCTATCTTCGAATAATCCTTCGTAGTGAATTGCTCTGGTAATTCCTCAGGAATCATCTTACCATAATCTGCTGCTGATTCAATATTAATCTCTTCCTCTAATCCAATGGGAATTCGATCACTGCAACTAGATCCTTTCTTTCGGTCCTTACTCCAGCCGTTAAGAAAACGATATTCTTCTACTTCTACCATTACAATTCTTAAATTAAGATTGGGATTATTCAAATATTCTTTAATCTTATATAATTCCACAAAAATCTGTTGAGGTTTTCCTCTCTTGGGAGATTTTCTTCTAGGAGTTATTTCTCCTGTTGTTTCATCAATCCAGCATAGCCATTTACAGGAGGCAACTGGATATACAATAGTAACTTTATGTTTTGGTAAAAAAGCACCTAACTTCCCCCTAAGTTTGTTGAATTGCCGTGTCTGTATCTCAATGATACCAGATTCATTCATGATATCAGCAACTTTGGCACCTATCTTAATCTCCTGTTTACTGCAATCTGGTTCATAATAATTCTTTAATACGGAATGTAATGTTTTCTCACTTAATGTTCCTATTCCATCTCTTGTTGCGACAGAATTGACCACCATATCGCAAACTATATCAAACCGTTCCTTATCTACCATGCACTTTACTCCAAACTATACTATATTCCATTCATATTAGTAATCATTTATTATCATTATATAATTGTAATAAACTTCTCTTCGAATTGCAATATAGTATACTATGATTAACGGTTAGTCTCTATTGACGTACAAGGTGGATAAGTGTTGACTGATAATCTCCCCACATTTGCTGAATTAAGATACCTGCGTTCATATATGCAGCGCCTGTCATTACTAGCTCCGTTCCTTCCCATGCATATAGCGCATCCTCTTGAAGACCTTTTAGGCGGATACGTCTGCTATGTGAGTTTGCAAGGTTCATAACATTAACATACGTAACTAATGCCTCACTCTTGTCCGCTGCAACTATTTCATAACAATCATAATATTTGGTATCTACAACATTGGCTATTCTGTAATAATCACCACTTTGGATTAACCTTGCATATTGGTGATACATAGCAACTTGTTCCGGAATCATGTCTCTATCTTCTTTCGATATCTTCGTTACATCTAACTCATATCCAAATGTCCCTGCTAACGCTACATGTCCTCTTGTCTTGAACGGTGTTACTCTGCCTGTAGCATGATTTGGGCAGTCACTAACGTGTGCACCCATTGTAGAAAGAGGATAGACCATGGCTGTACCACGTTGGATCTCTAATCTCTCAATTGCATCCGTATTATCTGAGCACCAGATCTGTGGACTATAATATAACATACCCGCGTCAAATCTTGCTCCACCACCAGAACAATTCTCTAATAATAGGTCTGGGAAATCCGTAACCAAGCGTTCCATCATCTCATAGACACCAAGAACATAACGGTGAGATAGTTCTCCCATCTGTTTACTATCTAATACTCTACTTCCTAGATTCGTTAACTGACGATTCATATCCCATTTTACATATTCAATATTAGCACTTGTTAGAATGTCTTTTACACGGCTATAGATATACTCACGAACTTCCTCACGTCCAATATCAAGAACATACTGATTCCTGCTTAATGTCATTGGCTTTCCTTCAATCTGGATTGCCCAATCAGGGTGCTCCTCATACAATTTAGATTCTGGTGAAATCATCTCAGGCTCAAACCAAATACCAAATTTCATACCAAGAGCATTCACTTCATCGACTAATGACTTCAAACCACCTTCGATTTTATCCTCATTCACAAACCAATCACCTAGAGCACGGTTATCATCAAGGCGGTTTCCAAACCAACCGTCATCCATTACCAACATCTCAATTCCCAACTCAGATGCTTGTTTTGCGATAGAAACAAGTTTATCTTTATTAAAATCAAAGTAAGTAGCTTCCCAATTGTTAATTAGAATCGGACGCTTTTGGTCTCTGTATTTACTACGGATTAGATGTCTTCTATAAATGTTGTGAAAGTTACGAGTCATCTGTCCAATACCCTCGCTTGAATATGTCATTACGACCTCTGGAGTTTGGAATAGTTCACCGGATTTTAATAACCAATTAAACTCTTCTGGATTAATTCCCATTAATAAGCGCGTACAATTAAATTGAGTTCCTTCTGCCTGCGCATTAAAGTTACCGGAATACACAAAACTAAAGCCATATACATCACCAAAATCTTCTGTAGCCTCTCTCGCACACAATGCCATGAATGGATGCTCTTGATGACTAGATTCTCCTCGAACGGAGTTAACCCCTTGTTTACCGAGAGAAAGCGGTGATCTTTGAACATGTCTTTCTCTTGCCCATGAACCATGTAACGTTATTAGGTCATAATCAACACCATCAAAATCTTGACAACAAGAATATGCCTTTTCAATCATGATGGATTTACCTGTATTATTAATAATTCTTACATTTCTAGTAATGACATCTTCCTCTTCGAAGACACTATATGATAACACAACTTGTACGCCTGTAAATACATCTTCACAGGTAATATACAAAGTCATACAACTTGTTTCATCTCCGAATGTTGCTGGCAATCCTTTTAATCCTTCTTTACCTTTTCTTATTTCATGACTTACGTACTGTAATCTGCCTGCGGTATGTCCATCTTCACTACGTAGCTTTAATGCAGAGTCACGATAGTCTCCTATTCCATGTGTAGAATATTCTGTTGGAAATGTATCATAGAATGAACAACGATCCCTGTTGTTCTCCGTTGGAACATAAGGAGGCTCATAGATTCTGAGCAAATATGACATCTCCTCGTCCTCTATCCTCTTTCCATAATAAACATGACCAATAAACTGTTCTTTATCCACAATAGCTATCATATACGTTGTTTTTTTAGTATCAAGCTTGAATGTCTTACTGTTTTTGAAATATGTAATTCCCATAGTCTCCTCCATCACTTATCTTCGTTAGTGTTATTGTTAGTATACTCTCATTGTAACTTGACTTGCTATAATAATCAATTAATTTTTTAACATTCTTTAATTAATTTTAATCCAAAAGTCACTTAATATATTAATTAAACTATTTATATTATTAGAACAATAATTCCCACGACAAAAAAGACTGTCCGTTTTTCAAAAACGGACAGTCTTTCAACATATATTATTATTTTTTGTCGGCTTATTTATGAATCATCATCATAAAACTACTACTTTCTATTAGCAGGTTCGATGTTGATACTCTTTCCTTTAATCTTAGCATCCTTCATAACTTGAACTACTTCCGCAGCATATTCCTTTGGCACTTCCACGAATGTATACTTATCAAACATATCGATTGTACCAATTAATTTACCTGGCATTCCAGTTTCACCAGCGATAGCTCCAAGGATATCTCCTGGTCTTGCGTTTTGTTTTTTACCAATATTGATGAATAGACGGACCATTCCTTCTCCAGCACCAGTATCACCAAAATCTACTGTTTCAGGAGAAATCATATCATTCTGATCATTATCTCCCATCGCTAACTTAAGGAAAGCTGCAGCTACATCAAGTGAAGTGTAGTCTTCTTCATTCACTCTAGATTCAATCAAATCCACCATCTTACTTAGATCTTCTGACTTGATTAATTCATCAATATTATTAAGAATCTTCTCAACCTTTGTATTAGCAACATCATTAACTGATGGGATTGGTTGACATACAATCTTTGTTTTACAATATCTTTGAATATCTTTTAATTTATAAACTTCTTTTCCTACAACGAAAGTAAAGGCTCTACCTTTTCTTCCTGCACGGCCTGTTCTACCAATACGGTGAACATAGAATTCATCATCTTGTGGTACATCATAATTGAATACTGCTTCTACATTATCAACGTCGATACCTCTAGCTGCAACATCAGTCGCTACTAAGATTTCTGTTTTTCCATTACGGAATCCATTCATTACACGGTCTCTTTGTTGTTGTTTCAAATCACCATGAAGACCTTCTGCAAAATATCCTCTTCCTTTTAGAGAAGTAACTAATTCATCTACCATTTTCTTCGTATTACAGAATACTAATGATAATTTAGGGTCATACATATCAAGCAATCTTGATAGAACTTCCTCTTTGTTCTTTGGTTTACATTCATAGTAATATTGTTCGATCTTTGGTACTGTTAATTCTTTCTTAACAACCTTGATTATAGTCGCATCTTTTTGATACGTACGAGCGATATCCATAATCGGCTTAGGCATAGTAGCTGAGAATAATACTGTTTGGCGTTCTTCTGGCATTTCCTTAAGAATAGTTTCAATATCCTCGCGGAATCCCATATTAAGCATCTCATCTGCTTCATCAAGTACAATCATCTTTACTTCACTAAACTTAACAGTTTTTCTTCTCATATGATCCATAACACGTCCTGGAGTACCAATAACAACTTGTGTTCCGGCTTTAAGAGAGCGAATCTGTTTTGTAATATCTTGACCACCATAGATTGGTAATACTTTAATTCCGTGAAGGAATTTCGCTAATTTACGGATCTCTTCAGCAACCTGGATTGCTAATTCTCTAGTAGGACAAAGAACTACAGCTTGAAGGTGCTTGCTCTTTGGATCAACTGATTCAAGTAGTGGGATACCGAAAGCAGCTGTCTTTCCTGTACCAGTCTGTGCTTGACCAATGATGTCTCCTCCTTCTAATACTACAGGTATAGCTTTTGCTTGTATTGGGCTTGCCTGCTCAAATCCCATCTCAATAATCCCTTTTAATAAGGGAGCGGATAAATTTAACTCATCAAATCTAACTGTTTCCATTTCTATAATTAATCCTTTCTGTTCTTACTTGATATAAGAATCAGCGTCGAAGTAGATTTCCACAAAAAAACCCTTAGCCTAACAACCCGGGACTAAGAGTACCTTAATTTAGTGAAGCATCGCATTTATATTATTTCTTATCTGTAACTATTTTATAACTTCTATATTGAAGAATCAATCCATAATTTCTCAAATTTTTCTAATAAAAGAAAACAATTACGTACAACGAAATAAACAACCAATCCTAATACCATCTTTAGGCATTTTGCCTAACTTTCACATTTCGTTCTTGTGAAGTATAACATGTACCTATGTAAATGTCAAGAAAGCTTACTTTAATTTGTATAAAAATAATTTTAATATTTGTATAAATAATCAATTGCAAAATCTCAAACGTTTTTCTTGTTAAAACCATCCTATTCCATAGAATTATACACAAAAAAGTTGCTACTTAAGTACCATTTCATAGTCTCACGTAGCAACTTTTAATTCTTCTTTATCTATGTAGACGCTATCGTTTTAATTTCATTAACATTCAGTAAATCCTAAATCTAGTTACTTAAATCTCTTTAACAGATTTACCAAGTTGAATCTTTCCCTCTATAACAACACGTTCAATTAATGCAGTTCTTGGTTTTTCAATTAAGTTAACTAAATGTATTGCCGCTTCTCTTCCTAATCGAGAGGTATCCTGTTTCAAGGTTGTTAGCTTTGGTTCTAATACATCGGAGATAGTAAGACCATCGTAGCCAACCACTGAAATATCCTCTGGAATCCGGTACCCTAATCCTTTGATTACATTAATACCACCAATGCAAGCAAAATCATCTGGATAGAAGATACAAGTTGGACGTTCTTTTAACTGTAATAACTCCCTTGTAAGTTCTTCCGCCTTCTGTGAGTCATGATAAGCACCTTCTCTTATATATTCATCCGGCACTTCTACATTCAGCTCTTCTAGTGTACGATAAAAACTTGCAAGTCGGTCCGTTGTAACAGAAGAATCAGCACCATGTATATATGCAATCTTTCTATGTCCTGCTTGATAAACATACTCAACTAAGTCATGCATACCTTTAACGTTATCCGAAATTACAGCAATTCTATTGTTGAAAATATGGTCAATTGTGACAACAGGTAGGTCACTATTAATTAATTCTATTACTTCTTCATGATTAAAATTCACACATGCAATTACAACACCATCGACTCCACGATACATACAGTGCTCATAATAAGACATCGTACGAACCCCAATGCGGTGATTTATAAATGTGATATCATAACCATTCTTCTCCGCTTCAACTTTAAACCCCTCTAATACCCTTGCAAAATACTCATGTGTAAGTCCACTATTAGCGTCATCAACAAATAACACACCTATATTATAGGTACGATTTGTCTTCAAAGCACGCGCTGCCGAATTAGGAAAATAACCCATCTCTTTTGCCGTTTCTTTAATTATCAATTTTTTTTCTTGACTAATATCACTGTGATCATTTAAGGCTTTACTGACTGTTGCAACAGAAACCTTACACTTTAATGCAATATCCTTCATCGATACCATATATATTTCCCCCAAATAACGACTATACTTTTGACATTATACAACATTTTCTACAAATAAGCAAAAAAATGTTAAAGGATCTTGATAAAAATTTCTTCAACTTATCTTTAATTGCTTAAACGATTTCGTTGTTAACTATAGCACATTCTTTGTACTATTACAATATATATACAAGTTTCTTATTCTATTTTTGCACAATATGCACAAAAAAATATTTATATTTTAGTGAGTCCTTATATATCAACCTTTTGTTTTTTCGTATTTTTTATTTATCCACTTAATTTTACAATTTATTCTAGTATAATTGCATATTTACACATACTATAATTTATCAATCTTTTTATTAAGGATGTCAACTTTTCTAATCGAATTGTCTGTTCAATTGTATATTTCGCATATATAAAAGTTAGTTTTTTGTTGATTTACTACAAAGATTGGGTTGTATATTGCTTTTATTTCAATTGTAATATATACTAATTCTATAAAGGATGTAAGTTTAATTAGTTACTTAATCGTTTACATGACTTTGGTTTTTAATACTAACACTTACTTATCCTATCAAGATTGTAAATATGGTATCTTTTTGATATCTAATTATGAATTTATTTATTAAGAATGGAGAATGAATAAGATGAAATTTGGTTATTTTGATGACGCTAGACAAGAATACGTTATTACCTCACCTACTACTCCACTTCCATGGATCAACTATTTAGGATGCGAGAACTTCTTCTCTTTAATTTCTAATACATGTGGTGGATATAGTTTCTACAAAGATGCAAAATTATTACGTTTAACACGTTATCGTTATAATAATATACCAACTGATACGAATGGTCGTTATTACTACATTAAAGATGGCGATACCATCTGGAATCCAGGTTGGCAACCAGTTCAGACAGAACTTGATTCCTATAGCTGCCGCCACGGCCTTGGATACAGTGTATTCACATCAACTAAGAATGAATTGACTGCTGAATTAACTGCATTCGTTCCACTAAATAATAATTGTGAAATCAACCGCTTAACGCTTAAGAATACTAGCAACAAAGCCAAAGATATCTCTTTATTCTCATACATAGAGTTCTGTTTATGGAACGCTGTTGATGATATGACAAACTTCCAAAGAAATTTCAGTATCGGTGAAGTTGAAATTGAGGGTTCTGCTATCTACCATAAAACAGAATACAGAGAAAGAAGAAATCACTATGCAGTATATTCTGTAAACACTGCTATTGATGGTTATGATACCGATCGCGATTCGTTCCTTGGTGCATACCGTGGTGTTAATCGTCCAGTCGTTGTAGAACAAGGTAAATCTACTAATTCAAAAGCAAGTGGTTGGGCTCCAATTGGTTCACATAACATTAATGTAACTTTACAACCTGGTGAAGAGATATCTTATGTCTTCGTATTAGGTTACCTTGAAATTGATGAAGATAACAAATGGGAAGCCCCAGGCGTAATTAATAAAGCTCCAGCTAAAGAAATGTTAGCTAAGTTTGAAACAAACGAACAAGTTGAAACAGCACTTAATGAATTAAAAGAGCACTGGACAACTCTATTATCAAAATACACAGTAGAAACAAACGATGATAAACTTACTAGAATGGTTAATACATGGAATCAATATCAATGTATGGTTACCTTCAACATGTCACGTTCTGCTTCTTACTACGAGTCAGGTACTGGACGTGGTATGGGATTCCGTGATTCCTGTCAAGATTTACTTGGCTTCGTACACTTAATTCCAGACCGTGCACGCGAAAGAATCATCGATATCGCATCCACTCAATTCGAAGATGGTAGTGCATATCACCAATATCAACCACTTACTAAAAAGGGTAACATGGATATCGGTAGTGGTTTCAACGATGATCCATTATGGTTAATCGCTGGTGTATCCGCATACATTAAGGAAACTGGTGATTTTGGTATCTTAGAGGAGTCAGTACCATTTGATAATGATGAATCAAAAGCGCAGCCATTAATGGAACATTTAAGACGTTCTTTTAACTTCACACGCACAAACCTTGGACCACATGGTTTACCTCTAATCGGTAGAGCCGACTGGAATGATTGCTTAAACCTTAACTGTTTTTCTAAAACACCAGGCGAGTCCTTCCAAACTTGTTCAAACTTCGAAAGTGGTAAAGCTGAATCTGTATTCATCGCTGGTATGTTCGTACGATACGGTAAAGAATATGCAGAATTATGTAAGAGAACAGGTAACCAAGAAGAAGCCGATCTTGTACTTGCAGCTGTAGACAAGATGTATGATGCTGTTCTTGAAAACGGTTGGGACGGCGAATGGTTCCTTCGTGCATACGATGCATTCAGCGAAAAGATTGGTTCTAAAGAATGTGAAGACGGTCAAATCTTCATCGAGCCACAGGGATTCTGTGTTCTTGCTGGAATCGGTGTTAAAGAAGGTCTTGCTGAAAAAGCATTAAATTCAGTTAAAGAAAGACTAGATACCAAATATGGTGTAATGTTATTACAACCTGCATATAAAGACTATCACTTAAATCTTGGTGAAGTATCATCATACCCACCTGGATACAAAGAAAATGCTGGTATATTCTGCCACAACAATCCATGGGTTTCTATCGCTGAAACTGTAATTGGACGTGGTGACCGTGCATTCGAGATTTACAAAAAGACTTGTCCTGCTTACGTAGAAGATATTAGTGAAATCCACCGTACAGAGCCATATGTATATTCACAAATGGTTGCTGGTGCTGATGCTCCTCGTCATGGCGAAGCTAAGAACAGTTGGTTAACTGGTACTGCAGCTTGGACATTCGTTAATGTTTCACAATATATTATTGGTATCCGTCCAGAGTTCGATGGTCTTGTAGTTGACCCTTGTATCCCAAGTGATATGCCAGGATTCAAAGCTACTCGTATCTTCCGTGATGCAACATACAATATCACTGTAGAAAATCCAAACGGCGCACAAAAAGGTGTTGCTAAATTAGTAGTAGACGGTCAAGAAATGAGCGGTAATATAATTCCATTCGTTGACGGAAAGAAAGAGTACAACGTAACAATCACACTGGGATAATTGTTACTTCACTCCATTAAAGAAATTAACTCTATAAGCAAAAAGCCCTGTATGACCTCCTAACAGTCTTACAGGGCTTTTGCTTATTAAACCTATGTAATTAATCTGTTTTCGTACCACAATCACAGCAGAATGAAACCCCAAATTTCTAATAACAATTGCACCAAGAATATTAATCTATTAATCACCTACATTCACCAAGGATTTCCCATAATCATTGAGTAGATCCATCGCTTTCGTAAGATCCACCGGTATCACTAATGGACCTGCCACGTAAGGTGCTATATCATATGTGTTAAAACCGACGAATAGATACCCATTATTAATCCACCAATTCTTATCCCAGTTTCTAAACGCTTCTTTATATCCGTTCTCACCAAACAAATAGTCACTACAATTGTTATCGACTACATATGCATTCAAAGCATCTTCTACAAATTGTCTGAATTCCTTCTCATTCGTTGTTATTGACTCAATGGTTAATTTCTTCCCCTTAATTGGATCGTAGGAAGTTACTTCCTTATACAGATTAGGATGTGCCCCTCCAGCATATGAATATATAGAGCTTACTATGGTTAACATCTTCTCATCATTTCTTATTACCTGCCATGAATTATCAAACTCATATGGGGCAATACTGCCACCTTGTGCAATGCTATTTGCCGAATCTAAAGCCTCCTTAACCCGAGCCTCAAACATCTCCCTTAGCCTCTTAGTCTCCTCCTCTACTGCCTTCTTAATCTTACTGTGTGATTCATCTACAACACCTGGATAGTTTGCTTTTTTCTCTAAGAGCTTACTATCGGTTTCTCCATAATAATATGTCTTATTCTCTATATTCTCACTTAAGGTTACATATCCACGTAATAGTGCTGGATTAGCTTCATCCTCCCATACATAGAGACAATTCTCAAATCTTGTATATGGAATCTCCCGTTTCGTTTGCTCCGTAGTATTTGACGTTTTTTCTGTTGTATCTGATGTTTCCTCAGTTGTTTCTGATGTTTCCTTAGTAGTATCTGGTGTTTGCTCCTTCGTATCTACAGTATTGGCTCCGGTATGATAATTTGACCGACAACCAATTAGCAGAATTGACATAAGTATCAACACCAACATAAAGCTTTTCGACTTTCTCATAACACCCTCCTATATATTTACCGTTTTAATACATCTTCTTACATAAACGTATTCTAACCCCAAATTTTTGTCAACTATATATATTGTACATTTAATGAAACGTGCTATAATATATTAGATATTATTTCGAAAATATATACCATTAATCACTCAGTAATAGTTGTGTACTGACAAAGGAGTAAGAGCATGGGTAAACAAAATTTAACATTATTAACTGATTTTTATGAATTAACAATGATGCAAGGCTATTTCAAGAATAATACTAACGATACCGTTATTTTTGATGCTTTCTATAGAACGAACCCATCGGGAAGTGGTTATGCCATTGCCGCAGGTTTAGATCAAGTAATTGATTATATTAAGAACTTACATTTTGATGAGGAAGATATCAAATATCTTCGCTCTTTGAACATATTTGAAGAAGATTTTCTAGCTTACTTATCCGATTTTAAATTCACTGGTAGTATCTATGCTATGGAAGAAGGAACTGTTGTATTCCCAATGGAACCTCTTGTGAAAGTAATAGCTCCTATTATGGAAGCTCAGCTTATTGAAACTGCATTACTTAATATTATTAATCATCAAAGTTTAATAGCTACGAAGGCTTCTCGTGTTGCTTACGCAGCTGGTGATGATGGAGTTATGGAATTCGGACTTCGTCGTGCACAAGGTCCAGATGCTGGAACATTAGGGGCACGTGCTGCTGTAATTGGTGGTTGTATTGGTACAAGTAATGTATTATGTGCGAAAGAATTCGACGTACCTGCTCTTGGAACACATGCACACAGCTGGATTATGAGCTTTGAAGATGAGCTCACTGCTTTTCGTAAATACGCTGAATTATATCCAAACAATGCAACGCTCTTAGTAGATACGTATGATACGTTGCGTAGCGGTGTACCAAATGCAATCAAAGTCTTCGATGAGCTAAAAGGCGCTGGTAAGATGCCTCTGAAATACGGTATCCGTCTTGACAGTGGTGACCTTGCTTACTTGTCTAAGAAAGCTCGTAAGATGCTTGATAATGCCGGCTATCCCGATGCCATTATCTGCGCTTCAAGTGACCTTGATGAATACCTTATCGACTCTCTTAAGACCCAAGGAGCGGCAATTACCTCCTGGGGTGTAGGTACGAATCTAATTACCAGTAAAGATTGCCCTGCTTTTGGTGGTGTATATAAACTTGCTGCCATTAAGAAAGATGGTGTTTTCATTCCTAAGATTAAATTATCTGAAAATGAATGGAAGATCACAAATCCAGGAAATAAAACAGTATATCGTGTATACGAAAAAGAAAACGGAAAATTAAAAGCTGATTTAATCGCTTTAGTTGGCGAGAAATTCTCAGAAGAGAATCCTTTATTGCTCTTTGATCCTATCTCCACCTGGAAGAAGACCTATCTAGAAGCTGGTGATTATACCTTACGTGAACTTCTAGTACCTGTATTCATCGACGGTAAATGTGTCTACGAATCTCCAAAAGTTATGGATATTCGCTCATACTGTCAAAAAGAATTATCTACGCTCTGGGATGAGACAAGACGTCTTGTAAATCCTCATCGAGTTTATATTGACTTATCTAATGAACTATGGCACCTAAAGAATCAATTGTTAGACAATTATAACACTCGTTCACACAGCCATAAATAGGTACTTCCAGAAAAAAATGGAGTTTAACAGGAGATTAAACTCCATTTTTCTTACTATTTTATTAATATTAGCTATAAATCTAGTATTTACGATTTATTATGCTATAATGAGAGTATTGTGTAGATGTAATCATAAAATGTTTGCTTTCTAACACTTACGTCAATTTTCATAAATAATTATAGGAAAGGCTGATACTATGAGTAAGAATAAACTTGTTATAGTAGGAACCACACTTCTTCTTTCCGTTATTGTATATTCATCAATTACCTCTATGTCTAAATCTAACGAAAAACCCAAGGATTATGAATACTATTATAATGAAGAAGATACAAGTAACAAAGAGGAACCCGTGAGTACTGATACCGTTCCGGTTCTTTCTCACAACACGGATGATACTACTACAATCCAAGTAAAAGCTAATGCACCAATAGATACTACTCCCGAAAGTTTAGGGGTATTCGTAAACAAAGAATATGCATTACCAGCGGATTACATCCCACCTGATTTAACTGAACCCAATGTCAAATTCAGTTTTAGTTACTCTGATGAGAAACGTTTATTAAGAAAAGCAGCTGCACAGGCCCTTGAGAACTTATTTGGTGCAGCATTAGAAGATGGTTACACATTATCTGGCGTATCTGGCTACCGTTCTTATGAAAGACAAAGTTCAATCTACAATAGAAACCTAAGAACTAAAGGTGCCGATTACACAAACCGATATTCTGCTAAACCAGGATACAGCGAACATCAGACAGGCTTATCAATTGATGTTTCCTCTCCTTCGATTGGAAATCGTCTTAGCGAATCGTTTGGAGATACCGAAGAAGGCAAATGGCTTGCCGAGCATGCCCATGAATATGGCTACATTATTCGTTATCCTCAAAACAAGGCTGATATTACAGGTTATGCCTATGAACCTTGGCACATTCGTTATATCGGTGTAGAAGTAGCTACATACCTTTATGAGAACAAGTTAACTTTAGAAGAGTATTACAATTATACTCCACCTGTAAGAGACGAGAATTCAACTGATAATTATGATAATGCTATTGATGTAGACGATCCGGAAGATATCCTTAACGAGATTCCAGAATCCAATACTTCCAACCAAGATACTGATTCCGATAAAAAAGAAGAAACAACGGATAAAGATTCTACGAATGACAAAGACACTTCTAAGGACAAAGATACTTCAAAGGATAAGGACACTTCAAAGGACAAAGATACTTCGAAAGATAAAGACACTTCAAAGGATAAAAACCCTTCGAAAGATAAAGATACTTCGAAGGATAAGGACACTTCAAAGGATAAAGATACTTCGAAGGATAAAGATACTTCAAAAGATAAAGATAAAAACAATAACAGTTCAAACAAGGGGGATTCGGATAAGGATTCCAATACGGATAAGAAGCCAGATTCTGGTGACAGTAATTCTTCAAACAATAACAACGGATCGAACAACCAAAAACCTGATACAGGTACTAACGATCCAAACACAGATGGTTCTAATTCTGGTGACCAAGTAACAAATCCAGACACCCCAACTGATGGAGATGCAGGGTCTTCTGAATCGGGTAATTCAAATCCGGATACAAATTCTACCTCAGGAGACACTGCGAATTCAATTAATTCCAGTACTGGCGGTACTAATTAAGGAAACTGCAAATCCTACTGGCATAGGGTTTGCAAGCTAGTTTTGTATGGTTAATATTATTTTTTTATGATATAATAAGAGTATTGCGAGTATATCTTATAGTAAAGATATCTCGAATACTCTTATTATTTTTACACGAAAGGCATGGTACTATAATGAAAACACTATTTGTTGCTTTATTTTTGCTTATTTATTTTATATTAAGTATTCCTTTACTATTTATTGAATTCATAATAGGAAAGTTTAATAAACAACTCAAAGTACGTAGTTCACAAAAAATTGTTGTTACTGCTTTCAAAGTGATTTTAGCTGGATGCGGTGTTAAAAAAACCGTACTTGGTTTAGAGAATATTCCAAGTGACCAGCCAGTTCTATACGTTGCTAATCATAGAAGTTATTTTGACATATTAGTCGGCTATACTTCTGTTCCAACACTTACTGGCTTCGTAGCTAAGAAAGAGATGCGTAAACTTCCTTTTATCAGCAGTTGGATGAAAAATCTTAACTGCCTTTTCCTTGACCGTGACAATATTCGCGAAGGTATGAAAACAATCCTTGAAGGAATAGATTTAGTTAAAAATGGACATTCTATATTTATTGCTCCAGAAGGTACGAGAAATCAAGAAAAAGAGATGCTCCCATTCAAGGAGGGTAGCTTTAAAATTGCTGAGAAATCGGGTTGCCCGGTCATCCCTGTTGCTATGAATAATACCGATGCTATATTCGAACAACATCTACCTTGGATTCGAAAAGGCCATGTAATCATTGAATTTGGGAAGCCAATTAATATTAGAGAGCTTCAAACAGAAGACAGAAAACACCTTGCCCCTTATGTACAAGGCATTATTAAGGAAATGTTAGAAAAGAACGAATCTCTCGTTTAGTCTATAAAATTACTTCTTTGGTTTTCCAGAAATCTATTTCCATTTGTAATAATTAATGATATAATAAGACGGTATGACTAGTCCTCATACATTCAGCTTTGCAGAAAATGAAGAGCAAAACAAGGCATTTTAAAAACTAGATTAAGAAAGAAGGAGGTACATAAAATGTCAACATGGCTTATTGTATTGATAATCGTACTTGCTGTTGCTATTGTTGCGTTAATCGCACTTTATATATTCGGTAGCAAGATGCAGAAAAAATCAGAGGTTTCTCAAGCACAGATGAAAGAAGGTGCTCAGACAGTCTCTTTATTAGTAATAGACAAGAAACGTATAAAACTAAAAGAAGCTGGTCTTCCTAAAATAGTAGTTGATCAAACGCCTAAATATCTTAGACGTTCCAGAGTACCAATTATCAAAGCCAAAATCGGTCCAAAAATTATGACACTAATTTGTGATG
This sequence comes from Clostridiales bacterium, assembly GCA_018372435.1. Lineage (GTDB taxonomy): Bacteria > Bacillota > Clostridia > Lachnospirales > Lachnospiraceae > Anaerosporobacter. The sequence goes on along the minus strand of JAHAJA010000001.1, from coordinate 157,188 downwards.
AAAAGATCTTTGATCATGTACCAGTTAAGAAAGAAGTAAAAGCTGTTATGAACGGCATCTACATTATGGATGTTAAAGGCCTTCGTGGTAATCTTGAAGTCAAACAAGAAAAAGTTGGTTTTTTCAAAAAAATGAAAAACAAAATTGCAAATACAAGCAAATAGACACTTCTCTTAATACAGAAAAACCCTTAGTTTTTGAATTCTCACAAAAACTAAGGGTTTTTCTGTAGGATAATTGCAACTATCTTGTTACATATTCACCTTCATTGTTGATTTCTTCGGTGTAACTTTAACTGTTATACTGCAATCTGATACATGTGAGTAATTCACTTCTAATCCGTATTCGATGTTAAGTTCAATTGCCTCCTCAGATTCACTGCATACAATCTTCGTTGTATCTATACCAATTAGCAGACTGCCAAAAGGCGTATTATAATACGTCAGATTCTTCTTCCCAAGTTCAAACACCATGTGAACATTACTAGCACCTGATTTCAAGATCTCAATCATGTCGGTACCAATCTTAATTCTGTTCTTGCAGACTTCATTCCTCTCATCCAAAATCTCATCATAGAGAACATAGTGTTTTTCATTCTTACAGAAGTATTGACCTGCAGTTATAACCTCAATAGGCTCTTCACTTTCAAGCTCATATTGAAGTCCCGCTATTGCTACTAAAACATCCTTTGTCATACTTACTCCTTGTATATTATTCTTCTAATATTGTTCTATGTTAATATCCTTTGTTTCTTCTACATCACAAGGTAGAATCGTATTGGCAAATACTTTGAATTTTTCAGCACCATCACTTACGAAGAACTTGTGATCCGTTACTATTTCTGTTCTATCACTCTCAATACTGTTTTTCTCTAACATTGCTTTTAATGATTTTGCAGTTTCGAAAGCAGGGTTTACTAAGGTAACACCCTCACCAGCTACTTTTTGTAGCGTATCTCGAATTAAAGGATAATGTGTACAGCCAAGTACTAACGTATCTATATTATATTCTTTTAGGGATTGTAGATATCTACCTGCTATCTCTACGGTAACACTATCATCTAACAGCCCTTCCTCTACTAAAGGTACGAATAGAGGACACGCCTTTCCATGTACTTGTACCTCTGGATTCCTTTGACTTAAAAACTCTTCATAGATTCCACTTCGTATGGTAGCTTCTGTCGCAATAATACCGATTTTTCCATTCTTCGTTGAAGCCGCAGCTGCTTTCGCACCTGGTTTCACTACACCGATTACAGGTATATCACTCTCTTCTTTCACAATATCAAAAGCTAATGCACAAGCAGTATTACATGCTATAACAATAGCTTTCACTTCTTTTGTCTTCAGAAATTTTACAATCTGTCTTGCATATGTTATAACCGTTTCCTTTGACTTACTACCATAAGGGACGCGAGCTGTGTCACCAAAATAAACGATCCTCTCATTCGGTAATTGTTTCATTATCTCACGTACTACAGTCAATCCACCCACACCAGAATCAAATACGCCTATTGGAGCATTCTTATCCATGATCTTTCCTCCTAATAACCAGCCTTTACCACAGCCTGCAAACTTTGGACCGTAGGCACAAATTTGCGTATGAAAGATTTATCTTTCACACTAGTCTCCTTTTCTCGAATAAGCAGATTGAATCATTTTCTCAACTAATGTTTTCTTGCTAATACCTCTTGCTTCCCATAACATTGGATACATACTAATACTAGTAAAACCTGGTAAGGTATTAATCTCATTGAACACAACATCATTCGTATCTTTTTCAACGAAGAAATCGACTCTAGATAATCCATATCCATCAACCGCTTTGAATATGCGAACTGCTGATTCACGTATCTTTTCTTCTACATCTTTTGGGATTTCAGGCGAGATTACTGTTTTTGATTCTGCATTATGATATTTGGCTTCATAATCATAGAATTCTGCTGCTGCAAGAATCTCTCCTACGCCAGAAGCTTTTGGTTCACTACCACCGAGAATCGCACATTCTATCTCTCTACCAATGATTGTCTCTTCAACTAATACTTTACGATCATGTTTTATTGCTTCTTGTAAACCAGCAATTAACTCATCACGGTCCTGTGCCTTTGACACTCCCTGTGAAGAACCTGCATTAGAAGGTTTTACAAACACAGGATACTTAAGTTTCTCCTCAACATTTGCTATTACCTTATCAATATTCCTCATGTCGCTCTTTAATACTGCCACATATTCCGCCTGACGAATATTCAATGTATCAACAACTATTTTCGTATATAATTTATCCATAGAGATACTAGATGCTAATACACCACAACCTACATATGGAATACCTGATAATTCAAGTAATCCTTGTATTGTACCATCTTCCCCATTAAGACCGTGTAAAACTGGGAATACAACATCAATAGCAATTCTCTCTACTTTATTATCTTTAATAATTAGGATACCTTTATGTGAAGCATCTGGAGATAATATTGCATTATCTTTACTGTTATACCATTCACCAGATGTTATCTGCTTAGTAGACTCAACTCTTAACCATTTACCTTCTTTTGTTATACCTATTAATACAAGATTATAGGCATCTGTATCAATATTTTCAATGACTGTTACTGCCGATACACAAGATACTTCATGTTCTGAGGATTTTCCGCCAAATATTACTGCTATGCTTTTCTTACTCATATGCCTTATCCCTTCTCTTTTCTTTTACTAAACTTAAAATACCCGTTGTCTTATTCCCATATTAAATCTACTAGATCACGAACCTTTTCACAACGAACTACTACAATTAGTATTATACACTATCTTATTACAGATATATAGTGTTTCTACTTGTTTATATGAAAAATATCTTCGATTATTTCTACTATTTTAAATCGATACGAAATTTTTGTTGATTGGTCAATATACAAGGATTCATATTCTCTTGTAGTTAACAAATCTTCAAGCTGTTTTTTAGAGTTATCTGGGACAACCGAATATGTCTGATCTACAAAACAAAGTGGCGGATACATCACACACCACCAATTCTTTCCTTCTGCCGTTCCAATGTCAATACGTAACGCCTCATACATCCCTGCTGGGAATGTTAAATCCTTATATACTTTGGTAGGAAACATACAATCTGTAAGATACACATGTACATCGTAATCATATCCTTCTTTCTCAATGACCTCCAATGCTACTTTACGTATGTCATTCAATTTCTCTTCTATTAATTTTTCTGCATCAACTTTATTCTTCGCACTTGCGAATGTAGTACTAAACTTCTTCACTACTTCATCTTTAACTTTCAATTTCAATGCCTGATCAGCCTCATCATCACTATTGGCTAATACATGTAATCGAATAATCTTTTCTGAGATTCCTTCTGTAATCTCCTTGGCACTCGTTGTATGTATTGAGAAATCGATCACAACGAATATCAGATAGCACAAGATAATTAGTAATGCATATCTTTTCAATGTATGTTCCTGTTTTTGATTTTTTTGTTTATGTTTTCTACTCATAATACTCCTCCAATAAATTTCTATAGTCAGAGTATTACCTTCTAGAAAACCAATATACATATTTTACCATTTTTTAACTACGAAAGTTGATTGGAAGCACTTATAATTTTACCAATTGTCATCGCTTGATTGTAGATGTGATCTTTCACATTGTTTTTTGCCAATTCTACATTTGATTCTAGTATATTCTTTGCTATTGATTCATGTTCTACCACTAGTTTACCGTATACGTCTTTATCCTTAAGGTATTCCACACGATAACGATACATCTGTTCACGTAAATTATTCAATGTCTGAATCAATCTGGTATTCCCTGTTGCTTCGTATATCACCATATGGAATTTTTCATCCATCTCAGCCATCTCTGTTAGATTCTTTCCATGAATCGCAACTTTAAAAGTCGCTAAAGTTGTTTCTAATTCATCAGCTTGTGCTTTCGTTATTTTCTTACAAGCAAGTTCAACTGCAAGTTCTTCAAGAGCACAACGCACCTCAAGTACATCGTTTAGGTCTTTTTCAGTAATTTTTGCAACTTCTGCACCTTTTCGAGGTACCATAATTACAAGCCCTTCTAACTCAAGCTTACGGATAGCCTCGCGAATCGGTGTTCTACTAACCCCAAGACGATCCGCAAGTTGAATCTCCATTAATCTCTCACCCGGCTCTAATTCACCTTTTAATATAGCTTGTCTTAATGTATTAAATACCACATCTCTTAGTGGTAGATATTCATTCATCGTGACTTTTAAATCATTCATCTGGATTTACCCCCTTTTTCTATTGAATATATCCGTCAAATAAATCTGTTTCGCTTTTCCTTGTACCTTTAACTGATAGAATGCTTTCTTTGCTAAATTCAAATCCTCAAAAACACCAAACACAGTCGGTCCACTTCCACTCATAAGTGCATTCATTGCACCAAATTCGATCATTGTATCTTTAATTTCCTGTATTACCGGATATTTATCTATTGTAACACTTTCTAAAACGTTACTTAACCGATTCGTAACTCCATATAAATCCTTTGAATTAATTGCTTCCATAATTCCATCAATATCCGGATGATTCGTCCGCTCATCAAGTATTAGATTCTCATAAACATACTTCGTTGATACGTTAATTGGTGGCTTTGCTATTAGAATATAGGCTTTTGGCATAGGAGCCAAAGGCGTAAGTACTTCTCCAATTCCTTCTGATAACGCAGTTCCTCCAAGTATACAATATGGTATATCCGCCCCCAACTTCACTGCACGTTGCATCAAGTCCGTAGTAGTTAATTTAAGTTGGAATAATCGATTCATGCCCGTAAGAGCTGCTGCTGCATCTGAACTACCTCCAGCTAATCCTGCTGCTACAGGAATATGTTTTTGCAGTTCTACATAGATTCCCTGTTTTATATTAAATTCTTCTTTAAGCATTTGGATTGCGCGATACACTAAATTATTCTCATTGGTTGGCAGATAAGAAAGATTCGTCTTGATAATAATTTCATCTTTGTTTAATTTCTTCATATTAAGCTTGTCATACAAGCGAATAGTCTGCATAATCATACGTACTTCATGGTAGCCATCCTCTCGTTTTCCAAGGACATCAAGACCCAAATTTATCTTAGCGTAAGCCTTTAACATTATCGTATTCATATCTACTCCTCAGCAGTTTAGTTCACTTAATTCACACTCATCTCACACTTGTATCTTGTATACATAACATTATACACATCAGTATATAAAATTGCAAGCTCCATCAAATTCCCCTCAAATAATAGAAATTTATGCCGATATTAATATTAGATAACTATAAATTAGCTTTTCAAAATGAATAACTATTTATTCAAGGAGGAATCTAACATGAGTGTAAATGGAATTACAACATCATCACAAACTTATACTGCTGTATCTGCTTCTACCGCTTCAACGGCAACTGCAAGCAAAAAAGCAAACGACGATAAAAGCAGCCAAAACAATAACTCTGGTGCTGTATATGAAAAATCAACATCAGGCCAACAAAAAACCTATACTACTGACACTGAAATGGTTTCAAAACTCAAGGCTGATGCTGAGAGACGTACCATGCAGCTACGCTCACTTGTAGAAAAATTATTGTTAAAACAAGGTAGTAGCTATACTATCGCAAGTGATGAAGATATGTATAAGCTATTACGTGAAGGTAATCTTGAAGTAGATGCAAAGACAGCTGCACAAGCTAAGAAAGATGTTGCAGAGGACGGGTACTGGGGAGTTGAACAAACCTCAGATAGAATCGTTTCCTTCGCCAAAGCATTGTCTGGTGGCGACCCTGATAAAGCGGATGAGATGATTTCCGCATTTATCAAAGGATTTAAGGATGCAACTAAGACATGGGGAGGTAAACTTCCTGATATCAGTCAACGTACGTACGATGCAACAATTGATAAATTGAACAAGTGGAAGAACGGTAATGAAGGCTCCTCTATGGAATCTCAGACTTCTTCAGAAGTATTAAATCAAGCCTCACAATCTACAATTAAGTAAAGAACAAAGGCTTTTAGATAGGTTGATTAACCTCCTCTAAAAGCCTTTGTTATGTCTTGCTATAAAATAGCGTCTACCGCCTTCACAATCAAAATCTTATCTCCTACTTTGATACTCTCTTGCTCTAATTGATTAATTTCTTTAATTGTATCAACTGTAGTATAGTATTTCTTAGCAATTGACCATAAGGAATCATTGGCTTTAGCAATATATCCAACTACGCTTGGCATCTCCTGTAGCTTAGCAAAATCAATATCATGCTCTGTTACCTCAGTAATGATAGGTTCTGCAATACGATCAAATACAATTGTAGCTAAATTAACGCCAGCTTTCACTTCAATCTCATCACTATCAAGAAGAATAACACTGATAGATTCAAGATTTGGTTTCACATCAAAGTAACTGTTGTTACCCATTTGTTTTACTTCGATTGTTTGTGTAAATGGAATCATACCCTTGATAGAGCTTAGTGGTTTGCGGTCCTCATCAGAAATATACATAACCTGAACTTCAATTACACCATCTACTTCAATTCCTCCATCTACAACTTGCATCTCATCCACCTTCACACTACCGTAAGCATTGCAGATTTGCATAATACCTGGCTGTGCATCTGACTTCTTGATGCGATCTGTTATTCTAGCTTTGCTGTTATTCTTAACAAGGAGGTTCTCATAGAAAGCATCTTTGAAGGTAGGAACTACATCTTTGGCAGTTGAATAGACATCACATAATATCTCAAGTTCGTCTTCTTCGTAAGCTTTAATATCTAGATTAAGCACCACTTCAAGATCAATGACTCTTTCTTCTCCATCTGCATCTGGTTTAACTTCGATATCCTTACTATTGATTGAAATATCAATATCAGGTATCATCTCTTCTAAGCAACCATTGCAATCAATACTACCACTGAATGGCACATCTGTTTCTATGTATTGGATTGGGTGTTCCTCGTCTTCAGAAGCATATAGAACGAATAACATCAACTCACCTTTTAAACTAATCTTTTCATCTTGCATACGAATGTCTGTATTTCTTAAATCAACTTCACTATATAAGATTTCGAATATATTTGGCTTATTCGATGGTATTGAAATCTCATCCTTGATGCGGAATGTATCTTTTTTATTTACTGCAATTTGAGTTATGTTCATCTGTTTCGTCTTACTCTGTAAATTACTATCCCCTTCAACAGCAATTGCGGTTTCTTCATCGTATACATCTTCTGCTGCGAATACGAAGGATACGATTGCCTTAACGCTTACTTTTCTAGAATTAATAAGACCTGTATTTAAATCTTCTAATTCCCATTTCACGATGATATTATCTTCTGCACAAGCCTCATCCATATTGATACTTTCTTCAAATGGAATCTCTCCCGAGAGGTGATGTACTGGCCTTGTATCCTCCTCACTAATATAGAGAATATTGAACTGCAGGGCACCTTTAACCATTAGCTTACCATTCATAGCTTTAATTTCATAAATTATTATATTGCCTTGCTCTTTAATCATACTTGAAATATCTGGTTTTACATCCGGAACATTAAAATCATCATCGAGTGTTAATTGTACACTGCTTTTACATTTTAATTTATTCATATGGATATTCTTTTTTAGTAGCTCCACAAAAAATCCCTCCTTGTCTTCTATCACTAACATATGTTATCAACATTTATAATATGACCTATTAACTTATGTAATTTGGAATTAACCTTTGTTATTTGAATACTACTCTCTTATCTATTTTCTCAGTCTTAACTACTATATAAGGATGTGTTACTACCTCTGATACTGATTCTGCTTCTTCTGGACCAATTAAGTCTGTATCAAAGTAAATTGCATTACTTGTTAGGAATACTTCATTCACTGCAATACTATATCCTCCCGTTGGTTTTGCTCCATATCCAACAATTATATAGAGATAATCTTCACTCTTGAACGTCATCTTAAATGCTTCCGCTTTCTTCTCAGTAATCAATGACATCAATTCTTCTGGCACGTCAGCATCTTCCACTACTGTAAATTCCAGATCTTTAATCTTCTTAATATCCGCTTTCTCAGATTTACAACCTGTTAATATAATCGTAATTAGGCATATCAAAAGTAAACTTAGTCTTTTCATCAATATACCTTGGCACTGGTTTGTTTTCAACCATGTCCTCATAAATTATCTCCTAGGTTTATCAGTTATTATATCTTATGTGGGTTTCATCAAAAACATGTATAATTTTTGCTTTCTATCTTAAACTCAATAAAAAAGAGCCGGCAACTATATTCCCTCTATTTTACTAAGGTTTATACATGCCTGCTCTTTTATATCAAAATGATTCTCTACTATACAAATACTAGTTTTGACTTATTATCTGAATAAGGTATGAAATGGCTGAAATTAGATGAACAGTAAAAAAGGAGTTCGAACTAATTACTTCGTCCAAACTCCTCTCATTATTACATACGATCAATCATTGCTAATACTTCTTTACCAAGTGCTGCTGATTTTGCATTGGCATCCTCTAATGATGTGCCAACAATACCATAGTAGAACTTAACCTTTGGTTCTGTACCCGATGGTCTTACACAAAGCCAAGCGTTGTCACTTAAGTCATAATATAATACATTAGAAGAAGGAAGTCCTGTTGGTTTTACTTCTCCTGTTATTAAATCTTTAATTGTATTTAATTTATAGTCTCTTGCTGATAATACTTTATATTCACCAACTTGTGTAGGTGTATTTGTTCTTAATGTATTCATGATTTGCTGAATCTTCTCTAAACCTTCGATTCCCTTCATAGTTACAGCTTGTACGTCATCTTTGTAATAACCATAACGGTCATATAATTCAACTAAGGCATCCCAAAGTGTCATACCTTTTGTCTTGTAGTATGCTGCTGCTTCACAAAGTGCCATTGTTGCTACAATCGCATCTTTATCTCTTGCATGTGTTCCAATTAGACAACCATAGCTTTCTTCGAAACCAAATAGATATGTTCCGTTATTGTTGTTTTCAAATCCAAGAATTTGTTGTCCGATGAATTTGAAACCGGTTAATACTTCAATTAAATTAATATCATAGTATTTTGCGATTGCATCTGCCATGTTAGAAGTTACAATCGTCTTGATTAGGGCTCCATCAGCTGGAAGCGAACCATCTTTCTCTTTTCTTTGACTGATTTCATAATCAGCAAGTAAACAGCCTGACATATTACCTGTCATAGGAATATACTCACCTGATTTTGTATCCTTCACGTATACACCTAAACGGTCTGCGTCCGGATCTGTTGCAAGCACAAGGTCAGCATCTTTTTCTCTTGCAAGCTTTAATGCTAAGGTAAATGCTTCTTCCGCTTCTGGGTTTGGATAACTTACTGTTGGGAATTCTCCGTTTGGTAGCTCTTGTTCTGGTACAACATATACGTTATCAAAACCAATTTCTTTTAAAACACGTCTTGCAGGAATGTTTCCTGTTCCATGTAAAGGTGTATATACGATTTTAATTTGATCTGCTACTTGTTTAATACAATCTTCGCGGATGACTTGTTTCTTTAATTCCGCAATATAAGCATCATCAATCTCAGCACCGATTACTTCATATAATCCAGCTTCCATTGCTTCAATCTTATCCATAGTTTTTACAGTACTATAGTCTATTACCGCTTTTACTTCTGACATAATACCATTATCATGTGGAGGTGTAATTTGTGCGCCATCTTCCCAATATACTTTATAGCCGTTATATTCAGGTGGATTGTGACTTGCTGTGATGTTAATACCTGCAACACAGTTTAATTTTCTAACTGCAAAAGATAATTCTGGTGTAGGTCTTAGTGATTCGAAAACATATGCTTTAATTCCATTCGCACATAAGCAAAGTGCAGTTTCATCTGCGAACTCTGGTGACATACGTCTTGAATCGTATGCAATTGCCACACCCTTATTAGCGAAGCCGGCTTTGATTATGTAATTTGCCAACCCCTGTGTTGCTTTACGTACCGTATACATATTCATTCGGTTTGTACCTGCACCAATAATTCCTCTTAAGCCTGCAGTACCGAATTCTAACTCCGTATAGAATCTTTCCTTAATTTCTTTCTCATCCTCTTTGATTGAAAGTAACTCTTCTTTTGTTTTCGCATCAAAGTAAGGGTTGTTTAACCATTCTTCATATAACTTCTTGTAGTCCATATCCATCCTCCTATAATTTATGAAAACCTCATAATTCGTTATGCAACCTGCTAGTAACTAACGATGGTATAGTGGCGTGAGTATCGTCAGTATCAACAAGTATATATTTTATTTAATGACATTTTCTCTGTATTTTCGTAAAATTTTCGAACCGTTTTGATTATATCATGTTTACCCACAGTTTTCTAGACGTAAATCTGTATTTTTCAAACTACTTCTGTGTTAGATTTGGGAAGTTTAAATAAATATCATCCCCGTCATCTGCAATAATCACGGGATAACTTACGGTTTCATATCCATCTGCAGCTAGTGAAATTGTGTAGCTACCAACTTGCTTTGTAAAATTAACCGGTGCGGTACCCATAAGTTGTCCATTCCAATAAACAGAAGCACCTATTGGCGTTTGCACATAGATCTTATGATCTGAATCTACAGAATTATTACTTGTATCTGCATTTTTAACTTCCTCTTCTAAACTTTCATCATTACTAGATGAATTTGATGAATTAGTATTAGAGCTACTATTGTTATTACTGTTAGTGTTTGATGAATCATCGGAATCCGATTCTTCCTCTGTAACTGTAGGTTCCGCTAATGTTATAAAGAATTGCATACTTGATTCATCTATTGTAATTGTACCTGTATAGTCCTCATATCCACTAAGGGAAACGGTAACCGTGTGTTCTCCATATTTTAGTTCAAATGGTTCAGAGTAATCCACTTCTTTACCATCAACATATAAGTCTGCACCATTTGGAAGTACCGTGAATTCTACTTTTCCTACTCGTGGTGCTTCTTTTCTAAACTCACCCATATCCACTAAGAGTTCCTGATCCCTTAGTACACGAATTAACTTACTCCCAGTTAAGCCATCGTTCTCCATTGTAAGTTTGTAGTCACCTTCTCTAACTACCACGAGCATATCCTTAGATATGGCTATCATATTATCATTACCAATCTCTAGGTTTCCACCTATAAAGTCTTCGTAATTAGAGAATCTAACATAACCATGCCCTTTCGTTACCATAATGGAATATACCTTACTACCAACCCCTTTAAGTGTCAGCTCGTCCTTATCACTTAAATCAATAAGGTTAATTAATTGATTTCCACTTGCGATAATAAGATTCTCTGTAAACTGATAATTTCTTGATGAAATACTAAGCATCTTCTTATCGTTGTTAATAACTAAATTACTTACTTTTTTGTATTCCCATGCATCCTTTGACATAGTAATCTCTACTATATTATTATTAAGTAAGTAATAGACATCTACCATCTCACCCACTGTCAGTTGTGACATAGTAATTTCTTGGTCGTATTTATCTTTAATACTTGTTGCTCCATCGTAATATAATACCAATTCATCGTTTTCTTCTACGTTATATAAAGTAATACTCTTTTTATCCGTATCGATTGATTTGACTACTCCAAGTATCTGCCTATCGTATGTAACCTGTTCTTGCGGCGACAATCCCGGTGCTGTAGCCGTATTTATCTGTGTTTTATGCCCTCCATTCGTATCAGCTTCGCCAGTGATAACAGAAATTACTAGGGCCACCATAGCTACTAGAATAACAAACGGTATGTACTTTCTATATTTATCATAATCATTACCTTGTTTGTCATGTTTCAAGGCACACACCTCCAATCTATCTTACATAATAAATCATTATTTTCCTTATGTAAACCTAATATTTAATATATTGACATAGTAAAAGTGATCTATATTACAAAAAAGCTATTGCATATTGTTACTTACCCACAATATACGATAGCTTTAAGAATGATTTATATTAACTTTTCTAATTGCATTAAGAATGCATCTTTATCATTCATCTGCTCTGATAAGCTTACTAACTTTTGTATGTTGCGTCTTGGAACCCACGACTTACGTGCATTATAATAAAAATTAGTAACCTTCCAGAATTTCTCTGGATATAGCAACAATACATACAATATCTTTAATTCTTCCTTAGATATCGTTCTTATCTTATCATATTCTTCAATAATAAGATTACCATATTCAACATTCCAATTGTTCTTCTCCATAACCTTGCGAATGAAACAATATAAATCAAACATCTGAACGCCTATGCATACCTTATCAAAATTGGTCGTGGCAATACCGCCCGGTAACATTAGTATATTATGATAAATATAATTACCATGGCACATCGTATTGTTCGCAACACATTGCTCCAGTAGATTTTCATAATTGGACTCTTTCAGAATCTCTAAAGAAAGTAAACCTTGCTCATAAAACTGGTTATATACATTAAGAAAGCAGACTTCAAATTCATTCTTCTGCTTCTTATCACGAATATAACCTCTCACTCTTTTAAGTTCTCTATTATGCTTGTCAAACTGTGTCCCCAAATTACTGATATACTTAGCATTCTGATCTGTTAATCCTGTTTCAACACTTTGCATATAATTATGTAAGTTGGCTAGGTTTCTAGAAGCTTCTACAATGTCACTCTCTTCGCGAAGATTACATTCTTCTCCGTTAAACCAACTCTTAATTATGTACTTAGTTCCCATTGAATCAGCTGTAATAAGCTCTCCATTTTGATTTCTTAGATATAAATCAATTTTTGAATATCCTGCTTTGTATAGATGCTCCTTGACTGATTGTTCAAATTCTACTTTATTCTCTGAACCTTCATAGTTCCTATATAATTTCAAACCTTGGTCGGTTTCTAATATATATGCACCCCTTACACGATATACATTACGGATTGCCATATTATATTGCTTCCAGATCTCCTCATGTCTATCCTCCACATTTAGCCCTCCTAACCACTTAACTAAAACATCCGATAGTGGATGTCTTTCTTGTTAATCTTATGAAACAAATGAATATTCTAGAAGTTGAATTTGAAATAAATCCGAAAGATTTTAGACATGATTAACTAGAAAATCCTGCGACTATAATCGCAGGATTTTCTAGTTAGTTAAACTCTTAGCAATATCAAGCAAGAGTTCTTTTTTATTATCTTGTGGGTTTTCAAGTACATGTTGCAATAATTGATTTAATATTATACCTAATAACTTACCTTGTTCGAATCCTGCCTCTATCAAGTCTTTCCCTGTAACAGCTAAATCTTTTAAATCCAGGCAATCATTTGCTATGCAGATTTCTTGGTAAACTTCTTTTACTTCATATAAAGACTGTAGACGTGACTCACAGGCATCCTTTGCATGTGCCAAAGAATCTGCTTCTTTTACTAGGAACAGTAATTCCATCAAGTCTACCCCTATCTTGTTTACAGCTCTACGGAGCTCCGTCTTATCTGTTGTTAGTGGATAATCATGATATTTAATCAATGCAGTAGCCGTATCAATCGTATAGTTATCATACTTGAGTCTACGAAGTATCTTCTTTGCTAGAACTGCACTCTCCTGTGCATGACCATAGAAATGATCCATACCATTTTCATCTGTCTCTCTTTTACTTGGTTTCCCACAATCGTGAAGTAACATGGTAAGACAAAGGATGGCTTGTAGTTTATGGTCCAAACTAAATAGGATTTGCTCCTTCACATCTTCTACAGAAGGAATGTTCACAAACAAACTTTGTACTGCTTGAACTGCTGCAATAGAATGTTCTCCAACACCATAGATATGAGATGGCATATTCTGTGGGGTATCCATCATTTTATCAAACTCAGGCAGTACGATTTCTGTTATGCCAAGCCTGTAAGCATGAATTAACTTTTCGGGATGCTTTGACATCAAAAGCTTCTCTAATTCAACGCGGATTCTCTCTGCACTTATATTGCTTAAGAATTTGGCTTTCTTCTCAATGGCTACTTCTGTCTCTGATTCAATAGCGAAATCAAGTTGTGCAGCAAACCGAATCGCCCGTAAAATCCGTAGTGCATCCTCATCGAAACGTTCATCTGGATTACCAACACAACGAATTATCTTACTCTCAATATCCTCTAGACCACGGAATTTATCTACGATTCCTTCTTTATCATTATACGCCATGGCGTTGATGGTAAAATCTCTACGTTTTAAATCTTCCACTAAGTTTGAGGTAAATTCAACATTCTTTGGATGGCGATTGTCCTCATATTCTCCGTCAATTCGATACGTTGTTACCTCAAAACCATCTTTATCAATCATGATTGTTACAGTCCCATGCTCAATTCCTGTATCAATAGTTCTTCGAAACAACTGCTTTACTTGATCAGGCTTCGCAGAGGTTGTTATATCCCAATCTCCAGGTGTACGCCCTAATATACTATCACGAACACAACCGCCTACTGCATATGCTTCATAACCATGATCCACAAGAGTTTGAATAATCTCTTTCACCTTATCTGGCATCTGAATTACCATATCTTACCTTTCATGTCATAACTATATTTTAATAATTACGTGTCAAAAGCCAATTAAATTTTTGTCTCATCAATTTGCACAATTTACATATCAATATGTGAATGTGCAAATTGACGAAGGTAAGTTTTTTAGAGAGCTTTTGACACCTGAATCAGTTAATAAAACATTTATCATCTACTTATTAAAATATAGTCATTCTACTGCCTACAAGCTTACTTTTGGCGTAGTTTAAATCTCTACACCTTCAGCTAGTAAGTAGGACAGTTTGCACGCTTCCTTTCCTCAATATTATTTCTAACCAATATGCTTATAGTCCCCAAAATGTTAATTATTTTTAGTACCATATGCACTTATACCTAATAGATTTCTATTACAAAACTCTTAGAAACCTAACATAAAATTCTTATCCTTCATACGATGACTAAGAAACGATAGCGAAGCGACTATAGTTCGTCTTAGTGTGTGGTGAATACACTAGGAAGGCGAGGCATGGACGCCGAGTCAGCCTGAACATGACAGGATGTCATGTTGAAGGCGTGTCCGTATCCTTTTAAACTCACTCTCCCACACACTTAGATCGAACTTAGGTGAGTAGCGTGTTTCGTGTCATAGTATGCAGGATAAGAAGCTTACTAGAAAACCCAATTGAGTTTCGTGTCAGAAAATTACATGCACAAGTGGTTAAACAACCTTCCATAACGAAACTCTTAGAAACCTAGCATAAGATTCTTATCCTTCATACAATGACTAAGAAACGATAGCAAAGCAACTATAGTTCATCTTAGTGTGTGGTGAATAACCTAGGTCGGCGAGGCACGGATGCCGAGCCAGCCTGAACACGACAGGATGTCGTGTTGAAGGCGTGTCCGTATCCTTTTTAATCCTCCTCCCACACACTTAGACCGAACTTAGTTGCGTAGCGTGTTTCGTGTCATAGTATGCAGGATAAGAAACTTACTAGAAAACCTAAATGAGTTTCGCTTCAACAGCTTTGCCTCAGAAAATTAGTATGCTTTGCCCCAGTAAACTAATGATTTAGCTTTCTTACCACAGCATACACAAGTATCGCTAATGTGTTCTTGATGGAAAGGCATACAACGAGATGTAGCACCTGTCTTTTCTTTGATTTCGTCTTCACAAGCTTGGTCTCCACACCACATAGCTTTCACAAAACCTGGCTTGTTAGCAACGGTATCTGTAAATTCTTCCATAGAATGCGCTTCATAGGTATGAGCATCGCGATGATTTCTAGCACGTTCTAACATGTCGTTTTGAATTGCTTCTAATACTTCAGCTACTTTACTATGGATTTCGTCTAATGATACAACAATTTTTTCTCTTGTATCTCTTCTTACGATAACAGCTTGATTCGCTTCGATATCTTTTGGTCCAAGTTCAATACGAATAGGAATACCACGCATCTCTTGTTCACTAAACTTCCAACCTGGTCCTTTATCCGAATCATCAACTTTAACAGAGAAATTACTTAATTGTTCTTTTAACTCCGCTGCTTTTTCTAACACACCTTCTTTGTGTTGTGCAATTGGTATTATCATAACTTGTACTGGTGCAATTCTTGGTGGTAATACAAGACCACTATCATCACCATGTACCATGATAACAGCTCCAATTAAACGAGTTGTCATACCCCAAGAAGTTTGATGTACATATTGTAATTTATTTTCTTTATCAGTATATTGAATGCCGAATGCCTTAGCAAAACCATCTCCAAAATTGTGGCTAGTACCTGATTGAAGGGCTTTACCATCATGCATTAATGCTTCAATTGTATAAGTAGCTTCTGCTCCAGCGAATTTTTCTTTATCTGTCTTACGACCTTTAACCATAGGAATTGCTAATACATTCTCACAGAAATCTGCATATAAATTAAGCATTTGTACTGTTCTTTCTTCTGCTTCTTCTGCAGTCGCGTGTGCTGTATGGCCTTCTTGCCATAAGAATTCAAGAGAACGAAGGAAAGGTCTTGTTGTTTTTTCCCAACGTACAACAGAACACCATTGGTTATATAATTTAGGAAGGTCACGGTATGACTGAATGATGTTTGCATAGAAATCACAGAATAAAGTTTCTGATGTAGGTCTTACACACAATCTCTCTTGTAATGGTTCTAATCCTCCATGAGTTACCCAGGCAACTTCAGGTGCGAAACCTTCTACGTGATCTTTTTCTTTTTGTAATAAGCTTTCTGGAATAAACATTGGCATATATACATTCTCAACGCCTGTTTCTTTAAAGCTTGCATCTAATTGTTTTTGGATATTCTCCCAAATTGCATAACCTGCTGGACGCAAAATCATACATCCACGAACACTTGAATAATCAATAAGTTCTGCTTTCTTAACAACATCCGTATACCATTGCGCAAAATCTACTTCCATAGAAGTAATTGCTTCTACTAACTTCTTTTCTTTTGCCATTTTTCTTTCTCCTTTTTTGTGTTTATAGCATTCTTAACACTAAGTTTTTAAATACTATAATTATTTAACTTGCCAGACTACTGCAACATTACTCAAGGACTTTATGTCTATACTATTAACATATTTTTCTTTGCCAAACCAATATCCACTAATTCGATATTACCTAACCATCAACCCCGATCAGAAAATAATATCATAGATAACTAGCTTTTTGGCAAAGAAAAAAGCCCTTAAGTCCACAAGGGACCGAAAGACTTCGGCGGTACCACCCTAATTAACAACCACGTTGGTAATTCTCTATTACCATTGTTGTTCTCTTTTACACTCTTTAACGCAGCGCTTACGCCATACTTTCATATGGAACTCCAAGGTAGGTTCTATTGATAGAATATAAGAAAGTCACACCAACCTTTCTCTCTCTGTGATATTCATTCCAATATACTATTCCTCTTCACGGTCTTAAAGTCAAGAAAATCATTGACTTTGTCAAGAAAATCATTGACTTTGTCAAGAAAATCATTGACTTTGTCAATAAATCATTGACTTACTGTAACTTTGATTGTAAAAGAGTTTTTTTAATTTGTCAAGCCATATTGGTTTCTGTGACAATTTAATCTATAACTAGTGTCAGGAATACCCTACATCTTGAATTGAATCTTGACAGGAACAATATTCAAAAAATTACACCAGTAAAAAGCTTTGGTGTCCCTATGTTTTTTACTGGTGTATCTACTTTATATGATTAATTATTCTTCTTCCGCTGTAAATCCAATATCGTCCATCTCTTCAATTGCTTTCGCAACATTGTTAGAATCCTCAATGGTTACTGTTTTATCTTCCAATTGAATGGTATGCGCAATCCCTGCATCTGTTAACACCTTACCAATTCTACCTACACAATGGTTACAGCTCATTTCTTTTACTTTTAATGTTGTCATCTTTATCTTCCTTTCATTACTATTATTTCATTACTTTTTGTATTGTAGATAATAACTCATCAATAACATCATCATTACCTTCTCGAATATTATCTACAACACAGCTTTTAATATGATTGCTTAATAAAACTTTATTAAAACTATTGAGGGCTGCCTGTATGGCTGTTACCTGCGTAAGGATATCTACACAATATGATTCCTTTTCAACCATACCTTTAATTCCACGAATCTGTCCTTCAATTCGGTTTAGCCGATTCATTAGATTTTTATATTCAACTTCGTCTCTGTGCTTTGTCTTACAACAACTACATTCTTTATTACATGAACAGCTTTCGTCCATTCCATATCTCCTTTATAGTTTATTCATTCTAAGTCTAAGTGCATTACCAACTACACAGACTGAACTTAAAGACATCGCAAAACCTGCAAACATAGGACTTAATAGAGTCTCATTTAATCCATAGAACACACCTGCGGCAATCGGAATACCAATTAGGTTATAGAAGAATGCCCAGAATAAGTTTTGCTTAATATTACGTATTGTTAGTTTGCTTAGGCGAATAGACTTATATACATCTCGTAAATCCGATTTCATTAATACGATATCTCCTGATTCAATAGCGACATCGCTACCACTACCAATAGCGACACCAATATCTGCTTGAACTAAAGCTGGTGCATCATTAATTCCATCTCCTACCATCATAACAACATTGCCTTCTTTTTGCAAGTTCGTAACCACATCTGCCTTATCACCTGGTAATACTTCCGCAACTACCTTATCTACCTTAACTTGTTTTCCTATATGCTCGGCTGTTAACTTATTATCACCTGTTAGCATATACACTTTAATACCTAATTTTTTAATTTGCTTAATCGCTTCAACACTTGTATCTTTGATTGTATCAGCGACACCGATAATTCCAACTAGAATTCCGTCAATCGCTACAAACATCGGAGTTTTCGCTTCATTTGCTAAACGATCTGCTTCCTTCTTATAATCACCAACTTTAACACTGTAATCTGCTAGGATTCTTTCATTACCAATAATAATCTTCGAATCATTTGCAAAACTTGCTTCTAAACCTTTACCACTTATATTCTGGAATTCTTTTACGGTAAAGTTTTCTGATTCTAAAAATGATTGCAACTGTGGATTTTCTTGTTTTATCTCATTCGCGCTTTGTACAATTGCTTTTCCTAATGGATGATCAGAAGCAGCTTCTACTTGCGCAGCAATTGCCAACAATTCATTTGATTTATATGAATTACTAATTATATCTGTAACCTGTGGCTTTCCATTCGTAATCGTTCCTGTCTTGTCTAGTACAACTACATTTACTTTATGTGTTGTCTCTAATGCTTCACCACTTTTAATTAATATTCCGTTACTTGCTCCAAGACCTGTTCCAACCATAATTGCTGTTGGTGTTGCAAGACCTAAAGCGCATGGGCAAGCGATTACTAATATAGATACAAAAATCTTTAATACAAATGCAAATTCATACCCAAGAATTAACCATACGATAGCTGCTACAACCGCTATGGCAATAACTACTGGAACAAAATACCCTGCTACTTTATCTGCAATCTTAGCAATAGGAGCTTTCTTACCTTGTGCATCTTCTATTAATTTGATAATCTTAGATAACGTAGTATCTTCACCCGTTCTTGTAATCTTCACATACAATACACCGTTATAATTGATACTTCCACCAATTACTTCATCGGATTCTTGCTTTTCTACTGGAATACTTTCACCAGTTAACATAGACTCATCTACACTACTACTTCCAGATGTAACAATACCATCCATAGGTACTTTGCTACCTGGCTTAATTACAACAATATCATCTACTCTTAACTGTTCAACTGGTACGATTTCTTCAACACCATTTACGATTCGACAAGCCGTATCTGGAGTCAACTCTAACAATTTCTTAATAGCTCCAGAAGTCTTACTACGACTTCTCTTTTCCATATACTTACCTAACATTATTAAAGTTACTACAACAGCTGCAG
Source organism: Clostridiales bacterium (assembly GCA_018372435.1). GTDB lineage: Bacteria > Bacillota > Clostridia > Lachnospirales > Lachnospiraceae > Anaerosporobacter. The sequence goes on along the minus strand of JAHAJA010000001.1, from coordinate 137,235 downwards.
ATTCATAATATAGGTTGTGTACTGCATGTTTATCTGTTGGTATCATAAATGTCATAACTAAACTATATAGGAATGCACTAGATGTTCCAATGGCAACAAGTGAATCCATATTAGGATTACCTTTAAACAAAGTACGAAAACCTACTATATAGAAATTACGTCCAAGATAAAGAATAGGTACTGTAAGTATTAACTGCACAATAGCAAAGTTTAATGGTCTTTCCATACTAATAATTTCAGGAACGTATAATTCAAATGGTACCATGTGTCCCATAGCAAGATAGAGTAGCGGTATTGCAAATATAATTGCTCCTATTAAACGTTTCTTCGCAACATGTAATTGCTCTTCTTCTTGTTCAAAAGCCTTTTCCTCACTATTGTTTTCTATATCTTTGGGTTGAAAACCTGCTTTAACGATCTTTTCTTTAATCGCATCAATTGATACCTGGTTTTCATCATATATAATACGAGCTCTACCTGTTGTCAGATTTACCTCACATGTCTCTACACCCTGCTGTTTATTAACGGTACGTTCCACACCGCTACTACAAGCAGCACAAGTCATTCCATCAACTTGAAGTGTTATCTCTCTCATAACGTCACCTATGCTCTCGCATAAATCCTTTCTTTTATTTTGCATACCCCTTGGGGGTATATTAATAATAACTCAATTTTTATCATTCGTCAACTACAAATATTCATTACTTGTAATAGTTCAAATATTCATCACTTTCAATAGTATAAATTTCCTATACTTTATAATTCGATTATAATTACCTTATATTGACTTTTTCTTTTATTATTTTTATACTATATATAACAATTTAATACATAAATTGATCTTCTACGTACTATTTGACTTATCTACACATATCATGAAATCTTGTTTATACGTTATAGTGTTCCCTAATTGTTTTAAAAAATTTCTTCATAGGAAATCTCAGCATTTTTCATCGTGCATATAGATATTTACAACCAAACTATAGTGAATAGCCTTAATTTTTGTATTAACTAATATGTCTTTATTATGGGGGTGGCAAATAATGAAATCCAAGAACGTATTAATAAACAAAACCGTGCCTGGTATGATTCTTGCAAAAGATGTTATAGACTTTTCGGGTCAAATATTAGTATCTAAAGGTACCACCTTAACAGACAACATTATATCCAAATTACAATTTCATTCTATTAAAAGCCTTATGATCTGTGTTAATAAGAATGGTGAACTCATTAAGGAAAACACTCAATCAGTCACATCAGAACAAATACTACACGAATCACATCTATCAAAGATTCGTAAGACAGAAGAGTTCCTTACGTTCCAAAAGGATTTCAACTGTTGTGTGGAGAATTTCCAGAGTTACATGGAGGAGGTAATTACTACTAATGAACCTCTTGATACAACAAACTTACTTCGTTCCATACATAATGTTTTAGATAATTCGAGAAATGCGATTCACCTATTTGACATGATAAACAGCATGAGAAATCATGATGACAATACTTATACACATTGTGTAAATGTTTCTTTAATTTGTTACGTCTTTGGACAATGGATTCATCTCCCTCAATCTGAGATAGGTATTCTTACCTTATGTGGGTTGTTTCATGATATCGGCAAATTAGAGATACCACAATCCATTATTATGAAGCCAGATAAACTTACCGAAGATGAGTATCAAACAATAAAAAAACATACCCTAATAGGGTATGAATTATTAAAAGACAGAGCGATTGATGATCGTATTAAGTACGCTTCACTTATGCACCATGAGAGAATAGATGGCTCCGGTTATCCTAACCAGTTAACAGGTGATGAGATTGAGAATTTCTCTAAGATTGTTGCAATTGTAGACGTTTATGATGCCTTAACTTCTAAACGTGTTTACCGAGATCCCCTGTCCCCTTTTGAAGTATTACTCGTATTCGAAAAAGACGGCTACACAAAATACGATCCCAGCTATTTAATTGTTTTCTTTGAACAGATGTTTCAAACATATGTAACGAATACCGTACGCTTAAGCGATGGTTCTGAGGGAAAAATTATTATGTTAAACAAGCATGCTTTAGCAGAACCAGTTGTACAGGTAGGTAATACTTTCATAGATCTTTCCAAAAACAAATCACTATTTATTCAAGCAATTATTTAATATAAAAAGCTGTTATCTTAAGTATTCCCCTAGGGAAAATACTCAAGATAACAGCTTTTCAATATTGGTTAACCTACTTTAAGTTTGAATTTTTGTATTGCTTTGTCATCTTCTACATCAACTTTTTCCATCTTAGCTCCAAGGCTTTGCATCTTTTGCTCAAAATTCTCGTAGCCACGTTCGATGTATTCAATCTGATCAACTATTGTAAATCCGTCCGCAACTAAACCAGCGGTTACTAAAGCTGCCCCCGCACGTAAATCAGGCGCGCTAACAATAGCACCAGTGAATCCTTCTACACCAGTTATAATCGCACTATTACCTTCTACTTTGACGGTTGCACCCATACGTGCAAGTTCATCAACGTATTTTAAACGATTTTCAAAGATACTTTCTGTAACAATACTCGTTCCATTAGATAACGCTAACAATGTTGCAATCTGAGGTTGCATATCTGTAGGGAATCCAGGATATGGTAAAGTTTTTACATGTGTGTTACCTAAACGAGAACTAGACTTTACTAATACAGCATCGTCAAATTCTTCTACTGTAGCACCAATTTCTACGAGCTTTGCAGTAATTGCCTCTAGATGTTTAGGTATAACATTCTTAATAAGAACTTCACCTTTTGTGGCAGCTGCTGCTACCATAAATGTCCCTGCTTCAATTTGGTCAGGAATAATCGAATATTCTGTTCCGTGTAATTTCTCAACACCTTTGATTCGAATAATATCCGTACCGGCACCTTTGATGTTAGCCCCCATACTGTTAAGGAAGTTTGCTACATCAACGATGTGCGGTTCTTTTGCTGCATTCTCAATAGTTGTTTGTCCTTCAGCCATACAAGCAGCAAGCATAATGTTAATTGTTGCACCAACACTAACCATATCAAGATAGATATGACTACCAACTAATTTTTCAGCCCGCGCATGAATCATTCCATATTCAATCTTTACGGAAGCTCCAAGAGCTTCAAATCCCTTGATATGTTGATCAATTGGTCTGCTACCAATATTACATCCACCAGGTAAAGCAACCTGTGCTTGACTGTATTTTCCAAGTAATGCTCCTAATAAATAATAGGAAGCTCTAATTTTACGAATAAATTCATAATCAATGTTAATTCTGCTTATATTACTTCCATTAATCTTAACAACATGTTCATTAACACGTTCGATTTTGGCCCCAATTCCTTCCATCGCTTGTAATAAAACATTTATGTCACGTACATTAGGTAAATTCTCTATAGTAACTGTCTCATCTGTCATAATAGCTGCTGATAAAATCCCCAAAGCAGCATTCTTAGCGCCACCAATTGTCACTTCCCCATGAAGCGGTTTCCCACCTTTGATAATATATTGCTCCATCGCACACCTCTATTGTTTCCTATAAAATACCGATAAAAGGTAATTTTTCGGCACAGTTTCCCATTCTTAGTTTTTTCAACATATATGATTATACCATAAACTCTTGATTTGTAAATATAAGATTGCGAATTGCTTCTACTAATCCTTCTGCATCCAAACCTTCAGCATCAACTGCATAATGACAATATTCCTCATATAATGGGCATCTTTCCTCATATAACCCTCTTAAATCCTGTCCCTTTTTGAGCACCACCCCCCTTTGTTTTATATTGCCAAGCCTTTTTGATAATGTTTCATAGCTTAGCTTTATGTATATAACAGTTCCAATCTCCCTGAGGTGTTCCATTGCTTTTTTTCCATAAATTACACTTCCACCAGTAGCAATTACAGAATCTTCGGATTCTATAGAGGCATTTACTTGGTTTTCAATTTCAATAAAGGCATCCAATCCTTCTGTGGCAATAATTTCATGTAATAATTTCTTTTCTCTCTTTTGTATAAGTAGATCTGAATCAATAAACTGATATCCTAAAACCTTTGCTAGTATAACACCAGCTGTACTTTTTCCCGCTCCTGGCATCCCTACCAATATGATGTTTTTCATATTTTCCTCCAAACATTGTTTCTATTAATTCTTATAATCTTTTGTATTGTAATACTAGTATAACCATAATCAAAACTGGCTATTGCTATTATCTATTGTTAAAAATTCTATTTTTTTCTATTTTCAAAGTATACGAACGAATCAATGGCATCCATGATATCTTTGAAGGTGTCTCTAGGTGCATAATCAATGTATTTTTTCAAAATTTCGATTTGAGCATCACCACGATAACGACCATAAAAGATATCAAACAAATTATGTCCTCGGACATATGTCTTAATTAATTCCATGTTCTGTTTCAAATCATTTTTATTATTGATACGAAGATTGTAATTCTTAATCAATCGCTTCGTACTTCCTAGTTTGTATAAGTAATCCTTCCACTTGGTATAGAGTATATTATAGAACTCTTCTTCACTCTTCACAACACCTATTTTCTCCATGATCTTTGGATCAAGGAAATAATTTTCGAAGGAATAATATTTTAGAATTAATACATTCCTAGGTGTCACACGAGGCAACTTATCTACATCTTCTGCTGCCCTTTGACTATAATAACTACAGAGTTGTTTCACTAGATGTTTTGGATTCTTACCATCACTATCTCTGATCATAAGGAATTGATCCTTTAGATATAATTGATTAATATATTTTAAATTAGCATATGTTTTAATGTTCGTACAACTATTCGTTGCTATAATTGATATTCTTTGCAATTTTCCTGAATCATCATAGATTTCAGAATAGTATTTTTCTAGAAGCAATGGTAATCTGCTACTATCTTGTTTTCCTTCTACGATGAAAACAAAACTAACATTCATCAAATCATTGGCCGTATAACCAAGATCATCTAATATCTCATCAATATCTGCGTCCTCACGTATAGTGGTATAATGTTCCTCATCAAGAATAACTTGCTTAATCTGTTTTTGGGAAAAATTAAAGATTAAATTCGGTGAGTGTGTAGAGAACATGACCTGATTCTTCTTTGATAATTGATATAAAATCTCACTGGCTTGTTTTTGTAATTGAGGATGAAGATAAATCTCTGGGTCCTCTATCATGATAATACAAGGAAGAGTTGTTGGCTCATCTATATAAGCTTGTAGGAGGGATAGGGCATAGATGCTCTTAAGGCCTTCCCCGAGCATGCCTAGATTCCCCTGTGTTCCATGTTCTTCATTAAAGATTTGCGTCTCGATCTTTAACATATCTTCCACATTAAAATTAATTGTATAACGAATCTTCTGAGATACGCTACCGTTTTGATAGAAATACCTATTTACTTTATCAGAAAATTGATTAAGATTCATATTATATAACTTGTATTCTAACAACCTAGCTGTTTCATGTATCGTTAATTCTGTAGGCGTTTTCTTGGAAATCACTCCGATGCACTGAAAACAATTATTACAAGGCTTTGCTGTATCAAACATACAGATATTATCTCTTAGATTGGCTAATTCTTTCTTGTCATAAAAACTAAATACATCATTCTGAATCAAATCTGTATTCCTACTATGATCAATATGATAAATCTTAGGTAATACCGATTTTATATATGTATTATTCTTTTTGACACCATCGTTATATTTCATTACACCATTTGGTGTTATAACGCACTGGAAAGACAAGACCCCTTCTGCAAAGGAAGGTAGTTTTGTCTTGAATTCTTTCTCCCATAAATCATAACGTTTGTAGCGACTTACTAGTCCCTTTTCATGAAAAATTAGTAAGTCTTCCTCTGTGAATTCAAATTTAATATCAATTAGAATTGGTTTGTCAGGTTGTGCAAAATTCGGCTTCGTAACCACATAATCCCCTGTAATTGCACGTATTGCATCTAGGACTACCGTTTTACCAGCGTTATTCTTGCCTACTAAGATTAAGGCATTTTCAACTTCATTAATGGTCATATCTTTGATTACTTTAAAATTACGGATTCTAAGATAGCTTATCTTCATAACCTAACACTCCTATTCTATTTTATTTATGCTTTTTTATTATTTATTTCTTCTTTTTTTCTTCGTTTTAGCAGGACTAGACTTCCTTACAGAGTAGCCAAAGGTCCCAAGTAAATTACCTAAATCATAATACTCCCCATGGGAATATACGATTGGATTTGATTTGCTAAGTTCTAGCTTTCCTTTTTCATTCAATAATGTAGAATCAATTTGGATTGCCTCAACATTAGCTAAAAACATATCGTGAGATCCTAATTTGATTATCTCCTTCAATTTACATTCTATGTTAACTGGGCTTTCTTTAATTCCAGGTGCATGAACCTTACTACTTTCCTGAGGCGTTAACCCCATCTCTTTAAACTTATCTACATCTCTACCAGAGCGTACACCACAGTAGTCTGTGGCTTTTACTAAATCCTTAGTTGTTAGATTAATAACAAATTCCTTTGACTGTTCTATAATTGCATACGAATGACGCTCAGGGCGTACAGATATAGATACCATAGGTGGATTCGTACATACGGTACCTGCCCAAGCAACTGTAATAATATTCGGTTTTTCCTCCCCATCTTTACAACTTACCATTACTACTGGGAGTGGATAAAGCATATTTCCCGCTTTCCAAACTTCTTTTGACATATTCCCTAACATGCTCCTTCCTTAGGACAAGAGTTGTATGCATACACATATCTCCAGTTGAAAAGATATTTTTCAACCAATTCTCATCTTTTATTAAAACTCATGAATTACTTTTAAATCTTATATTCGATTGACTTTTCAATTCAAAAAGCTTACAATTTTATTAACTATTTTAACACACAATAATACATTTTTACATAAATTTTTATATAAAGAGGTGATCCCATGGCTTCCAATTATTTAGAAATCGAGACAAACTCAGAAGATCTTCAGAGAAAAATTCGACAGGACATTCGTTTCCGTACCAATATGTTTGTATGGAAAGTAAAGTTTAACTCCCCTTTAAATCCCAAAACCGTGAATAATGTAAACCTTTTCGTTACTAACCAAAGCCAAATGATGCTACGTTCCTCGATACGTTATGATGCAGCCAATAATACCATTGAAGTTGAACCCTTAGAGCCTTATTCTTCAACCGAAACATATACCCTTAATGTGACAACAAAAGTACAATCAAAGGGTGGAAAAAATCTTCGTACACCTATTCAAATTAAATTTAAAATGGGCTAATCTTTAAACACAATTTCTTTGATAATTCAAACTATATATGGATACAATAACCGTAGATTACTATAACAAACGACAAAGTTTGAGGAGGAAATCTATGAAGATTCGAAAGAAATGTTATTGTATCCTTTTTCTTATGTTCTTATTATTCTCCCTTTGCTCTTGTTCTAATACAGATAAAGACAATGGAATAAATAATAACGATGGAAAAAATAATATAACCCCCAATACAGATACTAATAATCAGTTGGATACTACCGATAATATCACACCTGCGGAAACACTTCCTAAAGAGGATGACTCTGTCTCTATAGGCACAAAGGATAATCCTCTCCCATTCAACACCACAGTTCTCTATGATGGTACTGGTGATACCATGTATGATACGTATAAGGTGGAGATTACTTTATTAGATGTCATTCGAGGTTCTGATGCACTCACTATAGCAGTAGACGCCAATCAATTCAATACCGAACCAGCCGAAGGAAAAGAGTACCTCTTAGCAAGATTTAGAATCCGAGCTTTGTCCTCTGAAAATGATGCAAAGATTGATATCAACAACTCTTCTTTCACGCTTGTCAGTGAGAAGGGTAAGACGTATGATTCTTTTACTACGATTAGTGGAATTCAACCAACTCTACGAGAAATGTATGCAGGTGGTTCACAAGAAGGATACGCTTGTTTTGAAGTAGATAAAGATGATAAAAAACCTACTATTGTTTTCTTAGAACGTAATAATAATGGACTCTGGTTCTCAACAGACCCAGATGCTAAATTAGATGAAGGTAGCACCGTTTATGTTCCTGCAGAAAACATTCCTAGTCCAGATACCACGAATGCAGCTTTAGGCTCCAGATTAAAACCTCATCCAGTGGGAGCAACGGTAACTTTTGATGGTATGGAAACTTTATTTGATACGTACAAAGCAAACATTACGCTGAAAGAAGTAATTCGTGGAGATACTGCATTGAATATTATTGCAAATGCAAATAATCTGAATCAGATACCAGTAGATGATCAAGAATACCTCCTTGCCAAATTCGAAGTAGACGCTCTTGAATCCCTCGATGATTCTAAGATTGAAATTAGCGCGGCTAACTTTGAATTAGTTAGCGAAGATGGAATCAAATATGATACTTTCATTTCAGTTTCCGGATTAGAACCTAAATTAACAACCATGTATCCTGGCAATAAACAAGAAGGATATGCCTACTTTATTGTAAACAAGAAGGACAAAAATCCGAAAATAGTTTTCCTTGAACGTGATTTTAATGGGTTATGGTTTGATACTAGTCGATAGATTTTATGTATACAGAGGAGGGGCTGTAAAAAAACTCCCCTAAAGAAAAAACACTGTCGTTCGTGGAACGTACAGCGTTTTTTTGATATAATTAATTAATCCCGTATCTTGGTTCCATCAGCTGATGTGAGTGAGCTTGTTTATTCGGACAGTTTTTTACAGCCTCTTAACTTTTATTTTAATTTTTTATCATTAACAACTTTTCCATCTTTCATTTCTATACGACGTTCTGCAAAAGAAGCAACCTTATCGTCATGTGTAACTAATATAATAGTTGTACCTTCCTTATGTAATTCGACCAACTGTTTCATAACTTCCTCTCCATTAGTAGAATCCAAATTACCAGTTGGCTCATCAGCTAGCAGTAAACCTGGCTGATTAACCAGTGCCCTTGCTATAGCAACACGTTGTTGCTGTCCTCCAGATAATTGGCGAGGATATGCATTCTTTTTCCCCTCTAACCCTACTTTTTCAAGTAGCTCTAAAGCTCTCTTTTTTCGTTCTTTTCCCCTTATTCCTGCATAACCAAGAGGCATCTCTACATTCTCTATAATAGTTAGTTCTTCCAATAGATTGAACGATTGAAAGATATATCCCATCTCCCTATTACGTATATTCGCTAATTCTTTATTATTAAGAGCCGTTACATTCTTACCGGATAATATATACTTTCCCTTCGAAGCCTCATCAATTGCTCCAATAATATTCATTAGTGTACTCTTTCCACTTCCTGAAGCACCCATTATTGCAACGAACTCTCCTTTATCTATAGCGATTGTTACCCCATCCAATGCTTTGGTTCTTACTCCACTTGAATCATAATATTTTCTTATATCACGTAATTCAATTAACACGCTATTCTCCTTTCTCATCTACACAAGGATACCTATTTAACTACTTATAATTCTTTCATGATATGAATTGGATTTAGATTCTTAATACGCATAGCAATTCCAAGATTCGATATGACTCCAATTAAGAATGACAGAACTATAAATTCAATTATCAGTGGATAATTAATTGTAATTACAAAAAAGGAATTATTAAAAGGGTCCTTAGATAATATGATAACTGCAATAATCCCTCCAACTACTCCAGATGCTAAAGTTACAATACAACTTTCAGCTAAACTCTCTAAGAGTAGCTGTGAATTGGTGGCACCAATACTTTTCTTTATGCCGATGCTCCTTTTTCTTTTATTGAATTCCATCATATTAAAAGCAATTAGACCTGTTATAATTATTACAATGCAAAAGGAGCTAATAATAACAAATACTTGTCCCATTTCTTCATACTGATCCACATTCACATTATATATAGTAAGTGAGTTAAGATAGCTACAATCTGCCTTTCTATCCTCTCCTAATGTTTCATTTAAATCATTTAAAATCTCTAACATTACTTGTGGTTCTTCCACTCCATCAAAATATATGCCTAATGTATTCTCTGACAATCCTAATTGGTTAAAATACGTTTGATCCGTAAGTATAAACGGTAAGAAAATACTATTTGCAATCCTATAGTTTTCTACCAGAACACCTGTAAAAACATCAAAAGTTTCATTATCCATATTGCTATACTCATGAACCGCATAGTTTTCCCCACTCATCAAAGTAACTATGTCCTTCTGCTCATCATAATTTTGAAACTGTTCCATTCCATCATACAATGTAGAATCAATCTGTTTATTTCTCATAGCTGCCAAAGCTTCTTCCCCTGCATATATCGTATTCTCATCAAAAGTTAGCTGATCTTCGAAGATGAGTTCGAAAAATTCCGGCGTTACAAAAAACAAATTAATCTCATTATTTCCAGCTTGACTGTCACTCTTTACGATTCGATTAGTTCTAGCATACAATACTACATTCACATCATATTTTTCTTTTATCATGCAATAATTACTGTAATCATTAACCTGCTTAACCCCTGTATTCTCCTCGGATTGCATTGTTGTACTACTAAAATTGTAATCCATATAAACACTATCATTTACATAGTACGTATGATATTTAATATCATTTTCAATCTTTTCAAATGTACTTCTTATAGACAATAATAAATTAGAAAACACTCCAAGTGCTATGATGCCAATAATGATTTCCAGCGAAATGAAAGCATACGTCTTTTTTCGATTAATGATATTCTTAAATGCAAGCTTAAATACATACATATCTAATCTCCTAACTGTATTATTGAAAATCCCCTTATTTCTTGATATTAATTAGTACACGTCTATAATTTATTCTTGTTATATACCATATACTTAATGCCAACGCACACACTATATTAATGATGACCACATACAGAACTACCGTATGAGTATAATACAACACAATGAAAGTAAGATTCGTATTAAGAAGCTTTAATAAAACCGGGAGTACTAAAAATGATAAAATACTTCCTAATGAAAAAACGATAAATAATTCAAAAAATTTCTGAATAAAAATATGTAATTTTCTCGCGCCAACAGAGAACTTAATTGAAATACCTCTTTTCTCTTCGTCAAGTTTCATTATAATAATTGATAATATATTTATCGCTGAATATACTATAATTCCTATTGTTATTAGTATAGCTTTAGACAAAAAGTTATCATAATAACTTACTGTTCCCTTCACTTCTGTACGATACTTACACTGTACAGTTTTCCCCATTTCGTTAATGCAGTAATTAACGATTGCATTCCTCGCTTTTTCTAGATTTATGTTTTCCTTAATCACTATATCCATTCTTTTTGCGTTACAATTTTCTTGAAAGCTTAATACATATTTGGAATATTCGTAATTATACGTGGTTGCAGCTATATCATAAGAACTATCCCCGATTTGCAATTCTTTAGCTTTTCCTTTTAGAACCAGATCTTTTCCTACTATCACTTCTTTATCCTGATACAACTTACTACTGTCTACGTTTTGATCGAGTTGTAAACGATTCAACTTAGAAAAACCAAGGGTTGTTGTTAATACTAGTTTAGAACTTAATGTATCGTTTATAATAATATTTTTTAATGTGGTCTCAATAGGAACCATGTATTCAATTATGGGGCTATACTTATTCATAATCTGATCTTGGTCTTCTTTTGTAAAAACATCCTCTGAATATAGTACAATCGTACTATTCTCTTTGATTACTTTACTACTTTCTAGATTTTCATTTATTTGACTAGAAAACATTATGGCGCATATGGGAAACATAATAGCGATAGCATAGATAATCATTGTAATTATATTCATCTTTTTGCTATACCATAAGAGTCTAATAGCATGATATATTGAATAGCCTATTCTCATTAAGATTTCTCCTATTCTCTATTTTCCGATTATAGCTAAACCACCTTGTCCGAACGCTTTTTTAGAAAAAACAACAACTATAGTATCATCATCTTTTTGTGCCATAGCAGAAATATAAAATTGATAATTCTCTGCTTCTGGTTTCTCTACTTGTCCAGTTATACCAAATGGTGTCTTTATAAATTCACCTTTCTTTGAATATTCAAGTATAACACCACCTTCAAACCCCATTCCTTGATAACTCCCAAACAATAGCTTATCACCATAATTCATTGCTGCTTGTATATTTAAAGAATCTTCAAGTCTAATCTTATCAATGATTTTATCTTTACTAATGGTATACATATAGTTTATACCAGAACGGTAACCCTCGTGTGCTCCTTCTTTATAATATTCACCACTTTCAATGTAAACGATTTCTCCATTATCACTCTTAGCAAAGAATCCTGTCGTATAATCAAGAATGTCATAGTATTCACCCGTATGTAAATTAATTATATATACAGCCGTAGGTAAATAACCACTAAAATACGCATAATTTCCTTCATTATCAACAATCATATCTAGATATCCTTTTGAATAAAAAATATGTTTCAATAAAGGTAAGTCAATTTCTTTTTCATATTCTAACTTACTATTAAGTACTTGTATTCTTGCGTTACCATAATCCATTATATATATATTACCACTTTCATCTTGATCTATAAAAACAGGATTAATATATTCCATTGCATCACTTCCAAAACTGCCAATAGTATCTACAACCTCTAATTGATCATTAAGGATATCAATGCAACTATTTGTATAATTACATGCCATAATTTGATTATTGTATACCATTACATCCGCATAATCATATGTACTGTCCTCATCTTTGGTAATTACCTTAAATTCCTGTGTAACTCCATCTATTATAATACCATTAATGTTTTTATCCTCTACGGCTTCTGGCTTTACATATTCTTCTAGTTTTCCTTCAGTATTTTCATTATCAAATGAGATTATGTTTCTTTCAATTGAAGGGGAATCTTCAATAAGCTTATCCACTTCACTTTCATTATTCTTTATTACCTCCCCATTAACATCTGAATTAATAATTCCCTTTTCACTATTTTTTGAGCATCCTGATATCATCAACATCATTACTAAACATACAATATAAATCTTTCTCATAATTTGTTTCACTCCTTCCGCATTCAGATACCCTTTTTATATTAGGATAATAAATCTTCATCCTTACAGATTAATCTCTATAATCCAAAGTATAACACTTACTTAATCAGTATAAACATCTACACTGCCCACCACTACATTAGGTAATTTCAACTTAACCTTACCATATTTTTCTCTGAAGACATTATAAGCATCCATAACATTGAAAGTAATTAACACTATTAGAGTAATAAATAATACGACACTAAGTATATTATATATACTGTTCAAATTGATAAGTTTTAAAAATTAAATAAAATTGTACCCAATAGAAAAAATGCCAAAAACTTTGTTATAATATATATAGATAAAATAATATTTTTATTTTTACAATTAATTAATATAGAAATCAACGTTAATAAGAGGGCTCATGAACAAGGGTTTTATCCATTGATAAACCCACTAAAATAATATGTAAGAATATTTAAACTTAATAAGCTCGGATATTCTGAATAATCACCAATAATTTCCGTATGTGGTTTACTCTCAGGAATAATCTGGAGGTTAGATACTATATCATCTTTTCCTTGATAATATTTGTCTTCTGCAAATATTATTGGTACATATCTTGATTTAGTTGATAAATTAAATTTGTTGCAATATGCTTCAAAGGCTTTATTTCCTTCTTCAGTGGTAATATCATATTTTTTTATAGTAATATTATTTGGTATATTTATGTTATTTAAATAATTTTCTACTGAATTACAACTAATACAAGTAGGAGAATAAAAATATATAAAACCCTGAATATCAGTATTAGCCTTAATTCTATCTTTCCCTAAACAGAATAATATCAATATCCATAGACTAATTATTACTATCCTCTTCTTCAATATTCATTGTTTTTCCTTTTATTTACTAAATTAATTCTATTATTTTTTAAATATAAATTAAATTCCATATTTATACTTATAATTCTTATATTATACTATGTTTTCCATTTTGTCAATTTTATTCGAAATATTTCGAATTTTTTCATCTCAACGTATTACATCTCAAAAAGCAAAAAAATCCTTATTCTACTGATTCATTCAAAATAATCAAATAGAATAAAGATTTAAGTTATACTTTCCTCACTACAATCACAAGACTCATAGAATCTTGCGTATTCTCTACGAATATCTCTCCCTTCATCTGATGCATAATACTCTTACAGATGTATAAACCAAGGCCATAGCCTTGCTTTTCATGCGAATTCTTACCACGCCAGAAACTCTCAAACATATGTACAAAATCAGTGCTTGGTATCGGTTCTCCACTATTTGTAATCTTAATTAATTGACAATAGTCCTCTTCGTAACATGTAATTTTAATAGATCCCTTATCTCCGTATTTTATAGCATTTTCCATAACGTTTTCTAATACTTCAATTAACTTACCAGAATCTCCAACCAACAATTTGTTCTCATATGCTTCTATGGTAAAAACAATATAGCGTCGCTTACATTTTTCGTCATAACTATCTCGTATAGAATCTATAATCTCATTAAGGTAAAATGTTTCTTCTTCTACTTCTAGATTGAAAATATCATTCTTAGAAACATGGATAATCTCCGATACATAGTTTTCTATTGCATTCGCCTTACCAAGAATCTGATCAATAGCCTCTTCCTTCTTTTCTTCTGTATCATATAACTTTTCTTTTAATGCTTGTGCGTATAACATAATCATACTAAGTGGTGTCTTAATATCATGGGCTAAGGATACTAATAGGGTTTTCTTCTCCTTCTCTAGTTGCATCTCTCTTTGCTTATGCTTTTCAAGTGTTTCTCTAAGCATATTAATGCCCCATAAGAATTTACCAAAGTACCGATATTTACTTTCCTTAACCTCCGACTTAAGGCGTCCTTTTGCTAAATCATAAGGCATGTCCGTTAGCTTCTTAAAAGGCTGCATAATTTCTCGCTTAATATAGTATAACAAAACACCTATTGCAACCATGATCAGTGTAATTGTTATTAACCATAATCGAATGATAGGTCTATTACTGTATACTTTCCATATAAGAACTTCGTAACGTAGATAACCTACAATTCTCTCTCCTGCTATAACTGGTCTAATTATGTACTCTGTCTCTTTCTTCCCTGTAGTGGCCTCTAAGAATGCAACTAACTCACTTTCTGGGTAATCTGCAGCGAGATATCTCACATCAATAACATATTGATACTTCTCTAAATCTATCTCTTGCGATTGTATCTTCTCTAAATCAGCATTCGAATAGGTATAACCAATTCGATTCATCTCAACTTGATATGGCTTTCCATTTGATTTTTGATAAGAATTACTTAAGTATACCGTTCCTGCTACCATTAATAGAATCCAGATACCAATTACCCATGATACAATTCTATGATACCCTCTCATACTTGTACCCCACTCCCCATACAGTAACGATACGTTCTGGTTTTTTAGAATTTACTTCGATTTTATCTCTTAATTTGTTGATATGAACCGTTAACGTAGAGGGTTCACTAAAGCTTTCAAGACCCCAAACCTTATTAAACAGCCAATCTTTTTGTAATGTTTTACCCGCATTCTCAAGAAACAAAACCAGAAGTTCATACTCCTTTAATGTCATCGCAAGCTTCTCACCATCTTTTTTTACCGACATGGCAGTTTTGTTTATCTCAATATTACCATCGTATATGATCTGCTGTTGCTCTTTCGCACCATAACTTCTCCATAATAATCCCTTAATCTTTGCGAGGAGAATATCGATATCGAACGGCTTTTCTATGTAGTCGTCTGCGCCTAATTCTAACCCGGCTAACTTATCTTCTTTATCTATCTTAGCGCTCATTATAATAATTGGTGTATTTCTCTTCTCTCGAATCATTCGGCACACGCCAAACCCATCTAGATTCGGTAGCATAATATCAAGCAAAATAAGTTTAGCCGACTCGAAAGAGAGATATCGCATACCCTCTTCACCAGATTGTGCATGATAGGTGGTATATCCCTCTCTCTTAAGGAAATCTTTCAATAACGTTGCTAATTCTATGTTATCTTCAATAATTAGTATGTCGACCATGAAATTCCTCCTATTGGATATATATACTTTTGTTGGTTAATCTACTTTCATTAGTAGCATCTTCACGTTGACAAATAACGACACACGCAAATGCACCTAACTCTGTCTCATATTCCTGAGCTACCACTTCATATCCACTTTCTCTTAATTCTCTATATTGATCAAGTTGTAACAAATCGCTCTTGGTTATATTCGGATTATTCTCTGGACATGTAACAAATCCATTCAACCATAGGTATCCTTGTGGATTCAGATGCAATAACAACTCTTCTAAAACCTCAGAAGACAAGCGATAGTGATTCACAATAATTGCATTAAACAATCCAAACTCTTTAAATACATCTGTTTTTAGACAATCCATCTGCTTTGTTGTAATATCCAATTGATACTCCTTCGCGTACTCTTTCAGATGTGTTAGTGCTACTTCACTAAAATCAACAGCCGTAACATCATATCCTAGACTAGCCAGATATAATGCATTTCTGCCCTCTCCACAAGCTATATCAAGCACATTTCCCTTGATAAATGAACGCTCCCATTCAACTAGCTTAGCTTCTGGTTTCAACAATTTCTTCTCACGTCCCTCAAATCGGTTATCCCACCAATTCATATCGCCCATATAGTGTGTCATAAACCCCTCCATGGTAATCCTCAATTTGACTTTATTGTTATTTCGTGGTACTAATATATACAATATACCATACTGGAGGTACTAATGAATAATTTTATTTTTAGTTTGAACGCTACTGTTCCTATTTTTCTTGTTATATTATTAGGTTGGATTCTCATGCAAAAACATATGTTAACCAAAGAATTCGTATCTGTCTCTGATAAATTTGTATTTAAAGTTGCACTCCCCTGCTTACTTTTTAAAGATATTGCCACTGCAAACATTAAAGAAACTTTTGATCTAACATTCGTGCTCTTTTGCATGATTGTAACTACTATCATATTTCTTACAACCTGGTTATTAACCATTCTCTTCATGAAAGATAAATCCATGGTAGGTGCTTTCATACAAGCAAGTGTGCGTGGTAGTAGCGCTGTTCTTGGAATTGCATTCGTTCAGAATATCTATGGTAGTTCCGGCATGGCCCCTATGATGATTGTTGCATCTGTTCCTCTATATAATATCTTCTCCGTTATCATCCTTACCTTCCATTCGAATGAAACTACGAAGGATACAAACAAGATTAAATCCGCATGCATTAATGTATTAAAGAATCCTATTATTATCGCTATATTCGCAGCGTTAGTGGTGGCTCTACTAGAGATTCCTATTCCAGATATGGCATTAAAAACGGTTAGTAATGTAGCTGCAACTGCAACTCCACTTGCCCTACTTGTTGTTGGAGCAACCTTTGAAGGGAAAAAAGCTATTAGTAAAATCAAACCAACGGCACTAGCTTCTTTTATCAAATTGATTCTTCTACCTGTTTTGTTCCTTCCGATTGCTTACCTCTTTGGTTTTAGAGATAGTAAGATGGTTGCTATCTTAGTTATGCTTGCCTCTCCAACAACCGTTACCTGTTACATAATGGCTAAGAACATGCATAATGATGCGGTATTATCCTCTAGTATAATCGTAACTGCAACTCTATTCTCATCGGTTACACTAACTATGTGGGTGTACTTATTACGAATATTAGGATTAATATGATCTATAGACTTTACATACTAATAGATTAAAACCTCTTCTACCAGCCCCTATCCATGAGCCAACTAGTTAACATACGTTCTCGTTCTTTACTGGTTGACTCATCGGTGTATATACCTAATTCATATTCCCCCTGTATATTCCCATCTTCCATATATAACACCTTATTTGTCTTGGCTGCCACTTTCACATCATGAGTAACTAACAAAATTGTTGTTCCTAACTGATTGATTTGATTAAACTGTCTCATTACTTCCTTCGCTGATTTGGAATTCAGTGCTCCTGTCGGTTCATCTGCAAAGAGAACCTTAGGATTATTAATTAACGCCCTGCATATACAAGCTCTTTGTAGCTCTCCACCTGATACCTCTGTAATATCGTGATCTGCGATATCAATAATATCTAGCTTCTTCATTAATGCAATTGCTGTCTCTTTGATTTCCTTTCTCTGTTCCTTCGTTCTACCATTCTTCGAGTTATATGCCGAGACCAGTATATTATCTAAGATGGAAAGATTTCTAAGCATATGCATCTGTTGAAATACAAATCCCATCTCATTCAATCTTAAGTCTGCTAGGTCATTATCGTTGAACTTACTTACATCTCTACCGCTAAACTCAACTTTCCCAGCAGTCATTCGGTCCATACCACTTACCGTATATAACAAAGTTGATTTCCCAGACCCCGAAGGTCCCATAACAGCAATAAACTCGCCATTATTCAAATCAAAGTTTACATTTGTAAGTACGTTATTCTGCGTCTTATTCGTTATATATGTTTTACAAAGATTTCTAACTTTCATAACTGTATCCATATGATTTCACTCCTTCACTTTCTATACTAATCCTGATTATTAATTTCCCAAATCTTCGTTTTCTTAATCTGTCCAATACTGCATAGTGCCGCTATCGTTGTAATCATGAGCAAGAATAATGGTACAACGACGTAGACTTGCAACACTTTCGTTTCCATCATTACTTTATCCGCACCCATCATCTTGAATACTAGCCCTACCAGATAATTGCCGCCTGTATTGGCTATTATAGTTCCTAGTATAACGGATGCCAGCAAGACGATTAGGATTCTACTAATTTGCCATGTCTTGATGGAACTGTTACGGAAACCTAAACTTTTTAGTAATGCTACCTCCGGAATTTCTTTTGTTAGTAACATCTTAACCAAAAGGCAAGTAATTAAGAAAACTACACCACCAATAATCACTAGGCATATAAAAACCATATCATCTATAGAATCTAGAATACTCCCTAACATAGTGGATAAGAATTTCTGCGTTGTTTGGAATTCTATTGCAGGAAATGCTTCTTTTAACTTCTCTATGTTACCACTAATGTTACCATTACTAGAATTGAATTTACACGCCCAAAGAAAGGCTTTAGGAATAGGCATAGACATACTCATCTTTTCAGATAAACGGAATCCGTCCCCCATATTCATTACAGTCTGATACAATGCACTTACAATGAATTCATGTTCCTTACCATCGATACTTACTATAACGGTATCTCCAATCCCAACATTAAGATACGTTGCTAACCTCCTTGTAATTGCAATTTCATTCTCAAGATCTGGTGCAACTCCCTCTAAGTAGTTATATTCACTGGCCTTTTTCCCGACACTTCGATACCCCGTTACTCTTTTTGATTTCGTATCGGATACGTTTGCTAGTTTGACGTTAATACTGTAATCAGCCCAGAAGTCTGTATTCGGTACTACTTCATTAATCTGATTTTTCATATCTTCTACAAATCCTTCAACATCGGATTCATCATAATCACTTAACTTAATGCAACTATCCATTCGTGCAAGGCCCAACATCTCAATCATATTATCTGATTTCAAAGTGTTAGTTGCATTAATTGGTATAATCATAATTACAGTTCCAAGTATGAAGGTTATAGTAAGTACAAGAAATTTCCTAATGTCTGCAAATATATCACT
The DNA here is from genome assembly GCA_018372435.1 of Clostridiales bacterium. Lineage (GTDB taxonomy): Bacteria > Bacillota > Clostridia > Lachnospirales > Lachnospiraceae > Anaerosporobacter. The sequence goes on along the minus strand of JAHAJA010000001.1, from coordinate 117,495 downwards.
TACTCCCAAGAATATTGGTATACGCATCTTTGTTTTCTGAATACTCGGAAACCTCTTAATTCCTTTAAATCGTTCTCCTGTACTTCCTTGACGTATCGCATCCATTGCAGAAAACTTACGTATCTTACCTGTACAACGATAGCAGAATATTATTGTCAAGAAAATCACCAACATTACCCCTAGTGTCGATAGTAATAACCTCAACCTTCCATCCCCTAATATCAGATACCCTTCTATTGTGGTGGACATAAGCGACGCTAATGGTACACTAAGTACTAGACCAATACCACCTCCAAGTAATGAAAGGAAGAAGTACTTCACTAGGTAAATCTTACGAATAGCCCTGTTCTTAATACCAATCGCTTTCATGATACCGATTTCCTTATACTCTTCTTGTAATGTAAACAATATCGTAAATCTAAGAATCATGAATGCTATAGCAATCAATATAATACTAACTATTACCATAATTCCAGCAATCAACATATTAAAGATATATTCTAATCCCACTAGAGATTTAGTAAAATTGAAACCTTGTGTAGCTACTAGATCCATATTCGTTATATGCTGCAAAAGATCATTATCACTATATCCCTCTTTCGATATCAAACTAGTTAAGTAACCTCTATTCGCATTTTCCGTTTTACCGTCGATACCTTCATAATCCTCATCTGATATAAAATATCTCTTCACACTTAACATATCCGATCCAAAGGCAACATCTTTAACAATATGAGCTACCACAAAATCATACTTTTGACCATTCAAACTAATTTGTATTTTATCCCCTATATTAATATCTCTACGATCATGAGTAGTCCTAGGTATTGCAATCTCCCCTTGCTTCAATACAAGTGGCCTATCCTTCTCGTCAAATACTTGATTATATCTTGTGGGAATCTTCTGTAACCAGTTTGACATCCATATTCCACTCTGATCTAGAATTCTTTCCGTTCTATTTGTTATAATATCTGAATCATATACTACAATATATGGTTCAGAGATTACCTCATCAAAAAGTGGTTCCTCTAATTGATTTATTTTATCATTAAATTCCTCTCCCTCATTGAAATCACTATTTAGCTGTATTAGGTCCGCAACATTTGATTTATTCATCGTATAATCAATGGCTGAAACCGTTGAATAGAATACGCTCAGACTTGAACCAATTAATGTAGATGCCAAAATCAGAAACAGTAACAAGATAACATTCATAACTTTTTTTCTTTTCATATCTTTCTTCAATATCTTAAAGAACACATTCCTCACTCCTCTCATTTCATGAGGTAATTCTAACATCCCAATTATTAAATAATCCTTAACTATAAAAAATAACCCTGCAGATAGACACTTTTTCATAAGTGCCTAACCCACAGGGTCAATTCTATATAATTCGGTTTTTTCTATCATTTTGCAATGTAATCCTGAAAACCTGAACTAGACTTTTCTCCACCATCTTTAAAAACCCATAGTGCCTCTGTATCTGGTAAGCTCTCAACAAATTCTTTTCCTTCTTCATAAGGCATATTAAATACAGCTGTAGATAGTGCATCAGCCATTCCTGAATTCTTGCACAGAATGGTTACAGCAGTAAAATAATCGGATGGCATTAAGGTCACTGGATCAATGATATGATGATACTGTTTTCCATCTACCGTATAATATCTTTGATAAACTCCACTTGTAACAAGAGAATCATCTTTGAAACTTAAGATATATAGCTGTTTATTCTCATCCTCTAAATCGGGATTCTGAATACCAACCTTCCAATCTTGTTTGTTATTCCCTTTGCTACCCATTGTACGTACGTTTCCTCCAACACTTATCATTCCATTTTTATATCCTTGTTCATATGCTATGTTGCTTACCATCTCTGTAGCATAGCCTTTTGCAATGGCACCAACGTCAAGTGACATCTCTGGATCTTCTAGATACACCGTAGAATCTGCCTCATTAATAATAACTTTATTAATGTCGGTATGCATCGCTTTTTCTTCTAATATATCCATAGGCGGTAAAGCAGCCTTGTCAGGATTTTCTGTTCCTTCTTCTCGATATTGATGCCAAACTTCTAATACTGCCCCAAAAGCAACATTCACTTTTCCGTCTGTTAATTCATAGGCATCTTTAGAGAAAAGTAATAAATCTATAATTTTCTTATCCACTTTAACTGGTTTGATTCCTGCATTATCATTAATTGTTTTTATATTATTTTTTCCGTCATAATCATTATAGATATCGTAAAGTTCGTGATATTCCTTCAAATTATCATATACCAACTGGGTATATTCAGAAAAATCTTCTTTGGTATTAGCATATCCAACAATCTGAGTTACTGTATCAAAGAGAAGTAAAAATTCCGCCTCATATCGTTTCTCTTTGTTAAAGCTACAAGCCGAGAGATTAACACACATTGTTACTATCATTAGTATAACTGCTAGTATTCTTTTTTTCACTCTTATTACCTCTTTAAAATAGGGAGGTAGTAATCTACCTCCCTCAATATACCAAAATGATGAATAGAGTATCATCCTTTGATTACTAAACGACTAATCTACTTACGTAGTTATTATTTGGCATTTGCTACAGCTTTATCAATAACTGAAGTATAATCACCAATATGAATTGTTACAGAACTTGCTAAATCAGCATCTGAAGGTACTCCTTCTTCTGTAACTGCAATTCCTTTTACTTCTTCTACAGTTTTTCCAACAACGTATTTAGCAAGAGCGTCTGCTTGTTCAAACCATTCTTTACCGATTGAAGATGCTTTAGCCATTCCATAATCAGCACCTAATTCTTGTTTTGTTTGTGGTGCAACAGCTAAATCAGAAGTAAGAGCACCAGTAGTTGAGAAGTTTACATTACTTTGAGAAGCGTCGATTATTGAGCTTGTAATTTTACCATCTTTATCTGTTGTAACTACTGAATAGTTAGTGTATGCTTGAGCAACACCATCTTCTTCACCAGCGTCAGTAGATTTAGCGATGTTAGTTGATACACCAAGACCAAGCTTGTCATCAGCATTAGCGCCTAAAGCTTTTGCATTATTAACAGCTTTTTCAACACCATTGATGAAATCTGAAACGTGAACAGTAACTGAAGATGTTAAATCTGCATCTGAAGGTACTCCTTCTGTTAATGCAATACCTTTTACTTCTTCAACAGTTTTACCAACTACATAGTCAGCAAATGCATTTGCTTGTTCAGACCATTCTTTACCGATTGAAGATGCTTTAGCCATTCCATAATCAGTTCCTAATTCTTGTTTTGATTGAAACACTGTAGCTAAATCAGTTGTGATTTTACCTTCTGCTGAGAAGTTGATTTTAGTTTGAGCTGCATCAATAGCGCAATCTAAGATTTTTCCATCTTCTCCAACTAATACAGCAACAACTGTTGAATCAACTTGTGCTAAACCTTCAGCATCTGCTGTTGCATCTGTTGACTTTCCAATTGAAGTAGTTACTGCAAGACCTGTTTTTGCTCCTGCTTGAGTTGTTTCTTCTTGAGTGGCTTCTTCTTGAGTTGTACCCTCTTGAGTTGTTTCTTCTTGTTTAGTTTCTCCACCATTTGTGTTTGTGTTTTTCTTGCCACATGCAGTAGCCATTGTAAGAACTAATGCTAAACTAAGTACTAAAGCTATTTTCTTTTTCATAACTTTCCTCCACTATAATTTTTTATTTTTTATTTCAAACCAACCCTTTGTAAGGCTGGTAGAATAAACCTAAGTAATATCGATGTTGCAATACCAGCCAATATTCCACTAAATAAGAGAACTGGGAGGTACGCCCATATATAGACTGATGTAAAGATAAAGGAAATGGCAATCAGTTGTCCAATATTATGGAAAACCGCACCAAATATACTTAAAATCAAGTAAGATATCCTTTTCTTAAAGACAATCATTAAGATCGCCATGATGGTTAGGGATAGTAATCCACCACATAGGCTTAATAAACTTGATGCTGCACCTCTTGTAAGAAATACAAAACCAGCTTTTAAGATAGCAATCGTATATGCCTGCCGTTTATTCAAAAAGAACAAGGCGTACATAACTGCGATATTAGACAGCCCCATCTTTACACCAGGCACTGCTGCCATAATAGGTGGAAAGGAGCTTTCTACTACAGAAAGTACCATAGCAATGGCGAATAATAAACCAGTTAAAACTAATCTTTTTGTGTTTTTTAAATTTCGTGTTGCCAAATCTTCATTTATCTTTTTGTCCATAACAGACCTTTCTACTATCTAACTATGATATCAGCAGTATCCTCTGTACGTCCTGATTTTTTAACGATTTTTACTACAATACCATTAGGTAAGCAAGCTGCGCTTTGCCCCACCATACTAATCTTTCCAGTATTGATGCAAACTTTATCAGGGCAATCAGACTCTTCAAATTGCAGGGTTCCATCTTCATGTAAATGAAAAACCACATGGCTATTTTGTGGAATCGAAAATGTTTTATCTACTTTTTCATCCAACCTCACTGTATCAACTAACTCCGAGTAATAATAGATCTCTGCCACTGCTGGCTGATCCGAAAACTTGGTACGGTAAAGTATCATAAATAAAACAGCAAAGACTAAAATTACGCCTATAATAATCATATCCGTTTTTTTAACAAACTTCATTTAAACCATTGCCTTTCTAGTTTGGTGATGTATCCCTCAGCGACTCCAACCTGCACACAACTAGTCGCTTGATGTTTTCTGCGGTATTGTCACTCATGTTAACCTATGTCAATATAGAAGCTATTAATTAAATAAAGCACTAATAAAAATCAATAACGTATTAACGCCCATGATGATAACATAATTCTTTATTGACAATATAAACGTAGTGGCTTTATCTTGTTTTTTCATAAATTGTTTAATATTCTTCTGTACAATAAAGATTGTAAGTAATGATAACAAACATATCGGCGATAATATACCTACCACTACCATAACAATCGTTGCCAAGTAAGTCATATAATATATACCCGCATAGAGGTAAATTGATTTTTTCCCTACATAATAAGGCAATGTATGTCTTTTAACAAGAATATCTTTCTTAAGATCACACATATTGTTAGCAAGCATAATATTAGCTGTTGTACAAAAAGGTATAATTGCAAATAGCAATAACGATGCTATTGGCCAAATCATTAGTTCCACAGAAACTGACTGGCTATTAATATCGAGCGATAAGAATGTTCCTTTTGGAGTATTCAAATACAAGATGATAAATGGTATAAAAAAACCATAAAACAATCCAGAGAAAAATTCACCTAAAGGCATTCTAGAGATTGGTAATGGTCCATATGTGTAGAATACCCCACATAAAAAACACAATCCGCCAATCAAGAATATTACAATATCCGACATATAAGCCAAATATAAACCTAATGAAGTACTTATACCAAATAAAACTAAGATAATAATAAGTGCTGTCTTTCGTTTAAATTGTAGCGTTTGATTATTCGTTTTCGTATCTATATAATTGTTAATAGCTGTAGTCGTTAAATCAAACAAGAACATAGATGCAAAAAACACTAATGTTAGTTTCCAATCAATGCTCTGTTTATGATATACAAGTAATGCAATTGTCATTATAAATGCAAACGTGCTTGTAATCTTGGTCCTAATTTCTACATAGTCTAAAAATCGATTAATCATATTTTGATCTTTCTTTCTATTACAATTTTTCTATACTCTTTCATATATACGAGTCATAAACGCCAATTAAGATAAATGAGAAGCCTTATTCAAAATCTCAATTAAGTTGGCTTTTTTATTTTCTGTTAATTCTAATTCCTTAATAATTTTCATAGATTTCGAATGATATTTCTTTACTAGTCTATGGGTAAAGGACAATCCCCCTGCTTTAGCAACTGCTTCATTGATATCCTTTCGCGTCATCTGCTCGCTACTTGCTTTTTCTTTTAAATCAGTCACATCTTCAAAGGCTTTAATTAGCGGTAATGTAATAACTCCTTGTTCATAATCCGATTGAACAGGTTTTTTGGCTTCATCAACCGTATTTTCAAAATCTATACAGTCATCAATCAATTGGAATATCATACCGATATAATGTCCCAGTTGTTTGTATTTTTTACATTCTGCTTCTTTACATCCAGCGAATATAGCTCCTGCAAAAAAGGAAGCTTCAAACAATGCCGCTGTTTTTCCAGAAATAATCTTAAGATACTGGTACATACTTAAATTCAAATTGCCATTATTAAGGTGTTGATTTAACTCGCCTAAGCAAATCTTACCCATGTAGTTTGGCATATCTACATCTAAGTAGTCTTCTTTATCTGTAATATTCGAAGCTAAATTAAGAGCTACACAAAACAGATAATCTCCGCATATAACTGCAGTCTTTCTTCCATATTTCTTTTGTAGTGTAACATCACCCCTACGCAGATCGGCATTATCAATTACATCATCATGCACCAACGTAGCTAGATGTAAAATTTCAATCGATGCAGCTACTTTTATAGCATTCGGGTGAATAAGTCCATCTTTATCCTCGGCACATATTAATACAGATACTGCTCGTATAAATTTGCCCTTTGATTCCGTTAAATGTTTTGTATAACCTCGAATAATAAGTGGTGAAGCGGATAATGAATTATCCACTTCACTTCTAACAAGTTCTAATGCCTCATCAAACTTTACAAGTTTGGTATTATCTTTTATTTTCTTTTTGTTATTAATCATTATAAATATACAACTTTCTAACTATTGGTAATCGTTTCCAACCTTTTTTAAGTGCAGGCATTGCATAGTAATCAAGTCCTATCGTTCTACCAGCACCAATTAGCACTGCTATTCCGGCAAAAATCATCCAGAACGTACTTAGATACAAACCTGTTGAACATACAAACATAAATTGTAATGCTAAAGATGCACCTGAAGCAGGAGTAGTAAATAATCCACCTATCAAGGCAAGACCAATTAAGATCTCTGCTACTACAATAAAGATTTGCATAACAAGTTGAACAGTATCACTTGGTAAAATCAACTTTTCAATAAACCAGTTCATAAATGGTACATCAAGCTTAAACGCATAGTCACTAATTGTTGACTCAGCAAGTTCTTTACCAGAAATAAATATCACTCTAAAGATACCTAGGAAATCAAAATTAATTAACACGTGTCCAATAGCTCCTGCTACTGTGTTCGCTGCATCTGCTACAACTCCAGTAGCTGATGAAACAGCATCTGCTACTGGAGCAGTTGCTGCCGCCGCTCCTGTTGCCGCAGTAACTGCATCTGAAGCTCCACCAGCTGCAGCATTAAGAATACTGTCATACCAAGCGTCAGCTCCACCAAAGAAGCCTGTTAATTTTGGAGATGTAAACCATCCTTCAACAATCTTCATAATTCCTTCAAATAACCAAATTGCACCAAGCCATACTCTTAATGGTACTAATAAAAAGCTTGGAGTTCTGTTTGAAAAATGACCTCCCACAAAACTTCTACAATTTCTAATAGTGAAGAACTCATGTTTTATATAACTAAATATCTTATTCCAGCCTAATACCTGTATAAAATAAACAATATTAATGAAATGTTTTGCGAACATTGCTAAGAAAGAAGGCAAACTGAACATGTGGTTTGGTAAACCTACATGTGCTACACCATAGCGACCACCGATGCAAACCATAACTCCATGGAAAGAAGGCTTATACTCTTTCATCTCACCTTTTCCTGTTATAGCACAGAATATATTATTTGCAGCTGTAGCAGCAGATTGTTCTGCATTCTCTACCATCTGAGGAACCGGACGTTCTTCTCCTTCTGGTATATAATACATATTATCGCCAACAACATAGACATTTTCGTCTTTTGTAGAACGAAGATAAGTATCTACTTGAATTCGTCCACCACGATTTAATTCTAACTTTTCACCAGATGCTTGGGTAATATCTGAACTTTGAATACCCGCTGCCCAAATTATTGTTGAAGCCTCATGGTGATCTACTTTGTCTCCATTCTTAAGTTCAATAAAATCAGCACCTATAGCAGAAACTGTAGTGTTTAACAAAAGTTTAACACCCATTTTTTCCAATCGTCTCGTTACCTTATTCGATAATTTTTCTGGTAGATTAGGGATTGGTCTACTAAGTCCATCCACGTTATACATGGTCACTTCTGATTTATCTATGTCATATTTTTCACAAAGAATAGGAACATACTCCGCCAATTCACCAACCATTTCTACACCAGTAAAACCAGCACCAACTACATAAAAAGTCAACATTTTTTTACGGTTTGTAGCATCAGGTTCGCAAGACGCTTTTCTAAACATATTATGTATATGTTCTCTTAACTCAACAGCATCGTCATAGGACCAAAGCTGATGTGAATACTCTTCTGCACCAGGAACCCCATAAAAAGTAGGTTTAGAACCTGCTGACATAACTAGGACATCATATTTGTATGTTTCTTGATTCCCTACAACCGCTTTTTTGTCATAGTCAATTGAAGTAACGGTATCAAGCTTTATGTCTACTTTTCTACCTGCAAATACTTTTTTTAAGCTAATCTTGATACTATCCTCATCAACACGATTTGCTGCAACTTCATGAAGTTCAGTAAGCATGGTATGAAAAGGATTCTTGTCAATAATTGTAACACTAACATCCTCGTGTTTTTTAAATTTCTTCGCTAATTTTTTCGCGGTCAGAATTCCTGCGTATCCTGCACCAACAACTACAATTCGTTTTTCCATTGTATTCTCCTTTAAATATTTAACAAGTGCCCAACCGGATGCATTATAACAAACCCTACCATTTTAGTCAACTATTTATCATAAAGCACTGATAAAACCATCGCACCTGCTATATTTTGTAAAATTTAAAACAAATAAAAGAATAGGCTCCTAATATCAATATATCACAAATTATTAGATTTGAAAACCTACCAATTTATGCATTTTAAACAGGCTGACGGCACTAATAAAAAACCATACTAATACAAATTAGTGCCTTGACCTTATTGATTTTATTTGGAAACCAATTCCTTCCATATAGTAAATATAAAAACAAATAATAATGAGATTGGTATGCAACTAATCATTGCCATAATTATGATTATCTGAATCGATAAACTCACATATGCCATATAAATGATTGGTGTGAATAAAATAGACAGAATTACACCAAATACAACTAGCATGCCTACATAACACCATTTTTGAATAACAGGTTTCTTCTCTAGTGCAATGCACACAATAATAGCAAGGAACACCATCCAAATTGCTACTGTGAACACATAGGATAGGGATATAAAATCATTCCCCATAATTAATCCCATTGTTAATAGTATAGGCAGTTGTCCCATAAGCGTAGATAATTGATGCTTGTTTCTCTTCATGGATACAAATGTAAATATACCTGCAAACAAGAATGCCATTCCAATACTAATTAAAAATATTAATTGCGATTCATTCCATTCTGCCTTCGTATCTATTGAGGAAAGTACCTTTAATGATGGTGCTAATACCACAGCGGAACCTAACCCCGTTACAATCATAGCAAGGATTGAGAATATTGTACTTCTCGCTACAAAACGGAATCGAATCTTCTTTCTAATCTTAAAGAACACAAGTAAGCCAATAGCCAACATACTTGTTATATAAGTTACAAAACCAACAACACCACTTGGTAGAACAACAATATTACCACGTAAGAAGGTAAAGAATACAGCACTTTGCTCCTTCTCTACAACGGGAATCTTACTCGTTGAATAATAAGAAACCAACTCATTAATTGTATTCATATATTCATATGCACTACCACGATTTAAGTTTTCAGATGTATCAGTGGAACGACTATACTCATTAGCTCCCTCTAATACTGAGAAATTCATTGCTGAAACCCCTGCTTCTGAAAATACCCTAAAATCAGTATCATGAGATAACAACTTACAAGTACTTGCTAAGAAAGAGTATCCTGAAGTCTTTGATACGGCCTCCTTATATTGCTTAACTACGTTATAATCATTGTCAGAAGTTTCATATAACGTAAGTGCCCCTTCCGTTCCTTGGGAATCAAAGTTGAGTACCACTTTCACATGCTTCATCGACTCTTCATGTTTACTTATAAACTCTTTTGCTCCTAATAAATCAATCTCTTTTCCATCTGTGAATAGGAAATAAATATCATTCGTCAATTCACCACTACTTGACAATAAGCGGGCCGCCTCTAAGAATGCAGATACCCCTAATGCAGAACCAGTCGAACCAGCCACATCTGGTCTACTATCATAATGTGTTACGAAAACTATAGCCTCCTCGGTATCTGGTGCATCAAATTTAACCAAAATATTATTCATTGTTACCGTAGTTTCATCACGTAACCCGATAATATCTTTGGTATAATCAATAAAATCATCATATCCCTTCTCCGCTAAGAAGGCATTGTTTTTCTCCACTATCTCTGGATATTGACTCATTGCTTCATCATAAGTTTTCTTAGATTCCCTTGCATAATTCTCTACATCAAATGTAAAGGGTTGCACTTCATAAGGAATCTGCTGCTTGTCAAGCACAGACGTAATATAGTCTTTTACTTCTTCATTCTTAGCTGTTCCGGCACTGTGAATGGTATTCCCGATATTCTTAACATAGGTTAATACCATGTTTAGTGAAGCTACATTCTCTTCTACCTCCGCAAGCGAGATCGTGGACTCTGTGAATTTCTTCGGAACCTTTGATTCTGTTACCTGTAGAAACCCTATCCTTAAAATAATCCCGACAAATACAACCATCATGACACAATAGGCTGTATTACGTAGTATCTTATTGTTCATTAAAGAATTCTCCTCCAAGCTTAGTTGTTATCTTGCTGTAATGTCATCATTAACGGTGGAATCAATTGTTTCTTTCTTGATACAACACCCTCAAGAATAACCTTTTCATCTGGATTGCTAACATTAAATGCATTTGCCACAACTTCTTTTGCTCCATTACCTTGGAATATAAGCTCTGTAGACTCTTGCAGAATATTCGTTAACATAAAGAATAGCATATCAACGCCATGGTCTTTGAACGCCTTTTCCATATAAGGAAGTAATTTATCTTTGATTTTTTCTAATTCATCTTGATTCATTGCAGTAATTTGACCAACACCAAATGTTAAATCATTTGCAGTGAATTTCTTGAAATCTTGATAGAAGATTTCTTCTGGTGATTTACTTAATAAGTTGCTACCCGCTGTAAACATCTCTTTAGCATATTCTTCAATCTCAATACCTGCGATCTCTGCTAACTTCTTCGCTGCCATCTCATCCACTGGTGTACAAGTTGGTGAACGGAATACTAACGTATCTGATAAAATAGCAGAGCATAATAAACCTGCAATATCTTTTTCAATCGGAATGTTATTCTCTTCGAACATCTGGAATACAATTGTTGATGTACAGCCAAGCGGTTGATTACGGAAGTATACTGGGTTCATCGTTTCAATACTACCGATACGATGGTGGTCAATGATCTCAAGAATTTCTGCATCTTCCAAACCATCTACTGCTTGTGAACGCTCACTATGATCCATAAGAATTAACTGTTTTCTCTTAGCCTCTAACAGGTTACGTCTAGAAATCATACCGATGAATTCACCAGTTTTCTTATCTACTATAGGGAAGTCACGATGTCTCTTCTTAGCCATGACAGCTCTGATATCATCAATAAAATTTTCAGTAGTAAATGTTATTAAATTATCTTGTTTCATGAAATGACTAATTGGCATACTTTGATTTACCAAACGCGCAACTGTGTACGTATCATATGGTGTTTTAATAATTGTACATTCTTTATCTTGTGCTAATTTCGTGATTGTTCTTGATACAGGAGCACCATCACAAACAATGATACATTTCGCATTCATCTCTATAGCACACAACTGTGATTCATATCGGTTACCTAGGATAACAATGTCATTTTCTTCAATATAGTTTTCCATAAGGTCTGGATTGGCTGCTGCTATTAAGGCTTTACCTGAATCAATAATTTTATCTGGATTTCCTGCAACCAATTCACCTTGTAAGGTATCTAATATATTAACAATTGGCGTTTTAGCCGTAGATAAAATCTTGTTATCGTACACATTCATATACGATTTTGTAATATCTCCGATTGTAATGAGGCCAATTAATTGATTATCTGACTCAACTACTGGTAATGTAACTACGCTATTATCCTTCATCTTTTCCCATGCACGTCTAATCGACATATTTCTATCAATACCTTGGATCTTACGAATCTCAATATCTTTTACTTGCGCACGTACATCAGGAAGATATCCTGGTGGATTCACTCCAAAATGGTGGAGAACAAATTTTGTCTCCGAATTTACTTGACCGGCACGTTTTGCTTTGTATCTTTTTCCTGTTAATTTACGTTTTAAATCTGCATATGCAATTGCTGAACAAATAGAGTCAGTATCTGGGTTACAATGTCCTATTACATATATTGTCGTGTTCTTTTCTTCTTCACTCATAAATACTCCTTATAAATATATAAAATCTTTTTAGTTTCATTTTTCCATTGTTATGTTTGCATTATGCATTAAATATGGATTATGATTAATATCTGTCGTCTAATCGGCGATATCATCAATTGTTATAACATTTGTTACTTTCTGTGAGAACTTTCCTTCTTTCGCTTGTTTCATCAGTAACAACATATTTCTTGTTTCGGCTCTCTTGATTAATTCACCGACATAAACTTTAATTCTTGCAAGTTGTTCTGCATATGGTGTTATACGACAGATTTGCTCTATCTTTTCTGCAAAGTATCTTCTTGAATTATCTTCTACTTCATACTCTTGTTGTTTTACCATACTATAAGCAAAACCAGTTACATCCTCTGCATTATAACGTGGTATGATAATTCGATGTGTAAAGAATCTACGAAGCGCTTCTTCTTTCATCATTAATTCTTCCATATTCCTTGTACTATCCTCAAACAATACAAGAATTCTTCCATCAAAATGTTCTATCATCTGTATAATTGACTTGACTGAATTAGCATTCAATAAGCTTGCATTCTCAATAACCAAAGATCCATCTGCTAATTGTTCCATCTTCTCAAGCAAATTAATTTGATTCAACTTCGATGCACTAATCTTAGCTACTTTCTTTGTTGGGATACGGTTTAGTTTCCACATAGCAATCGCTATTGCTCTTGCTAATGAAGTTTTGCCCGTCTGGATATCTCCACAAACCATAAAGTTATTGCATTGCTTGCTATTATCCATATTTTCTAAGATGGAAAGTAATTGTTTTTTAATTGACTCATTATAGATGAAGTTTTGAAAAATAGTATTCAGATTAATACCATATGCATATGTGTTTTCACCATCTTCATAGATATCATTGGAATCATGACGGTAAGTCTTAGTAATATCATACTCTTGTAATTGTTGCATTCTTTCTTTCATCTTTTGCAACTCTTCTTTAGTAAGGGCATGTGCAGGCTCTGTTTGTGGCGTCTCCTTATTATCTTCTGGTAATTCCTCTGTTGACTCTTGTGTTAATTCTTTTTCTTCTGATAGTGTTTCATCTTCTGGTAGTGTTTTGTCTTCTGCTAGCTTTTCTTCTTCTGGTAGTGTTTTGTCTTCTGCTAGCTTTTCTTCTTCTGGTAGTGTTTTGTCTTCTGTTAGCTTTTCTTCTTCTGGTAGTATTTTGTCTTCTGATAGCGTTTCATCTTCTGGTAGCGTTTTGTCTTCTGTTAGCTTTTCTTCTTCATCAACTTCTTCGAATTTCTTAGTTTTCTCAGAAGTAATATCTTTTTGGGAGCCATACATATCTGTAGTTGCTGATATAACTCCTACTTCCGTTACTGCATCTTCTCCTAGTCCTTGTGCACTTTCAACTGCTTGTGTTAGCTCCGCATGACTTTCTTCTTGAACAGGATCTTGTAGTTTATCCTCTGCCTTCTCAAGTTCTTGCTCACACTCTTTAACTTTCACAACTGCATTCTCACGTGCATTTACTCGTGCTCTAACCTTTTTAACTACCTCTGGTGTAAGAACATAATTTGTAGATTCTTCTTCCACTGCAGATTCTTCTATTGCAGGTTCTTCTACTGGAGTAGTTTCATCTACTGCAATAGTTTCTTTTGCCAAAGATTGCGTCTCTACTACCACATTTTCCTTAACTTCAGGTTCAATTTCTACTTCAACTAAGTCAGTATAATCACTTTCAATATTAGCTGCTTTACCACTATCAGGATATAGCGCTTCATTATCCGTTTGACTGCTACCTAGAACAGTACTATCCATATAGCTAGGTGATGATACCGTAGCTGGTTGGCTTACGCCTCTTTGCATTTTTACCTGTCTAATTACCTCTTCTAGACTTCTAGTGGCATCAAACTCACCAGCTCCTAGATTATCCGTAATATTAAATCCACTTGTATAGTGTTCCTTTAATAAACGTGCTTTCTCAACCACGATTCCTTGTCCAAACCACAGAATAATATCACTACATTCATCTACACATTTATCTACTTGACCTGTTTTATGATATAATTTGGCGAGTTCATAGGCCCATTCTTCCATATAATCTTCTTGCTTAAGCTGTTCAAGTGTTTCAATTCTCTGTACATAAGGCATATGATTCGCTTTTTCTATTCGATAGCGCAACACCAATCGATATGGATCTCTTGGAGCAATACGAAGATATTCATTATAAAACTCCTTCGTCTCCTCCATGTTTTTCATCACAATTGACAAGTCAATTAGCTGTTCAATAATTCTTCTAGAACAAGATTTTTCGTAAATCCTTAATAATATCTCCATGGCATCTTCATATTCATCATTGTGAATAAGAATCTCTGCTATAACAGATAGGTCAGACATACTTCTAATCTTATCCACATTCATAGATTCAAGAATCTTCATTGCTTTCAGGTACTGCTTTTCCTGTGCAAGTCTCTTTATTTCTTTCATTTTCAGACTGGAAGCATAACGTTCCATTTCCCGCACCTCCATATGCATACCGCAGAACCTCATACCAGTCATTTAGTATATTTTCTCTACATGTTCCACGTTGTTACATCTATCCTTGTATTGTATAACAAAATCTACCATTTTATATATTTCATAGTTCTCCTTGTTATTATAGCATTTTTTGTCTACATAAGACAAGATAGCATTTCATTCAACTATAAATTTCATTATAAAATAATATATACTAATTTTCACCACGAAGTATTTTCCACTACCAAAGTAACCGTCATCTAAATCAAAAGAAGTCTTCAACTCTACAATACTAGTAGGTGAAGACTTCTTTATTTCAATTATATATTATTTAACTGCCTCAATAATTGCCCCTTTAAGATTTGGTGTAAACCATGAGAGGTCACTACGATTGAATATTCCAAAATATTCATCTCCGCTATTGTAATATCCATTATCCCACCAGATACAAGGTACTCCAATGTCTGTTGCCTTCTCTAAGTAATACGTTGCCCACTTGATTACTTCTTCCTCATTCGACACTTCCATACCTTCTGCATTCACATAAGTTTTATTCACTGCACCATATTCGGTAATGACTACGGGAATCCCCTTCTTTATGAAAGCATCATTGATTAGCTCCATAACTTCATCAATTTCTTTATTAAGAGATCCGTCCCAAACCTCTAGACTTCCAATCTCATCTTTCGAATAGCAGAAATGATGAGGTGTATATGGATGTAGCGATACCGCTATATGACTATCTTGTGGAACACATAATCCCTGTATCGCTTCTTCTGATACAGAAGCTCCTACTGTAGTTACTAGCAGACTTCTTTCCTGGTTATTTCCACCAGTACTACGCACAGCTTCCACAAAAGCTGCATCTAATCGATTCACATATTCACGATTTTCTTTAGAACCTCCAGTCCATTCATTCTCACTGAACTCAATCCTTGGCTCATTAAGTGCCTCCAGTAATAGATGGTCATCATAGCAGGAAAAATATGTTGCAATCTGTTTCCACATGATTTTAAACTGTTCTAGTACTTGTTCAAATCCCTCTTTCTCCGGCTTAATCCATTTGTTTTCATGATGCATATTAACAATTACATACATCTGATTATCATACGCATAATCCACCAACTCTTTAACTCTTGCTAGCCAAGTATCTGCAATCTTATATTCTGGCGAAGGGCCAGTTTGCTCATGCCAAGTGACAGGAATACGAATTGTATTAAATCCAGCTGCCGCCACTACATCAATCATCTCTTTTGTTGTCTTTGGGTTTTTCCATGCAGTCTCTCCACCAAAACAATCCATAGAATTTCCAAGGTTCCAACCTGCTTTCATAGCTTGTACAATATCCTTTGTACTTCTCATAAAATACCTCCTAGAATTACAAAATGTGTCCCCAATTCTTAGTTCATCTATATTTATACCTGTATTATACTATTGAGGGACAACTATGAATATTGCAGTTATTCTAGATGTTTTACTTGCAATAATAGTTATATTCATGGGTCTATTCGAACAAGCTTGTCTGTTCATATTGTAGCGGAATATATTCCATCTCCGTCGTATCTACATTGCTGTGATAATCCACTACTACCGTTTGTTGTTTCTTATCATTCAAACATTGTCCCAGGATATAATTCACATCAAACTTACCTGTTATAGCAGGCGTCGTACCTCTAGCAGGTACGATTAACTGCACTTGGTTCATCTTAAGCAGTTCAAAGATTGGTTCCCAGATGTAGACGTCTTTGGCAGCACCGAATGGGTTGTCGATAAAGATAACTTTACGAAGTCCTTTATTATCGATATTGCCTGAATTCATATACGTAATATAGTTGATAATAGCAATCAAGAACTGAATATAGATACCTTGTGATTGTCCTGTGCTACCTACTGCTTCTTCATAACGAAGGTGTCTACTTTGTTCTTTGATACGCTCTCTTTTATATAACGTCAACTTGATTCGATTCATATCCGTTACGATAACCGAGAAGAGACGTTTTAAAGATAAAGATTCTCTGATATACTTAATCTTTTCGTTCGGGGTTTCATATTTATCAACACCAGCTACGATTGAATCAATATAGTCTGACATTCTCTGTCCTTGTAATTCCTCATTCACATATGGAATACTAAGACCAATCATCTGAATCTGTTCATTATCTAACATAATCTTCGAAAGTTTTGGTAGACGTTCTAATGCTGCTTTCACATTATCGCAACGTTGTAAACATTGATTCTCAAAGCTTTGCTTAATTCTCTCCATATCCTCAAGGCCTTGTTCTATACGTGCTCTCTCCAAACGTATACAATCACATACTCCCTCTAGATTGCTCTTTAAGTCATTCGATTCTTCTAAAGTTCCAGGTACAGTAACCGCAGTACGTAACTCCTGGGCAAGTTCATACGCTTTTAGAAGTTCTAATGTCTGCGCAGTCTTTTGTAATTGTTGATAGAACTCATCGCGTTTTCTATTCGTATCTTTTACTATCGACTCTAAGTCTCTAGAAAGCTTCTTCACGTATCCTTCTATGTCCTCAATCTCTATACTTTCAACTTCTTTGGACTTGACTAGTTCCATCTGACGATAGATTCTCTCCATATCGTCTTTGGCATTCTCACAGACCTTAATAGCTCTTTCACTAAGTGTGAACTCCTCTTTCATATCCTGCTTCTTCTGTAGCATAACCTGAAGGGCAGCTTTTTGCTCTTCAATATTCGTATCTGAAGTTACTCGTAGAAGTGTCTCTTTGAATACATCTCCGAACTTTTCTTCTGCTACATTTCGCGCTTGTTCTACTTTGCCACCTAACTGATGCATCAGTGCTTTCTTTTCATCCATACTTTCTCGTAGCTTGCTAAGAATCGCTTCCCCATGAACGTAATCGGCATTCTCGTTCTGTATAATATCTTCACTTATAGCAACTAATGAATGATTATTCTTCATCTCTTCTAACGTAGCTAAGCTAATCTTACGTTTTGCGATTGCTTTCAAACTTCGATTCATGGAATTGATATAAGAATTAAGAAGACGTTCTTTATCTCCTAAATCACTGTATTCTTTCTCGAAAGCATCTTTCTTCCCTAAGAATCTTGCATCTAGTTCCTCTTCTAATAGAGAAAGTACATCAAATTCTCCCTCCTTGTAGTACGGAAGGAAGAGAGTTGTCCACTGCTCTTTGCAAAATTTCAGTTGCTTATCCACAGAATCCACTTGCAGTTTCCACTGGTCATGTTTTGTTTTCCACTCGTCTCGTAATTGGCAGATTCGTTCATATCGACTCTGTAATTCCTCACACGCGTTACGTAGTTGCATACTCTCTTTTTCTAGTCCTCGCTTTTGTGTAGCCACAGCTTCGATTTCTACCAAACGTAATCGTTCTTGTTCATTTTCTTTCATAGTTGCAGTGATGGTAGTGATTTCATCAGACATCTGCTTCACAGACTGCTCTCTATTCACATAATCAGAAGCTAGTTCCTGAATCTCTCTTGATAGAGAAGAGAGCTCCTGTTTGCTCTTCATATGATTTTGTTCCACTTCTGCACATTTTTTTCTATCTTCACCAAGATAATAACGAACTTTGTCCATATCCTTTTTGAGGATTTCTTCTTGCTGTTCTAATTTTCTAAGCTGTTCTTTTTCATCTTCTACTTCTCCACGAACAATGCTCTCTTCTTCCGCCATACGCTCTTCACGGTAGAATAACTCTTCTTCTTTCATTGCAAAGGTTAAAGACTTCTTAGAGAAACTTATGGTTCCTTGCTTGATTTCTTCAAGATTTAAAATCGGTATTGCATACGCACCAAAATCCTTACGCTTAAAGTAACGGTCTTCCAACAACGACTCATAATCTTCCATAACAATCAATCCATATGGTAGAATTGGTATCTTACGTAATATACGTTCTCTTTCCTTTTCAGGTAGCGTATGAAGATACGCAGTTCCCGTCATTACTTTGTCTTTGTATCTCTTCTCTAAGTATTCTTTTACCTTGGTTAATCCTTCACTCTCTACATCAAGATTTCTCTCTGTGAGCTGTGTCAAATATCTTTCATTTATATTGATATGCTCTTTACATTTGACTAACTTTGTTACAAGTGCCTTATATTGCTCCTCTAACTCTTGTAAGCAATTATCTCTGGATACAATATGGTATACCTCTAATAACTTCTCATACTCCGCCTGACGTACCTTATAGCCTTCTAGCCAATCCTCGTATTCCTTGATTATGGTAGTAAGCCTAGTCTTCTTTTCTTCTTTGATCTGTAGAGTGGTTTTAAGCATTACCATTGTCTCTTGACAAGAGTCTAGTTCCTGTTTGATTGCTTGCAATTTTTCTTCAGAAGCCTTGTTCTCTTCTTCTACCTGGCTGATAGCCTCTGTAATTTCCTCAAAGAATAATAGACTTACATTCTTACGCATCTGGTTTAGTTTCTGTTGTAGTGCTACTACCTTTTCTTCGACCATTGTAAATGCATTCTCTTTGATTGCCCGTTCAATATCAAGATTTCTTTCCTCTTCGCCTGAATCACTTAGAACTTCGTCTGCTTCTTTTAATTTAATAAATAATTCAGCTTTTGCAGTTTCTAAGTCCTCCACTTTCTTATCCACGTGTATCTTTTTATTAAAAGCAAGCTGATTTAGTTCCTGAATCTCAACTTTATTTCCACCTTTAATCACTTCTAAGGACTCCTTTAATTCATCTCGATTACTTTTTTCCCTCAAATATTCAAGATAATCATTCATACTCTCTTTTAACGAGATGTCCTTTTGCTTTCGTGCTAACAAATCTTCTTGTAATAAAATTTCCCTTGTTAGCTGTTCTATCTCTTTATTGATTTGTGCAAGGTGCGTTTCGTTCTTTTGAAGTTTTGCTGCTTCTACAATAATCTCCAGATGTTTCATCTTTTGGTCTAATTGATCTTGTTCCTTACAAAGTTGTTCATAATGTGCTTGTTTACTAGCAATACATCTCTCATTATAGGTAAACGCTTGGTGTAACTTCGTCTGTAATTCTTCATCTCTTGTATAGACGTGGTCAAGTATACTTAGTCGCTCTTTTAATCCATCGATAATCTCGACCTGACGATCATAGAAATTAACCGTCGCCTTCTTCTGCGATAACTCGATTAATTTATCTTTGATACTTAGTAGTGTCTGGGCCATGGAATCTTCATTATCATTCCCACCATCTAGATAACGGTTGTAGGATTTTTGGATTATCTCTTCAATTAGAAGGTCTTCTACCACCTTACGAGTTGTCTTATAATTGGTCTCGAAATACGTACGAACATGACCTTCTGTCTTATTAATTCCACGAATGATCTCCCATTCACTTTCATAGATGCCATAATTACTTATGAATTGTTGATATTCTCCCTTACGATCGAACACTTCTACACGAAGTCCTGGGTTTCTTTGTAATTCTTTTAGATATTGTTTGAGACCTGAATACGAAACACGCTCGTTCTCATTGATAAGTGGCAAATTACGAATATCATTCTCATTGTACTCACGGTAGAAAATACAGTAGTTGAAATAATCAATGGAAGCAGTATCTTTCTCTTCCTGCGCCGTACCTTTTTTTGCACAGAAACCTGTTGTCATGTACTGAAAACCATCTCTTATGTTGTTATCATTTAACTTCCACTCAATCAAGGAATGAATGGTTGTACTACCTCCTGATGTACGGAACAACTTCTCCACTGGTTGTTTATCATCTAACGTACAATTTGGGATTACCGTCTGCAATAACAGCAGCATAAGTACACTCTTACCACCGCCATTGGCAAGGTCGTACAACATATTCTTACCATATGGCTTCATCATGAAATCATCATAATATTGCGTACCGAAATTATATTTAACATTGTTTACACGCAATCTATTAATATGAGGCATTGTCGTTATCCTCCTTTGACATAATTTCATATAAGCGACCACGCTCTTCTTCAAAATACCTCGTGATAATAATACGGAAACGGTCGGTTATATAATAACGTTCTTCCATCTCAAGGAACAAGGCTTGCGACAATAAGAAGTTGAATACAAGCTTCATATAGCCATATCTTGATCCTCTTGATGCCTTACCAGTCATATTCTCTTCATTGGACACACTAGGAAGTTCATCCCACAGATTTGCTATTGCTTCAAAACTATTTTCTTCAAGTTCGTTCAAACGAAACTGTTCCATGCCAGCTATTACATTATGTAATCCAGCATCAACTGCCTTTATAACATCTTCAATTCTCACGTACTCCGTATACGTATAGGTACCTGACCCCGTGTAAAACTTTGTGATAATCTGATAGATAATAAAATAACATAGATATAGTTCCTTATTCAAACGTACACCAATTAAACGGCGTAGTTCCTCATTGGTATATCCAAACACTCGGTTTTGATTCCCTGCTGTAATGAATAAGGTCTCATTGTATTCATAAAGCTTAAGATTCATCTGGGTCAACATCGTATCTAGTAGATTAGCTACTTCAGCATGATCACGGTATTCTTGATATAGTTCCACATTCTTCGATGTCCTCATACTAACCTCTTCTCCAGCGATTAGTTTTCCGAACAACTCCATGGCTTTCTCTAAACTACGGTTATCCATATTAATCAACATACTCCTTCCTTACAAACTCAATATTCGAAGTAAAGAAACTTGCCTTATCTCCACTTGAGACAATCTGAATATTCTCTATCATCGCTTCACTTAATTCCTTTGACATAACAATCTCAAAATGTAACTTCCTATATTTATTATTCTCTGGTAACCTTAACATATCGGAAATAATGCCTTCAAGGAACGTGTCGGGTTCTTTCTCGATTTTCCATAAGCGATATTCTTTCTTCTGACATAGATGCACTAAGAACGAATAATAATCACTGTTCTTGAAAATCTCATCAAAATATTTCACTTCAAGCTTACGGTTAAAAGAAACCAAATCAAATTGTTTCTTTGCGATTAGCAACTCGAACAAGGTTCTGGAAATTGATATGAAATTGCTCCTAATACGTTTGTCTTCTTTCTCATCTTCATATGCATACGTAGTTGTTTCAGTTTCTTCTACTTTCTCAGCCTGTTCTTCTGCGCTCTGCGGATACGTAGTAAGTTCATCGATACTAGCCAGATTCCAAGTCTTTCGTATATTCGGTAATAAAAGCGGTTCAATCATGGCTTTTAGTAGACTCGTATCTTGCTTCAAACGGATCTTAGATTCATAATCTCTAAAATCAAAAGAAGCTCGTAATCTGCCTAATTTGGCAGTTCTAAGCATCTCATCCGCTTTCTTTTGCAGGTCCATACAATCTACTAGCAACTCATTATGTTTTCCAATCGCTTTTAACAATTCCATCTCTAACTCATGTACATCTTGTAGAGACTGCATATAAGAGTCTGATTTTCCATCTTCACCATTACCTAACTCCGCTTTTTCTACCGCTTTATGAATCAATTCTGTATTCTTTGAAAACAGCCTTTGTTCTTCTTCAAACCATTTCATTCCTGTCTTCACGAAACTGTCATATGCCTTCATACCTTCGAATACGTCATTACTTAACACCTGAATAACCTCATTCTTACGTAGACTGAGCATATTCACTTCATGATTAATACGACGTACAACTTGAATTCCCGATCTAAAATCCTGGGAACGAATCATCTTCTCTAATAATAGTTGTTCGATATTAATCTTACTCTCATCTTTAATTTCCTTCGTATCAAGATAGAATTCAATGGCATCAGAAGTAAGGGTATATGTAACTTGATCCCCCTCTAACTGGCTATTAATTAACTTTACACGAGTTACATTCTTCTTACGCGTGGCTGGATCATAATAATCCATATAGAACGGTTTTCCCTCGTTGTGAATCTTATCGAATATATATCCAATTAATTCTTTAGTTTCTTCAGATGACGAAGGAATACCGAAATCCCTCTCTAATAACGAGGTTAAAAAAGCAGCATATCTTGCATATGTCACTTCCATATTGTTAAAATTATTCTCTTCTATAAAAAAGCGTAATACCGCCATTAGCACATAGCCCATGTCGATATCCGCATATTTCCCTTCTTTGTACTGTGTGAGGGAGTACTCTTTAATTCTAAAAAACGGGTAGTATTTCTTTAGATTTTGCATACGTTCATAATGAAAATCCACAACTTCTTGTATCACACTTATCCCTCCCTAATCTAAAATGCTGCCCTTTATCATACCATATTTCTGTCAAACTGCATATAACAAAATGTGACAAGACATAATAAAAAGACAACTATTATCGCATTCCAGTCGATAAAAATTGTCCTCTTATTACCAACGGATGTCTCAATCCGCTAGACTACTAATATAGTAAACTTGTATACTTTAAACCACTATAATTATTACTCATTATAATATGCTCTCGTCTCAATTAACTCTTGTGTTAATTCTATACCTTCTTTTTCTAACGCTTTATAACGAAGATCGATTTCATGGATTTTCTTACTATTCTCTCTATTGAATCGCGTCATGGCTTCTGCGAATAAAGGTTGACTCATAAGACGCTCGCGAATTGGTTTCTTGAATGGGCAGTACATGGCAAGTAATTCTCTTACATACTTATTCAAGCGTATAGCACCCTTTGATTCATTCTTGATCCAATTCACATAATCAATAACAAAGATTTCTCTAGAGTTACTCTTACCTTTTTGAATCTGCGACTTAATTCTCTCCTTTGTTTCTGGTGATAAATCACGATTCTTCTTATAAAACTGAATATAGTCAACATACTCTGATGTAAGTGATTTGTATTTGATATTATTCCAAGCAGTTCCTTGAATACTTCTGCAAAGCTCCCAGTGGAATCTCCCAAAAACCTTAATTAGCATATCCTCTAATTCAACTTCAGCAAAGCAAGGTAATAGGAATCGACCACTAGTGTCTCTCTTCTTACCTGAAATCTCTTGCCACATAACACCGTTAATACCTGCTGTTGGTAAGAGAATAATATCCGGAAAAACCTCTTTTTGAATATATTCTTTCTCTATATTCTTTTCCGCATCATAATAAAGAGCTTCACGATAGAATACAGAATAATCAATCTCTCTTAATTGATTAATTACGTAATTAACCTTAGCTGCTGTTACAAAGGTTGAACGTAAACTCTTAACAAACATATCTTGATGAAGAATAGGTATGAACGAATAAACTTGTCCATTAACAAGACGGTTATTACATTGGAACATGTTAATAATCTCATAATTTAATTTTTTAAGAGAGTCATTTAACAATGCCTTCTCTTCTTCCGCAGACATACGAATAGACCTCTTCATTTCACGAATTGATTCTGTATAATCTAAATCAAACTCACTCTTTGAAGGCTCCCTACGCCCTTCATAGATCTCAACCAACCAATCTCTAATGTTATAAACTTTACATGGTATGCTTTCATCTATCTGAGTATCTAGGTAATATAATTCTACTAATTGTTGTTTTGTTAATAATGTTTCATCAAAAAAACCATAGCGTAAGAAAAGATCAATTACTTTATCTGTATTCTTTTCATTATAGGCCCTTAAAAAAACAGTTTGATACATCGGATAAAACATCTTAGATATGCCTCTACGGATCGCTCTAGCTTCATCTGAGGAATCATATTTATCTGTAAGGTTCTTAAACATGGCAACATATTTCTTAAGTTCAACCGTTTCTTCAGATCCAAGCTGTGCATACTCAATAATTTTTCTCATAGAGTCTTGTAACTCATTCATTACTTTCATCTCATCGACTTCTTGCAGCTGCTCATTATCCGTATCCTTCTTATCGATTTCAACCGATGTCCCTGTAAGTAAAACAGAATATAACTGTTCCATTCTATCGCGATTAATATATAGTGCTCTAGCAGTTTTAGTTGAAAGTAATTTCTCCGCACCATTAATTTCTTCAATTATTTGATCAATTAATACATCTAGTTCCTCATTCTTCTTTCCAAGTTTATGCACTTCAATTGCAATATTAATAGCCT
Organism: Clostridiales bacterium; assembly: GCA_018372435.1. GTDB lineage: Bacteria > Bacillota > Clostridia > Lachnospirales > Lachnospiraceae > Anaerosporobacter. Next base: position 92,512 of record JAHAJA010000001.1, on the reverse strand, counting down.
GGTAGAAGAGTGAATCCCCCGACTCACTGATCATATATTCAAGTAATTGACTAACATAAACGGCTCTTTCTCTTGTCTCTGTGATGTACGTAATAAAATCTGCCGCGATTTCATTAACATGACGTGTCGTAAGTGCTTCGCCGCAGGCAAAAAAAGCTTTCTGTATATCAACAGGTACTTTACTAAGCACGCTGTAATAGTCCATATTAATACGATTTCGTAATACTTCCGCCGGGAATGGTTCAAGAGTTTCTAAGGAATCCATAGGATTTACACGAAATCCTACTTTCGTTGCTAATGTTTTGAACTCTGTATATGCATAACATAAAAATTCATACAGCTTTTTTGCTTTAAGATCAAATTCAACATAGGTCTTACTTACCTCAACTAGATATCTTGATAAGCTAGCTACTAACAATCCTGAATAATCTTTATTCCCTTCTATAATTGCTTTGATACTGTCCTTATTCGTTACCTCAAAAGGGAACAATACTACATCATCAAAAGCTATGTAACTACTAACAAATCTCCCCGCGTATAAATCAGTAACCCCTATAAAACTTCCTGAACCAACCACTACTCTAGATCCGTCATTCTGAATTAATACTCTTCCCTTAAGTACTAAACATATGGTAGACAAACTCTCGTTCTCTCCATAGATTTCTGTCCCTTTTATTAGCTGGTTGACTGTGTGTGGATTAAGACTCACTCCCATTATATCACCTCGAAATTCAAATTTTATCCTATCCTTATAGACTATCTAAATATATTGAATCTATTATAATGCAAAATGCGTCTAACATCAAAGTAAATTTCTTACCTTTTGTAGAAATAGCGCGAATTCAAAGCATTTTGGGACTATATTCCTAAAAAAGAAAATAAAAAAGACCATTCAATTAAAATGGTCTGCAAAATATCTATATTATATTAATCCGTGCGCCTCGCTTCGAATATTCTTCATAAACGTTACCTTTCTAGTTAACTCGGCCCAGGCACCCTTACGGCACACAAGAGGTTTCGCTTAGTGCTGCTTCATTCCTGACCTGACACGGTTCACGAATTCCTGTTGCGTAAGACCCAGACGTCAACATCACTTTTAAAGGGCAGCTCTACAATAGAATACCCTCGGACAAGACATCACCCCTGCTGTAGCGGATTGCAGGTACAGGGCACCGCTATCTCCCCGGCTGCACGGAAATTTTATGACAAATTAAATATATATTATAAAATTTTATGATTTACAGTAACGATTTGTACTGCATTCAGATATTTAGTATACACAAATCCCTTGTACTTGTCAATATATTTTGACTGCTACAATTATCCTTTTTTCTTTTCCTCTCGTAATCTTTTGAAAAATTCCTTAAGCATTCGACTGCATTCCTCTTCCATTACACCAGTTTCTAATTCTACCTGATGATTAAACTGATTCATCTGCAAGAGATTCAGTACAGATCCTGCACATCCAGCTTTCGGATTCATACTCCCGACAACCACTCTCTTAATTCTTGCTTGTACAATTGCACCTGCACACATCTGACAAGGTTCCAGCGTTATATACATGGTACAGTCTTCAAGTCTCCAATCACCAAGCACCTTACTAGCCTTTTTAATTGCTAACAACTCTGCATGCGCCAGAGTATTCTTATCTGTGTTTCTTCTGTTGTAAGCTCTCGCTATAATTCTATCTTCATATACTATGACGCAACCAATTGGCACTTCATCGATTTTATCCGCCTTTTTCGCTTGTTTCATAGCTTCTTTCATATATCTTTGGTCCATATTTAGCAAACATGCTCCTTTAACCTATTCTAGTACTTAGGAAATTACAAAACTCTTTGTAATGGCGACACGGAAAAGAGTTTTGTAAATAATAGACGTACTAATCTAATTTGTTTATTCTAATTATATATGCTATTATAATATCATAAAATATACTATTGTGAAAGGAGTACGTTTACTACTATGCAAATCTATGGATTCAACAAAACTACTTTGCTTGATTATCCTAAGCATCTAGCTGCAACTATTTTCTTAGGATGTTGCAATTTCCGTTGTCCCTTCTGCCACAACTCTTCTCTTGTACTATCTACAGATACACAACCATCACTTACTGTTTCTGAAGTAATAGACACCTTAAAGAGTCGTAGTAGCATCTTAGAGGGAGTATGCATTACTGGTGGCGAGCCAACCTTGTCTAATGATTTACCTGAATTCATACAAGATATCAAGGATATTGGATTAAAGGTCAAACTAGATACAAACGGTAGTAATCCACTTATGTTGCAGTACTTATTGTCACATCAATTACTCGATTATATTGCCATGGACATAAAAAATTCCCGCGATCGATACATAGAAACAATCGGTGTCCCTGAATACTCCTTAGACGCCATCGATTCTTCAATCTCACTTATACAAAACAGCGGTATTCCATATGAATTCAGAACTACAGTTGTTAAGGAATACCATTCCCTAGAAGACATGCTCGCTATTGGAAGATGGTTAGAGGGCTCCAAGGAATATTATCTTCAGTTATTCTTAGATAGTGGAGACATTTTATCACCAGGTCTTCATGCACCTACCCATGAATCAATGCTAGAATATCAAAAAGCTTTACAACCATATTTTAATACAGTAGGAATTCGTGGAATGGAAACGAATTAAAAAAGGAGCAGTCTATTATTATGAAGTCATATTATGAAACAGAACGTCTACAACTCAGAATAATAACAAGCTCTTACGCGGCTGAAGTACTCAATTTTTATGAACGTAATAAAAATTATTTTAACTATTGGGAGCCAGATCGTGTTCGCTTGTTCTATACAAAAGATTTTCAACGGGCAAATCTTGTATACGAATATAATGAAACGGTTAAATTACACTTTCTGCGTTTTTGGATCTTTGAGAAATCCAATCCTGAACATATAATCGGCTGTGTTTGTTTTCAGAATCTTCAAAAAGGCTCCCTTATGACTTGTACCGTTGGATACAAATTAGACCAGGATTATGTTGGACATGGTTACGCATCGGAATCTTTAGAAAAAGCCATTGAGGTAGTCTTTAATGACCTCAAATTTCATAGAATAGAAGCACTTATTCATCCGATGAACGCTCCTTCCATCCGTTTAATTGAAAAACTAGGTTTTGAATTTGAAGGTATTGCAAAATCCTGTATTTGTCTAAACAACAAATGGACTGACCATTTGCGTTACGCACTGATCAATCCATCTCATTAATTACATATTAATCTTGAGATACCAATACCCGAATTCTCCAGTCTTTTGTTCTACATTCCTAGAACATTTGAACTGTGCAAATCCGAACATCTTTGCCATAAACTTCTCACGATTTTGGAAAACTCCAGGCACACCAAGGATATATTCTTCACCATCTAATACTTTCCGCTTTGCAAAAATTAGGTGGCGGAAGTTATAGTATCCATGAAGTAAAAAACTATTGTTTCCAAGAACCCAATTTTCTATTGGAAATAATCCAATATCTCCCGGCTCTATTCTAACACATGCAACAATCTCATCGTCCTCAAAAGGATAAATAGCCGGGTACTTATGTAAGATTCTTTCAGCTGTTGATGTTTTCTTCTTCGCTACCTCTTCAAGGCGCTCATTCCATTCTTTCTCATTATTCGCTTCATAGAAGGATTGCTCCTCTTCAAACAGAGTTTTCCCATATTCCTCACTAGTCAATGATGCCGCAACTTCTTCCTCTTCGTTCTCTTTTTGGTCTTCTTGTTCATACATCTTTGCACCAATATCGTTGGCTTCATTAACTAGAATTTCTTCGTTTTCTAAATCTGCATTTTCTTCGATTCCTACATATTCTTCAAGTTCTATATTCTCATCTAGCTCAATATTCTCTTCTAGTTCTACTTCTACATTCTCTTCTAGTTCTACAGTTCCTTCTTCATTATCAACATCTTCAGTCACTCTTGCTTCTTGTTGAAGGTATTGATTATCAGCATTCGCAACATTAACCTTAGCATCTACAACCGGAAATCCAGTTTCTTGGCTACGATACCAATTGATAAACCGATATCCCACTAATTTGGCTGTCTCCGGTGTTACACTATCCCCTATCTCACTAATTATATTAGTCGTAGTCTTAGGCTCATCATCTAACTCTGCTCCCTGCAACTCTAATTTTACTTTCTTTTTTGTATTTGTCTTTCGTTTTGTTTTCGTATCATTCTGACTATTACAAAAAAGTTCCCATCCACTATCAATACTCTTCAATATACTTTGGACGATTTCCTCCTGGCTCTTACTAATTGCGTCTTCGGCTTCTTTTTTTTGTCTTATATATGTAATTTCATCTCTAGGAACCTCAATTAACTTCGGTTCTGCTATTACCTCTTTGATTACTTTTTTGTTTGTTCCTTTATTAGATTCTATATTAACAACTTTTTCATTCTTAGAATTCTCTTTTTCTGCTATCTTCATGTTGTCTTTGTTTTCTTCTCTTACAGTATCTTTGCCTTTAGTTTTCCAACTTTCCATCTCGTCCCATTCATATAGGTGTGTCAGTATAATTGGTTGGTCGTCCCATTCAGTTGCGAAATACTTATCCTTAGAGTAATATAAAAGCACCCCACCTAACTGGTCAAAATTGTGTCCCGTATTCATAATATTACTTGCACTCGTGATTCCCTTCCACTCAAATCCCCCATTCTTAACCCCTGATTCTGCTAATAGGATTTGAATCATTTTCTTATTTTCACGATAGAATGCATATATCCGTAACTTCTGTCCATTTAGGCTGGCTGCCTTTATGTTAATTGAAATCCTACATTGACCGTTCCTGAGTTCAATCTTAGCAAAGCCAACATTACTCTTTTTTATACCCTTTTCATAATTATAAATATACGAAATCAGTCGTTTATATTCTGACATCCCACTCATCCTTCCTTTTTGGCCATCATAAAGAAAAGCGCAATTACTTATGCTTTATATATATTCAAAAAGGTTGTCCTTTATGTTAGGAATCTATTAATTAACTGCGATATAGTCGACTAATTATATTACTTAATTCTGCAAATTGTTCCAAATCAAGCGCTTCCCCACGAATTGTCGGCGAAACTCCAAGCTCTTCGATTGCTTGAGCAATGACTTCTTTTGGTAGATGAATCTCTGGAGAATTGTTAAGTCCATTCACTAGAGTCTTTCTTCTTTGATTAAAAGATGCACGAATTAAGCGAAACATTAACTTCTCATCTTCAACATGTACTGGTATTTCTTTATGGGTTGTAAGACGTATTACTGCCGAACCAACATTAGGTCTTGGGATAAAGCAGTTAGGTGGTACATTCGCTACGATATATGGTTCTGCATAATATTGTACCGCAAGGGACAATGCTCCATAATCCTTTGTTCCTGGACCAACTTGCATACGATCCGCAACTTCCTTTTGTACCATTACTGTGATATTGTCAATTGGTACATGGCTTTCGAATAAGCCCATAATAATTGGCGTTGTTATATAATATGGTAAGTTCGCTACTACTTTAATAGGTCTTCCTTGGTTCTTCTCCATTGCAAGTTGATTAATATCAACTTTAAGGATGTCTTTATTTATAACTGTTACATTATCATACTCTGATAACGTATCTTTAAGAATAGGTATTAACGCTGTATCAATTTCCACAGCAATAACTTCTCTAGCATTCTCACATAAGTACTGAGTCATAGACCCAATACCAGGTCCGATCTCTAATACCAAATCGTCTTTTGTTACACCAGCAGCCGTCACAATCCTTTCTAGCACATGTGTATCAATCAAGAAATTCTGCCCGAATTTCTTCTGGAATGCGAAATTATACTTCTTTATTGCTTCTATCGTATTCTGTGGATTTGCTAATTTGTTACTGTGATCCATTCAATTATCCTCTTTGCTTTCTTATAAACGATATAATTTTGTTGCGTTTCTCTTTGTAATTTCAATTACTTCATCTGGCTCAAGACCTTTGATTTTTGCGATTTCTTCTACAACATTAGGTAGATATAGAGAAGAATTTCTCTTACCTCTGTTTGGTTCTGGTGCTAGATAAGGGCAATCCGTCTCTAAAACAATACTATCTATAGGTACATACTCTACGACCTCTTTTATTGTCTTAGCATTTTTAAACGTTACCACGCCACCAATGCCAAGGTAAAATCCCATATCAAGATACTCTTTCGCCATCTCTACTGAGTAAGAGTAACAATGTATCACACCTGAAATATCACCCGCATGAGCCGCTTTCATCATATCTAATGTGTCTTTCGCAGCATCTCGACTATGAATGATTATAGGCAATTTAACTTCTCTTGCTAATTCCATCTGACGATCAAACCACCTTTTTTGCGTATCACGATCTGGTTCATCCCAGTAATAGTCTAATCCGATTTCTCCTATAGCTACTATCTTAGGCATGTTTGCTAATTCTTTCAAACGGTCTATTTTCGTTTCATCTAATTCCATCGTACTACTTGGGTGAACCCCAACAGCACCATAAACAAAAGGATATTGTTCAGTAAGTTTAAGAGTCTGCTCCGAAGTCTTCATATCTGCGCCTACATTCACTACCAGCTCTATTCCACTATCTTGCATTGAATTCAAAATCTGTTCACGATCTATATCAAATTGTTCATCATCATAATGTGCATGTGTATCTATTATCATTATTAGCCTCCATCGACTCTAGCTGACGACACTAAGTTTCATTATTCATCGTCTTAGGTCAACAGCTTCGTTAACTTTTCCTACGTAATTTTCATTCCTTATTATAACCAAGTAACCTATAAGTTACAAGTAAATTAGGAAACAAAGCAGATTAGCAGAAAAAAGAAGAGACCATTCTATAAGTCTCTTCTTTCATTACAAACTATCCTTAGCAGATTTCTGCTCCTGATGGCATCTTCTTCTCAGGTATCATAAGTGCTAATTCGCCATTCTCATCTTCTGCACATAAAAGCATACCTTCTGATAATACACCTGCTAATTTGGCTGGTTTTAAGTTTACTAATACCATAACTTTCTTACCAACCATCTCTTCTGCTGTGTAGTGTGCTTTAATTCCTGATACAATTTGTTTTACCCCGCTACCAATCTTAACTTGTGAACAAAGTAGTTTCTTTGATTTCTTCACTTCTTCACATGCAATGATTTCTCCAACTTGGAATTGCATCTTCATAAAGTCATCATATTCTATTTCCGCTTTTGCCTCAATATCAATCACTGGTTCTTCCTCTTTCTGTGGAGAAACATCTTTCATCTGTGCTTCTTTCATCTCTTCTACTTTCTTCATAACTTCTTCTAAATCAAGTCTCATAAATAAGATTTCTGGAACATCTGTAACCTTATTTCCCGATGGATATTTTCCATACTCTTTCATCTCTTCTATTGAACGCACACTTGTATTTAATTGGTTAAGAATCTTTGATGCTGTTTCTGGCATGAACGATTCTAATAAACTTGCACCAATGCAGATAGACTCTACTAAGTTATATAAAACTGTTTCTAGTCTTTCTTTCTTACTTTCCTCTTTCGCAAGTGCCCAAGGCATTGTTTCATCAATGTATTTGTTACAACGTTTGAATAAAGTGAAGATTTCAGAAATCGCATCCGCAACACGTAATTTATCCATCTTCTCTACAACTTTATTCGGTGTTTGTAAAGCTAGTGTAATTAACTCATCATCAACGTCTTCTTTAACGTTTGTATTCGTAACTACACCACCAAAGTATTTGTTTGACATAGAGATCGTACGGTTAACTAGGTTACCAAGTGTGTTAGCTAGATCAGAATTCATTCTCTCAACCATAAGTTCCCACGTTATAACACCATCATTATCAAAAGGCATCTCATGTAACACAAAATAGCGAACCGCATCTACGCCAAAGAAATCTACTAAATCATCTGGATAAAGTACATTTCCTTTGGATTTACTCATCTTACCATCTCCTTGCAACAACCAAGGATGACCAAAGATTTGTTTTGGCAATGGTAATTCAAGTGCCATTAACATGATCGGCCAATAGATTGTATGAAAACGTAAGATATCTTTACCAATTAAGTGAAGATCTGCTGGCCAATACTTACCGTAGTTCTCTCCATTGTTACCATCTACATCATAACCAAGTCCTGTGATATAGTTGCTTAGTGCATCAAGCCATACATATACAACGTGCCTATCATCAAAATCTACTGGAATTCCCCATTTGAATGATGTTCTAGATACACATAAATCTTGAAGTCCTGCTAAGATGAAGTTGTTCATCATCTCATTCTTTCTTGATTCCGGCTGAATGAATTCTGGGTGTGTATTAATATGCTCAATTAAACGGTCCGTGTAATTGCTTAATTTTAGGAAATAGGCTTCTTCTTTGGCCGGTTGACATTCTCTTCCGCAGTCAGGACATTTCCCATCTACTAATTGAGAAGAAGTGAAGAAAGATTCACATGGAGTACAATACATACCTTCATAGAAACCTTTATAGATATCACCTTTGTCATATAATTTCTTAAAGATCTTCTGTACTTGCTTCTCGTGATCTTTATCCGTTGTACGAACGAATTTGTCATAAGAAGTATTCATAAGATCCCATATACCTCTGATTTGACCAGCAACACCATCTACGAACTCCTGTGGTGTAATGCCAGCATCTTCTGCTTTTAACTCGATTTTTTGACCATGTTCATCTGTTCCTGTCTGGAAGTACACATCAAATCCCTGTGCACGTTTGAATCTTGCAATACTATCTGCTAAAACGATTTCATATGTGTTACCAATGTGTGGTTTTCCTGATGTGTACGCAATTGCAGTACTAATATAATACGGTTTTTTACTCATGTAATCATTCCTCCTGTTGAACGCTATAAAAGAGATTTTTATTTTTGATTCGGGGGTCAAAAGCCCTCCAGTAATTTTGCCTTCGTCAATTTGCACATTCAAAAACCTGACTAATGTGATAGAGAACATAGTTTGATGAGCAACTGTATGAAGTCGTTGGTATTTAGGCTCTGTATTTTAGAGCCTTACGTACCACTACGAACTTCATCCAAGCGAAAGCGAGTTGCGAATAAACTATGTTTTTCATCACATACCGATTTATAAATTGTGCAAATTGACGAATCAAAACATAAAACGGGTTTTTGACACCCGAATCATTTTTGGCAAAAAAAATTCGCCCTTAAGGAAATCCTATGATTTCGTTTAAAGACGAGATGAAGTCTCGTGATACCACTTTAATTCTTCTATTTTTCACAAAATAGAACTTAACAACTGCTAACTTAGCTGTACCGACTTGTAATCCATTAAGAAATGTCAAACTATCGTCTTGCCTAAGCAACAGTCTTGCATGGTAACGGTTGCAGATTCCCGTCATTCCCTAAAGAGTATACAGTCCGTATAACTCATTCAGAAACGAAGCTCCAAGACCATCTTCCATACGCTTAGTAAATACCCTTTCTCAGCTAACAAGGCTCTCTGTTAATTCTTTACGCATGTACTCTTCTCTTCACAGCATTTTCATATTAATAAGTAGTATAGCATTCCCATACATTAATGTCAAAATAATTTTCCTTACTGTTAGTATCTGTAAAAACAAATAGTCTATTCGAATTGTTTCTATTTACTTTCTTTTACTAATATATTAATATGATACAAGGGTCAAAGGGCATGTGTTTCATGCTTGCATGAAAAAACATGACTTTAGGACCCTCAAAACATGAGAAAGTAGCTCAAACAGAGCGGATTTCGAATGTTTTTAGGATTACGAGAGCACGAAGTGCGTAGTAATCCGTGGGTATCTGGGGGCAAAATACCTTTTGACCCCAACATCATTAATATTCAGCTTGACTTTTCTTAAAAGTTTGTGAATAGTCAAGTTTTAATGAAATTCCTGACATACTACAATCAGGAGTGGATACTATTAATAGTAAGGAACAGGTTTGTGTCTACGCCACAAACTTGTCAAGAAAAACTGCGTAGGCATGGAGGTAACTATGAAGAAATGCAAGAAATTGTATCTACTACTCACACTTATTGTTTTCTTATTCGCCTTGACAGGCTGTGATAAGGGTAAGAGTACTGCTCAAACACAAGAGGACTTCGACACTTTAGCGAATGAAGTTTTCTTAGACAATGTACAAAGCGACAGCATAACTCTCAATTATACGTTAGCAAATCCCGAAAAATATGGTATTACCAATTACAAACCAACTCTTGGTGATTTTACATTAGATGCCATGAAGGAAAGCCTCGCCAAAAGCGAAAATTACTCAGCACGTTTGAAAGCAATTGATTACAGGAAACTTACTGATGACCAAAAGCTCACCTATGATGTTATGAAAGACTATTATAAGGTCGATGATAATGCAGAAGATTTACTTTTGTATTATGAAGTTTTAAGTCCAACTGTTGGATTACAAGCACAACTTCCTATCTTATATGCCGAATATAGCTTCTACGACAAAAATGATATTGATGCATATCTGGAATTACTACCATGTACATATGATTACTTTAATCAAATAATTGAATTTGAGAAACTAAAATCAGATGCAGGTCTATTCATGAGTGATCGAAGTGCAGATGATATTATTAAACAATGTGAAGCGTTAATAGCCGATAAAGAAAACAACTTCCTTATTACTGTTTTCAACGATAAGGTGAAACAATATGATGGCTTAACCGAAGATGAAATCAAAGCTTATCAAGAAAAGAACAAAGAAGCTGTATTAAACTATGTAATTCCGGCTTATCAATTAATTATTGACGGATTAAAAAGTCTAAAAGGTACCGGAACAAACGAAGGTGGTTTATGCAACCTTGATAAAGGGAAAGAATATTACAAATCATTAGTTCGTACGGAAACAGGATCGAATCGTAGTGTAGAGGAATTAATCAAGCTTCTTGATAAATACATGGATAAGAATATTGCAAGTATGCAAACCCTACTTGCAAAAGATGCTTCTCTTCTAGATCAGGCAAGTAATCCTTCTTATCCAATGACAGATCCTGAAGAGATTCTCACTTATCTTCAGGATGCAATTAAGGATCGTTTTCCTGATATGGATAAAGTAAATTACACGATTAAATATGTTCATAAATCCCTTGAAGATTTCATAAGCCCTGCCTTTTACCTTACTCCTGCTATTGACAATTATGAAGAAAATTCAATCTATATCAACGGCAGTGACAAGTTCGACTTATCACAAATCTTCACAACGTTAGCACATGAGGGGTACCCAGGACATCTATTCCAAAACGTATATTACGCTCAGCAAAATCCCGCTCCAATCCGTAGCACTATGAACTTTGGAGGATATTCAGAAGGTTGGGCAACTTATGTGGAGATGATATCCTATCATATGGCTGGTATCGATGATAACTTAGCAAGTATTCTTGAAGAAAACAATGCTGTTATTCTTATGATGTATGCCAGAGCTGACATTGGTATTAACTACGAAGGTTGGACTAGAAAAGAATCTGATGAGTATCTTAAAGGCATGCTTGGGATAACAGATGAAGAAACATTGGATCAATTCTATATTGCTATGGTTGAAGAACCAGCTAACTATCTACAATATACAATCGGATATATTGAACTTATGGAATTGCGTGATAAAGCTGAAAAAGCATTAGGGGATAAATTCTCAGAAAAAGACTTTCATGAATTCATTCTAAAGACTGGTCCAAGTCAATTTTTTGTAATTGACAAATATCTTGAAAAATGGATAAAATCCGTTAAATATCAATAAAATTCAAATTATATATAGTTTTATTATTTAAAGCACTTAATAAGTAAAAGGTATAGTATCTGTTAAATAAAATACTATTTTTTCTTATTAAAGTGCTTTTTGTATAGTACAGAAACCTTGTTCATTAAATAAGCTAATATGATAATCTCCATTTTCTACATCTTTTATCTCCAAATATCTCACTATTTAAGTACGGACTAGTTTGTTATAACTATTATACAAGGTAAAAGGGTTGGAGTAAGCAGCTTCCCTCCGATTCTTGTGGTTGGCATTGATATTGTCAATCACTCATTTGCCAAGTACATACTAAGGAGGTATTATACTTATGGGATATAAAAATTTTAACTCAAGCGTGTATTGTCCGGAGTTTTCTATTGCTAACATTCAGGACTTTACTACATTTGAAAAACACTTCGATGAACTTGTAAAACATACTAACGTAGGCAAAGTTTATCTTGAGACCTATCGAGGCGGTAACATGTTATCGGAAGAGGAACTACTAAAACTGAAATCATTCTTTGAATCAAAAGGTATGAAACTTGCAGGTGGTATCACTACCGAAGATGAAGACCATGGTGATGGTGGATTTCATCCTTTCTGCTACACTTCTAGCCAAACAAGAGAGAAGCTCAAATCTATTGTTACGCTTACTTCCAAACTGTTTGACGAGTTTATCTTAGATGATTTCTACTTTACAAACTGTCGTTGCCCAAGATGTATCGAATCAAAAGGAACTCGTTCTTGGACACAATTTCGTCTAGATTTGATGAAAGATATCTCCGAAAATGTTATCGTTAAAACAGCGAAAGACGTTAATCCGAATGTCAAAGCAATTATTAAATATCCTAACTGGTATGAACATTATCAAGATGCCGGATATAATCTAGAAGATGAGCCACTTATCTTTGATTATATATACACCGGTACAGAAACTAGAAACCCTATGTATTCGCAGCAACATCTTCCTAAATATCTTAGTTACTTCATCGTTCGCTACTTAGAACATGTAAAACCTGGTAAAAACCTAGGTGGTTGGTTTGATCCATATGAATGCACCTATAACCTGACTTCCTATCTAGATCAGGCTTATCTTACCCTGTTTGCCAAAGCGAAGGAAGCCATGTTATTCAATCTGTCTTCTTTAACAAAAGATCCTACTTTTCATAACTTTGCACCAGCAGTTGGGCGTATGATGGAGGATGTTGATGGATATCTACAATTATTAGGAACTCCAACAGGTGTGGCAACCTACCTTCCATACCATAGCCACGGCGAAGACTTTTTACACAATTATATTGGTATGTGTGGTATACCGCTTGACCCTTATCCTACATACCCTAGCGAAGCTAAGAATATTCTATTAACAGCAAATGCGGCTTGCGATCCTGAGATTATAGAAAAAGCTAAGAATAGTTTGATGGATGGTGCTGATGTTATGGTGACTTCCGGATTTGTAGAAAAACTTGGTGAAGACTTCCTTGAATTCATGCATGTCACTTATACCACTAGAAAAGCACTTGTGAACTCCTACGCATATTCCCCTAATGGCGGGGTATCTTATGGCGGACATGTAGAGACTGCTAACAAGATTCTAATACCTCAACTTGAGTTCTTTACCAACGATGTGTGGGAATTAATTGGAGGTTTAGGAACGGATAACAACTTCCCTATCCTATTAAAAACCAAGTACGGAAACGGTCGTATGTTTATTGTTACTATTCCAGATGATTTTGGCGATTTATACAACTACCCTGAAACAATTCTTAACACGATACGGGAATCCATTCAAGATAAGATGCGCGTACGTCTGCAATCACGATCAAACGTAACGCTCTTTGCTTATGATAACGATACTTTTATCGTTCGTTCTTTCAATCCATACATTCATAATATCTCTATTGTTATCAATGAAGAAGATGTGGTTCTATATGATATTGAAAGACAACGGGAAGTTACTGGTACCTCGATTAATGGAGAAACAATTTTTTCAGTAGAAGCATACCCATCTACAAATATGGTATATCAAATCAAGCGATTAAATCCTTAATATAATCAGTAACGGTATGTAATAAATACAACACAAAAAGACAATCTTTCAAATGGTTTTATACGGCTTCATGGATATGAAATATCCGCGAATTCGTATAAAATCATGAGGATTGTCTTTTTCTAATCTATTCTGCATCTATATTAAGAAGGATTTATTAATAACGATAAAAAGGCTTTTTCACATTCCATATTAATTGATTACTACTGTATCAACAAACCCAGCTTTGGCTCTCCATTTACCACTTGCGAATCTCCATACAAAGAAGCAAACACGGAAAATCCAATCCATAACCATAGCCATCCATACGCCTAACGCACCATATCCTAACCCTACACCTAATATATAGCTGAATAGAATACGGAATGCAAACATAGAAAAGATGGATAGAATCATGGCGAATTTCACATCGTTACATGCCCTTAACGCATTCGGTAATGTGAAGGAAGCTGGCCACAAGAATATCGCCATACCATTATGAATGAATATTAATATATACGCTAATTTACTAGTCTCTGGTGATAAGGAAAACAATTGCAAGATCAAAGGTAATGCAAGTAAGATGCAAGTATTCGCCACTGCTGTTATTGCATATGTAATCTTTAATATCTTCTTCGTATAATACTTAACCTGTTTTTCGTCATGGGCACCTACGCATTGCCCAACTACTGTAATCATTGCAAGACTCATAGCTTGACCTGCTATACAACCCATACTATCTATGGTATTAGCAACTCCATTAGCTGCTATCTGTATCGTACCAAAACGTGCAATTATACTAACTACGATTACACGTCCAAACTGAAACAATCCACTCTCTATTCCACTTGGTATTCCGATATATAAGATTCTCTTAATCATATACCAGTCGGGCCGTATACTTCTGCCCACAAGATGTACCTCATTCTTCTTATTACATAATAAGAAAAACATAATACCTGCTGCCACCGACCTAGATAGTAGCGACGGTATTGCTACACCCTCAACCCCCATCTTGCATCCATAGATAAAGATTGCATTGCCAGCAATATTTATTATATTCATAAGAATAGACACTTTCATTGATAACTTCGAGTTACCCATGGCACGGAACAATGCGGCACTAGAATTATAGATAGCCAGAAACGGGAAGGATAAAGCAGTTATTATAAAATAGGTTGATGCATTTCTCATAACATCTTCCTCTATCGAACCAAACAATATGGATAGTATGGTTTTCCTGAATACGACCGAAAGAATCATTACAACTGTCGAAATGATTAGCGCAATCAACAGTAATTGTTTTGCTGACCTACATGCCTTATCTTTTCTCTTTGCACCAATAAACTGTGCTGTTACTACAGCTCCGCCTGTCGCTAATGCAGCAAAGACTGCTATAATAAGATTATTAATCATATCAACAAGCGAGACACCCGATATGGCTGCCTCGCCTACTGTTGACACCATGACTACATCGGCCATTCCAACCGTTACAGCCAGAACCTGCTCAATAATCAATGGTACTATTAATTTCTTTAAACTACTATTTGAAAATAACATGATATCTCCTACTGTCGTTTTGCAAAACGCCTTCTACTTTAGTAAATAGAACTTATCTATTCTATCTCATTCTAGTCGTATTATGTCGCTTTCACAATAGTAATCTCCATATTTTTTACCAAAAATGTTTTTCACTAGGACAATAGTTTACTTTCTTAGCTGCCCTTACTTCAACAAAGCACCCGCATTTTCTACACATACCGTTCTCTAGATCGTCACATTGCTTACAAAGAGAAAGCCTTCTTTGGTATTCATTCTCTTCTGTCTTAATATCGACTGGGAGCAATTCAATATACTCATACATGTTTGCATAATATCTGTCCTTATCAATTTCTGAGAGCAAACATTTCTTACATGCCCAGGTCATTATTTCACCTTTATAGATACTACACTACAAGCAGGTACAGTAAGGATTAACTTATCTCCTTCTACTCTATATCCCTCATAACTTACTGGCTCTACTACATGTCCATCTTCGAAGGAATTATAGGCATCCATTTTTGATTGTAACATTTCTGCTGAGCAATCGCCTAACGCTTTACCTACAAGATCTAGCGTAACCTCATAATCTTCCTTCAAATCACAATTTGATATTGTTATAAGAATACTTCCATCTTCTCTTATAGAAACCGATTGAGAAAGCGCAGGCACAATCACTTCTTCACCCACTTCACAACTGTCTATATAACTATCAAGTAAAGTAGCCTCTTGATGGTCACGGTACATACGAAATACATGGAAGGTAGGTGTCTTAATCATCTTATCGCCTTCTGTAAGGATAACCGATTGCAATACATTAACTACTTGTGCAATATTAGCCATAACCACACGGTCTGAATGTTGATTAAAGATATTCAGATTAATGGAGGCTGTAATTGCATCTCTCATTGTATTCTGTTGATATAAGAATCCTGGATTCGTACCTGGTTCTACATCAAACCAATTGCCCCATTCATCAACAATTAATCCAATTTCATGGTTTTTATCATGCTTACTCATAATTTCACAGTGTTTAACAATCAGTTCTTCTATCTGGTATGCATTTTGTATTGTCTTATAATATTCTTCTGTGGAGAATTCTGTAGCACTACCCTTCTTAGACCAATCACCCGTTGGAATAGTATAGTAATGAAGACTAATTGCCTTTGTATGAAACGTATTCAACATAGACATAAGCTTATCCGTCCAATTATAATCAGCTGAGTTAGGCCCACATGCGATTTTATATAACTCATTACCGCTGAAATTTCTACAAAAAGTTTGATATCTTCTATATTCATGTGCATAATACTCTGGAAGCATACTTCCTCCACAGCCCCAGTTTTCATTGCCAATACCAAGATATTTTAATTTCCATGGTTTCTCTCTTCCATTCTTCTTACGCAAATCCGCCATAGGAGAGAGACCATCAAAAGTCATATATTCAACCCATTCAGCAAGCTCTTGTACAGTACCACTGCCTACATTTCCAGAGATATATGGTTCACATCCAATCTGTTCACATAGCTCCATGAATTCATGAGTACCAAAACTATTATCTTCTGTTACACCGCCCCAATTGGTGTTAACCATCTTCTTTCTATCTTCTTTCGGTCCAATACCATCTCTCCAATGATATTCATCTGCAAAACAGCCACCTGGCCATCGAAGCACTGGTGTCTTAATTTCTTTTAAGGCCTCTACAACATCGTTTCTCATACCATTCGTGTTAGGAATAGCCGAACTCTCTCCGACATAAATCCCCTCATAGATACATCTACCTAGATGTTCAGAGAAATGTCCATAGATTTCTTTGTTAATCTTACTCTTACGATTTGCCGCATTTACATATAGTTTTGCTTGTTTCATCTTATACCTCCTAAAGTATCTACCTCTATATTTCATGAACTTAGCACCTCAAACTTCCATTTGCAAATATCGTGGAGTAGCTAACTACTATATTCCATAATCTTTTATGTATAAAGTTTGAGTTAATATCTTTATGTTACATAATTGACAAATCTATTACAATGATATATCTTATTATAAAACTGATATATTCTATTTTTATCATATATATAATCCCATAATGGAGTGATTTAAAATGAAACTACATAGCATAGGTTATCATTACCGAGAAAATTCAAACTTTTATATTCATCGCCCTCATGGATCAGGTGATTATCTACTTCTACTCACCTTAACACCTGGCTTCTTCAAGATTAACGGAGAAACAATCTTAACCAAACCCAACTGTTTGATTTTGTTTAATAAATTGTCTCCACAATTTTATGGCTCAGTTAATCAACCCTTTTGTAATGATTTCATTCATTTTGATTTCGAAGATGAAGCTGAACAATCCTATGTTTCTTCCATTATCTCCTATGATACTTTATATGAAATCCCAACCATGGAGTTGGTATCGAGAAAAATTCGTGATTTGAGTTTTGAGCATCTCTCAGCAAATAGCAGAAAAGAAGATTCCATGCAGCTAATCGTAAAACTTCTATTTCTAAAGATTGAAGAACAACTGAAGGCCAATGAATTAACTACTCCTTATTCGCCATATTACCACGACTTGCTCTCACTACGTTCGTATATATATAACTCCGTAGATAAGAAACACACCACACAGGAATTGGCTAGTAGATTAGATCTTAGTCCTTCTCACTTTCACGCCTTATACAAAAAAACCTTTGGAATCTCTTGTATTCAGGATGTAATTGTTAGTAAGATAGAATTCGCCAAATATCATCTTACTCAAACCAATTATCAGATTAAGGAAATCTCTGCCCTCTGTGGTTATGAAAACGATGTACACTTTATGAGACAGTTTAAAAAACTAACTGGTTATACACCAAAACAATACAGAAACAGGGTATCACATAAGGAGTAATCCTTAGTGATACCCTGTTATTCGTTTATTTGGTTACAGTAACTTTTGTAGTTAGCTTCTTGACTGTTTTATCCGGCATAGTAACAGTAGCTGTTATAGTTGCTGCTCCTTTTGATTTAGCAGTTATTTTACCGGTCTTTGACACCACTGCAATCCTCTTATTACTACTCTTCCATTGTACACTTGCCTTCTCTGGAATTGGTAGCGTAATCTTCTTACTCTTATCCACCTTTAAGGATAACTTCGACAACATCTTAATATCAGATGTTGTTACTTTGTAATCCTTCTCTGAAATTGGGTATTCTTCCAATATCTCTTTCGTAGCGAATTGATCCGTAGCAATATGATCTTTATCAAACGTATTACTACCTTTTAGAAAATAATCATAATAGATTCTGGTTCCTCCAATGGGATCATCCCATGTAGGATCAACCAAATACCACTTATTCTTTAACTTAACTATATTCCATGCATGTAGCGTCTGTTCACCATCTGTCTCGGCTAGTCCCGTAATAACCTTACAAGGAATCCCTGCCTCAGTTAACATCTTATAATATAATAGGGCATAACCATTACATACGGTACTGTCATTAAATAAACCATCATATGCACTGAATTTCTCTAAGTCTGTATCATATTCCAAACGATTAACAATATAGTCGTGTATCGCTTTCACTTTTCCATATGGCGACATGCTACTTACACCAAGAGATTCTAATTCTTTCTTGATCTCAGCATCAACTTCATTGGTTTCCTCTAATGTCTCAAAGTATTTAAATTTTATAACGAATAAACTTCCATTAGAAGATACGGTATATGATTTAAGTAATCCTTGTAAATAATCTGCATCACTGGATGTGTTTTCATCGTCAATCTGGTAAGCATCCGTTAACATATCATCAAAGTCTTTGAAAATCTTATCCCCATCTTTTCCTATATAAGTTATTATTACTTTACTTTCACGATTTGTAACTGCCTTATACAATTCATTAATGAATTCATCACGATTTTTTGTTGTCGCTGCTGTTACAATCTGCGGAAAGATAAGTGAAATCATTAAAAGGATACATAGCAAAAATGTTCTCCGCTTTTTAACATACATCCTATTGTCCTCCTACTCATTCTTACCCTAACGTTAATTGTCCAGTTACTTCTTTCGCTTCTTCAAGTATTTTTTCCATTTCTTCCTAGTTGATTTACTTAAATGGTGCTCCATAAGATCGGCTTCAAGATTAGCAGTTTCTTCGTCAACTTCTAAAACATCTATTAGAAATTTACGAATCACCTTATATGACTCATAGATATTATTCGCTGCTTTTTCACCTTTTGGAGTTAACTTAACTGTTCCATAATGTTCATGCACAATAAATCCGTCCTCTTTTAGGGTATTAATTGCTCGATTTACACTTGGCTTAGATAACCCTAAATATTTTGCTACATCTGTTACTCTTACCTCTTCATGCTCTCGTGCTAGAATATAAATCTGCTTAAGATAATCTTCTTGTGATGCGGTAAGTGTATATTTCTCTTTCATTGTACCTCCAGATTATTAATTATCACACTGGTAACTCTTAAAGAACTGATTCAGGTTAGTTAATGCCATTACTAATGTAGTAGTTTCTTGTTCTCCTAATCCCTCTATCATTGCTTTAATCATCTTCTCATGGAAGTTCTTATGATGTGCATATGCCTCTTTACCAAGTTCGCTTAGTGATATCAACACTACTCGTTTATCTTTTTCACTGCGAGTTCGATTCACATATCCTTTTTTAACAAGACTGTTTATCGCAATCGTTAACGTCCCAACTGTTACTTTTAATGTTTTTGCTATAGAAGACATATTCTTAGCTGCTTTGTCTCCAATTGCTTCTATGATATGCATGTCATTATTTGTAATATTTTTAAATCTTTCCGTAATAATAGCTTTTTGTTCCAACTCCATTATATCGTTAAACAAATTGACTAACGTTTCATGAAACGTGCTGTATGCATCCATATTATTTCCTCATTTCTATATCGCCTAGGTTATCGTAGGTGTATGTCCCGATGAAGCCCAGACTACCATCGATTTATTTAGATGGAACAACTTCTAGCCAGTAACCATCTGGATCACTGATAAAATAGATTCCCATGTCAGGATTTTCAAAACATACACAATCCATTTCCTTGTGTTTCTTTAAAGCTGCTTCGTAATCATCTACTTGGAAAGCTAGATGGAATTCATTGTCTCCTAAATTATAAGGACGATCCCATTCTTTTAACCAAGTAAGCTCTAGAAGATGTGGTGTAGTTTCATCGCCAAGATATACAAGAATGAAACTTCCATCTGGTGCTTTGAATCTTCTTGTTTCCACAAGTCCTAACGCTTCTTTATAAAATGTAAGAGATTTATCAAGATCAAGTACGTTATAATTATTATGTGCAAATGTAAATTTCATATGCTACCTCCCATTTTTAATATCTGTAATAATATCTTAACATAGCTTATCCTTGATTTCAAATAATAACGTCAAAACATAGCGAAATATATGAGTGTTAATTATCACTTTTTCCTTGTATTGACATTGCATTATTTGATAAGAAGTATTATAATAAAACAAGATAAAACATTAAATCATTTTATGATTGATGAAAATTACTGAAGACACATATATATACAAGTACTTTAGCTACAAAGGAATAGATTACTAATAGCAATATCACAGCGTTAGCTGTGTTATGCATAAACAAGCCACAAAAGAACAAAACACAAATGATAAATAATAAAAGTACATAGGAATAAAATACTAATGATAATTATTACCAACGAAAAATAATTAAATAACAAAAGCTTACTGTACGAAAGATAAAGAAAAAAATATACAAAAGATAAATAAATAATATAACAACAAAAGGATATCCGATTGGATATCCTTTTGTTGTTATGTTTCTAATAATCCGCACTATCTAGTCAGTAGGTATTCTAATGCTAATAAGTCACGAATTTCTTATGAACTATTTCATTTCCCTACAATAGATTCAGTATCCAATTTACCGGGTTAATTACCTGTAGCATTTGCATAAACTTAGGCATATGTTCCGTCGCTACAAAAGTTCCTGCTAGTAATGACAAAATAATTGCTATAGACGACGTGGTTAGATTTGCCTTCAAATCACTCCTACTTAATTTGACAACACACATGGCCAATACTGCGGCCAATAAAGCAATGGTTAATACAATCGCTATAAACAGTGTAAACTCCATTCGTACCTTTGGCATTATTACCACGATAAGCCCTAGACATACTCCACATTGAACTGCAGTAATAAGGAATGTATAGCCACAGTATCCAAGAAAATAACTACCTTTTACACGACCCGACATCATATATCTAGAAATCATTCCACTCTTTTGATCCTTTAGATATTCCGCTGCATGAACGGTTGCTAGAATTAAAAAGGTTGTTATTAATAATCCCACTACCTGCTTTGCTTCTTTCGATGACTTCTCTGAATTCGAAGCATTTTCAACTATCGCTGTACTTGCTTTAATCTCTTGAACCTGAGGTTCTAGAGGTTTTGTCGTATCAATATATCTATGATATCTTCCCATTATAAGATTAGTATTAATTAAAGTTGGCTCAGCCCTTTGCACTTCTATCCCCTGATATCCCCCTAGTTGTTCCATTACATATTCAATATCTTTTTCTGTTGTATTTTCACTGTCTAAGATTCCTACTCTTACTATATTAATCTTAAACTGTAGAGAAATAACCGTTACTACACATATCAGTAAAGGAATTAATACAACCATCGCTATATTCGTTCGATTTCTCATTGCCCTCTTTATATTATTCTTTATAACCAGGTATATCCCCATGTAAAAATTCCTCCTTTTTAAATGTTCTTATAGCTAAAATGGAAACGAATACACCAATCACTGCATGAAACAATATAAGAAAACATACTCCTGATTTCATATGATCGAACAGCATCGCAAACAGATAACGGTTTACGTGAGTAAGGGGTGATAAATTAAGAACTCCTTGAACTACTGGATTACTAGTTCCAAGAGGGAAAAAAACTCCTGCTGCTACTGCACATAACCCAAGAGGTAGATTAATAAGGTTCTTAATAAAAAGAAAATTCTTCATACCTGTTCCAAGAAGCACTCCAATTGCTGCTACGCAAAAACTCATTGCCACTAATAAAATACAAATCAAAATCCACTCTGTTCCTTTAGGTAGTTTCCATATGAAGCCACATAAGACAAAAGTAAAGCAGTTACAGATACTGAACACGATTGCACACGAGAATATTTTAGACAGGACAATCTGTTGTTCACTTATTGGAGCTAATATAATACGCACGGCTGTTTTTGCATAAGCTTCTTCTTTACCAGCATAAGCGGCTGTAATCAGGGCCATACATGCACAGAATGGAATTACTACAACCGTATAGTATTGGTAGCTTGTTATAACATCACCAAATTGATTCCTAGTCAGCACACCTAATATACTAATTAACACAATAGGAAATATAATGTTATAACCAATAGTAAATCCATTTTTTATTCTTCTTCCTGTTAGAAAACTAATTAGGACCTTTAGTATATTCATCTATTCCACCCCGTCTCTCAAATCTGTACCAGTTAAGTTTAAGAAAATTGTTTCTAAACTATCACTCCCCTCATCATTGTATCTATTCTTGATTATATCCTTCTTATCGTCCACAAGGAGCCTACCATAGTCCATAATAATAACTCGATTACATAATTCTTCGATCTCTTCAATGTAATGTGATATATAGATTACGGTAGTTCCTCTACCTTGTAGCGTTCGAATCAATTGCATAATATGATTTCTTGACTGAGGGTCTATTCCAACCGTAGGCTCATCCATTATTAAGATTTCAGGGGAATGAACAACCGAACAAGCAATATTTAATCTTCTCTTCATACCACCAGAGAATTTTGATGGACATTCTTTTCTCCGATCCCACAACCCTACAAATGTTAAAACTTCTTCGATTCTGTTTTTTAGCTCGGATCCCCTATAACCATATAGCGATCCAAAAAATTTAACATTGTCATAAGCACTTAAGTCCTCATATAATGCAATATCTTGCGGAACAACTCCAAGCCTTTTCTTAAAATTGATGACACCTTTTTGTATGTTCTCTCCATGGAATAAAATCACACCGTTGTCTGCCTTCTCAATTCCCGCAATAATCTTAGTCAACGTACTCTTACCTGCACCGTTAGGCCCAAGTAGTCCAATGATGTCCCCTGTTTTAACTTTAAAACTAATGCCCTTCAATACTTCTCCCTTGTTATAACTTTTCCTCATATCCTGTAATTCCATAACACATTCTTTTTCCTTCTTAATCTCTTTTAACATAATAGTATTCTTCTCCTTATTAATTATTTTCTATCCAATATTAATTATCCAATATTGGATATTTGATTATATATTTAGGTGCAGTATTGAAAAACAAAATACGCTATGGGCCTATCCACCTTAGGCGTCCTATCTCAGATGATAATTTATATTTCTTCCAAGATGTTTTCAATAAATGCACCCTAAATACTACTTGCAATAGCTTAGTTATGACTTTTGTCTTTGTAACTCTTCTAATATTAAGTCCAAATTATCTAAAGCTTTACTTGGATTGTCCTTAATAATATCTTTTATTTTATTCAAATAGTTAATTTTTTGATCCACTTCAGACACTTCTACTTCTGTTTCAACATTATCTACATCAAATTGTAGTATAAAGTTCTTCATAGCCTCCCCTTCATTCAAGTATAATCCAAGATTGTCTAATAGCTCTTTATGCCAAAGAATCTGATCCTCTAATGAATTAATTGTCATTGAGAATGATAACTGAAGCAACTTAGTTGCATCTTTCCCTGCCTTTATATCAGACCATCTCTTCCAGTACTCACACTTTTCTTCTAGTTCTTTAATATGGTTTTGGATTGCTACCTCTAATTCAGACTTCTCAAGTAATGAAAGCATAGGTTCTATAATAAACTTGGGTGACCCTGTACCAGCAATTGGGGTTTGCAACACTAACATGATCTCCTTATACATCTCCTTCATCCCATGTTCCGTAATTTTATAAATCTTACGCACTCTTGATCCAGTTCTCTCTTCCCTTAAAACACTAATACATTTTTCTTTCTCCAGTTTTGTTAATGCGTAATAGATCGATCCTGATTGAATCTTTATCCATTGATCAGTACCTGACAGCTGAATAAATTTTTGAATCTCATATCCATGTGTTGGCTTTATACTAAGATAATATAGTATTAACGCTCTTATCATACAATTCCTCTTTTCCAGAAACTATAGAAAGCACGTTTTTTGAACTTTCTATTGTCACGAATTTTTGTTAATCCACTATACCATAGGTCCGGCATATACTCAACATTGGATATATTATATATCCAATGTTGAGTATTGTCAATACATTACTATACCTCTCTATCGTTATCTTACTATTGTGTTATTATTAGACCGATTAATGCAAGAATATATTCTTTTTATATGGTACTATTAATAATAGTTTGCCAACCAATTCCACGTATAAACTTATCTTTGTTTTGGATAATATTGGTTTAGGATAGTATATTAATGAATATTGGAGGATTCCGTAATTGAAAAATAAATACCAAAAAACCTTATATGCTTGTTTTACAGGTTACATTGTTCAAGCAATTATTAATAATTTTGTCCCTTTACTCTTTCTTACCTTACAATCCACCTACGAGATCTCTTTGTCTAAGATAACCTTTCTAGTGACTGTTAACTTCGGACTTCAACTTATAGTCGATTTATTATCCATAGGCTTTGTTGACCGAATAGGATATCGTACCTCCGCTTTACTTGCACATATCTTCTCTGCAGTCGGATTAATTTTATTAACGATCCTTCCTGATTTAATGTCGGATGCCTATATAGGAATATTGATTGCAGTTATGGTCTACGCAATTGGTGGGGGGTTACTTGAAGTCCTAATTAGCCCGATTGTAGAAGCTTGCCCTACTGATAACAAGGAAAAGGCCATGAGCTTACTTCATTCCTTCTATTGCTGGGGACATGTAGGTGTTGTCCTACTTTCAACTTTATTCTTTGCTATATTGGGAATACATAACTGGAAGTTACTTGCTTTCTTCTGGGCTTTCATTCCTATTGTTAATGCAATTGCCTTTACTAGGGTACCAATTGCACCACTCATCGCCGATAACGAAACTAGTCTGAAATTAATAGAATTAGTAGGTAAGAAAGTATTTTGGGTACTTATGTTACTAATGGTTTGTGCAGGTGCAAGCGAACAAGCGGTGAGCCAGTGGGCCTCTACCTTTGCAGAAAAGGGACTACATGTTAGTAAGACGGTTGGTGACCTTGCAGGACCAATGCTATTTGCTATCCTTATGGGAACCTCTCGTGCAATATACGGAAAATACGGTCACAAAATTAATCTGAATCGATTCATGCTATTCAGTGGTTTCACTTGTATCCTATCTTACCTTATAATATCCCTTTCCCCATATCCAGCCCTTGGACTAATCGGTTGTGGTTTATGTGGTTTATCAGTAGGAATATTATGGCCTGGAACCTTTAGTATAGCTTCTGCTTCTATACGTGGTGGTGGGACTGCCATGTTTGCATTCCTTGCATTAGCTGGTGATCTTGGTTGTTCGGGTGGCCCAACCTTAGTGGGATTAGTATCTAGTGCCTTCTCTGATAACTTGAAAGCAGGAATCTTAGGTGCAATTATATTTCCTATTCTTCTTATTCTTGGTATTAAGACACTTGCCCATTTAACAAGAACTAATAAGGTTGATGCATTTAATGAATGAGCTTAATTAAAGCAAAAAAGAATTCGTGAATGACTTAGAATTATGTTCCATTTCATTCACGAATTCTTTTAATTATTATCTATTGGAAATTAGTCCATTGTCTTCAATTCCGTTACTTCAATCCTAACATTGTTTAAAGAACTCTTCCACATCTTCTAAGAATTTCTGAATATTCTCTTCTGTATGAGCGGCAGATATGAATATCGCCTCGAATTGGCTTGGCCCAATATAATGTCCTTTTGCTAGCATATGGTTAAAATATCTACCGAATAAAGTAGTATCAGAAGTTTTAGCCGATTCATAATCAACTACAAGTTCCTTCGTGAAGAACATACAACTTAAGGAGCCAATTCCATTTACTACACATGGAAATTGATACTTCTTAACTAAACCTTGCAGTCCTGAACGCAGTCTCTCCCCATATCCATTAATTTGGCTATAGATTTCTGGGTGGTCTTTCAGAATTCTAAGTTGCGTAATCCCTGCATGCATAGCTACCGGGTTTCCACTTAATGTACCCGCCTGATAAACAGCTCCTACTGGGGATACCACTTGCATTACATCTTTACGTCCACCATAAGCGCCGACTGGCATTCCTCCACCTATAATCTTACCATAAGTAATAAGGTCAGGTTTGATACCAAAGTAACCTGATGCACCCTCTAATTGCAAGCGAAAACCTGTAATTACTTCATCAAAGATTAGAAGTGCTCCTTCTCTTGTACAGATATCTCGTAACCCTTGTAGGAAACCTTCCTTAGGTACAACCACTCCCATGTTAGCTGCCACTGGTTCAACAATTAAACATGCAATTTCACCTTTATTCTCAGCAAATAATTTCTCAACACTATCAAGATTATTATATACTGCTGTTAATGTATCTTCTGCACAGCCTACTGGTACTCCTGCACTATCTGGTACTCCTGATGTCATTACACCAGAGCCTGCTTTCACAAGCATGGCATCTGCATGGCCATGATAGCATCCTTCGAATTTAATTACCTTATTCCTTCCTGTGTATCCTCTTGCAACACGAATCGCACTCATGACTGCTTCCGTCCCGGAATTCACCATACGAATCATCTCAATGGAAGGTACAATATCACAAATCAACTTAGCCATCTCAACTTCAATTTCGGTAGCTGCACCAAAGCTAAGACCTTTATCAATTGCTTCTTGTACCGCTGCTTGCACCTTTTCATTCTTATGTCCAAGAATCATTGGTCCCCAAGAACCAATGTAATCAATATATTCATTTCCATCTACGTCATAGATGTGTTGTTTCTCTGCCCTATCTATAAATCTTGGACTTCCGCCAACCGCTTGAAACGCACGAACCGGGCTATTCACACCACCTGGTATAATCTCAACTGCTTCTGTAAATAAACGTTCTGATTTATCTGTCTTCATTCTTACCTCCTTGCATAATTCAAGACGATTCCTAATCTCTCAAATTAAGGTCAAATACTTCATTTAAAAATACTTGCTGTATTCCCCTTGTGGAATCTCATTCTCTAACCCAACCACTCGTGGCCATTGATTCGTATCATCAATTATAAAGCCCATAATCATTCCCATATGAGAATGCAAATGTCTATACTGGGCTAATATTAGAGTAAACTTAGCATATTCACAATTAACTGGTTTTTCTAATAATTCTTTATCCTGCAAACCATTTACATAGTTTATTATTTTCTCTGCTATTTGGTTATAATAATTCTCTATATCTTCTCTTGCTAGTCTCTTCCTACTAGTTACATCTAGATTATTCAGATCCTTCACATGTAATGATGGCTCCTGATAATTAATATCACGGGGATTAATAAACCACAAATCTAACGAATGTAGCATATGATAAACATGCTTCCAATGGCATCTCACCATATAGCTTATTCCATAATTCGTTCGGGATACAGTCAATTACATTTTTTACTTCCCACAATGTCCTTCTTGTCTGATCCTCAATTATCTTTGTTAAGGAATCTTGCTCTAACATTGTAAACCCCCTTTATCAAAATTCTATAGACAATTGCAAAACTCTTTGTAATGGCTACAAACATATCAATGTGTTTTATGTCTACCGTTACAGTTCTACCCTATTCTTCCTTCCTCGATGTACCCTGCAATTTCCTTCGCATAATACGAGATGAGAATATCAGCTCCTGCCCGGAACATACTAACTGCAGATTCTGCAACTACCGCAGCTTCATCTATGTAACCTGCCATTGCCGCAGCCTTAATCATAGAATATTCTCCACTAACACTATACACTGCACAAGGAACTGGAAAACGTTCAGAAATCTCCTTAACTATATCTAAGTACGCAAGCCCCGGTTTTACCATAAGAATATCCGCGCCTTCTGCTAGGTCTAATTCCGCTTCCTTAATTGCTTCTCTTTTGTTGTGATAATCCATCTGATATGTCTTACGATCGCCAAAGGCAGGTGCTGAACCAGCTGCATCACGAAATGGTCCATAAAAAGAAGAGGAATATTTCACTGCATATGACATGATTGGAGTATTCACATATCCTGCACCATCTAAGGTTTTACGAATTGCTAAGATTCTACCATCCATCATATCGGAAGGAGCTACCATATCTGCGCCTGCTTGCACATGGGATAAAGAAGTCTTAGCTAACAATTCTAGTGTACTATCGTTATCAACGGTTTGATCATGCAATAAACCACAGTGTCCGTGAGATGTATATTCACACAGACAGACATCTGTAATAAGATACAGGTCAGGAAACTCTCTCTTAGCAAGTTCAACTGCCTTTTGAACAATACCATCAGTAGCCCAAGCACCACTACCGCATGCATCCTTGTGCTCTGGAATACCAAAGAACAAAACTCCACGGACCCCTGATTTTTGAATGCGTTCTAATTCATATGCTAACGTATCTAGGCTATAACGATATTGACCAGGCATAGCTGATATCTCTTCCCTAATCTTTTGCCCTTCTTTCACGAAAACTGGGTAGATTAAACCATTCTTTGAAACTCTCGTCTCTCTTACCATATCTCGAAGTATCTGGCTTCCTCGTAACCTTCTTGGTCTATTAAGTAATTCCATACTATATCACTATTCCTTTCAATCTATCCTTAATCCAGTGTCATAAGGTCTAATACTCATCAAACTATATTCTACATCACATTAGTCAGGTTTGTGAATGTGCAAATTGATGAAGTCAAGTTTTCTAGAGGACTTTTGACACCTTAACCATAACTCCCTTATCTACTCACACATTCCACCATACTATCAATAGTAGCCATCTCGCAGACACGAACTTGCATTCCGTACTTACTGGCTATTTCCGCTGTTTGTTCCCCTATACAGACTGCCTTAATCTTCGAATAATCCATACCCGTAAGACACGATGTAAATGCCTTAACACAAGAAGCACTTGTAAACATCACATAGTCAATAGTCTCATTCTCTATACCTGTACCAATTCGTGTAACTAACTCTTCATCAACAAGGTACTGGGTATGATAGACTGCTACATCCTGATATGCAATTTGATTATTCTCTAAAACTTCTACGATATCTTCTGAGGCATCTTTCGCACGATACAACGTTATATAAGGGTTTTGGCCAAACACCTCCATTAGACCTTTTGCAAGTTCTTTCCCACAATAGGTCTCTGGCATGTAATCCGCTTCAATACCATGTAGTCGTAACTCTTTTCTTGTAGCGTTTCCTACTACACCAAACTTGACACCAGCGTATAGCTGACGCATATCTTTCTTCGTTACTGCTAATAACGAGAAGAAACTCTCCACACCTTTGGGACTAGTGAATAGAATCCACTGTTCCCCGCTTACTTCACGAATCTTATCAAGGCTATGAACAAATCTCTCTACCTCTTTTTCCTGTGTTATTGTTGTTGTTTGAATAGCCGGCATCTCAATAACATGCGCACCCCTTGCACGCAATTTACCAGTAAGAGAAGAGCTCTTTTCTTTTGGTCTTGTTACTACAACCTGAATACCTGCAAGTGGTTGCTTCTCCATCCATGCAAAAGAATCCGCCAAGCTACATACTTCACCTACTACAATAATAGCAGGAGTTTGAATGACTGCCTGATCTGCTGCCTCTTTAAGTGATGCTACCGTTGCAATAACTCTTCTTTGTTTTGCACTAGTTCCTCTTTCAAGGACAGCTGCTGGCGTATCCGGATTCATGCCAGCTTCCATTAGCGACTTACAAATCTCTTCAAGTGCTCCAATCCCCATAAGAAATATAAGGGTTGCATTCATCTTAACTAAAGCATCATACTGAATTCTAGATACTCCACCCTTTCTTGCATGCCCGGTTATGATATGCACGGAAGAGGTAAAGTCTCTATGAGTAACTGGTATCCCTGCATAAGCCGGAACAGAAACAGCAGAAGTAATTCCAGGTACCACCTCATACGGAATGTTATTCGCTACTAACAATTCTAGTTCTTCTCCCCCACGACCGAATACGAACGGGTCTCCACCTTTCAGACGAACAACTCTATTTCCTTGTAATGCTTCTTCAAGTAGTATCTGGTTAATCTCTTCTTGTGGAACCAAGTGGTGATTCGCTCGTTTTCCTACATTAATCTTCTTTGCAGATGAAGGAATCAACGCAGCAATCTCATCGCTTACAAGCGCATCATATACAACCACCTCAGCTGACTCAAGTACTTCCTTTCCCTTCACTGTTAATAATCCAATGTCCCCGGGACCTGCTCCTACAAGCCATACTTCACCTTTTTTATCTATCATATACAGGCCAACTCCTTTCTAAAATGCTATCACATACAATCCTCTTTATTGAATGCTAAGTCGTTTAATTCTAATCAAATTGTAGGAGACTACCTTAAAACATAGATATGCTTTCTATATGAAGAAGAGCTTTCCACTTATCTACCTTCTCTTAATTGTCTCGCTAATGTTTCTCCTAGTTTTGCCGCTTTCTCTATCTCACCGTGAATACTTCCGATACGGATATCCTCACTATCCTCTTCACAATATAAGCCTTGTAATCTTATCTCATTCCCTTGTATCTGTGCATAACCTGCGATAGGAGAAGAACAGCCTCCATTAAGTGCTGTTACGAATGCACGCTCACAAGTTGAGATAATTTCCGATTCCTTGTTAAGGAATGTATCTAAGAAAGAATAATCGAAATCTTTTCTTCCTTGAATCGCTAATATTCCCTGACCTGCTGCTGGAATCATCTCCTCTGTTGTCAACACTCTTGTAACGATACTTTCTAAGCCTAGTCTCTTAATACCTGCTAATGCAAGAACAATTCCATCATAGTTTTCATCCTCCATCTTTCTAAGCCTGGTCTGTACATTA
The DNA here is from genome assembly GCA_018372435.1 of Clostridiales bacterium. GTDB lineage: Bacteria > Bacillota > Clostridia > Lachnospirales > Lachnospiraceae > Anaerosporobacter. The sequence continues at coordinate 61,109 of JAHAJA010000001.1, read as the reverse complement.
CCTCGTATCATCTCAAATTGTAAGTTTGGATACAGCTTCTTCAGTTGAAGCACTCTTCTCTTACTTGAAGAGCCAATAATTCCACCTTCTTCAATCTGGAAGCCCTCTTTTAGTATAAGAACGTCTCTTGGATCTTCTCTTTTTGAAAATCCAATTAACGGTAAATCCTCTGGTATCTCCATGGGCATATCTTTAAGACTATGAACAGACAAATCAATTCTGCCTTCTCTAAGGGCGATATCAAGTTCCTTTACAAACAACCCTTTTCCCCCAACTTTATCAAGACTTGTATGTAGAATCTTATCTCCCGTGGTCTTCATCGTAACTAATTCTAATTCAAGTTCTGGGTGTGCTTTTCTAATAGCCTCTATAACAATCTGTGACTGTACTACTGCAAGCCTACTTTCTCTGCTCCCAATCCTAATTCTCTTTCTTATCCTTTTGTCCATATATATACCCTCCTTAATCTAACTTACTGATTAGGGTGTCAAAGTATTTGACTTCACTCGGTAAGTTAGCGATAGAACATCATTAATCCTGTACCATGGATTTTAATACACTCTTTATTCCGTCTGTAACTTTTTTGGCAGTATGATGATTGGTTCCACTTGCGCTCACTCCCACAACAACAGATTCCTCTTTCGCAATACCAGGGAAATAGAATGTAGATTCCTCCTTGCTATCTGCTACACTAACTGGAATTGATAATCTCACACATTCCTGCCCAACCTTATGATTAATACTCCTTCGATTCGTTGCAGTTACCACAATCGATGCCCCGACAACATCTTCTTCTCGATATGGACGGGCGTGCCAGACAATCTTCTCCTCTTTCAATAGATTCTTAAGTGCCGCTGAGATTTCTGGTGCGATTACTTCTATATTACACCCAAAAGAACATAATGTCTGTACTCTCCTTGTTGCAATCACACCTCCACCAACTACAACAACTCGCTTATTTATCAAGTTAATGAATATCGGAAAATATGCCTTCTCCATACTTACACTTCCTCATTCCCATTCTTACTAGATGCATTTTCAATTGCTTCAAGACAACTACTCCACTGTTCCTTATCAAGACTCTCTTTCAAACCATATAACAGATTCGTCACCACCCGATTCGACGCAGCTTTCACAAGCTTACTAATCTCCTTAACAGATTCTGTATCCTTTATAATTTTCTTCATCTGTTTATCTATACGATTTAATACACTTACTGCGGATGTCCTACCTACACTTTGGATTAACGGAATGTATTCTCTGAATAGATACCAGGTATTAAACTCTTCTTGATATTCCTCTAAGATTTCCATAGCAACAGCAACGGAATGGTTATTAATTGTATCTGTAGCTACCCCACCTAAACTATCAATATTATATAACTGAATATTATCTAACTCTGATAAACGTAATGAGATATCGCGTGGAACAGCCATATCTACCAAGATTCTCTTCTTACCATCATCTAAGATATCGCATGTATCCTCGTATCGTATCGTATGATGTGGGCTTGTTGTGGCACTTACTACAACCGCCATATCAGTAAGGATTTTATAACGTTCTTGATAATCAATACAATGAACCCCTAGGGGTATATCCACTTCTCTACTCTTATATTGACGTAGGGTCATAGTAACCTTTGCTCCAACCTCTACTAAACGGGTAGCGGCCAATCTACCGATTTCTCCATTACCAATCACTAGACAAGGGATATCTTCTACTGTGCTAAACTCTCTTGTTAGTACAGTTATCATATTCTCTACCACAGAGGCATTCACCGCTGTTAGATGTACGCTTGTTTTTACCTTCTTCGCGGCCGTAATTGCTGTCTGAAATAGTTTCTCAAGCACAATATCCGTCGTCTCTGCTTCTCTAGCACTCGTCAATGCATCTTTTACTTGCGTAATAATCTGATCTTCACCGAATACTTTTGACTTCAATCCACACGCCAAAGAAAATAAATGCTCTACTACATCGCTACCTTTTCTTTGAGTATTGAAACTTTGATATGCCCCCACATCGATTCCCTTTACACGACAAAGAATCTCAAAAGGATCCACGCTTTCTTCTTCACAACTGAGATATAATTCTGTCCGATTGCATGTGGATAATAAAACACAGCCAGTAAGTTCTTCTTGGTACCACTCCATAATCTGATTCATTGCAAGTGCTGCTTCGTGACGAGTAAAGCTAAAATCTTCTCTATATTCTATGGAAGCCTTGCTATGGTCGATTCCTACCATTTGGATGTCCATGCTGACTCCTCCTATCGTTCGTTATTTATCATATATAATAGTGCATTACAAATTGCTGCAGCTACATTGCTGCCACCTTTTCTTCCTTTTGCTACTATATAAGGGATGTCTGTCTTCATAATTAATTCCTTAGATGGAACAACATTAACAAACCCTACCGGTACACCGATAATCAGTTTTGGTGTAATCTTGTGCTCATTAATTAGTTCATATAGATGCACTAACGCTGTAGGCGCATTTCCAATTGCAAAGATTACATCCTTATTCAATCTAGCAGCCTTATTCATGCTTGCGGTTGCCCTTGTTGTTCCTAATTCCTTCGCTTCTAATGCCACGTCCTCATCAGACATGAAACAATGTACTTCACCACCATGCTTTGCAAGTGACTTCTTGTTAATTCCAGCTTTGGCCATCTGTGTATCTGTCACTATACAAGCTCCTGCCTTAATTGCCTCAATCGCCTTATCAACTGCACCTTCAGAAAACTTCAGATTATCTGCATAATCAAAATCGGCAGTTGTATGAATTACCCTCTTAATAATCATCTCCTGTTCAGCTAGAAATGCTCTTCCTTGTAGTTCTTCTGTAATAATTTCAAAACTACGTTTCTCAATCTCCGTTGGTAATACTTGTTCTAATTCTATCTTCAAAGGTATTCCTCCTTACTATTGACTTACACGCCTTCTTCTAGGATTCGATAGATTGCCTCCATATCTAGGTTCTTACGAATCGCGTCTGCAAGTAAGTTATATTGCGTTTCTTTATATTCCTGTATATTAAGAGCATGCACATTTGTTGCATCATAGCCTTTTTTCTCTAACAGGGCTTCTACGATTCCATTTACCACACCAGACATATCGAAGATTCCGTGTACATACGTTCCATAAACATTACCAACATTGTTCCCGTCTTCTTTCACGTTATCACTCTTCGTCATATCCGTCAAGTTTGTCAATGGATTTCCCTTACAACTCGTATCCCCCATATGAATTTCATAACCTTCAAAGTCAACTCCACATAGATTACTTAAAGTACCTTCCACCTTTGTGAATGTTCCATGTACCCTTGTTCTTGTCTTCTCAGATAAGAATACGGTATCAATCGGAAGTAGACCTAATCCTTTTATTGTCTTAAGTTCTATCTTATCCGTCTCCATATTGTCAGGATCTGCAATTGTGTTTCCTAACATTTGATATCCTCCACAAACACCAAAGATCACTTTTCCTCTGGCCGCATGTTGCAAAATCTTTGCTTCTAAACCTGATTCACGAAGCCATAACAGATCCTCAATTGTATTCTTAGTCCCTGGAATTATAATCATATCTGGGTCCATCAATTCATTTGGCTGCGTGATATAACGCAAAGATACCTCTTCCACATATTCAAATGGGTTAAAATCGGTAAAGTTAGAGATTCTAGGTAAACGTATTACTGCAATATCAACAAGCCCTGTTGTATGCTTCTTCGTAAATCGTTCCGATAGGCTGTCTTCATCATCAATATCAAGACGACAATATGGCATAACCCCTTGCACTGGAATACCCACCTTTTCTTCAATCATACGAAGCCCCGGGTCAAGAATTGTCTTATCTCCACGGAATTTGTTGATAACCAAACCTTTTACCATCGTACGCTCATCTTCCTCTAGAAGGAGAATGGTGCCTAATAACTGTGCAAATACTCCACCACGATCAATATCACCCACTAGTAACACGGGTGCTTTCGCCATCTTGGCCATACCCATATTCACAATGTCTTCGCTCTTGAGATTAATCTCTGCTGGACTACCCGCACCTTCAATTACAATAATATCATGCTCTTGTTCTAACTTATGATATGCCTCTAATACAGCAGGAACAAAATTCTTCTTACAGGCAAAATATTCTCTTGCTGACATCACTCCCACAACTTCACCATTTACAATAACCTGTGACCCTGTATCATTCGTAGGCTTTAATAAGATTGGATTCATAAGAACAGAAGGTTGAATCATAGCTGCTTCTGCTTGCATAACTTGTGCTCTTCCCATCTCAAGGCCTTCTTTGGTTATGAACGAATTTAGTGCCATATTCTGTGATTTGAATGGAGCTACTTTATATCCGTCTTGTGCAAATACACGGCAAAGCCCTCCTGCTATAATGCTCTTTCCCGCATTAGACATTGTTCCTTGAATCATAATTGATTTAGCCATTGTCTCTTCCTCCTGATCTTTTCCCTTACCTAATCTACTGTGAACCTTCGAATTCCATTTCGGTACTTGCTTGTTTGTGTTCATCTTTAATCTTTCTCATTGCCTTAATTAAGGCTTCATTTTCTAATCTTGTGCGTATTGCAATTCGGTAGTATCCCTTTGTCAAACCTCTATAATTACTGCAATCACGAATTAATATCCCTTCTTCTAATAATTCCTTATACCAATCGATCTGATCATAGAAGAAGATATAATTTGCCTCTGGTTCAAAGTACTGGATCCTCAATCCTGACAGTTCCTCACAGAGAAATTCCTGTTCTTTCTTAATATAAGCTCTTGTCTTAGCTACATACTCTTCTTGGTTTAGTGCAACCACACCTGCTGCTTGCGCAGGTATAGATACAGACCACGGTTGACTTACACTGTTCATCTTGGCTAACAATTCGTTATTTGCCGTCATTAGGAAGCCTAGCCGTAATCCTGCCATTGCATACATCTTAGTGAACGCACGCAAAATTACAAGATTGTTATAATCACCTAACTCTAATGTTAGCTCATGATATTTAGGATCCTCTAAGAAGTCATTAAAGCATTCATCTACGACTAATGTAATATTAAGTTCATAGCAACGTTTAAGGATTCGAATCAGTAATTCATGTGAAATGGTATTGCCAACTGGATTGTTTGGGTTACATAGAATAACCATACTAAGGTCGGGTGTTAGAGCTGTTAGATAATTCTCTGTAACAGAAAAGTTCTTAGAAGAATCTAATTCATAATAGGTAATATCACAATCAACCGATTGTAGAGCCTGTTCGTATTCTGCAAAAGTAGGGCTAACAAGCAACGCTTTCTTAGGTCTACCGGCTAATACAAGTGTGAACAATGCATCTGCAGCTCCATTACCAAAGTAGAGATAGTCCTCAGGAACATTGAGTTTTAAAGCTAGTGCACTTCGTAATTTGCCACAACGAATATCCGGATAATTCGCAATATCTTGTAAACTCTCTCTAGCTGCTGTTACTATTGCTTCATTGACCCCCAAAGGATTAATGTTCGCAGAAAAATCGTATTTTGGCTGGTACTTGTAGATGTCTCCGCCATGTTTATTTGTCATAGGTTTTCTTCCCTTCTTGTATATTAGACAATTTCCAAACTCTTTATCGTGCATATAGATATACCTACGTGTTTATGCTTGCCGTTATTGTTATTGAATTATGTATATCATACAATTAAAATAGATGTAGACAAGCTTAATTATTTTATAAATAGATAAACTCCAATTCTAATCCCTATTAATAAAGCAAACGATAAAATTGCGCACATATATAGCAAACGATTTGCCCTTTTGATATCTTCTGTCTCGATTTCACGGAGTGCATCACCTATATATTCTTTCTTATGGAGTTTACCAAAGTAATATGCATCGCCTGCTAGCCTAACACGTAATGCCCCCGCACATACGGATTCTGTGTGAGCAGAATTCGGACTGGCATGTTTGTAACAATCTCTCTTATAGATTCTATACGCGTTCTTACCGTCTAGCCCTAGCATATACGCACTTAGAATCATCATGAATGCTGAGAACCTTGCAGGAATATAGTTCACCACATCATCAAGTTTTGCTGCAAATCTTCCTAGATTAATATATTTATCATTCTTATATCCTATCATGGAATCCATGGTATTAATAGATTTGTATAAGAATCCAAGAGGTGCGCCTCCTATAATAATAGCAATCAAAGGTGCTATGCTTCCGTCTGAAGTATTCTCCGCTACCGTCTCCACTGCCGCCTTTGTAATCCCTACTGCATCAAGGCTATTCGTATCTCTTCCTACAATCATAGACACTGCATATCTTGCTTTCTCCATATCCTTGTCTTTTAATGCTCTATACACTTTCATGCTCTCAACTTTTAGAGACTTCGTAGCCAATAATTGATAGCAGAAGATACTTTCAATCGCTATTCCCAGATAGACATTGGTCTTATAACAGATAACTAATATCCCTAGTGGAATTCCTGTTGATATAACCATAACAAATATAGCTAATACAATTCCAGCTATTTGTTCTCCTGCTTTAGTCTTTGTGAAACAGCGTCGAACTAATTTTTCTGTGTTACTAATTAATTTCCCGATTAAACGAACCGGATGATAGAGCCAATGTGGATCACCCACTATCAAATCTAATACAAATCCTATGATACATGCATAGATACCAAATCTCATACTTTCCATTCACTCTTTTCCTTTACTATCTATAATGCCTTTACTATCTATTTTATGCCTTTACTATGAGTTTCGCATTTTCCCTTTATATCTAACATTTACCCTTTACAGTTACATATCTATTAACAGCTTTAGAAAACCAAGCATTCTCATCGATTTCAACCAAGTAACCTTCTCCATTCTGGGCTTTCCAATGATAGAAGTCTTCCTGTGGTCTAGCATATGTCTCAAGAATGGCCATTATCGTTCCCCCATGTACAACCATTGCAGCACTCCTTATATTCGTATTATGGAGATAATCCACTGCATCATCAAAACCTTGTACACATCTTTTACGAAATTCCATCTGATCTTCACCTTGAGGGAATGGAATTTTGCCTTCTTTCGATAACCATTCCTGATAGACGACATTTTCTTTGAGCTCTTCGTAAGTCATACCTTCGAATGCTCCAAAATCACACTCTCGCAATTGATCAATTACATAAGGGCTCTTATCCGGATAGATACACATAGCCGTTTGCATACATCGTTTCATAGGACTGGTTATAACCATCTCAACTTCTGGATATGTGCGGTTCTTAAGCAATTCAATCCCCTCTTCACAGAGTGGTTCATTGGTAGCTCCAATATAAGCACGTCTCTTATTCCCTGGTGTAATGGAATGTCTTATCATATATATTTTCATTCGCTCGAGCCTCCTCTTTGTCACGGTGTCGATTTGAACAAATTAACAACACCGTTGCCCTAATTCCTTATAGTTACTTGATTCGGGCTTCTATTCCACATAATACACGATATACTTCATCTGCTTTCGTCGCTATCTTACAGCAGATACGTCCAGTACGTTCCCTATACTCTCTCTCAAACGAATCCATAGGAACAATTCCATATCCTATCTCCGTGCTAACGATACAAACATTAGGATTCGTTGCGATTATTTCTTCTAGTATCCATTCAGGTTCTTGTTTCTCCTGTAATAATCTCTTGACTATAAGATGAAAATGGTTGATTATCGTTGCCATATACAACTCCTCAATAGAGTTATAATTCTCATCAACAATCACTACCATTTTACTTATATTTTTCGTATCCAGTTCACTATTAGTACGCTTAACACATCGCTTTGCCACTTCAAGTTTCCCTTGTGCTACACCGCCTATTATAAGTTTCATATTAAAACCATACCTTTCTATAGTCTGAAAACTTTGAGCCGCAGGCACAAAGTTGCGTGCGAAAGATTCATTTTTCACACCACCCCTCAAGTCCTACAACCGATAGCAATCCATATTAGAATCGCTAACTCATTCAATTGAAGGAAATATCCTGCCAAATCCCCTGTAATTCCACCAAACTGTTTTTTGCATATATAGTAATGATAAGCAAACATAAATAGTGTCACGACCATCACACCAATTCCAAGGAACAAGTCTATCCACAACAAGGCTATGAAACACACTAAACTATACACAAGCATCGTGACTTTTACACACCTTTTTTGAGACATATCCGAAAAGGTAGCTGCCAAACCGGTATTCTTAGCAAGCGGAAAGGTAACAACACTTAACCCGCTGAATGCTCTTGTTAATACATAACCAACTGCTATAAGCGGAAGCCCTTTCATAGAAATCTCACTCCATACTCCAAGGGATAGTACGAAGTAACAAACTGCTCCAATGATAGCAAACGCACCTGTATGTGGATCCTTAAGTATCTCTAACTTCTTTTCCCTATCTCCATAGGAATGTAGTGCATCTAACGTATCAAGAAGCCCATCCACATGAATACCTCCCGTATAGAAGATTGGAAGAACGGTCATTATAGCGGCAAAACAAAGACTGCTAACATGAATACGAAACAGTACGGTAGCAATACCATATACAATTGCTCCTAGCACTGCGCCTACTAGAGGAAAGAAGCAAAATGCATATTTCATATTCTTTTCACTCCAATCGACTCTTGGCATTGGTACCTTAGAGTACATGGAAAATGCAATAATACATGACGCTAACATCTATTGTCCTCCTTTTTTTTATGATAGATTGGTATCGAATAAACTACTTCTATTACTTCGTCCGCCATCTTTGCTAACTCTCTATTAATTGCTCCAAGATAATTTAGATATCGTTTTGTTTCTTCATCGTAAATAATCCCGTCGCTAAATACTTCATTGGTTACTATTACAAGGTTTTTCACTTGCTCTTTGAGGACCTTTACACCTTCTATGATTTGTTTCACAGTATGTTCCTGTGCACCGTTCTCTTGATACATCTCATTCGCAACTAGATTAGACATACAATCAAGCAATACCGTATTCTCCCTCTTAAGATCTAAGGATTTCAGTTCTACATAACATTCTTTCGTATCGAAATTCTTCTCTTTTCTCATCTCACGGTGTCTTGCAATCTTACGATGTGCCTCTTCATCAAAGGCAACCATTGTGGCTATATAAATCAAATGCTCTCTACTATACAGTAACGTTCGATTCTCAGCATATTCTGACTTCCCACTACCGCTTCCACCTGTCACTACTGTCATCATTCATCAAATACCTCATAATTATCAATATTAATATCTGCAAAGGTGCTCATCTGACGGTAAACTGCCAATCCCATGTCAAGTAACGGCAACACAGCAACTGCACCAGTTCCCTCTCCCAAACACATATCACAGGTTATATAAGGTTCTAACGCAAGTTCCTTCAAAAGCATCTGTCCTGCAGGTTCTTTTGATACATGTGACGGCATCATATAGCCTCTAACAACTGGGTTAATTCTAGCTGCTATCAAAGCCGCTACCGAGCAAATGAATCCATCTATAACAATTGGAATGCGATACCTCGCTCCTCCAAGGAATACACCAACAAGTCCCGCAATATCTAGTCCTCCTACTTTAGAAAGCACATCAATGGGATCTGTAGCATCAGGCTTATTAAGCGTAATCGCCTTCTTAATTGCCTGAATCTTTCTCTCTAGTCCCTCTCCAGTAAGTCCCGCACCTTTTCCCGTAACTAGTTCGACAGGCGTGTCTAACAATACCGATGCAATTGCGCTACTTGTTGTGGTATTCCCAATCCCCATCTCTCCAGTAGCGAGGATTTCGTAACCTGCTTCTTTACAGCTTTTAACCGCATTGATTCCAATAAGAATCGCCTTCACTGCTTCTTCTCTTGTCATAGCAGGTTCCTTGGTCATATTCCTCGTTCCATATGCCACCTTTAATTCTTCCTTTGTGATGCTTTCAACATCAACCACGATACCGATATCGATAGGTATCACATCTGCTTTCGCAATACGCGCCATCTGACAAACACTAGTGGCATTCTTCGTGAAATTATCTGCTACAATTGCTGTTACTTCTTGACCTGTTTGCGTAACACCTTCAGCAACAACCCCATTATCTGCGCAAAATATCAGCAACCCGCGTCTATCAAGTCTATAATCATAGGTTCCCTTCATACCAGCCATATCAATTACAGCATTCTCTAACTTTCCTAAACTAAATAACGGTTTAGCTATATTCAGCCAGTGTTCTCTGGCTTCTTCCATCGCGGTCTCATCTTTTGGTTCTATCTCTTCAAGAATTGCTCGTAAGGATCTTTCTAACATACGATTTACCATTCTCCTCTCTATTGCTAATACCTTTGGCTATATCGTCGTACCACTTTTACAAAGTAGACTTCAGCCACTTAATATACCTGTGCCTTCCGATCATCATAACGTGTTCCTTAGCGCCACCTCTTACGACAACTCTCTATAAAACGCCTCACAAAGTCTGGATTACTATAATAATAGAAGTGCGGGTATCCAGCTAACAAGTTGTTCTTAGCATGCATAGTAGGATAAGTTATAGCAGATGATGTTTTAGTGGCGGTATAATCGGACCCTGTATTGGAACTGTCCCAGTAATGGAACTCATGTCCTCTTAGCTCTTCCTCTTTAGAGGAATACGTTGTCTCTTCATTGGCTTTTACAGTTACATAACCAAAGCGCACTAACCGATTAGTTTTAAACGATTCCCCTTCAATCGCTCCAACCATCTCATACCATTCTTCATCTTTGCCTTGCATTCGTTCATGCAGATACATAAATCCACCACACTCTGCTATACATGGCATTCCTGCATGAATGGCTTCCAAGATGGATTTTCGCATACTTGAATTTTCCTCTAATTCCTTCGCATATACTTCTGGATAACCACCTCCTAATAATAACCCATCAAGATTCTTAGGAATCGCAGTATCCTCTAGCGGAGAGAATGGTATTAAGGTTGCTCCCATCTTCTCAAGCAAATGGAGATTTTCCTGATAATAGAAACAAAATGCTTTATCATAAGCATAGCCAATTCGAATTATTTCCTTATTGTTCTCCATGGGTTTACTAGATAACTCAGCTATCTCTCTAACCACCAGCTCAGGCGCATTATTAGCTATGTGAAGAATTCGATCAAGATCTATACTATCTCTAGCTACTTCACTAAGATACTCTAATTGTCCTTGTAGATTCCGGATTTCATCAGGTGTAACTAATCCAAGATGTCTGCTCTCCAATTGAAATTCTGTTAGAGGAGGTAAGAATCCAACCACAGGAATCTTTGTTTCTTCTTCGATAACAGGTTTGATTCTTTCATACATGGCTTTCCCTATTCCATTAAGAAGAATTCCTTGAATATTACTATCCTCACGAAACTCCATAACACCTTTAATGATAGCAGCAAGTGATAAACTCATACCCTTACAGGAAACAGCTAATATTACTGGTGTCATTGTTTGTTTTGCCACATCATAGGAGCTAGCAGTATCTTTTCCTAGTTGCATTCCATCATAATATCCCATTACACCCTCAATTATCGTTATGTCCGTATCAATACTATTCTCATATAATATCTCTCGTACTACTTCTGGTGGTGTAAAGAACAAATCCAGGTTTGCTGTTTTCGCTCCTGTAACCGCTCTGTGAAACATAGGATCTATATAATCAGGACCACATTTACACGCTGCAAGTGCTAGGTGACGTCTTTTTAATTCTTGAAGGATTGCACAAACCATTGTTGTTTTCCCACTGCCACTAGCAATTCCTGTAATCATCACTCTAGGAACTTTAACCTTTCGTTCCATTATTGTATTCAATATAAGAACCTCCTTTCTGTCTTCTTGTTGCAAAGTTATCACACATAATTCTTACCTCTGCCACGTAATGATATAGATTGGATTTTGTCCCGTCATCATATGGTAATCGCCTATGGTTCTTGCCTTAGACACTTGAAGTTGAACTACTTCACTTTGAATCTCTGGGTGTTTCTTCTCAAAAGCTATCGCCTGTGCTACTGTCTCGAGTGCAATCGCATTGAGCACAATACGAGCGTTAGGATTCTTCTCCCATATTGCATAGACGATACCTTCTAGATTCCCAGTCGTTCCGCCAAGAAAGGCATGTGTCGGCGCGGGTAATGCTTCTAAATCCTGAGGTGCAAGCCCTTCTACTACTCTAACATTATCAACGCGAAACTTTCTCTTATTCTGTTCAATTAATTCTACTGCTTCAGGATTCTTCTCGATGGCATACACCTGAATGTCTGGTGATTTACATGCGATTTCAATTCCTATAGAACCAGTTCCAGCACCTATATCATAGCAAATTGCATCTTTCGTTAATTTAAGTTTACTTATACTGACTTCACGGACTTCTGCCTTTGTCATCGGAACTTTACCACGAATAAATTCCTCGTCTTCTATACTGGAATTAATCTCTCTACAAGGATCAGGGTTTTCAATAATCACCGCTGCTAATTCTTCTTGTTCACCCACATATCCCTTGGCAGGGTTAATCGTCTGTACCTTCTCATTAGAATAAGATAGGCACTCTCCAACATGAAGTTTGACCTCTTCCATTCCATACTCCATTAGCAACTCACAAACTTGATTTACACTGTCCTTACCACCTAGTAATGTAAATGTATATGGATTGTGATGGATTCTATTAACAATTGCATTCGATGTTCCATGTAAGGACGTCAAATTCATATCCTCCCACGAGAGGTTTAATCTTGAAGCCAAGTATGCTACTGTAGTAATTCCTGATATCATCACGACCTCGCAAAATTCCAGTGCCTTCAATAACTTCTTAGCCCCACTACAAAAACCAACATCACCAGAAAGAAGAACTGCAACCTGACTGTATTCTAAACCTTTAATATAATCTGCTATCCCTAAAGAGTGGTATTCAACATAAACTTGTGGAAGATCCCCCATCTCTTCTCTCGTAATCCATATGGACGTATTCTGGAAACTTTCGATCATACGCTTGGCTCCAACTACAACCGGAACCTGCCTGAGAATATCCATTGCTTCTTTGGTTAATGAACTTTCAGAACCCATACCGATTCCAATTAGATATACTTTCTTCTTATTCATCTAGTAGCCCTTTCTTTATATACCTTTGTACCCTCTTGGTGTTACCATCTTACCTGCAACTACTTTCGTCTGACTATTCCCAATGAACACCGTCGTGAACATATCAACTACGGTATCCCTAAGCTGCTGTAATGTAAGTATCTCGGATTCTTCTCCTTCTCTTCCAATGTTACGTACGATTCCACAGATAGTTTCTGGAGATTTGTACTCCAACATATAGTCACAAGCTTTCATAAGATAATCCGCTCTTTTCTTACTAGAAGGATTGTATAGACAGATCGAAAAGTCAGCCTGCGCAGCTGCTTTCAATCTAGCTTCAATCTTCTCCCACGGAGTTAGAAGATCACTAAGACTAATCACTGCAAAGTCATGAATTAATGGGGCTCCAAGTACACTTGCTCCAGAAAGTGCTGCTGTAATACCTGGAATTATGTCCACTTCAACCTCTGGGTAACTTTCTCCTACCTCATAGATTAAACCTGCCATCCCATAAACTCCAGCATCGCCACTACAAATCATAGCAACTACCTTCCCCTTCTTTGCTTCCTCAAATGCCAATTCACAACGCTTTACTTCTTGCTTCATCGGTGTAGTTAGGAACTCTTTCCCTGCAAAATGCTCTTTCACCAAATCAACATATACCGTATAGCCGACAATTACATCACAAGATTCAAGTACCTTAACTGCTTGAATCGTCATCTGTTCGTAATCTCCAGGTCCAATCCCTACTACGTATATTTTACTCATAACTGTTCTCCTTCTAGATACACAGATTTACTTACTAGCTTCTCTAAACATTGTTGTAAATGTAGGATTATATAATTCAGAACGTTCGTACTCTCCATCCAATACATTTCCTACAACAATAAGTGCTGTCTTCGTTACGTTATTGTCCTTAGCTGTCTGTGCTAATGTCTCTACTGTGCAACGGTACACTTTCTCATCGGGCCAAGTTGCTTTGTACACAATCGCTGCCTTCGTATCAGCTGGATATCCACCTTTCATCAGTTCAACTTGCAATTGTTCTAATAAACCAGTACTTAAGAATATCACCATCGTCGCTTGATGTGAGGCTAATCTAGCTATTTCTTCTTTCTCTGGTACCGGAGTTCTACCAGCCATTCGCGTAATAATTACAGACTGTGATACGTTAGGTAAAGTATATTCTGCTTGTAGAGCTGCTGCTGCACCGCAGAATGAACTAACTCCTGGGCAAACTTCGTATGGTATATCATGTTTCACAAGTTCATCCATCTGTTCTTTGATTGCTCCATATAAACAAGGGTCCCCTGTATGAAGCCTAACAATCTTCAAATCCTCTTTATGAGCCTCTCTCATTACTTCAATCACTTCTTCTAAAGTCATGTATGCACTATTGTACACTTTCGCTGACTCCTTTTTATACTGTAATAGCTCTGGATTAACTAAGGAACCTGCATAGATTATCACATCTGCTTCCATTAGTAACCGTTGCCCTCTTACAGTAATTAGATCAGCCGCCCCTGAGCCTGCTCCTACGAATTGAACCATTATTTATCCTCCTTCACAATTAACAGCGAGTAATAGCTGGCATCATCTGGTATGTCTTCACAATTCGTGTAGATGTTCTCACCTTCCATACCACAATTCTCAACCATAACAACCTCATTATGATGCCTGCGAATATATTCCTTTACCTTAGGCATCTTACTAGCTACCTTCATGAAAACCTTCGTACCTTTCATGGTCAATGCTTCTTCTACACCGTAAGAACCTGGTATAATATGCAGTTGTTCAGATCTTTCCACTAATCCTTGATTCATTCTTGCTGATGCCGCACAAAAGGATGGAATCCCACTGATAATCTGCGTATCAAACCCTGCTTCCTTAATAAGTGCATGTACATAAAGGTATGTTGAGTATACCGTCGGATCGCCTAATGTAATAAATGCAACTTGTTTTCCCTGTTCAAGTAAATCTTCAACCGCTTTCGCAGCTCTTTCATATCCTTCTTGTAGTTTCTTCTTATCTTTTGTCATAACCGTTGGTAGATGTAAGATTGTTTTATTTGCTATTTCTGGTACGCTCTGTACTGTTATACAATATGCAACGCAGCCCTGACGGTATAAATCGCACTTCTTATCCCTTACCGAATCCTGTTTGCAATCCTCTAAGAGTGGTTCCTCTAATGCGCTATCCGTAATGGCTATTGCAATTACATCACTTTCCTTTAATATTCGGACAGCCTTTAATGTTAATAGTTCAGGATCTCCTGGACCCGTTCCTACTCCGTATAATGTTCCTTTCATTCTATACCCCATGCTTATCACAGACTATTACTTGTGATTCTAAAAGCAATGCATGGCTCCTTTCGCTATATTAGATAATTGCGTAACTCTTTGTAATGACAATAAACATATCAATGTGTTTTATGTCTACCGTTACAATTTTAAGAAAATTGTAGTAGGTAGCCTTAAAACACAGATATGTTGTCGACATGGAAAAAGTTTCGCAAAGTCTATATTAAATCCTCTGTTCCTTCCGTCTGACCAAGTAAACCATATTCTACAGAGAATACCATTATTCCTATCTTAATATCTGTGCCTACTCTATGTTGCACATAAAATTGGATACGATTTGTAATCCGCTCCAAAACACCTTCTAGATAACCCGCCTGTTTTAATATGGATATCATCTCATCTGTAGTAATCGCTTTCTCAATTGCTTGTAACGTTTCCAGATTAGCTCCTTCTAATGCCGCATTGGCTAGAAATATTTCCATTCTGGCATCCGCTTGCCTTGAATGCGTATTCATAATTCCCGCTGCTAACTTAACAAACTTCCCTACATGTCCAACCATAAGAATCTTCTTATAGCCGACCTCCACCGCGGTATCTAAGGCCTCACCTACATAATTACTACATTTAACTGCCTTATTAATATCGATATGAAGAGTCTCCTTCAAGAAATCTGCGCCATAATTACCTGGTGTAAGAATGAGTATCTCCTGTCCATTTGCTTTTTTCACCTTGATCTCTAGTGCTATAGAATCAATCAATGCGCTCTCGCTCATAGGCTCCACAATTCCTGTAGTTCCTAGCACTGATATACCACCTTCGATTCCTAGCCTTGGATTAAACGTCCTTCTAGCAATCTCTATGCCCTCAGGTATCTCAATGATAACTTCTAAGCCTCCATCATATCCTTTTTGTTCACATACCGACGCTACTTCTTGTAGAATCATCTGTCTTGGTACCTTATTGATTGCAGCCTCTCCGATCTTTTGCCATAATCCTGGTAGCGTCACTCTACCAACTCCGATACCACCATCTAATGTGATTTGATTGCCCTGTACCCTACTAACCACCGCGTAAACCAGTATTCCATTAGTTACATCAGGGTCATCACCACTATCCTTACGGACCGCACACCGTATAGAATCCTTTTCCATACTAATATCTTCAATTGTTAGATGCAAAGTCACGCCTTTGGGAGTCAGTAAGCATACCTGATTAACAATAGCTCCATCTAATAGCATACTAGTAGCTGCTTTTGCTGCTGCCGCCGCACAACTTCCAGTTGTATAGCCACTGCGGAGTTTCTTTCTCTTATTAACTAATGGTGTTGTTTCCATCTGACTTCCTCCTCTATCTACTTGCTTTTGCATGAGGTATGAATGAGCAAACTCTTACTGACAATACTTACTCTGCTTCCTTTATATGACGGACGAACATCTCTTGTACCACTTCAAGCTCACCTAGTCCTTGTAATTTACAATCCACTTCATATCCAGCCTTCTCAAGAATTGATTTCCATGAATCTTCCTCGTCTCCAGCCATATCATTCTTCGCATGGTCACCTGCTACAATCATGAACGGAATCAAAATTACTTTCTTATAATTATACTTTTCCATAAGTCCCATAGCATCTTCTATAGTTGGATATCCTTCCACTGTAGCCATATAAATGTTTGAATAACCCTCTGCTCTGAATGTATAATCCACTGCTGGATACACGGCATTCGCATGGTGACTTGTACCATGCCCCATTAATAAAATAGCTTCCTCTTCCCCAACATGATTTTCCTCAACGATACAGTTTACTAACTGCTTGTAGTCTTCTATGTCAGACAATAGTGGCTTTCCAATACGAAAACTACTAAATCTCTTAGCATAGAATGATAAGTCTTCTAACATATTCTCATTCTCAATACCATTGATAATATGTGTTGGCTGAATAACTACATCTGTATATCCCTCTTCAACCAATTTCTCCATCGCCTCTTTCACAGTTGGTATAATCAGATTTTCGTTTTCTCGTAACTTCTTAATAATAATCTTGCTTGTAAAAGCACGAAATACTTGATAATCCTTGAAAGTTTCTGCAATCCCTCGTTCAATTGCCTCTATTGTTTTCTTTCTTGTATCTTCATGACTCGTACCAAAACTAACTACTACGATTGCTTTTTTCATTACCTAGCATGACTCCTTTCATCCCCTTCTATAATAATTCAATAAGTTTTGCCAAATCCTCTATCGATCTAGGGCATATACCATCATTTATATTCTCTATCATATGTGTCCTACACAAGCAATTATACATCTTTAAGACGTTTGGCTCTTCTAGGTATGCCCTCTTCCTTAGCTCTATATCCTCAAATACCTTCTGTGGGCTATCCTTTACTATTACCCTTCCATCTTGAATTACAATAACCTGATCTGCCCATTCCATTGCATAATCACTATCATGTGTTGCTTGAATTACTGTTATTCCTGATTCACATAGTTCATCAACTAAAGCATTTACTAATTGACTATGATATGAATCCAGTGCAGCTGTTGGTTCATCAAACAAAATCACTTCTGGCTTCATTGCTACGATATCAGCGATCGCAACTTGTTTTTTTTGCCCTCCACTTAGGAAATGTGTAGGTCTCTTTTTAAGATGTTCTATATGAAGAGATTCTAGAACGGACTCTACACGTTCTCTTACAACCTCTTTCTCAAGTCCTAGATTCAATGGACCAAAGGAAATCTCTTGAAAAACATCTGCACTGAATAACTGATTATCTGGATTTTGAAATACAATCCCAATGACCTGTCTTAATTTCTTCATCCCGTTTCTATTGTACATTATAGGCTCACCATTCACATGAATGCACCCTTTAGTCGGTTTATAAACTCCATTCAGGCAGAGAAATAAGGTTGATTTTCCTGAGCCATTAGGACCCATAATTGCAATCTTCTCACCTTTATTAATTGTTAGATTCACATTCTCTAGTGCTACGGTTCCATCTTCATATTGATAACCAAGATCCTTTATTTCAATCATTGTATACCCATGCATATCACTTCTGGCACTTCTCATCTAATAAGTTGAAAGTAAATAGTGCATGGCCCCCTTTCATAATCTTGTCAATTCTCAGGATTCGTGGGGTCAAAAGACTCCCACGTACAACACAAACCTGATAGCGATATCGCCTCATAAGATCTATAAATAATAGCAACGCTTTCTTGTTACAAAACACGTAAGACATAATAACAAACAATTCCCTCCACTATAATAATACCAAGCATTGATATTCCTTCCCGGATTCGGGGTCGCTCAATCGTGCCTAATACACATAAGTCACCATCATACCCTCTTGATTCCATAGCACTAAATAAGGCATCTGCCTTTTGGTAAGCACGTATGAATAATACTGCTGCCATCTTACTTGTGGACCTCATTGACGTCATTCTATCCTTATAACCTAATCTACAATCTTGTGCTACTACAATTGCATTCCCTGTCTCTAATAATAAGAATATAAAACGATAGATTAGAAACATTAACTCTATCATGATCTTAGGAAGATGAAAACTTCTTAGCACTTGAATTATATCAATCATAGGAGTTGTTACCGCAAGAAAATACAAACAAGTAACAGAAGCAAAAGATGACATAAACAACTGAATTCCTCTTGTTAGAGACCATTTGGTCATATAGATATGGCCACCAGCCAAGGATACAAGTACCTTGGCTGACTCCATCTGACCAAATTCAAATATTACTGTTATTGTACTAATCACTAAAAAAATCAAAGGTATGCATAACAATCGTAGATATACCCGGAGTGGCATCCTCCCTACTAAAACAACCAGTGCAAACATCATAAAAAATATACCTAAGGATACCACATTGGACCTGCATAAAACACAGATCAATAAGTTCCCTACTCCAAAGAGTAATTTACTATATGGATTTTCTTCTCTGAGCCTAGAACTATATGCCCATTTATCCATCATGATCATTCGGACTTAGTCTCCTTACGGTTTCTTTCTTTTAAAACACCTATACCATATCCAAAGACTCCAGCACCAAGAGCTGCTTGTAAGCAGAATAATAACGATTCTGTTTCCCCACCTGGTGGTTCCATAATAGGATCTGCCCATGCTTCATAATCTGGATTAATCACTGAAATCAAGTCTTCTGCCTGACCATCTGCTCCGCCAAATTCACTATCTCTATTCATAAGTAATGGAATTGTAGCAATCAAAATACAAATCACCAATAATAGGACAACAACCTTTTTCTTACTCAACTTCACGCACCTTCCTTCCAAACCCAAGATCTTCTAATTCTGTTTTTGCAAATGATTCTAAAGCAATTACTACAATAACAGTTAAGATACCTTCTATTATTGCAAGTGGAATCTGTGTAACCGCAAACACTCCCATGAATTTACCAATAGAAGCGAAGACACCACCATCTGTACTTGGAAACGCAAGACCTAATTGCAAGGAAGTTACAACATATGTGAACAAGTCTCCCAAAGATGCAGCTAAGAAGATTGCTACATAACGAGAACCTTTACATTTTAATACTAATTTATATATAAGATATGATACGATAGGACCAGCTATGGCCATAGAGAATGTATTAGCACCAAGGGTTGTCAAACCACCATGCGCAAGTAAGATTGCTTGGAATAACAATACAATAATACCGATTAACGCAGTTGCTCCTGGTCCGAATAAGATAGCACTTAAACCTGTTCCTGTAGGATGTGAACTACTTCCTGTAACAGACGGGATCTTAAGTGCTGATAGTACGAATGCATAAGCACCTACCATTGCAAAGATGAGAAGCAATCTTCTGTTATCCTTTAATTGCTTCTTGATTGAAAATACACCATAAACTAAGAATGGGAGACATAAAACGCCCCACATAACACAATAGGATAGCGGGAGATACCCCTCCATAATGTGCATTGCTGATGTTACTGGTGCAATACCTAGACTAAGAGCCACTAATATTGAAGCTCTGAATACAAGTTTCTGTCTTTTAGACATAAAAAATCCTCCTTCTCTTTCAGATTCGTAACTAACCAGAAATCTTGACATTTCTGATTAGTTAACCTATTTGTGATACAACAGGTACGAAAAAGAAAGAGAGGAGGTATTATTACATTCCTTACTCTCTAATTAACTACCTGGTTATATCCCCGTAACCTCGTAAATTCGTTTTCAGTCGGGTGTTCTGGCTTAGGCGTCAAACATAGTACTTCGTCTTCCCATTATTCACAGTGACATAATGAAGTACTACTATTCCCTTACAGCAGCGGGTACTGCGCAGGATTCTAACCTGCTTCCCCATTCATGGAAAATCCACGAATAATCCTAAAAACAAAAACAATATTGAATTTACTTTAATAGAGTAGCATGTGCATGTTTACTTGTCAATCATATGTACTACATATCATCTTATGTACTACACTAAAACTTTCTAGTAATTATATGTTATAAATATATTAAATATACATAATGAGTCTATTGTTGTACCGTTATTGGTATAGTCTTTCTCCATGTAGACTGCTTCCACAATTTCAGCTCTGTATAGATACATTCCAAATACGCTTTCTCTAAATCCTCTGTTTTTTGATTTGTATTTGCTTCATTTACTTGACTCTCTCCTATGCTAATTTACTATATTATACCATTATTTGAGATAATAATCCAGAAAATAGTAAACAAAATTCTACTCTTATTTTCTATACATTTTATAAATTCTAAGCTATACTTAAGTCAAATAATTCAGGAGGATATATTTATGCGTTACGTACTTTTTTCATTTACAACGAAAGCTGCAACACTTAGTAGTCAGTTACATAAGAAAATTGAGAATGACAACAATAGTTGTACTTCTTATACAACCATTAAAACAGAACTTCCTCCTTACCTTACAAAACTTAATCTCCCATTGAAAGAACAAGTGAAAGAAATCTTTCATAACGTAGATGCCATTATCTTTGTAAGTGCTTGTGCCATAGCAGTTCGTTCTATTGCACCATTTCTTGAAAGTAAGACAACTGATCCCGCTGTCGTTGTCATTGATGAGCTTGGTCAATATGCTATTTCTCTGCTATCTGGTCATATTGGTGGCGGCAATGAACTAACCAAACAAATAGCTAACTTCATTGGTGCTACCCCAATTATCTCAACCGCTACTGATTTGAATAATACATTCGCTGTTGATGTTTTTGCGACCAAGAATAATATGTATTTGGATAATATGGCTCTAGCCAAACAAGTATCTAGTGAATTACTTGATAACAAAGAAATTGGGCTAAGCAGCGATTTTCCTGTTAATCCTACTTTGCCTAAGCAATTGGTTCTAATCTCAGGTCAATCAGATGTAAGGCAACAAACCACACTTCCTATACAATCCCCAAGCGAGCTACCTCTAGGTATTACCATCTCCCTAGATGAACAAAAATCTCCCTTCGATAGAACGCTTCATCTTATCCCTAGAATTATTACTCTAGGAATTGGCTGTAAGAAAGACACTCCTATGGAGGTTATAGAAACTATGGTACTCCATACACTAGCGAAACATCACATCTCTATACATGCAGTGAAACAAGTGGCGAGTATAGATTTAAAAGCTCATGAAGCCGGGTTACTAGACTTCTGCCAACAATATAAACTTCCATTCAAGGTGCATTCATCCAAGGAATTGTCGTCTTTAACTGGAGATTTCACACCATCACCCTTCGTAAAATCTGTCACTGGGATCGACAATGTATGTGAAAGAGCTGCACTTTATCAGGAGCCTACTGGAACTATTCTTATTAAAAAAACAGCAGCACATGGTGTAACCATTGCCGCCGTTATCTGTCCATATGTTATTGTTTTTTGATACTTGTAGCTCTTAAAGGCTAAGGCGAACAAATATTGCATAGGCATCTATTTCTCCGTACCCCCATATATTATTGGGATATACTAAGGTATCCTTACGTCTTGCTCCCCGAATAATCAGTGCATTAATATTACTTCCCGTTATGGACGTGTAGTTTCCCCGTACCACTGCCCATTCTAAGATCATGGCAATAATCCCCACCGTATGGGCTGTTGCAGCACCTGTACCTGTTATTGTACCATACCGATTATTCGGTAATGCACAAGCAAGATTATAACCTGGCGCGGCAATATCTGGTTTTACGATACCGGATCTCGTATATCCTCTACCTGACTCTAATAAAATGCTATCTGTATTTTGATTATAAGCAGTTACAGTTAGAAGACCTGGAGCATTTCCTGATTCTGTTATAGTGGTATTGGGATCTGGATTTAAGAAATAAGTGTCCTTAGAAATTAATTCCCCATTTGGTAACCATACATTAAAGGAAAAGGCCTCCGTTTCTATATTTAAAACGCGAAAACGCCAAATTCCCTGAAGAGGATTTCTAAAACGAACAAGTATAAGTTGATTTCCATTTTCCTCTTCTAAAACAATATTATTTACCCATACAATACCTGGGCTATAGATAAAGTTGTTTTCAACACAATCATTTCTTGTTGGATAGATGAATTTCGTTGATTCTCCAGTTGGAGTTATTATTTCAATCGCAAGCCTTGCTATCGGATCTGGCCAAATCTCCATCCAAAACAGCTTATCCTTTTCATCTACTCTAAGTTCGAATTCATTATATGCTGCTGCAGAATTTGATGACCCAAAATAATGTCTTTGAGCAATCCCTTCGTTTCCTGCTGGGATAGCAAGGCCAATACGCGATATACTTGATAGATAGTCTAGGTAACTACTTGTAGCTCCACGACCATTATGGCCACTTTGACTCGTTCCAAGGGCAACACATATTGCAAGAGAACGATTTAATCTCTTTGAAACCATAAGTAAATAGCGTAAGCCAAGTAAAATATCAGATTCTTGATAACATACTGCATCGTCTCGTATAAAAAATATATTATGTAGATTTTTTTTAGCTTCTTTAAGCTTAACAACTATGATTTCACTTTCAGGTACCACCCCACTAAATTCACCACTTTCATTTTCCTTTCCTGCTATAATACTTGCTATAGCAGTTCCATGCCCATTCGTATCTACTGATGGCACCATAGTTAATGGGTCGGTTGAGTGTAATGCGATATTAATTTGCTCTGCATTATATTCAGAACCAAACGTAAACCCTTCGGGTACCCTTCCTTCCTGCACGCTTTGATCCCATATGTTGAGTATTCTAGTACTTCCATCATTGTGCCGAAAAGCTGGATGTTGATAATCAATCCCCGTATCAATAATGCCTACAATTACCCCCAGTCCATACAGTCCTAGATGCGTATTTCTCTGTACTTTATCTATGTTTGATTTTTGAATACTTATATCGGATTCTAATGTAAATATAGATGGAAACCGGTGATATGGTTGCTTACCTAAATCGCAAGGAGAATTTCTATCGTTAAATACATGCAGTAATGAATTTGTTTCATTAATATAAGTAATGTTATCTCCTGTGTCATAAGAAGGTACTATAACGTTATTAATAATTAAATCATAATAGTTTTCATCAATTACTTTATTCATAACTTCTACGCTCCTAGCTTCACGTTTTATATAGATACGATATTTACCTATATTGAATATGAATTCTACTATAGTGTCAATGACGTTTTTCTGACAGTCCTGTCTTACTAGATTTTACAGGTTCTGTTACTTTTATATATTTGACTCAAATTAATCCTTATACGGTTAGTCGTTCAAATAAACCACTTACATTAACTCTACCATATCCCCATACATTATTGGGATATATCAAATCCACCTCGCGATATGCTCCTCTCATAATCAAGTGATTAATATTGTTTCCAGTGATTGTTTCATAATTACCTCTCGTCACGGCCCACTCTAAAATCATAGCTATTATTCCAGTTGTGTGAGCAGCGGCTCCTCCAGTTCCCGTTAATACTCCATATACATTACCTGGTACCGCACATGATAATTGGTACCCTGGTGCTGCAACATTAGGTTGTATCTCCCCCAATCTATTATACCCTCTACTGGACTCCTGCATGATGCTGTTATTATTCTGGTTGTATGCAGCTACTGTAAGCTGAAATACTCCATTTCCCGGAGAGGTGATTGTGATGTTGGGATCAGGCTCCAAAAAAAAGGTATCCCTTGATATTAAATTTTCAGAAGGTAACCACACATTGAATGAAGTATTCTCTCTATCAATACTCAGCAGTCGAAAACGCCAAATACCATGCATTATGTTTCTAAATCGAACTAATATTAATGGATCTCCCGATTCTTCTTCAAATAATATATTATTCACCCAGATCTTAGTTTCTGTAAAAATAAAATTGTATTCGTTACATACACCTAACTTAGGATATATAAGTTGCGTTGTTTCTCCTGTCGGCGCTGTTATAGCAATCGCAAATCGTCCTGGCGTATCCACCCATACTTCCATGGTAAACATGGTATCTTTACTATCTACATTAAGCTCAAACTCCTTATATTGTATGTCAGTTGACATAATTCCATAATAATGCCTTTTCTTATTTCCTTCGTTCCCCCCTCCTACTGCTACCCCCGTTCTAGAGAGCTGTGAAAGATAGGCTAAATAGCTACTTAACGCACCACGTCCATCATGTCCTCCCTGGCTACTTCCTAGTGCTATACATATTGCAAGTGGTTTATTTAACTTTAACGCAACAGAAAGAGCATATCGAACTCCAAGCATAATATCGGACTCTTGATAACAGATAGCATCTACAGGAACACAAAAAATCTGTTTTAAATTTTGTTTTGCCTCTTTTAGTTTAATTACCACCAAATCTGCTTCTGGTACAACACCACTAAAGTCATTGGTTGTATCTTGCGTTCCTGCTAATATACTTGCAATAGCTGTTCCATGTCCATTCGTATCAACCGTAGGTACAACGGATAACGGCTCTGTAGATTGTAGTGCAAGGTTAATCTGTTCCCGTCCATACTCTGTACCAAATGTAAATCCCTCTGGTACTGCTTCGCCTTGAATGGTTTGATCCCAAATAGAAATTATCCTAGTTGAACCATCCGTATTACGAAAAGCAGGATGCGTATAATCAATTCCTGTATCTATTACACCGACTACAACCCCCTGCCCATATAGTGCAAAATTAGGGTTTCGCTGTACACTTCTAATGTTTGACTTTTCTAAACTTTCAGTTGATTCTAATGTGAATAGGGATGGAAATCTATGATATGGATTTATACCCAAATCACAAGGATTTGGCTGATTAACTAATATATGAAGCAAAGAATGTCTTTCATTTATATATGTAATATTGTTACCCATATCATAGAAAGGTATTAAAACATTATCAATAATTTGATCATAATATTTTTCGTCAAGAATTTCCAATAATTTACTTCTCCCCATCTTATTGTTCTTTAATAGTATATGTATTAACTTCATATATATGTGCCTACAGATTTAATGTATACATTCTACATGTTACCGTTTATACTAATTCTAATATTAGTTTAAATGCACAGTATAAGCTTTACATATTGGAGGTCTTATGGAACACATTTTACTCTTTGCTGGAACAACAGAAGGACGTATTCTAGCGGAATATCTTAACACATTAAAAATAGCTACACATGCATGTGTAGCCACTGAATATGGTGAACAACTTTTATTAAATCTACAATATGTAGAAACTACATCCACACGGTTAACAGCGGATGATATGATTGCTCTTATAAATCAAGAAACATTTTCTGTTGTAATTGATGCAACACATCCTTACGCAACAATTGTATCAACTAATATCCAAACCGCTTGTCAAGCAACAAATACTACTTACTATCGTGTAATTAGAGAATCCTCTGAGTTACTTATCAACAGTAAACACACAGTATTCGTTGACTCTGTTGAGGAAGCAGTGACATATCTTAAGAAAACTTCAGGTAATATCTTTGTGACCACAGGAAGCAAAGAACTAAATGCTTACACACAGCTTCCTGACTTTGAAAATCGTGTCTATGCCAGAACACTTTCATCGCCAAATGTGGTAAAAGAGTGTTATGAGCTAGGCATTCAAGGGAAACACCTTATCTGTATGCAAGGGCCATTCTCGTTGGAACTTAATTATGCTATGCTTCTTCATACCGATGCCAAATATCTTGTAACAAAAGAATCCGGCTTACCCGGTGGTTTTGCCGAGAAGATTGATGCTGCTAAACAAGCTGGTGTAACTTGTATAATTATCGGAAGACCAAAGGATGTCAAAGGGTATACCTTAGATGAGATGAAAGAAGTTATAGATGGACTAAGTTTTGATCATAAATGAAATATTTTACTAAAGGGTGTATGCCTCAAGGAGCGCACACCTTTAAAGTCAAAAAATTGAGCCTTTACAATTACTACTTAATCTAGTAATTGCAAAGGCTCAATCTAATATAATACGATATCCTTAAATATTGTAAGTCTTTCCAGCCAGTTTCAATCTAGTCATTGCACGCGCTAAAGATGCACTCGATTGATAGTATTCTTGCAAACTCTGTTTTTGACGTAGCTGTTCCTCCGCACGTTCTTTCGCTTCTCTCGCTCTTGCAATATCTATTTCTTCTGGATGCTCTGCAGTCTCTACCAACAATGATACACGATTATTAGCAATCTGAACAAACCCAGTTCCAATTACAGCATACTGCCATTCTTCACTATTCTCTGGTAAAAAACGCATCTCGCCTTCGCACACTGCGATTACCATGTCTTCATGGTTTGCTAATATCTCTTTTTGTCCATCATACTCTGGAATAATTACTGCTTTACACTTTCCTGTAAAAAAGACTCGATTTGCAGACAATACTTTCAGATAAAAAGTATGTTCCATATCGATACCTCCTAGGACGACACATACATCTTAAGATGCCTGTTTAGTCATATTCTCAGCTTTCTTTTTCACGTCTTCAACTGTTCCTACGTTGAAAAACGCAGCTTCTGGATATTCGTCCATATCACCATCTATAATTGCCTTAAAACCACGAATGGTTTCTTTTAATGGTACATACGCACCTTGGATTCCAGTAAAGTTCTCTGCCACGTGGAATGGTTGAGATAAGAATTTTTGGATCTTTCTTGCTCGGAATACAGTAGTCTTATCCTCATCAGATAGCTCTTCCATACCAAGAATTGCAATAATATCTTGAAGTTCCTTGTATTTTTGCAAAAGTTCTTGTACCTTTCTGGCAACGTTATAGTGTTCTTCTCCTACTATATCTGCCTCCAATATACGAGAAGTTGACTCAAGTGGATCAACTGCAGGATAAATACCTTGCTCTACTATCTTTCTAGATAATACTGTAGTTGCATCTAGATGGGCAAATGTTGTAGCTGGCGCTGGGTCAGTTAAGTCATCGGCTGGTACATAAACTGCTTGTACAGAAGTTACAGAACCATTTCTAGTAGAAGCAATACGCTCTTGTAGCTCACCCATCTCCGTTGCAAGTGTAGGTTGATAACCTACTGCTGATGGCATACGTCCTAAAAGCGCCGAAACCTCAGATCCTGCTTGTGTAAATCTGAATATATTATCAATGAATAATAACACATTTTGATGTTTTTCGTCACGGAAATATTCTGCCATAGTAAGTCCAGTTTCTGCAACACGCATACGAGCTCCTGGTGGCTCATTCATCTGTCCAAACACTAATGCCGTCTTTTCTAGTACTCCCGATTCCTTCATTTCGCACCAAAGATCATTTCCTTCTCTGGAACGTTCTCCAACCCCAGTAAATATGGAATAACCACCGTGTTCTGTTGCAACGTTACGAATCAATTCTTGAATTAAAACCGTCTTACCTACACCAGCACCTCCAAAGAGTCCAATCTTACCACCTTTGGAATATGGTGCTAATAAATCAATAACCTTAATTCCAGTCTCTAATATCTCTACTGCAGGACTTTGCTCCTCAAAAGATGGAGGATCTCTGTGTATAACCCACTCATCTCCTTGAAGTTTATCGCCTCCGTCAATTGTATCTCCTAAGACGTTAAATAATCTTCCTAGTGTCTGCTCTCCTACGGGAACCTTGATTCCCCCTCCAGTTGCAGTAACTTCCATATCTCTATGCAAGCCTTCACTTGAGGCTAACATAATACAACGCACTGTATTATTTCCAATATGTTGAGCGACTTCCATGACACATCTCTTATCGCCATTTTCCACTTCTAGCGCATCTTTAATGTTTGGAAGATCATTACTATCTTCAAACTCTACATCCACAACAGGTCCTAAAACCTGTATTATCTTTCCTGTTTTCATTCAATATCCTCCTTTCTATGCCGCTAGACTTTATCGCTTTTTCTTTTTCTTTTGTGCCTTGGCACCACCAATTACCTCTGTTATCTCTTGGGTAATTGCCGCTTGTCTTACACGGTTATAAAGAATATCCAATTCATGCAATATACTCTTAGCACTATTCGTTGCCGCTTCCATTGCCATCATTCTTGAATTTTGTTCACTACAATAGGATTCTACTAATGCACCATAGATAAAACCTGTAATATAATTCGGTACAATTCGATCCATCACAACATTCGGTGATGGACGAAGAATTAATTCAGTAGTTGGTATACTAGCTGGAATCTCGGTTTTAAAATCTGCTTTTTTCAAAGGTAGCAACTGTACCTGTTCTGCTTGAGTCTGAACTGCATTGACTTGTTTTGTATATATGATGTAGACTTCATCTAATTCATGCTTCTCATAACAATCTAAAATTGTCATACCGATCTTTCTAGCCCTATGTAGCGTTGGGTTTTGCACTGTATAATGAAATTCCTCATCAATATTCACTCCATGCTGTTCAAAATAATGGCGACCTTGTTCTCCTACAACAAATAATTTCGTGTTATTATGTTTTGCCAACTGTTGCTCTGCTAACTTCACTACATTATGATTGTATGCTCCAGCCATTCCTTTATCAGCAGTAACTACGATATAACCAACCTTTAGGTCTTTATCGTTCTTTTTTGTTTGGAAATAGATATCTTCCATATCTGGAATATGTCGTAAAATACGAGCCATAGTTGATTGTAGAGTAAAAAAATATGGCTCTGTATCTTCTAAACTTTTCCTTGACTTTCTTAACTTAGTGGATGAAATCATGTACATGGCATTGGTTATTTTCATTGTGTCCTGTACACTCTTCATCCTCTCCTTAATTTCCTTTGCATTTGCCATACTAACACCTGCTTATTTTTCTACAATTCTTATTTGTTTCCTCGAAATTCTTCAGCCGCATTTAATATCTTAGCTACTAATTCATCTGTAAGTACCTTTTCATTTTCAATTGCTTGGCAGATATCTACATGATGAACATCCATATAATTCAAGATATCCTGTTGATATGATTTTACTTGTTTCGTTTCTACACTATCAAATACACCATGATTTGCAAGGCATAGAGTAATAACTTGTTCATGTAATGACATTGGATTGCAAAGAGGCTGTTTTAATAACTCCATTAAAGCTTTTCCGTGTTTTAACTGTGCCTTGGTTGTTTCATCAAGATCTGATGCAAACTGAGTAAACACTTCCATTTCACGGTACTGAGCCAAATCAATACGTACACTACCAGATGCTTTCTTCATCGCTTTCGTCTGCGCTGCACCACCTACACGGGATACAGAAAGACCAACATTTACCGCTGGACGTGTACCTGCGAAGAACAGATTACTTTCTAAGAAGATTTGTCCATCTGTGATAGATATAACATTGGTTGGAATGTACGCTGATACATCTCCTGCTTGTGTCTCAATTATCGGTAATGCAGTAATTGAGCCACCACCCAATTCATCACTTAATCTACTAGAACGTTCTAATAATCTAGAATGTAAGTAGAATACATCTCCTGGATATGCTTCACGTCCTGGTGAACGTTCTAATAACAACGAAAGAGCACGATATGCTACTGCATGCTTTGATAAATCATCATAAATGATTAATACGTCCTTACCATTATGCATAAAATGTTCTGCTAATGCTGTTCCTGCATATGGTGCAATATATTGTAAAGATGCAGGGTCGCTTGCTGTCGAAGACAACACGATGGAATATTCCATAGCTCCATGCTTCTCTAAGGTTGATACAATCTTAGCTACGCTAGATGCTTTTTGTCCAATTGCTACATAGATACATACTACATCTTTGCCCTTTTGATTAATTATGGTATCTGTTGCAATAGAAGTCTTACCAGTCTGACGATCTCCTATGATTAGCTCTCTTTGTCCTCGACCAATAGGGAACATAGAGTCAATTGCTAATATACCTGTTTCCATTGGGGTATCTACGGATTTACGATCTACGATACCTGGTGCCTCTTGTTCGATTGGACGATAGTCTGACGCGGCTATCTCACCTTTTCCATCAATCGGTTCTCCTAAAGCATTTACGATTCTACCAATAAAAGCATCTCCTACAGGAATACCTGCTTTTTTCTTTGTTCTACTTACTTTTGTACCTTCTTTGATTCCAGTATCCTTACCGAATAAAATACATCCGATTTCATTCTGACGGATATCTTGAACCATTCCTTTTACTCCATTATCGAATATTACGATTTCACCATACATGGCATGGTCAATTCCGTAAACAGTTGCAATACCATCACCAACCCAGATGACAGTTCCCGTTTCACGGCTTTCCATATCCCAATCATAGCTCTCTATCTCACTTCGGATAATGGAGATGATATCTGTTGCACTTATTGCGCCCACAGTATTCACCTCCCAGTTAATTTTCTTTCAAGCTGTTTAAGACGTCCTTCATAGCTCCAGTCATATTCTTCCCAGCCAACACTGATGCACATTCCACCAAGAAGATTCTCATCAATGCATAATTCCGTTTTTATTTCCTTATCTGGATATTTCTTTTGCAGAAATTCCATGACCTGAACTAGCTTGTCATCCTCAGGTTGCTTTGCGCAAATGATCTTGGCTTGCAATATATTATGCTTTTCGTCCCAATATTCATCAAATGCCTGAAATATCTCTTCTAATTCATAGGTTTGTCCATAGTCACATAAGCGTTTTAAGAAATTCTTAAACGGAATCGGATAAGCTCCTGCCTCAGCAATTTTATCAATTATATTATGCTTTTTCTCTAGTGGGATTATCGGATCATCTAATATTGTCTTAAGCTGAGGCATGCTGTCATATAACACCTTGAAAGCATCCTTTGTTTCTCTTTCTAGAGTCAAATCATACAATACTTTTGCATTGTTAATTGCTTCCTGTGTCATGAACATCACCTGTTTTCATAATCTTTCTAGCCGCTTGAATAGCCAACTTAGTTATCTCATCTTGTGCTTCCTTCTTGGCCTTTTCTTGTTCATTCATAATATCTGCTTTTGCCTTAGAAAGCATATGCTCTGTCTCTTCACGAGTCTTCGCAATTGCGTTATTATATTCTACTTCTGCCCTCTCCTTAGCCATGACGATAATCTCTTCTGCCTTGTCGTGGGCTGTTGCTAACTCTGCTTGGTATTCATCCTTTAGCTGTTCTGCTTGTTTTTCAGTCTCAGCTGCATTAGTCAACTGGTTTTGTATCAGTTCTTCCCTTTGACTAACAACATTCATTACTGGTTTTAGTAAAAACTTTTTTACACCAAGAAATAAAACTAAAACATTTAGAACAGTAAAGAATAACGTCCATCCATTTAAACTTAACATATTCTCACCGTCCTTGTTATCCTAACATTAAGATAATTAACAATGCTATAACGAAACCGTAAATAGCTGTTGCTTCTGCTAGTGCACAACCTAATAATAATGCTTTACTGATTTTACCTTCTGCTTCTGGTTGTCTTGCAATTGCATCTGTTGCTGCAGCTGTTGCTTTACCAATTCCAAGTCCTGCTCCAATACCTGTTAAAACTGCGATTCCTGCTCCGATTGCTACTATTGTTGACATAATATATATCTCCTTTTCTTTCTGTTAATAATTTCAACTATTCTTCAGTTGCTTCTTTTACAAATAATGCTGTTAAAAATACAAAAACGTATGCCTGAATTAATCCATCAAAAATATCAAAATAACTGCTAAATACCACTGGTATAACTGCTGGTACTATTATCTTAATGAGTTCCATGATAACAAATGACCCTAAAACATTACCAAACAAACGCATACATAATGATAATGGTTTTATAAACACCTCTAGGATATTAATCGGTAATACAATTGGCATTGGTTCAGCGAAACTTTTGAACCAGCCTTTGACTCCCTTTTTCCTAAATCCTGCAACTTCAATTAAAATTATACTCATAATACCCAGCATAGCTGTTACATTCAAATCCTTGGTAGGTGGTTTAAAGCCAAACAAACCAATCAAATTGGACATTCCAATATAAATTCCAACGGTAATAAGATACGGTATGTATTGTTTTCCGTTTCCTCCCATTACATCGTTGAAAAAATTATGCATGCCTGTTACAGCGGTCTCTAAGATTACCTGCTTCTTTCCTGGCTGTACTACCCTTAAATTTCTTACAAAGATAATGCATGCCAAAAACAGGATACACATAATAATCCAGGATACTACAACAGATTCTGTTATTGGAATTCCTCCCAGAATCGGAATTGTAAAAACCGTTTCACAATTCAACTCTTCCATTAATCGTTCCACGAGTGTATCCATTTATTTTTCCTCCTTAGGTCCTTTCCTAACTAGATCAAATAATACCTCTTAACTTATTTTAAAAATTTATATATACACATTACTCTGCTACACGGGACTGCCAAATAATTCTTAGCCATATTAAGTTGTCCTCCCTTTCCTCCTCTTATAACGATTAAAACATGAGCTACTCCTTTAATTATTTATTAGGGTTATAAGCGTATACTCATTTTGCCATAATCTAATTTGGTGATATATGGTCTCCTTGTTTACCCACTATATTATAACTCAAAAAAAAATTGTGAAAAGTCTTTTTTTCTTTTTCTACCTTTTTATACAAATCGACATAATTCACCATGTGTTTTTATGTGTTTTTACTACAAATACACATACGCAACCGTAATATTAACCTAGTATTTGTGTATAAACTTACTAGTATTTATTACTTATGCACAACACCGTGTCGAAACTTGCAGAACCCTCTCTTCTAAGTTTTTCCACTATAATCAGTGAATTTTAGCGTAATATTTACACTTTTAGTGTTTGTTTTATTTTATGTAAATATTCGTTATTTTCTTAATAAATTTCCCTCACTTTATATGTAATTTAATTCCTTTTCTTCTTTTCCAAACATATAAAAAAAAGGAACAAATTAGCTCTAAAAAACAAGTTTTATCAAAGCTAATATAGTCCCTTTTGACATATTAAATACTATATGGATACTATTCCATAATCACAAACTACTTCTTAATCGATAATTGCAACTTCCTCTACTGTAACTTCCTTCACTTTATTAATATGAAACATCTTAAGTACTGGCGCATCCTCATCCATCAACGAGATAATTCCATAAAGTAACTTGGTATCATATGCAAGTCGCTTATCCTCTTCTGACGGTCTCGCCGGTGTCTCCGGGTGCGTATGAAAGTTTCCAATTAACTGTAACTCATTGCTACGAATATCCTTGATTGCAGCAAACTGCTCCTTTGGGTCCATTGAAAAATGTTCTCTGCTAGCGTCAATATTCGTAAGGCAATAAACTTTCTTTACATAGGTTATACCCTCCACAACAACACCGCCAAGTAAACCACAAGCTTCATTTGGTAACCCTTGCTTGCCATGCTTTATAATCGTATTATAGTCTTCTTGATTCATCTTAATCATGATAATCCAACCTTTCACACTCTTTTTGGTCAATTGTGAATCTCTTCAGGTGGGTAAAGTTATTCACCAGAGAATAGTTTCACATATGACTAATTACTTTCCATCACACTCGGTAAGTTCATAGTCAATCAATTCTGTTATAGTTGGATTATCTGAACACACTGCGCAACCTTTACCATGCCCCGGTAACTTCACTGTTCGAAACTCCATTTTAAGAGCATCATAGGTTAACAGTTTCCCTACTAATAACTCACCAACACCTAATATGTATTTTAACGCTTCCATGGCCTGTAAGCTGCCAATGACTCCACCCATTGCACCAATAACTCCCGCTTGCTTACAAGTTGGTACCGCATCTTTTGGTGGTGGTGACTGGAATATACAACGATAACAAGGTCCCTCACCAGGAACATACGTCATAAGTTGACCTTTGAACCGTATAATTCCTGCATGAGAAAATGGTTTCTTTGCCATAACACAAGCATCATTAATCAAAAATTTTGCAGGAAAGTTATCGGTGCCGTCAATAACAAAATCATATTCTTCAACTAACTCTAGGATATTCGCAGACGTAACAAAAGTATGGTAGGTATTCACTGTCACATCTGGATTCATCTCGTTCATAGTCTCTTTAGCTGACGTAACCTTTGGTTTACCAACATCTTTGGTTGCATGTATGATTTGTCTTTGTAGATTAGATAGATCTACTTCATCTGCATCTACTATACCAATGGTACCAACTCCCGCAGCCGCTAAATACATAGCAGCTGGGGCACCAAGTCCGCCTGCTCCTATAATTAATACTTTTGCATTAAGAAGCTTCTTCTGCCCTTTTGCGCCAACTTCTTGTAATATAATATGTCTAGAATATCGTTCTAACTGCTCATTCGTAAACGCCATTAGAAACTCCCTCCTCCCATAAAGTACAAGAACTCTACAGAATCATTTTCTTTTAATATGGTTTCGTCATAAGTTTTCGAATCAACAAATTCTTCATTAACACTCACTGTTACGTATAGAGGATTTTCAACTTCTACTACTTCAATTAATTTCGTAATTGAAATTCCTTCTTCTACTTCTGTTTTCTTACCTGCAACTGTTATATTCATGTGATACCTCCGTCCAAACTGTTATTTATATATTTTACTCTTGTCAACATACTAAGTTCTATTATAAAGTTTTTCTATCATAAAGTTTTTCTATTATTAACACACACTTGTATTTCCTAATTGCAAAGGATAAAATTTTCTACTAATTTTTTAATTTCTTCTTTTTTCTTAACGCCTTGGCTGCGATTTACAATCTTCCCATCAGCAAACACTAAGAAAGTTGGTGCTCCCATAACTAGATAACGATTTGCTAGATCAATGTCGAAATTCACATTAACCTTAACAATCTTAACTTGTTCACCATATTCCTCTGCTAGTTGTGATAGGATTGGAGACATCTGTTTACATGGAATGCAAGAATCCGAATAAAAATCCACTAACACTGGGACCTTGGCTTGCAACACTTCGACGTCAAAACTTTCTTGATTCACTCGAATTGCCATAAACTCACCTCCTATCTGCTATACAGTTGCTTTCTTACTCTTCTACCTTCTTAACTAGAAGATTATATGTACCATCACCATTGTTAATTAGTTTTAAAACCTGATGTCCTTCCTCTTTCAAACTTCGTGGAACATTCTGCACTGGTTCGCCATCATTCAACTTAACTGAAAGCACTTGACCATCTTCTAATTCTTCGATAGCTACCTTTGCTTTCACGAATGTCAGTGGACATACCACATCTGTAATATCTACGGTATCATCAATCTGAAAATCAACCATTATATGCCTCCTCTACTACCTTTTGCAAAGCATCCCAGCCTACACGATCAATGGTGAATTTGAATCGCTCACTAGGCTTTCCATTGTCATTAAAAAATTGTATTGCTGCGTCAGTAACACGATATAATTGCTCTTCTGATTTGATTAACGGTAATATACTAGACCCTTTATTAATGGTATTCCCAAACAATCCTCCAAAAGAAACTATATACGCTCCATCACCAGCCCATGCTTCTGTTGGACAGGATTTTGCACAACGACCACAATAATTACACTTGCTCTCATCAAGAAGAATATTGTCTCCTTCAATTTTAATTGCCTCTACACGACATGCCTTCTCACATACTCCGCAGAAAGTACAGTTGTCTTTATTCCACTTAATATCTAAAGCGCCTTTTACACCTACATCATTCTCTTCAGCCTTTAGACAGTTATTTTGACAACCGGTAACACCGAACTTAAACTTGTGAGGTAATTCTCTTGCATAATATCTCTGATCAAGTTCTGTTGCAAT
This sequence comes from Clostridiales bacterium, assembly GCA_018372435.1. GTDB lineage: Bacteria > Bacillota > Clostridia > Lachnospirales > Lachnospiraceae > Anaerosporobacter. The sequence continues at coordinate 24,586 of JAHAJA010000001.1, read as the reverse complement.
CTTATAACAATCGATATTACCACTTGGACATACTGTATCACCTTGGCACGCTGTAACCGTACGAACTCTAGGTCCACAAACTCCAGGTTTACAACCACCCTTAGCTAATTCCTCTTTCACTTCTTCTATATCTTCAACACGTATGTAAGGAATCTCTACACCTTGACGTGACGTTAGATGTACGTAACCTTTCCCAAATTTGTCCGCCACCTTGTATATTGCCTGAAGATTCTCTGAAGTTAATGTACCACCAACAACCTGTAGACGTAATGAGAATCTCCCCTTTTGCTTCTGGCGCATAAAGCCACCTTTTTTCAAAGCGCTATAATCAATTGCCACTATTATCTCTCCTTTAATTTCAATATGATTTAGGTGTATGCGAAACTTCTCCATTGCAAAGAGTTTCACAAATAACTATCAATATGATGATGTCACAGTTCAATCAATCAGTAACTTAGTTCTTAACTATTCTCAATTGCTTGTTTGAAATCTGCAATCAAATCCTCTATATCTTCAATTCCGACACTTATACGAATCAAATCCTCATATACTCCTGCATTCTCCTTCTCCGTACTAGAACTTGAATGATAAATAGTGGAAGCCGGATGGATTACTAGCGTCTTAGCGTCGCCTATGTTAGCCACCTGCAATGCATAGTTAAGACTATTAATAACAGCGAATGCCTTTTCTTTCGATCCCATTCGTATCGTCACCATGGCACCGTACTCATTATGAAACTGCCTCTTCGCTATCTCGTGATATGGACTACTTCCTAGCCCTGGATAATTCACATATTCTACCTGATCACATGTTTCAAACCACTTAGCCAAAGCTAATGCATTGGCACAGGCACGTTCCATGCGTAGTCCTAGCGTCTCCAGCCCTATGCAATTAAGAAAGGAATTAAATGGTGACAAACAAGCTCCCGTATTGCGAAAAATCGTCTCTCTAAGTTTTGCAACATAGGCATATGGCCCCATCTTTTTATACTTCATAATCTGTGGGTACTGTTTCTCATTCCATTTGAACTTACCACTATCCGTTATTACTCCACTTATAGAGTTACCGCTACCGTTAATGTATTTTGAGGAAGAATGGATTACGATATCAGCACCCAGCTGTAATGGTTTTACGAGATATGGTGTAGCTATAGTATTATCCACTATGAATAGGACTTTATGTTTCTTCGCAACCGCAGCAATTGCCTCTATATCTAATACATCTAGCTTAGGGTTTCCAATTGTTTCTGCGAAGATCACCTTCGTACGCTCTGTAATATTCTTCTCAATCTCTTCTGGTGTTGTCTGAAGAATATACTTAGTATGTATGTCAAACGCTTCCAAATCCTTGAATAATCCGATTGTTCCACCGAATATTCCTACACTTGAGATAATCTCATCAGAACTTTGCACTACATTCATAATGGCGTTGAAGATTGCTGCCATCCCCGATGCACACGCCACGGTGCTAATTCCCCCTTCTAAGTTCGTAATTCGTTGTTCAAAGGAGGTATTGGTTGGATTACTAACTCTTGTATAAGAATAACCCGGCATAGCGTTCATAAACACTCTCTCTAACTTCTCTGCCGATTCCTGTTCAAAGGCACTAGCTTGATAGATTGGTGTTAGCGTTGCACCAGTCTTCTTATCACCTTCTACATTACTATGTAGCAAAGCTGTATTGAACTTTATCGTTTCTTCCATAATTCTTCCCCCTCATCATAACTAATACAGGCACTGATCAATCGTTGTTACCTTATATCACCCAATAATTACCATGAAATACTACCCAACGGTAGGTATCGAAAGATAACCATTTACTCAAGAATGCAACTTCACTTCTTTCATCTAACTCTTGATATTCTTGTAAGAATTGTTTTAATTCTTCCTCAGAGTTCACTTTCGCTGCGAAGCCTCTTCCGTTTGTAATCGGATGACCTCCATAACGATACTCTTGTAATGGGATAATATCAGCAATCTTTCCATCTCTGATTTGGATTGCCACTTTATCACGTAATTCTAGGATATCAAAATACTGTGGATATTCGTAACTTTCCCCTTTTAGTGGAATTACATCTCCAATTGTATATGTATTCGTTGTCACCCCTGTTTTGTTTACTGTAAATTGTTCTACATTATAGTAGAATTCTTCGAAGATATCTCCTCTTGCTTTCAACTTACCATTACGGAACGTCTCTAACTCTTTGTTCTCTTTCTCTTCCTCTGCCTGTGTTATAATTCCACCACCTGCAACATCATACCCATCAACGATTACAAATCTTCCCGTTACCTGACTTTGAGAAAATTGATCAAATGCAACTGGCTCTTTGGTAGTTATAATAACCTCAGCAACATCATTGAGCGCTACCTTTTGAACCTGTTCACTTGAATCCAAACTAGAAGCATCGATAACTTTGATAATCTCTTCTAATTCTCCTTCGATTTCCCTCGTTGCTAACTTAATCTTATATTTCTTATTCTTAATTAAATTATTCTTACCCATCCAGAAGATACTTGCACGGAAGGAGTTCGTTACAAGCGGGTTACTATCCTCAAAGGCAATTATTTCTCCACGCTTATTAAAGAATTCATCACTTACCGTGATTCCCACTGCCTGACCTGCTGATACAACATCTGTCTTATCTCTGTCTGCCCAGTATTCAATTGTCTTAACCGTCGTCTTCTTGCCCTCTGGATATATCGTAATCTCATCGCCTACTTGTAGAGTTCCTGACTCAATACGGCCTGCAATAATTCTGCGGTCATCAAATTTGTAGACATCTTGAATAGGAAAACGAAGTGGTTTCTTATCAAGGCCTTTTTCTTTCTCTATACTATCCATTGCCTCGATCACAGACTTACCTGTGAACCAATCTAATTTCTCTGATTTCTCTAATATATTCTCCCCGTAATACGCTGAGATTGGAATATAATCAATTGGTTTAATATTAAGTGTATCAAGGAATTCCATCATATCCTTCTTAACTGATTCATATACTTCCTTCGAATAATCAACCAGGTCCATCTTGTTCAACACAACATAAACTTTCTTGATTCCAATTAAAGATAGAATATATGCATGTCGCTTCGACTGCTCTTGTACACCTTCCTTGGCATCAATGATAAGAAATGCCGCTTCTGCATTGGCTGCACCCGAAATCATATTCTTAAGGAATTCCTTATGACCTGGAGCATCAATAATTACATACTCTCTCTTCTCTGTTTGAAACTGAATCTGTGTGGTATCAATGGTTATCCCTTGCTTTTGTTCTTCTTCAAATGCGTCTAATAAATACGCATATTCGAATGGTTTTCCTGTCTCCTTAGCAATCCTTTTAACCTTGTCAATCGTCCCCTGTGGTAACGAATGTGTATCATATAATAGGCGTCCAATAACCGTCGACTTACCATGATCGACATGCCCTACAACTACTATCTTTAATCTATCAATATTTTCAATCTGAGCCATATTAATAACCATACCCTTTCTATCGCCTGCTTTTGAAGCAGACACAAATTTTACATGTATCCGTCTTTACGTAACTTTTGCATTGCATAAGAATCTTCCTGGTCTTGTGCCCTTCCAGCGCGTTCACTTACTGTTGTGTGCTTCAACTCTTCTATAATGTCTGTAACTGATGTTGCATTCGAATCAATCTTACCTGTACAAGGCGCACAACCTAAACTACGATAACGTTTACCATCTCTTGCAAAATACAAATCGATAATAGGCATATTTTCTCTTTTGATATACTCCCAGATATCAATTTCATTCCAATGCAATAGCGGATGCACTCGAATATGGTTACCCTTTGGAAAATCTGTCTTAAACTGATCCCAAAGTTCAGGTGGTTGGTTTGAATAATCCCACTCATCATTCTTATTACGTTCTGAGAACACTCTCTCTTTCGAGCGAGAACCTTCTTCATCACGACGAACACCAACGATCAAACCATCAAATTCGTATTTCTTAACTACTTGTTGTAACCCTTCTGTCTTCAATGCCTTACAGCATACTAATCTACCTTGTTCAGGTCCCATACCAGCATTAATTGCTTCCCAGTTTGTATGTACGATTAAGTCTAAGTTTAATTCCTTCGCCACCTTATCACGATAAGCGATCATCTCTGGAATCTTGTACGTAGTATCTACATGAATGAATGGAAATGGACAATGTCCAAAAAATGCTTTCTTTGCTAACCATAATAAAACTGTAGAATCCTTTCCGATTGACCAAAGCATACCAAGCTTTCCTAATTTCTTGTACGCCTCCCTTAGAATAAATATACTTTCCGCTTCCAATGTATCCAAATGATCCATATTATTCCTCCTTATTATCTAATACTTATTAGATTCCTTACGATTGATTACAATCGTTTGATTCTCTCCATTAGGGTTCTCAATTAACCAAGTTACAATATCTTCTTCACACTTTGTAGAAAGATGACTTCCTCTTCCTCCAATGTCTGCTCCAAGATATAAGGAAATAGCTCCGAATTTGCATTCTTTCACGCAAGAGGCACAGCCCCAACAATCTTTTGGATACTCAATATATGCCTTCTTATTCTCATTCAGTGATAGCAAACTCCCTGGACAAACCGTGGTACACTTCTTGCAACCAGTACATTTACTCTGACTAATTGCTATGCTCATAAGTCTCACCTCGCTTTACCAAGTCTCGATAGATTATCTTAAGTTCTCCATCATCTCGTTTTGAGTTCACATATCGTAACCAATTCTCACTGCTATCCGGGTAATCTAAGTTTTCTGCAAAACTATGCCATCTCGTTTCTTTTCTTGCCTTAAGATGTGCGATTACACTTTGACAGACAACCAGTCGCTCTCGTAATTCATATACAAATAGCAATTCATGCATATTAGCCGCCTGTAAGCGTTCGCTTAACTTAATAATCTGTTCAATCTTTTCCTCCGCTAGATCTAATTGCTTTTCATTATATTGATAATGACTGCCAATCCCTCCTGCGTAGGTATCCATAACCTTCTGCATTGCCTCTTCTAATTGCTCTGTTGTAAAGATAGCATCTTCACGGTTAAGAATGGATTCTATTTCCTTTTTCTTATCTCTAATGAAATCAACCTCTGAATAACTATGGTCAATGTTTTCACTCTTACCTTTATCTTCCTCAATTGCTTCTACAACTGCATTTGCTGCAATTTCACCCTCAACTAATGCACCTGTAACATATTTTTGCGGACATCCACCTGCTACATCACCTGCCGCATATAGTCCTTGTATTGTGGTCTGCCTATTGGTATCTACCCAATATCCACTTGCTGTATGCCCACCTACGATATATGGTTCCGTACCCTCTATCTCAACATTTTGCTCACTTGGGTTCTTACCAGATTCAATCCACTTAAGCGTTTGACTTGGTGCCATGTTTAGATATGCTCGTAGAAGCTCTCTATCCTGTTCCTGCGTTATCCCTTCGGTTCTTAGATAACAAGGTCCTCGCCCTTCTAGGTTCTCTCGTACCGTTCCATATACTCTCTCCGAAGTTGTATTCCCGTATTTATCGTCATATACCTCTCCTATAGAATTCACCTGTTTTGCTCCCACTCCCTGAGCAATGGTACCTGTTGGAGCAATGGTATCCTTACAACGTAGGGCAATGAATCGCATCTCAAAGGTAGTCATCTCTGCTCCTGATAGAATTCCCATGGCATATCCCGCACCTGTGTTAAACGGCGGATACCACATCTTATGCCTTGAAAATCCCGGATTGTTTGGTCTATATAATCCTGCCGCACCACCAGTAGCACAGATTACTTTCTTTGCATGAATCTCATAAAGCACATTCTCTTTGGTATCAATAGCCAACGCACCATAGATTTGATTGTCTTTTACTAGATACTCCGTAACGGCAACTCGGTTTAACACGGTTACATTCTCCAAAGCATCTACGGCATCCGCAAGAATCGGCTTAATATTCTCTCCGTTGATTTTAATATTACGATTACCTCTAGCGACATACTCACCATTCTCATCTTTCAAAATCACTAAACCAAGGTCCTCTAGTTTCTTAGTTACCCGGTTAAGTCCTTCTGACATCGTAAGTAACAAATCATCTCTCACAATTCCTGCCGCATCTTTCGTAGCATACTCCACATAATCTCTAGGGGTTCTTCCCTTCACGATGTATGCATTAATGGCATTTACTCCTGCTGCTAAACAACCACTTCTTTTAATATTGGCCTTCTCAGCAATAATCACACTTGCACTTGATTTCTCTCGAATGGTAAGCGCCGCATAACATCCAGCTGTACCACCACCGATAATTAAGATATCCGTCTTATAGGTTTTCACTGTAATTTTTTTACTCATTCATACCCTACCTTTCTGCCTCAATTCCTATATCTGCATTCATATACTTATGTATCTATATAAAAATATATAGTAAAATATATAGTTTCTTATATATGTAATCATATATCTATTCTCATACTTGATAACATGTACATATACCTCAATCTCAGGTAATTACGAAACTCCATAACCTTAACCTATACTTCTTTTCTTGTAACTATGCTAAGAAACGATAGCGTAGTAGAATTAGTACTTCTTAGTATGTGCTTGACAACGTAGGAAGGCGAGGCATGGACGCCGAGCCAACTTTCACCACGACAGGATGTCGTGTTGAAAGTGATTCCGTTCAATTTAAGCAACTATATGCACATACTTAGAAGCACTTACCTACGTAGCGTGTTTCGTGCATAGTTACAAGGAAAGAAGTATATATACAGACTACATGGGTTTCGTGATTACCGTCCTCCTTATATAAACACAGGGTTATCGTCTTTCATTGCTTTATTCTCAAGTAAATAGGTTCTATCCTCATCAAATACATACAAGCGATAGATCAATACGTCTACTTCCTCTCCTACTAGAATGCTTTCCTTCTCAAGAGACCTTGTAGCGGTGAAATTCTGTCCATTCACCTGCACCTTAACCTCTAAGTTATTTCCCCTAAAAGCAATGCTTTCCACGATACCTTCTTCAGCAGCACTAAGATATTGCTTTAATTCCCCACGTTTTGCTATCCTTATAAACTCTGGGCGAATAATCGCTTGATTCATCGACTCTACCTTATCGAACCCAACTAAGCTACTGTAATCCTCAACTATGCTAGATTGACCGATAAACTGTGCAACAAATGGAGTTCCAGGTTTCTTATAGATCTCAAGGGGAGAACCCTTCTGATCAACCCGACCTTGGTTGGTTATGATGATCTCATCGGCGACTTCGATGGCTTCGTCTTGGTCATGTGTAACGAATATACTCGTAATTCCAACTTGGCTAATCATCTCCTTGAGCCAACTTCTAAGCTCTTGTCTTACCTTGGCATCAATTGCAGCAAATGGTTCATCTAATAGCAACAATTGCGGATTCGGTGCTAGTGCCCTTGCAAATGCAACTCTTTGTCTTTGCCCACCTGATAACTGATTAGGATAACGATGTTCAAGCCCTTCTAACCCAATTAATTTAATCAATTCGAGTACGCGATCTTTGATTTCTTTCTTATTCTTTTTCTGAATCTCCAAACCGAATGCAATGTTATCGAATACATCCATATAACGAAACAGCGCATAACTTTGGAATACAAACCCTATCCCTCTCTTACTTGCCGGAATATCATTTACTCTTTCCCCATTAATGAAGATATCTCCCGAATCTGGCTGTTCCAATCCGGCAATCATACGAAGGATTGTTGTCTTTCCACTCCCACTAGGTCCTAACAAACCAATTAATTTACCTTTCTCAATTCCAAAACTGACATTATCCGATGCTTTATAATCTTGAAACGTTTTCGTGATATTTTTTAGTTCTACGTACATATTACCGTCCTCCCTTCTTCGCCTTATATTCCACTATATTTCGCAGTATTAATATAATTACCGCCAACACCACTAGGATTGACGACACCGCAAATGCAGCTGATAATTTGAACTCATTGTATATAATCTCTACATGTAGAGGAAGTGTATTGGTTTTACCACGTAGATGCCCTGACAAAACAGATACCGCACCGAACTCTCCCATCGCTCTTGCGCTACATAATACAATTCCATATAACAGCGCCCACTTCATATGGGGAAGCGTTATTTTTCTAAATATACGGAATCCACTTGCTCCCATAAGTGCTGCCGCCTCTTCCTCATCTTTTCCTTGCGCATTCAAAACAGGTATGATTTCTCTTGATATGAATGGAAATGTTACAAATATCGTAGCGATAATTACACCCGGAACTGCAAAAACAATCTGAATATTATGAGCCTCTAAAAATCCGTGTGCCCAACCAATTCGCCCAAATGTAAGAATGAAAATCAAACCTGCTATTACTGGTGAAACAGCGAAGGGAATATCAATTAATGTAAGTAGTAATTGCTTACCCCTAAAATAAAACTTAGTAACTGCCCAAGCTGCGAATAATCCAAAGAACGTATTAATCGCAACTGCTGTAATGGTTGCTATTATAGTTAACCGTAGCGCCTTAATCGTATAGGTATCTGTAATCGCCTCTATGTACTTTGTAAATCCATCCTTAAAAGCATAGACAATTAATATAAGCATTGGTATTACAAGCATAATAATGACAAATAACAAACTTACTGTAATTAATACTGTCTTTGTAATCTTGGCACCTCTTTTTAAATCTACTGAATCTTGTTTTATACTCATATCAACCTCCACTTTCTATGTTGTCCTCTTAGTTGCATGAACTTGAATAATATTAAGCAAAAGCAAGATTAGAAAAGATACCACTAGCATAACTAGCGCAATGGCTGTTGCATCGGTATATTTCAGTTGCTCTAATTTCGACATAATAAGTAGCGGTGCAATCTGTGTTTTATATGGAATATTACCTGCTATGAATACAACGCTTCCATACTCACCAATTCCCCTAGCCAATGCTAACCCAAATCCGGTTAGCATAGCTGGCAAAATCTCAGGGAAGATTACTCGGAAGAATGTTCTACTACCATTCGCTCCAAGCATGGCAGCTGCCTCTTCGTACTGTGAATCAAATTTTTCTAAAACCGGCTGAATCGCTCTAACTACGAAAGGAATTCCTATAAAAATCATTGCAATGGTAATCCCTACTTTCGTATAGGCAATCTTAATTCCAAACTTAGCGAATATACCGCCAATCCAACCCTGATCCGAATATAATGCCGTTAATGATATACCAGCAACTGCTGTTGGAAGCGCAAAGGGAAGCTCAATTACTCCATCAAGGAACCTCTTCCCTGGAAACTCATATCGAACCAATACCCAAGCGAGGATAACTCCAAAGATACAATTTATAATCGCTGCTATAAGTGCACAAGAGAAGCTAACTACATATCCCGATACTACATCCTTTGCCGTTACTATTTGTATAAACTCTTGTAAAGAAAGGTCGGAAGCACAGATTATAATAGATGCCATGGGAATCAGCACAATCATACTAACCATTGCTAATGTAATCCCCATTGATAAGGGGAATCCAGGTATTACCCTTCTTCTCTTTATTCGTTTCAATTTATACTCCATGCTGATTTCTCCCTTTCCATGATAATTCTATATACCCAATTGCCTAGATAATTCGATACATTTATATATCTTAGTACTCTAGATACGTATCTAGTTTTTACTGTGTATAGATTTGATCAAATATACCTCCATCTTGAAAATACACTTCATAAGCTTCATTCCAACCACCAAAATCATCTATACTAACCATATTGAGGTCTAAATTGAATACATCAGAAAATTCCTTTAGAATATCAGGATTTGTAGGGCGATAATAATTTTCCCCAGCTAATCTTTGGCCAACATCAGAGTACAGATACGTAAGATATTCTTTCGCTACTTCCTCCGTTCCCCGCTTCTTAGCTACGGAATCAACAATTGCTACAGAAGGTTCTGCAAGGATACTGATACTAGGTGTCACAATCTCAAACTCATCCGGATGTTCATCAAGTGTAAGATAGGCTTCATTCTCCCAAGCGATTAATACATCTCCCTGGCCATTCTCAACAAATGTTGTGGTTGCTCCTCTTGCTCCAGAATCTAATACACTTACGTTCTTATATAACTTCGTAACAAAATCTTTAATCTGAGTTTCGTCTCCATTATATAGATTCTTTGCATAGGCCCATGCAGATAAGAAATTCCAACAAGCTCCACCTGAAGTTTTTGGATTTGGCGTAATTACATTCACACCGTCTTTAATCAGATCTGACCAGTCTTTAATATCCTTATCATTTCCTTTTCGTACAAGGAAAACAATTGTAGAAGTATATGGAGAACTATTCTTTTCGAATTCATTAATCCAACCTTCCTCAATTAACCCTGCCTCCTCAATTGCTGTGATGTCATGTGCTAATGCTAGCGTAACAACATCCGCTTCATTTCCTTCAATAACGGAACGTGCCTGTTTTCCCGAACCACCGTGTGATTGGGTAACGGTCACATCTTGCCCTGTTTTATCCTTCCAATACTTGGCGAATTCTACGTTATATTCCTCATAAAATTCCCTAGTAGGATCATAAGATACATTGGTTATCTCAATGGAACCATCTGAGGAAGAGGAATTCTTCTTGCAGCCTGATAATCCCCCAACTGCTAACAACAAAACAAAACTTAGTGCAATAATTCTCTTCATTCTTTTCTTCATATAACGTCCTCCCTTTTCTCTTACACCAATCTGATACCCCATTTTAGATTAATGTATAAACCGATTCTTTATATTTCATATTGGATTAATATGAAATAATTTCCTAAAATATACCACTTATATCATACTATGTCAATAGGATTAGTATATTTTTTTATATTTTCTTTTTTAGATTGATAATATGAAATCCTCTGGTTTTTCCTAAGCCAACAACATAGCTAACACATCACCAAAAAAACGCAAAAAGAGGCCTTAAATAGTATACTTCTATACTATCTAAAACCTCTGGTTTTCCAGTCAGTTCTTATTCATACTAATATAATATGGATTATATGATTAAGAGTATACCTCTCCTGTTTATAAAAGTCAACATATTTTAAATAAAAAAGAACAGATATCTCTATTACTAGACAAAATATCTGTTCAGAATGTTTATGTTTCCTTTCCTCCTTAGATCCCAAAAATAGGTAAACGTTCTTCATCAATACGATACAAATCATGAACAAGAAAATCTGCTGATGGTGATACATCAAAATATTGCTCGTATGTGAAGCCTACCTGTTTAAAGATGGCATATGTCTTCTTGGCAAGATCGAAGTGCCACTCTGGTGACGGGGTTCTATGTCCTTCTAATTTCGACCCTGGATTTGGATTCCATGCATTAGTCAAACTTAAAATTCCTCTTTTAGCAAGATACTCTACTCCTTCTAATGTTTTTTCTTTCGGCTCAATTCCTGCTACAAACCCAGTTCTTACTTTTCCAAATCCGAATACCTTAACTGCATATTCCAAAGCATCTACCCAGTGTTGCCAGCCACCGCACTCTTTTTCCTTACCCGGACAGATCGTCTTGAATATATTCTTATCCCATAACTCTATTTGAATTGCTAATGTTCGGTATCCAGCCTCCTTATACTTATCAATTACCGAAAGATCTTCAGGTGCACCAATAACCGCCGTCCCATTAAAGTCCTTTTGACCGAGTTCCTCCTGAATTGCCTCTGCAACATCAATATAGTAATCTACTTCCCTTCGTTCGGGGATAAATCCTCCTGTTATATTAACATGAAGCCCTCCATCTAATTCATATGCTGCTTTCACCGTCTCTGCAATTTGCTTTGGATTCTTCCATTTAATATTCTCTATATCTGCATAGGTATCTTTCGTTGCATTGGCATTGCAGAACAAGCAATCTAGTCCTTTATCCTTTAACGCACATTCATTACTATAGGCCACTCCAACTGTTTTAGTAGGATTAAAACTAGCCACATGAGACATCTCCACCTGATCAGAGGTATGTAATCCATAATATCTTGGACGCTCTGTAAATGTAACCTGAAACTTCACTTCCCCACGCTCATAAAGAATATATTGATTATCTACATACTCAATTGTTATAGTAGAGTCAGGGTCCCATGTGAAACTATAATGGATACCACTTGGTGATGTGAAACTACATGGGAATGCAACACCAGCGTGCTCTTTGTGGTCCATCTCAAAGAGGCCATGAATCTGTTCCTGCACCTTCTCTCCTAACTCTAGATGTTTAAAAATTGTTGGATTAACCTTAATTCCATGAACAATGATTCGTGATTTGAGTTCAACTTCTTTATACAATTGTTGCTTTAAATCCCTAATTGTTTGATTGTTTTGGCTATTATTACTCATGACGTTTTCCTCCCGAATTCGATCAATACTCTATTATTCTTCTCCTAATTCTTTAAATGCCTCCGTATAAAAGGTAGCATTCTCCCACTTTTCAATATCAAAACCTTCTACTATTAATTTATTATCTAATAAAAACTGCAACGTATTCTTTCCATTCTGTATAGTTGCCTCATTGCTTCCAATGCTATAATAATTATCATAATTTGGATACAGATATTCATAGGAGGCTTCACTTTCCCCTGTACTTACCCATTGATTTAATAATGTATCTTTTTCCTTCTCACACAGTTTCTTTGCCTTAGCTAAAGCTCGAACAAATGCCAGTATGATATCCGGGTTCTCCTCAATATATTCCGTACGCGCAATTATATAGCTTCCAGCTACCCATTCTGGTTGTTCTCTATAATCACATATGACCTTAAACCCTTGTTCCACCAAGCGCGTCAGAGTAACCCCACCTACTACTGCACCATCTACATTACCAGTTACTAATAGTTCTGCACTATCCTGTGCATTCGCATTTACGAATTCTATATCACTCTCTTTCAAGCTTACATCATTTAGCATATACTGTAGGGTCCGATGCATAAACGCTCCACGTTGTGTTGCGATTTTCTTTCCCTTCATATCCTCTAAGGAATCATACGTTGCATCTTTACCTACAACTAAGGAAGCTCCATTATTCAAGCCACTGTATGCAATAATTTGCGTATCAATTCCCGATGCCTTACCTATTACTGCTGGAACATCTCCAAGCACCCCGATATCTAGATGTTCACTAGCTAGGGCCTCATTAATTGCTGGACCAGCACCTGTCATGGGCACAAGTTCTGCCTTTACTCCAATCGCACTTAGTTCCTCCTCAATAAATCCTCGGTCCCTCGCAACTCCTAACATATCCGAAAGCACACCTCCACCGGTTACATCAACGTAACCAATCTTAAGTGTATCCTCCTTATGTCCTGTAGGCAAACTTGTATTCTCAATGGATTGAGATTGTGTGTCATCTACGACTTTCTCATTACCAGAATTAGATTTCCCGGAGCACCCACTCATTAATAGTGCTGTTGCCATAATAAAAACGATCTTACTTACATCTTCCTTCTTTCTCACTCTATTCCTCCCCTTTCTAGTCGTATTATTCAAGAAATTCTGCGCTATCCAGATTAATCAGTCCCTCCTCAATTCGATATATCTCATGAATAATAAAATTACCTGCACTTGTATTCGATAGTTGTTTATAGGTAATACCATTCTTTCTTAAGATAGAGGTTATCCGATTCTGCACTTCCCAGTGCCAGTCGAATGTAGGGCTTTGGTGTCCTTCTAGTTTGGAACCAAGGTTTGGCCCCCATGGCGTTGCCGTTGCCACAATCCCCTGTGATGATAAGGTTTCAATCCCCTCTAAGAGATAGTCTTTTGGTTCCAATCCAGCTACAAAATTACTTCTAACATTGCCTTTTCCGAATACTTCCACAGCATACGTTAACGCTTCTCTCCAATGATCATAACCACCACACTCCTTTGCCTTACCTGGGCAAATTGCTTGGAAGAAATCCTTATTCCAGACCTCCATATTGAAAGCAATCGAGCTAAACCCTGCCTCTTTATATTTCTCAATCGTAGATAAATCTCTCGGTGCACCAATACAAGCTGTTCCATTGAAGTCATCTCTTCCAAGGTGATCACGAATACTTTCAGCTACGTCAAGGTAATAGTCAACTTCCCGTCTTTCTGGAATAAATCCACCTGTTATTGTCACATGCTCATAGCCTTCTGCATATGCAGCTTTAACCGTTTCTCCAATCTGAAGCGGGGTTTTCCATTGCACACCATCTTGTTCTCCATATCGATTTTTTGTTGCATTGATATTACAGAATAGACAATCGAGTCCCTTATCTCTAAGAGCACATTCATTACTATAGGCAATTGTTATGATCTTATGACCATGTGCCCTATTTCCTTGGTCGCTAGCAATTGTCTTCATAGCCACTCCATCAGAAGTAATTTGACTATAGAACTTAGGCGCTTTCATAAAATACAACCGAAGTAACTTAGAGTTCTTATCTGCTATATAATAAGCCCCTTGTTCCTTCTCAATATGGTAGACTCCCCTCCTGTTTAGTCCGCTATATACCTGAAAACCGCTTTCTGTATAGTAAGAAGCAGGTATATAATATCCCACCGTAGAATCTCTCGATGGGTCCATACATAGATGTAACAACTGTAATTCTGGGTGTTTTTCGATTACCTCCTTGAAGGTATCCGTTTCAAAAGATATTCCTTTTATGGGAAGTTGTAGGGTTAATTTTAATTCCTCATATAATTCGTCTTTGCTTTTTACTTCTTTCCTTGTTATATTACTCATCTTGTTCTCCTTTCTATACACAACACGTAATTGCTAAACTCCTCATAACGGCGACAAACATATCCATGTGTTTTATGACTACCATTACAATTTCCCAAACCCGTATTACGTCAATACAGTTCTCAGTTACATCTACTTAGATACTTCTTGTAATGCCTCTTTATAGAAGCTATCATTAACAAACTCTTTCAAATCAACAGTTTTACTTATTAATCCATTTTCTAAGAGGAAGGTATTTACTTCTTGTAATCGATTAATATCTTTCTGTGTAATCTCACCCGATAGATTAGAGAATACTTTTTCCTTACTACCATATACCTTTTCAACAAGCTCCCTACTAACCTTGTCATTCACAAATGCATCAAAAGCCTCTTCCTCATTACTAATTGCATATTGATAACCACGGATATATGCTTTTAAGAAAGCTGTCATAACTTCCGGATGGTCTTGCAAGAATTCATTCCTTGCTACTAGTACTAACTGACCAACTAACTCCTTATGACTATCCGTCGTTGACTCAATAAATCGAATTGGAAATTGCTTATCAATCAGTAGCGCCTGTGTATGACTTATTACCAGAGCATCCGCATTTTTGCTTGTGAAGGTCGCTGCTGCGGTAGCTACATCATTAATCACATTAATATCCTCGATTTTTAAATCATTGGCTTGCAATACTTTTTTAAAATATTCATCTAATATCGTGCCTTTTCCACTAATTACGGTCTTACCTTTCAAGTCCTTCACCGTTTGAATCGTTGAATCCTTCGGAACAATAATACATTGATCTAATTCCGAATCAGTTAAAGCAACTACAGATACATCAATACCGTTGGATTTCAATACCAATGGTGGTAGATTCCCATAGATGGCAATATCAATACTCTTTCCTGCAAACGCTTCATTGATAGCAGGGCCTGCCTGTGCAAATCCATAAACCTCAAGTTTATACCCAACCGCTTCTAGTTCCTCCTGAATGTAATTCTGCTGATTCGCAATTAATAAGATTCCTGTTAAATCATTATTTTCTGAGGTTAATGCTAAACGTAATTCTTTGAGATCCTTTTCTTCCTTACTCTCAGGTGCAATACTCTCACTGTTTACTTCTTTACTCTTTGTTTTACTACTACATGCAACGCACAAACTCGCAGTTGTTATAATACACAATCCAATTGTTACATAGCGCCATCTCCA
The DNA here is from genome assembly GCA_018372435.1 of Clostridiales bacterium. GTDB lineage: Bacteria > Bacillota > Clostridia > Lachnospirales > Lachnospiraceae > Anaerosporobacter. The sequence goes on along the minus strand of JAHAJA010000001.1, from coordinate 8,678 downwards.
TCGCTGCTTTATTTTCTTCATATAAATCACCCTGCCTTTCTCAAAACCTGCACTATTACTTTTCTGTTGCCACGAATTACAAAAGGCTAATGTAACGTAATCATACGTATACATTAGCCTCCAGTTATCTAGTTAGCTATCATCATACCTTTTCTTGATAGATTAAATGGTGCCCACCGGATTCGAACCGGTAATCTAAGTTTTGCAGACTCTTGCCTTTCCCCTTGGCTATGACACCATATTTCTCTTGCGTTATCTTACACATTTTTATTGTTAAGATACGTCTCTTTGCTTGAGAATGACGACCTCTCCGATTTACTTCATCTCAAGTTGCGCATGTTAGCAAATTATTCTGTTAACATCTTATTCTCAACCTTATAAAAATCATGCAGTAGAATTGCTCCCGGCGTTGCATTATATACTTGTTCAAAGGTGCGTCCATATTTCCTAAGTATACGATAAATCTTCTGTTGAACATCCCAGTGCCATTCTGGCGTTGGTGTTCTATGCCCCTCTAATTTCGATCCAATATTCGGTACCCAGCTTAGCGCCGCCGTTGCTACAACTCCTTTCTCTGCTAAGGTTTCAATTCCTTCTAACAGATACTCTTTTGGCTCTAACCCTGGAACAAAATTGCTACGTACATTACCCACACCAAACACTTGAATTGCATAATCAATGGCTTTGATCCAATTATCATATCCGCCACATAATTGCGCTTTACCAGGGCATATGGCTTTGAAGAAATCTTTATTCCATACCTCTAGATTAATGCCCACTGTACTAAAGCCTGCCTCTTTATACTTCTCAAGTACCGATAAATCTTGTGGTGCACCAATACAAGCTGTTCCATTGAATGTATCTGTTCCAAGATATTCACGTATGGTCTCTGCCGTGTCTAAGTAATACTCCACCTCACGTCGCTCTGGAATGAAACCACCTGTAATGGTTAGATGATTATATCCTAACTCATACGCGGCTTTCACTGTCTCAGCGATTTGTTTTGGATTCTTCCACTCAATCTTCTCTTTCTCCCCGAAACGATCTTTTGTTGCATTAATATTACAGAATAAACAATCAAGCCCCTTATCTTTCAGTGCACATTCATTACTGTAAGCAACTAGAATCTGTTTATCACCATATTGTCCGTCCCCGGCTGCAACAATTGTTTTCATAGATGTTCCATCAGAAGTATTCTTACCATAGATTGGTGAAGCCTTCGTAACCTCTATCTTTGATAATATAGCTCCGTCATTCTTCAGATAAATTGTTCCATCTTCCTCTTCCAGATAATAGGGAGAGCGATAATTCTTATTCAATTGAACACCAATACCATGCTCCAATCGAAATCCACCTGGTATCTCTACGTTAGCCGTATCATCAAGTGAGAAGTCCATGCAGTTATGGGATGCGGCTATGTTGGCATCTTTTTCGAGTACACTCTTAAAGATCTTTGGATCGAATCGGACACCTTCTACACCTATGTTATTTCTTAACTCAATTTCGTTATACAAAACTTCCTTTCGATTACTCATATACTTACCCCTTTCAAAATATAATAGATCTTCACAGCTAATCTCATTGTAATGTCAACAGACATACCATACGATTCACTGTAATAAAACACTGCTTAGATTCTCTATCAGCCCAATTCCTCCTTCATATCCAACATCACAACTGCTGATAATTACCTTGTTATATGCCGGATAGGAGATTGTATAGTGATAAGCACCAAGGCTCCTTGCTATCCCTTCTTCCAAACTACTTCCTAATATCAGCTCTGGATTTGTTTCCTCAATGATTTGACTGATTTCTCTTGTATCCTTCTTATAGTAAATGCCATATGCTAGTGACCTTAGATATTCACTTGGTTCCTGTTTCGTCTCTTCTCCAACAAAGTCAGTAATAATAATTGCTAGAATCTCCATACCAAGATATCTCGTTAAAAAATCGGCATATCGAATCGTCGTGCTTTCATCTCCGACTATGACTACGCTTTTTGGAAAATCATAATCGTAGTAATATTCGGCAATTTGTTTTAAGGCATAGCGGAATCGTTCTTTTTCTTTACGGAAAAAGTCTCTAGCAATCTCTACTTTGATTGGTATTTCCTTCGCTATTTGATCAACCAACAACTCCATGGCATCAGGTCCCATTCCAAGATTATCAACTACTATATACGGTATATGGTATAGCTTCTTAAGTTTCTTCGCGGCTTCAAGCCCCCACTTAGAAACTACGATATTCAAATTAGCCGTATTCATTCTTCTCCAATTATTAATGGATTGTCTGTATCCCAATAGTTTATTGACTTCTATTCCTAGTGATTGCAATACTCGCTGTATCTCATCTAGATTACCTTGCCAGTAGATATCCTGCACTGGAATTATTCCTAGAATATTGACCTGGATACGATTATCGTTGATTTCCTCCGTTACGTTTTCATATACACCTGGTAGTTTGTCAATCAACGTGCTGACGATTCCTTCATATCCAATATATTGATCTCCCTTAAACCCTGGTGCCTTGTAATTGATTGCCTTCTCACCTTGATCCACAATCTCCTGCGTCATGGAGATACTATCATCTCCAACCATCTCAGACTCACATCCGGACAAAGTAACGTATAAATCTCCTTTCATTACCTTGACTGTATTCTTAATCTGTTCACGCAATCTTGATGTCCCACCAAAGATGACTTGCTTCTCATAGACATTAGAACTTGGTATTTCATACCCTTGAACGTAAGCTGCATAGGCGCTCCCTACCTTCTTAGCGATATCATGCTGCAATCCACAACCTGGTGTAGAGTGCACTATCGGCACAACTCCCTGAATCTGGGTTATGGTTTGTATCGCTCCATGTAGATTGCACCCATAACGACCTCTCTCAATGCTTTTTGACACCTTACTTCACCTCCTGCTTGATATACCAATTCGTGCTTTTCTTCGTCCACGTATTTGAATAAGGATTAACTGCATCCTCACTAATATACCTTGTATAAGACACGCTTCGTTTTGCGCGTTGAATACTATTAACAAAGGTCTTAATTCCTTGATAGAAGAAGATATTCTTATTGCCAATCGCTATAGGAATAACCCCTTGCTTGGAAATAAAGTCCCCATTAGCTTTCTCTGCTATATAAAAAGTTACTTGGTTCTTACTAAATATATTGGCTAATTCAAATAGCTGACTGTCTCCAACCTGTATATATGTCTCTTTCTTCAAGTTCTTCAGACTCTCTTTGTTACTCTCATCGACAAAAGGTATTGTAATTCCAACCACTTCACCACCAAGGTCTTCTGCCAATTCAACTATACTTGTTGCTAGACTCGCCGGCAGATCAATATATACTTTTTCTCCTTTTAGAGGTTGACTTGCTATGTAACTTTGTACGTTCTTCTCCTCTTCCCTAATGAATGTCTCAATTTTATCTTGGATTTCTAGATGTTTCCCTAATTCATTGAGCCATTTACTAATTGCGGTTGTTCCAATCGGTGCTTGTGCTGTGATTGCAGGAATACCTATCTCCTCCAAACCTTGTAGAAGAACTTCTGCTTCCTCACCGTTTAATGCCATAGAGACGATACTTTCATTTGCCTTCTGGATATCATCAATTGTTGCATACCTTGGAATCACATTTGCTTTCAGTCCTAGCTTATCAAATATACGATGTAGCTCTTTTTTAGCTTTGTAATTCAACGTGGTACTAATGATGTTGACCTGTCTATTCTGTTTATCTGTAGATTTTTGAGAGATCAAATATTTTCCAATACCATGTAGCACAATATCACTTCCATTAATGCCAGCCTTTGACTTAAATCCATCTGTATCAATTACTATAATTGGAATCTCTAACTCCTCTTGTAATTCTAATACTACAGAGGTCATATCATCATTATTGATTGCAACAACACAAGTTCCAACAACAAATATCACGTTCGGTTTATGATCATAATACGCACGTTCTATGACGATTCTTAATTTCTCATCGCCCCCCATAATGGTATCTCTTTCATCAAGATTAGTTGAATACCAGGTAGACCGATCACTTGAGATAGCCCCATCTTTCTTAAATTGTCTAGCGTTTCTAAACTGGTAACCGATCATCGATGCACTACACCCCGTCGCACCATGAACCACAACTGCTATATCTTGTATGGTGCTTAAGAGATCAAGGGCTACGATTAACTCATCCGATGTAGTTTGCGAGAAGGTTCGTATCCTTTGGCGTATCTCTGAAACTTCTAAGTCTTCTCGTAAGTTTTCCACCTGGCCATAGTACGCTGTAATTGTAGAATTTCTCTTTTCTCTCGCTACTAATTTCCTTTCATCTAAAACCCCCATGAACGCCTCCTTTCTAGATAGCTTCGGACCCACTAATAACCCCTGTTTCAAGGTCAAAGATCTTATCTCCCCACTCTCTTGCCCAATCCTTTAATTCCGTCACACCCAGTGGATTTGGTATCACCAAATCCTCACTTTCTGCTATATACGTGGATAAGTTGCGATAAATCCCGGCATGTGGATCTTTTGGATGTGCTTCTATCACTGTCTTTCCAAACAACTCACTTTGTGACACAACAAGTGAACGTGGAATATAGCCAACCGTTTTTGTTCCTGTCTTTTCTGTGAAATCATTTAGAATAGATTTAGAATAACCAGCGGATAAGCCGTTACCAATTACGCCGCCAAGCTTTGCCCCGCCTGAAGGGGCATACTTGTTAATGGCTTTGAAAAGATTATTCGCTGCATATATTGCCATAAAGTCGGAGGAACTTACAACATATGCGCGATCGGTAATTCCATCCCTGATTGGAACGGCAAATCCACCACATACAACATCTCCAAGAACATCATATAATACATAATCAGGCTTGAATTCCTCGAATAGATTCAACTCTTGTAACAAACTAACTGCTGCATTAATTCCACGTCCTGCACAGCCAACCCCAGGAACAGGGCCCCCCGATTCAATACATAAGACACCTTTAAAACCAACTACCGATATATCCTCTAGATGAATCTTCTTCCCTTCTCTTAAACTATCAAGTACAGTGGGCAGATAATTATTACCTCGTAAAGTATTTGTTGAATCACTCTTTGGGTCACACCCTATCTGAATTACTCGATATCCCGCCTCTGCTAAGGCAGCACTGATATTGGAGGTGGTGGTTGATTTTCCAATTCCACCTTTACCATAGATAGCTATATGTTTTCCTATTTTCTTGCTCATATTAATAACCATTCCCTTCCGTAGCCTGTAAACTTTGGGCCGCAGACACAAAGTTGCGTGTAAAATATTCATCTATCAATTCATTTATCTCCTCAACCTTATTTAGCTCTTCCCAAGGAAGTTCTATATCAGTTCTACCAAAATGACCGTATGCCGCTGTTTGCTTATAGATTGGTCTTCTTAAATCCAATGCATTAATAATTGCCTCGGGACGTAGATCAAATACCTTTTCTATTACCTCAACAATCTTCTCATCTGAATACTTACCAGTACCAAAGGTGTCCACAGCTATAGAAACAGGCTTTGCTACTCCAATCGCATAGGCTAGTTCTATCTCCGCCTTATCAGCAATTCCCGCTGCAACAATGTTCTTAGCTACCCACCTTGCTGCATATGCTGCCGATCGGTCAACCTTGGTTGGATCCTTACCAGAGAATGCGCCACCTCCATGTCTACCGGTACCTCCATATGTATCTACGATAATCTTTCTTCCTGTTAATCCTGCATCACCTTGTGGTCCACCAATTACGAATCTTCCCGTAGGATTGATGAAATACTTCGTATTCTCATCTAATAACTGGGGAGGTATTACTTCTTTGATAACAAATCTGATTACGTCTTGCTTAATCTGTCCTAACGTTACTACTTCGCTATGTTGTGTTGAGATAACGATTGTATCGATTCTAGCCACTTTACCTTCATCATCGAACTCGACCGTAACTTGTGATTTACCATCGGGTCTTAGATAAGGTAAAAGTCCTTCTTTCCTTACTTTTGTTAATCTTCTTGTCAAACGATGAGCATAAGATATGGCAGGTGGTAGATACTCCGATGTTTCGTTAGTTGCATAGCCAAATATAATTCCTTGATCGCCTGCTCCTGTTCCGAAGTCTTCTTTTACTCCTTCTTGCTTTGATTCGTATGCTTTATCTACCCCCAGTGCAATATCCGCAGATTGCTCATCTATGGAAGTAAGAACTGCAATGGAGTCCGCATCAAATCCTCCTGCATTCTTCGTATATCCAATATCCCTTATTGTCTTTCGGACTACCTTAGCTATGTCCACATAGGCATCTGTGGTAATCTCTCCAACTACTAGTGCTAAACCTGTTGCCACTGTTGTTTCTGCTGCTACCCTTGAATATGGATCCTGCTCTAATAATGCATCTAAGATTGCATCTGAGATTTGATCTGCAATCTTATCTGGATGCCCTTCTGTTACTGATTCTGATGTGAATAATTTCCCCATAATAAATCCTCCATTCTTAGTGTCTATTTCTATTATCATAAAGCCAAATGTGACTTGACACTCCTAATACCAATCAAGTTGTAACTATAGCATTCTCTAAAACTTGAAAAGAGGTTCCAGAAGGTATAGCACCATCTGAAACCTCTAGTTTTCTAGTCAGTTTAACATCATATATTTATTTTATTCGGACCTTCTCATTCTTTTCTATTTGAATGACCTTTCCATCCTGTACTATTACCGTAACCGAACCGTATTGAATCGTCTCAAGGAATTCCCTTATTTTATTCATATCAGTATCACTAATTGCATTCTTCTTATATGCGCTCATAACTCTCCTCCTTATACTACAATACGTTCTGTTCTATGTTTTAATTGTCTATATCGTGTACTCAATTGCTTCTTCGCTTTCTTCAAAGAAGTGGTCTAATATCTTTTTCTTATAATAGCTAAATTCGGCACCACCTCTGTTTCTAGCAACTGATGATTCAATCGTCAATATAGATTTAATCTCACCTGGTCTTGCTGACATTACAATAACTCTTCTTCCTAGGTATATAGCTTCATCAATATCATGGGTAACCATAATCATTGTTGTCTTCTCTTCCTTTTGTATTCGTAAAATCTCTTTTTGCATCTGAATCCTCGTTAATGCATCTAATGCACCAAAAGGTTCATCTAGTAGTAAGATACTAGGGTTTGCCACAAGTCCTCTTGCTATTGCTGCTCTTTGTGACATACCTCCAGATAATTGACTTGGATACGCCTTCTCGAAGCCCTCGAGCCCAACTAGTTCAATGTGTTTCTCGATCAACTTCTCTCTTTCCCTCTTATCAAGATTCTTAATTCCAAACCCTACGTTATCTCTAATCTTTAACCATGGTAATAATCGATGTTCCTGGAATACCATACCGCAATCGGTACCTGGTTGAACTACTTTCTTACCATTACGTATAACCTCACCTTCCTCATAGTCAACCAAACCAGCAATAATCTTCAACAAGGTACTCTTACCACAACCGCTATGACCAACTATGGTGATGAATTCTCCTTCTTCGACAGTAAGATTAATACCTTTTAGAATGGGAACCTCTTGTTTATTAACAATAAATCTTTTCTCTAAGTTTTTGATTTGCAAGATCTCCTTAGCCATTTGTCTTTCCTCCACTTCTTCTCTCCCATGGAGTGAGTGCTTTGAATAATAGAGATAACCCCTTATCCATAATAATGCCAACCAAGCCAATGACTAACATGCAGACAATTACGATATCCGATCGCATTAAGCTTCTTGCATCACTCATACGATAGCCTATTCCTGCGGTAGCTGCTATTAACTCGGAAGCAACAACTGCCATCCAGGAAACTCCCAAACCTAACTTTAATCCAACTAACATCTGTGGTAATGCATGTGGCAAATACACCTTCGCAAATGTTTTAATCTTGCCTAATTTATACAACCTTGCAACTTCTATGTAACCAGTTGGTGTACTTTCAACACCATTCAATGTATTTACCATAATAGGGAAGAAAGCGGCAATCACTATAATAACAATCTTTGATTCTTCGCCAATACCACACCATAGTATAACAAGTGGTATCCATGCAATCATTGGAATCTGACGAATAACTGTAGTTATCAATCCAAATAGCTTCTTAACAACAGGAAACATCCCCATTAAGATACCCAGTATCCCACCAAATAAAATTGAATACGCATATCCCTTCGTTACTCTTGTAAAACTAACACGCAAATCTTCTTGCAATTGTCCTGTCTGTACCATGCCCCCGAATGCTTTCTTTACCTTAGATATACTCGGTAAGATACTCGATGGTGTATCTGTATATGTGGTAGTATAATGCCAGGCCAATACGATTATAATTGGAATAATTAATTGAATTCCAATATCTTTCAGCTTTCTCACAGAATCCCCCTCTCTATTCCTCCCCTTTCTTTACTATTTTTTCTTCTGTATTGAACTCCCACTTAACCTTTTCATATATTTCATATTATATTACTATGATTTGCTTTTTAGTATAATAACCTACTTTCCATACTTTGTCAATATGTTTTATTTATAATTTCCATTTTTTTATTATTTTCTAAATTGTAAATTTAAATTCGACCCTACCTCTTCATACATATAGAAGTTAGTCTTTCAAACTATATAGTGGAAGTAAGTCTTTCAAACTTTTGAT